>JAZKEG010000023.1:0-58037 GCA_040387215.1 Verrucomicrobiota bacterium | reverse complement strand
CCGTACGCAGGGTGGTGTGGGACCCGGGAGCTAATCACTCCCGGGGACCCGATTGGGCTGTCTTTTTAGGTATTTACTTGCCCATGGTGGAGACCATCTTGAAGAACGGTGAAACCATCTCTTCTATGCTAGAGGGATCACTCTTCGGGTTGAGCTGGTCGTAAGTCCCAAGCTCCTTCGTCATGATCACAATCTTGGGTGCCACGTCCCGAATCAACTCCTTCTCTCTTCGATCAAGAGCCTCTTGAATAAGTGCATTAACCTCCACGGCTTGAATCGATCCAGAAGTTGGTGTGGACCTCGAAACACTCTCAGTCGATTGCGCTCCGGGATTCTTTAAAAGAGCAATTCCACACGCGATGAGCGAAAGGAAAAGAGCAACTAATGATATTGGTGATGTCTTCATGAAAGTTTTGCCCAACAGTGAATTGGTTCAGATCGGGAGGATAAGAATTTTGTTAGCTCCGGCAAGCGGGAAGAAATTTGGTTTTTGAGCGCTGATTTTCAAGCGATTGGGGATTTGGCTTGGGTGGGTTGATTTCTTGGATGGGAAAGATGCTCGCAGAACGGTGCTAACTGATATCGAGCTGCGGGGTGGAGGTGAGGCCTGAGTTTTTCAGGGGAGTTGTGGAGGGGTGACCGCGAATCGAACGAATCGGGCGAATCGGAAGATGGGATGCGGGTTGGTGGGGGATCTTGACCGCAAGGAACGCAAAGATCACAAAGGTTCAGATCTGAAAAATGTTGGGCTTTGAGGTCTCTGTGTTCTTTGCGGTGATTCGCTCATTGGGCCGGGCTAGCTCCGAATCGGGGCGAGGAAGGGCAAATGAATGCTTCGGAAGGACACATGAATGCTTCGGAAGGCGACATGAATGCTTCGGAGGGCGACATGAATGCTTCGGAAGGCGACATGAATGCTTCGGAAGGCGACATGAATGCTTCGGAAGGAGACATGAATGCTTCGGAAGGCCACATGAATGCTTCGGAAGGCCCAATGAATGGAGAGTGCCGAGAGTGTCAAAAGAGAGTGTCAAAATTTTTGTGTAAATTGGGGATCGCGGGTTTTGTGAGTTCTTGGCGGCTTCTTTTGGAACATCGAACATCGAACGCCCAACATCGAACGTCGAAGGGAAGAGGGGATCGCGGCGAGGCACCGCGAGCACGGGCTGCTGCGAGACGCAGCAGCCACGTTGAGAAAAGAGGGGGCGCGCGGCGAGACCGCGGCAGCGAGGAGAAATGTTCAGCGCCCCTCTCTGCGGCCTTCGCGCCTCGGCGTTTCGATGGCCCAAGCTCCTTTGCGTTTCCTTGGGGACCTTTGCTTTGCGGTTGAGCCGTTGGGAACGTCGAACATCGAACGCCCGACATCGAACTTCGAAGAAGAGGGGCTCGCGGTGGTGATGAGAAAAGAGCCGCTGCGGCGAGACGTAGCAGTCACGTAACGCAGGTCAGGCGAGCATGGCGAGGAAGCGGCGGATGTCGTCGGGGGCGACGGGTTTGACCATGTGGCCGTCGAAGCCGGCGTCGCGGGATTTGGCGCGGTCTTCGTCGCGGCCCCAGCCGCTGAGGGCGATGAGGAGGGTGTCGGGGTGGGCGGCGCGGAGTTGGCGGGCGGCGGCAAAGCCATCCATTTTCGGCATTCCAAGGTCCATGAAGATCATGTCCGGTTGGAATACTGCGGCGACGTTGACGGCTTCTTCGCCGTCGTAGGCGACGGAGATTTCCATGCCTTCCTGTTCGATGAACATGGCGAGGATGCGGACGATGCTTTGGGAGTCGTCGACGACCATGACGCGCCGGGGAACGCTGGGCAGGGTGATGGGAGTTTCTTGCTCGGGTGTTGCGGGAAGCGGGGAGGTTCCTCGCGCATGGACGGGCAGGATGAGCGTGAATTCGCTGCCTTTCCCGAGGCCTGCGCTGGTCGCGACGATGGAGCCACCGTGCATGGTGACGAGGTTTTTCACCAAGGTGAGGCCGAGGCCGAGGCCGTTCTGGCGTTTGGGATCGACCTGTTCGAAGAGCCCGAAGATGCGGTCGATCTGGTCGGGAGCGATGCCTTCGCCATTGTCGCTGACGCGGATTTTCACCTGGTGGGAGCCGTGGCGGCTGACGTCCATGGCGATGCGTCCGCCGTTGGGCGTGTATTTGGCGGCGTTGGAAAGGAGGTTGGAAATGACTTGGGACAGGCGGTGGGGATCGCCGGTGAGGGAGATTTGTTCGTCGTCGATGGTGAAGCCGAGCTGGTGGCCGGCCTTGTCGATGAGCGGGCGGGACGATTCGATGGCGTCTTGGATGACGGGGAGGAGCAGGACGTCTTCGGACTTGAGGGAGATTTTGCCGGTGTTGATGCGGGAGATGTCGAGCAGGTCGTCGATGAGGTGGACCATTTGTGCCATTTGGCGGCGCATCATGGCGGCGAGGTTGCCGACGATTTCGGCATTGCCGGGTGAGGAAACCATGACTTCGAGGCCGGTGAGAATAGGGGCGAGCGGGTTGCGCAGCTCATGGGCGAGCATGGCGAGGAACTCGTCCTTGCGGCGGTCGGCGCGGGCGAGGGCGGCGTTCGACTCGGCAAGCTTTTCGTTGGCGGCGCGGAGTTCTTGGCGTTGGTGGGCGAGCTCGATGAAGACGGCCGCCTTGTTGAGCAGGTTGGCGGGATCGATGGGTTTGGGCAGGAAATCGACGGCACCGGTTTCATAGCCACGGATGCGGCGTTGGGGATCGACGGATCCGGCGGTGAGGAAAACGATGGGGACGGCGCGGGTGCGATCGGTGCCGCGCATGAGTTCGGCCAGCTCGAAGCCGCTCATTTCAGGCATCTGCACATCGATGAAGGCGAGGGCGACCTCGTGGATGAGGAGCAGTTCGAGCGCTTCGGGGCCGGAGCGGGCTTTGAGCAGTTCCAACCCATCGCGCGCCAACAGTCCTTCGAGGGCGATGAGGTTCGCCTCGAGGTCATCGACGAGCAGGAATTTGACGGGCGGGCGATGAGGCATGTCTTGGATGGTCAGGTGATGGCGTGGAGAAAGGCGGCGATTTCCGCGAGCGAGGCGACGCGGGCGTCGGGGCAGGCGGTGATGGCGGCGCGTGGCATGGCGGTGCCTTGGGCGGTGGCGGGATCTTGGATGAGGGCGGTGCCGCCAGCGTCGCGGATGGCGCGCAGGCCTGCGGCTCCGTCCGAGTTTGCGCCGGTGAGGATGATGCCGGTGAGGCCGTCGCCGTAGGCATCGGCGGCGGATTGGAAAAGCACGTCGATGGCGGGCCGCGAGTAAAGGACGGGTTCGTCGCTGGAGAGGGAAAGCGTGAAGTCCGGTTCGACGAGCAGGTGGTAGTCGGACGGGGCGAAGTAAACGGTGCCGGGGCGAATGGTTTCCTTGTCCTCGGCTTCCTTCACGAGCAGCGCGCAGCGGTTGCCAAAAAGCTCGGCGAGCATGCTTTGCGGGTGGCCGGGGACGTGGACGACGATGAGGACGGGCAGCGGAAAGCTGGTGGGCAAGGCGGGCAGGATGACCGAGAGCGCGTCGATGGCTCCGGCCGATGCGCCGATGACCACGGCGGCGGGCGGTCTTGGCGTGGGATCAGTCATGGACGGAGAGTTTTTGGTAGATCCGTTGTTCGCGGTCGAACTCGGAGAAACCGGCGGCATGGCGCGAGAAGCGAAGGCTTTCCTTGGAGCCGATGCCGAGGAAGCCCTTGCGGACGAGCGAGTCGTTGAACAAGCCGACGGCGCGGTCCTGAAGGTCGCGGTTGAAGTAGATCAGCACGTTGCGGCAGGAAACGAGATGGGTTTCCGCGAAAACGGCATCGGAGACGAGGCTATGGTCGGAGAAGACGGTGCGTTCACGCAGGGTGGGATCGAAACGGGCGCGGCCGTAGCCGGTGGTGTAGTAGTCGGAGAGCGAGGATTTGCCGCCGGATTCGAGGTGGTTGCGGGTGAAGAGGGCGATGCGATCGAGATCGTAGACGCCAGCTTCGGCCTTTTTCAGGGCACCGTTGTTGATGTCCGTGGCGTAGAAGATGGTGCGGCTTTCGAGGCCTTCCTCGCGGAACAGGATGGCCATCGAGTAGAGTTCCTCACCGGCACTGCAACCGGCGATCCAGATTTTGAGCGACGGGTAGGTGCGGAGGTGGGGGATGACCTTTTCGCGGAGGGCGCGGAAGTAGGAGGGATCGCGAAACATGTCGCTGACCTGCACGGTGAGGAAGGGCAGCAGGCGGGCGATGATGTCCGGCTCGTGCAGCACGCGGTGCTGGAGATGCGAGAAACTGACGCACTCGAAATGGTCACGCGCTTGCAGCAAGCGGCGCTTGATGGAGGCGGGCGAGTATTCGCGGAAATCGTGGTGATAGCGCTGGTGGATGGCCTCCAGCAGCAGGCGCAGTTCGATTTCTTCGATCTCGGTGGCGGGGCTTTTCATCGCGGCATCCAGACACGGATGAGAGAAAGGAGTTTTTCGACGTCGAGCGGCTTGGCGAGGTAGTCGTTGGCACCGGCCTCGATGCATTGCTCTTGGTCGTTCTTCATCGCCTTGGCGGTGAGCGCGATGATGGGGAGTTTTTTCCACTCGGGACGGGAGCGGATCTGGCGCATCGCGGTGAGGCCGTCCATTTCGGGCATCATGATGTCCATGAGGACAAGGTCGATGGCGCGGGCGGGATCGAACAAGGATTGGTCGAGCGCGGTGATCGCTTCCTGGCCATTGCGGGCGATTTGGAGGCGGACGCCGCGGCCTTCGAGCAGGCTGGTGAGGGCGAAGACGTTGCGGACGTCGTCCTCGGCGATGAGGATGCGGCGGCCTTCGAGATCGGCGTCGCGGTTGCTGCTTTTTTCGAGCATCTTCTGCTTTTCCGGCGGCAGTTCGGAAACGACCTGGTGGAGGAAAAGGCTGACCTCGTCGAGCAGCCGTTCGGGAGATTTCGCGCCCTTGATGATGATGGAGCGGGAATAGCGGCGGAGGCGTTGTTCCTCGTCCGGAGTGAGGACGCGGCCGGTGTAAACGATGACGGGCGGGAAGGAATAGCTGTCCTCGGTGCTGAGCGTTTCGAGCAGCGCGAATCCCGAGGCGTCCGGCAGGCTGAGGTCGAGCACCATGCAGTCGAAGGTGGCGGCGCGGAGTTGGTCGAGGCATTCGGAGGCGGAGCGGGCGCAGACGGCTTCGACATCGCGCGAGCCGAGCAGATCGCGCATGGCATCGGCTTGGACTTCGTCATCCTCGACGACGAGGAAACGGCGCATGCTGCGGGTGAGTTGGTCCTCCAGCTTGCCGAAGGCATCGACGAGTTGCTCGCGTTTGACTGGCTTGAGCATGTAGCCGACCGCGCCGAGGGCGAGGGCGGTTTGGGTGTAGTCGCTGGCGGAAACGACGTGGACCGGGATGTGGCGGGTTTTTGGATCGGACTTGAGGCGTTCGAGCACGGTGAGGCCGGAGTTGTCCGGCAGGCCGACGTCGAGGACGATGGCGCTGGGCAAGTGCTGGCGGGCGAGCAGAAGTCCCTCGCCTGCAGAAGTGGCGATGAGGCAGCGGAATTTCATCTCACGCGCGAGGTCGTAGATGATTTGCGCGAAGGGCTCGTCGTCTTCCACGGTGAGGATGACGCGGTCGCTCGGGGTGGTTTGCTCTCGATCGTCTGGCACGCGGCCGAGCTGGAAAGGGCTGGAGGGTTCGGGTTCCGCAGCGGCGGACGGAGGATGGGGTTCGACAGGGGCTGGTGCGGCAGCACCGGCGTATTCGAGCGGGATGCGGACGGTGAAACGGCTGCCGCGACCAGGTTCGCTTTCGAGCGAGATTTCGCCACCGATGAGGCGCACCAGGTTGCGGGAAATCGACAGGCCGAGGCCGGTGCCGCCGTACTTGCGGGCGGTGGTGCCGTCGGCTTGGAAGAAGGGATCGAAGATGATTTTTTGCTTGTCCGGGGCGATGCCGATGCCGGTGTCGCTGACGGTGAAGGCGAGCTGACCGGCGGAGGCGGAGGCTTCGAGGACGACGCTGCCGCTGGCGGTGAATTTGTGGGCGTTGGAGAGCAGATTCTTGAGAATCTGTTCGAGGCGTTGAGGATCGGTGACCACGGATTCGGGAGTGCCGGGCGCGGTCTCCACGCGAAAGGTGATGCCTTTTTGAGTGGCGACGGGCTCGAAGGTCGCGTGCAGGTGGTCGAGGATTTGGCGGACGCGGACGGTCTCCGGGTTGATCTCCATGTGGCCGGCCTCGATCTTGGAAAGGTCGAGCACGTCATTGATGAGGGCGAGCAGGTCGTTGCCGGCGGACTCGATGGTGTGCGCGTATTTCACCTGCTCCGGGGTGAGGTTGCCGGTGCGGTTTTCGCCGAGCAGCTTGGCGAGGATGAGCGATGAGTTGAGCGGGGTGCGCAGCTCGTGGGACATGTTGGCGAGGAAGTCCGACTTGTAGCGGCTCGCCTGCTCGACCTCGCGGGCTTGGTGTTCGAGCGATTCCTTCGCGGTGATGAGGTCGTTGCGCTGGCGCTCCAGGCTGAACGCCTGCTCTTCGAGCTGGACATTGGTTTGCTCCAACTCGGTTTGCTGGAGTTCGAGGCGGGATTGGGATTCGCGCAGGGCGCGTCCCTGTTCTTCGAGTTCCTCGTTGGAAACGCGGAGTTCCTCGCTCTGGGCTTGGACTTCCTCGGATTGCTTGCGGGTTTCTTCGAGCAGTTCCTGCAAGCGTGTTCGATATTTCACCGAGCGCACCGCCTCGCCGATGAGGTCATCCAAGGCGTCGAGCAGCTCGCGATCCGAATCTTGGATGGGCTGGAAAAAGCCGAGTTCGATCACGGCGTTGATCGTGTCCTCGTGCTTCACGGGGACGACGATCAGCTGGGCGGCGAGCGATTTGCCGAGGCCGGATTCCAGGGTGAGGTGGTTTTCCGGAACGTTCTCCACGGTCATCACGCGGCCTTCCTTCACCGCTTGCCCGAGCAATCCCTCGCCAAGGCCGAAATGGGCTGGAACGTCGGCGCTGAGCGTGGCGTAGGTCGCTTGACGGCGGAACAAATGCCCGTCCTCGACGAAAAAAGCGCCGACCTTGGCGTCGAGCGTTTCGCCCAGGAAGCTGAGCACCTTGTCGCCGAGGCTTTCCAAACGGATTTCCCCAACGAGTTGGCCAGCGAGACGGGTTTTGCGTTTTTGGATCCACGCATCGCGGCGAATCGCACGGCGGATGTGGATGAACTGGAAACCGATGGCGGCCACCATGAACAAGGTGAGCACGCCGAAGCCGCGGTTCAGGCGAGGAATGGCAATTTCACCGACGTTGGCTGCATTGATGAAGTCCAAGACAGTCAGTAACGTGCAGATGCTGGCGATCCAAAGCGGGGCCGCAGGACGCCACGAAAAGAAGGTCAGCGCGACGGGCACCATGTAGAGCATGAAAACCGCCACGCCGAGAGGCAGGAAATAGTCCGCCACAAAGATGGCGGCGATGGAACAGAGCACTCCCGCAACGATGATCGGGGGTGTTTTTACTTCAAAACGGGTCATTGATTCCATGGCGTCGAGAAATCCCGATGAGCACGTCAGCGTGTGTCATCGCGAAGAGTTGGTGTCGTAAGGAGCGGACAAGGGCAAGCAGGAGCCTGTCAGGACAAGGCAACCCAGGTGCCGGGAACACACACTCTTTTGCGGCGGGCGCGGGGTTGGGTGGAACGGGAATTCGGAGTGCCGACACGGCCTGTGCCCGAAGGTTTTTGAGTATCTTTGCCATCGCGCGCGTGTGCCGCGCGAGGATGGCTTTCAAGGGAATGGGAGTCGCTGGAAATCAAACGGTCGGGCACAGGGGGGCGAGCAGAAATCTTGTCCATCATTTGCGCTCATCTTTAGCCAACCGCGTGCCAGCTGAAGCCCTCTCCGCGCGAATTCAAAAATGCCACGCATGGGGGCTGATGCGCATGATTTTTGGAAGAGAATCCCACCCCGGGGCTGGGGGGATTTGCTGCGATACGCACGATGGCGTCGTGCGGAATGCAAGATGCGTCAGCGGAGCCGCCCCCTAGGACAGCGGTGTCTTGCCCGGTGCTGCGGCGACGGGCGGGTTGACGATGATGCGCGCTTCCGGGTTGTTGATGATGTAGGCGTAGGCCCAGCCGAGGAGAACGGAAAGCTTGTTGCGGAAACCGATGAGGAAGGCGATGTGGATGAACAGCCAGGCGAGCCAAGCGATGAAGCCCTGCAACTGCATGCTGCCAGAGCGGACGACGGCATAGTTCTTGCCAATGATGGCCATGATGCCCTTGTCGTGATAGCGGAACGCTGGGCGGTGGAGGGAACCGGTGGCTTGCCCCTTGAGCAATTGCGCGATGTGGCCGCCCATCTGCATGGCGGCTGGAGCGACGCCGGGAACCGCTTTTCCCTCGCTGTCGCTCATGCGGACGAGATCGCCTGCGACGAAGATTTCGGGATGCCCGGTGAGCGAAAGATCGGCTTCCGGTGTCACCCGTCCGCCCTTGTCCATTGCCACGCCAAGGTTGGCAGTCAAGGGACTGGCGGCAACGCCAGCGGCCCAGATGATGGCAGCGGCTTCGAGCGTGCTGCCGTCTTTGAAATCAAGCGCACCGTCCCGAACGCAGGTGACGCGAGTGTTGTTGCGAACCTCGACGCCGAGTTTTTCCAAGCGTTTGCGGGCGTAGATCGATTGGTCGTGGTCGAAGGCTTCCAACAGGAGTTCCGATCCTTCGATGAGGATGATGCGCAGCCGTGAGGTGTCGATGCGGCGGAAATTCGATTTCAACGAGCGATGGACGAGGTCGGCGAAGGCACCGGCGAGTTCGACCCCGGTGGGGCCACCGCCGACGATGGCCACGGTCATGAGGCGGGTGCGCTCGGCGGGATCTTGGATGAGCTCGGCGCGTTCGAGATTGGAAAGGACGACGCGGCGGATGTTTTGGGCATCAGCCAGCGACTTGAGGCCGAGCGAGTGGCGCGCCCATTCGTCGTTGCCGAAATAGCCGGTGCGGGCACCGGCAGCGAGCAGCAATAGATCGTAGGCATAAACCGTTCCTGAACTCCCCGTGGCCATGCGCGTGGCAGTGTCGAGGGTGGTGATTTCGTCCATCAGGACGGTGACGTTTTTGGCATCGGCCAAGATCTGGCGGATGGAGCGGGCAATGTCCGGTGCGGCGAGCGAGGCGGTGGCGACCTGATAGAGCAGCGGCTGGAACAGGTGGTGGTTCGTCCTATCCACCAAGGTGATGTCAAAACGGTCGTCGTTGGCGAGGCGGCGTGCGCATTCGAGGCCCGCGAATCCGCCGCCGATGATGAGAAGTTTGCGGGGGGAGGTCATGGGGAATAGGTATTATAGGTCGGATAGGACCTATTCTCTCAGCGCCTGCACTTTTCCAACAATCCGGCGAGGAACCAAGTGATCTGCTCCAGCGCATCCGAATGAATGGATTTTCCGAGCGGCGCGAGGTCCTCGCGGCTTTGGCGGAGCAGGTCGAGCGCGGTGTCGACGGCGCTTTCGATGGCACCTTCGTATTCGGCAATCCCTAGCAGGACGGGCAGGTCGAGTGGTTCTTGGTCGAGGATGCGCTTGTTGAGTTTGACGCGCTGGGCCTCAGAAGCCGTTTCTAGCAGGTTGAGGATGGGCAGGGTGAGCTTGCCCTTGATGAGGTCGGTGCGGAGCGTTTTGCCAACCACTTCCTCAGAACCGACGAGGTCGAGGCAGTCGTCGTAAATCTGATAGGCAGTGCCGAGTTTCATGCCGTAGCTGTAGAGCTTGGCCTCGGTGTCGGCATCAAGACCGGATAGATTCGCGGAGAGGCCAGTGGCGGCGGCGAAGAGCGCGCCGGTTTTCATCTCGATGATGCGGAAGTATTCGGCCTTGGTGAAGGTGAGGTCGAAACGGCGCTGCGTCTGGATGATTTCGCCTTGGCAGACTTCGCGGGCCGCATTGCCGACCTTGCGGCAGATGTCGATGCTGTTGAAATCGGTGGCGAGGGTGAGGGCGTGGGAGAACAGCGCGTCGCCGAGCAGGACTGAAAGCGCGTTGCCCCATTTTGCATTGGCAGTCGGCACCATGCGGCGGGTGTTCGCGCCATCCATGATGTCGTCGTGGACGAGCGTCGCCATGTGGATGAGCTCCAAGATGACGCCGATTTTCAAGTGATCCGGGGTGACCTCACCAGCGGCTCCGCCGACGAGGATGGCGAGTGCGGGTCGGATGCGCTTGCCTGAAGTGTTGCAGATGTAGGCAACGTACGGTTCGACGGCCGGATCGAAGGCGCGGACTTGTTCGCGGATGGAGACCTCGACCTTTTCAAGTTCAGGGCGGACAAGTTCGAAGGGAAACAGATCGTTGCGAGGCAGGGTGCTGGGAGTGGCGGCCATGGTGGAGTCGGGCTGCGACAACCAGCCACAAAGCGGAGTTCCCCGCAACCCGGATGTGGTTCAGGATTGAAAGATCAGGTGGGAAGTGGCGTTTTGCCCTCGATGAAAACAAAAACTTGGTGGGTCGTGGCCGTCTCGGCATCGTGTGGCATGGCAAATGGTGAAATCCATGGGTATCCGGATGGACCGAAGTTGCCGGGCGGAAAGTATTCGGTGCACGACCCGGCAAGGCCGCAGCCGCCGGTGGTGGCGACGGCGGGCGCAGTGGTGGTGAAGCCGCCGGCCGATGCCGTGGTGCTCTTTGATGGCAAGTCGTTGGATGCCTGGTCGCCCGGCTGGAAGATCGAGGACGGGTCCATGGTCGCGAGCGGCAAGGACATTGAGAGCAAGCAGGCTTTTGGGGCGATCCAAATGCATTTCGAATGGCGCTTGCCAGCAGGGCGCAAGGTGGATGGCCAAAGCGGTGGCAACAGCGGCGTTTTCCTGATGGGGCGATACGAGGTGCAGGTGTTGCAAAGCAATGCCAACCCGACCTATCCCGATGGTCAGGCTGGATCGATGTATGGCCAGCGCCCGCCTTTGGTCAATGCAACCGCGCCGCAGGGCGAGTGGAACAGCTACGATCTGACCTTTGTGCCGCCCGTCTATCAGGACGGAAAAGTGGTCGCACCGGCCAAGCTAACACTCTTTCACAACGGAGTTTGCGTGCAGAACGGCGAAGCCTATCTCGGACCCACAGAGCACCAAAAGCTGGCGAGCTATCCGGCATCGCATCCGGAGACGGGCCCGTTGAAGCTTCAGTTTCATGGCGACCCGATGGAGTATCGCAACATGTGGGTGCGGCCGCTTGGTGAAATCGCCCCATGAGAGGTTAGATGGGATTCATCCGACGGCTGCGGCTGATTAAGATGAGATGACAGGTTGGCAACTTGGTAAGCCCAGGAAACTTACCAAGCGGCAAATCCCAACTTCACGTATTTTCAGGGTGAAGAGATGTTGGGTTTCAGACCTTCGGGCGTCGCTTCCTCGTGTTGAGGAGCGGAATTGTCCGGCTTGCGGTCTGAATTACCCAACAAACCCAACCCATGAAACCTCGCAAACAATTCGATAAACTCCCGGTCCGCGCACTGGGATGGATTTTCCTCACCGGCACCTGCCTAATTCCCTCGGCGGCGCTCGCCATCGACTGGAGCGCGACGACGGGCGCCTTCAGCAACGGCGCAAACTGGGTCGGAGGGGTGGTGCCAGCTGCGACCAACGCGACCATTGAGAACGGCGGAACCGCGACTGTCACGAGCGGCGACATTTTCGACATCACAACTCTCAGGCTGGGCGGTCACGCCGGCACGGGATTCATCACGCAAAGCGGTGGCGCGGTCGCAGCCACACAAATCATCCTAGGTGGAGATGATGCAGGTGGTGGCACCGGCCAAGGAACTTACAGCATCAGCGGCGGATCGCTGAACGGAACCAACGGGGAGATGTGGATTGGTTCAAAGGGCGGCATTGGCACTCTTCAACTCAGCGGCGGAGCGACCGTGACGAATAACAGCTGGATCGTGGTGGGGCGCGACGGTGCTTCGGGATCCGTCACCGTCGGTGGAACGAGCGAGTTGAAAAACTTATCGAACAATATTGGGATTGGCGTTTTCTCACCCGGGTTTTCATCCACCGTGACGGTGCAGGACTCCGGCAAACTTACTTCGGCAAATGAGCTTTACGTCGGATGGCTGGCGAACCCCACCAATGAAGGGACGTTGACGGTAAAAGACAGTGGCCAAGTATCGGTGGCCGCGGGTCTTGTCATCGGTCGCGATAATGCCAAGGGCACGATGAATGTGTCGAACACGTCGTCCGTGAATGTCGGCGGCTATCTGGTGGTGGGGGCGGATGGTGCGGCGTTGGGAGAGATGACGGTCAACGATAGCGCCTCGGTGGCGGTGACTCGCATGGTGTGGTTAGGCCAAAACGGTGCCACCGGAGTGATGACGATGAACGGCGGAAGCGTGACCTGCCATCCCGGCCCACCAATCGACACGACGGGCGCTGGCGTGGCATTTCGTGGGGTCAACGGCACCTTGAATCTCAATGGCGGCGTTCTGGAAACCCCGGGTTTTAACAAGTTAGGCGGCGAGGCTCGGGTGAATTTCAACGGTGGCGTGATACGCGCTAATGAAGACACGGTTGGAGGCAATTTTTTCAACAATTTCGCGGATACCGATCTGGTTATTCAGGACGGGGGAATGGTCATCGACAGCAATGGCATTGACCTAACGATTAGCCCATTCATCAGCGGATCGGGTGGCGTGACGAAATCCGGTGCCGGATCGCTGGCGCTGGTGCAGGGCGAATATGCGGGTGATACCGTGGTGAATGAAGGAACATTGACGCTTTATGTGCTCTCTCTTTCGTCATCTTCCAGCGTGAAGATTGCGGCAACGGGAGCGCTGCTGGATCTCAACTCGGACACCACGGTGGATAAGCTTTTCATCGATGGCGTCCAACAGCCGGCAGGAATCTACGAGGCCGTGGGAAATGCAGCGGCAGGGATCGAAATCGCTCAACTCACGGGAACGGGAACGCTGGAGGTGGTTTCGGGGCCAGGCACGAACACCTATCAGCAATGGATTGCTGCAAACGCTCCGGCTTCCGGTTTCTTGCCCGACTCGGATGCTGATGGCGTTGCTAACGGAGTTGAACACGTCTTGGGAACCAATCCTAACACGTCATCAGCGGGGCTTGTCGCGGTTTCAGCAACTGCCACCTCTGCGACCTTCAAGCACACGCTCAATCCGTCGCTCGCCAGTGATGTGGTGTCATCCTATCAATGGAGCACGGATTTAATCGAGTGGAAGGCGAGCGGCGCAACCCATTCGAGCGGCACGACTGCGGTCATCACTTCATCCGCCCCTGTCGCGGGCGAAGTCACGGTCACGATCAGTATCAGCGGTGGTCCTGCAGGAAAACTCTTTGGCCGTCTGGTGGCCACGCAAGCGCCTTGATTCATCGCCTGAGTGGCGGATCTGCTCGCTGCAATTTTGGCGAACTTAATTCGGGCCACCCATCGCAAGGGATGGGTGGCCCTGAACTCTTTCTCAATCGACTTCATGAAATTCATCTTATCCATCGTCCGTCATCGGTTGGCTGGCATTTGTGTCCTCTTGGGTTTGGCTGCGGCTCCTGGGGCCATGGCTGCGGGCGAGCCATTTCGTCCGCAGTTCCATTTCACTCCGGAACGAAACTGGCTGAACGACCCTAACGGATTGGTCTATCATGATGGAGAGTATCATCTGTTTTTTCAATACAATCCGTATGGGATAGGCAACGGGAACAAGAGCTGGGGCCATGCGGTCAGTCAGGACCTCGTGCGTTGGGAGGAACTTCCTGTTGCGCTGATCGCAGCCAATGGCATCGAGATCTTTTCGGGAAGTGCCGTCATTGATCGAGAGAACACCAGTGGTTTTGGCATCGGTGACGAGCCGCCCATGGTGGCGATCTACACCGGCCATGGTGCCGTGCAAGACCAACGCGTTGCTTACAGCAATGACCGCGGTCGGACGTGGACGCAGTACGCTGGCAATCCTGTCATCGACATCGGTTCCAATGATTTCCGCGATCCCAAAGTCTTCTGGCATGAAGGCACGCAGAAATGGGTGATGGTGGTCGCCCTTCCTGGGCCGCGGAAGATACGCATCTACGCTTCGCCGAATCTTAAATCTTGGACTCAACTCAGCGAGTTTGGTCCTGCGGGATCGGCGGGTGGGATTTGGGAATGTCCGGACCTTTTCCCTCTACCCATCGCGGGCGAAGGGAATGCGAGAAAATGGGTGCTGACCGTCAGCGTCGGCGGAGGTGCGCCTGCGGGTGGAACTGGCAGTCAGTATTTCATCGGCGAATTCGATGGCACCACCTTCATCGATGATGCGACGGTCACGCCGCCGCCAGTCTTGCCAGATGGAGTGGTGTTAGGAGATTTCGAAGGCACCAGTTATGGCAACTGGGTGAAGACGGGCACGGCTTTCGGCAATGGTCCTGTGGCGGGAACGCTTCCTTCGCAGCAACCGGTCACCGGCTATCGTGGCAGCAGGTTGGTGAATTCCTTTCTTGGCGGAGACGGGCCCACGGGAGCGCTTTCCTCGCCAGCGTTTGAGATCACACGCAACACGATCAATTTCCTCATCGGTGGTGGCAATCATCCCGGTCAAACATGTGTCAATTTACTCGTCGGTGGCAACGTCGTGCGAACGACCACGGGGGCGGACCGCGAACGCTTGCACTGGACGCATTGGGATGTGGCTGAATTTCTCGGACAGAATGGCGTGATTCAGATCGTCGATTCTAGCAGCGGTGGTTGGGGTCATGTGAATGTCGACCATTTCCTGATGTCGGACAGCATCGTTTCTCCCGAGCCGGATCCCACGTTGTGGACGGAATATGGACCTGACAACTACGCTCCTGTTAGTTGGTCGGATATTCCCGAAGCAGATGGGCGGCGGCTGTGGATAGGTTGGATGACGGACTTGCGCTACGCCGGGGCGATACCGACCACGCCGTGGCGCGGCGGCATGACTTTGCCTCGCGAACTGGTGTTGCAACGCATGCCCGCAGGACTTCGCATGGCGCAGAAGCCAGTTGAAGAATTGAAGAGCTGTCGCGAGGAACATCTCCGTCATGGACCAGGCAGCATTGCAGATCTCAATGCATGGCTGGCGACCGAGAATTTGCCAAAGCTCTTTGAATGCATCGTTGAGCTGGAGGTCCCCGCCGGGCAAAGCGCAGGTTTGCGGATAGGGACTTTGTCCCAACACACCCACGTCACTTGGGATAGAGCGACGGCACAGCTATCGTTGAATCGCAATCTATCAGGTTTGACGGGATTTAGCGGGTCGTTTCCGGGAGTTTTCTCCGCACCGGTCCTTTCTGCGGGAAACCGGCTTAAGATCCATCTGCTGGTGGACAGTGCTTCGGTTGAGGCCTTTGCGGCCGATGGAACGGCAACTTTGTCCGCTCTTGTGTTCCCGGATGCTGCCACCAAAGGGTTGCAGTTCACGGGGGCGGCAGGGGCTCAAGTTGTGTCCTTCGACCTTTGGAAAATGGGTTCCATGCACCCATGGGTTCCCACCGGATTGCTCGGCCATTGGTCGTTTGACGAGGAAACTCCTGGGAATTACGCCGATTCCTCTGGCAACGGCAATCCGATGATCGCCGCTGGAAATAGGCCTGCGCCTGCGCTTGCGGCTGGAGTGCACGGCAATGCTGCAGAGATTCGCCGTGTCGAGGTCGGACCGTTGATGACCTCACTGACGGTGCCCTCGTCGAATTCACTCATGCCGGACAGTTTTACGGTTTCCTATCACTTCAATCCGAAAGCCAACGACAACTTGAAGTTGTCTCAACTGCGCTGGGAAACTCCTGCGGGACTGGCTTGGGGATTCGAGATCCTCGCCAATCGTCGCATGAATTTCTATGTTTTCGATGCCGATTCCGCCAACGATGTTCAGTCGGTGGCGACGTTGCCTTTCGAGGCATTTGATTCTTCAGGCGGCACTGCGGACAACCTCGACAACGACTCCGCATGGCACCATGTAGCCGCCACCTACGATGCGCCGAGCGGTAAGCTCACCCTCTATTTGGATGGGGTGAAATCCGAGAAAATCGTCACCGGACTGATGGGCGCGCCACGCTACGGCACGGCGGGCATCGGGGGGGGCATCCGTTCTGGCGATGGACTCACCATTTACGATGACCTTCGTATTTACTCGGGAGTCTTGACGGATGCGGACATTGCTTTCCTCCGACTCAATCCCGGCACCCCCATTCCGCCGGGTGAACCGCAACCGGTCACTCCGGCCAAACTCACCGTCGAGCGTCATGGCAGCAGCGTTTTTGTCAAATGGCCTGCGGGCACCGGACTCTCGCTGTGGCGCAGTCCATCGCTTGCTGGTGGCGACTGGACCGAGGTGCCGGGCAGTGAGTTTCTCACCACCTATGCCGCCGTGGTTTCGCACGAGGAAAAAGTCTTCTTCCGGTTAGGTTCGCCTTGAAGGGTAATTATCGGGTCGGCTTGGTGGCTCTTGATAGATAGGCGCCGCAAGAATCCCGGATGACCAAACGCGGCGAGAGGGATAAGTGGCAGGCGGGCAGTGTCGGGTCCGCTTGTCGATCCAGCATGGCGCGAAAGGCTGTCATGGCAATTTCGCGACAGGGTTGTTGGATGGTGGTCAGGGACGGGGAAACGAGGGTGGCGAACTTGACGTCGTCAAAGCCCACCACCCGCACATCCTCTGGCACGCGGATGTTTGCTTTGCGCAGCACGCCTAGCAGCAGCGCCGCGGTGTGGTCGTTGGCGCAGATATAGGCTTCTGGTCGAGCCGGTCCCGTCAACCGACGGACGAAATTGCGGTCCTCAAAATCTCCGATGTGAAGCCAGCCCGGTTCGGTCGGAATGTTCCAACGAGACAGCCCTTCGCGTACTCCGGCGATGCGCGCGTCGACCGTGGGTGCCGAAAGCGGCCGGGCGACGTAATGGATTCTGGTGCAGCCGAGCTTGAGCAGGTGTTCGGCGAGCAAGTAGCCACCGGAGATGTTGTTGATCCCCACCAGATCGAAGTCGCTGCGCGATGGGAATGGTGTTAGGTCGCGATCTAGCAAGACGACGGGAATGCCTGCTTCGCGCAGCATCACCGCCATGGCGCGGTTGGTTGCCTCCTTTTCCTTCACCAGTTCGTAGGGTGCGAAGAACACGCCCGAGACGCGGCGATCGATGAACTGTCGGCAAAGTTGCTCGCTCTGCCTCAGCCCGTCGCTTGGATCCGACGATGCTTGTTCTGATCCACCCCAGACCAAGCCGTAGTCGTGCATGCGAGCAAGGCTGGCGATTTCACCACCTATCAGTTGGAAAATTTCGGTGTTGCCCAGCCCGGGAATGAGTAGCGCCAGCAATTTTGGCGAAACTCCAGCATGGGCGCTGTGCTTGGCAAAGGTGCCAGATCCGGCTCGCCGTTCGAGCAGTCCCTCGCTCGCGAGCATGCTCAATGCCCGCGCCACGGTGGGTCGGGAAACGCCGAAGCGGCGGACAAGTTGAGCCTCGCTTGGCATACGGCCCTCCGCGCCATAGCGGCCGGACGCGAGTTCCTCACGAAGTTGGCGGGCGATGTCGCGGAAGCGAATGGAGGATTCGGGGTTGGGTTCCATGGGTTTTGGCTTGCCCTCTTGCCTAGCGAATCGAGCTGGCTTGCCAAATCAATAATGGCAATCTTGGTAAGCCTTCTTGCTACGGGATTGGTGTTATTCGGCAGACTTTTTCTTAGAATTTCCCTTAAAAATCGCTGAAATCGAACCTTGTCAGGTTGGTCATCCTGTAAAGGCAGGATAGTGCTGGGATCTGCAATTTGAGTTTTCAGCGCCGCATGATCCTCGTTACGAATCCATCCTCTCTTACCCATGAAACCCGTGAATTTCTCCAATCATCTCGCTCGTCTGCTGCTTTGTTATGTAGGGGCTACGGTCATTTCGACGGCTGCTGAGGACATGATCCTGACGGACTTTGAAGGCGGAAATTTTGGCGATTGGAAAGTCGAGGGTGAAGCGTTCGGAGACGGGCCGGCAAAGGGCGGGGTGAATGGGCAGATGGAAGTCAGTGGATTTTTCGGGACGGGTTTTGCTAACAGCTATCATGGTGGCGATGACGCGATCGGGACGCTCACGTCGCCGGAATTCAAGGTGGCGCGAAAGTATTTAAATTTCCTCATCGGTGGCGGCAAGCATACGGGAGAAGCCTGCATGAATTTGCTGCTAGACGGAAAGGTGATCAGGACGGCAACGGGACCTAACGACAAGCCCGGCGGGAGCGAGCGACTGGCGTGGGCGAGCTGGGATCTTTCCGAGCTGATGGGAAAGGCCGTCACGTTGGAAATCGTCGATGGGCGCAAGGGCGGCTGGGGCCATGTGACGGTGGACCACATTGTCCAGAGCGATGTCGCGGAAGTGGCAGACGAGGTGCTCGAGTTCACGGTGGACAAGCGTTATTTGGTCTGGCCGGTGAAGGCCAATTCCGGCGACAAGGTGAGAGTTTTCATGACGTTGGACGGAAGCGAGGAGCCGTTTTGTTTTTCGGACATCGCGCTGACGGACCAGCCGGATTTCTGGACTTTTACGGACCTGGAACATTTCCAAGGGCGCAAGTTCACGGTGAAGGCAAAGGTCCCGCGCGCTCTGGCCGCAGCGTGGAAACAGGTGCAGCCGAGCGATACTTACCCCGGCGAGCAAGAGCTCTATCAGGAGCCGTTGCGGCCGCAATACCACTTCACCAGCCGCCGCGGATGGCTGAATGACCCGAATGGCTTGGTTTATCAGAATGGCGTGTGGCATTTATTCTATCAGCACAATCCATACAGCCACGCCTGGGACAACATGCATTGGGGGCATGCGACGAGCCCAGATCTCCTGCGGTGGACCGAGCACGCGGTGGCGTTGTTTCCGGATGCGGAGGGCACCATGTATTCGGGTTCGGGATTTGTCGTGCCAGCGGGGAAATCTGGACTGCCGGTGAAAGGGGAAACCGCGCTGGTGTTGGCCTACACGGCGGAAGGGACGCGCAGCTATTTGCGCGGCAGAAAGACCGAACAGGGGCTGGCCGTGAGTCCGGATGGCGGCAAGACGTTCGCAAAATTTCCTGGCAACCCGGTGCTGCCGCACATCGCGGGGGAGAATCGTGATCCAAAGGTGCTGTGGCATGAGGCGACGCGCCGCTGGGTGATGGCGCTCTATCTGGATGGGCCGGATTACGGAATTTTCACCTCACCGGATTTGGTCGAGTGGAAGCGCACGGACACCTATCAGATTCCGGGCGATACCGAGTGCCCGGACTTGTTTCCACTGGCGGTGAATGGCGATACCGACAACGTCCGTTGGGTGGTTTGGGGAGCGAATGGGATGTATCGCGTTGGCAGTTTCGATGGGGAAAAGTTTAGCGGCGAGGGTGGGGTGCGGCGGCATTATTTTGGCGCAGCTTATGCCGGGCAAAGTTATGACAACGTGCCGGACGGGCGGCGTGTCCACATCGGCTGGATGCGAGATGGAGGGGCGGGGCTTGCTGGCGCGCCGTTTAACTTGCAAATGACTTTGCCGATGGATTTCACGCTGCGTGGTGAGGGCGATGGCATTCGATTGCATGCAGAACCGTCTGCGGAAACGGCATCGCTGAGAGTGAAAACTCGTGAGTGGAAAGATTGGGTGATGCAGCCCGGCGACGCGAACCCGCTTGAAGATTTCAAGGATGGGTTGTTTGAGATCGAGGCGGTGATGGACGCGGGGACGACGGCGAAAGAGGCCGGTTTTCGAATTTTCGATGACCATGCGGCGACGTGGCGGCCTGACGGGCAGACCTTCTCCGGCACGGAAGGTGCTCAGCCGCCGCTGGATGGGAAAATTCACCTGCGCATCTTCGTCGACACGGTGTCGATGGAGGTTTTCGTCAACGGCACCTATCAGGCTCGCTACATCCGGCAAGCCGAGGGCAAGCTGCCTATCCGAGTGGTCGCAGATGGGGGAGAGGTGAAATTTGACTCGCTCAAGGTTCACACGTTGAAGTCGGTGTGGAAATGATCGCGCGCGGCGCAGGTGGCACTATTTCGCGAGGCGGGGCAAAGCGGGCTTGCTGGGAGCCCGTGCGTTTGCGCAAGTTTTGCCAAGCGTTGAAACACTGACGACCTGTGATCCCGCTGCCGATTTGATAGAACTCGTTGGAAAAACCCTTTATGAACAAACTTTATTTCTGGTCTGTGACTTCCGCCCTTGCGGGCTTCCTGTTTGGATTCGACACGGTGGTGATCTCCGGCGCGGAGCAAAAAATCCAGCAGCTGTGGGGCCTCAGCGACGGCATGCATGGGTTTGCGATGGCATCGGCGCTTTATGGCACCGTTATCGGCTCGCTGATAGGCGGGTGGCCGACGGAGCGCTATGGTCGCAAGCGGACTTTGGTTTGGATAGGCCTGCTCTATCTGGTTTCGGCGTTGGGATCTGCTTATGCACCGGAAGTTTATTCATTCATCATCGCGCGTTTTGTTGGTGGCTTGGGAGTGGGGATTTCGACCGTGGCCGCGCCGCTCTACATTGCGGAAATCTCGCCACCGGACAAGCGCGGGCGACTGGCGGGCATGTTTCAGTTCAACATCGTCTTCGGCATTTTGATGGCTTACCTGTCGAACTGGGCCTTGGTCGGCATCGGCGAGAATGCCTGGCGCTGGATGCTCGGTGTGGAAGCGATTCCGGCTCTGGTGTACATGCTTCTCTGCTTTGCCATTCCTGAGAGTCCGCGGTGGTTGATCCGCAAGGGCGAGATGGCCGAAGGGCGTCGTGTGCTAGGAATGATCAATCCGAGCGCGTCAGAAGCGGAAATTTTCGGAACGGCCGAGGAGATTCAATCCCACTCCGGGCAAGGTCGGGCGAAGACGCCGTTCTGGTCGTCGCGCTTGAAGACGCCCATCCTGCTGGCCTTCCTGATCGCCTTTTTCAACCAGCTTTCGGGGATCAACGCGATTCTCTACTTCGCTCCGCGCATTTTTGAAATGACCGGGCTGGGCGCGCAGAGTGCGTTGTTGGTGTCGGTGGGGATTGGCGTGACCAACTTGGTGTTCACGTTTGTCGGGTTGTGGATGATCGACAAATTTGGCCGTCGCACGCTGCTCTATCTGGGGTCCTTCGGCTACATCGCGTCGTTAGGGTTGGTGGCGTGGGCGTTTTTCACCAAGACCTACTCCATCGTTCCTGCCTGCATTTTTGCGTTCATTGCAGCGCACGCGATTGGCCAAGGCGCGGTGATCTGGGTGTTCATTTCGGAAATTTTCCCGAACGAGCATCGGGCATCAGGCCAAGCTTTTGGCAGTTTCACCCACTGGGTCTTTGCGGCATTGCTCACCACGTTTTTTACAAAAATGGTGACGGCGTTCGCGCCGGGCTACGTCTTCCTGTTCTTCGCCTTCATGATGGTGCTGCAACTGGTGTGGGTGATTTTCTGGGTGCCGGAGACCAAGGGCGTGCCGTTGGAAGAGTTGGAAGAAAAGCTGCTCCACTGAGACGGCGGATTTTTCCGGGACCGGCCAAGCAATCTGCTTGCTGGAACGTTTCCCAGCGTTCTTGCTCCATGTCTCTATGAAAGCACGCGCAAACTGGCTGATCATCCCCGCCGTGGCCTTGGGCCTCGGGGCTTGCAACAAGAAGGAAGAAGTCAAAGCCCCGGACGCCCCGGCCGCCGCCGCGGATGGCGCGATCCAGGAGGCGGTGGTGCCTGCAGCCGTCGTCACGACGCCCGCAGTGAGCGTGGAAGAAAGGGCCGCCAAGTTAGGTTTCGCCAAACACCTCACCGCGGACACCGAGGCGGTCGCCACTTTTTATAACGGATCGAAGGCGGCCGAGAGCGTGAAGAACTCGAAACTCTGGAAACTCGTCCAAGAGCAAATGGGCGGCGGCATGATGGTGGAGCCGGAAGGTCCAGAAATGGATGACGAGGACATGGACATCCCCGAGGTCGAGCAAGTCGATCCCGCAGAACCGGCGGTCGGTGTGGCAGACGGTGAGATTCCTGGCGTCAGCGTGGACGGACAGGCTCCCGACATGTCGGACAAGACGTTGCTGGCCGACGAGGAAGATGCTGGACCGGCTGCGTTGTTTGGCACCGAGGTGACCATCGCGCTGGGCAAATCCAGTGGCGTGCAGCTCGGCCATCTGATGACGCTGTCGCAGCGGATGAACTACTTTCAGTTCCGCAACTTGGCAGCAGCGATGGTGAAATCGGTGAAAACCGGCGACACCTCGGATCTCCAGGATGCAGCTCTTTCGAGCGACGGCGAAGAGACGTTCAAGGATCTGCTCAAAGATTCGAAGTCAGGCGTGGCCTTGTTGGAAAAGATGAGCTTTCCGCCCATCTACATCGCGTTTCGGACAACGCCTGCCCAGCAGCCTGGCGCGGCGATGCAGGTGGCATCCGCGCTGGAGAGCCTCGCGATGTTTGGTCCCATGGTGGAACCCGTGAAGTTTGAGGTTTCTGGCCGGGCGTTTGAGGGATCGAAAATTTCAGGCGCGAAGGTGTCCGAGACGATGGCCGAAAGCCGCGCTCAAATGGAGGCGGAAATGGATGCCGCGACGGTGGACCAACTGATCGCCGCGGTGGCGAAAAAGGACATCGTGGTGGCCAGCGGAACGGTCGGCGACTACGTGCTGCTCATGATCGGTGGCTCGACAGAGGATTTCAAACTCGCGGATGCACCAGCGAACTCGTTGGTGGCGGGCGACGCACTGGCCTTCAGTGACGGCTATCTGGCCAAGGATCTAGCAGCCATGAGTTACGGTCAAAAGGAGATGCTCGAAATGATGATGACCTCTGCTGGCGGTCTCGCTGACATGGCCAACGGATTGCGCGACGGACTTGCCGGAGCTGAGGGCATCGGCGACACGCGCGATCTCGAAGCGTTGTTCCAAATTGTTGCCGATCGTGAAAAGGCGCTGTTAGCGCTGGCCGATACAGACGCCACCGGGATGGTCGCATTTTACGAAGAAGGCCTGAAGCTGGAAAGCTTCGGCGGCGTGGACCGTGGAGCCGTGGATTGGAAAGCAGCCAACCGCCTTTCCCATCTGGGAGATTCCGACGGCGTGCTGATGTTTGCCCACATGACTGCGGACGCTGCCTACAGCGAGAAGGCCTGCGACTATTTGGAAGCGCTGATGGAAACCGGCTACGCGATGACGATGAAGCTGGCGAACCTGCCGATGGAAGGCGGCGACATGGCGGAGTTCCAAGGCATGGCCAAGATGTTCGACGAAAAATTCCGTCCCGACGTGGTCGCGCTGTATGACACGTTCAGCGAAGATTTCGGTGGCAGTCTGGGCCTTGAAAGCGCGCTGGTGATCGATGTGAATGGCGGCGCTCCCGCCATTCCAGGCATGCCGCAGGAGGTGGTGGACCAAGCGAAGGTGCCGCGTGTTTCGTTGGTTTACCCCGTGACCGACCGCGCCAAGCTCGCCGGTTCGTGGGACAAGATGAACACCACCATCACCGGTTCGCTGGCCAAGGTCAGTGAGATGGTCGGCCAAGAAATTCCGATGCAGAAGCCGCTGAGTTCGGAGAAGGACGGCAACGTCACTTGGTTTTTCCCGATGCCCTTCTTCACGGAAGATTTCATGCCTTCGGTGACCGTGAGTGATGACTGGTTTGTCGCTTCCACCTCGCAGGTCCAAGCGCGCGATCTCATCAACCGGGCGAAAGCCGGCGGCGAAGTGCGCAGCGGTGCTTGGTTTAGCTTCGATTTCACCACGCTGCAAAAGTATGCCGACGAGACCCTGGAACTTGTCGACGCGCACGCCGAAAAGATCATGGGATCGCCGATGTCTGACGAAGACAAGGAGAAGGCGAAGCAGGTGATTTCGCTGTTGGAGGACATGGACAAGCTAACGGTTCACGCCCGCCAAGAAGGCGACGTGCAGCGTTCGAGCATCCATTTCAAAACCCGCTGATCCGAGAATCGCGGAGCCGCTGGAGCATGACCATGACGCCTATCGGAACGGTGCGGTCGTGCTTCGGCGGAAAATTCGCCGTGCCGCGTCAGCCAGGCTTGTGCCCGAGTGCTTGGGGGCGGCTGGAGTTTCATCCGGAATTCCGCAGCCCGGAAGCGGTGCGTGGCATCGAGGGGTTTTCCCACCTGTGGTTGATCTTTGGCTTTCACGAGACGGTGAACCAAGGCTGGCGACCAACGGTTAGGCCGCCACGCCTCGGCGGGAATCAACGGGTGGGGGTTTTCGCCAGCCGTTCCACCTTCCGGCCTAACGGTTTGGGGCTGTCGCTGGTGCGATTGGAAGGAGTGGATACGCAATCGGGTCTTGCACCCGTGCTTTTGTTAGGCGGGCTGGATCTCATCGATGGTACGCCGATCTATGATGTGAAACCCTACTTGCCGTATGCTGAGGCTTTGCCCGACGCAACGGGGGGATTTGCCGGAGAAGCGCTTTCTCGGTTAGAGGTGGTGGTGGATGAGGTCGCGAGTGAGGATTTTAAAAAGCTGCCACCGCGTGCTCGCGAAGTGCTGCGGGAAGTCTTGTCCTTGGATCCTCGCCCGGCGACGCGGACGGGCGACGATGGCCGTGTTTTTGGTGCGGAGTTGTGTGGTAAGAATGTGCGCTTCACGGTGGTGGAAGGCACTTGCCGTATTGTCGGAATCGAGGCGGGGACGGGTTCGGAGTTGAATGCTTAGGAAATCCGAAGTATTCGGATGGCATGAACGGGATTTCGAGAGGACTTGTGGCCGCGACGGCGGTGGCGTGTTGCGTTCTGCCGCTGACGGGGTGCCGCAAGCGGACCGATACGGTGAAGGCGGACCTCGGTGAGGCGGGCTACAAGTTGACGCCCGAGGATTGGTTCCGGGCGAGCCGGAGCAACGACTTGGAGGCGTTGAAGAAGTTTGTGGCCGGTGGTTTTTCGGCGGACACGCGTGACGCGGCGGGCGACAGCGGGCTGCATGCGGCGGCTGCTGCTGGCGCGATCGAGGCGGCGAATTTCCTGCTCAACCGCGGGCTGGCGGTGGATCTAACGGGTGGTGGCGCACGCACGCCCTTGATGGCAGCGGTGATCGCGAATCAAACGGACATGGTGCGTTGGTTGCTACGCCAAGGAGCCGATCCACGACTCAAAGATGCGGACGGTTTCCGACCACTCATGCTGGCCGTTCGAGAAGGCAGCGCGGGATCGGTGGCTGAGCTCGCCTCTTACGATAGGGAAGATCTTGATCCGGCCTTGTTGCTGGCGGCCATGGTGGGGAAAGAGGAAGTCATCGATGCGCTGACCAACTATGGCGCGTCGGTTTACACGCGCATGGAGGACGGCCGGACGCCGTTGATGATCGCCGCTCAAAATGGGCACGCCGCAGCGGTGAAGCTTTTGCTAGAAATCGGTTCTAGCCGATACACAAAGGATACAGACGGGCGGACGGCGGCGGAGATTGCGTCGGAAGCGGGGTTCCCGGAGATCACCGCGATGATCGTCCGTGATCCGCTGCCAGCCGAGTTGGCGTTGGAGTCGCCCGAGGAAATCGCCGAGGAGATGGATGCTTATGTGAATGCCGAGAGCGCGCCCGAAGAGAGCGCGACCGTCTCGCAAAAAGGGATGGCTTCCATTTCCATCGACGGCGAAACCTTGAGCGCGCCGGTTGCTGGGCAAGCCTCAGAAAGAGCCATTTCTAAGTCTAACGCTGCGGGAGCTGGGGAACCTTCGGCCGCGTTTGCCATGCCTCCCTTGGTGATGCGGGCCTATCGAGAACGCGAAGTGCCGATGAGCGTGGAAACCGTGCGAGGCGATGCGGCGACCCTGCGCATCGATGGGATCACGCCGCGTGAGGTGACCGTGCGCGCGGGCCAAAAAGTGCCAAACTCGAACCTGGTGGTGGTGCGCGTGCAGCGGCGCATGGAGGACAGCAAGGTCAACCCGGGTGGACAGGCGGAAATCTCGGTGGTGGAACTGCGGGATGCCACGTCGGGTGCCAGTCGCGAGTGGATCGCTGGGGTTCCATCGCATTCCCATGATCCGGTGGGCTTGGTCGAGGATGCGGCCACGGGGAAGCGTTACATCGCTTCTCCCGGACAACGATTTTCGGCTCAGGATGGATCGACGTTTCTCGTCACGGACGTGCGGCCCAACCAAATGGTCATACGCGATGAGGCGACGGGTAAGGTGCGGACGATCCCCTTGCGTGGCCCCCGCGGTTAGTCTAGCCTCGCGCGCATGGAGTCCGACACCCTCATCGATCACGGCGAACCCGTCCGTCAGTTTTCCGTCATGCTGCCTAACCGGGCGGGTGCTTTGGCGGCCATGGTCAAGCTGCTGCGCGCCAACAGCATTGAAGTGATCGGTCTCAGTGTGCAGGATTCACGCGACGCCACCGTGGCGCGCCTGGTGGTTTCCGACCCGGATTCCGCCGAGCATTTGTTCATGGAAAAAGGCATTCCCTACACCACTTGCGAGCTGGTCGTGATCGCGATGCGTGAGGCCGGACCCGGTTTGCTCCAGTGCTTGGATTCGCTGATGATTGCGGAAACCAACGTCGATTTTGCTTACGCGCTGCTGCCCGGATCCGAGGGGCAATCGATGCTGGCGATGCACGTGGAGGACTACGAATTCGCGGTCGCCGTGCTTCACCAGAGCGGTTTCAAGCTGATGTATCAGGAAGATTTGAGCCGCTGAGGCATCGTGGAACAGCCTTCGAAAGCTGGGTGGGAAAAATTTTAAAAACTTTCCACTTTTGGACGAGCTTTTCCCGGATGGGTTTGATAGTCAATGAGCCATGGTGCTCCACTCGTTTGACTATCAGGAATTCTTAATCAACGGCGGCCATTGGATTGATGCGAATCGGCGGCTTTGGATCGCCGAACATCGAGGCAAGACGGGATTGCGGGACTTGCGGGAAACGCTACTCGGGATGGTCCATGATGTGGCGTGGTCGAGTGGCTATCACGGCCTGACCGACCTGCGGGACGCGACCTTGGAATTGAGCGTCAACGAGGTGATCCGCTTGGGCTTGTTGATGCGTCAACCACAGCTGCGGACGCAGGGATGGTTGATTTATGTGGTGGCGGACGAGACCGCGCACGGGGTGATGCGGATGCTGGGTCATTGGTCGCGGACGGCGGAGCGGCAGCGAATTTTTCGGAGTCGGCAAGAAGCTGAGAAGTGGCTGGATGGTCAGCGCCACCGAGTGCCATTGCGTTTCCTGGACGAGAGGCCGGACCATTTCCTCAACGCATCTTGAAGGACGAACGCGCAAGGCCGGGATTGCGTGGCGGCGCGGCAATCGCTACGGCTGCTTATCCCTGCCCACGCCATTTTGGAATCTTCCCCACCATCACCCGCCCCGGCCACTTGGCTGATCCGCATTTCCGAAGTTTTCGCGGAGCATTCCGCCGCCATCATCCGTGACCTGGGAGGCAGCTTGGCGAAGCGGATGGGCAGCGAGTATTACCTGCTCAAAGTGGCGGAAGATTTCTCGATGTCAGGCCAAGACGCCGCCGTGCTCGTTCGCTGGAACCTGCCAGTGCAGCATGCTTGGCCGTGCAATCCGGAAAAAATGGAGGGCTTTGTGGAAAAGGCGGCGCAGGCGCTGTTCCGGAAATTTGGCGCGCGCCATCCGCAGGCGTTGTTCATTGGCCAGCTCGATCCCAGCGCGGGCCATCGCTATTACAAGACGCTGGCGTCCAACCTTCGCGGGCGGACTTTGCAGTTGTTTCCGGACGCCGTCGCGACGTTTCGCGAGGTGGAGGCGCAGGACAGCCAGCGGGAAACCCTGTTCTGCCTCGTCGGCAAGGAAGGGCTTTTCTGCGGCATGACAAGCCCGCAAAAATCGAACGGTCTCTATCCAGGCGGGACAAAATACATTTCTCAAAACTCGCCGGACACCATCAGCCGCGCCGGCGCGAAGATCGCGGAAGCTCTGCATTTTCTCGGCATGTATCGCGCCTTGCCTAAAAAAGGCGCGCATTGGTTGGAACTCGGTGCCAGTCCCGGCGGGATGACTTCCGAACTGCTCGCGCGTGGCTATCAGGTCACGGCGCTGGACCGAGCGCCCTTGGACAAGCGTCTCGATGGCCACGCCGGATTGCGGTTTTCGCCGCTTGATGCGGTGGATTTCCGGCCCACCGCCGCGATGCGTTTTGACGCCATCCTGTCGGACATGAATGGCGACCCGCGCGCCGCATTGGGGCAAGTCATCCGCCTGTCCAAAAACCTCAAGCCGGGCGGTTTGGTCATTTTTACCCTCAAGACGCAGGCCATCACCGGCTACGACGAGATCCTCGAACTGCACCGGGACGCCCGGGAAATGGCGGCCGCCGCCGGATTGAAACCCATCGCCACCACGCACCTCACCTACAACCGCCACGAGGTGACGCTTTTCCTGGAACCGGCTCGCGTCGGGTGATCGGGCGTTGAAATCCCCGAGTTCGCGGTTTTACGGAGCCGATTTCACAGCGCAACCACGGCCATCCTGCGGCTTGACTCCGCGGTGACGATGGACATGCTGCCGAGCCATGAAACGGATTTGTATGCTTGTGACGCTCGCCGCGGCGGTGCTTTCGCTCAACTCATGCGGCTTGCCTGGCGCGTTGGTGAGAACAGCCGGAAACCTCGTCAACACCGCAGCGGGTGCCGTCGGCGGCCTTTAATGGGCGTCCGGCTGGAACGCTGAAACGATGCGGCTGCCGTCCGGCTCGATTTCAAACCGCAGCCAGCAAGTGCCTTCCGGCAGCAGTTCGGGGAACTTGTCCGCCCACTCGGCGATGATCACGCCGTCCTGTTCCAGCAACTCGTCCCAACCCAGCGCGACGAGTTCCGCGGCCGATCCGAGGCGGTAGAAATCCAAATGCGCCAGCGGCAGCCGACCGTCGGGGTATTCGTGAACCAATCCAAAAGTTGGGCTGGTGACCTCAGCGGACGCTCCGCAACCCGCAACAAAGCCCTTGGTCCAGTGGGTTTTTCCCGCTCCCAGTCCACCGACCAGCGCGAAGACATCGCCTGGGCACGCATTTGCGGCGAACGTTTTGCCCATTTCCACCATCTCTTCCGCCGTTGCGGCGCGTTGTTGCATGGCGGGATTCCGAATCCGTTTGCGGTTGCGAGTCGATCCGAAAAATCGCGCGACGCATCGCCATTTCGCGGAAGATTCGCGTTGATTCATCACCCCATCGCCCGCGACAGTCGCGCCGCCATGCTCGACATCCGCGTCATCCGCGAAAATCCCGCCGCCATTCAAGACCGTCTCCGCAACCGGGGCGGTGATCATTGGAAACTCGTCGATGAGGTGCTCGCCTGTGACGAGTCACGCCGTTCGCTGGAAACCACCAAGCAACAGCTTCAGAACCAACGGAAAACGATTTCCAAACAGATTGGCCAGCTCAAGGGCAAGGGCGAGGACACGTCGGCGATCGAGACGGAGGTGCGCGGCATCAACGACCGCATCGCCGAACTGGATGCCGAGGCGGAAACCGCCACGGCCCGCCAGAACGAGCTGCTGCTCAACATTCCTAACCTGACGCATGAAGCGTGTCCGATCGGTAGCGACGAAAGCGCCAATCCCGTCGTCCGCGAGTGGGGGACCGCGCCCGAAATCGCCGATCCCAAGGACCACGTCGAGCTCGCGCTCAAGCATGGTTTGGTGAACTGGGATGACGGCATCCGCACCGCTGGATCGGGCTTTGTCGTCTATCGTGGCAAGGGCGCGAAGCTCGAACGCGCTCTCATCAATTTCCTGTTGGATACCCAAGCGGCCAATGGCTACGAGGAGGTCAACGTGCCGCACCTCGTCAAACGCGAGTGCATGGAAGGCACCGGCCAACTCCCGAAATTCGAGGACGACATGTATGGCACGGATGCCGATGAGAACGGCGTCAACAGCCTGTTCCTCGCGCCCACCGCCGAGGTTCCCGTGACCAATCTCTATCGCGACACCTTGCTGGCTGAGTCGGATTTGCCGGTGAAAATGGTCGCCTACACGCCGTGTTTCCGCCGCGAGGCAGGATCGGCTGGACGCGACAACAAGGGCATCATCCGCATGCACCAGTTCGACAAGGTGGAGCTCGTCCAGATCGTCCATCCAGACCACGGCTTTGAAGTTCTGGAAAGTCTAACGGCCCACGCCGAGTCCATTCTGCAAAAGCTCGGACTGCACTATCGGACCATCGAACTCTGCACCGGTGACATCGGCTTTTCGTCGGCGAAGACTTATGACATCGAGGTGTGGGCACCCGGTCACGGCAAGTATCTGGAGGTTTCGAGCTGCTCGTGCTTCACCGACTATCAGGCGCGGCGCATGCGGTTGCGCTTCAAGGATGGGGAGGGGAAAAACCGCTTTCCTCACACGCTCAACGGCTCGGGCACCGCGTTGCCGCGGCTCTACGTTGCGTTGTTGGAGCAGTACCAGCAGCCGGACGGATCCATCCGCATCCCGGACGCCCTGGTGCCGTACTTCGGCGCGGCTTCGATTGGCTGAGCCGACGTATGCTTTAGAAATGAAAAAAGCGCCGAGGCTTGCTCGGCGCTTTTTGGAGCTTCTTACGCGTCGGCGTCGTCGGGCGTGTAGTCGTCCTCGAGGCCGTCATATTCGTCCTCGCACGGGCAATTCGCTTTGATCAGCGCGTAGGCACCGAAGGCGAGTAAGCCGACGACGACCGCGCCGCCGATCCAGCCAGCCGATTGACGGGTTGGCTGGTGGCGCAGACTGCGGAAGCGATCCACGGCGTAGGCACCACCGGCAGCGAGTTGGGATTTTGCTTGGTCGGCGAGATCGCGGGCACCATTCGGAACAGTGTTTTTGGTGGTGTGAAGGAACAGGCTTCCGATGTCCTCGCGGAGATTGGAAATGTCTTCACGCACGCGGTTGATCAAGCTGCTGGCGCGACGGTCACGGAATGGGGAATGGCTCATGATGGTGGTTGGTTTGGGATTGAGAAAATTGGATTGGGTTGTTGTGGGCTTGGGTTTGCGGAAGCGTTCAGTCTACGGAGATCAGTGGCCGAGAGCGCCCTCGAAGGTCGCAATGGCGGCGTGAAGTTCCTCGGAAATTTCGGCCAGCAAGCGGGCGTTGGCGGTGTCTAAGCAACCCCCTTCGATGGCGTTTTGGATGGTGCGGCGCAGTTCTTTTTCACCACGAACGCACTCGGCCAAGGTAGCGCGGAGCTCTTCTTCGGTGAGGCCGGCGCGCACTCGCATCCACCAACGATGGATGGCCGCTTCAGGACTGCTGGTTTCGTCCGGTTTCTCACCGTTGCGTCGGATGAGTTGGGCCATCTCATGGACAATGCTCTCCCTGCGTTGGGCAATTTCGCGGAAGGCGTCCGCGAGGTCGGTGGAATCGGTGACTTCCGCCGCTTGGAGATAGCCATGGTAGGAATCAATGTAGCGGGTCAGGACGCGTTGGAGCTCAGCGGCATCGTTGCTTGTCTTTTCTTCGGCTGCGGTCATGCGGGGGCGAATCGCAGATCGAATACCAAACTCGCAAGCTGATTTAAGCTGCCTGTTATGAGTGAGTTATGGGGTGGGCGATGCGGGCTGAAACAGGATTGCTAAATGCACTTCGCTCGGATCATTGCAAATCGCAATGGGCAAAAAGAAGAGGCGCGAGCTGGATTGCCCGCGCCTCGGAGGATGAATGATGAATCGCTGCGCTTACCGCTGAGAGACGACAGGCTGACCTTTGAGGAGGTCGGCGTAGTCGATGAGGATGTTCTGCGCCTCGCGCAGGATGATGTCATCGTTGGCGTCCAAGGCGGATTCCTCTTCGGCGTCAGGATCGGCGTTGAGCTTCAGCTTGGGCTTTTCCTTGCCGGTGATGAGTTCGCCGGGGCCAGGTTTGGCGAGCGTCTTCAGGGTGATCTCGTAGGTGGCGGGCGGGGTTGCTGCGCGGGCAAGACGTTCCTTTTTCAAGGCCTCTGCGCGAGTCTTGAGATCGGCCTTTTCCTGAAGCCGTTTCGCCTCGTTGAGCGAGACCGATTTCTCGTCGCGCATCTTTTGGAGGCGTTCGACCTCGGACTTGAGCACTTGGAAATCCGCATCTTTGGTGACGCGTTGCTCGGAACGAGTGCGCAGGGTGGAAATGGACGCGCTGACCCGATCTTGCGGCGTGAAGCGTGCGGTTTCGATGGTGTCCCACGGCAGCGGATTGATGAGATCCGATTCGCCGATTTCCGGGAAATCGCTGAGCGATGGGATCACGACGTCCGCCTTCACGCCTTCCAACTGAGTGGACTTGCCGCTGGGACGGTAGAACTTGCTGATGGTCACCTTGAGCGCACCGGGATCCGATTTTGGAACCATTCCTTGGCTTTGCATCACGCGGCTGAGTGGGACGATGGTTTGCACCGTTCCTTTGCCGAAGGTCGAGGTGTCGCCAACGACGACGGCGCGGCCGTAATCTTGCAGCGCGCCTGCGACGATTTCCGAGGCCGAGGCGCTGAACCGGCTGGTCAGCACGACCAACGGGCCGTCGTAGGCGACCTTGCCGTCCTTGTCCTTGCCGATCTCAACCTCGCCATCGAGGCTGCGCGTCTGGACGACGGGGCCGGAGGGGATGAACAAACCGGACAGGCTGATGGCCTCTTGCAGCGAGCCGCCGCCGTTGTGGCGCAGATCCAAGATGAGGCCGGTGATTTTCTCTTCCTTGAGCTTGGTGATGAGACGGGAAACATCAGCCGTTGCAGAAGTTGGGCCTGCCTTGGCATTGCCCTCACCGGCGTAGAAGGCCGGCAAATCGATGACGCCGAGGCGGCGTGTGCTGTCGCCGACGGGCATGTCGATGATGCGTGCCTTCGCTTGTTGGTCCTCCAGTTTGATTTCCTCACGGACGATGGAAACCGTCTTGCGCTCGCTGTCGTCAGCGGCGGTCGTGGGGATGATTTCGAGGAAAACGGTGGTGCCTTTTTTGCCGCGAATCATGTCCACGGTTTGCGACAGCGGCAGGTCGATGAGGTCGGTGAACTCGTCGCCCTTTTTCTGCGATACGCCGACGATGCGGTCGCCGTTCTTGAGCTGGCCGCTGCGTGCAGCGGGGCCGCCCGGGACCAGTTCCATGATCTTGCAGAAGCCATCCTGCGATTGGAGCGTCGCGCCGATGCCGACGAGCGAGAGGTTCATGGAAATTTCGAAGGTCTTCATCTGCTCCGGACCCATGTAGTCCGAATGCGGATCATAAACTTGGGCGAGCGCTTCCAGATAAATTTCGAGCACCGCGTTGTCGCTGAGCTTCTTCATCGTGTCGACGACGCGCTTGTTGCGGCGGTCGAGCACCTTGACGATGTCCTCGGGAGTCTTCTTGCCGGTGAGCTTTTCCTGCAAGTACTCCGAACGAATCTGCTGCGTCCACAGGGTTTTCGCCGAAGCGATGTCTGCGGGGTAGGGCGCATCCTTGCGGTCGTAGGAAAACGTCTCGTCCGCGGAAAAATCGAAATTCCCAGCCTTGAGCAGCTCGGCGATGAAGCCGCGCCGTTGATCGAGTCGTTCCAAATAGCGGTCAAACACGGTGCGGGCGAGCTCGTTGTCACCCTGCTCGCGCGTCGAAAATGCCAAGGCCGGGAGCGCACGGCGGAACTCATCGATGTCCGCCTGGAGGAAGATCATGTGGTTGCCGTCCAGCGTATCGAGGTAGCGATCGAGAAATTTCGCGGCCAGTTCGTCGTCGAGTTTTTGGTGAGCAAACTGCGAGTTTTCCAGCAATTTGGTGGTGAGCGAGGTGATCGCTGCGTCCGTTTCTCCCTCATCCAGGTTCTGCTCGTTGCGGAATCCGAAGGCCGCGACGCAGGTGACCATCGCCGCACTGACGGCGGTCGCTGGGATGAGGATCTTCAGGTTTGGTTTCATGAGTGAAGTTTCAGGGCTGGGAGCATCCTTTGTGCCGCGGCAGTTTCTTGCAGGTTCATCGTTCGCGCAAGCCGCCGGAATTCTCCTGCTCCATTAACGGCACGAACCCACCCGCCTGTCTTGAATGTTCAAACGGTCGCTGTCCACCCCCGTGACCGCGTGCGGATTTGGTCTTGAAAGGTTCAAGAAATTTTGAACTCATCCGCTCTCTCCCCCGAGACCTTTTGAAAAGCACCATGAAATTATTTGGAACCGACGGCATCCGCGGGCGGGTGAATGAATTCCCGATCACTGCGGAAGTCGCGTTGAGGACAGGCAAGGCGGTCGCCAACGTGCTGCGCTCCTCCGGCGCACGAAAAAACCGCGTGCTCATCGGCAAGGACACGCGCATTTCCGGCTACATGCTGGAAACCGCGCTGACCAGCGGCTTGGTTTCCATGGGCATGGATGTCTATCTCGTCGGCCCGCTGCCGACTCCCGCCGTCGCCCACCTTACGAAATCCATGGGTGCCGTCGCTGGCATCATGATCACCGCTTCACACAACCCGTACGAGGACAACGGGTTGAAAATCTTTGGACCGGATGGCTACAAGCTTTCCGATGACCTTGAGGCCATCATCGAGCGCCACATCATGGGCGACGAACCGGAAGCCCCGCCGCTGCCACCCGCGCAGATTGGCAAGGCCCACCGCATCGACGACGCGCGCGGCCGCTACATCGAGTTCGCCAAGCAAACCGCCAACAACATCGCGCTCCATGGCATGAAGATTGTGGTCGATTGCGGTCACGGCGCGGCCTACTTCATCGCGCCGCTCATTTTCAAGGAACTCGGCGCGGAAGTCATCACCCTCGGCAACCAGCCGGACGGCATCAACATCAACGCAGGCTGCGGCGCGCTCCATCCGCAGGCGGCCGGCGAACTTGTCCGCCAGCACAACGCCGACCTCGGCATTTCCTTCGACGGCGACGCTGACCGCGTCATTTTCACCGATGCGAACGGCCAAGTCGTCAGCGGCGACCGCATCCTGGCCCTGTGCGCCATCGGCCTCAAGGAGCAGGGAAAACTCCGCAACGACACGCTCGTCGCCACCGTGATGAGCAATCTCGGTCTCATCGAGGCGATGAAATCGCACGGCATCAAGGTGGAGACCACCGCTGTCGGTGACCGCAATGTGATCGAGTGCATGCGCAAACACGGCCATTCGTTCGGCGGGGAAAACTCCGGCCACCTCATCTTCGGCGAGCACGTCACCACCGGCGATGGCATCCTCAGCGCGCTGCAAGTGCTGCGCATGATGCTTGATCGCAACGCCACGCTGGCCCAACTCGCCGCCGTGATGCACGAATACCCGGCAGAACTTGCGAACATGCCGGTGCCGTCCAAGCCGCCCATCGAGTCGTTGCCAAAACTCTGCAAACTGATGGAACAAGCGACCGCCGAGTTCGGCGAGATTGGCCGCCACCTGATCCGCTACTCCGGCACGGAAAACAAAATCCGCGTGCTGGTCGAACATCGTGAGGCCAAGGAAGTCCGTTCGTGGGTGGACCGCTTCTCCACGGCCATCGCCGAGGAAATCCGCTAGATTCGCCATGTCGCTTTCTCCAACCGCATTCTGGCCGTTTTCCGACACCCGGAAGATCGCGGATTTTCCAATCGGCAATATCCCGCTGGCTGAACATGCCGGTGCCGCGTGGGTTCGGGATGACCTTGCCGTTGTCCATCCGTGGGACCTGCTGCGGGTGAACGAGCTTTACGTCGGATCTCTGACCGAAGATCGCATTGAGGGCGAGGTGCATCCATCCGCCGTCATCGAAGGCACCGTCCACATCGGCAAGGGCACACGCATCCTGCCCGGCGTGTTTATCGAAGGTAATGTCGTCATCGGCGAAAACTGCAAGATAGGCCCTAACTGCTACATTCGTGGCAACACCAGCATCGGCGACAAGTGCCACATCGGGCAGTCCGTCGAGATCAAGAATTGCCTCATCCTGTCCAACACCAACGTCGGGCATCTTTCGTACATCGGCGATTCGGTGCTGGGCGAGAAGGTCAACCTCGGCGCTGGCACGACGACCTCGAATCTCCGCCACGACGGTAAGAACCATCACTCGATGGTCGATGGCGCGCTCGTCGATACCGGCCGTCGCAAGTTCGGCACCATCATCGGCGACGGCGTCCACACCGGAATCAACACTTCCATCTATCCGGGCCGCAAGCTCGGCACGCGATCCACCACTCGCCCCGGCGAGATCGTCCAGCAGGACATTCCTTCTCAAATTTCAACTCTCTAATCACTCATCCTTATGTGCGGAATCGTCGGATACATCGGCAAAGCGGACGCAGCCAGCGTTCTTATCAACGGCCTGCGCCGTCTCGAATACCGCGGCTATGACTCCGCCGGCGTCGCCATTCTGGACGATGACCGCGTGCTCGTCGCCAAGGCTCCAGGCAAGGTTTCCAAGCTCAACGACCGCGCCCACGAAAATTGGTCGCCCGAGCTGTTTCGCCGTGCTTCGACCGGCATCGCCCACACCCGTTGGGCCACCCACGGCCCGCCGACCGAGGTCAATGCCCACCCGCACCTCGACCAGTCGGGCGACGTCGCGTTGGTCCACAATGGCATCATCGAAAACTACCGTTCGTTGCGTGCTCGGTTAGAAGGCAAGGGTCATCATTTCTATTCGGAAACTGACTCCGAGGTGCTCGCCCATCTCATCGGAGATTGTGACAAAGGCGATCTGTTCCAGGCCGTTTGTGACGCGCTGCATCAGGTGGAAGGCACTTTCGGCATTGCCGTGCTTTCCGCTCGTCAGCCGGAAATGATCATCACCGCGCGTCGCGGCAGTCCTATTGTCATCGGCGTGGGAGATGGCGAAACCATCATCGCTTCAGACGCCGCCGCCATCGTCGCTCACACCCAGCGCGTCATCTATCTGGATGATAACGACATCGCCATCGTCACCGCCGACAACGTCGAGATCCGCGATCTCAACAACGTGCCGGTGACCCGCGAAATCGCCGAACTCGGCCTCGACGCCGCTGCGGCCGAGAAGGGTGGCTTTGAACACTTCATGCTCAAGGAAATCCACGAGCAACCCGACGCCTTGGCCAATGCCGTGCGCGGTCGTTTGGATTTCAACCTCGGCACCGGCAAACTCGCGGGCATGGCGACCTCGCCGCGCGAACTTGCCGAACTCGGCCGCGTGGTGCTCATCGGCTGCGGCACTTCGCTGCACGCCGGACTCGTCGGCGAGTATGCCTTCGAAGACCTCGCCGACATCCACGCCGAGGTCGAGCAGGCGGCGGAATTCCGCTACCGTAACCCCATCCTCGGCAGCCGCGATCTCGTCGTTGCTATTTCCCAGTCCGGTGAAACCGCCGATACGTTGGCAGCCGTTCGGGAGGCAAACCAAAAGGGTGCCTTCGTCATGAGCTTGTGTAATGTCGTCGGCTCGACCATCGCCCGTGAGACGGGCAGGGGAGTCTATCTGCATGCCGGTCCTGAGATTTCTGTGGCTTCCACCAAGGCCTTCACCTGCCAAGTTGCGGTGCTGCTGATGATGGCGCTCAAGCTTGGTCGCGGTCGTCGTTTCTCGCGCGATGCAGGCATCAACTTGGCCCGCGAAATCGAATCCATTCCCACGCTAGTTTCCAAGGTCATCGCGCAGAACGACAAGATCGCGAAGATCGCGGAAGATTACATTTCCAACGAACACGCGTTCTTCATCGGCCGCGGTCCGATGTATCCCGTCGCGCTCGAAGGCGCATTGAAGCTCAAGGAAATTTCCTACATCCACGCGGAGGGCTACCACGCCGCCGAACTCAAGCACGGCCCCATCGCCTTGCTCGAACAAGGGACGCCCGTCATCGCCCTGGCCGTGGACATCCCCGGAAAGGACAAGACGCTCGGCAACATCGAGGAATGCCGCGCTCGCGGGGCGAAAATCCTCGGCATCGTCACCGAAGGCGACCACGAAACCGCCGAATGCATGGACGACTTCATCGCCATCCCGCGCTGCCATCCACTCGTCGCCACCATCCCGGCCGTCGTTGCGCTCCAGCTCTTCGCCTACCACGTCGCCCGCCTCCGCGGTTGTGAAATCGACCAACCGCGCAACCTCGCCAAGAGCGTCACCGTGGAGTGATGGGCGCAGTGGTTCGTCCTTTGCAAACTGGATAGAAATTCAGATCACGCCCTCGCCGCAAGATGGCTTTCGCGGTGTGGCGCGTGAAGTCGTGAGTTAGCTACTCCAGCGGACCCTATTTGGCATTCATTAATTTGAGTTCAGGCCTAAAGCACAAAGAAGAGGCCGAAGATCACGGAACCGGATACGGTAACGATGAAGAGTCGTGCAATCGCTTTATTTCGTGAAGGCAAAGCGAGCAATATCGCGAGGAGAAACATGGGAAGCCATATCCAAAGGCAGATTCTCTGTGTCACGTCATTCTGACGGTATGGAGGATCGCCCAACTCCACAATCGCCCAGATTACGGAGAGCAAAAATGGCACGACTCCCAACGAAGCTGCGACGAATGCAATCTTGAGTGATCTTGAACAAGGCATCTTGTTTTCTGCGGAACCTTCAAGTCTATCAGACTTATGTTGGCTAAAACCTGTTAGTCTCGATTGGAATTTGTATCGGCATCTCTTCAGCAGCTTCCGGCGCCACGAAATCCTCGTCGTGAAGCATGGCGGGGAGCGATTCCAAGAGCTGCGCTGCTAAAAAAGCTCGTTGCCTTTCAGTCAGTTGCATTGCCTGTTCTTCAAGTTCTTTGAGTGTGACCATATGCGGAGAATCGCCGCGCGCGGTTTGCGTGCAAAGCGGTATTTTGCTTCTGAAAATGGCACACATGCGATCTGCATAGCAACAGGCATGGAGTGAAAGCCGAACGCAGGCTGCTGTAGGATTCTGGATCTAATCTCCAGGGACCCGATTGGGCATCTTATTCTCTGATCTCGCGTAGTCTGGAGGAAATCACACGACCATTCATGAGAACGATTCGATGCTCTTCCGAGCCATTGGCAAGCATTGAAACGAGATAGTAATCGACGGGATGTTTCTCAAGCATCGGCCCCTTTAAGAGCTTGACCTCGGTCACTTTGAAAGAACGAAGGTTCCCAGTAGGATCGATACTTTTCTGAGCTAGGTTGATCGCCTCGATGGCGGAAAGAGAAATGCCTTCGTGATCCGCGGATGCTCTAGGCAAGGACGCTAATACTTCACGGGAAATGAAAAACTCTCGCTGAAACTTGATGAGCTTGGGCGAATCCTTCTCCGGAAATGGAGTGACTGGGGTCGATGTCGGTGTGTCTACAGGAGGGCCAGTATGAAAAAGCAGCTCTTCTCCTTGAAGTGGGAACAGGGATCCTATGAAAAGGATCAGGAGAATCGAAAGTCGATATGTAGAGGCAGTCATCGAGAAGTTTTCTATTTGGCCCAACGTTAAAAGTTCTCCGAACCGCGAACGGTGGACGTTGATTTCAAAGAGGGCGCTAATGAGCGGTTCGGAGCGACGACTTGTTCTGCGAAATTGTTTGGGGGTGGGAGCTTTCGATTCCGAGCCCACCGTCGCTTCCATTCGGTGCACGGATTGTCGAAATTCTCTACGTCATCAAAAAATGGCTCCACGGTGAAGTTCTGGATAAGGAACGAGGCATCGCCCCAGTCCAAGTATTCGAGGCATCCAAATTTTGAGCCTGGCAGCTGAAGTATCCGATCAAAGAACCAGTCAGCAATCCAGCCGAGAAGCTGTTCATCATCGACTCGTCGGATAGACCATCGAACGAACGAGTAGCATCGGACGAGAACGTCCTCCCCTCCAGGTAATCGATGGGCTTCATCTACAAGGTATGCAAGATCCTCACAAATAGAAAGCAGCTGAGTTGAATCGCTGGAGTCGTGGCTTGCCTGATCGAGTTCTGGAAAGAAAGCCATTGCCATGCGGAACCACTCATCGCGTCGAATAGCAGGTTGCTGATCTTTCTGCGATTTCTTCATTCTCTGTAGAACAGTGTGTTGGTTCAGTTCGGGAGGATAGGAATTTCGTTAGCTCCGGCAAGCGGGAAGAAATTTGGTTTTTGAGCGCTGGTTTTCAAGGGGTTGGGGATTTGGCTTGGAGGGGTTGATTGCTGGGATGGGAACGAAGCTCGCAGAAAATTGCTAACCAATATCGAGCTGCGGCTTTGAGGGGATTTTTGATCCATGAAGGGATCATCGTCCATGAAGGGATGTGGTTTTTAGAAAAGTGGAACATGCTAGTCCGCGTGACTGCTGGTTTGGCGGAGGCGGTAGTCGCGGGGGGAGCAGCCGAGGGTTTTGCGGAATTGGCGGGTGAAGTAGTTGCTGTCGTTAAAGCCGACGTCGAAGGCGATTTCGGTGACGCGGCGGTCGGTGCTGCGGAGCAGGCGGCAGGCGCGGTTGATGCGTTGGCCGATGACCCAGGCGACGGGCGAACTGCCGGTGGCGGAGAGGAAGACGCGGAGGAAGCTGCGCTGGGACATCGCGGCGATGCTGGCGAGTTCCTCCAGGTTGACCTCGCGGTGGATGTTGCGTTCGAGGTGGGAAAGCGCTTCGCCGATGCGGAGCAGCGCCCTGCCATCGGGCGACGGGCTGCTGCCGTAGCAGCGCGACAGTTGGCCGATGAGCTGCATGAAGGTGGCGGTGGCCATGAAGCCGAAGCCGGGTTCGCGGGCGCGCAGTTCGTGTTCGAGGCGGTCGGTGAGTTCGATGATGGGGGCCATTTCTCGACTCGATAGGTGGAGTCGGCCCTTGCCGGGTTGGCGGCTGCGGCGGTTCGGCTCCAGCGTGAACAGCGCGTGATAGCCCGCCACGGTGGGCAAGTCCAACAGCCCGAGCTGGAGTTGGTTCGGCTGATAGAGGATGTTGACCAGCCGCAGGTCCACGAGGTCGCGGTATTCGTGCTCGTGCGGACCGGCGATGACGAAGACGTCGCCAGCGGTCATTTCCCACGAGTCTTGGCCGCTGACATGGAGGCAGCGACCGCCGGTGACGATGACGAGTTCGGCGAACTCATGGGCGTGCGGGCCGAACTGCTCCTGCGGCTCGCGGCGCTCGACGCTGATGGGGAAGCCATCGGGGTGGAACCAGTCGTCGATTTTGAGGATGCGTTTCACTGGCGGGATCGTGCTGGTTTTTGGCCAATGCGTGGAGGTAATTTTTCGCAAACGTGGGCAAGGTGATCCGTGTAAACCCGATTTAACCCACCCGTTTCATGGCCAAATCCTCCAAATCCGTTGCCCAGTCGTATCAACTCGCCAAAGCGCGCTATGCCGATCTGGGCGTGGACACGGACGCGGCGATGGACAGGCTCGCGGGCATCCCGATTTCCCTGCATTGCTGGCAGGGCGACGATGTGGGCGGATTCGAGAACACGGGCGAAGGGCTGAGCGGCGGCATCGCGGTGACGGGAAATCATCCGGGCAAGGCACGCACGCCGGACGAGTTGCGGGCGGACTTGGACAAGGCGCTTTCGTTGATCCCGGGCACGCATCGGCTGAACCTGCATGCGTTCTACGGCGAGTTCGGCGGTAAGAAGGTGGATCGAAACGAGATTCGCCCCGAGCATTTCCGCAACTGGATAGACTGGGCGAAGGAAAAGGGGATGGGGATGGATTTCAACCCGACCTGTTTCGCGCATCCGAAGTCGGCGGACGGCTTCACGCTGTCCCATCCAAAGAAGGCGATACGGGATTTTTGGATCGAGCACTGCATCGCCTCGCGTGAGATCGGCGCGGTGATGGGCAAAGAACTCGGCTCGCCGACGGTGACGAATTTCTGGATCCCGGACGGCTACAAGGACACGCCCGTGGACAGGCTCGCGCCGCGCCAACGGTTGGCCGATTCGCTGGACCGCGTGTTCGCGAAGAAGCTCAATCCGAAGCACCACCTCGACGCGGTCGAGTGCAAGTTGTTCGGCATCGGCAGCGAGAGTTATGTCGTCGGTTCGCACGAATTTTACATGGGCTACGCGATCAAGAATCAGAAGCTGCTGTGTCTCGACGCCGGCCATTTCCACCCGACGGAAGGAATCGCGGACAAGCTCAGCTCGGTGCTGATGTATGTGCCGGAAGTGCTGCTGCACGTCAGCCGCGGCGTGCGCTGGGACAGCGATCACGTGGTCACGCTGGACGACGCGCTGCAAGCCATCGCCGCCGAGCTCGTGCGCAACAAACTGCTAGGCCGGACGCACATCGGGCTGGATTTCTTCGACGCGAGCATCAACCGCATCGCCGCGTGGACCATCGGCACGCGCAACACGCTCAAGGCCTTGTTGATGGCGCTGCTGGAGCCAGCCAGCCTGCGGGAAGCGGAGAAATCCGGCGATCTCACCGCGCGTTTGGCGCTGCTGGAGGAAACCAAAAGCTTGCCATGGGCGGCCGTGTGGGATGCCTATTGCGAGCGACAGGAAGTTCCCGTTGGCGGCGATTGGCTGAGCGAGGTGAAAGCCTACGAACGCGCCGTGCTGAGCCAACGCGCCTGAGTCGCAAACTTCCAACCCGCTGACCCACGGTTTGAAAAATCTGCTACAACTGACCGAAATTCGAAAATCCTTCGGCGCGGTGCGCGCGTTGAAGGGCGTTTCCTTCGAGCTGCGACCGGGCGAAGTTCATGCGCTGTTAGGTGAGAACGGTGCTGGCAAATCCACTCTCATCAAGGTGATCACCGGCGCGCACCAACCGGACGGCGGAACGCTCGTCGTCCATGGCGAGACAGTTTCCCACCTGACCCCGGCGAGGGCGAGCGAGTTGGGGATCGCTTGCATCTATCAGCAGCCAGCGCTTTTCCCGGATCTAACGGTGGCGGAAAATATCGGTCTGCGGCTCAAACAGTCTGACGTGTTCAGCCGTGTCCGTTGGGCCGCCCAGCGGACGCGTGCGGTTGAGTTGCTGCACCGCATTGGTGCGGAGATTTCGCCGGATGCGGAGGTGCGCACGCTCTCGATGCCGGAGCAGCAGTTGGTCGAGATCGCCTGCGCGCTGGGATCCGGCGCGGACATCGTGATCATGGACGAGCCGACGGCGTCGCTCACGCAGAAGGAGCAGCATTTGTTGTTTAGAGTGGTGCGAGATTTGCGGCAGAGCGGGGTGGGCGTGGTTTACATTTCCCACCGGCTGGAGGAAATCTTCGCGCTGGCCGATCGCGTCACGGTGTTGCGGGATGGCGAGAGTGTCGGCACCAACCAAGTGGACTCGCTGAGCGAGGCGCAGATGATCAAGTTGATGGTTGGTCGCGAGGTTTCGGCGATCTATCCGCCGTCCGAGGGCGAGCCTGGCGAGATTGTGCTGTCGTTGAAAAATCTGAGCTGCACGGCAGGTGGGGTGAGCGAGGTGACGCTGGATGTTAGGGCGGGCGAGATCGTCGGCATGGCAGGGCTTGTCGGTGCCGGGCGCACCGAACTGGCGCGGGTGCTTTTTGGCATCACCCCGGCGGACGCAGGCGAGATCGTTTTGAATGGAGCGAAAATTTCGATTGGCAGTCCGCGTGAGGCGATCGCGCATGGCATCGCCTACGTGCCGGAAGACCGCCGTCGCCACGGGGTGATCCTGGAAATGGCGATCGCGCAGAACATGACGATGGCCATTCATCCGAAGTTTTTCCCGGGAACGATTTTGCGATCCAATGCGGAAAACCTGTTAGCCAAGGATTTCATCCGCGATCTCGGGATCAAAGCCTACGGTCCGGACGCGCCGGGTGGCAGCCTCAGCGGCGGCAACCAGCAAAAAGTCAGCGTCGCGCGTTGGCTGGCGACGAAACCGAAATTGCTCATCCTCGACGAGCCGACGCAGGGCGTGGATGTCGGGGCGAAAAGCGAGATTCACAAGATCATCCGCGGCTTGGCCAAGGAAGGCCTCGCGGTGTTGATGATTTCCAGCGACCTGCCCGAAGTGTTAGGCATGAGCGATCGCGTCGCGGTGATGCGCGGCGGCAGGTTGGTCGAAATGATAGCAGGCAAGGATGCCGATGCGCACACGGTGATGGCCGCGGCGCTTGGGACTAACGGAAAGGACGCCGCCTGATGAACAAGCATTTCCGTGAACTCACCGTGGCAGGCGCGTTGCTGCTGATGATGCTCTCGCTGGCGCTGCTGGCACCGCACTTTTTCCAAGCGCAGCCGTTCATCTCGCGACTGACCTCGCAAATGCCCGCGCTGATTTTAGCGATCGGCGTGGCGATGGTGATCATTTCGCGGCAGATCGACATTTCGATTGGTTCGCAGTTCAGCCTGTGCGCGATCATCGCCGGAGTGACGGCGGCGTCGGGACTTCCGTTAGGCATCGCGATCGCTGCGGCGATCGGATGCGGCGCGTTGATGGGCGCGCTGAATGGTGTGTTGGTGGCCTATCTCGGGTTGCCCAGCATCGTGGTCACCTTGGCGACGATGGTCACCTGGCAAGAGGCGCTGCGACTGTGGCAGCAAGGGCGTTTGTTAAATCTTCCCGCTGGCATCCAGTGGTTTGGTGTGAGCCAAGGGGCGGGGCAGGCGATTGTGATTTCCCTAGCAGCTGTGTTGCTAATCGGCTTCGCGTGGGCGTTGAAAAACCTGGCGGGAGGCCGTTTCATTTATGCCACCGGCACGGACGCCGAAGCGGCGCGGCTCGCGGGCATCGATCCCAAGCGGACAACCTTCGGAGTTTTCGTGCTGATGGGCGCGCTGGCCGGGCTGGCCGCCGTGTTGAATGTGGTGCAGTCGCCGCAGGTTCAGCCGAATTGCGGCGATGGGTTGGAGCTCAAAGCCATCGCCGCGGCGGTCGTCGGCGGGGTGGCGATCAGCGGTGGGCGCGGCAGCTTGTGGGGTGTTTTGTTAGGCATGTTGCTGTTGGCCAACGTGAATCCAGCTCTGACGCATTTCCATCAGCCGCCGTATTGGGAAAAGGCGATCCAAGGGCTGGTCATCCTCCTCGCCGTCGTGGCCGACGGCATTCGCAGCCGGAAAACCCTTCGCTAACCGCCGCATGTCCAAATCCTTTTCCATCAAATCTCTGCTCGCGCGCCATGAGGTGGTGTTGCTGCTGGTGATCCTGCTCGAAGTGGTGCTGTTCCAAGCGCTGGGTCGGAATTTCCTCGTCGGCAGGAATGTTTCGAACGTGTTCCGCCATTCGGTGGAAATCGGCCTGCTCGCGTTGGCCATGACGCCGGTCATTCTAACGGGTGGCATCGATCTATCGGTGGGTTCGATGATGGGGCTGTGCGCGGTCTTGTTTGGGATGATGGTGAACAACTTGGGACTCGATCCGTGGGTTGCGGGTGCGGTGGCCGTCGCGATCGGCGGGATGGGCGGGGGAATCAACGCGCTGCTCATCACGCGGCTCAACTTGCCGCCGCTTATTGTCACGCTGGGCACCTTTTCGCTGTTTCGCGGCTTGGCCGAAGCATTGACCAAGGGCGCGGAATCGTTTTCCGGATTTCCGCCGTCTTTCCTCGCGTTGGGAAATGCGGATGTCGCCGGTTTGCCTGCGCAGGTTTGGGTGTTCCTCGTGGTGGCCGCAGGGATTTGGTTTTTGGTCCATCGAACAACGGTCGGTAGATCGTTCCGCGCCATCGGCTACGCGGCGGATGGTGCGCGCTACGCCGGCATCCCGGTGGCGCGCAACACCAGCCTGGCCTACATCCTGGCGGGAGCGGTGGCTGGATTGGCTGCGGTGATTCTGGTTTCGCGGTTAGGTGAGGCGCGGGCGAATGCAGGCATCGGCTACGAGCTGTTGGCGATCACGGCGGTGGTGCTTGGCGGCGTGAGCATTTTCGGCGGCTCCGGCACGGTGGCGGGCACTTTCCTTGGCTGGATCGCGTTGGCCATTCTGAATAACGGGCTGACGCGGATTTCCGACTATCAGATCCTCGGCCAACCGGTGGCGAGCGTGGCGCGCGAGCTTTCCGGGCTGTTGACCGGGCTGCTGCTGCTCACTGCCTTGGCCATTGGCGCGCTGACAAAAACGCTGGCCGTGCGCCGTGCCCGCAAGCAATCTTTCCTGAAACCCACCTCGACCCCAGTCAACCCATGAAACGCAAAACCTTCATCGCCTCCCTCGCGCTCCTCGCCGCGCTGCCCTTTGTTTCCTGCAGTAAATCGGATTCCAAGGGCAAGCTCACCATCGCGCTGCTGCCGAAGAGCAAGGGCAACCAGTATTTCGTCACCTGTGAGAAAGGTGCCCGCGCCGCTGCTGCCGAGTTGGATGCCGATTTGAAGTTCGACGGCCCTATCAACTCCGATCCCGCCAAGCAGAACGAGATCGTGGAAAACTGGATCACCGATGGCGTGGACGTGATCGTCGCCTCCTGTGAGAACAAAGATTCCATTTCCACCGCGCTGAAAAAGGCGCAATCGGCTGGCATCAAGGTGGTCACCTTCGATGCGGATGCGCAGACGGATGCCCGGTCGTTTTTTGTCAACCAAGCGACGCCGCAGGGCATCGGTCAGCAACTGATGGACACCGCGGCCAGCTTGACTGGCAGCGAGGGTGAGTTCGCCATCATCACCGGCACGCTAACGGCAGCGAACCTCAACGAGTGGATCAAGTACATCAAAGAGCAGCAGGCGGCCAAGTATCCCAACATGAAGCTGGTGGACATCAAGCCGTGCGATGATCAGAAGGACAAGGCGCAGCAAGAAGCGACCAACTTGCTCAGTGCCTATCCGAATTTGAAAGCCATCGTCGCCGTGTGTTCGCCCGCCGTTCCGGGTGCGGCGGAAGCGGTGAAACAGGCGGGCAAAGCGGGCAAGGTGAAGGTGCTCGGCCTCGGTTTGCCCAGCGAAAACCGCGCTTACGTCAAGGAAGGCGTCACCCAAGCGGTCATTTTGTGGAAGGTGGAAGACCTCGGCTACCTGTCCGTGATGGCCGGAGCGGCGGTGGCCAAGGGCGAACTCGCTCCGGGTGCGTCGGAGTTTAACGCCGGCAAGCTCGGCCCGATGGCGGTCCAAGGCGACAACATCATCCTCGGCAAACCCTTCGTCTTCACCCAAGAGAACATCGATCAGTTCGATTTCTAACGGGTTTTGTTGATTTCCTGATGAAAGCCCGGACGCCGTTTTTCAAGGGGATCACCATCCTTTCGATGGTGCTCACGGTTTCTGCGCCCGTTTTGTTTGCCGTCGGCCTGATCGACTATTTGTTGGCGATCTCGTTGATGGTGACCGGCGGGTGTTGTTGGTGGATTTGTAGTATGGTCCCGAGAAAATTTGAATGATATGATATCGCGACTCTTGTTTGGGTTCTTGGTTGTTACGTTGTCATGCGAGATCTCCCACGCTCTGCCGCCGATGTTCGAAGGCAAGGTGGAGAAAAGCCCGCTAAGCAACTTCATCATCCAACCGCAGCGGGTGGTTTGGAAATCCGCAGAAGGTGTGGAAAATGCGGAAACTTTGCTCAAGCCGCGGCCCGGACAAGCCGTGCTCAGTGAGTCCACGCCGCCGTTGGTGGTGAAGCCGGGCGGGGGACTGGTCATCGATTTTGGCGTGGAGATCGCTGGTTCGGTCGAGTTGTTCACGTCGATGACGGCGGAGAAGCAAATGCCGACGATAAGAGTGCGTTTCGGCGAGTCCGTGGCGGAGACAATGGCGGAGATCGGAGAGCGCGGTGCGCAGAATGACCACGCGTTGCGCGACCTCACGGTGAAAGTGCCATGGCTCGGCAAGACAACACTGGGACCGAGCGGATTCCGCTTTGTCCGCATCGACAACGTGGACGCAAAGTTCTCGCTCGAACTCAGCCAGCTGCGCGCCATCCTGACCCTCCGCGACGTGCCCTACGTCGGCTCGTTCAAGTGCTCCGACGAACGGCTCAACAAGATTTGGGAAACTGGGGCCTACACGGTGCAACTCAACATGCAGGAATACCTGTGGGACGGAATCAAGCGCGACCGTTTGGTGTGGTTGGGAGACATGCATCCAGAGGTCAGCGTGATCAATTGCGTCTTCGGTGACAACGAGGTGGTTCCCAAGAGTTTGGATCTAACACGCGATGTTACACCCGTCACAGCGTGGATGAATGGCATCAGTTCTTATTCCATGTGGTGGATCCTTATTCACGAGGATTGGTACATGCATCATGGAAATTTCGATTATCTCAAGCAGCAGCAGTCTTATCTAACTCCGTTGCTCAAGCGTCTCGTCACCTACGTCGATGCAGACGGTAAGGAGAAGCTCGATGGCATGCGTTTCCTCGATTGGCCAACCGCCGACAATCCGGTAGCGGTGCATGAGGGATTGCAGGCTATGATGACGTTGACGATGGAGAGTGGCGCACGGCTTTGCGGAATCCTGGGAGATGCGGAAACCGCGGAACTGTGCAAGCAGACCGTCGAGCGGTTGCGCAAGCATTCGCCGGAATCCAGTGGTCGAAAATCACCCGCAGCCCTGCTCTCCATGGCAGGATTCCGTGATTCCAAGGAAGTTTCTAACAATTTTCTGAAGAAGGATGGGCCCGCGGACTTGAGCACATTTTATGGATTTTACGTGCTCAACGCCTTGGCGAAGTCTGGAGATTTTCAGACGGGAATGGATTTCATCAGCCGCTACTGGGGTGGGATGCTGGATGCCGGTGCAACCACGTTTTGGGAGGATTTCGATCTCGCGTGGACGAAGGACGCGGGCCGCATCGACGAGCCGGTTGTGGCCGGGAAAAAGGATCTGCATGGCGACTTCGGTGCCTATTGCTACCTTGGTTTTCGGCATAGCCTCTGCCACGGCTGGGCCGGTGGTCCGACCGCTTGGTTGAGCCGCAACGTGCTTGGCGTGACGCCGGTCGCGCCGGGCTGCGCCAAGGTCCGTATTTCCCCGCAACTCGGCAATCTGACATGGGCGGAAGGAACCTATCCGACGCCGAAGGGGGCAATCCGTGTGAAGCACGTCCGCCAAGAGGACGGGTCCATCCAATCCAAGGTCACGCTGCCTGACGGCATCGAGAGGGTGGAGTGAGGCGCGGGATTTCTCTGGAAATCCGGCCCTTCGTGACCATCGTCCGCGCATGGGGATGACGCGTTTTCAGAAGCTGGCCACAGCGGCGCTGGTTTCGGTGCTGGTGTTGATGTTTGTGGGGGCCATCGTGCGGGTGACCGGAGCGGGGATGGGTTGTCCGGATTGGCCGACCTGTTGGGGTTGCCTGATTCCTCCGACGCGGGTGGAAGAGGTGGATTTTAAGAAACTGCCCATCGAGCGATTCCGGCAGAAGGCGGAACGGATGGGGCGGGATCCCTCGACGATCACGGAAGAAAGCCTGCGGGCGGAGTTCAATCCGCGCCATGTCTGGACCGAGTTTTTGAACCGCATGACCAGCATGCCGGTGGGATTTTTCTCGGTGGCGACCTTCATCGCGGCGTTCTGGCAGAGACCGCGGCGGCCGTTGGTGTTTTGGATGGCCTTCGCCTCGTTGATCACGGTGTTGGTGAATGCTTGGCTTGGGGCGCGGGTGGTTTATAGCGGATTGGCGTCCGGCGACATCACGCTGCACCTCGCGTTGGCGATGGCGCTGCTCGGGATGCTGGCCTACTGCGCGTGGCGGGGGACCGATGCGCCTTGGCGTATTGCCATGGATCCCAAGCCGTTAGCGATTTCCCGAGCCGTGGTGGCGCTGTTGCTGCTGGTCACCGTGGCGGAGGGGATACTCGGCTCGCAGGTGCGGGAAATGACGGACGAGTTGGTCCGCGTGCATGGCAATGCGACGCGGCAAAGTTGGGCAGGGGAGTTGGAAGGGTCATGGATCTATCTGGCGCACCGGAGTTTTTCCTGGGTGGTGCTCGGGGTGGCGGGCTGGGCCTGGTTGCTCACGGTGCGTCACCGCGTCGGTGGTGCGGGCAAGGTGGAGAAAACCGTGCTGGCCATCCTGATCACGCAGATGGTGCTCGGTCTGGTGATGGCGCAAATCCACATCTACTCGTGGGTGCAAGTGCTGCATGTTGGCTTGGCGGCCATTTTGCTGACCTTCACGTGGCTGTGGTGCTTCGGACTTTCCCGGGCTCGGTGATTTTCCGGCTTTCCAGAGGTGAGCCAGCCCGCAAGTTTTCGGCATGCCTGAATTTGACGCGACCTTGTTGACCCTGCTGAGCGGAACCTGCCTGGCGTTGCTGGTGGGGGTGACGGTTGCGCTGGTCCGTGTGTCCGGCCGACTTTCCCGCATCGAGACGCTGTTGCAACATCCCACCGCGCGTCCGGAATCTGCGGAAAGCGTTTCGACGGACACAGAATCATCCAACAGCGGCGCGTTTGAGCTCTTCCTCAGCGAGGATGCCTCAAGGCGCGAATTGACCAAGGGTGAGCAATTCAGCGCCTATCGAAAATGGCGGCAGCAAAAGGGGATGAATTGGTCGAATTCCTAAGGGATTCAGCGAATCCCGCGCGGCTCCGCAGTCTGGCTATAAAATCTGTCAAATTTTCCTTTTTCGCATTGCAACGGGGAGAGGGGTTTGCATCCTCCGGCCCGTCCGGTGCTTCCTTGGAAAAATTCGGAAACAGGCTTGTGAAAAATTTCACAAGCAACATTCTCTCCGCACTGCAACGCGCTTCCCATGGCAAATATTTTCCCTCGCTGGTCCAATCTGCTGCCTTTCAAAATCGCTGTCTGCGCAGGTGCTGCGGCCGCGGGCGTCACCGTCTTGCTGGCCTACTACGCCACCCCCAAAGCGACAGTGGTTGGCTATCAGCCGACCCAGCCCATTCCGTTTTCCCACAAGATTCACGTCGATCAGGTCGGCCTCGACTGCCGCTATTGCCACTCGTTTGTGGATGTTTCCGGTCATTCGAACGTGCCAACCGGGGCGACCTGTTGGAATTGCCACCAACACATCCAGCGCGATAGCCCGAAACTTGCGCCGCTGCATCGGTCGATGGACCCCGCCTATCCGGGCTACGACGGCAAGCCCATCGAGTGGGTGCGCGTCCATCGCCTTCCCGACTACGTCTATTTCAACCACTCCGCGCACGTGAACCGCGGGATTTCCTGCCAGAGCTGCCATGGCGATGTGAACAAGATGGAAGTGGTCTATCAGGTGAACTCGCTGTCGATGGGCTGGTGCCTCGATTGCCACCGCGCGCCGGAGAAAAACCTGCGTCCGCTGGAAGAGGTATTCAATTTCAACTACGACGCGAAGGATTACCTCGCGAAGAACCCCATCGTCGGCGTGAAGACGACCGAGGACCTGGGGCTCAAGCTCAAGGAAGAGTTCATGGCGCATCCCAAGGAGAGCTGCACCACCTGTCACCGCTGATATCCGCCCGTTTTTCCATTTCCCTATTTTCCGCAGTCTAACATGAGCAAGCGAGTCATTGATCATCCCGAGGTTCCCGCCGGCGAAACCACCGTCGCTTGGCGCAGTGCGGGCCAGCTTGAGGACAGCGCCGAATTCCGCCAATGGCTGGATCGCGAATTTCCCCAAGGTGCCGCCGAAATCGCGGAAGGAGCCGATGCTGAGACATCGCGTCGCTCGTTCTTGAAGCTGATGGGCGCGTCCACCGCCTTGGCCGGTTTTGGCATGGCTGCTTGCCGCCGTCCTGAAGCCTACATTTTGCCTTACACCAAGGCGCCGGAGTGGGTGATCCCCGGCAAGGCGACCTACTACGCCTCGTCCATGCCGCGCGCCACCGGTGCCACGCCGCTGGTCGTCACCACCTTCGAAGGTCGCCCGACAAAGCTCGGCCCGAATACGCTGCATCCCGACGCAGATGGCACGGATGCCTTCGCTCAAGCGTCGATTCTGGATCTCTACTCGCCTTCGCGTTCGCGGAATTTCTTGAAACACGGCAAGCCCGCCAAGCGCGCCGATTTCGAGACCGAATGGGCCGCGCTTGCCGCCGACAAGGCCGCTAAGATTGGCTTCTTGTTTGGTGCGGATGACAGCCCGACGCGCGCTCGCTTGGTCAAGGAACTGGGCAGCAAGTTTTCCGCCGCAAAATTCTATCAATACGAAGCGCTCACTGGGGAAAGTGCCTCAGTGCTCGGCGATGGCGTGAAGCTGGTCGCGGATTTCGCCAAGGCGGACCGCATCCTGTCGCTGGATTGCGATTTCGCCGGCACCGACCCTCAAGGGCCGATGATGCCGTTCTTCGATCGCCGCAAGCCTGAGGGTAAGACCTACGATCAATCGCCCGACGAGGCTGGCATGAACCGCCTTTATGCGGTCGAAGCCGCCTTCACGCTGACCGGCGGCATGGCCGACCATCGCCTCCGCGTCGCGCCGAGCCAAGTCAACGCAGTGGCTGCGCAAATCGCCCGCGGCCTTGGAGTTTCCGCCGCTGTCGCCACCGTTTCTCCTGCGCTTGAGGATGAAAACCAACTCCAGTGGGTTGCGGGCGTGGTCGCCGATTTGAAGGCGAAAGGCGGCAAATCGCTGGTGCTCGCCGGCTCGCGCCAGTCCATTTCCGTTCACCTGCTCGCCCACGCCATGAACGAGGCGCTCGGCAACATCGGCGCAGGCAAGCCCTTGCTCGCGTTGCAAACCGAAGCGACCGGCCTCGGCAGTTTGGCCCAACTGAAACAGGACATCGATGCCGGTGCCGTTGAAACGCTGGTGATGCTGACCCCAGCCAATCCAGTTTACGACGCCCCAGCGGATCTCAAGTTCAGCGAATCCTTGGCCAAGCTCAAGGCAAGCATCCATTGCGGCATGCGCACCGACGCCACCGCAAACGCCTCCACCTGGCACATTCCTGCCGCTCATTATCTGGAATCCTGGTCGGATGCCCGCAGCTCGCGCGGCACCTACACCGTGGTCCAGCCGATGATCCTGCCGCTCTATGACGACTGCGTGTCGGAATTCGAATTGCTGCTCTCGCTGCTTTCGGACGACGGCAAGCTGCTCAATGGCGAAGGCGAAAAAGGAGCCGCTTCACCGGCCTACGACGCCGTGCGCGCCACCTTCGCCGGTCTTGGCGAAGCAGGGGATAGCGCTTGGAAAAAACTCCTGCGCGACGGGTTCCTAGCAGACTCGGTCTATCAGGCCGCCACGCCCGCACCGCGCGCTGACACCTCCGCACCGCTGGTCGCCACCGCGCCGACTGCCGAATCGCTGGAAGTGGTTTTCGCCACCGACGCTTCGGTTTTCGACGGTCGCTGGATCGACAACGGCTGGTTGCAAGAAGCACCCGATCCCATTTCCAAACTCACCTGGGACAACGTTGCGCTCATTGCGCCGAAGACCGCCAAGGCGCTTGGAATCTACGACGCGATCATCGAGGTGGAAACGTGGAACGCCGCTCGCTCACCTGACGACGAAGGCGAAAACCGCAAGTCGCGCATGATCACGGTGACCGTCAATGGCGCATCGCTGGACATCCCGGTGTTGGTTTCCTTCGGCCAAGCGGAAAACACCTTGGTCATCCCACTCGGCTACGGCCAAGGTTTCGACAAGCATGACGAGCTGAAGCGCGGCCCGCTCAACGAAGCGAACGTCGGCTTGGTCGGCGTGAACCGCGGATTCAATGCCTATCCGCTCCGCACCTCCACCAGCTCCTACTTCGCAACGGGCGCGACGGTCAAAAAACTCGCTTCGCGCTACAGTGTTGCACTGACGCAAGAGCACAGCGCGATGTATGGAAGGGCCTTGGCACGTGAAGTGTCGACGCTTGCCAGCCCAGAAAAAGGCGATTTCCAGAAGCAGCTCGCGAACGTGCCAAAACAAGGCAACGACTCGCACGCTCCGACGAACATTTCGCTCTACAAGCCCGTCACTTCGTCGACCTTCCATCCTGGTCCCGACGGCAAGCCGCAGACCTTGCTCAGCGATCCGCTGCACCAGTGGGGCATGTCCATCGATCTCTCGTCCTGCATGGGTTGCAATGCCTGTCTGGTCGCCTGCCAATCGGAAAATAACATTCCCATCGTCGGTAAAAAGCAGGTCGCGATGGGCCGTGAAATGCACTGGATACGCATGGATCGTTATTTCGCGGTGCAAGAAAAGTTCATCGACGAAGAAGGCCGCGAGGTCGAAACGCCAGAGTGGGTGAAGGACAACCCGGTGCTCGTGCCGCAACCGGTCGCTTGCGTCCAGTGTGAAGCCGCTCCCTGCGAAACCGTTTGCCCGGTCAACGCTACGGTCCACACCGAGGATGGCCTCAACGCGATGGCCTACAATCGCTGCATCGGCACCCGCTACTGCGCCAACAACTGCCCCTACAAGGCTCGCCGTTTCAACTATTTCGACTACAACAAGCGCAACCCGCTCATCGCCCACAACCTTTACAAGGGACCATTCGGCGAGAAGCAAACGGGCGAAGCCCCGCACCTCCAGAAGAACCCGAACGTCACGGTCCGCATGCGCGGTGTGATGGAAAAGTGCACCTACTGCGTGCAGCGCCTGCAAGACGCCGTCATTCGTCAGAAGCGCGGTCAGAAGCAAGAAGTGCTCGCCTCCGGCAAGCCATCCACCGAAGTGCAAGTGACCACTGCCACGCTGCGAATCCCGGTGGATTCGGTGAAAACCGCCTGTCAGGACGCTTGCCCCGCCAACGCCATTTCCTTCGGCAACCTGCTCGACGAAGACAAGTCGGTGATGGGCCGCAGCAAGAAGATTGCTCGCAACTACGACCTCCTCAACTACATCGGCACCCGGCCACGCACCAGCTATCTGGCCCGCGTGAAAAATCCCAACAAGGATATGCCGGACGCTAAGTTTATCGGCAAGGCCACCATCCACATGGCCTGAAGATGAAAGTCTTCCGTCTCATACTTTTCTAACTCTATCATGGCTTCCACCACTGACACAGCCCCCGGGACACATACCGGAGTGAAACTTCCCGTGCTTGAGCGCGAGAAGCTCATTCTCAGCGGACGTTCCTACCATTGGATCACCGAGCGCATCTGCGGCGTTTTGGAGAACCGCCAACCATTTCTCTGGTGGCTGTTGTTCATTCCATCTGCGCTCATCGCCTTGATTGGCGTCGGCGGTGGATTGACTTATCTCGTCTCCACCGGTGTCGGTGTTTGGGGCATGTCGAACCGCGTGTTCTGGGGCTTCGATATCACCAACTTCGTGTTCTGGATCGGTATCGGTCACGCTGGAACGCTGATCTCTGCGGTGCTTTTCCTAACACGACAGAATTGGCGGACGTCGATCAACCGCGCTGCAGAAGCGATGACCATCTTCGCCGTGATGTGCGCGGGCATTTTCCCCGCCTTCCACGTCGGTCGTGTTTGGTTTGCGTGGTTCCTCGCACCGGTGCCGAATGCCAATGCGATCTGGCAGAACTTTAAATCGCCCCTGCTTTGGGACGTGTTCGCAGTTTCCACCTATTTCACCATCTCGCTGATCTTCTGGTATCTCGGCATGGTTCCCGATCTCGCAACCATCCGCGACCGCTGCAAACCCGGCATCCGCAAGATCCTCTATGGCATCTTCGCAATGGGCTGGCGCGGTGGCAATCGTCAGTGGAGCCACTATGAAATGGCTTATCTTCTACTCGCCGCCCTTTCCACGCCTCTCGTGCTTTCCGTTCACTCCGTCGTTTCGTTCGACTTCGCGACTTCCATCGTTCCCGGTTGGCACACCACCATCTTCCCGCCCTACTTCGTCGCCGGTGCCATCTTCGGTGGTTTCGCCATGGTGCTCACCATCATGATCCCAGCCCGCTTTATCTATGGGTTGCAGGATCTGATCACGATGAAGCACATCGACAATATGGCGAAGATCATCCTGCTGACCGGAACCATCGTCGGTTATGCCTACTTGATGGAACTCTTCGTCGCCTTCTACTCGGGTGCGATTTATGAAATGGACGCCTTCAAGTATCGCATCGTCGGTCCTTACTGGTGGGCCTATGCGGCGATGATGTCCTGCAACGTGCTTTCGCCCCAAGTTTTCTGGTTCAAGGCCTGCCGCGAGAACCTTTGGGTCATCATGATCGTGGCGATGTGCGTGAACGTCGGTATGTGGTTTGAGCGCTTCGTCATCATCTGCACCACGCTGGCTCGGATGTTCCTGCCGGGTGATTGGAAGACCTACTCGCCATCCGGAGTGGAGTTGATGACCTTCGTCGGCACCATCGGACTTTTCCTCGCCCTGTTCCTGATGTTCCTGCGCTTCCTGCCCTGCATCAACATCGCGGAAGTGAAATGGACCTTGCTCGAATCTGACCCTCACTTCGACGATCATCACGATCACCCGGACCACGGCGTCGTCAAGGAAGCCGCCTATCAGAAGGAACTGACCGCTCCGAAAATCTGAAATCTGAAATCTCAAATCTGAAATTCTAATCGTGAGCACCACCCGCAAACGCGTCTACGGCTACCTGGCCGAGTTCAAGAGCGCATCCGCCCTGTACAAGGCTGCGGAGAAGATCCGCGACGCCGGCTTTAAGAAATGGGATTGTTATTCGCCCTATCCCATCCACGGCCTTGACGGCGCGATGGGCATCAAGCGTTCTATCCTCCCATGGTTCGTCTTCTTTGGCGGCATCACTGGCACCTGCACTGCGTTTGCACTGGCTTACACCACGCAGGTTGTCATCTATCCGACGGTTGTTCAGGCAAAGCCGACCAACATCTTTACGGTGCCGGCGTTCTTCCCCATCATGTTTGAGCTGACCATTCTGTTTTCTGGCTTTGCCACGTTGTTTGGTCTGCTCGCGCTGATTCAACTGCCACGCTTGAACCACCCGCTCTTCGCCAGTCGCCAATTCCACCGCGCGACGGACGATGGATTCTTCATCGCCATCGAGGCGCGTGATCCCAAGTTCACGCCCACCGGCACCCATGACCTGCTCGCCCAAATTGGCGGCGCAAACATCGAACTCGTCGAGGAAGAGGATTGAGGTCCGATTTCATCTCTCAACTCTAAAATTTTAAATTCCAGATGCGATACTTCTTTCTCGTTTACGCGCTGATCGCGTTGCTCGTTGTCGGCATCGGCGGCATCCGTGGGCAAAAGTTTTCCAAGCCACCGATCCGCATCTTTCCGGACATGGATGTCCAAGATAAGGTCAAGGCGCAGTCGGTGGATGCATTCTTTGCCGACCACAGCGGCAGTCGTCTGCCAGTTAGCGGCACCCAACCACGCGGTTTCAATGCTGAAGGCAGCTCCGTCATCGGTGGTATTCCTGAATATGAATTCGGCGGTCAAGGCGGTTACTATGCAACCGGCCATGTCGGCGATTACTACGGATCCGGCATGCCCGAGGAACTCGGTCTAACCGACGGAAATGTCGGTGCTTTCATTCGTCGCGGCCAAGAACGCTACGGCATCTATTGCGCGGTCTGCCACGGTGCTGCTGGAGATGGCCAAGGAGTGACCAGCCAGTACGGAGTTCCCGGCATCGCGAATTTCCATTTGGATAACTTCAAGTCCGCGACCTATCCGGACGGCCGCCTGTTTGAAGTCATCACCCAAGGCAAGGGGATGATGGGTGCCTATGGTCACAGCGTTCCGCTGCGCGACCGGTGGGCAATCATCTCCTACGTCCGCACCCTCCAGACGGCCAAAGCGTCGCAAACCAAGGCCCAATAACCCTTTCCCGCTTCCCAATGTCTCATCACGTCACATCCGCGGACATCGCGATCAACGGCGATCACCTCGACCAGTCGAAGGTGTCGAAACTCAAGGGCGGTGCCGCTCTCGTCGCCGTCGTCGGCACGGTCATCAGCCTCTATCTGCTCTTCTTCGGATCGGAGAAAATGCAGGGCACCTATGCCTATTCCTGGCTGTTTGCGTTCTATTTCTACCTGACACTTTCCATCGGTGGAGTGTTCTGGGTACTGCTTCACAATGTTTCCAATGCAAGCTGGGGCACTTCCGTGCGGCGTGTTTTTGAAAACTTGGGTGCGACCTTCCCATGGATGATGCTCTTCGCCATCCCGCTGCTCATCCCGAGCGTGCAGCATTATTTGTATGAATGGATGAACATCCACGGTGCGGCGAAAGGACCGGTGAAGGAATATCTCCATCACCATGACCACCTGCTTTATAACAAGTACTGGTTCATGAACAAACCGTTCTGGTATGGCCGCGTGGCCTTCTACGCGATCGTCTTCAGTGCGGTGATTATCGGCCTGCGCAAACTTTCCACCGATCAAGATACCGATCCGAATCCTGGAACGTGGCGTCTGCTCAAGGCGCGCTATCATTCGAACTATCCGCTCATCATCTTCGCGCTGACGATCACCTTCACCGGTTTCGACTTTGCGATGGGCCTCGACTACAAGTGGTTCTCGACCATGTGGGGTGTCTATCTGTTTGCCGGTGCGGCACTCAACTCGATGGCGGTTGGTGTGATCGTTTGCACCTGGTTGAAGAGCATGGGCCACCTCAAAAACGTCACAGGTCCTGAGCATTTCCACATCATGGGCAAGCTGATGTTCGCCTTCACCACCTTCTGGGCCT
>JAZKEG010000022.1:0-85284 GCA_040387215.1 Verrucomicrobiota bacterium | reverse complement strand
TCGAAGGCCTCGTGCACGTTTCCGAGCTCAGCTGGGTCAAGCGCATCACCCGTCCTTCCGACGTGCTCGAAATCGGCCAGGAAATCTCCGCGGTCGTGCTCGGCATCAGCATCGAGGAGCAGAAGATCTCGCTCGGCGTGCGCCAGCTCGACTCGAACCCATGGGACGAGATCGAACTCCGCTACCCGGTCGGTGCCACCATCAAGGGACCGGTCCGCAACCTCACCGCTTACGGTGCGTTCGTGGAACTGGAAGAAGGCATCGACGGTATGATCCACGTCTCGGACATGTCCTGGACGCGCAAGATCAACCACCCATCCGAAGTTCTCAAAAAGAACGACGAAGTGGAAGCCATCGTCCTCGCCATCGACAAGGGCAACCAACGCGTCTCGCTTGGCATCAAGCAGACCGAAGGCGATCCATGGAGCATGATCGACAGCCGCTTCAAGGTCGGCGACCTCGTCAAGGGCACCGTTGCCAAGATCGCTTCGTTCGGAGCCTTCGTCAGCCTCGACGGTGACATCGACGGCCTCATCCACATCTCGCAACTCAGCGAAGACCACGTGGAGAAGGTCAAGGACATCATCAAGGTGGGCGACGAGATCGAAGCCCGCGTCATCAAGGTCGACAAGGTCGAGCGCCGCATCGGACTTTCCATCAAGGCTGTCGGTTACTCCGAAGAGCAGCTGAAGAAGGAAAGCGCCAGCTTCGAGTCGCTCCGTCCGTCCTCCGAGATGGTCGGCCTCGAGCAAGCGTTCAACCTCGCTGCCGCAGCCTCCGAAGACTGGAGCCCAGGCCAAGAAGATTGATCCAAGTAGCGGCGATCACCGATCGCCGCGAATCCTCACCAAAAGCCGGACGGGTTCGCCCCGTCCGGCTTTTTTGTATTTACCACACCGAGTCATTCGAACTCACCGAACCGGAGGAAAACGTTTGATCGATTGGCTTCACCAGGGATTTCCTCTATCCAACAAGCAAACGAATGAACGACCGCTCCCGTGCTCCACTTTGTCACAAGCTTCTCACGATTTTTATCGGTTCGGTTTGGGTGTTTCACGGGCTTTATAGTAAGATTTCTAACGGTATTCCTAGGCATCGCCAGATCGTCGAACGAATCTTGGGAGAGGGGATCGCGGAGAGTGCGACGTTGGCCATCGGCCTTCTTGAAATCGGGTTAGGACTGTGGATTTTCAGCGGATTCCAGCGACGGACTTGTGCCCTGATGCAAACTCTCGCCCTCGTTTCCATGAACTTCCTGGAAATTTTGTTAGCCAAGGATCTGCTGATTTCCGCGTCCGGAATGGTCGCGCTCAATCTCGGTTTTATTGCCTTGATCTGGTATTGGGCGAGTGTCCCCGAGCCCTTGGAAATCAAGGATTGATCAGCCATCCCGCCTGCCACATTCCGCAAGCAGCGAAGAGTGCGACCAGGCCAGACCAGACCAGCGTAAACCAGATGTGCAACGCCGTTTCCATCCGTTTGCCACGCCAAAGATCTGCCTGATAGACAAACCATTGAAAATAAAGACGCAGCGCCCAGAAGCCGCAAATCGACCACGTGAGCCACGCCCCGGCCCGTGATTTTTCGATGAAAATACCAGGCTCTAGCAGACAGGGCAGGGCCATCATCACGAGGACCACGCAGATGAAGAACGTGTGGACGTGAAAAATTGCGGCGTTCACCGCTGTTAGTCGCTTGGCGTCCTCGCTCCACTTCAGTTGCTTGCCGATCGGGATGTGCAAAACCGCTAGCAACAGCATACCGGCACCAGCGATTCGCAGTAAAAGAGTGAGAGTCTCGATCATGGCTTTGAAACGATAAAAATCCGCACCCATGGCGTCACTTGGAATGCATCGGTCGCGTGCAAACCCGCTTTCTCCCAGCAACGTTGCCAACTCGCGCGGGAATGGAAATGGAGAAATCCCGGACCGAATGCGAGGAAGTTCGCCACATCTCGAGTGTGCTCGGCCAGCACCACGCGGCCACCGGGTTTCAGACATCGGTTTGCTTCTTCAAACCACGCGATTCGCTCCTCCTCGCGGCGTAACTCGTGAATGGCTAACAATCCGAACACCACCTCGGCGGACCCGGCTGCCACGGGCCAGTGATCAAACGGCGCAGGCTTGGTGCCAGCGGTCGGCGGAAATCGTTTTCGCGCCCGCCGTATCGAGGCCTCAGTCATCATCGCTGTATCGTAGTGATCGAGCACCACCCACACCACATCCTGGAAACACTCGTTCAACGCCTGGGATGCCTCATCGAATCCGGAGTGACAGAAAATCATCATGTCAGGTTCAGCGCCATCGAGCGCACGTTCGAGCCAAGCCCATCGGTACAGATCGGAGCGATCATAGACCTGATGGGAAACCCAAAGCGAAACGATGAGAAAATAGAGCGACCCCATCACCACAGCCATGCAGGCCCACTTCAGCAGAGGGGCATCACTCCAGAAATAACCGAAAGCAGCTAGAGCAAAAATGACGAGAGCGCCCCCATAGAATGGCCAGTTGAACTTGGCGATGGTCCACATTCCTTGCCACTTCCCGCGTTGCGTCACGGGCGACCTCCTGCTCCAACGATACGCCCACGGTTCCAACGGTAGGCGATGTTTTCAACGGCGAAGGCATTGGCGAGAATGGGTTTCACCCCACGCAAGGGAGCCTCGTCGAAAAGGCCAACCTGCCAGTCCTTCACGAGAATGGGGCGCGGCGTCCAATCCGCCCGCCTGCCTTCGATCACCACGAAGTTCCCATCCGGCTCCGGGCTGAAAGTGAATGGCATCGGCCCGGCGAAACGTCTCGCCGTCCGCCAATCGGCAAATGGAGAACCGTTCGGCAGCGGTGCATTTTCCGAGTGATCATCAAAAGTTAGATCGAGCGTTTTTTCGCCATTTTTAAGCGAAGTGATGACCTGCGTTTGTGAGTGGGATTCGCGGATCTGCACCTTCACTTGCCGATAGTTGTATCCGGTCATTTGGTTGCCTAGCAAAACCATGCGGCGCTTGTCCGTTTCACTTCGTAGAATCTTGAGTCCGCGCAAATTTCGCCCGGATTCGTCGCGCAAACGGGTGAATATTCGGTAGCCTGCTAGAAAAAAATCCTGCCCCAGAAACTTCGGGAATCCGGCGGGCCGCAGCTCGCGCGTCCAAACCAGCGCTGCCGTGAGAAAACCAAAATCGCCGTAGGCATCGATTTCCAATCCATCAGGCACTAACGGGCGGAGAGTGGCGACGGGAAAGGCGAATGAAACGGCCACGACCCGATCAAAATGCGCGAGCACCGGAAAGGGATGGCGTTTCAGTCGATTCATGGGCCGCAGTGCAAGGATCGTGGTTGAATGGGGGATGCACAACGCAAAAGCCTGCTCGGCCGAGTGGTGTTTTTCGTCTCGTGACGGGAAAGCCGTTTACAAGGCCATCCAAGGATCCGTATCCTGTCGCAATGAAGAAACTTGCTCTCTGCTGTTGCGCCATTCTTGCGGCTTTCGCCTCGTCCTGTGTCTCGACCCGTCCGGAGTTACCAGATGATCAGGCTGCCAAAATGCGCCAACATCGCGTGGCTCCCTCCGAGGATTTACAAGAGATCAACCAGGCAAAGCTGGGTTCGCCCCTGCCATCGGCGAACGAGAGCACGTGGAAATTCTAACGGTATCTACCGACCGTCCGTTATGAAACCACTCATCGTTCTGGGCTTCACCCTGCTTTCCGCCGCTGCGGCTGAACTTCCCGGCTGGAAGCTCGTCTGGTCGGATGAATTCGACAAACCGGGAAAGCCCGATCCCGCGAAGTGGGGACAAGAGTCTGGGATGATTCGCAACGACGAGAAGCAGTTTTACACCGTGGCGAGGACGGAGAACGCGCGTGTCGAAGACGGTCACCTTATCATTGAAGCACGCAAGGAGTCGCACGAAGGAGCGCAATTCACCTCGGCCAGCCTGACGACGCAGGGCCACGCAGAATGGACCTTCGGTCGGATCGAGGTGAGGGCGAAGTTGCCGGCTGCACGCGGCACCTGGCCGGCGATTTGGATGCTCCCGACGGACATCGGCACCTTGGGTTGGCCGAAGTGCGGAGAAATCGACATCATGGAGCACGTCGGCCACGATGCGACGGTGATCCATGGCACGCTCCACACGGAAACCTACAATCACATGAAGGGCACACAGCGCGGTGTCACCCGGAAGGTGCCGGACTTTGACACGAAATTCCACAGTTATGCGGTGGAATGGACCAAGGATAAAATCTCGATGTCCATTGATGGCGAGCCTTTCGCTGGCTTTGAGCGCAAGGAGGGCGACACCGCAGCGGAATGGCCATTTGATAAGCCATTCTATCTGATTCTCAACCTTGCGATTGGCGGAAGCTGGGGCGGTCAAAAAGGAATCGATGACACGGCGTTTCCTCAGCGGATGGAAGTGGATTTTGTGCGAATCTATCAAAAGTCGGATTCCGCAACTCGGTGACGCTTGGAGCGCGGAACTGATTTCGCTCGGTTAGGTCGAAGAATTTCGAAATCCATTGCGAAAAAAGCCGGACAGGCGAACCCGTCCGGCTTTCGATCGAAGACTTTGTAACGGCGATCGGTGATCGCCGTTACAGTGACATCACTCCTTGATGTCCATCGCGGCGTATTCGCCGTCTTTGCGGCGATAGACGATGGTTAGGCAATCGCGGCGCGCGCTCTTGTAGAGTACGAAGGGGCGGTCCGAGAGCTCAAGCTGCATGATGGCGTCCTCCTTGTACATCGTCCGGATGGAGTAGTTTTCCGGATGGACGATGAAGGGTTCTGGATCGATGTCTGAGTTTTCTGGGTGGTCGAGAACCGCTTCGGTGAAGAAGCGTTCTTCGAGGTGACGGATGGACTCGTTGCGATGCGGACGGTGCTTCTTCATCAGCCGCGTCTTGTGCTTGCGCATGCGACGGGCGATTTTTTCGATGGTCTCGTCAAGGGCAGCATACATGTCCTTGCCCTCGGTGTGCGCCTCAATGGTGATATGGTTGGCGCAAAAGAGAATGATTTCGGCGATGTGCCGGTTTTTCTGGACGTCGAGAATGGCCTTGGCCTCGATGATGCGCGGGTAATCGAGGTGCAATCCCTCGATTTTTTTGTGCGCGTGGTCGCGGAGGGCATCGGTCACTTGCTCGTGCCTCACCGTCACGGTGATAGGCAGGTTGACGTTGGCAGTTTGCATTTTTTTAATGGTTATAGTTTGGGTGCTCGGATGGCAGGTCTAACTGCCTTATCCACTGCACAGCATGAACCAATTCTGCGTGGAGCGCCACGTCGTTCTTCGGAAAAATTGCGCATCGTGTGAGATGCGCGGCGGATCTCAGCGATCGGGCCGGGTGAGTTCCTCAAACGAGGATCCTTCGCTTGTATCGGGCGCGGCTTGTGGAGATTTCGCCGTTTGCCCAGCAAGTTCCTTGAAGTTATCGACGGGTGCGGCGGGAGTGCCGCTGATCTTCAGGGTGAACCATTCGTAGCCGTCTGCAGCCGGAGTGACGATGGTCTTGAGCGGAGAGGTTTTCGGAATCATAGAATCCGGCAGGCCGACACGGAGCTGGCCGGTGAGCGCTTGGTTGGCGCTTACGGAGAGGTCGCCACGTAGGATCAGGCGGCCTTTGCTTTCGAGGTTGAGGTTGTGCAGTGAGATGATGCCATTTTCGCGGCGCAGCACGCCGGTGGCGTCTGAGTCGAAGAGCGGTTTTTCAAACCAATCGTCCTCGTCCAGCAGGTGGGAGAGTGTGACAAGAAAAGGCAAACTGCGGATCTCGATCCCAGAAAGCGGCGACACGCTGAAGGCGACTTCCAATGCGGGCGATGAGTCTGGATGCGGTTGGAAGGAGAGGTAGTTGGACTTGGCGGAGGGGATGGAGTCGACACGGCCCGAAATCAGATTGGCGAAATCGGGGCCGATGAGACCGGATAGCTGGAAATTTTCCAGTCCGACGTCCAGGGATGATGAGCGGTCTGCGGTGTAGGGGGCGATGCGTCCAGAAAGGGACAAGGCGCCGGTATCCTCAGATCCATGCATGAGACGCATGCCGATGATGTCGGTCTGGCCATCGCGAAACTCAATCAGCGCTCTATCCATGCGGAGCTTGGGCCAACCTGGCAGGGCGAGATCACCGCGATACAGGCTCAACTGAGGTTTGCCGGCGACGGTTTCCTGGGAAAATGTCGCTTCGGCCCGGTTTAAGCGCAGCAAGGGGCCATCATTCCCGGCAAGGGTGAGATTGAAAACGGGGGTGCGGTAGCGGTGGAAGCGGATGGGCAGTGAGCCTTGGCTGGCAGGCGTGGCGCGTTTGAGTTCGCCGGGGGATGGCAAACGAAGGGTGAGTGATGCTTCGTCCACCTTGATTTGCTCGCCGCTGAAGGCTTTTCCCAGAAAGCTGGCGGGGAAAATCTCAGCACTGAGGCCACGCAGGTTGAGCGTTTCGAGGACGTTGCCTTGTGGCCAGTTGAGGGTGAGTTTGCCCGAATTGGCGGTCCGCGGGTTCATGCGGAACGTGTTCAGATCGGTTTCCGCGCCGGTGGATTGCGCAATTTTCGCAACGAGGTTTTCGCGGAAAGGCTTGCTGTTGGCGTAGACCACGCCGGCTGCGATGGCGACGCCGGCGAGCAGCAGAAGGATCAATGCGGCGGAAACTTGGACCATGCGAACGCGGCGATTGCGCTCCGCTCTTTCCTTGATCGGTTGGCTGCTGCGGCGTTTGCGTTTGCGAACGCGCATCGCTTGGCTGCCGTCGGCACGGGTGACCAGCTCGCCCTTTGAAGAATCTTCCGACGCAGGAGCCGTCAAGCGGCTCATCATTTCGTCGATGCTGTATTTTTCAGGCTCGCTTGGGGCGTCAGGCATTTTCTTGGGAAAGGGAAATCACGGGGCGCACCGTTTAGCGGTCCCGATGGACACGACCCATGGGGTCCACGACCTGCACGTTGACCAGGAAGACGATCGCGGTGGTGGTCTTTTTGGTGACCTTGGATTGGAACAGTCGACCGATCACAGGGATGCTGCCAAGGATGGGCACTTGGTCTTCGACGTTCTGGTTGTTGTCCTGGATCAATCCGCCGAGGACGAGGGTGGCTCCGTCCAGCACATCGACGCTGGTTTTCAGACGCTTGACGCTGAAAACAGGCTCAAGGATGGCGTTTTCCGTGAGTTGCACGGTTTCTGGGCCAAGCAAGCCGCTTGCAGTGGTGTTGATGGGGCTGCCGTAGTTGACGAAGCCGTCGAACTCGGTGAACACCGGGTTGATGGTGAGATTGACGTATTGCTTGTTCTCATCGACCACGGGCAGCACTTCCATGGAAATGCCGACGTCGCGGTTGTCGAAAGCGGTGGGCGTGGCCGGTGTGACGGGACTACTGCCGCCGCCAAATCCGAACTCCCCGCCGGTGCTGTTGGGCAGTTCGGGGGGTTCGTATTCGGTGGGATAAGGGAATTCACGGATTACGGACACGGAGCTGGACTGGCCGCTGCGAGTCACGACGGAGGGGCGCGCGACGAGATCCACGCCGTTGGACTGATTGAGGCCGCGCATCAGCATGGCGACCGTGGCCTCGTTGATCTCGCCGCGCACGGCGAGCACGCCTGGGGCGGAGTTGCTGACTTGGCGACTCCCAGAGTTGAGGATGGCTTGGTCAATCGAGTTTCCATTCACGGCGAAGTCGCCGCTGCGGTTGCCGGAAGTGATGGGATTGCGGACGGTGTCGTAGCCTTCGAGTGGAATGTCAGTAAGGGGACGACCGTTGCCAATCGTGCCACCGGTGAGGTTGAGCTTGTCTTGGCCGGGAACCCAGGCCTCGCCGCCGAAGCCAAAGTTATTGAGCAGCCAGTCAAAGCCCAATTCTTGAAGGCGATCTTCCTGGACCTTGATCATGGTGACCGAGACGGAAACCATGATGGGTTCGGCGCTGGTCGCAGTTTCGATGATCTGGGCGATGTATGCCTGATTTTGCTCGGTATTGACCACGCGCAAGGTGCCGGCGATGAGCTTGGCGGATGCGCCCTCAGGGAAGAGGACGCCTTGCTGGGTTAAGGTTTCCTGGATGCCGAGTCGGGTGGCCAGCAGTCCTCCGGCGGGAGCTTCGGCAAACGGATCGTCTTGGGGCGTGGCGCTGGTCGCCGTGCTGATGGAGCTGATGAAATCTGGGGGAACCCGGTAGCTGCGGGTGACAAGCGCGGTGGAGGTGGATCCAGCAGGGCTGATGTTCACCGCAAAGTCATCCGTCGAAAAGGTGGTGCCGGTGACGTTGCAGATGTAGTTCAGGACTTGCGCCAGCGGGACTTGGCTGAGTTGCAGATCGAAGCGCGTGTTGCGAATGCGGGTCGCTTCGGGCGAGTTTCCATCGCCCAAGGAAACAGTGATGTTGACGCCCTTGCTGGCGGGGTTGCTCTCCAAGGTGTCATTTTCTGCCGCGCGGACACGCAGCAGATCAAGCGCCTCATCCAAAGTTGCCTGTTCGATGGCGAACTTGGGAATGATGATGCGGTCCAGCTTGTTGCGGACAGGGATGAGATCGGTGGAAATTTCGCTGAAGCCGACGTCGGTCATCGCGGGGTCCACATCCAGCGGCGTGGGTGGGATCTCCCAACCGGCGTCCACTTGGGCAAGCATTTCGGCACGGGTGTGGTCGTAGGCGGACTTGGCATAGTCGCTTTTCGCTTGGGCGACACGTTCCAGCCCGCGGCGGGCGGCGCTGTTGGTGGGATCAATGCGGATGACCGATTCGTAGGTGCTTTTCGCTTGGTCGAATTTGCCGAGATTGTAGGCGCCCTCGGCGGTGTAAAGCAGGCGGCGCACTTGGTCGATGTTTTGACCGTGCTCCTTGGTCAGGGCGGGATTGGTGCGGATCGGGTCGTCGAGTTGGGTGCGGTAGGCGAGAGCACCGGGGTTGTCGGGCGCGACCGACTTGTCGAGCACCTTGTCCACGGTGGCCTTGGCGCCGGCCAAATCTCCAGCACGGGCGAGGTCACGGGCATGTTCGACGGATGCCTGGGCGTAGCGCAGGGTCGCTGCGTCGCGCAGCTCCGCTGAAATGGGCGCGTCGGGGATGAGATTGCGAGCACCGGCGTAGGCGGTCACCGCATCGCCGTAGTTGCCAAGCGTGTAGGCCTCGTCGCCTTTCTGAAGCAGTTCTTGGGCTTCTTGGATGGCGATGGAGCGTTTCGATAACTCATTGCTGGCCAGAGCTTCTGCGTCACGGGCGTGCGCGGGAAGCAGGGGGAAAACGAGGCAGGCAGAGGCCAGCAGCGCGGCCCGTCCGCGGATGGAATGATTGGGTTTGAAAGTCTCCATGCGAATGGTTTCGCGACGTATAGAGGGCGGCTCCGGCGAGGGTAAGCGCAAAATCCGGAAAATTCATCTTTTCGAGAGCCACGGAAACTCGAGTTGCACGGCGATCTTGCGACGGATGACTGGCGGCTGGCGAAAGTGTGGCGAAAACTTGACGGCGATGAGCTTGCGGACCTTGCGCAGAACAGGCGGGATGGAGTTCATGTGAAAAGTGTTCGCATGAACTGATTGGCGGCGTCAAAACTATTTTGGATCAGTTGACAAAATTTCGCGGGCCAAGGCCGCGTCTTTGCGGATCTGCTCTTGAAGCGCGTCGAGCGATGGGAAACGGATCTCATCGCGCAGGTGCTGGCGAAAGGTGATTTCAAGCTCTTGGCCGTAGAGGTCGCCCGAGAAGTCGAACAGGTGGACCTCGAAGCTGCGGGAAAGTCCATCGACGGTGGGGCGTAGGCCGAGATTCGCAACGCCTGGGAAGTCGATTTTCCCGGGAAGGCGGGCGATCACGGCCCAAACGCCGTCGGGTGGGAGTTGGGAATCGCCGGTGGCCAGGTTGGCGGTAGGAAAGCCGATGCTGCGGCCGAGCTTGCGGCCTTCAATCACGGTGCCGCAGACGACGTGAGGGCGGCCGAGCATTTGTTCGGCGGCTTGCAAGTTGCCATCGCGGATGGCTTGGCGGATGCGCGTGCTGCTGACGCGATCGCCGTCGTGCATGACCGGCGGCACGGCTTCGAGAGTGAAACCGCGCTGGCTCGCCTCGTGTTCGAGAAAGGTGACATCGCCGCTGCGGTTGTGGCCGAAGCGCCAATCCTCACCGACGGCGATGGTGCGGACAGGGGCTTGCATCAGCCGGGAGATGAAATCGGCGGCCTCCATTTTCGCGACATTGAGGTCGAAGTGGAGCGGGATGAACAGGTCCACGCCATATTCGCCGACGGCGCGGGCCTTGTGGGCGAGAGTTTCCAGCAGCGAAGTCGGTGCCTTTTGCGGGGCGATGACGCGGATGGGATGGGGATCGAAGGTCAGCACGCCAGCCAATCCACCGTCTTGTTTCGCGGCGGCCACGGCGCGCGCGATGACCGCTTGGTGGCCGATGTGGACGCCATCGAAAACCCCGAGCGCGAGATGCAGTGGTGCGCCGAGCGCGGGCAGTTCTTCCAAATGATGGCGAATGAGCACGTCGCCGGGATAGCGGCGCGACACCGGCGCGGCAAGCCTAAGCCAGCAGCGGCGTGGCGCGCTGACAAAGCTGGAGCGCGAGGCCCCAGGGATCGCGCAGCATGACGAGATGGCTGCCGTCGGGGAGGCGCAGCTCATCCACGGCGGAAGCACCGGCAGCGATGAGCCGCGAGCGGTCGTCGTCCGGGTTTTCCGAAACAAACGCGAGATGGAAAAGCAGCGGATTCATCGCCGCGTAGTCGGGCACTTGGCCGGGCGGATTGTGGTAAATTTCGATGACCGTTCGCCCGCCGTCGTCAGCGAGGAAATGCGTTTGGTTCGGCTGCGGCAGGTGGCGGACGACGGTCAAGCCGAGGTGCTCGCCATACCAAGCGGCAACCGCGACCGGGTCGGCGACGTTGAAGGCAAGGTGCTCGATTCTCATCGTTTCGGGGATTTGTCGCAGCCGCAGCCGCCACCACAACCGGATTTCCCGCTTTTCCGTCGAGTTATGCGGAAAACAAAAACCGCGAGGGTGATCGTGACGATGCCGGCGGCGGTGTAGGCTTGCCAATCCATGTCGTTAGAATCCGAGGAGTTTGCCGCCTTGGAAGACGATCAGCGAGGCGAGCCAAGCGAATCCTCCCATGAACAAGAACTGCCCGGCCGCCCATTTCCATGACCCGGCTTCGCGCGCAACCACGGCGGTGGTGGGCAGGCATTGCAGGGCGTAGATGTAGAAGACCAGCAGCGAAACGACGACGAGCGGGGTGAAGAGCGGACTGCCATCCGGCCAAGTGGCGGACTTCACCTTGTCGCGCAGCGCGTTCTCGGCGGCTTCCTCATCATCGGATTCCTCGACGTGGAAAATCACGGAAAGGGTGGTGTTGAACACCTCGCGTGCGGCGAAGGACGTCAGGATGGCGGTTCCGACGCGGCCATCGAAACCAAGCGGTTTCACCACCGGTTCGATGAAGTTGCCGATGCGGCCCATCGCGCTGTGGGCGAGTTGGTCACCGGGGTCCTCGGAGGTGGACTTGGGATAGGTGCCCAGCGCCCAAAGCAAGATAGATAGCCCGAGGATGATGGTTCCCGCCTTGGCGACGAAGGACCACGCGCGGTCGAAAACGTGGCGCAGGATATACGACCATTGCGGGGCGCGGTAAGGTGGGAGTTCGAGCAAGAAATGGTTGGTCGAAATGTCAGGACCGAGCCGCCCGCGCAGCACTCGGGCGACGATGAAGGAGGTGGCGATGCCAGTGGCGTAGATGCCAAACAGGATGAGCGCTTGTTTCCAAGTGCTGCCGGGGCCGGAAACCAGAAGTGGGATGAGGAGGAAATAAACGGGCAAACGAGCGGAACAGCTCATCCACGGCGCGATGAAAATGGTGACGAGGCGTTCCTTCGCTGAGCCGATGGTGCGGGTGGCCATGACGCCAGGAATGGCACAGGCGTGAGCGCTGAACAGCGGCAGGAAAGACTTTCCGCTGAGTCCGGCAAGCGACATGAATCCGTCCATCAGATAGGCCGCGCGCGCCATGTAGCCGGAACTTTCCAACAGCCCGATGAACAGGAACAGCAGCACGATCTGCGGCAGGAAAATCAGCGTGCCCGCCAAACCCGCGATGACGCCGTCGACGATGAGCGAGCGCAGGTCGCCAGGAGCCATTTTCGACTCCACCCATGAGCCGAGGTTGCCGAGCGCGCCGTCGATCGCATCCATGGGAATGGCGGCAAACGAGAAAATGGACCAGAAGACCGCGAACATCACCGCGAGGAACGCGATCCAGCCGAGGACGGGATGGAGCAGCACGCGGTCGATTTTGTCAGAGACCGTTTGCTGATGGGCGTCTGGGCGACGGGCGGCGAGATCGCAAAGCTTGGTGATGAAGGCACGGCGCGCGGTGTCGGCGTCACCGTCGGAAGTCGCCCACGGGATTTCTGAAACCACGGGCAGTGGCAGGCGCAGGGACTGTTTCAGTTCGACAATGCCCTTTTTGGCATTCGCCTGCATGGGAACGACGGGGATGCCGAGTTCTTCGGAGAGTTTTGCGGGGTCCAAGCGCAGGCCATTGCGCTCGGCGACGTCCACCATGTTCAGCGCGAGCACGCAGGGCAGGCCGAGCTCGATGACTTGCAGGGCCAGCTGGAGGTGGCGTTCCAAACTGGAGGCGTCGACCACGCAGACGACCAAATCCGGGCGATTTTCACCAGGGAGCGAGCCGCTCAGCGCATCCAAGGCGACTTTTTCGTCGGGCGAGTTCGCCTTGAGCGAGTAGCAGCCAGGCAGGTCGAGGACGCGCAGTTTGCGGCCGTGAGGCGTGTAGGTTTCACCGGATTTTACCGCCACGGTCACTCCGGCGTAGTTGCCAACTTGCTGGTTGGCTCCGGTGAGTGCGTTGAAAAGAGTGGTTTTTCCCGCGTTCGGGTTGCCGATCAAGGCGATCGTCGAAAGGGCGTTGGTGGAATCGCTCATGAAAAATCGCAGGCATTTCAACCCATGGGGCTGACCAGCACCTGTTCGGCCAGCTCGCGGCTGATGGCCATGCGGGTGCCGCAAATCGAACAGATCAAGTTTCGGCCGCCAGCGATCTTGCGGACCTGAAGCTGTTCGCAGAAACCGAGGTCACGCAAGCGATCACAGCCCGGACCACTGAGGAGGCGGATCTGCATGTCACAGCCGACCTTCGCCTGATTCAGGGTCAGGGCACTGTCGAGTTCCAGTTCGGTGGCAAGGGCGCGTGACATTGCGCGGTCAGCATCGACAGTTGAGATTGGTTTGCAACAGGAAAAGCGGTTCGTGATGGAGAACGGCTGGGGAGGCTATTTCCCGATGCAAAAGCTGCTGAAGATCACGCCGAGTAAGTCTTCGGTGTCCACCCGACCGGGGATTTCGCCGAGGGCATCGAGCGCTTCGCGCAGGTCGATGGCGGCGAGCTCTGTGTCGGCCGAAGCATCGCCGAGGAGATCGAGCGCGGCGAGCAGCGCGCTGCGAGCGTGTCGCAGGCTGGCTTGGTGACGCGCATTGATGGCCACGGCGTGCTCACCCCAATCGGCGTCGCTGAAATGAAGCGTCGCAAGGATGCTGTCGGCGAGGGTTTCAAAACCGTCCCCGTTGAAGCAGGAAAGGCGGACGGCGTTGGTGTCCGCCCACGACGGATGCTCGCCGAGGTCGAGCTTGTTGAGAACCCGCAAGCGATGGGCGGCTGTGTTGGAAATGGACGGCGTGAGCGGTTTCGGCTGGCTGCCGTCGCAGATTTCGAGAAGCAAATCGGCGGCTTCGATTTGGCGGACGGTGCGCTGGATGCCTTCCGCTTCGATGCGGTCGCCCGCCTCACGGACGCCGGCGGTATCGACCAGCCGCAGTGGGATGCCCCGCAGATTGATGATTTCCTCCACGGTGTCGCGAGTGGTGCCGGCGATGTCGCTGACGATGGCGCGATCAAACCCGAGCAGGCGGTTGAGCAAGCTGGATTTCCCGACGTTGGGCTGGCCGTAGATCACGGTGCGGACGCCCTCGCGAAGGATGCGTCCTTGGTCGGCGGTGGCGAGCAGCGAGTCCACGGTGGCAAGCACGGCGCGGACGCGTTGGCAGAAAAGCTCGCCAGTTTGCGGGTCGATGTCTTCTTCCGGGAAATCGATCCAAGCTTCCAGATGGGCGAGGGTTTCCAGCAGGCTGTCGCGGGCAGCGGTGGTGCGTTTCCCGAGCGTTCCTTCAAGCTGGCTGCGGGCGGCGCGCAAGGAGAGGCGGGTTTGCGCGGAAATTACGTCCATGACGCCTTCCGCCTGCGTCAGGTCGAGTTTTCCATTGAGGAACGCGCGCTGGGTGAACTCGCCAGGGGCGGCGGCCACCGCGCCGCAAGCGAGGAAACGGGCGAGCACTTCTTGGGTGACTAACACGCCGCCATGGCCAGTGAACTCGACCGAATCCTCGCCGGTGTAGCTGGCAGGATTGCGGAAAACGGTGAGTAGGCCGTCATCGATCACGCGGCCCTCGGCGTCGCGAATCCGGCACAGTTTGGCAAACCTCGGCTCTAGGCCAGCGGCTTGGCCAGTGGTGGCAAGGTCCGCTACGGCGATGGCGTCTGGACCGGAAATTCTGACAAGGGACACCGCGCCCATGCCAAGCGGCGAGGCGATGGCGGCGATGGTGGAGCGGTGAGGATTCAAGTTCATCCGGGGGCTCTCACTGAGTGGCGGTCGCGGGTGTTTCCTCACCTCCGAGGCCGAGAAACTCCCAACAGATGAAGCGATGGAGCGTGAGTTCCGGTGCCTCCGACTCGTCGGCCCACTTGAGTTCGACGGTGGCGGTTTTGGTGACGGGCCCGGCCTCCTTGTTGTCGCGCCAGTTGATGAGCGAGAGCGCGCGACCGGCGTCGGAATCGACCTTCACGTTGATGCGGGCGGAGTCAGAAATGTTCGCGGGATCGACCAATCGATATGTGCGAGTGCCGGGGACGGATTGGCCTTTATCCGGGACGTCCTCCATGATGATGACGCGGAAGACGCTGCTTCGGCCAGCTTCGGGAAGTTCCACGAAATTGAGAAAGGTCCGATACTTCGTTTGGGCAAAGACTTCCCAGTCGAGTTTGAGTTCTTTGCCCGTGCGTTTGAAGAACGCGTGGACCCGCAAGGGCTCGGTGGCGAAGTTCGCCGCGCGAGCCACGGTGCTGAGGAGTAGGTCTGCTTGATCGAGGCCATACTGGACTTCCAGACTCGCCAAGGGACGGAAGAATTCCTTCATGTCGAATTGCGGAGGCAGGTCGTAGATCATCATGAACAGCCCACGTTTGCGGTCTTCCTCGCTGAGTTCATAGATGGAAAATCCGTCCGCTGGAGTGTCCGAATCGTTGATGACGCTGCCGCCGTAGAACTCGTCCATTTGAGGCGCGAGCTTTTCCCCATGAAGCACGTAGCGGATTTTTTCCGCCGGGGAAGTGCCCGCCATGTAGTCTTCGAGCACCTTGTAGGCATCCTTTTGCCAGCCGACGCGGATGTAATTCGCCTCGTTGAATGGGGCGGTGACCACGGGCGCGTCCGGGGCGGGCGGCGCGAGGTTTTTGCCGAACTCGCGAATGACCAAAAAGGCTACGCCGAGAATGATGAGTGCCAAGACGAGCAGCACCACCATCAAGGTGATGAGTCCACTGCGTTGCGGCTTGTCTTTTTTCTGCGGTGCCGGCTGGGCGGGTTTGCTCTGCGGCTGTTCTGTGGGTGGAGCCGCAGGTACGGGCGGATGGGTGGGAATCGTTTTTGCATCGCCCTTTTGCCGGGAGGTCGAGACGGGCAAAGGAGGTGTCGAATCCAACGCTGCGACTGCTGCGGCTGGCGGTATCGTTACCACTGCCGCAGGGGGGAGTGGTGGCATTTCCGCAACCGGTGGAACCTCTACGGCCGCAGCCACGGGAGGCGGCACCGCAGTCGGTAGAACGGGTGGCTGCTCAGGCTTGGAGGGTTCATGTGGTTGAACCGAAGCTGCTTCTGGGCTTGGCGAAGTGATGGTACCGCCGCAATGCGGACATGGGCCAGTGGTGGGCGGCAGGTCCCGCGGGATGCGAATGCTGCCGTCGCAATGAGAGCAGCGGAATTCCCGTGATTCGTTAGACGTCGGTTGGTCTGCCATGTTAGAAGGAGTTACCCACCGGAAGGCTGGGAAGTATCGGGGTTGCTGTCAATTGCTAGAGCCGTGGCTTCAAACGGCTGCAGCAGCTGCCAGCACGGAATCCATGACCTCCAAGCAGCGCTGGTTTTGTTCGCGGGTGCCGATCGAGATGCGTACCCAGTCCGGCAGTTTGTAGCCACTCATGGCGCGGACGATCACGCCCTGCTTGAGCATTTCCCGGAAGACCCGATCTCCTTCACCGGTGCGGACGAGGATGAAATTGGCGTAGCTGGGCACAAACTCGAGGCCGCGCGAACGGAAGGCGTCTTCGTAAAATGCAAGTCCCTCGCGGTTGATGCTGCGAGTCCGCTCCACATGGTTTTGGTCGGCCAGCGCGGCCAGAGCACCGGCTTGGGCGATGGCGTTCACGTTGAAGGGCTGGCGCGCTTTCTGAAGCAGGTCTGCGAGTGGCTTTGCGGCGAGGCCGTAGCCGACGCGCAGCGCGGCGAGTCCGTGGATTTTAGAAAACGTCCGCAACACGCAGACATTGCGGCCTTCGCGGACATACCGAAGTGCGTCCGCCGGAGCATCCGGGAATTCGATATATGCTTCGTCGAACACGACGATGACATGCTCGGGAACGCGCGCCATGAAGCGATCGATCGCGGCTTGATCGACCATGGTTCCTGTGGGGTTGTTCGGATTGGCGATGAAGACGAGGCGAGTCTTGTCGGTGATCGCATCGGCCATGGCGTCGAGGTCATGGATAAATCCTGGATCCGGCACCTCGACGTATTTCGCGCCGAAGAGAGTGGCCATGAGTTTGTAAACGACGAAGGCGTGCTCGGCGGCGATGAGCTCGGCATCGCGGTTGAGGAAGGTGTGGCAGAGCAGTTCGATGATTTCGTTAGAACCATTGCCTAGAATCACGTTGGAGGATTCCATGCTGAATTTCTCCGCGATGGCGGTGCGCAACCGGTAGCCGCCGCCGTCCGGATAGATATGGGATTCCTCCAGCGCTTCACGCATCGCGGCTTTGGCAAGCGGTGATGATCCTAACGGATTTTCGTTGGATGCCACCTTGACGATGCTGGACGGATCAAGGCCGAGTTCGCGGGCGGTCTCGTCGATGGGCTTTCCGGGTTCATAAGCCACGAGGTCACAAACGAAGCGATTGGCGAAATTTTCTAACATGATCTGGGGAGTGATAGGAAGTGTTGGGGTGGCGGGGGACTCGGCTTCAGCGGCTGGCGTCTAGCAGAGACTTGAAATCCGCAAGGGCAGTCTGATAGGTGGCGGCCTTTGTGGTGTCTGGAGCGAGCTCGGTTCCGGGCGACGCTTTGCAGAAGCATTCTTGCAGGGTGGGGAGATCGCGTCCGCAGGCGGCGGCCGCTACCAATGCTGCGCCGAGTGCGGCTGAATTGGAGACATCGAAGCGCTCGACGGGGGCTTGGAAGATGTCGGCCACCATCTGGGCGATGCCGTCATTGCGCGATGCGCCGCCGGTGAGGCGGATAAGTTTGGTTTCCACTTCCATCCACTCGGAATGAAGGCGCATGTTGAGGAATTGGCCTTCGAGCAAGGCACGGACTTGCAACGCGGCGTGCTCACCGGATTCGAATTCCGGGCTGCCTTTAAGGACGGGGCCGGTAAAGTCATGGCGCGGGGTGATTTCCGGTCCGAAAAACGGCAGCATTAGGTTCTCTCCGGCATGCTCGGCGGTCGCGGCCAAGGCGTCGCGGTCGAAGGCGGACCAATCCAGTCCGAGCTTATCGCGCAAGGCCTCGCGGGCGAGCGATCCATTGCGGAAGCAGATCAGCGACATGAAGCCGCCAGCCGGATTTCCGAAGACGTGGCCGTAGCCATTGGGATCGGTTTTGGGTCCGGGCATGGCGGCGAAGAAGGTGTCGCTGGTGCCCAGCGAGATGACCACGTTGCCGGGGGCTGTGGCGCCCATGCCGACCAGTGAGGCGGGGTTGTCACCGGTGAAAAGGGCGACCTCGCACTTGGCGGAAAGTCCGTATTTCGTGGTGAAATACGGGGAAACTGGCCCTTGCGTAGTTTGGGTTGCGGCAGGAGGGAGCAATCTTGTCGCGAGATCGGGAGCTGTGGCCGCTAGAAGGTCGGTGTCCCACGAGAGTTTCGAAAGATTGAGCAAATTCATGCCCGCGCCATCGCCAAAGTCGATGGGCACCGATTTGCCTGCGAGAACCGAGGCGATGAACGAGCTGACGAGGTGAATTCTCGCGGTGCGTTCGTAGGCATCTGGCTCCGTTTTGCTGAAGCGGCGAATCTGCGGTCCGCTGAACCGCTCGATGGCGACGGATCCGCTGCGGGCGCAAACTTCCTCGGCGCTGCCAAGAGCGGCGGTGATTTCCGCGCATTCCGCACCGGTGGAGGTGTCCATCCAAATGGGCGAGGTTTGCCGGGTGAGACACGGCGAGAGCTGAGCAACCAGGCTGTTGGCAGGATCAAGGGTCGCGAGGCGTTCTTCGAACGAAGCATCCAGATAGACGCTGCCGTGCTGCTGGCCGGAACCGGCGAGGCATTTGATCTTCGAGAGATCGGTCTGCGCGGCAAGGCGGCTGAACAACAGGTCCAAGGCTTCAAGCCACATCAGCGGGTTGGCATGGACGACGCCATTTTCACCGCCCGGGATAAAGCCGCTGGGGGATTGGTAGTGCGGTAGGTCGGCTCCGAAGTTGACCGAAATTTGGCAGGCGATCTTGGCCGACTCAGGATCGATCAGGACTGCGGTCAGAGATTGGGTGGAGGAGTCGATGCCGAGAAACATGGGCGGAGTTTTCGCGGGGATGCGGCGATTTCCAAGTCTGGAATGGAGACGCTGGAAACAAAAAAAGGCGGCTGCTCACGCAACCGCCTTTTCATGATGTTTGAGTCGAATGACGTCGCTCCAGCTTAGAAGCTGACGCTCAGCATCGAACCACCGAGGAACTCGTCGTCGATACCGCCAACTTGTGCGAAATCGAGGGAGAACGCGATGAAGGGGGAAACCTTTGCGTTTTCCGAGAAGCCCCAGTCCAAGGAGAGCTTGTTGGTCCAAGCGGTGAAGTCACCTTCTTCGGCGTAGAAACCGACGTTACTGCCGTAGGTCAGAGCAAGGCATGGGCTAAGCTCCCAGCTGTGGCTGCCACCCAGCTCCATGTAACCGTTGTTGTCTGGTGCGTCGACGCCCCAGAAGTAGGTCAGATAGAGATTTGCCCAGCCGAAGTCACGGGAAATGGTGAGAGGAACTTCCTGTTGGTCAACACCGAGGTTGCCGACATTCCAGTAGTAGATGTAACCAACGGAGAGGTTGGCGAAACCGAAGTCGTAGCCAACTTCAGCATACCAATCGACTTCGTTGTCAACTTGGTTACCGGTGTTTTGAGCGCTTTCGAAAGCTGCACCCCAAACGCCACCGCTGATGTTGACGCCGTTGTATTCGTAGGCTGCGTCGAGCGACACATCCACGAGGTTGTCACCGAGGTCAGCGCCACGGAAAAGGTACATGCTGGCGTATTCAGCGCCCAGTTGATATTCGACTTCCGCCTGAGCGTTGCCGGCCACGAGGGCGGAGGCAGCGGCCAAGGCGCCAATGGTTTTGCAGTAGTTTTGCATCTTGTTATGTTGGTTTTCGGTTGCTGCTTGCGTCCTGAACTGGACCGGGATGCGGAACAGAAAGGACCGAGTCGGAATGACATCCAGATGCCAAATAGCAGCGGGATTAATCCGTTGGCGCGAATATTTCAGCTTTCCTAAGGATTTGTCCAGAATTTATTTGGCACTGGTTGCAATCCAGCTCCCCGGGGGGATAGGTTGGGCTATCAGGGATGGCAAGCGAGAATCGATCGGAAGCCGAAATTCTCTCATAATGGGTTCATCACTTGGACCTTGCTGAGTTCGCGGATTTGCGTTGTTGGCACGGTGGTTGCTTTTTGGCGATTCGCTAATGCTCGGGGGTTTGGAATCGTCGGGACAAGCAGCCACATCATTCGATCAACCCTGACCAACATGACCAGACGACATCTCATCAAAGTGCGGGCCCTCACGGCCGCGGCAGTCGCGTTCTTAGCCATTCCAATGACGTTCACTGCGCATGCGCAGGACGCGGCAGCTCCACCACCAGTTGAGGAAGCGGTGCCTGCCGCCGCCACGCCGACGGTGGAAGAGCGCGTTGCTGACATTGAGGCCTACATGAACAATGTCGCACGCCCGGAAAAAGCCAGTGGTGCGACATCTCTCGTCGCGGGACCTGGGCCTGGAGCGAATGCCTGGCAGATGGTCAGTACGGCCCTCGTGCTTTTCATGACGCTTCCCGGGCTGGCTCTTTTCTACGGTGGTCTCGTCCGCCGCAAGAATGTGCTTTCCGTGCTGGCCCAGTGTTTAGGGATTGCCTGTGTGGTGACCCCGCTGTGGTGGCTTTGCGGCTACAGTCTCTCATTTGGAGCTGGAGCGAAAAATGCCTTCATCGGTGACCTCAGCAACATGATGTTCAAAGGAGTCGAGCCCGGCAATGTCGGAGCTGGCTACTACTGGATCTCGGACAGCATGTGGGCGATGTTCCAGCTCACCTTCGCCATCATCACCCCGGCGCTGATCATCGGAGCCATCGCCGAGCGCATGAAATTTGCCGCCATCATGGCTTTCGTGGTGATCTGGATGTTCGTCGTTTATTTCCCCTTCGCCCACATGGTTTGGTCCACCGTTGGATTCATGTGCGGACCTCTCAATGCTGACGCTGGCATCAAGGCGATCGACTTTGCCGGTGGCACCGTGGTTCACATGACCTCTGGTTGGTCGGCTCTGGTGCTCTGCCTCATTCTCGGCAAGCGCAAAGGCTTGGGCAAGGAGTCGATGGCTCCTCACAGCATGGTTCTCTGCATGGTCGGCACCGGGATGCTCTGGGTCGGCTGGTATGGCTTCAACGCTGGCTCCGCTCTCGGTGCGGATGCGATCGCTTCCAACGCGTTCGCCACCACCACGCTTTGCGCCGCCACGGCAGGTCTTGCATGGGCCGCTGCGGAGTGGATCGTCAAAGGCAAGCCAAGCGTGCTTGGATTCTGCTCCGGCATTGTCGCCGGTCTGGTGGTCATCACTCCAGCTGCGGGTTTTGTGACCACGACCTCCGCTGTGATCATGGGCGTCATCGGTGGTGTCATTCCCTTCCTGGCCGTTTCCTACCTCAAGCAAATCTTGGGTTATGACGACGCTCTCGACACCTTCGGCGTTCACGGTGTGGGCGGTACCCTCGGTGCCATCCTCACCGGTATTTTTGCTGACGAAAAAGCAAACTCCGTGGTCGCTGGCCTCAAGGACGGTCTGCTTGTCGAACAGCTCAAGGCCTGTGCCCTGACCATCGTCTGGAGCGTGGTTGCCACCGCCATCATCGCCTACATCGTCAAGGCCGTCATCGGACTCCGTCCGAGCGCTGACGTGGAAGAAGCGGGTCTAGACCTCGCCGAACACGGCGAACAAGGTTACGAACACTGATCTTCCAACCTGATTCGAGTCCTTCGCGGGCGGGCCGGCAACGGTCCGCCCGTTTTCGTTTGCAGCCTGAGCGTGGGCAGGTTCCTCTACCCGCGTGCGTCGGGAAAGGGTGAGAAAATTGCTGCTGGTCGGGCTGGTGCTATCGGCCGCCTTCGCCGCTTGGGCGTGGTTGCAACCGTACGCGTGGTGGCCGGATTCTGGTGCTCGCTGCAAGGTGGTGGAAACGCTAGTCACCCGCGACGCGTCATTTTGCTGGATCAATGTCCACCTCAAGGTGAACCCGGGCATGTCTCATGACATGAAAAAGCCGGTGGTGCTGGAATCTGCCGACCAAGGGCGATGGGGACCGGCGGACACAACCGTGGCGGGGTCAGATCTCGAGAATCCCGAGGAAATTTGGTTCAAGTTTTGGCTGGATCGCGAAAAACTCGCCGGGCCACTCACCTTGCGCCTCAACGACGGCAGCCTTTCCATCAAGTCTCGCAACGGCATCCCGGAAATCGAAAACGGTCGTCACCGGAATTTCACAACCCACCGCTGGTGATTCATGGCTTGGCTGCTCATCGACAATTCAAACACCCGCACCAAGCTCGCGCTGGGCGATGCGGCGGGTCTGTTGCCCTGGCGCGGCGTGATTCCAACGGCCGATCTCACGCGCGATAACTTGGAGAAATTGCTCGTCGGTGTTGAGTTCGACGGCGTGCTCATTTGCTCGGTGGTTCCGGATAAGGCATCCGTGCTGCTCGAATTCTTCGCCGGAACCGCTCCGCTGCATTTCTTGAGTTGGGAAAGTCCGCTCGGCATGGGCATCGATTATCCAATGCCCGCGCAGATCGGCGCAGATCGGCTCGCCAATGCGGCTGGGGTTTTGACTCGCCACCGGGTGCCCGCCATCATCATCGATTTCGGCACCGCCGTGACCTTCGACGTCATTTCCGCAACGCCAGCCTACTGCGGCGGTGTGATCGCGCCAGGATTGGGGGCCATGTCTGGTTACCTCACGCGGCGCACCGCGTTGTTGCCGGAAATTGAGTTGGAAGAACCGGTTTCCGCAATCGGCAAGTCCACCGTCCATGCCATGCAAGTCGGCGCAGTTTTTGGCTACCGCGGACTGGTGAAGGAGATCATCGCGAACATCCGCGCCGAGCTTGCGGGGGATCCTGTGGTGATCGCGACAGGGGGCGATGCGGCCTTGATTTCGCGTGGCGTACCGGAAATCGACAAGGTCGATCCTGACATCACGCTCGACGGATTGAGACAAGTCGCAGCTCGCGTGTTTTTATGAGACTGCGGCGCGGTTTAGGCGTGTAATTCTCGGCAATCTGATTTGGTGTCGCAGCGAGATGAGCGACAGCCCCTTGACTATTGGAATCGATTTCGGCGGAACCACCGTGAAGATCGCTGCGGTGTTCCAAAGCCACATCATTGATCATGCGCCACCGATCGCCACCCAGGAATTCGAGTCCAAGGATGAACTCATCGACGCCATGGTGCGAGTGGTCGAAGATCTCCGCAGTCGCCATCCTGGAGTTGCTGCGATCGGCGTGGGTATGCCCGGATTCGTGAACTTTGAAAAGGGGTTGGTTTACAATCTAACCAATGTCGAGGGCTGGGAAAGTGTGCCGCTTAAGCGCATTTTGGAAGAGCGCATTGGCCTGCCCGTCATCGTCGATAACGACGCCAACTGCATGGCCTTCGCCGAGTGGCGGTGCGGGGCAGGGCGCGGCTTTCAGCACGTCATTTTTATCGCCATGGGCACCGGCGTCGGCGGCGCAGTCATTGCCAACGGCCAGATGATACGCGGTGCTTTTCATGGCGCGGGCGAGATTGGGCAAACGTCCGTCGACTACCAAGGCCGTCCGGGGCATTATGGCAATTTGGGGGCGATGGAGAAATACGTCGGCAACGGCGATATTGCGGCCCGTGCGCGTGACGCCTACGCCGAAGCGGGAATCCAAGTTTCCACCTCGGATTGCACACCGGCGCTGCTGGCCACGGCGGCACACCGCGGTGATGCCGTGGCAGCCGCGCAGTGGGAGGAAACTGGACGCATCGTCGCGACCTCCGTGATGAACTGCTGCTGGCTGCTCAACCCTGAAGCCATCGTCATCGGCGGCGGCGTCGCCCGCGCCGGATCCTTGATTTTCGATCCCATCAAAAAGCACCTCTTCGACCAACTTTCCGGTCCCTTCAAGGATCACCTCATGGTGCTGCCAGCGTCCTTTGGGCACGAGGCTGGCATCATCGGAGCGGCTGCTTTGGCCCGGGAAATTGTCTAAAAAATAGGTCCTATTGGACCCATCAGTCCTATCCCGTTGTCCTCAACCCCGACGCGATCGCATTGATCGAAAGCAACAGCTTCGGCAGCAGCGCGTCGGCTGCGGCGCTGTCCTCATTGGCGACGTGGCCGCGCCATTCGCGCAGCAACGCGATTTGCTGGTGATGCAGCACGCGCAGTGGGGCCTCGCGGATTTCTAACGTCTTCGCCATGCGCGGACGCCTGTCCTTCATCGCACCGTCGAACAGCTCGGCTAACAGGTCGCGTGTGCGCTCGAACTCGGCGACGATGATGGAGAGAAATTTTTCCCGCAGTTCGGCGTTTTCGACCATGCCGCAGTAGTCGCGCATCAGCTCCAGGTTGGCGGACGCAAGGTTGGTTTCCACGTTGGTCAGCACGTAGCTCATGAAAGTGGATTCCGGCAACGCCGCTTTGAGGCGTGCGAAGCCTTCTGCATCGTCCTTTTTCAAAGCTTCTAGCCCGCTGCCCACGCCGAACCAACCGGGCAGATAGAAGCGCGCTTGCGTCCACGAGAACACCCAAGGAATAGCCCGCAGATCGCTGATGGAAAATCCTTTTTTGCCGGTGCGGCGCGCTGGGCGTGAGCCGATGCGTGAGTTTTCTAACGCATCGATGACGGTGGCTTGGCGGTAAAATTCGATGAAACCATCCGCCTTCAGCAGTCCCTGATAGGCCGCTTGGCTGGACTCGCCGAGGCGTGCCATGAACTCACCGCAGGGATCGATCACCGCAGGCAAATGTCGATGGCGTGCGGTGGTCACCGCTGCACCGGCCAGCAGGAGTTCCAAGTTGTAGGTCGCATTGGCAATGTTGGCGTATTTCTGGGCGATCGTTTCGCCCTGCTCGGTCATGCGGAATCCACCGCTCATCGCCCCGTTAGGCAGCGCGGCCATGAACCAATGCGTCGGACCGGCGCCCCGCGAAATGGTGCCGCCGCGGCCGTGGAAAAAGCACAAGTTCACGGCGCACTCGCGGCCCACCGCAGTGAGCGCGGTTTGCGCACGTTGCAGCGCGAACTGCGCGGCGAGGATGCCGCAGTCTTTGTTGGAATCCGAATAACCTAACATCACCTGTTGCCCCGGCATTTTTCCTTCCGGCGTCTGAGCTCGATGGGAGCGGCGGGTGAGGGGGTGGTTGAGGAAATCCTTCAAAATTCCGGGCGAGCGGTCGAGATCATCCATCGTTTCGAACAAGGGCACGACTTCCAGCGGGCAAGTCAGTCCGGAGGATGTTAGGTCCATCAGCCCAGCCTCGCGGGCGAGTAGGAAAACACCGAGCAAATCGGAAAGCTGCCGCGTCATCGAAACAATGAGCGCGCCCAAGCCGGACTCGCCCCAATCCTTGCGGTGGCGAACCAACACGCGATAGGTGTCGAGAACGTCATCCGCCTCGGTGCCGACACGGATGTCGTCGTGGAGGAAGGGACGGGTGGATTCCAGTTCTCGATTGAGAAACTCCAAGCGCTTTTCCTCGGGCCAATGGATGTAGTTTTCCCCGTCCGGAATACCGGCTGCGGCGAGCAACTGGCTGATCGCTTTGTCGTGGAATTCCGAATTCTGGCGGATGTCGAGCGTGGCCAGGTGGAAGCCGAAGATCTGCAGCTTGTGGCGCAGCGGGCGTATCGAGTCCTCCTCGATCATGTGGCAGCCTGCGTCGGCGAGTGTGCTTGAAAGCAAGTTCAGGTCATCCGTTAGGCAGGCGGCGTTGCGGTAACCGGGCTTGCCCTTGATCTGCTGGCGCAGGCGCAGCGCCATCAGCGCAGCAAGCTGACGCCACGGCTCCTCTTCCATGCGATCGAGGATCTTCGCCACCTCGTCGGGAGCATCGACAATTTTGGTGAGGTGATCGATGCGCGCCTGCAAGCGTTCCGGCACTGGGGTGAGGTAGCGGGAAAGTGTCAGCTGTGAGGAAAGTTCTACCAGCTCACGCTCGAGCAGTTTGAAGGCGGAGTGGCGCAGCTCGATGAAGGTTTTTTCCGTGACCTCCGGGGTGACCAGCGGATGGCCGTCGCGGTCGCCGCCTATCCAAGTGCCGAAGATGAGGCGTGGGATGTTGCCGGCGGAGCGCAAGGTTTCCAGTGGCAGTCCGGCATCGCGCCAAGCCTCGGTGAAATGCAGATCCAGCCGGTTGATCGCCGCCGGGAAAAGGTCGCGCAGGTAATGCGTCGCGTTGCGCAGCTCGCTGGAAATGTCTGGCCGGACGAGGTGGATTTCCGCCGTGCGCCACAACGTTTCGAGAATCGTGACGACACGTTCGCGGATGCGGCGACGCTCGCGATCGGTGTATTTCGGGTACTCGTTGCGGACCATTTCTCGATAGAGCGCGCGGTGCCGTTCCCGGATGCTGGAGCGCTTCGCCTCGGTCGGGTGAGCGGTTAGAACGGGCTCGACGTGAACGTCGCGAAGCACGGCGAGGATTTCCTCAGGGCTGAGGTTCATCGCGCGGAGGTCGCGCAGCGCCTGGGGCCATAGCCCGCGTATCGACTCCGCGCCCAGCACTTTTTCCCGCTCGCGGCGAGTCTCAGCGGCGACGCGTTCCTCGACCATGTTGAGGAGTTGGAAACCGATCGAATACAGTTCGGAAAGCCCCTCCGGCGCATCTCCGGCGGCGGGCTGGCGGCCGGACCACGGCAAGTAGGGCAGCAGCTCGGTGGCTCCGGTGCTGATCAGCGCCTCCTCCAAGCAGCTCAGGAGGAAATGCAGCTGGGTGTCGATGTTTTCAAATCCTTCAAGGCGGAGTTGCTCGCGGGTGGGGTGTCCAGTCGGGGCCGTCATTCTTCCGTCATCAAGCACGCGGCGGGCCGATTCGGGAAGAGGAAATCCAGCACAGGCTTGGACAAGTCGCAGCCGGTGGAGTAGCACGGCGGCGTGAATTCATGGCAACTGGCGATCGACGTGGTGAAAAGCTGTCTCAAGGCGGGTGTGGGCGAGTTTGTCGTCTGCGCCGGTGCGCGCAACGCGGCGTTGCTGGAGGCGCTAGCGCGGGCAGAAGCGGCGGGATCGGTGCGCGTTTGGCGGCACTTTGAGGAACGCGCGGCGGGATTTTTCGCGCTCGGGCGGACGATGGAAACCAACGCTCCTTGCGCGGTGGTCACCACCAGCGGCACGGCGGCGGCGGAGTTGCTGCCAGCGGTGATCGAGGCGTTCTATCAAGCGCGGCCGCTTGTCGCCATCACCGCGGACAGACCGGCGGAATTTCGTGGGACGGGTTCGCCGCAGTCCATCGTGCAGCCGGGGATTTTCGGTGAGCACGCGTGGCAGGGGACTTTCGCCGATTGGAATGGCAAACTGCCGCTCCACTTGAACATCGAGCTGGAAGAGGCGTTCGAGCCGGGAACCGAGGATTTTTCCGGCGAAACGGTGGCCCCTTTCACGCCAAGCAAGGACAAGCTGGACGTCGCCGCGCTCGCCCGTTGGCTGCGTGAAGAGCATTACAAAGGCATCGTAGTGATGGTTGGCGGGCTCGATCCGGACGAACGTGAGGACGTGTTCCATTTCTGCAGCGACCTCGCGGTGCCCGTCGTCGCGGAGGCCACCAGCGGATTGCGCGAGGCGCTGGAAGGATTGGCCATCCACGATGCCGACCGCATGCTCAAGGCGCATCCGCCGGGAAAAGTGCTGCGTCTCGGCGAGGTGCCAAGCGGCCGATTCTGGCGCGATCTCGAAGAATTGCCTGAAATTTCGGTCTGGTCGGTCTGCCGCAACGGCCTGCCTGGATTGGCGCGCCCGTCGAACGTCCTGCGGGGCCGCCTCGAACGCGTGATCCCAGCACTCGGCGAGATCGAGCCCGCCGACGACGCGCTCGACTACCTGCCGGGAGCCGCCGGCCGCGCGGCCCGCATCGACGAGTTGCTGGAAATCTATCCGGACAGCGAACCGGCGCTGCTGCGCACCTTGTCTCATTTCGCGTCGATAGGCGGCGGGATTTTCCTCGGCAACAGCATGCCCATCCGCGAGTGGAACCTTTTTTCCCAATGGATGCGACCTGTCCCATCCGTGCGCGCGAACCGCGGCGTCAATGGCATCGACGGCCAAGTGAGCACCTGGCTCGGCTGGTCCGCCGATGTCAGCGAGACCTGGGCCATCGTCGGCGACCTCACGGCGCTGTATGATCTCGCCGCACCTTTCATGCTCGAACAGGTAAACTGCCAGGGCCGTGTGCTCACGGTGATCAACAACGGTGGCGGGAAAATTTTCGAACGCCTACCGCGCCTCAAAACCCTGAGCCCACGCGCCGCCGAATGGATGACCAACCCGCAGACGGCCGATCTTTCCGGGCTCGCCACGCTGTGGGGCATGGATCACCTGCGCATCCGTACCGTGGATGATTTCGATCGCTTCGAATCTGGGCCAAAGACCTTGCTGCTGGAGATTGTTCCAGATGCCGCACAGACCACCGCCTTCTGGGACGCCTGGGATCGGATTTCCAAGTTCTAGAAAATCCTTCTCTTGCCAAGCTCAGCACGGGCCGTTACGCATTCCGCCTCAGCGCAATCCGCGTCTGGTCCCGTGGTCCAATGGATAGGACGATGGCCTCCGAAGCCGTAGGTGGTGGTTCGATTCCACCCGGGACCACCAGTCCGGCAACTGCCGATTGATGGTGAGTCTTCATTGATGATGCTGGCCGTGGAATTCCGAAGTTGAATCGAAAGCATGGCTCGCTTGGTTGTGGGGTCTGTTAGGTTGAGGCAATCCTTGCGGAATTTGCGGTCTGTTCGTTGCCGCAGCCCTTCCAATCCCCGATGGGTTTGACGAAATGGAAACCCCAGATCTCGAAGCCGAGGCGGTGGTAAAGGCGGTGGGATGGGTGATTGGAAACGTAGCTGTCGAGCACCAGGATTTTGCAGTCGCTGGCGTGAGCGATTTCTTCCAAATGAGCCATCAGCAACGAGCCGATGCCGGAGGTACGCTGGTCCGGATGGACAACGAGGTTGTCGATTTCCAAGTAGCGGCCACACCAAATTTTTGTCGCGATCCATGCAGCCGCGACACCGACGAGGCGATCTTCCGCGAACGCGCCAATGAGTTGATAGTGCGCGTGTTCAGCGAGGATGGTGGCGAGCCTTTCCCCAACGACCGCAGCGGGCGTGTCTGGATTGAGGATGTGCAGCAAGACGGCGGCTTGCGGCAGATCAGCCGCAGCCAAGGGTCGAATTGCAATTTCTGGCGGAGTCGCCATGGGGTCACTCGGCTGGCTTGATAGAAACCGTTAGCACGTTCTCAGCGGCGAGGTATTTCTTCGCGAGGGCGTTGATTTCCTTGAGTGTGATGGAGCTGTAATCGGCATCGCGACCACGGGCTAGGTCGAGGCGTTCGGGTTCCGATTGGCTTTGGCTGAGGACGGTGCTGAGCCAGTAGCTGTTGTCGCGCAGGCTCTTGGCGAGCTGGCTGAGGACGGGCTTGAGCGCGCGGTCGAGTTCGTCTTCGTTGGCTCCGCCAGTGGCTAAGGTGTCGGCAAGTCCGCTCATCGTTTTGAGCAGCAGTTCCAGATCCTCGGGTTTGCCGATGCTCTCGCCGATGAGGTAGCCGAAGCCATCGAATGCGTCAGAGCCGGTTGCGCCTGCGTTGGGGCTGTAGGAGGCGCCGAGCTTTTCTCGGATTTCTTTGCGCAGGCGATCACCGTAGATGGAAGCGAGGATGTTGAAGCGACGGAATTGCTTCATGTTTCCACGGATGCCGGGCGTCTGCCAGAGGGCGATTGCGACGCCTTGCGGAATTTTGGAATCATAGGTGAAGGTTTTGTTCGCAGGAGCATTTGGGAAATCCACCTTGCGGGCGTCCGGCAGGGCGGCGGGCGAGGCGTCGCGAGGAGGCAGCGCGCCGAAGGTGGCGAGCAGGCCGGGTAGCAGTTCATCCACCTTGAAATCGCCGACGATGGAAAGTTCGAGGTAGCCCTTGGTTAGAGCTGGGGCGAGCCATTTTTTGGCATCGTCCAAGGTGTACGAGGCGAGCTGTTTTTGCTCGGCGAGCGTGAAGCGAGTGTCACCGCCGTGGAGCCATGCTTCCATTTCCTGCTGCGGTCCGGCAGGTGTGTGGGTGAGTTCCTGATAGATCATCGGAATGGCTTTCTGGAACTGCCAGAGGCCTTCGCTGCGGTAGCCGGGATCGGTGATGCTGGCGACCATGAGCTGGAGCTGGGTTGCCACGTCGGCGGTGGTGGTGGTTCCGCTGAGGGTGAACGCATCTTCGCCGACGGCCAGGCTGCTGCCGACATTCTTGCCCGCGAGGATTTCCTGCAGCTCGTCGTTGGAGTGCTTGCCGAGGCCGCCGCCTTCGAACACGGCGGTGGCGAAGGTGTCGAGCATGGGCTTGTCGGCTGGCTGAGTGAGCTTGCCGGAGCCGATGCGGGCGAGCAGGCGTATCTTGCCTTTTTCGAAATCGGTGGGCTTCAGGTTGACGCGAACTTTGTTGGAAAGGACGAGCTGCGTGATGCCTAGATCGTTAATTTCCTTGCGCGAGGTGACGCTGCCAGGCTTGCCGAAAGTGGTGTAGCCGAAGGGTTCCATCTTGCGGGCGGCAGGTGGCTCGACGGGCTTGCCGTGGGATTCTTGGAACATCACGGCAAGGTCCTTGTCTGCATTTGCCGGAGCTTCCTTGGTGGTCAGGATGAGATTGTAGCCGGAGGCATTCCAAAATTTCGTGAACGCATCGTGAACCTGTTGGAGATCGATGGAATCGAGCGCGCGGGTCGCCAACTCCAAGTCGGTCTTAGGGTCGGAGAACACCTTGTCCTCATCGGCCGTGCGCGCGAGGGCGCTGGCGATGGTTTCGGACTTGCGGCTATCCTGCTGATTGACGCGTTGCTGATAGGCATTGAGGATGTTCGATTTCGCCTCGGCCAGCTCGCTCTCGGTGAAGCCGTGCTCGATGGCGCGGCGAAACTCCTGCTCCAGCACGGGGACGGCGTCCTGCCAACGATCATCGGCCGCGGTCACGTCCACCGAGCCGAGTTCGAGGTAATTGAACAACTCGCTGGACGAGGCGGAGCCAGAAGCGATGGGCGAGCCTTCCTCCTGCGACAGCCTCTCGAAGCGGCGTGACAGGATGGAATGGGCGATGCCAAGCCGCATGTCATCCGCGCGGTTTGCTGTGGTGTCAGGCTTCGCAGTGAAGGGCCGCACCAGCATCAACGAGACGTCGGTGGAGCTCAGCTCTTTGTCGGAAAAAACGGAGGCGACGATGCCATCCGGCGACTTGATCGGCCCAAGGTCTTGGTTTTTCCCGGCATCGGGCGGGTTGGTCATCGAGGAAAAAGTCGTGCTGACGGTTTCCCGCATCGTCTTCGCATCGATGTCGCCAACGATCACAAAGGTCATGCGGGCCGGGGTGTAAAAACGGGTGTAAAGGTCGGTGAAGCGCTCGCGCGGGGCGGTCTTGATCACGTCCTCGGTGCCGATGGGGAATCGTTTCGCCAGCAGCGATTCTGGCAGAATTTTTTCGAACTGCTGACGCATGATGCGGTCGCTGACGCTGTCACGGCTGACTTTTTCCGACAGGATGACACCGCGCTCTTTCTCAATCTCGTCGGCATCGAGCAGGGCGCCGTCGGCGAAATCGCGCATCACGGTGAAGCCGAGCTTCAGCGTTTCCTCGGACAGGTCTGGCAGATCCAGCATGTAGACCGTTTCGTCGAACGAGGTGTAAGCGTTGACGTGAGCGCCGAAGCTGATGCCAAGGCGCTGCATTTTCGGGATGAGCTCCTCCGAGCTAAAATCCTTGGAGCCATTGAAAACCATGTGTTCCAAGAAATGGGAAAGGCCCTGCTGGTCCTCCGCCTCCATCAGCGAACCGGACGAGATATGCAGCCGCAGTGAGACTCGCTTCGGCGGCTCGGCGTTTGGATAGATGATGTAGCGCAGGCCGTTTTCCAGCGACCCGAAGACAGCCTTCGAGTCTGGCGCGATGTCTGACGCATCCTGCGGCCATGGCTCTGGGGTGATGGCGGGTGCGGCAGTTTCGGTCGGGGTGGGGACCGCTTCCTGGACCGGAGCCGCGACGACCACGGCTGGCGGTGGATTGGCCGGTGCCGGTGGCTGCTTGCGCAGCGAAAGGATGCCTGCGGTGGCCGCAAGAATAAGGACGAGTAGAAACGGCATGGCCTTCTGCATGGCGCGAACGTGGTGGAGGGGCCGGGGCCAATGCAACGCCGAAAACCACAGGTGGACGCGCACGGCCGCGAGTCCTCGTCCCGGTGGCCGCAAAACTTTTTCAAATCGGGGTTGCAATCGGGCAGCTGGCGTGGTGTTTTCCCGCCCGACCGAGTCGATGATGTGCGCGCGTGGCGGAATTGGTAGACGCGCTAGATTCAGGTTCTAGTAGGGGCAACCCTGTTCAGGTTCGAGTCCTGTCGCGCGCACCATATCGAAGTTTCAAAGATCCCCGAAGCCGCAAGGCCTCGGGATTATTTTTGAGGTGTGGCCGGGCTGGGTGGCACGCATTCCGCGGAAATGGATGACTCATCGCCCGGGGCATGCGGCTGAGGGTCGTACGGCATTTGTCATGGCGACCGTTCTAACGCGGGTAACGTGAAAACCACCTTCGGATCCGCTTTGCGGCGTTGTTGCTCCGGTGAGAGCTGCGAAGGCGATCCAGGGAATGGGAAATTGATAATTTTTTGGCGGGGTGGAGTCGCCGAAAGCGCAATCCCTTTTAGATGCGTGTTGCTGGAGAAACTTGGTTGCCGGATCGAGCCACCTAAAATCGGCGCAATTTTCAAAACCCACCATCGAGTCCACACGGCTGCACCCATGTTTCCACCAAGAAACTCGGCAGCAGCATGAGGAGCTTCGACTCAAAACCATTCTATCATTTATGCCTGTCTCTTCACCAATCACGATTGAAACCGCGAGGCTAGATCCAAGCCAAAGCGGAAACTGTCGCATGGGATTGGCATATTTGATGAAGATGATGATTTTGCTCCCTGGGCTGATCGGTATCGCAAATGGACAAGAGTTGATTCCTGATTCTTCGTGGAAAGTTCACGACGAAAAGCGTCCTCAACCGACCGCCGTCCGATCCGCCGGATCCCTTGACAATCGTCCTCCCTCCGACGCTCAAATCTTGTTTGATGGGAAATCCACCGACAGGTGGACGACGGATGGAAAGCGATGTTCATGGCCTGTGCGCAATGGTTCACTCATCGCCGCTCCTGGCACACTGACATCGAAGGAAGAGTTTGGGGCCATTCAGCTACATATCGAATGGCGAATCCCATCCACACGCAACATTCAGGGGCAGAGTGGGGGAAACAGCGGAGTGTTCTTGATGGGACTTTACGAAATTCAAATTTTGCAGAGTTACAAGAACCCAACTTATGCAGATGGCACCGCCGGGGCTTTCTATGGACAAATGCCACCGCTGGTCAATGCCACAGCCCCTCAAGGCGAGTGGCAAAGTTATGATATCATCTTTCAACCACCCCAGTATGAGGCGGGAAAAGTCGTGCAGCCTGCTGTTGGGACCGTCATTCACAACGGTGTGGTGATTCATCACGCAAGAGCCTTCATCGGGCCAACGCGTCACAAGGAAGTCGCATCCTATCCGTCTTCTCACCCGAAAGCTGGACCCATCCAGCTTCAGTTTCACGGAGATCCGGTCGAATTTCGGAATATCTGGGTGCGTCCCCTGGCAAATGACGAGGGACAACCCTAGATCTGCTATCTGGCAGGTTTCGAAGTTGCTCCATGAAAACCCACAACTTGCTCAATCCTGTAAGTCGAAAATCTTACGCTGATATTCAGCGATTTTAACGTTGAAGATGATCCCATGAATTTAACCGTTTTTCGTAAAGTGCCTCCATGTCGGGGATTTGCGCTTGTTGTTACGCTCAGCCTGATGATTCTGCTCACGGTCATCGCCGTGGGTCTGTTATCCTTGAGTTCGATTTCACTTCGCTCGGTCAGTGGCCAAGCAGCGAATAGCATTGCCAGAGCAAACGCCAGGATGGCGATGATGATGGCTTTGGGTGAACTTCAGAAAGCTGCAGGAGATGATAGGCGGATTACCGCTGACGCTTCCATTGCCAATGGGGCACAAAATCCCAATGTGGTGGGAGTGTGGAAATCATGGTCTCCTAATTTGGCGACCAATCCGCTTTCATCAACAGCTCCGAATTATGCTGCAGAAAAAGACACCAATTTCGTGGCATGGCTCACCTCAAGCAACAATCCGTCCGAGATGGTCGGCAACAAGGAGTGGGGAAATAGCGGCACACTCACCGACCCTATCGAATTGTTCACGCCGAAATCGGATGGATTCAGTTTGTCCGGATCGAAGATCGAGGTGTCAAATGGCAAGTCATCCTCCGCTGGCGGGATGGCGTGGACGATTGTTCAAGATGCTACACGTGCCAAAATCAACGTAGATGGACCAGAGGATAACCAGCGTGAGTTGAACGATGATCTGCAAGCTCAGGCGAGACCCTCACTGGCAATATCCGAGAGCTTCAAGCAGCCAGATGCAAATTGGAATCAACGTGCCACCCGAGTGGTGAGTATGGCGCAAGCGAAACTGGATGCTGATTTATGGAAAGGGGGCACTGCAGATCCGGAAAACGCTCATTTCACGTCTCAGGGATTCGGATTGCTCACCGATGTGGTCAACGGCGGTCTCAAAACGGACTTGAGCTTGGGTTTTGAAATGTCGGATTCCAATTTCACGGCAAACAGTTGGGGCACCTACAAGAATCCATTTCGCTCGGTAAATTTTCCACAGCTCCCCGTTTCGTCCGTCAGCAGTTATGGCGGTCAGCGGCCGTTGTTTCGTCCGCTCGTGCGATCGGGCAGCGTTCGGGTGAATCTCAATTTCGGCATGACACCCAACCCGAGTTTTGATTACCCAGCTGCCGCCGTACCAACGTTCGCGACGTTGCGTTCATTCTATCGAACTCCTTATTATCTTTATGACACGGCCGATGGAGCAACCGTTTTTGAACGTGGCATGGACAGTGTCTCGCTGACGCGTCCGATTGCTGCAAACATAACGACTCCAGGTTCGCCACCACCAGCGACTTCTTCTCAAACAGGGTATCGCCCGGTGCTTGATCGCATGATTTATGTTCTGAGTGCTGGTCTTGGGGCAGACAATAAAGTCCGTCTCATCATCACGCCATTGGTCACTCTTTGGAATCCATACAATGTCGCATTAGAAATCGAGGGCGCGGTGGCCTACCCGTGGTTGGATTTTCCATTTAAAATCAAATGGACGTTCAGTGGGACCACGCACGGAATCGAAGAAAAAAGCCTCTCGCTCTTGGTGGGGCCGGGAAGAAGTGTGAATCCTTACTTTTTCGCATCCATCACCCCAAATGGCAGCGCAACGGTGACTCCAGGGCAGTCGATCCGATTCAAGCCAGGTGAAGTTAGAACTTTTGCGCCCGCGAATCTGGTGGATTTTCCGTTGGTCCCTGTTGCCAGCCAAACAGGTCCTTCTTCGAACACGAGTAGAACGTTTGCTCTAAAGCCGGTCGATAATCCAAATATGTTTTCAGTTCAGGGCGGGATTGCGGTCAGCATGACCGGCGGGCATGGGTTTGATCGGACCATGAGGGTAGGGGATTCGGTTCAGGTTGAAGTGTCTCCTTCCGGTGCGAATGATTATCCATTTTCGGTGGGACTTGAGGACGCCACGCGCATCAGACCAGGTGGGACCAATAATAGTCACGGTCAAGTGGTGAGTGATGTGCAGACCATCAATTTCACGCAAACGGCATCGTCAGCGACCGCTACCATGCGGTATCCTCGATCTATCAGTTACACCCAGCTAAGAGATCCAAAAAATCGGCTGCCTTTTGGGATGATCGAGACGTACCATCGTGTGGCGGGTGGGGGAACCTCTAGCCGAAAGTCCGATCTCGTTTTCACCGTCAATCCACGGCAACCTTTCATCAATCGCTATCTTTCCACGGGGACGTTTTTGGCGGGGCCTCACTATGAAACGCGGATGCAGGAGATCTCCAGTATCAGCAATCTGATCCAGACTTCCGGTGGTGGGCGTTCTGCATATTACGGTGCAACCAACGAACCGATCCAAGGCAAGACGCAACTCTCCTTTTTTGAGGTTCCTCAGGCGCTACCACTTTCACTATCTGCTTTTCAGCACGCGGACCTCTCGGGAACCTCCTATTCGACGGCTTATCAAGCTGGAAATAGCTGGGCCAGTGCTTATTTGCCGAGGGAGGCTGTTGCTCAAAGTTCCAATGCTGTCAGCGGAGTCGGCTCGCGTGAGGCGAATTACAATCGTGCTCAGATGCCGATTTATGACTATTCTTATCTGGTAAATGAAACGTTATGGGATTCCTTCTATTTTAGTGGAGCCTCGCCTAAAGTCAGTCCGGGAACGGCAAGCGGTCGCCCCTCGATTTGGACTGGATCCAATGTCGCCAATGTCACCGGATCCTATCAAAGTGTTTTAACCGATTTTATCGAGGATCCTGTCGCCTATCCGTTGCGAAATCCTCGGATGAGATTTCATCCCGGAAGTTCGAAAGTCGACGATCTTAAAGTGGATCTCGTGAAGCCGGAAGGTTGCCTAAAACTCGCCGCTCATCTTTGTGTGGATGGGGCCTTCAATATCAATTCTACCAGTGAAAAAGCATGGATTGCCTTCCTCAGTGGCATGCGCGACCGGAGCTTCAAGGTGGTGGATGAGGCCGGCCGTGTCATCAGTGCGCCCACCGGCGGAAAAACGGCATTTCCGCGTTTTCGCGATCCTCTTGGGACCGATACCGACAACTGGATGGGCTTCCGCGCCATGTCTGACGGCCAGATCGCAGAGCTTGCCCAGCAGATCGTTATCGAAGTCAAAAAGCGTGGCCCCTTTCTTTCACTCGCTGAGTTTGTCAATCGACGCGTCGAGGGTGGTGAACTCGGACTTAAAGGGGCGATCCAAACGGCGATTGATGCAACCGATAGCAATAATTTCAATCAAGGAGCGCACTACGAAGATATTGACATCAGCAGGTATCCGGGAGGAGGGACAAACAACATCATTCCACGGAAAACCGGTGTTGGTATTCCCGGCTACCTGACCCAAGCCGATGTCTTGCAGTCGATTGCCCCGACGATGACCGCCCGTTCTGATACTTTTACAATACGCTCGTATGGGGAAGCAAAAGATGCTTCGGGCAGAATTCTTTCCGCCGTTTGGTGTGAAACGGTGGTGCAACGCATGCCTGAATTCGTGGATGAGACAAATCCACCTTACGCCACCATCGCCGAACTGAATCCGATCAATCAGACGTTTGGAAGAAAGTTTTCGATTGTCTCATTTCGCTACCTCAACCCTCAAGAACTGGTCCTCTGATGGGATCTTCTAGAAAATCTTCATGACACTCATCCGCACCTTGAGCCAGCTTCTCCCGATTCTGCTTCTGCTATGTCTTTTGGATGGCGTGCTCCATGCGATCCCGATTCGAGTGCTGGCATGGGATCACCAAGTCGCAGCGATGAAGCTCGCCATTCGCGACGCCAAAGGCAGCAGTCCCATCGAGGAAATGCATCCTGCCGGGCGGACTAAAATTTATCAGGTGGCTGTCGGTGAGATTCCGCTGGTGATCGAGTCGCTTGATCGTAAGGGGCCAGACGGCAAGCCTTGCATGAGCGAGATCAAGATCGCCGAAGGCATCAAACAGCCTTTGTTGGTGGTCCTTCCGGATGCGAAAGCCTCGACTGGAGTGCGCCTTTTGGTGCTTGAGGATGATGCTTCGAATTTTGCTTGGGGCAGCTTCCGCTTCATCAATGCCACCGGCAAGCCGCTGGTTTATGCGTGTGAGAAAAAGATGGTGGCCATTCCACCTTCGTGGAATCCGGTGTCGGCGGATCCCGGTGGGGAGAGGCGCAATATGGAGGTGAAATTCTATCTGCGTGAGGACTCGTCTCGCCCAATCTCCTCCAGCATCTGGGAACACAATCCGGATGAGCGTCTTTTGGTTTTCCTAGTTCCTAGCAATGACGCCCGACTGGGTTCTGTTGCCATGAAAATGATTCCAGAGAATCGAAAATTCGTTGAGAAGGCTGCGGAAGATAAGGCTCCGTGAATGAGTCTAAGGAATGATATTACATGCAATTTTCTCTCATCATTCAGATGAATGAACTCATTGCGACTTTAACTTTTATCCATGAATTCAATCCAACGCGATCAACTCTTCTATTTGCCACAAACCACGAAGTCGAAATGGATTCGGTTTTTGACGGTCATCGCCGCCACGACTGCGATCGCTCAGGCTGCGGAGTGGTATGAAGAAATGAAGATAGGTCCCGCGTGGTCGAATACGTTCAAGGACACGTTTCAGGGGAGTGAGCGCGTTGCGGCGACGAAGGGAATTCTGATCGATCTTGGAGGCGGGTATCATGCGCTTTTCGACACCGAGACACTGCGTCTGGTGACGGCCTATGACGGCAAGTGGAAGTGGGGCGGCACTCCGTGGACGGGTCAACACGGGCAGTTGGTCACGCTCTCCGACGAGAATGCGGTGTTCAATACAGCGGAGCTTGCCGGTTGGGCGGACACTTCGGGTTCGTTCGAAGATAAGCGTGAAATCCCAGGCTACGGGAATTTCAAGCATGCCATGTTCAAGGGCTATTATCGCCACGGCGACAGGATCACGTTGAACTACAGCGTCAATGGGGCTGATGTGCTTGAAATGATCACGCGCGTGGACTCGACGATCACTCGTTCATTCAAGGTATCTGCTAGAAAAAATGATCTGGAGCTGGGGGTGGCGGACGAAAAAGGAGCTTTCATTGTCGCTTCCGACAAGGCGAAATCCGCCGATGGCCTCGGCGTGACCACGACAGGCGGGGTGAAACTCGCGGCGGATTTGAAACATCCGGGGCGTTTGCTAGCCAAGTTTCCCAAGGGTAGCAGTCCTGCGGTGTTCCAGATTGCTCTAGCACGAGATGCTGAGCCGAAGGCGGCGGCAGCGCCGGATTTCAAGGCGCTCGTCTCCGGTGGTGCTCCGCTCTATCCGGAGATCATCGAGACGAAGGGGACGGTTTCTAGCGACCCAGATGTGCCTTACGTGACCGACATTGTGACACTGCCGACGGACAATCCGTGGAAGTCAAACCTGCGTTTCGGTGGCTTTGATTTCATTGATGAGGATTCTGCCGCGCTGAGTTCGTGGAATGGTGATGTGTGGATGGTCCGTGGATTGAAGGGGGACTGGAGCACGCTCAAGTGGCAGCGCATCGCATCGGGGTTGTTTGAAACGCTCGGCGTGAAAGTCGTGAAGGGCATCATCCACGTCAATGGTCGCGACCAGATCACGCAGCTTATCGATCTCAATGGCGACGGAGAAACTGACCATTTCAAGGTCTTCAACCGCGACGTCTATGTGAGCGAAAATTTCCACGAATTTGCCTTCGACCTGCAAACCGACAAGGCTGGGAATTTTTACTTTGCCAAGGCGGCGCCGGTACGCGGTGGCGGCCGTGGGTTCGACCGTATCTTGCCACACCACGGCACGATCCTGAAAGTTACGCCCGATGGGAAGAAAATGGAGGTCATCGCGACAGGGCTGCGTGCTCCGGGCGGACTTTCCGTCGGTCCTAACGGCGAACTGACGACTGGTGAGAACGAGGGAACGAACCAACCGTGCTGCAAAATCAATTTCATGAAGGGCGACACAACGGCGTTTTTTGGCACTGAAGCGACTCGCCATTCTCTTACTGGATCGGCCTATGTAGAACCGATTTGTTATCTGCCGATGGACGTCGACAACTCCGGTGGTGGGCAGGTATGGGTGCCTGATTACGCGAAATTTGGTCTCACGCCTGGAACACTGCTTCATCTTTCTTACGGCCAGTCTAGCATTTCTGAAGTTCTAACGGCACCTCGCGGTGAGACGATACAGGGGGCTGCCGTGAAACTACCCATTTCACTGCAATCTTCTGCGATGCGTGCCCGCTTTCATGAGGACGGCTCGCTGTATGTTCTCGGTTTCCGCGGCTGGCAGACGAATGCTGCAACGGAATGCGCGTTTCAGCGGATACGCCACAACAAGGATGTCGTCGTGCCAGTGCCAACGAAATTGGAATACACTTCCAAGGGCATCCGCCTGAGCTTCCCGACAAAGCTTGATGTGGAATTGGCCGAAGATGTGGCTAGCTATGGGGTGGAGCGTTGGAATTATGTTCGCGGCCCACAATATGGATCCGGCGAGTTTTCGGTCGACAAGCCAGATAGGGCAGCTGAGAAGCAGGCGCTGGAAAAGGAGTCGAAGGACCATCGTGTGCATGATACCGTGGTCATTGAATCCGCAAAGTTGCTTCCAGACGGTAAGACGGTAGATCTCGTGCTCGGTGGCATGAAGCCAGCGATGACCCTCAAGGTGAGCTATGATCTTGAAGACATGGACGCTGAAGTGATGAAGGGCGATCTCGTCGGCACGGTCTACGGCAAATGATTGGATCGGAAAGTATAACGGTTTGAAAGTTGCGCTAGGAATGGTGGGTGATCCGACGCCATCTACCCCTAAACATGTCGATTCAAATCATTACTGAGAAGGTGTGCGTTCATTTTTTCGGGGCTCGGCGTTGCTGGCGATTTCCTGATCGGCTTCACGAACGAGGACTTCCGCGATGACCCAATCAAACCAGTAAGGTGGTACGGCGCTGCCTCCTACAGCATCGCTGCCCGCTGACTCGGTGATCAGTTTTTTTGACTTCTCCAAAGCATCCTTGGCATCGGAGGCTTTTCCAAGGCGGAATTGAATCATGGAGGAAAGGGCGAGAATGGATGCCCGGCAGGAGTTTTTGATGCCGGCGGCGGTTAGTCCTGTTTCGCAAGCTTTCAGGGCTTTTTCGTTTTCGCCGCTACGGTAGTGATAGAGTCCCAAGGAAAGTCCTGCCCATGCGGGTAGCGGTGCTTTCGTCGGTTCTCCCATGACCTCCACCGCCAGCTTCAGGCGTTCCAGCAAATCAGGGTCCGCCGGGCCGATCAGGCAGACTTTCAACAGATGTTCAGCCTGCAGGGCATCGAGAGGTGTCATGTAGCGCTCTTTCACCTCGCGGCGGAATGCGAGATACTCATTCTCTTTGTGGTAAAGCAGAGCCGATCCAATGGCCATAAGATCGGTGCTGCGGATGATGTTGGAGGGCTCATCTAGCAGATTGGCTTGCATCAGCAATTTGAAGCATTCAATTGCTTGGTCCCACCGTCCGTGAGTCGCATTCCAATCCCCCAGCGCTCGAAAAACCGCAGCGGCTTCCAGCGACGGCTCAATGGAGGAAAGGGGATACTGTTGTCGGAGGGCATCGGCTTCGTCGATGCGCCCTTGATTGAGCAAGAAGGCCACACGAGCCACGTTCGACCTTGCATCGGCCCGACGTCGCAAGCGGTTTTCCACGCCCCGAGCCACTTGCGCCTCTTCTTTCAGACGGAGTTGCTCGCCCAAGGCTTGGCGTTCGCGTTTGTAGAGCCCCATGGAAATCACCAAACCCGCCAGCAGCGAGATGGCTAGAGAAATGCCGGCGCCGACGGCAAGGCGGTTGCGTCGGATGAATTTTCCTAGCAGATAGAAACGGCCCGGAGGTCGCGCCGCCACAGGCTGGTGTTCGAGGAAGCGCTGAACATCGAGGGCGAGGCTGTTGACCGTCTGATAGCGGCGAGCGCGATTTTTATCCATGGCTTTCAGCACGATCCAATCGAGATCGCCGCGGATAAAACTGATCAATTGGGCAGGCTCGGACTTGCGGTCCTTGGCCACGGTTTGCAAGGTTTCCTTACCCACCTCACCGAGCATCAGCGATGGTCTGCGAACCTCCGTATTCAGCAAGGTATCGCGGATTTTTGAAATTCCCTGGGTGGCAAGCACCTCTCCGTCCAAGGGGGTGCGTGACGTGAGCAATTCATAAAGAACCACACCAAGACTGTAGATATCGCTGCGCGTGTCCACATCCAGACCCGCCAAATCGATCTGCTCTGGACTCATGTAGGCGGGCGTTCCGAAAAACTGATCGTGCGCAGTGAATACAGTTTCTCCTAACGTTTGTGACTCGATGGCCTTGGCGATGCCGAAATCAATCACCTTTGGAATGACGATGCCGTCATGATCGGAGACAATAATGTTAGATGGCTTGATGTCACGGTGGATGATGCCTTTCTGATGCGCATGCTGGATGGCATGGCAAACTTTGATGAAAAGATTCAGCCGTTGCACGTTTCCCAATTTCTTGGTGTTGCAATAGGTTGTGATTTTTTCGCCGGTCACCAATTCCATCACGAAATAGGGACGACCGGAGGATGCGGCCCCGGCGTCGAGCACCTTGGCGATATTTGGATGATCCATCAGGGCGAGCGCTTGGCGTTCGATTTCGAATCGCGCGATGACACTCTCAGTATTCATACCGAGTCTAACGATTTTGATTGCCACGCGTCTGCGCATCGGCTCCTCCTGTTCGGCCTCATACACGACGCCGCCGCCGCCCTCTCCGATGCGTTTGATCAAGCGATAACGTCCCAATCGGGTTCCGGGACCTTCGATCGTTGCGTCGACTGGTGGCGCGGGAGGGAAATCTTCTGGAGCCATCTCGGAGATGAGATCCGAGGCCATGCGCGACCGTTGCTCGCGAGCGTCGAGGAAAAAGGAGGTTGCACCGCGCGTTGCGTCCACCAATTTGCGCATTTCGGAATGGCCAGCGGCATCGCCGTGGAATGTGCGGTTGAGGAATTCTTCCCGTGCTTCTTCGTCAAGCGACAAGGCGACTTCCAAGATCGCGCATTCAACCTCCCTTGAAGAAGCTGTGTTTTGCATGGGCAGTTGAGGGTCAAAATTTTTGGGTGAATTCGCCAACGCATGAGGCATGGCTGGCCTTGTGGAAATCGACAGGCGTCGAATCGGAGGCCTTGGTGGCGGCGGGTCTTTGGATGCCTGTAGGCTTACTGCCACGGGATTTTGGAGGCAAGACGAATGCTGGGGCGTCGAATTTTAAGCGAGTTCCTACGGGGCATGACGTACATGAAAAAAGGCATCTGCAAAGGTCTGGATGACGATTGCAAATGCCGGTTGATGAAGCTCACCTTTGAGCGCAGTCGTTGCGCTTCAGATGGCCTATTGTTCTGTTAGCGTCGGCGGCGGCGCAAAAGGGCAAGCACGCCAACGCCACCCAAGATCGCAGCGGATGGTTCAGGCACTGCTGCGAATGGGCTGCTTCCGCCGTCATAGATTGTCACGTTTTCGAATGCGATGTGGTTATCGGATGAGTTGCCTCGGCGGAAGCGCATGTCGTCGCTGGTGATCGCGGCGGGACCCCAGATATGGGATGGATCGCCATCATTCGGAAGTCCCTCGACGCCGGTTCCAAGGCTAGGATTCACCCAAAACTTGACGGTATCCCCATCCAAACCTGCGCCATTGAGTTCATACTTGATCACCAAGGTGAGCGGGGTGCCTACGGGAATCGTCACATTCGGTTGAGTGTTCCGCTCGCCATAGAAGGCGACTCCGATCTTGTCTGACTGCCAGAGCTGGCCAAACACATCTCCGTCGGAGTGCGAGTATCCGCCATAACTCTCGGTGGTGTCGAGAGTGCCTGGGTTGGATGGATTGGTGAATGTGGTTTGCATCACCACGTAAATATCACCCGAGGTGTAATTAAACATTTGAGAGCCTCCGCCAAAGACGTTGGTGAATGTTTCAGAGCCGTCGGTCGTCTTGGTGTAGCTACCCAAAGTGGTAACCGCTGCGGACAAGGGGGATGCAAGACTGAGTGCGGCCACAAGGGCGGGGAGGATCTTGTTGGGTTTTTTCATGGGGTCGTTGTCGGGTTGTTTTTACCGAGCGCATTTGCCTCACCCCAATGGATGAGGTGCACGCTCCATCATGGATTGCGACGAAGCGGCGGAATTCCCGCCATAAAAAACAAATGGGCTGGAATCTGGCAGTTTTAGATCTCGATTTCATGGGTTCGTCCCGGCGAGTGCGTCACGGAAATGGCCTCTTTTTTGGCAGTGCAGCAACTTATCCCGGGACGCGCAGAAGTTTCTTAAATTTTTTGGCGGGAATGATCCGTGGAAACCGCAGTCCACCATTGAATCCCGTTTTGTCGGGAAGTTGATCCATCCGATCGAAACCCAAAAACCATCAAAACCCTCATTCCATGAAATCCAAGCCAAGCCTATTCCAGAGAGTCTCCAAGTTCACCCTCGCGCCATCCTTCGCCGTCATCTCCATGGGGTTCGGGGGGCTGGCTTTCGCGACGGTTTGGGACGGAACTGGAACTGTGACCACCGACTGGAATGACAATGGCAACTGGGTTGGCGATGCCGGCACCGGCGGATCGCCTGCCACCATCAATATCAATTCTCCAATCGCCACTATTTCGGCGAACATCATCGCCACTCCAACAGATATATTGGTGGGCGTTGCCGCTTCAACAAATGGTCGGGTTGACCACGTTGCAGGCGCGGCATCGACTGGTAATAATAACTGGATGAAAGTCGGTCAAAATGGCGGCATCGGCGTTTACAACCTAGCCAATACAGCAGGAACTGGCGGCACCTACACGGGGTTTTCACAAGGCACCGGCAGCTTGAATGTTCAAGGTAACGCGCAGCTTCGCGTGGGTGGAGGAGATGCGGGTTCCGGCAGCAATGGCACTCTCAACATTAACACTTCGGGTTCCGTCACGGTTGGCAGGCAGCTTCGTGTGGGCACTCAAACGAGTAGTGGCACCCTGAATATTGACAATGGCACGGTCAATGTGGGAACCGCGGGTCAGGACTGTTGGATTTATATTGGCGACGGTGGTGCCGGAGGCAACGGCGTCACGGGCACCCTCAATATGTCGGGGGGAACACTCACTAAGATCGGTAACCAGAATTTCCGCATCGGCAGTGGTGGAGCTAACGGTTTTGCCACCATTGCGGGCGGCACGTTGACGAACAACAATGAGCTTCAAATCGGCGATGGAGCCGGAACTCATGGCACTCTGACATTGAGTGGATCGGGCATCATCAATACGAACAGTTGGCTTTCGATTGGGCGTTCGACAGGCACGGGAACTCTAAACGTCAACGGCGGAACACTGAATAAAACCAATGATGGCAGCGCGTTCATTGTCGGTGATGGATCTACTGGAACTCTGAATCAAACGAGCGGAACGATTAACGCAAATGGAGCTGAGTTTTGGGTTGGATCCGGCACTTCCTCCGGCAACTACACCATGAGTGGAGGAACTCTGAATGTGGGCAACTGGTTTGTGGTGGGGCGAAACGGTGGCAGCAGTGGCACCCTGACCATGAGCAATGGAACCATCAACAAAACCGGCGGCGGAGACCTCGTGGTGGGAGCTGATAGCAACACCGCGTCTGGAGTTGTCGTGTTCACCGGTGGTCTGATCCATGTGACCGGCGGCGTCACGAACATCGGCAAAAATGGAGGTACTGGCAGCCTCACCATGGATGACACGGCGGAGTTTCGGACCCCACAGATGGTGGTCGGCGTCGGGGCTGGAGTCGGCACAGTGAACATGGATGGCGGCACCCTAACGACGTCCAAACTCAACGGCGGAGGTGGCAATTCAACGGTCTATTTCAATGGCGGCAAGCTTCTGGCGACCGAGGACTCAGCCACCTTTGTTTCCGATCTCAGCACGGCTGAAATTGTCGTCGGTGGTGCGATTTTTGACACGCAAGCATTCTCTGGAATTGCCTCTCAGGTGTTCAGCGGCAACGGTCCGCTGACGAAGCTGGGCAGCGGCACGCTTACTCTAACGGGAGATAGTACTCACACCGGTCTCACGCAGGTTTCTGAGGGCAAACTGGTCGTCGGTACGAGAAGCGCCGCAGTGACCGGGAGCTTCACCGTGGCTAACGGCAAAACCCTAGGCGTGACCCGTCAGGCCCCGGAAGAGACGCTCAATGCGGCCAGCCTTGCCTTGGGAACTGCGGCAGGTGCAGTGACTTTAGAAATGAACTTGGGCGATTTCGGCAATCCCACTTCCGGCGTTGCAACCTTGAATGTGATTGGAAATCTTGCGGTCAATGCGAACACGACGGTCAACATCACGGACAGTTTCCCCGAAGTGGGTTTATTCCCGTTGATCCAGTTCGGATCTCGCAGTGGCACCGGCTCGATCACACTGGGCAGCTTGCCGCCGGGCGTGGTCGCTCGTTTGGATGCCACCATCGATCCCAATGCCATCTATCTCGTCATTGAGCAGGCGAAGCTGCTGGAGTGGGATGATTCTGAACTCGCGAGCGGCGTGTGGAACACCAGTAACACGAACTGGAACGATCTTCTAACGAATGGTGCTGCCGTATTCACCACGGGTGCTCCGGTCACTTTCGTGGAATTTGGAACGGTCGATACCGTCAATCCTCCCAACCCAAACGTGGTGATTCCTGCTCCCGGTGTTAGCCCAGGATCGGTGACTTTCTACAACTTCACGCTGCCTTATTCGATCACGGGCGCAGGCGGCATCAACGGCAGCACCGGGCTTCTGAAACAAGGACCGGGATCGGTCACCATCGCCACGGCCAATGCTTACACCGGCGTGACTCGTTTGGAAGGTGGCATTTTGAGTGTGTCGAGCATCGCCAATGCTGGCAGCCCGAGTGGGATTGGAGCCGCGGCGGCGAGCGCCACGAACTTGGTGTTCGCGGGTGGCACGCTTAGCTACACCGGTGCCGGTGGAAGCTCGGACCGCGGCTTTAGCATTGCCGCAGCCGACAGCGTGTTTGATGTGCAAGGGGATCTCACGATGGGCGGTGCAATCGCCGCATCGGCAGGTCAGTTTACCAAAACCGGTACAGGCACGCTCACGCTGAACCATCCAGGAGCGAACGTTCTTGCCAATGGTGCTGGCCCCGGCCTGACGGTCAATCAGGGGAGCTTGGTCATGGACGGCGGTGGCACCCAGACGAACAGCGTCGTTAACGACATCTTTCTTGGGATGGGGGCCGCCATGAGCGCGGACCTCGTGCTGACAAATACGACCCTAACAAGCAATGGCTACATTGCGATTGCCCGCGGCTTTCTCACCCCGGGATCGACGTCCTCATGCACCCTCAATAACTCGACGGTGACGACGGGGAACATCTCGCTCGGCTGGGATGACAACGTGGTCGATTACTCCGCCACTTCGTTGCTGACACTGAACAATTCCATTCTCAACACGGGTTATAACAAGATCGGGGAAAAGAATGGTGCCGTTGCGACGGTGGTTCTGAATGGCACTTCCACGATGACTGCCAATAACACCGACGTGGCTCAAAACATCGGCGCGATTGGCACCCTGAATGTCAAAGGAACTGCGGTATACACTTCCAACAACCGATTCATCGTCGGTCTGAATGCAGGATCATCCGGCAATGTGGTGATCGAAAATTCCGGCACGGTGGTGACGCCGAATTCTTACGTTTCGGTTGGCTTCGGTGGTGGTGGATCGCTCACAGTCAAAGACACCGCAACCCTCAGCGTGGGCAATGATTTGTCCGTCAATGAAAGCGGTGACGTTGCTGCGAATGTGACGCTTCAAGACAGCGGGGTGGTCACCGTGGCGGGAGTCACGTTTGTCGGCCGCAATGCGGGTCGCGTCGGCACGGTGACTCAAACGGGCGGAACCTTCACCGGCAATGGCGGTGAGTTCCGTATTGGTAGCTCTGGTTCGGGAACTTGGTTGCAGAGCGGTGGTGTGACTCAAGCGGGCGGATGGGTTTCCATCGGCCGCGAATCGGGTGGCACCGGCGTTCTCACCGTCTCTGGAGGAACTTTCAATCAGACCGGCACGGATCGCCAAATGACGGTCGGCGAGATCGGAACCGGCACCCTCAACCTTCAGAACACAGGAACCGTCGCCTCGCTCGGCTCAGGCGGCGTGATTCTCGCGAACGGCGCAACAGGCGTCGGCACGGTGAACTTGGATGGGGGAACCTTGGTCACGCAGAAAGTCTCTGACGGCGGCGGCACCAGCACCATCAACTTCAACGGCGGTTTGCTGAAGGCCGGGCCCGGCGCTGCGGCGACCTTCCTCACCGGCATCGATACCGCGATGGTGAAAGTGGGTGGCGCGAAGATTGATTCGAACGGCAACGACATCGCGCTCAACCAGAATTTCATCAATGACACGAGCATTGGGAATTTCACCAAGACCGGTGCAGGCACGCTCTTCGTCAACGGCAACATCGGCATCCTAGGACAAGCCCATGTCAGCGCTGGAACTCTATCCGGAACGGGCAACTTCATCTGTGCGTTGTTTGTCGATGGAACTTCCAATTTGAATCCCGGTGGCGCGACTCCGGGCATTCTAACGGCGAACTCCACGACTCTTGCCGCGACCGCGACAATGACCATCGACCTCGCCGCGACCCAGGATGCCTTGGTCACCGGAAGTTTGGTGCTCAACGGAGCGACACTCGCCTTGAATGGCACCGCCACGCAACCGGTCTACGTCATCGCGCAGTATTCCAGTCTGCCCGGCGGCGCGACCGGCAAATTTGCTGGGGGAATGAACCCGCCCGCATTGCCAGCCGGTTACGTGATCGACTACGCCTACAACGGCGGAACTCAGATTGCCTTGGTGCAATCCGCTTCTCCCTACTCGGCATGGGCGGCGGCGAACATCACGGCGATCAATCCCGCCGCAGATGCCACGCCGAACGGCAATCCTGATAACGACGGCCTAACAAACGTGGCCGAATTCGCGTTGAATGGAAATCCGCTTTCGGGTGCGGCTTCCGGCAAGGTGGTTTCGAAGGTTGCCAATGTTGGTGGCGTGCCTTCGCTGGTGCTGTCGCTGCCGGTTCGCACGGTGGCCACCTTCACCAGTGGCGCAAACAACGAGCAGAATTCGAGTCTCGTCAGCGGCCTGCTTTACACCATCCAGGGCAGCAACGGATTGGCCAACTGGAACGTCCCGGTCAGTGAAGTGGTCGGAGCCGACAAGACGGCCATCGAACAACCCTTGGTGAGCGGCAATCCTGCCGAAAGCGGATGGTCCTATCGCACTTTCACCACCGGACCGGTGAGTGGCGCTCCGAAGAGCTTCCTCCGCGCAGTCATCAAACAACCCTGATCCTCGCGAACATCGGTTGAAATCAAAGGCTTCCTGGGAAACCAGGAGGCCTTTTTTGATCCGCGTCTCCCAGATGCTTCTTGCAATCGAAGCCCGCGCAGAAATTCTTTGGCGGGAATTCGCCGCAAAAGCCGCAACCCTACATGATCCTCCTATCGCGAAATTTCTCGGGTGGATCGGAAAACCCGATGAAAACCCTATCTGTCTCGTTGCTTTTGCTTGGTCTCGTCACGTTCCGCGTTCACGCAGAAGTCATCGGCAGCGAAAGTTTTACCTACTCGAACGCTGCCGTGGATTTGAAAAACGGCGGCACGGGTTTTGACCTGAACCAAAACAACACGCACAGTGGCGTCCCTTCTGACTGGAACAAGGTGACGGGCAGCCCGCTCATCGTCGACAATGCTCTGGTCACCAACAATCAGAGTGCGAAACGGGAATTCAATGGCAACACCGAGACCACCGGTGCGAGGTCGAGTGGCAGGGTGTTCTTCAAGTTTTCGATGACGCGCGCGGCCGGAAATGGGGCTTGGGGTGGTGTCAGCTCTTATGGTTTTAACACCGAGCGCATCTTTTTCGGCGTCCCATCGCCCGGAGCTGGCAACGACTTGGCGGGCATCGACACACAGAATCACGCCGCAGCGGACCTCCCGGAAGGAACCGTCAAGCTCAGCTCTATCAGTCTCGCGGACGGCGTGACTCATACGCTTGTGGGCGTCATTGACTTCGATAACAATCTGCTAGGTCTCTTCGTCAATCCGGATGCGACCGATTTTTGGAATCCTGCGAATGGTGCCAATTCGGCGGATGCCACCTTGGAGTATCTGTCTGTCAACGCGTCCACCTCTGCTCGCGCCGGCTCGGGAGCGACCGTCACGTGGGACAATCTGGTGCTGGCCACCACCGCCGCCGACGTCGGCCTGTTGGAGTTTTTCGATGCGGACCAGGACGACGACGGCATGCCCGATGTTTGGGAAACGTCCAATGGACTGGTCGTGGGGACTGATGACTCGGCCCTCGACACCGACGGTGACAACCTCAGCAACTTGGAAGAATATCAAGCCGGAACCAACCCGCAGGAGGTCGATACCGACGGCGACAGTTATCAGGATGATGTCGAAATCACGGCCGGCACGAATCCCACCAATGCGAACAGCCATCCGAACATGGACCCCGCTCTCAACGTCATCGGCATCGAAAATTTCGATTACCCAGATGGATCGATCAGCGGTCTGACCGGTGGCTTGCACTGGGATTTTGACAACTCGACCGAGAATGACGCCTTTTTCGGCCACACCGGCAGTCTTTCCGATTGGGACAGCACCGGTGGTGCTCCGCAACTCGTTGGCGGAGTTCTCGTCACGCAAGACAGCAATGCGAAACGCGAATACAATGGCCCGGGGGAAGGTGCCCAGGCGGGCAGCGATGAACGTTTCGGATCGGTGAGCGATGATGTGATTTTCGATCAACATGCCGTCTATTATCGTTTTGAAATGACGCGCCGGGCAGGAGCCACTTGGGCGGGCGCTAGCTCCTTTGACTTCGGTGCGGAACGCTATCTGTTTGGCGTGCCGGGAGCTGCGAATCCGATCTCGGGGCAACGGGAATTCGCCATTCACGATCTCAATACCAACAATCATGCCTATTCCGGTATCCAGCCGGTGCTTGGACAAACCTACACGCTGGTGGCCAAGCTCGATTTCGACAACAACATCGCCGCCCTTTATCTCAATCCCAATCTCTCCCAATCCGAACAGTCTAACAATCCAGTTGCCGTCTATGCCCATACCAGCGGTAACTGGTCGAGCGGCATCCGTTTCGGGTCCGGTGGCAATGGCCAAGTGGAGTGGGACAACCTGCGTGTTGCCACCACTTGGGACGGCCTCCAAGAGCAACCACCCGTCGCGAATGATGATGCGATCACCATGAATCACCTGACGCAGGCGCGCATTCAGGTGACGGCAAACGACAGCGGTTCCATCCACCGAGGATCGCTCGCCTTGGTCACGCCTCCCACCTTTGGTGCCGCCACGGTTTCCCCGGATGGCTCGATTCTTTACCAACACAGCAGCGGCCAACCCACGACGGATTCCTTTGTCTATCAGGTGGTGAATCCTTCCGGTAGCCTCACAGACACGGGCGTCGTCACCATCAGTTTCACGGCCAATGCCCGCTTCGATTCCAATTTTGTGACTCTGCCCGCAACCCCACCCGCCACGGCCACCGGCATCACGGACGCCTTTCCGGGACTCACCTTCGATTCGCCTCACGCGTTCTGTTCCATTCCAGGAGACAGTCAAAAAATCTTGGTCACGGAAGGCGATGGCCGAGTTTTCTTGATCCCTAACATCACCGCAAATCCCGTCACCAAAACGCCCATCGTCGATGTGACGAACAGGACCAGTCATGACAACAACGAGAAGGCCTTCAAAGGCATCGCAGCCCATCCGAACTGGTCGACGAATGGGTACATCTACGTCACCTACAACTCCACCTCTGGCACCTCGCGCTTGTCTCGCTTCACCTGCCAGACCACCGCTCCTTTCACGGCCGATCCAGCGTCCGAGCAAATCTTGATCGATCAGGTCGACCCCGATGCTTACCACAACATTGGCAGCTGCGAGTTCGGCGCGGACGGTTATCTGTACGTTGGTTTTGGGGACGGCGGGACGCAGTCGGACGGTCACAGCAATTCTCAATACATCGACAAACATCTGTGGTCCGGCATCCTCCGCCTTGATGTCGATCGCCAGCCCGCCAACTTGGTGCCCAATCCCGACAGCGACATTCCGCGCGTCGGCGGCGGTTCCACCGGAGAAGCCTACTTCCGTGTGCCGACCGACAATCCGTTCGTCGGAGCCACTTCGTTCAATGGTGTGACGGTGGATCCAGCAGAAGTGAGGACAGAACTCTTCGTCGTCGGCTTGCGCAATCCATGGCAGTTTTCCGTCGAGGACCTGGATCGCAATGGCACGGTCGATGAAGTTTGGGTTGGCGACGTCGGACGCAATGATCGCGAGGAGATCGGTGTCTATCAGGCTGGTAACAATGGCGGCTGGTCGTGGAAAGAAGGGAATTTTTCCCCAGGAGGCATCACCGGCGATCGCAATGGAGCCATTGAGGCGAATGCGACCCTTGTCGCTCCACTCTGGGAATACAATCACGGCGGTGGAACGTTCCAGGGGAATTCTGTGACTGGAGGATTGATCTATCAGGGGAATGCGATCCCTTCGCTCACCGGTAAATATATCTTCGCCGACTATGTTTCTGGTCATATCTGGAGCTTGGAACGAACCACTCCGACACCGACGGTCGAACGGATCGACGGCGAGGCTGCCATCGTTGGCTTGATGACCGACCCGTCCACCGGTGACATTCTCCTCCTCGACCGTGGCAACACGGGGAACAACCAAGGCGTCGGCAGCATCAAGCGACTCGCCGTTGGCACCAATGATTCCGGTTATCCGCAAACGCTCTCGCAGACCAACTTCTTCTCCGATCTTAGTAATCTAACGACCAATCCTGGTGGCGTCGGTTACACGCCCAATCTCCGCTTCTGGTCCGATCACGCGGAGAAATCGCGCTGGTTTCTCATCAAGGATACCGCGTCTTCCGTGAGTTACTCCCGTGACGATCCGTGGGATTATCCCGAGGGCATGATCTGGGTGAAGCACTTCGACTATCCAACTGAATGGGAATCGTTCACTCGGAGCATCGACGGAGTTTCCGTTCCTGACCGCAGGCCTGTGTTCGGCTCACCGCGTCGACGCGTGGAAACTCGCTTTCTCGTCCGCACCGCCACCGGTTCTTACGGGCTTTCCTATCGCTGGAACCACCTCAATGCCGGCACGCAGACCGATGCTGCCCTCGCCAGCAAGAACGGCGAAAGCTTCGACATTGCTATCCGTCTCAACGGCAGCCCCACCGTGGCTCCGTGGCAGATCCCATCGCGCAACAGTTGCACCATCTGCCACACGCCCGAGGCGGGTCATGCACTCTCCTTCAACACCCGCCAGCTCAATGCTCCGGGTACCCTTGCGGGCGATTCTGCGAACTTTCTCAGCCTGCTTTCGAATGCTGGCTATTTAACGGGATTGGCAGAAAATCCCGCCTCCCTGCCGCGCCATCTCAGGCCGGATGAAACGACGTATTCGCTGGAGGCGCGTGTTCGTTCCTATCTCGACGTGAATTGTTCCTACTGCCACCAAGCGGGGGGAACCGGCGGCGGAAACTGGGACGGGCGCAGCCATCTGACTCTCGCTCAAACCGGCCTTGTCAATGGGCATTCGCTCGATGCGCCCCTTCACCCCGAGGATAGGCTGGTGCTGCCGGGCGAGGTGAGCAAATCCATCCTCTACAATCGTGCTGCCGCCGCGAACGGTTATTCGCGCATGCCGCCGATCGCGACCAACGAGATCGACCTCGAGGGCGTGCAACTCCTATCCGCTTGGATCGCGGGAGAAGTCCAGCCCCACGCCAGCTATCAGGAATGGCGCGTCGCTCGATTTGGAAACGGGACTTCATCCGAAGGAGCATCGGGTGCCGATCCGGATGGCGATGGCGGTGACAACCATTTCGAATGGCTGACCAACACCGATCCCGAGGATTCCACCAGCTTCTGGCGGCCTTCCATCCAGCAGAATGGCAACAGCATCGCTCATGACTTCACCGGCCTAGGAAACCGCTCTGCCACCCTCATGCGCTCCGACGATCTTCACCACTGGACGCCTTGGCAAGTTCCGGGGAACGATGGCATCCCGCGTGCGGCTGGCGTCCATCACTCGCTGATTGGTCCAATGATGCCTGGGAACGAATTCTTCCGCTTCGAGATTCAGGAGCGTTAAGCAGTCCATGTGTTAGCGCACGACGATCAGTCTATCCAGCGGATGTGGGTTAGGTCTGATCCTTGGTGATCAGGCGGTACAACTGGGCTTTGGCATACATCCATTGCCGTTCGACGGAACGAAGACTGCGTCCTGTCATCTGGCCAATTTCGCTGCTGCTCAAGCCGCCGTAGAATTTCAGCAACACCACCTTCGCCGATTCAGGATCGCTTTTCTCCAACAGTGTGAGGCATTCATGGATCATGATGATGTGATCGTCGTTATCGATCCACTCCTGATCCATGAACGACAGATCTTCGGGACGACGGCGCTTGATGCGGGCTTTGCCACGGGCTCTTTCGACCAAGATGCGGCGCATCGCCAAAGCGGCCGCGTTGAAAAAATGGACTTGGTCGTCCCATGACTTTTCTTCGCTGCCGGAAATCCTCAGCCAAGCTTCATGCACCAAGGCGGTGGGTTGCAGGGTTTGGTTGCCAAACTCGTTTTTCAGTCGGAAGGCGGCCAATCGGCGAAGCTCTTCATACACCACAGGCAGCAGTTTGTCGGACGCGTAGAGATTGGCGTCCTCGGAGGATTCGAAGTGATGGGTGGCCGGATCCGTCATGCGTTTAGGCCTATTGATACAACACTTTCCGCGCAAGCCGAATGAAAAGATAGCTGGGCGCATCAAGAGCACTGTGTGCGCTTTCGCAAGGGATCGTAATGCGCCGCTCTAACCGTTTCGATGCAAGACGAGTGGAATCCCGGGTGGGGGACATCACGGGATTTGGCCGCCAATGTGTCTCAAGGGGGAAAGCACACGATGCCCTGTTTCATCTTCAACTTGGGAATACCACCGGCCTTGTGCTGCTGTTACGGCTTCATGCTTCGGCATGGTTGGAAAAATTTTTCCCCAACTTGGCGAAATTTTTGGCGGGATAAGGTCGGGAAAATCGCATTCCGTCTTTGTATCTCTGCAGGTTTTGGACTCTGAAACCCGCGATTTGTCCAAAATCCATGAACAAAAAATCCAAGTTGATCACTGTCGCAGCCTTGTGCTGTGGCGGTTTGGCGACATTCAATTTCTACTTGGGACAAGTTTCCAAACGGGAGGTGCCAGAGATTCCCACAGCGCCGGTTCTTGCCGCCACACCACCTGCTGAGGATGCCGCGCAGCCGTTCTCCGTGATGGAAACGGTGGGGGAGCAGGACGGGCGCTTGTTTTCCGACATTGGCGCTTTGACCAAGGGGGGCACGGTGTCACTTCCCTTGCCCGGTGGAGTGCAAATCGCAGGCACTCTCAACTATGTGAAGACCCATCCCAACAATGCGACTGCCGCCGGTGGAACACTGGCCGATGGCAGCGGGACATTCGAAATCGCCCGTGAACCTTGGGGCTTCCGGGGATTCATTCTTCAGAAAAAGCAGAAGGCGGCGTTTGTTTATTCCAGCGACAAGGACGGAAAACTTCAGGTTGCGCGGCGGCCGATTGGTGAGGTGATGTGCGAACCTGATCCGGATTGGAAGCCGCTCGCAGCCTCTAACGAACCCGAAGCTCAAGAGGCGGCGATCTACAATGGCGGCCGGTCGGTGGGTATCATTTACGAAGCCATTCCGATCCACCACAGTCTGGCGCGCGCGGCAGCGACGATCTATCTGGATTTCGACGGCGAGGTCATTGAGGGCCAGAGTTGGGAAGGCGGACGACGTATCATCGCAAGCGCCTACAATCTTCCTGTGTCGGAAATCACCGACATGTGGCGGCGGGTGGCGGAGGATTTCGCGCCGTATGAGGTGAACGTGACGACGGATGCGCAGGCTTACTGGCGGGCTCCGCAAGGTCGACGGATGCGGTGCATCATCACGCCGAGCAATTTCGCGCCCGGCGCGGGCGGGATCGCGTTCAACCGCACCTTCATCGAATCCGGCGACACCTGCTGCTGGGTTTTCATGACGGGCAAGGCGGGATCGGATGCCATTTCCCACGAGGTCGGCCATACCTTCAATCTCGGACATGACTACACGAGCAGCGCCGGTTACTACGGCGGCCATGGCAATGGAGCGGCCAGTTGGGGGCCTATCATGGGGGCTCCCTACGGCTACAACGTCGCGCAGTGGAGCAAGGGCGACTATCCCGATGCGCAGGAGCATCAGGATGACATCGCCTACATCGGATCCGTCGTCCCGCTGAAATCGGACGACCATTCCAGCATCACGGCCCAAGCGACTCCGTTGGTGCTATCGTCTGCCGGTGCTGTTTCTAACGGCGGGTCGATTGAAAACGCGGAAGACGTCGACACCTTCATCTTCACCACGGGCGGCGGAGCGGTGAATCTCCAGTTCGCTGGTGCTCCGCCGAGTCCGAATCTCGACATCGAGGCAAAACTCTACAACTCCGCTGGAACACTCGTCGCCACCAGCAGCCCGTCCAATAATCTCGCAGCTACCATTTCAACAACGCTGGCCGCCGGGACCTACACAGTGACCGTCGATGGCGTGGGAAATCTAACGTGGATGACGGGCGGCTATGACGACTGGGCCTCGGCCGGGGTCTATACCATCAGCGGCAGCATCGCGCAGCCGAACTGGCGCTTCAGGATTCCGGTGAACGCCGTGGCGGGCGCGGCGGTGGGAACCGTGGCTCCGGGCACCGGCTCGGCCTATTCCATCACGGCGGGCAACGCTGGCTCGGCCTTCGCGATCAACGCTTCGACCGGAGCGATCACCGTCGCCACTCCGGCGGCACTGGGATCGGCCGGTCCTTTCAATCTATCGATTTCCTACACGGCGGCGGGATCTCCCGTGACGGCAGTCGTTCCTATCAGCGTTGCTCCGCTGCGGGGCATGAAACAGGAAATCTGGACCAATCCCGGGGGCACGGCGATTTCCAACATGACGTCGCTGCCCACCTATCCGAACAGCCCGAACTTGACGCGCTACTCGCCGTCCACCCAGGCGTGTTGCAGGCTCAACGGCTACGGCCAGAAACTCAGCGCCTATCTGCTGCCCACCGAAACCGGAAGCCATGTCTTCTGGATCAACTCGGACGACTCCAGCGAGCTGTGGCTCTCCACTGACGCGAATCCCGCGAACAAGGTGAAGATCTCCTCCAACAGCAGCGCGCTCGCCCCCGGCATCTGGACAGCCCAAGGCACCCAGCAATCCGCGCCGGTCAACCTGGTCGCCGGCCAGCGCTACTACCTAGAAATCCTCCATCGCGACATTTCTGGCGACGAGTATGTGTCCGCGTCCTGGCAGACTCCGGGTCGCGCCCGTCATCTGATTCCTAACGAAAATTTGGAGTATCCGGGCAGCTTACCGAATCGTCAACCTTGGGTGGCGAACATGACGTTCCGCGTGGGGGAAACGAGTTCCACCGGGACGGTGGTGGGCACGCTTGCCGCTGGAGATTTCGAAGCCGGCTCCAGCCTTTCGTCCTTCACGATCACCGGCGGAAATAGCAGCGGAGCTTTCGCATTGAACCCCACCACCGGTGTTCTAACGGTCAATGGTCCGCTCAGTTTCGCCACTCTCCAGAAATACCTGCTCGATGTCAGCGCTACCGATTCCGGAGGCCTGTCAACGACTGCGCAAGTCGCCGTGGAAATCGAACCGCTGGCCGTGAAACGCCAGCTTTGGACAGGGGTTGGTGGCACCACCGTTGCAAGTCTAACTTCTCTTGGGGTCTATCCGAATAATCCGAGTTCGACCACTTATCAGGCGTTTTTCGAAACCCCGACCAATGTCTCCGACAATTTCGGCCAGAAACTCAGCGGCTACCTTCGGGCGCCAGACACCGGCAGCTACACGTTCTGGATCGCCTCGGACGACCATAGCGAACTTTGGCTATCCACGGACGGCACTCCGGCCAACAAGGTCATGATCGCCTCGGTGGGAGACTGGACGAACTCCCGCGAGTGGAACAAATTTCCCTCGCAAAAATCGGCGGCGATCTCCCTCCAAGGCGGGAAATTCTACTACATCGAGGTCCTCAATAAGGAAGGTGTCGGCGGCGACAATCTTGCGGTCTCTTGGTCCGGCCCGGATTTCGGGCAAGTGATCCTAGGTGCACCCCACGTGACCCAGCAGTTCTACAACCACGCCGCGCCGGTGCTGAACGACAAGAACGTCACGATGTTCACCCGCGATGACATCGTGACCACGCTCGAAGCCAAGGACTGGAGCGATCCGGGGACGACCGTCACCTATTCCATCACGGCAGGGAATGCCGATGGCGCTTTCACGATTGATCCGCTAACAGGCGTCATCCGTCGCAATAACACGCAGCTTCCGATAGGCACACGCGTCCTCACCGTGACCGCCAGCGATAACGGAACTCCAGTTCTATCCGATACCGGAATCATCACGGTGCAGATCGTGAAGGCGGCGATGAAGCGCGAGGTTTGGAAGAACCTGCCAGGTGGCGGTCAGGCGGTCACGGAGCTCACCAACTCGCTCCACTATCCGCACACCCGCGACGAGACGGGATTCGCCCAGAACTTCGAGGCTCCCGCGAACGTGGCGGACAACTACGGGCAACGTCTGAGCGGTTTCCTTGTTCCCCCATCCACCGGCAACTACACGTTCTGGATTGCCTCGGACGATGGCAGCGAGTTGTGGCTTTCCTCGAATGCCGATCCGGCGAACAAACGGAAAATCTGCCAGGTCAACGGCGCGGTCGGAGTCCGGAGCTGGACTTCCCAGGGCAATCAGCAGTCGGCGGTGATCCCGCTTGTCGCAGGACAGTATTATTACGTCGAAGCGCTGCACAAGGAAGGCGGAGGCGGTGATCACGTCGCGGTGGCGTGGCAGGGTCCTTCGATTTCACAAAGCCTGATCACGAGCAACTATCTCGAATATCCCGAAACCCTCCGTCCTGCACTGAAACGCGAGGTTTGGTATGGCAACACCTCGACCACTCCTCCCGCGCGCGCCGCGGACTTCGAGGGCACGCTTTTTTCGTTTAAGGTTCCTAAGGATGTCGCGGAAAATTTCAGTTCGCGAGTCACCGGTTACCTCATTCCTCCGGTCACGGGGGCTTACACCTTTTGGCTCGCTTCGGATGATCAGGGACAGCTGTTTCTATCAACTGACGAGAGTTCTGCCAATCTCGCGCAGATTGCTTCCATCGACACTTACTCTGCGGAAGAAGCGTGGGACGAGTTTCCCTCTCAGAAGTCCGTGGTTAAAAACTTAGTGGCCGGGCGGCGCTACTACGTCGAGGCCCGACACCGGGAAGGCCAGTTTGGAGATCATTTGGCTGTCGCCTGGCAAGGGCCGGGCATCGCCCGCCAAGTGATTGCTAACAACTTTCTCGAACATCCATCGGCTCCCGCAGACCGCACGTTGTTCAAACGTGAGGTCTGGAGCGCGGTCAATGGTGGCGCCACCGCCGATCTAAAAAACTCTCCCAACTACCCCGCGTCTCCGAGCACCACGGGAACCCTCGTCGCAGGAGCCGGATTGGTTGCTCCATCCAATATCGCTGACAACTACGGCCAGCGTATCAGCGGTTATCTCGTCGCTCCCGAGGACGGCCGCTACACCTTCTGGATCGCATCGGACGATGCCAGCGAGTTGTGGCTGTCGACCGACGAGCACCCGACCAACCGCCTTCGAATCGCCTATCTGGATGGAGTTTCCGATCCGCAGATCTGGGATGCTCAGCCTTCACAGAAGTCTGTGCCCATTCACTTAGCCACCGGTAGGCGTTACTACTTGGAAGTCATCCATAAAGAAGGCGGAGTTACGGATCACGTCGCGGTGGCATGGCAAGGTCCATCCTTCGATCGCAGGGTCATCGCGAACGGGTTCATGGAAAATCCCCTCGTGCTGCCCGGCCAGCCCAACCTCAAACGAGAAGTTTGGGCGGACATCTCAGGCACTGCTGTCTCCATTCTAACATCCACAGCATCTTTCATTGCAGGCAAGCCCGACGCGCGCGGGGCGTTGACGACTTTCGAATCCCCCGTGAATCATGGGGAGAATTTCGGTGAACGTGTCACCGGAACACTCGTCGCTCCAGAGTCTGGCGATTTCAAATTCTGGATCGCTTCCGATGTCGCCAGCGAGCTTTGGCTTTCCACCGATTCGAATCCGTCGAACCGGATGAAAATCGCCTTCACCACGAGCGCCACGGCGGCGAGAAACTGGACGACTTTCGCCAGTCAGGAGTCCGGCACCCTCAAGCTAACTGCCGGGCAGCGCTACCACATTGAGGTCCTGCACAAGGAGAGCACCGGTGCCGACCAGATGTCCGTCGCGTGGCAGGGACCGTCCTTCGCGCGCCAGATCATTGACGGTCGATTCCTCGAGTATCCAGGCACCATTCCCGCTCCGGCCGCGCTCAAACGCGAAGTGTGGACTGGCATCGGTGGTAACAATGTTTCCAACCTCACTTCCAACGGCAGTTATCCTGCCACACCGAACCTCTCCGAGACGCTGGGCTCCTTCGAAACTCCCGCGAATGCGTCTGACAACTACGGCCAGAAGGTCAGTGGTTATCTGATTGCTCCGTTCACCGGCGACTATCAATTCTGGATCGCCTCTGATGATGGCAGCGAGCTATGGTTCTCGACCAGCGACGTTCAGGCTAACAAAACGAGAATCGCCTACGCCAACGGTGCTACGGGTAACAAGGATTGGACGGACAACCCGAGCCAAGCGTCGGCCATGATCGCTCTAACGGCCGGTCAGCGCTGCTACATCGAAGCCCTGCACAAAGAAGGTGGCGGTGACGACTACCTCGCGGTCGCTTGGCAAGGACCCGGCTTCGCCCGACAAATTATCAGCAGTCGCTTTCTCGAATACCCAGGTCTCACGCCTGCTGTGACGCAGTCTGGTGCGGTGATCCCCGCCACCGGCGTCGATCCCGGCTACACCTTCTGGCTTTCCTTCATGGGCTTGCAAGGCAACGACCGTCTTGCCAATGCGGATCCAGACGCCGATGGTGTTCCTAACAGTCTTGAGTTCATCCTCGGAGGGCTTCCCTCGGGTGTTGCGGCGAATTCCATTTCCCTGTTGCCGACAATCACCACGGATGTGGATTGGGCTATTTTCGAATTCCGTCGCACGGATGTTTCGCTTGCGATCGACCCATTCGCTCAATTCGGCACGACGTTGGATGATTGGACTCGCGCGAATGACGGCATGGGAGGAGTGCAAATCATCACTGATGACGATGGCTTTGGCCCTGGCGTGGATAGGGTGACCGTACGTGTTCCCCGAGCTGGCGTTCCAGCCCTGTTCCTGCGACTGAATTCAAATATGCGGTGATGCCATATTTTTGGCCTCTAGGATAAGAGGCCTGCCCCGCACTTGCTTTCGGAACGAGAAGGTTGCTCTAACCGTTGAGAGGTGGGGGCGGCGACTGTCTGCTGTCGCCGTCCACGTGCTGCGGCGGGTTATGGATTTTGGCTGGTCTGAGATTGAAGCGAGTCCTAGCTTGCGGCCTCTTGGCTGCGTTGGCTGTGTGGACGGGCTGGGAAAAATCAACCTCATGAGTTCCGGTCTCTATCGATTTTGCGGCATCCTATGCGTCCTCGCGATCATGTGCGGGACGCGGAGTTCGGTGCTGGCGCAGGATGGCTTGCCAGCCGTGTCGTTGGCGCAGATGCGGGAATTGGCGGCGTCGAACGAGCGGTTGAGCATCACTTTTCGGCTGGAGGGGGATGTCCGCGCAATTGGCCGTGAGGCGCGATTGGTGACGCTGGATGATGGGGCGACGACTGACATCGTGGAACTGCCGTCGTTGCCGGATGGGCTGCAGGTGGGGGATCATGTGGTGATCGAGGGGAGTGACTGCTTGCTGGCGCGGGGGCGGCTGGCGCTGTGTTTGGGCACTGCGCCGTTGGTGGATATTGCGGGGCATCACTCGGAGTTGATGAGGACCGGAAAAGTTTTTTTGCGGGAGGGGATGTGGCCGTTGCGGTTGGAGTGGTTCAATGGCGACGGCCCGGCGGCGCTGAAGGTGGAGTATGAGGCGGACGGTGTGCCGAGGCAGCAAGTGCCGCCTGAGATGTTCGCTCACGCGACGGAGAATGGCGGTTACGAAGCGGGCTTGGAGTACAGCTGCTATCCATTGGCGGACTTGGGAGATTCTCCGAATTTTGAGCAGATGGAGCCTGAGATGCGGGGAATTGTGGCGGTGCCGGATTCCTCGGTGAGGACACGAGCGGAGCGGGTGGGGGTGGTTTATTCCGGGGTTCTGCGGCTGCCTCGGACTGGGGTGTATCGGTTTTTTCTGACCTCGGACGATGGCGCGCGGCTTTATTTGGCCAAGGATTCGGTGACTTGCCGCATCGCCGGACAAGGCAATGCGGCGCGGGGCAAACCGGTGTCGTGGGGGAGAACTCGCAACAATTGGGTGGCGCTGGAAGGAACCGTCGTTTTTGCGGCGAAAAGTGACGAGTCGCTGGAACTGGAGATCTCGGGAAACTCAGACACGGTTCGTGCCGTGGTGGCAGATGCGGCGGGGCTGGATCCCATGAAGCTTATCCACCAGAGGGTGAAATTGACCGGGGTGGCGAGGGATTCGGGCATCGTCGCGCTGGGGCGGGAACAGGTCGAGTTGATCGAAGAAAAGCCCGGCGGTGAAAAAGTGCTGACCCGGGCGGTTGAGGTCCGCCAGCTCCAACCCGATGACAAGGTGTCGTCCTATCGGGCTGCGATCCAAGGGGTGGTGACGATGACCTCGCCGCGCAGCCTCGTGATCCAGGACGCGACGGGTGGGGTTTTCGCGCACTTTTTTTCTGAAGCGACTGAAAACACGCCGGAGCCCGGGGAGGTTTGGTTGATCGAGGGAAGGGCCTCTCAAGGGGGGTTTTCTCCGGTGATCTATGTGGATAAGACGACCTTTATGGGCGAGGGACCCTTGCCGAAAGCGGTGCAGCCGACGCAAGCGCAACTGGCGAGCGGCAGTTTGGACGCGGAAAGGGTTGAGATTGAAGGAGTGGTGATTTCCGTTTCGGCTGCGGAGATGGTGCTGCTGACACGGGCGGGTAGGGTGAAGATCTCCTCTGGAGCACTCTATCCCTTGGCAACTGAGGCGCTGCCTGAGGATAAGCGGCAATCACTGATCGGTGGCGTGGTGCGTGTGCGCGGGGTTTATCGAGCAACTTGGGATGCGGCGGGGAGTGTGGTGGCTTCGGAGTTTTCCTTGGGAAACGCGCAACTGACGGTGGACATGCCAGCGTCCGACGACTTGTTTTCTGGGGTCTTGATGCGGCCGGCGGACTTGCTGCGTTTCACCTCGCACCCGACTGCGTTGAGACGGGTGAGGGTGAGGGGGCAGGTGCTGTATTCGAATCCGCCCCAGCTGTGGTTGAACGACGGTGGGCAGGGGTTTCGGGTGACTTGCCGTGAGGCGATGCCGCTGCGGCCAGGGACCGAGGTGGAGGTGTCTGGATTTCCGCAATTGGGTGGGCCATCACCCGCATTGCTGGAGGCGGTGGTGCGCGAGACGGGCAGCTCGCCACTGCCGGAGGCGCAAAAGGTGCCGTTTTGGAATTTGCCTGACCTGCGGCTGGACGCGACGCGGGTGGTGGTGGAGGCGACGGTCTTGAGCGACACGGTGCGGCAAGAGGAAAGAGCTTTGGAGATGAGGGCTGGAACGAGCCGTTTTATAGCGGTCATGCCGGTGGGCGTTGAGCTGCCCCAGCGTGTCGAGCGGGACAGTGTGTTGCGACTGACTGGGGTTTATGTCGCCGCCAGCCCGGACCGGACCACGGCGGGATCGGACGCATTTGAACTGCGTTTGGGCAGTCCGGCGGATGTGGTGGTGGTGATGCGCGGTCCGTGGTGGACGGGGCGACACACGATGCTGGCGTTGGGGCTGTTGTCGCTGGGGCTGCTACTGGCGGTGGCCTGGGTTTCTCTGCTCCGGCGCACGGTGACCCGGCGCAGCAACGAGTTGGCGGTGGAGATCGAGGAAAGAGAAACGGTGGAGCGGCATCGGGCGTTGGAGCAAGAGCGCAGCCGCATGGCGCAAGATCTTCACGATGAACTGGGTGCTGGGCTGACCGAGGCTGGCATCCTGAGCTCCTTGGCTAGAAATCCGGGTATTCCGGACAAGGACAAGGCGGGCTATTTGGATCAACTCAATGGCCTGTGTTGCTCGCTGGTGACCAGCTTGGACGAGATCGTCTGGGCGGTGAATCCGCGCTATGATTCGGTGGCGGACTTGGCGGGTTACTTTTCCTTGCAGGCTCAGCGTTTCCTGCAACTGGCCGGGATCGACTGCAGGCTCGATATTGACGAGGCGATCACGCGCGACCCGTTGGATTCTCGCACCCGCCAGAGTATCCTGCTTGCCTTCAAGGAGGCGCTCAACAATACCGTCAGGCACTCGTCCGCCACGGAGGTTCGCCTCACGGTGCGGGTGGAGGCTGCGCTGTTGGTGATTTGCTTGGTTGACGACGGCTGTGGATTCGAACCCCACACCGGCAAGGCGCCAGGCAGCGACGGCCTGCGCAATATGGAAGGACGGATACTCCAACTTGGCGGGACTTGTGATATCGAATCCACTCCCGGCGTGGGCACCACCGTCCGTTTCAAGATACCGCTTCAAGACAGAACCCCATGATCAAGATCGCCATTGTAGAAGACAGCCGGACCACTCGCGAAGGCCTCAAAACCATCATCGAGCTGTCCAACGAATACCAGTGTGTGGCGGCTTGTGGGACGGCGGAGGAGGCGTTGCAAGTGTTGCCCAAATATGCACCGGAAGTCGTGTTGATGGACATTCAGCTGCCAGCCATGTCAGGCATTGAGTGCGTGGAGCGGCTCAAAGAACTGCTGCCGGAGGTGCTGGTGATCATGGTGACGGTCTATGAGGACCCCGACCGGATTTTCAGCGCACTGCGGGCCGGGGCTTCAGGCTACCTGCTCAAACGCTCCGCTCCAGAGCAGGTTTTGACGGCCATTCGCGATGTCGGTAAGGGCGGAGCTCCGATGAGCGGCGAAATTGCGCGCAAGGTGATCCAGTATTTCCGCAATCAGTCCACGGTTTCCAGGGAGGTGGAGAAACTGACTGCGCGAGAAAGGGATGTGCTGGAGCACGTCGCAAACGGGTTTTCCAACAAGGAAATCGCCGCGCGGATGTTCGTCTCCGTGGATGCGGTGCGGTGGCACCTGAAGCACATCTATTCCAAGTTGCACGTCCACTCGCGCACCGAAGCGGCGCTCAAGTTTCGCGGCCCGGATACGCGGGACGATTGAGGGCCGCTGCCGGAAATGACACGGCGGAATGCGCAGCCGCATGAAGGAAATGCCCCTTCATGTTGGGGGCATTTGGCATTTCGCGCCGATGGGCAGGGCGGGATTACTACTCGAATGGGGTAGTTGTCGATGGCACGGATTTCATGCATGTTGTGCATACTTCGTAACTCCATCGTGAGTGACTGCGAGGTGCTCTTTCCGGGCAGTCTGAAACCCATCTCGACCGCTCCTTTTTACAACCCACACCGAAGTTTGCGTATGTCTTTAGCTCAATCAACCTTGGAGAAGGATCATGGAATGGACTTGGTTTCCGCCTCCCAGACACGCCAGGGACGCTGGCTTTCTCCGTTCGAGAAATCCCGCAGGAAAAAGCCCGCTCAGCGAGGCTTTGCCCTCATCGTGACCTTATCGTTGATGATCTTGTTAACGGTCATTGCGGTGGGCTTGTTGACGCTTTCCTCCATTTCGTTGCGCAGTGCCAGCCAAGGGAGTTCCATGGCGGAAGCGCGGGCAAATGCACGGCTCGCCTTGATGCTGGCCTTGGGGGATTTGCAAAAAGCTGCCGGTCCGGACAAGGCGGTCACAGCGTCTTCGGACCTCGTCGCGCCGAACTCAACCAAGCCTAATCTAACGGGAGTTTGGGATTCGTGGGATCCCGATATCACCAGTGGATCGTTGGATTACAACGCGCCGAAAACGGACATCTCGGGCGGGCAGTCGCAGCCGGGATTCAAGGGCTGGTTGGTATCGGACCCAGATCCAGAAGCCACGCGGGATCGCAACTACGCGGGCAACAGTTTCACTGGGAAAAGCATCGAAATGGTGGGCGACGGATCGCTCGGCAAGAACGCAAGGCCCGAGGACAAAGCGCTGGCCGGAAAGATTGGCGTCTCGCGCTCAGGAAAGATCACCGGCAACGTCGCGTGGCATGTTTCGGATGAGTCGGTGAAGGCGCGCATCAACACCTATCGAGACAACCGCGCCAGCGGCACTCTGGCAGAAACGCGCGCGCTGCTAGGTGGTCATCGACCGGACGTCTCGGTGATGAGTGGTTCTCGCGGTGGTGATCTCGGATTTCTTCCCAAGGACAACCAAAACGAGTATGTGGATGCGCAGGCCAGCACCGCCAAGGTGGTCAGTTTGAATCAGGCATCGCTGTTCAACAACACGGACACCATCAAGGAATTTCGCAACGATGTGACGCCCTATTCGTTAGGACTGCTGACCAACGTGCGTGAAGGCGGCCTCAAGATGGACCTTTCCTCGGTGTTTGAAGGAACGACGACAAACGCCGGTGGGACCAGCGGTTTGCCGAACCAGTTCGAGGACCAACAACTCTATGAGACGAGCGTGTTTGCCAATGGCAGCTCAGTGACCGGTGTGTCGGATCCTTATTGGTCGGCTTTGGCGGGTTACTACAATGTCTACAAGGATCTTTTGACGCCGGAGTCGACGCCCACTCTGAACAAGGCTCCGACGGAGAATGTTCTCACCACGGCAACCGTGCAGCCGAAAAACTTTTCACCAGCACCGGTCATTGCGAAGGTGGAGTTGCTGTTCAGTCTTGTGGCCCGGGAGCAGCACCATCAATGGACGAGTCTGCCGGGAGATTATCTGGCGCACTTGCTCTACACCCCAATTTTCACACTGCATAACCCCTACAATGTCAGCCTCCGATTTGATCGGATGAAGATAGGTATTCTCAATCCGCCAGTCGCCTTCACGTTCTATGTGAACGGTCAGCCAAAAAACTCCAACACCTCTCTAGCAGACATGTTCAATGGTGCCAGTGTGAAAGGGAAGAAGGAGTTTTGGATTGATCTGGCGAACTGGACGAGTCCGACCGCAGGAGCCCCGAACGGCCCCATCACCATGAAACCCGGGCAAACCATGGTTTTCGGCCCTTACATTCAGCAGGAGCCCTTCAATATTAGGGATTATCATGCGAGTTACTTCGACTATGAAAACAACGGAAAAACTGGGACCGAGGGTTCGCCGCTCAAGGCAAAGCCAAACTTCTCGGAAACTTGGACCGGCTTCGATGTCGATTGGCTTACTGGAGGGGCCGTCTTGCCCCTCGCTGCGGCGGATCGTGTTGGAGTCGGATTCAAGGCGGGCGTGATTGCTGGTGCTGGCGGTGTCTTTGCCGTCAAGGCGAAGATCACGACCAACGGAACCGAGAAGCATTATGGAGGATTGAATTTCAAATACACCGCTCAAACCATCCTTGATCGCATCCTTCCCGGAACCATTCGTTCGCCGGAGAGAGCGGCATTGGATTGGCCGGTCCAACAGCTGATAGGCACCGCAGCCCGCCCCGCGAACTCGCAAAATCCCAGCGCCATCCGCCCCAAAGCGTTCGCACTGTTTTCGGCTTACGCGAGAACCACCAACGGTGGAGTTGATATCACCGGCAGCCGCTCCACCGCTGGCAATCCTGCGATTGCCAAACCGGACGGTCGCTTGGCGGGAAATCCTTATCTCAATCACAACCCTGCTAGAACCCTGATCTACAGCGACCTCACCCGGGAAAAACCGGGGATGCAATCGCACGAGTTGAACCTAACTGCCCTCGGGGGAACCACCGACGACGCGTTTTCGATCGCGACCGATGGTCGGACCAACATCATGAAAAACTATCGGCAACTTGCTGGGGTTTCGATCAAGTCGGGCACCTTTTTAGAAATCCCATCAGGTCCTTTGCGGGCGATCTCGGATTTCCGGAGATCCAACGCGTTGGCGTCGCCTTTCCTGCCAGCCTTCACCCAACCGGTGGGGAACTCACGCTGCTCGCCGATGATTGCCACCGACAAGGTGAGACAATCCGGGGTGGCCACTTACGAGCTGCTCGACCATTCCTTCCTCGCCAACCATGCGCTTTACGATCGCGCTTACTTTTCCACCTTTGCGCCAACGAGTGCAAATTCAGCTGTGGCTGGATTTGACCTCTTCATGAAGGAGGGCAAGCCATTGGCATCCCAAGTCTTCGAACCGCGCCTGCCACCCGGAGAAACCGCCGATGAAGCGCGTGGGAAGTTGTTCGACGGCTCAGGCAAGCCCACCGCATCCGCCTATCGCATCGCCGCCGAGTATCAGATGGTCAAAGGTCCTTTCAATGTCAACTCCACCCGCAAGGAAGCGTGGAAGGCGATGCTGTCCTCGATGAGCAATAGCGAGGTGGCCACCCTCTGGACCAAGAGTGGGATGTTAGAGCGAAACGTCGCCGCCGCCGTGCCTATCCCCGCGATGACACTTCACAATGGTTCCGCGACCAACGGCTCATTCAGTGTGACGAACATCGATGACCAAGCCGCCAACGAGTGGAGCGGCTATCGGACTTTCTCGGACGGAGAAATCGACACCTTGGCCACCGAGATCGTGAAGCAGGTGCGCTTGCGCGGGCCATTCCTCTCCATGTCCGAATTCGTCAATCGGCGCTTGGGTGGAAATTCCGAGCTGACGCAGATGGGAGCGTTGGAAAATGCGATCGAAGAATCGGGTCTCAACAATGCGATGTTCGCATCCCAAACTCCGGTGAGCGCAACCGATGTGTCTAACGGAAACCTCTACGGCTTCCAAACTCCAGATGCCGCAGCGGGGAATCCAGCGGCGGGCGCTCCGGGCTGGCTCAGCCAAGCGGACCTGCTCAAGGTGTTGGAACCTGCCGCAACCGTTAGGTCGGACACCTTCGTCATCCGGGCCTGCGGTGAGGCGACCGACCGTGCGGGCAATGTCATCGCCCGCGCCTACGCCGAAGCCGTGGTGCAGCGTCTCCCCGAATACGTCAATCCAGCGGACCCTGCCTCAGCCATCGTGCCGAATCCGAATGCACCCGCCCCACCGGTTGACGCGGTGACTCCTTTGCTGGTTGAATCCGAGAACCTCACCTTCGGCAGACGATTCTCCATCGTCTCGTTCCGCTGGCTCTCCTCCAACGAAATTTGAAACAACCCGCATGATTCTCGACCTCCGCTCCGCCACCGTTTCTCTCCTATTCGCCATCACCGGAGTTGCCCTCGGGCAGGAATCCTCGCTCCAGATTCGCGCCGTCCTCAACGATCCTGGGAAACGCCCGACCTTCTACCTTGGCAATCCTGGCGAAGGCATGACCGAGTTGAACCTCGCCATCGAAGGGCTGACCGAACCGCAGACGGTCTCCATCTCTAACGGGAGTCTCAACCTGTATTCCACCAATAAGGTGGACAAGGACAACGCCAAAGCCAGCCTCGCGGCGACGATGAAAGTGCCGGCTGGCAGCAAGAGCCTGATCGTGATCATTTTCCCCGCAGCCGAGCAGACGCCACCGTATCGAATGATCGCTGTGCCGGACGACATCGCGACCTTTCCTTGGGGTTCTAACAAAGTGATAAACCTGACGCCGGTTGAGTTTGCACTGCAACTCGGCGAGCTGAAACTCCAGTTGCCCGGAGGTAAAATCACCGACGTGCCGAAGCTCAAGAATCTGGGAGACGCCAACGATGCACAGACGAACTTCTACTACAAGCAAGGAGACCAATGGGTGGTGGCCACCGAAAGGCGGCTGCAGTATTTGGACGATTTGCGGCGGGTGTTCGTGATCTACAAACAACCCAAGGCGCTGGCTCCGGACGTGAGAACGATCCAAGACCAAAAGCTCCCGGTGATCGAGGCACAACCTTGAATGCCAAGGTTGGAACCGAAAGTCGTGGCGTGCTTTCGGTCGATCCGATTTCCTCTCATCGCGGGGAGGACGTTTCTGTCGCCCCCAACAGAATCTTAAACCCAACCCGTTCATGTCCGTTTGCTCGATCCATTTCCTCACGCGTTTGCTATGCGGGTGCCTCCTTTCAACCACTGGCCTGAATGCGGCAGGAGTCGCCGTGATCAATGAGTTTCACGCCAAGCCGGAGGACTTGCATGATCTGGAAGAATTCGTGGAGCTGCACAATCCGGGTGACACCGATTTGGATCTTTCTGGCTGGAGTCTAACGGATGCGGTGAGTTTTACGATGCCGCCTGGAACCATCCTCGCCTCAGGCGGTTATTTGGTGGTGGCCATGGATACGGCAGCAGTTCAGGCACGTTTCGGCGTCACGGCATTGGGCCCTTGGACTGGAAAGCTCAATTCCACCGGTGAGGAAATTGTCCTCAGAAATACCAGCGGGACCAAGATGGACAGCGTGAACTACAAGTTTGGCTTTCCATGGCCAAGCCGTATCGACGGTGAGGGATCCTCTGCTGAACTGCTTCATCCAGCGCTGGAGAACGACAAGGGCAGTTCATGGCGTGCTTCGGGAACGCCGAGAGCGACGGCTGCCGTGGTGACTTATGTGCCGACATCGGCGACGGATTGGAAATACTTTAAAGCCACGACAGCACCGCCGAGTTTGTGGCGGACCGCCGCATTCGATGACAGCTCCTGGGACGGCAGCCAAGCTCCCTTCGGCTACGGCGATCCTGAAATCACCACGCCTTTCGGCGACATGCAACAGGCGAACGGCAACCCCGGGTATGCCGGGGCCTATTTCCGCAAGTCGTTTACGATCGCTGCCGGAGCCATCCCAACCTCGTTGCATCTGCGGCTCAATGTGGACGACGGTTGCGTGGTTTGGATTAACGGCGTGGAGGTGAAGCGGCGCAATGTGGCTGGCGGGACTTTGGCATACACGGCGTTTGCGACGAACAACGTGGAGCAGGCGTGGGAAGATATCACTTTGCCAAACGCGGATGCTTACTTGGTAGAAGGCACCAATGTCGTGGCCGTGCATGTGTTGAACAGCCGTCTCGCAAGCGGTGACTTTTTCTTCAATCTAAAGCTGGAGAATCAAGAGGACGCGCCGACATCCGAACTGCCCACGCCCGGAGCTCGCAACTCGGTCTATATCCCTCTGGCGCAGACTCCGCCGCAGATCAGCAATGTGACCCATGCCCCACAGAAGCCCACCAGCGGACAAGCGGTGACGGTTTCGGCAAATCTTGCTGACCTCGATGGCATGGGAACCGTGACGCTGGAATATCAACTGGTCAATCCGGGCAGCTATGTCCGCCTCACTGATGCTGCCTATCAGACCGGCTGGGTGAGCATGCCGATGACGGATGATGGCACGGCAGGAGATGCAGTTTCTGGCGATGGCGTTTACACGGCGGTCGTGGCCGGCAGCTTGCAGACGCACCGCCGACTCACCCGTTACCGGATTCGTTTTGCGGACAGCTTGGGCAACACGTCGCTGGCTCCATTTGCCGATGATATTTCGTCGAACTTCGCGTGGTTTACCTCGAATGGGGTGCCCGCATGGCAGGGCGCTCTGCGTCCGTCGGTGATTGCGCCCGGCAATCCGACGGCGGTGCAAACCTACTCGTCAAACACGCTCACGTCTGTCCCGGTTTACACGCTCATCGCCAGCAGTGCGGATGTGATGAATAGCCAGTACAACGGAAGCTATAACAAGGTCCGTTTCCGCGGAACCTTTGTGGCGGATGGGGTAGTGCTGGATAACATCGAGTTCCGCAACCGTGGCCAAGCGTCGACCTACAACACCGGCAAGAACAAGTGGCGGTTCAATTTCAATCCGGGCTACGATTTTCAAGCCTATGACAATGCCGGGGATCCGTATGAGGAAACGTGGGGAAGTTTTTCGGCCAATGCCAATGCTGGTCCTTGGGTGCCGCTCCACAAGGGCAGCCTGGGTGTGGAAGAAGCCACATCTCTGAAGCTTTTCCAACTGGCGGGTGTGCCTTCTCCCTCCGCCCACTACTATCATTTCCGGGTGATACGCGGTTCGAATGAGGCTCCTGCGGCAGGAACGACGGTGACCGACGATATCTCCACCTCCGGTGCCATTGACGGCCAGTATGCGGGAGATTTTTGGGGTACTTTCCTCGCCATCGAACGCATCAAGGGTGGTTTCTTGGACAGTCGAAGCTTGCCCGACGGCAACATCTATAAAATCGAGGGGAATAATGGCGATGCCGAGAATCTGGCACCGGGGCAACCGGGCGACGCCAGCGATTGGATCAGTTTTAGCAATGCTTCTAACGTGACCCAATCCGAAGCATGGTGGCGCGCGAACATGGATATGGATGCTTACTACACGTTCCATGCCATCAATCGGCTGGTCGGCAATGTGGACCTGCGCAAGGGCGAGAACCATTTCTTCTATCATCGGGTGACAACGGACAATCGCTGGGTGCCCATTCCGTGGGATTTGGACATGATGTACCTCGCCAAATCTCACCAAGGGACGACTATCAACGGCACGTTCTATCCGGGCGTCATCGATCAGCACCGGTCCATCCTCGAAGTTCCGGCGCTCGCGCGGGAATACCGCAACCGGGCCCGCGAGATCCTAGATTTGGTCGGCTCTGATGCCAGCGTGGGCGGTGGCCAGATCGGTCAGTTGTTCGATGAATTTGCACGCATCGTTTCGCCGAGCGGAACGACCGACACCTTGGTGAATGCGGACGCTGCATTGTGGAATTTGCATCCTCGGGCCAAGGGCAGCGTGAACTCCTCCACCGGACTGGGGGACACTTCTGGCCAATCCAACCATCGTGGGAATTTTTTCCGCCCCGTTTTCACCGACAGCCGCATTGGCGGAACCTGGACGCGCCAGCTCGGCCCGCCGGGATTCAACGGAGTGCCCACCCACACCGATCTGGTCAATTATTTCGTTGGCTATGCGACGAACACTTTTCCTGCAGGTCCTACCTGGTCGTTCAACAACGGCGACCAACGCGGCTATGGCTATCAGACCTTGGTGGCGGAGTCGGCGGATGCGGCAATTCCTGCCAAGCCATCGCTTGCCTTTACCGGTCCGGCTGCATTTCCCGTGGACCGGCTGACGTTCTCGACATCGACCTACAGCGGGGTCAATGCCTATGGCTCGACGCAATGGCGTCTCGCAGAAGTGGCTGCTCCGGGTGTCGCGGGGTTCGATGGAAAGTGGAAGTATGAGGTCAGTGGCATCTGGTCTAGCAGTAGCAGCGGGACGACGATGGAAATCCCTGCGCAAGAGGTGAAGACGGGCAAGACGTACCGGGTGCGGGTCCGCTACATGGATGCCACCGGGCGGGCGTCGCATTGGTCGGCTCCCATCCAGTTTGTGGTGGGGAACGAGTCCGCACGAGTCGCTCATTATTGGAATTTCAACGCGGATGTTGTGACAGATGCGTTGGTGCCCTTGACAGGCGTAGGCGGCAAGATCACGACGGTTCAAGGTGGAACTGCGGCATTCCTCATCGGTGACGGACAGAATTTCGACGGCGCCAATGCGCGCTACGGATCGGGGGCGGCTAAGCATCTGCGGGTGAACAATCCGATCGGCGCAGAACTCGTTTTCAAGATGCCGACGACAGGTTTTGAGAGAACTGCTGTGAGTGTGGAAACTCGGCGCTCTGGATCCGGGGCAGGCACTCAGACTTGGAGCTACACCTTGGATGGAACGAGTTTTATTTCGTTAGGAAACGTGACGGTGCCAGATGTTTCTGGCGCGGCGGTGGTGCCCGCGATTGGCTGGGATTTCAAGAACATCGCCGGTGCGGACAACAATCCGTTGTTTGCGGTGAAGGTGAGCTTCAGCGCAGGTGCAGGCAGCACGGGTGGGAACAATCGCTTCGACAACTTGGTGCTCACGGGCAATCCATTGCCGGGAAGCTATGGGGCTTGGGCGGAAACGGATTTCCCGGCAAACGCTTATCTGGATCTTTCGTTGACCGGGATGGCTGCCGACCCGGATGGCGATGGACGATCGAATTTCCAGGAATTTGCCCTGCACACGTCGCCGATGACGGGAGATCTGCCTAAGCTGAATTTTGCGTGGAGCTTGGATGGGGCGGTGCGTCGCCCCGCCTTAGCATTCGAGCGTCCGGTGGGGGTGATGGGCGTCCGCTATGAACTGCAAGCCAGCACCTCGCTGGCGAGCGGGGAGTGGCAGACGGTTGCGACAATGCCTGCGGAAAGCAATGGGGTCGGTGATGTCGAACACTGTGTCTTCCGCGACCCAAGCAACGATGACTCAGCTCCCGCACGCTTTCTGCGCCTGAAAATTGCCGGTGCACCGTGAGGTGGCTACAAAATTGAAAGCCGGTCATCGGCTTCGCGGCGGATCCCCGCACCACGCTGGACTAGGGGCGGCCAACGAAGCGATGTGGCAGGAACCTCACGGGACACTGTCTACCGGACTTGTGGCACGCATGGTATGGTGGCCAATTTGCGGTTCATCGGGACCGAATTAGATCGAGGCCCGTGGAGTTCTGGAGGCGGGCGGCGGAAGTGGTAAAAACCAAAGATGACGCCTGTGACGTCGAGAGACTTTGGCCATTCTTGTTTCTGTGAAAATCGAGCAGGGGATTATCCTTGTGGGATTTTCTCTGAAGTGAATTTAACGCCCTTCATATTCTTGGCGCGGGCTTGGGTGCCATTGGCGGTGATGGTTACCTCGTCCAAAATAGCGCCGTCATTCCACGTTATGGTGTATTTGCGCTCGACGGTGGAAGTTTGGATCTCGGTCCATTTACCTTCATAGCCCGTGGCTTTAGCGGTGCCATCGGCGGCAAAAGTCACAATTAGAGAGCTTGGTCCCCAGCGCCACTTACCTAGGATTGGATTAGGCTTCCCAATCTCAGTTCTCGCCACCACGGGAGGCTTGGGCGGGGCGGCAGCGGTGTCGATTTCTTGCTCGATTTCCTGCGCACCGGCGAGGTCGCCGTCGGCCATGGCGCGGGCTTTGATCTTCTCCAGCGCGCGGACGTAGGCGGAGTTCACGTCCGAGATCTTTACGTCACGCTGGGCCTTGAGCGCCGCAGCGTCGGGTGGGAGAGCAACCACGGGGAGTGAGAGAGCGCAGAGGATAACTAAAGCACGCATGGGGGCTTGTAGCTGCCTCGCCGGGAAAGGCATAGTGGAAAACCTCACAGGAAGTTGGACCGCCACCCACTTGACTCCAGAGAGGGCTTCCCCACACAGCTCCTCTCACCCTTTTGGCGCGTTTCGCGTCCACCCGTTTCGTGGTTAGGGAATCCGGTGAGAAGTTTTGGAGATGAGGTAAAACAGTGCATCTCGATGGTGCCAAAAAATTCCCCGGGGCGCAAAAGCACCCCGGGGAATTGTTGAAACAGATTCTACCTAACCGATCAGGGTTTGGAAACCTTGAGGCGGGTGAAGAACTTGGTGGCCGCGGCGGTCGGGATGGTGACCGTCACGGTGTCAACGTCCGTGGTGGGAGTATTCTCGCTGATGACGACCATGCCCGCTCCTGGGGAAGCTCCGATCGCAATGTCCGTCCAACCGGCCAAGGTGCTGCCATATTGCAGAATCTGGGTGGTGTCGGTTTCGGATAGGTCACTGCGCTTGAAGGTGACGACGAAGTTGCTTCCGCTGCGCACGCCGGTGGGGGCGATGCTGGAGCTGGAAACGAGTGGGCTGCCTCCTAGCGTGTATTCGAGCAAGTTGCTGAAGCCGTCGGCATCGAAGTCATCGCCAGGAGCGCGTTGGTTGACGGGCAGGGCAGGGTAGTTCGCGACCCACGAATCAAAGCCACTGGTCGCGCCAACGCTCAGCTCGAGACGACCGCTAGATTCGGTGAAGGTCCAAGTCTGGTTGCCGGTGGTCATGGTGTGCACATCCGCAGCCTCCGTGAATCCAGCGATGCCGAAGGTGGCACCGAAGGTCTTGGTGGTGGTGTCCACCAAGAGCCAGCTGTTGCCGTTAGCAATGGCCGCACCCGTGAGGTCGAGGGTGAAGCTTCCATTGATCGCGGCGGTGCCGGCACCGGTGACCTTGTTGTTGATATTGCTCGCGCCGATCACGAATTTCAGCCCGCCGGTTTGTGCGAGGGTGAGCGTTCCTTCGTTGACCACGGTATTCCCGGTGTAGGTGTTGACGCCTGCTAGGGTGATGTTGCTGCTGCCCTGTTTGGTGAGGCCGAAGCTACCTGCGGTCTGGGAAATGATCCCGGTGGAAGTGAAGCCGGTGTTGGCTCCGTTTCCTGCGGCACCTGGCAGACCGAGGATGCTGTTCGCCGTGAGGCTGATAGGACCTGACCAAATTTGCCCGTCGATGTCACCCGCGAGGGTTCCGCCATTGAGGGTGATGGGGTTGTTTTGAGTGGATGGGGTCACTCGGTCCATCAAGGCCCATGCGCTCAGAATACCCCCCGTGTTGACGGTGATAGGCACGTTGTTGAGGGTGTTATTCGATGCCTCCATGCCGAAGGTCCCCGCATTGATGACGAGGGTTGCTAGGCTGTTGCCGGCACCGTTTTCAGGACCGCGGAACCAGAGGGAGTTGGCTCCTGCCTTGGTCAGCGTGAAGGCTCCGGTGATAGGGACTTGGCCGGTGCTGGTGCCGATGTCCATGCGGTTCACATCATCGCCGATGGTGGCATCTGCGGTGAGGATGAGGTTGCCCTGAAGCAAGCCGCCGCCGGTGTAGGAATAGCCCGCCACGCCCGTTCCGGCGATGGTGAGTGACTCACCGAGCGGCACGGTGTTGCCGTTGGTGGTGAAGGTGGCTCCACTGTTGACCACGATACCCGCGGCGGTGGTGCCGAAGATGGTGGCTTCGGTGTTGCCGGGGGTCATGGACAGGATGCCCGCCTCGACGATCACGGGGCCGGTGAAGCTGCTAGGTCCGGTGACCGTTAGGTCGCCCGTTCCCCGTTTCACGAGTTGGCCGGTGCCGGAGATGGTGTGGTTGATGGCGCGTGGGTTGGCGATGTTAAAGGCCAGTGCGGCGTTGTTGATGATGGGCGTGAGCGGCAAGTATCCCAGATCATCCACCTGCAAGGTGCCACCGCTGATGGTGGTGGTCCCGGTGTAGGTGTTGAAATTCGACAGGGTGGCTGTGCCGGTGTTCTTTTTGACCAAGTTGGCCGCGCCGGTGATGCCGCCGCCGGTCAATGTGTAATCGATGCTGGCGTCGAACTCCACGACGCTCGGGATGAGGTCGGTCGCAAGCTCCACCGTGGTGTTGGCAGATCCGGCATTGGTGAATTTGACGTGGTCAAAGGTGTAGAACTTGCTGGTTAGTCCGTTAGAGGCGGTGGTCCAGTTCGAGATGTCATTCTCGTTCCAGACGTTGCTGATATTGCCCTTCCAGATGATAGGATCGGCGAGGGTCACCGAAAGGTCCACGCGAGTGTCGACGAGGTTGTTGACCAGGCTGTAGCTGAGGTGAGGGTTGGTGGAGGCTGCGACCGAGAGGTTGCCGAAGTTGGCGAAACTGCCGCTGTAGTCGATGAGCGGAATCACATCGCCCGTTTGCAAACCACCGGATGGCGTCAGCATAATCTGCGAGGGGGCCGACGCGGTGAATCCGTTGTTGGCCGTTACGATCAGCCTATCCGAAGATGCGCTGCTGACACGGAAGGCGGCTTTGCCTCCATTGAGGGCGAGGGCGGAAACCGATCCAATGCCGCCGGTCGCGAGAGTGCCTGCGCTGATGGTGCCGCTGGCACCCACTTGGAAGGCGGAAGCCGTGAAGGGCGTGGTCCCCACAAACAATCGACCGCCGCTGACGATCGTCGCTCCCGAGCGGCTGCCGCCACTGGTGAGCTGCAAGTCCCCGGTGCCTCTTTGTTCAAGACTGCCGGTTCCGGTGATGGTGTTAGGCACGTTGACTTCGTCGAAGCGATCAAAGATAAGTGTGCCGTTGTTGGTGATGGCACCGGTGCCGATGATGCCCGTGCCTCCGCCGTCACCAATCTTGAGAGTGCCGGCGTTGATGGTGGTGGTGCCGGTGTAAACGGCTGCGCCGCCGATGGTGGTGGGTGGATTGTTGAGCAGCAGCGTGCCGGGGCCGTTCTTGATCAGGTTCGGATTGGCGAATGCGTAAATCGAGTTGTTGACGCTGGCGTTGATTTGCAGATCCACGCCGGAAGTGGCACCCGAGGCGACGGTGAACACGGTGTCTGGCTGGCGCAGGCCGAGGTTCACGCCGTAGTCGATCACCGAGGTGTTAGGCGAAGTGAGGGTGGTGATGGAGCTGCTGCCGTTGAACAGGTCCATGTTGCCATTGCCCGCAGCGGGACCGCGCGTGATGTAACCGCCGGTCAGGGTGATCGCGAGGTTAGAAAGCGTGAGGTTGCCCGTGGCGTTGTTGGCCTCCAGCGTGCCGCCGTTGATGGCGATGCTCGAAACGCGATCTGCTCCCGTGCCCCAACCGGTGACATCGTTATCGGAAAGCATCATCTTGCCGAAGCCGTTGATGGCGACGTGGCCGCGGATGCTGCCGGTTTGGCCGCCGCCGCCGGTGAGGTTGAGCACCGCGTCATTGTTGATGGTGGTGCCGCCGGTGTAGACCTGCCGCGCGAAGATGGTGGTGGTGCCGCCGCTGAGGCTGACCGCTCCGGTGAAGGTGTTGGAAGAGTTGAGCGTGAGGTTGCCATCACCGGTTTTGGTGATCCCGGTGGTGCCGGCGATCACGTTGCCGACGCCGCCGGCAAAGGTGTAGTCGCTGCCCAGCGTGTTGGTGAAGGTGATGGAGCCTGGGGTGATGGAACCCACGACATTGACCGTTCCCGCGCCGACATTGCCGAAGGTCACGTCGTCGGATTGGAAATACTTGTCGTCCACTCCGGCATTTTTCCAGTTCAGCGTGGTGGTGTCCCAATTCGTGTTGGCGGTGCCTGCCCAGGTGATGGCGGCGCCTTGGATGTTGAGCTTGATGACGCCGTTCGTGGTGGTGTCGAAGGTGCTCAAGCCGCGGAAGCTGGCCGCGTCTTCCAGCGTGAGGTTGGCCGCGCCGCCAGCCAGTGTGCCGCTGTAGGTGAGCACGGTGATGTTGCCGCCGAGACCGCTTGCCCGGACGACGGTGTTGCCAGTTAAGTTGACGTTGCCGCCGACGTGCAGCGGGCCGGAAACAATGCTGAGGACATCGGCGGCGGTGCTGCCGTTGAGCGTGAGTCCGCCGCTAAATGTGCCGGTGCCTTGCAGCACGCCCGTCGTGTGTGTGTGGCTCTGCGCGATGGTGCCGTTGTTGGTGAGCGTGGTGCCAGCCGCCTTGGTGACGGAGCCGCCGAAGGTGCTGCCCGCGCCAATCGTCAACGATCCTTGCGTGACAGTGGCGGCACCGGTGTAGGCTGTCGCGTTTCCGGTGATGGCGATGTTCGCGTTGAAAATTTCCAACGGCACGTTGCCCCCGCCGAGCGCTCCGCTGATGGTGCCGCTATTGCCTCCGTTGCTGCCCAGCCGCGCGCCGATCGCCCCGATGGTGACGTTGCCGGAAATGGTGCTGTTGTTGAAGCGGATCGCTCCGTTTCGCACGCCGGCATCGTCAGGGCCATTGCCGGATGGGTTGAATGCGTTGGCGTAAACTCCGCCGCTCGCGTTGAGGTAAGCCTGTGCGTCGGCGGCCACGGTGACCGCGCCCGTGCCGAATCCACCGGCGTTGTTCGCCTGCAGGATGCCGCCGTTGATCGCGGTTGTGCCGGTGTAGGTGTTCGCCCGTGTGGTGACCAGACGGTTCACCCCTCCCTTGATGACCGACAGCGGAGTGCTGCCGTTGAAATCGGCGATGAACGCCTGAAACTGGTGGTCGACCATCGTCAGCGCGCCTGCGGTCACCACGCCGTTGGTGTCCACCGAGCTGACGTTCAGTGTGCCAGAACTCGATGTCACGCGGCCGACGTTGCCGGTGCCGGAAGGTTGAATCCAAAATCCTCCAGCCGTGCTGAGGCCGAGGCTTCCCGTCGCGATGTTGACCAGTGCGTCATTGCCGATGCGGACATCTCGCTGCGTGCGCAGGGATTGGATGGTCAAGGTCGAGCCCACGGTGGCCGGGTTGATCACCAAGCGACCGGTCTTCATGTGCACCAAGCCACCGCCGAGGGTGGAGCCGGTGGTGATCAAGTCGCCGTTCTGGAGTTCTTTGGTGAGAGTGAAAGCTCCCGTGACATTGCCATTGAGCGTGAGCGCCGTCTGGTTGTTCCAAACCTGATTGGTCCCGAGAACGATGTTGTTGCTGATGGTGAGGTTTTCGTAGCGGACCTCAGTGATGCCCGAGGCACCCAGCGTGATGGGGGAGCCGGAAAGGCTAATGGCCCCGGCAGAATCTTCATGGCGCAGTCCCAACCAAGACACCGGTGAGCCCACCGTAAGGGCTCCGCCACGGGATTCTTGGTTGCCCGCCGTTCCTGGGTCACCATCGGTTTTCCACGCCGCAACGTCAGCCACTCCGGGCGCGACGCCGCCATACCAGTTGGTGGCGGTGGTGATTTCGGCGGTCGAATCGGCGGCGATTCTGTAGGGGATTTCTGCAGCGCCGACGTGGATCGAAAGCACGATGGCGGTGGCGAGATGGGTGCCAATTTGGCGGATCGCGAGGGGATTGAGACGATTGGGTTTCATTAAATTGCGTGGTGGGTTTGGGATTAAGCGGAATTTAAGGACTAGGGAACGCTCTCCCCGGCGGCCAAGCAGAATCCCGTGATTGCCGTGACTCTACCCAGCCGGGTAGGGGGGGGAGTGTCGCACCGAACTGGACCGCTCCCGTCGCCAATTCATCCACCGATCAGGCCGCAAGCGCCGCGCGTTTGCCCCCGGGTGGCTCGCATTCCACCGCGCCTGGCGGCCTGAGTTACGGCGCAGCCTTCAAGCGGACCACCGGCAGTCTGCCGTCCGTGAACCACGGGTCGCCGCCACCGTTTTTGCCCTGAAGCATCTTCTGAAACCCCGCGATCCACGTGACTTCCTTCACCGCGTTTGCCTGTTGCAAGCCCGCCACCAGCAGATCGCGCTCAGCATCCACCTTGGCGTCGATGTGATGGGTCACTTGCCCCGTCCGATGGCTGAGTTCCACCCGAGTGTCATGCGTGGCCGATCCCATCCACAGCGTGAGGCCATCCTCAGTCGGCTGGGGAGATTTCCAAAACCGCACATGGTGACGTTGCTTCGGGCTGTGACCGACTGGCATTTCAAACGCGAGGTCCTGCTTGCGGCCATCCAGAAACAGGCTGCTCACCGGTGCCGCCGGATCCGGCCTATCCATCACCGTGTCCACCGCGATGCGCACGCTGCTGTCAAAAGTCAGCGCATCCGCAGGCCGCCAACCCGCAGCCGTCAGCGCCCGAATCACCTCCGCCTGGCTGCCCACCAATGCAATGTCTAGCGGATCACCCGGCATGCCGGTGCTCGTGTGCGTGACATGCTCGCCCGCCACCAAGTCCGGATGCCGCTGCGCCTCGTGCCTATCCACGTTCGGCATCACCCCATAGACCACCACCAGATAGACGGCGAGGCCAATGAGGAAATATCGAGCCAGCCGGGGCGTCCGGGCAACTTTGCGGTTAGGTTCTCGATGCATCGCTTGGAGGGCGCAAGTGTTTGTCGGGAAATGGGGTAGACCGTTAGCCTAAGAGCAAGTCGCCTGCCCTACGCCACACCTTGATAGAGATACTTCTGAAACCCGGTGAACGCCTCGCCGATGTCTTCTCCCAGATCCGCCACGGCGTCGTTGATGGAGTCCTGATACTGAAGTTTTAGCAAGGGGGCCAGTTTCCCTTGTTCCAACTCCTCCACACCCACGTTGACGTAGTGGGACAGCACGAAGTCGAGAAACACCTGCTGCTTGCTGTTGAAGTGGGTGGTGATCTCGACCTTGGCTTTTGCCGCCCGTTGCTCGCGGCTCAGAGTTGGCAGTGCATAGGCCACATGGGCTAACACGTCGAATAGATCGCTGTTCTCAGCGTCGATGATCTTCTGCATTTCCGTCAGTTGATCGTTGCCGAAGCCCTTTTCGTGCAGACCTTCCAGCAAATTGGCGCGGGTGGCGGGCACGCTCCACAGTTCGCGGAGTTCGTCTTCGTTGGCAAAGAAATCCGGCAGCTTGCCAAAGAGCATTTCCATGAACTGCTGGGCGGACATCGGCGTGCCGTCAGGATGCCAGAACGTGGTCATCATCATGTGCTGGATGCTCCGCTCCTTGCCGTCGGCCAGTTTCACTTTGGCTTTCTTCCGCTTCTGGCAGGTGCATTGAACCTTGCCGCACACCTCGCAGGGTTCCTTGGGGCAATCGCACGGGCTCTTTCCGCAGACTTCGCAGGGTTTCGGCGGGAGCGCAATGCAGGTGCAAGGACGGTTGCCGCATTTCGGGCAGGGTTCTTCCTCCAGCGGCTCGCCGTCCCATTCCGGATCGGCGAAGTGGAGATGGGCTTTCACGAAGTCGTAAACCGTGAAGTAGTCCTTGCCGTCATAGAGCCGGGTGCCGCGGCCGATGATCTGTTTGAACTCGATCATCGAGTTCACCGGGCGCATCAGCACGATGTTCCGCACGTTGCGGGCGTCCACTCCGGTGGAGAGCTTCTGCGAGGTCGTCAGGATCGTAGGGATGCTCTTCTCGTTGTCCTGGAAATCCCGCAGATGCTGTTCGCCGAGCGCGCCGTCGTTGGCGGTGACGCGTTGGCAGTAGTTTGGATCCTTGCTGGTCTTGAGCTGGTTGATGAGGTCGCGCACCAGCAGCGCGTGATCCTGGGTGGCGCAGAAAACGAGGGTCTTCTCGTTCTGGTTGATCTGGCTCATGAAGATCTCCACCCGCTTCTTCTCGCGCTCGCGGATCTGGATGTTCTTGTTGAAGTCCGCTTCCTCGTAAACCTTGCCCGCTTCGATCTCCCCCTCCACCACCGTATCGTCCGAGGTGTAGGTGTAGTAATCGATGGTCGTCTGGATTTGCTTCACCTTGAACGGCGTTAGGAAGCCGTCGTTGATGCCGTCCTTGAGTGAGTAGATATACACCGGTTCGCCGAAGTAGGCGTAGGTATCCACGTTGTCCTTGCGTTTCGGCGTCGCCGTTAGGCCGAGCTGCACGGCGGGTGCGAAGTATTCCAGGATGCCGCGCCAATTGCCTTCATCATTCGCGCCGCCGCGATGGCACTCGTCGATGACGATGAAGTCGAAAAAGTCCGGCGGATACTCTCCGAAGTAGGGTGAGGGCTCGCCGTCGATTGGACGACCAGACATGAAGGTCTGGAAAATTGTGAAAAACAGGCTGCCGTTCTTCGGCACCTTGCCCTTCTTGCGGATGTCGCCGGGATCGATGCGGACCAACGCATCCTCGGGAAATGCCGAGAACGCGTTGAAGGCCTGATTCGCCAGAATGTTCCGGTCCGCCAGAAACAACACACGCGGACGGCGAGTCGCCTCGCGGCTCAGATTCCAGCGGCTGTGGAAAAGCTTCCAGGCGATCTGAAACGCGATGAACGTCTTGCCCGTGCCGGTGGCGAGCGTGAGCAGGATGCGCTGCCTATCTTCCGCGATGGCTTCCGTCACCTTGAGAACCGCGCTCTCCTGATAATAATAAGCAGTCTTGTCACCCGGCGTACCGAGTGACACGGCCGCGAAGCGATCCCGCCACGCGTTCGCTTTGGCGAAGGTCCGCGCCCACAGCTCGTCCGGAGTCGGATAGACGGAAACATTGCCCTCCTTGCCCGTCTCCACGTCGATGCCGTAAATCCCCTGCCCGTTCGTGGCGTAGGTGAAACGGATCGATAGCTTGCCCGCATAGTTCTTCGCCTGCGCCACGCCTTCTGTGAGCGCCATGTCCCAAGCCTTCGCCTCCACTACGGCGAGTTTCGTGTTCCGATACTCCAGCACGTAATCTGCCGTCAGCGCCTTGCCGCGTTTCCCGTGGCCTTCGATGCGGCCGAGCGTGATCGGATGCTCACGCCGGATGCGGCTTCCTTCCACGACTCCCCAGCCAGCAGCGATCAGTGCGGGATCGATGTGTTCGGCTCGGGTTTCGGCTTCGTTCATGACTCACAATTAGTATTTTTCGCAAGTTGCGGAAACCTATTAGCAATGAATTTGGTTGCTTCTTCAGAGTCTAGTTTTCTCGCTGACGGCCCTCCTCGTATAAAAAATGCCGCAGGGGCTCCATTTGCTTTTAATGGGCGCTCGTTGAGATACGCGGGTTCTGGACTTGCCTTGACTGTTATCCGGCAGACATCCTTGCCGTGCAAATCATCGAACTCAATCAAGCACAGCGGCGTAAATCTGACTCCAATCTGCTGGGCTATTCTCCCAATAAAATGCAACGACCATTTGTCCCGATTCTCAAGATTGTCCAATTCGATACCAATAATGCCTCCGTTATCGTCCACTCCTACAAATATTGTTCCACCTTCGCAGTTTAAGAATGCTGTCACATTCTTCAGAACTGAGTGCTCCAATTCGGGATTGTTCAGCTTGGTCTTTAAATCGAAACGCAATGTGGATTTGAATTCTCGTTTTTCGTTCTCGCCAGCAAGAATCTCGGTCGACCATGGGCAACGTGCATTTTCTAGGAATTCGACACAGATCCGTGCGTCCTCTCGATAATTTCTAGCAATGGCTGCATGCGCCTTATTTGTGACATCACCAAATGCCGTCGTCAGCAAGCAATGTGCCGCCATAACGCCATTGGCGTATTCCTGCGCCGTGCACTGCCCCATGACAAGCAATAGAGGAAACAAAACAACCCCATGCCCATTGAATAAAAATAGCAAAACCGCTTGTTCCTCGTGCCCGAGCTTTTTAAAGATTCCATTGATCCTTTTGCCGAAAAGTCGAACTTTACGATCAAATGATTTATTAAGTTTGGCTATCCTAAGATCGATGGCTTCATCTCCTGTCTCAAAATCAATATCGTCGCCGTTCCGCTTTTTTAGGACGGATTCAAAGTCGTCTTCCTCCTCTAGGTCGATAGGAATTTGCGGAAAGTCGGGAGCTTTCAGCCCGTTTTTTTGATAAAATTCCGATAGCGGTGACCATCTTGCGATCTGATCAACCGCCTCAGGCCCAGCACAACGACTCAGGCATGGATCAAGAAGCAGCCACTTTTTATATTCTTTTAGAAATGGATGCTTCGGCGTGACTTCAAGCATTTTCTGGACGCCAAGAAGAGCATATGACGAAATCACGTCGGGTTTAACAACCCGTCCTAGTTCATCGATGGTCAAATTCCCAAGTCCCGAAAACTCCTCAATAATATGATTGACCAATTTTTCTCGGGGATGAACAAGAGGCTTTCCGTTCGGGAGGATAATTGGATCCCCTTCGGCAGACAACCGGAAGCCTTCGTTGGTATTCTCAATAGCAAGATCGGCAGGATCAACCTTCTTGTTTTTCGCCTTCCTGGTCGACCTAACTTTCTTACCGGAGTCAGTTGGTGGAGTTGATATTTTCTTTAGTGCGCTCATCGAAAATTGATTAAATCCTCCCGGAAAAAGCTTGGTGCAGCAGCGACTTCTTCAACGCCTCCAGCGCGGCGAGCTTGCGGGTGTAGAGGGTGGCGAGGCGTTGGGTTTCTTGGCTTAGGGCATCGAGCTTGGCGACGATCTCTTTCTGCTCAGCAACTGATGGAAACGGGAATCGTTCGTGCTCAAACGTGCCCATGTTGATGTTAGCTTGTGCACTACCTTTTCCCAAGGACTGGAG
>JAZKEG010000021.1:0-82052 GCA_040387215.1 Verrucomicrobiota bacterium | reverse complement strand
CGTTTCTCCCTCGGGGAAATCGAAGCCGCCGACGCGATCGAAGCCGCCGTCGCCAAGACCATCGCCGACGGCTTCCGCACCGGCGACATCGCCACCAGCCAACCCGGTGAGACGAAAGTCGGCACCCAAGGCATGGGCGACGCGGTGCTGGCGCGGCTTTGATTTCGCCGAGCGAACAGATTTCGTTTTAAAATGGCAGGGCTTTCCTTTCGGAAGGCCCTGCTTTTTTGCAGTTTATCGGGAACACCACGCCGATTCGCGACACCGTTTAAAAGCCCATGCCGAATGCCGAACATTTCACCCAGGTGATCCAAGAGCACCACTCAGGCCTGCGTCACTACATTGGCAGCTTCGGGGTGAATCCGGCGTGGATCGATGACATGGCACAAGACACATTCTTGGTCGTGTATCGGAAATGGGATGAATTTCAGCTCGTGGACAACCCCGGTGCTTGGCTGCGGGCGGTGGCGAAAAATCTGGTGCTGAACGAAACGGCGAAACTCAATCGCCGCCAACGCCTGCTGAACCACAACCTGACGAAACTGCTTGTGGAGGCCGAACCGGACGAAGTCGCGATCGCCGATCCTTGCGTGCAGAAGGCGAAGCTCGACGCACTGCGCATCTGCATGGAGCATCTCAGCGTGAAGACGCGCACCATCGTGGAGGCACGGTATTTCGGCAATCTCAACTCCTTTCAAATTGCCCAAGATCAGGCCATGAAGCCGACCTCCGTTAGAAAACTGCTCTTCCACGCACGGCATTCGCTTGCGGATTGTCTGCGGGAAAAATCCATCGAGACGTCCTGATCCATGGTTGAGAAACTTCCAAACGAAATGATCGACCTGATCGAACGCTTCATCGAGGGAACCCTCGATGAAGCAGAGCAGGCGCAACTCATGGAAAAGGTGCGGCAGGATGCATCTTTGCTAGATTATCTAGCGACTCAGCTCGACATTTCCACCATGTTGGAGCTGGCCTCCCGGCAGGACGAGGATTTCGCCGTGCGGACGGCAGCGCATGTGATGAAGATTGGATCGGAAGGCGAGTTCGCCTTTGCCAATGGGGTGAAGCGCCGCATTTTCCGCCTCCGTTTGGTGAAAGGATTGGCTGCGGCCGCAGTGCTCGCGCTGGCGGCCTTCCCCTTCCTGCCGAAGCCTGCGACACAGCCCGAGCAAGTGGCTCTTCTGCTGCGCATGAACCGCGACAACAACGTGATTTCTTCAAAGCCCGTGCTCGCCGGGTCCCTGATCGAAGAGACCGCCGGCCTCTATCGACTCGATTTCCAGAACGGTGCGATCTTTGCCATTGAAGGACCGTCCAAAGTCAAAGTGATCTCCGGCATGGAGATCGAGCTGAAGGCTGGCCGCCTGAATGCCTGGTGTCCAGATACCGCGCATGGCTTCAAGGTGAGGACGGCATCGGCCGAGCTAACGGATTTAGGCACGTCGTTCGGCATCAACACGACAGAAAACGGGAAGTCGGAATTCATGGTCCTCGACGGACTGGTGGAAGTACGGAAAGGCCAAGAAACCATCCGCATGTTAGAAGGTGATGCCATTGAGTCCGGCCCGCACCAGCAGATGCAGCCGGTGGACTTCGACACCTCAGCCTTCAGGAAAACCTGGCCGTTTGCCAATGGCATCATCGCCACCAGCGGTGCCGTCATCCCGGCGGATCCAGACATCGCCGATCGGCTGGCGCAGTTGGAGGACGACGACCATGTGCTGGTCATCCCCGAGCGGCGTGGTGTGCCGTTCAATCGCGAGCTTAAGGCCGAAATTCTCGAACCCGGCACTCTCCCCGGAACCCTCAGCGGTGACGTGCGCACCATTCCGCCGGTCGCGGGCAAGCGACTGAGCAGTTTCCTCATTCGCTACAATCCCGTGGGCGTTTTCAGCGAAGAGAAATTTCTGCGTTTCGAGGGCGAGGTGACTTTCGACAGACCGGTCCTAGCCATCGCTTGTCGTATCGACCCCCTTTCCCATGGCGACGCGGTGTTCTCGAACGTGGAATGGACCGATCCGCTGCGAGGCATGGAATTCAGCCAGCGCCTGAACCCGCCTGACCAAGTGACCTTGTCCCATGATCGGAGAACGGTGAAAGTGGTCTTCTACGCAGGGGCGTCCACGGACGACATCCGCGTGATTCTTGAGGATTGAGGATTCGGGGATGTTTGGAAAATAAGTGAGAAATTTTCCACTTTCGAGGGAACACCTCTGCAGGCCGTCACACCATCTGATGTATCCTGCCGGATCAGAGCATCCGGCACATTCGTTAGATTACCCACGAAAACCCCTGCCATCTCACCACCTATGCATCCATCTCGCCTCCCTCTCCGTGTCTCTCTGATCACGACCGCCTCCTTACTAACAGGCGTCGCAGTGCAAGCAGGCGTCATCGTCCCTGATCTGGCGGACGGCACCGCGATCTTCAGCTCCACCTCCGCATCCGGCGCAACCGTCAGCGCCCCGGCCCGCGCCAATGGCGTGACACTCGCCGCTAGCATTACCCCCACCGTGGCGGATCTCACCAAAACCAACGGCGCGGTGGCGGTGATGGAAATCGGCGGGACAGCCAATGGCTCGGGCTTGTGGATTCTCAATGGCGACCTGTGGTTCATCGGTCATTCCTCGACGAACATGGCATTTCCCAGTTCAGGAGCAGATTTCAACGGCTCCGATAGCGCCATCGGCGTCAACCTAGGAGCGTTGACGGCCGACACACAAACGAATGCCTTTGTCACTCTAAACATCGCAACCGGCACGCTCATCACCAGTCTGAACTCCGTGGTCAACAGCCACTCACTCACCGGCGTCGCCGCGGGAGCTACTGGCTGGAATTGGCATGGCAACAACACCGTGAATTTCGGTTCGCTTGATCCCTTCGCGGAGCCAGCCGGTGCTCTCATGGGTCACAATGGCTACCGCGGTGGACTCACCTACGACAATCCCTCCGACGCCATCGTAGTGAATCCTCTATTCGTGGCGAACAATGCGGCGGCTTTTTCCGGCACGCTTCACCTTGGGCAGGTGTTCAATGCCGTCTCGTCGGTTCCTGAACCTAGCAGCGCTATGCTTGGTTTGCTAGGCGCCTTCGGCTTGTTGCGTCGTCGTCGTTAAATTTTGCCATTCTCGCTCGGCGGTCCAAGCGGGCCGTCGAGTGCTTTCGTCTCCACAAATCCAAACATCTTTTTGCTCAATGCGCCTCACGCTCGCCCTCCTCTTGGCAGCAAATCTAACGAGTCCTGCCCAAGATCTCCTTTTCCGAGATACGTTTGATCGCCCAAACAACCGCAACATCGACGCGGTGCTCACGGGCATCACGGATGCGACGGGTTCCGCATTGCTGGCCGATGGGGTTTACACCCACGCATGGCTTGATCCCAACAGCCGACCGCCCAACTACGGCACGCCGGATGCCGATCCAACGAACGGTGGTGGGACACAGGTTCTCGGCAATGCCTGGCAGGTCAAATACGGCACGGGCACGGCGAATGCCTTTGTGAACCACAATTTCACCAATGCCGCCATTCTTGAACAAGGCGGCTTTTCGATCTCACTCGACGTCACCGCCTACAATGATCTCACCAACGGTCAAGGCTGCGGCATTGCCATCGGCATGTCGCAGGCGGAGGCGGCCAGCACGGGCGACGCCTTCAGCGGGACCAATCGAATGACTGGCGGTTTCGGCACGACCATCGGAACAGCCGTGCCCACACAGACCGCGAGTGATTTCTGGATCACCCTGCGCGGCGACAACACACTCGCATGGGGTGGAAAAACAGGAGCCGTCTCTGGCGTGACCGGACTGCCCGCCAAAACTGGCACGATTTCAGCGAACTTCACGCTCACGAGTTTCAACGCGGGAGCCACGGTGCACTATGAAATTTTTCTCAACGGTGCCACCCGAGGCAGCGGCACCTTCATCTGGAGCGGCACGAATGAAAACTACATCGGCATCGACGGACGCGATGGCACCTCGGTGAACGTGGACAATTTCAGCATCGCCACGCTTGCGGGAAATCCCGTCGTGGATCTGGCAGCTACCCCCGCCATCGTGCAAGCGGATGACAGCGAGGAACCCATCACGCTGAATTGGACGGTCGCTGGGCTTCCCGCAGGTGCGACCTATCAGATCACCGCGGACAAGGCCGTGACCTTTCCTAACGATGGAAATACGGGCTCCGCTGGTAACGGTCCGGGCAGTGTGCAGGCCATCGTGGATGGCACGCTCGGCAGCACCACCTTCACCCTCGCGATTTCCGACAGCTCATCTCAGGTGATCGCCAGCGACAGCGTCACTGTCGTGCAAGCCGCGCCGCCTTCGCCACGTCCGAACGTGATCGTAATGTTGGTGGATGACATGGGCTGGGGCGATCTCGGCTGCTACGGCAGCGAAATTCAAACGCCTAACATCGACGCACTCGCCGCGAACGGCGTTCGATTCCGCCAGTTTTACAACAGCGCGCGTTGCAGTCCCACGCGTTGCTCGCTGATGACAGGACTCTACCCACAACAGGCTTCCGTCAATCCCGGTGCCGCGCTGCCCGATCTTAGAAACGACAACAACGTGACCTTCGCCGAACTGTTGGGATCCGATGGCTACCGCACTTATCTCGCCGGGAAATGGCATCTTGGAAATGGCCCGCTGCTGCCGGAAAACCGGGGTTTCCAACACGTCTGGCGCTTCGCCAATGGCCAAGCGCACAGTGCGGATGTTTGGAACCAGAGCGCCTACACTCTCATTTCCCAAGGCGCTGAAATTCCACCAAGAACTTACGGCAGCGAATTTCATCAGACGGACGCGATTGGGGATTATGCCATCGACTACATCAACCACAACCAGTCGAAGGGCGATGGCAAACCTTTCGCCATGTTTCTCGGTTTTGGAGCCCCCCATTTCCCGCTCCAAGCTCCTTCGGCAGTGGCGGACACCTTCATGACGACTTACGCCCAAGGCTGGGATGTGATTCGCCAGCAGCGCTACAATCGTCAACTCGCGCAAGGTGTGATCGACAGCCGCTACCCCTACCCCGGACTCGGCGGCACCGGCCCGCATCAGGCGGAACCCATCGTCCCCATCCCCGCATGGAACACACTCACCGCAGAGAGGCAGGCAGACCTAACACGTCGCATGGCGCTCTATGTGGCGATGATCCAGGGCATCGACGACAACGTGGGCAAAATCGTGACCCGTCTCCAACAGATAGGCCGACTCGACAACACGATGATCCTCTTCGTTTCCGACAATGGGGGCAACCATGAGGGCGGGACCTTCGGAGCCATCAACGCGCTGACCGGTCCGGCCCTCGCGAATATGGGCCAAGCAGGGCAAAATGATGCCATACACTACGGCGGTGGTTGGGCGCATGTCAGCAACACGCCGTTGAAGCTTTTCAAGCACTTCACGCACGAAGGCGGCATCCGCGCACCTGCCATCATGCACTGGCCTGCCGGGTTTTCCGCTCGCGGCACTTGGGTGGAAACACCGACGCATCTTGTCGATGTGATGGGGTCCATCGTGGATGCAACCGGCGCAACCTACCCGACGAATTTCAACAACCATCCCGTGCTGCCCATGGAGGGAATCAGCCTGATTTCCCTGACTGAAGGCACGGTGCCAGATCGCGCGCTTTATGTGGAACACGAATCGAACCGCATGGTCCGCAAGGGCAAATGGAAACTCGTCACCGAGGCTTTCACCGCCCACGACAACGAGTTTACCGCCCATCAAAAGCTGCTGTATGACATGGATGCGGATCCCGGTGAAACCACCGACCTTGCAGCTGCGAATCCCAGCAAGGTGGTGGAACTGGTGGACGAATGGAATGCTTGGAGCGTACGCGTGGGGCTACCCGCAGATCGTCTCATCGTCGCTCCACCGGACAACCTAACACCATCGCCCAGCGCGGCCGATCTCTTCTTGGACACCTTCAATCGCAACAGCTCAAACAACGTGGACGCCACCAACTCCGGCATGTCCGGCAGTCGCGTGCCACCGCTGGGCAGTGGCGTGAGCTGGTTCGAAGGATGGGAAGGCAGCGGTCTACCAGACTCCATCCAAATCACGGAAAGCGTGCTCCAAATGGCCACCGGTGTCGGCATGAGTGAGAATGGCTTGAACCACAATTTCATCGGTCCTGATGTCGTCGCCGCCGGGGGATTTTCCGTCTCGATGCGTATTCTCGACATCAACACCGTCGCCACCGAAACGGAGAATCGCTATGCCGGATTCGGCGTAGGGCTGAACGCTACCCAGGCCGCCGGAGGAAATGATTTCCTGCTCAACAGCCCACCGCCGATTCGGGGAAATGCAGGCAATCCCGGCACCGCAGACTGCTTCGTGGAGCTTGATCTCAATGGCAACGTGAAGCTGTGGATCGACGGGCTGTTAGCAGCTACCGTCCCCGTCGGAAAAACCAAAGGCAGCCTAACAGCCTCCTTCGCCTGCGCTGATTTCGCTGCGGCAACCCCAGTCAGCGTGGCCGTGTTTTTCGACGGCAAGGCATTGGACCTCGATCCCGTCGGACCGGGCAGGACGCTTTCCTTCTCTTGGGATGAGACGGATGCAAATTTCATCGCGCTGAGCGCACGGGCATCCAACTACGTCCGCCTCGACAATTTCGCGGTGCGCAAATTGCCGCTTTCCACCGCCCTCGCCACCGAACATGCCCTGCGCGCAGGTCTCGACGGCCCGGCGAGTGCTCTCACGGCCAATCCTGATGGCGATCGGCTCGACAACTTCGGCGAGTGGGCCTTCGGCACAGATCCATCCCGCGCGGACGACGAAGTTGCCGCCACTTCACTGATCTTGGTCCAGCCATCTTCCGGAGTTTTCCGCTTCGCGTTTCGCCGGCTGATTGAGCATGAAGTTTCCGGCGTTGAGTATGGTTGCCGGATCAGCGATGACCTAACATCATGGGATGAAATCACTCCCATCGCGGTTTCCGCGACGCCGCTTGCCGCCAGCCCCGGCTACGAGGCGGTCACTCTGGAACTTCCGCAGGCAGAACTGGCAGGACAAGACCAATTGTTTCTCCAGGTTCTGGCCAGCCCCTGATGTCCATTTAGACTCAAAATCCTTCTGGTATCGGACGGGCGAACGTCGGCACTCTGTCGCCGCACCATGTTTGTCATTTCCATCGCCGCGCTAAAGAGAAACACCGCCATTCTCCGCCAAGTCAAAGAGGCTGCGGGCTGCCACCTCGTACTCGCCCTCAAGGGCTTTTCCTGTTGGAAAGCATTTCCCTATCTGCGCGACGATCTCGACGGCTGCTGCGCCTCCGGCTTGTGGGAAGGGTTGCTCGCACGCGATTATTTCAAGAAGCACATCGTCACCTACTCGCCCGCTTATGATGAGAACGATGTCGCGGAACTTTGCGAGTTCACCGATCACCTTGATTTCAACTCGCTCTCGCAATGGTTCCGCTTCCGCGAAATGGTGATGGCCCATCCGCGCTTCAAAAGCGGCCAACTCCTCTGCGGACTGCGCGTGAATCCTGAACACTCGACCGGAGAAACGCCCATCTATGATCCTTGCGTTCCAGGTTCACGCCTCGGCATCACCGCAGATCAACTTCAAGGCGCGGACCTCACCGGCCTCTCCGGCCTGCACTTTCACACGCTGTGCGAACAAAATTCTAGCGATCTCGAAACAACGTTGGCGGCGGTGGAGGAGAAATTCGGTCACTTGCTACGGTCGGAGCAATTCACCTATCTCAACATGGGCGGCGGTCACTGGATCACCAAGCCATTCTATGACCGTGAGCGGCTCATTCGATTGGTTAGAGAGACGCAGGCAAAGTACAACGTCGATGTCTGGTTGGAACCCGGCGAGGCGATCGCGATCCACACCGGCGTGCTGCGTGCCACCGTGATGGATGTCTTCGAATCCGCCGGTCATCACCTCGCGATTCTATCCATTTCCGCCACCGCGCACATGCCGGACGTGATGGAAATGCCCTACCGCCCCGATGTTTTCCTCGTGGATGATGCACCGTCCGATGGAAAACCTGCGGTCACCTTTCCAGGAGAAAACTATCATGCGGCCGGCGAATCCGGTGAGCATGTCTATCGTCTCGGCGGCCCGACCTGTTTGGCGGGTGATGTGGTGGGAGACTTTTCATTCCCGCGCGAACTCAAAGTCGGTGACACGCTGGTGTTTGATGACATGGCCCACTACACCATGGTGAAAACAACCATTTTCAACGGAGTGAAACACCCGGCCATCGCCTTGCAACATGAAGATGGATCGTTAGAAATCATCCGCGAGTTTGGCTATCCAGATTTCCGGGATAGGCTGGCGTAACATCCAAGGAACGGCGAACTCCGATTCGCCATGAGCCATGGGCTTGCGGTGGAAAGCGATTCCCTCCTGTCATTCTCGATCCATAAATGTGGGCGGATCGGAGTCCGCTACTCCTTGGGAGAGCGCGCGGCTGAGATCGTTAGGATGGCGGTAGCCCAGATGATAGGCGACCGCCTTCACCTGCCAGCCTTCCTCGCGGATGAGGCGGCGAGCCTCTTCCGTCTTGATACGTCGGAAATAGGCACCGGGTGAGAGACCCGTCTGAGCGCGGAAGAATCGATGCAGCGTGCTGGGCGACATGCGGAGATAATCGCACAGCGCGGGGACCGGGGCGTGGATGGATAGGTTTCCAGACATCCATGCATGGGCGAGTTTCCAGCGCATCTCGTCTTCGGCGGGTGCCGATTGGTTAGAACGTAGAATTTCCACTTCCAACAACTCCCGCAAGGCGGCCAAGGTGCGGGGCAGATGCCCATCGGCGAGGGCAACTTCATTGCGGCAGCGCGTGTGCAAGTCTGTCAGCGTGGAAACGGACGCGGCTCGCAAGGGTAGTGAGAGAAAGCCACCCGACTCCGGTTTTAGCTCCGTCACGGATGGCTTTCCTTGCCAGATCCAAACGAGGATTTCGACGCTGGAACGGGTCGGTTGCGAAATGCCGAAGGCGCAGTCGGGATCAAACAAAAGGGCCACCGGACCACGCACCGTTTGCTGCAATTTCTCTGTGGTGACGACCACTTCACCTCGCAGAATTAGGTAGTGGTTGGTGCCGAGATCGTAATGGAGCGCAAGCGGGTCGCTGGCAAAATCGCGTTGCCCCCAGCCAAGGTAAAGCAACGGCAGTTCCTCCCCCCCGCCCCAACTTGGGCGGCCCGGCGGCGGGCTGAGAGTTCCTTTCGGGATATTCATAAACGTGATAGCAGTTTATGTCACCACCCAGGAATGAGCTAGGATTTTTCCATGTTCACCCGCATCGAAGCTTTGTAGAAAGTTGCCCCTTCGAAACCCACTCGCCGCATGAGGCATCCATGAAATCCGCGATCACCCTTTGCCAAGTCCCTGAAGCCGCAGCAGGTCCCTTCGTTCTCCGCACGCCGTTGCCCGAGGCGTTCGAGACCGCCGCCGCCATCGGTTTCGATGCCGTGGAGTTGTTTTTACCCGGGCCGGATTTCATCTCGGTGGATGAGGTGAAATCGCTGGCGAAGAAACACAGCCTGTCCATCGCCGCCGTCGGCACCGGTGCGGGATGGTTGAAACAAGGCCTGTCGCTGACCGATGCATCGGCCGAGAAGCGCGAGGCGGCACTGGAGTTCGTGCTGTCGATGGTGAACTTCGGCGGCCAGCTGGGCGCTCCGGCGATTCTTGGATCGATGCAGGGAAGGAGGACAGGCAATGAATCGTTAGACTATCTTACTTCCAGCCTCCGAGTCTGCGGACAGGCTGCGGCGACATTCGCGGTGCCATTCATTTACGAACCGCTAAACCGTTATGAGACGAATTTTTTCAACCGATTGGCCGAAGCCGCGGCATTTCTGGAAGTGAATGATCTAAAAAACGTGATGCTGCTGGCCGACCTGTTTCACATGAACATCGAAGAACGCGACGTGCCGACCGCGCTGCTAGAAGCGGGCAGTCGTGTCGGTCACGTGCATTTCGCCGACTCAAACCGCCAAGCGATGGGCTTCGGTCACACCAACTCGGCAGCCGTGATCGCGGCGCTACGGAAGATCGGCTACTCCGGCTATCTCTCAGCAGAAATCCTTCCCCTACCCGATCCGGAAACCGCTGCCCGTCAGACGATTTCCTCCATCCGCGCGCTGCTTGAATCATGAAAACCCGACCACTCGGCAAGACCGGCATCGACCTGCCCATCCTCTCCTTTGGCGCATCCTCGCTCGGCGCGGAATTCCGCGCCATCACGTTGGATGAGGCGATGCTTTCCACGAAAACCGCCCTCGATCTCGGGATGAACTTCATCGACACCTCGCCCTTCTACGGTCGCGGCATGTCAGAGATTTTGCTAGGCATCGGATTGAAAAACATTCCTCGCGAAAGCTATCTGCTAGGAACAAAGCTGGGCCGCTACTCGGACGTCCATTTTGATTTCTCCGCCAAACGCGTCGCAGAATCCGTGCATGTTTCTCTACAACGGCTTGGCACCGATCACCTCGACGTGCTCCTGTTGCACGATGTGGAATTCGTGCCGCTCGCGCAGATCTGGGAGGAAACTTTACCCGCAGTGCTCAAGCTGAAGAAGGAGGGAAAAGTCCGCGCTGTCGGATTTTCGTGCTATCCGCTGAAAACTTTCCACACCGTACTCGATCATGTGGAAAACGACATCGACTGTGTGCTTTCCTACAACCGCTACACGCTGCAAAACACGTCTTTCGCCGATGATCTGCTGCCTCGGCTCGAAGCAAAAGGCATCGGAGCGATGAACGCCGGGCCCTTCTCCGCACGCCTTCTAACGAATTCCGAACTGCCAGAATGGCTCAAGGAACCGGACGACGTCAAAGCCGCCGCCCGTGCTGCGGCAAAACTGTGCGATAGCCGTGGCGTGGACATCGCGCAACTCGCGCTCCAGTTTTCCTGCGAACATCCCGGACTCGCCACCACCATCGCAGGATCCGCAAATCCGGCGAACATCCGCAAATGGGCGGAGTGGCTGGAACAGCCGATTGATCGAGAATTGTTAGCAGAGGTGCTTGCTCTTTTCGCTTCTGTCAAAAACCTCGGTCACATTGAGGGCCTATCAGAAAACAACTGATGCAAGCCATTCAATTCACTGCGCCAGAGGAAATCAGGCTCGTCGATCTTCCGGAACCCACCGTTCCCGGCCCGGGCGAAGCGCTCGTCCGCACCCACCGCATGGGGATCTGCGGCACCGACATCGCTTGCTACCTCGGCAAGTTCCCCTTCTTCGCCTATCCGCGCACGCCCGGTCATGAGCTGGGACTCGAAGTCGTTGCCGTTGCTGAGGATGTTTCAAACGTGAAGCCGGGCGACAAGTGCTCCCTAGAACCCTACGTCAACGACGCCACCACACCGACTTCACTGAAAGGTTCGCCAAATTGCTGCCCTGGCGTGCAAGTCATCGGCGTGCATAACAACGGCGGCCTCCGCAAGGGTGTCTTCGCGGTTCCTGCTAGGAAACTGCACCCGGGGAACGACCTTTCCTACGACCAACTCGCCCTCGTCGAGACGCTGGCCATCGGCTACCACGCGGTGCAGCGCGGAAATCCTCAGCCCGGCGAAACGGTGCTGGTCATCGGCGCGGGCCCCATCGGACTCGCTTGCTTGGAATTTCTGAAACTGATGGAAGTAAAAACCATCGTCATGGACATGGTGCCAGGTCGTCTCGATTTCTGTCAGAAAAACCTCGGCATCCAGCATGCCATCCAATTCAAACCGGACAGTTCCCATCTCGCTGAATTGGAAGACATCACCGATGGCCAGCTCGCCGATGTTATTATTGATGCCACGGGAAATCCGATTTCGATGTCCGCCTGTTTCGCCTACGCCGCTTTCACCGGTCGAGTCGTTTACGTTGGCATCACGACTTCCGAACTCACTTTCCCCCATGCTCCGATCTTCCACCGGCGCGAACTGACGCTGTTAGCATCGCGCAATGCGATGCCGGAAGACTTTACAAAAATCATTCAGCTGATCCGTGAGGGAAAAATCAACACCACCCCTTGGATCACCCACCGCATGGACTTCGACGAAGTTCCCAGCGGGTTTAAAAAATTCACCGATCCGACACTCGGCGCAATCAAAGCCATCATCGAAGTCAACCAACCCGTTTGATGCGCTTCATCATTTCCTTCATCCGCATGCATCCTGTCCATCTGCGGTTCAAACAATCCAATTCTCCAACATCATGAAAACCTGTCCTAAATACACCTTCGGCGTCGGCGATCGATTCGCTAACGGAGCCCATGCTCAACTCACCGCTTTCATCGAAGCCAAGAAGCTCGGTATCGACATCGTCCCCGTGTGGAACAAGTCCAACCGTGAACACAACATCATCGGATCCGAGCCCATCCAAACGCGTGAAGCCGCCGACAAGGCGGTGGCAGATCTCGGCTGGACGGGCGAATATTTATTAGACGCCGATCATATCAATCTTTCCACGGTGGACCGCTTTGTCGCGCCCTGCGATTTCTTCACGCTCGATGTCGCTGACGACATCGGTGAAGCCGCCGATCCTGCCGATGTCGCCGCCTTCATCGCCAAGCACCCCGAACTGGTCGGCACCGTCGCTATCGATGGCATCGAAAAGCCTTTCGAGATCACCCAAGCGGACGTCGAAAAAACGGCCAACCAGTTTCTCAAAGCCACCCAAAAGGCCGCCGCGATCTATCAGCATATTGTCGCGGCCAAGGGCGGAGTCGACAACTTCGTCACCGAAATTTCGATGGACGAAACCGACCGTCCACAAACGCCGCCGGAATTGTTGATTATTCTAGCAGCGATCGCCGACCAAGGAGTCCCTATCCAGACGATCGCGCCGAAGTTCACCGGACGCTTCAACAAAGGCGTCGATTACGTGGGCGATGTCGCGCAGTTTGAAAAGGAATTCAACGATGACCTCGCCGTGATCGCCCATGCGATCAAGAGCTATGGCCTGCCCGCAAGATTGAAGCTTTCCGTGCACTCGGGCTCCGATAAATTTTCGATCTATCCGGTCATCAAAAAGGCGATTCAGCGCACCGGCGCGGGCCTCCACATCAAGACGGCTGGCACCAACTGGCTGGAAGAAATCGTCGGCCTTGCCGAAGCGGATGGCGATGGACTCAAACTCGCGAAATTCATCTACGCCAAGGCGCTGGAGAAAAAGGAAGCACTCTGCGAACCTTACGCCACGGTTATCGACATCAACGATTCTAACCTTCCCTCTGCCGAGGAAGTCAATAACTGGACCAGCACCCAGTTCACCGACGCACTCCGCCACATCCCGACCAACCCTGGCTACAACGCGGACCTCCGCCAGCTGCTGCATGTCGGATTCAAGATCGCCGCGCAACTCGGCGACACCTATATCCAGGCGCTGCATGACAACAAAGAAGTCGTCGCGAAAAACGTCACTGACAATCTGTTGGAACGTCACATGAAGCCGCTGTTCCAGTGATCGATTCCCACCACCACCTTTGGAATTACTCTGCGGAGGAATATCCATGGATTCCTCCCGGCACGCCGTTGGCGCAAAATCAGCTCCTCACCGAGCTGGAAGCTGCGACCTCGGCTGCCGGAGTGGACGCCACGGTGGTGGTGCAAGCACGTCAATCGCTGGAGGAATCCGATTGGTTGCTTTCTCTAGCAGAGCAATCCGATCTCATCGTGGGTGTCGTCGGCTGGGTACCGCTCGTTGATGAAAACGTCAGCGAACCGCTCAGTCGCCTCGCCGCCCATCCTAAATTCAAAGCCGTCCGGCACGTCCTCCAAGACGAACCGGACTGCTATTTTTTGCACGACGATTTCCACCGCGGACTCTCGCTGCTGCCTGACCTTGATCTGCGCTACGATCTATTGCTTTTCCAACGCCAGCTTCCCGTCGCGCTTCAGCTCGTCGATCGTCAGCCGGATATGGGCATCGTCATCGATCACATCGCCAAGCCGATCATCCGCAAGGGCAAGATCGATCCTGACTGGAAGGCTGGCATGGCGGAACTTGCCAAGCGCGACCACATCCTCGGCGTAAAAATCTCCGGGATGGTCACCGAGGTGGCCGATGCAGAGATCGATGTAGCGACGCAGCGCGCTTATTTCGAGGAAACTCTCGCACTGTTCAGTAGTGATCGCGTCCTGTTTGGCACCGATTGGCCGGTCTGTCTCTTGCGTATCAATTCCTATCAGATCTGGGCGGACATGGTTCGCGGATTCACCCACGACCTATCAGCCAGCGAATCCCACGCGATCTTGCATGACAACGCCGTGAGAATCTACGGCCTCTGAACCGGCTCACGGTTGGATGGGCATTTTTTCGGATAGAGGAATCTCCTTCCGCAGCAGCCGCGCCGATTCCCCGGCGAGCCGAAGATACCAATCGCTCGGCAAAGCCTGTCCATCCGCATCAAGCGTGAGCGTCCATACATCGGACGGAGCCGACGCAGAGTTTGCTGCCGTTTTAAAGATCGCCGTCGCCTCGTCCACCTCGTCGAACATCGCCACCTTGAGCATTCCTGCACCGGAGGACGCTGCATTGAAAACCTGCCGCCAATAGAATTTTCCACACCGCCGTGGGATCTGATTCTCCGGTCCGTCATGCAGATTTTTCCACGAAAACCCTGGCCAAACGACAGGCAGGTAATCGATGCCTAACTGCTTCGTTTCTGCCAAATCGGGTTCCAAGAAATCCTTTCGAAATCGATCCGCTCCAGCATCATCAGCGAAGCGCCCAACGGACCACGGGCTGATCACCTCCATCGTTCGATAGACCTTTGCCCATGCCTCGCCCGGCTGCGAATCACCACTTCCCGTCCGCCAGCCTGTCGGCACGCCACCGATGACAGTTGCGCGATAACGTTCCGGCGCGTCTTTCTGGAACCAATCGACAAGCGCCTGCGCCTGCTCCGCCGATCCCTCGCGATGCGTGAATCCCAGCCCCCACAGCGCGAGCACCGGCTTTCCTCGGTGGCGCAGGTAGCGCGGGCTTTTCGTTAGTTTCATCTCATCCACCAAGAACTTCCAATCCACCATCACCTGATCCGCCTGTGAGGCAGCCATGTCATATTCCAAGGCAATGACCCGCCCGCTGACTTCGGCAGATTGCATCACCTCGGAAGTCACCTTGTTGCGAAATTTAAAAAACCTCGGATCTTGGACTTCGCCGATGAAGCGCTGCAGCAAAATGCCATCAATGCCGGCCACCTTCATCCACTGGAAATGCCGCGCCACCGTCTTGTTAGTCACCGATGAAAACAAGCGCGCCGGGGAGCCATCCCGCATTTGTAATCCGGAATCGAATAACTCGTCCTGATCGAACTCGCTCACGTCAGGCCACATTTCTACGCTTAGTTTGTCCGGGAGCCGTAACCAATGGTGCCAACCACCCACGTCCGAGCCATCGCCAGGACACGCGAACCATCCTTGATAACCCGCCAGCACCTTGCCGGTCAGTGTCTCCCTGTCCACCCCATCGGGCGGCGCGGCGGCGAGGCCAGTCCAAGCCAGTGAAAGCAACGCAGAAACCGTTAGGACGAGCTTCATCAGGACTCTTTCAGCCAGCCGCAGGCTTGTTTGGCGAAATAGGTCAGAATCATGTCAGCCCCGGCACGCTTGATCGCGACCAGAGATTCCAGCGCGATTGCTTTCTCGTCTAACCAGCCACTTGCAGCAGCGGACTTGAGCATAAGATATTCGCCGCTGACCTGATAGGCGGCGATGGGTAGCACGCTCGTTTCACGGACCTTTGCGATGATGTCGAGATAGGGCCCGGCCGGTTTCACCATCAGCATGTCCGCGCCCTCCGCTTCGTCCAGCAAGGTCTCGCGCAACGCTTCGCGGAAATTGCCAGGATCCATCTGATAGGTTTTTTTATCGCCGTCCTTCGGTGCGGAATCTAGCGCGCCACGGAAGGGGCCGTAGAAAGCAGAAGCATACTTCGCAGTGTAACTTAAAATGGATATGCGGGTGAAGCCCTCCTCATCGAGCGCCTCGCGGATGGCCGCCACGCGCCCATCCATCATATCTGATGGTGCAACGATGTCTGCTCCGGCACGGGCATGACACCGTGCTTGGCGGCATAGAACCTCAACGGTTTCGTCATTGAGGATTTCCAGTTCGCCCTTGGTATCCCGCCGCACGATGCCGTCATGGCCATCCGAATTGTAGGGATCCAACGCCACATCCGTGATGACGCAGAGCGTCGGATGAGCCGCCTTGAGCGCGCGGATCGCTCGCGGCACCAAGCCGTCGTCATTCGCGCATTCCTCCGCCTCCGGCGTTTTCAGCGACTCCTCGATCTTCGGGAAAAGCACCACGGCCGGGATGCCCAGTGCATGGGCTTCCCCCGCCTCCTTCACCAAGCTTTCCAGCGACCATCGGGTGACGCCCGGCATGGACGCGATGGGTGTATCTTCCGACTCTTCGTGGAAGAACAACGGCAAGATAAAGTCGGCCGGTGTTAGAAGGGTTTCGCGGACCATTGAGCGGATGGCCGGAGTGCGGCGGTTGCGGCGCGGGCGGTTCATGGGAAGAAGTTGAGGGTTAGGTGGAAGACTAGGAGAGAAAGAAAAGGCGCATTCTGGCGATCAACCATCAACGATCAACTTTCCAGCCACGGCAATCGCATTTGCGGCTGCGTATTCCCTGGCGTGAGTCAGGCTAATTTGGATTTCAAAAATTCCATGCTCACGAGCGAATTCGGCGGCAGCACCGTTGAGCACCAGCTTCGGAGCACCGGAAACATCACGCATGATTTCAAGGTCCAGCCACCCGGCCTGTCCGCCAATCCCGGTGCCTAACGCTTTGGATACTGCTTCTTTCGCGGCAAAACGGGCCGCGTAGTGCAAGGCGGGCTTCTTCTGCCCGTCACAGTAGGCACGCTCCGCAGCGGTGAACAATTTTGCCAAGAATGGCTCCCCATGACGCGCGATGGCGGACGCAATGCGATCCACCTCCACCACGTCGATGCCAATGCCGAAGATGCGCATGGCCTAACGATTGTATCCCGCCATGAGTTCCTTCATCTCGCGCACTGCGGCGGTCAGCCCGACGCGAGTGGAGCGGGCAATGATGCTGTGGCCGATGTTGAGTTCGGCAAGGTGCGGGATGGTGAGAATTTGCGCGATGTTCGTGTAATTGATGCCGTGGCCGGCATTCACTTGCAACCCGCCGTGAGCCGCCTTGGCAGCTTCAGTTAGGCGCGCCAATTCAGCGTCCACTTCATCACCGATCGCATTTGCAAAGGCCCCGGTGTGCAGCTCAATCATGTCCGCGCAAGCCTCACCCGCCGCGTCCACTTGTTTCAAATCCGGATCGATGAAAACGCTGACGCGTATCCCGGCGTCTTGCAAGCGGGCGATGACCATGCGTGTTTTGTCAAACCCCGCGCGCACGTCCAAGCCGCCTTCCGTGGTGATTTCCTGACGGCTCTCCGGCACCAGGCAGACGAACTCCGGCTTCAGCTTCAGCGCGATGCCGACCATCTCCTCGGTCACGCCCATTTCGAGATTCAGCGGCAGCTTGATTTCCTCGCGGATGCGAAAAGCGTCGGCGTCCTGCATGTGGCGGCGGTCGGCGCGGACGTGGATGGTCAGCGAGTCCGCACCACCGGCGAGGGCATCGTGCCCAGCGACGACAGGACAGGGTTCGGCATTGGGGAAATCTGGGGTTTTCGCGTAGCGCGCCTGACGCAGCGTGGCGATGTGGTCGATATTGACTCCGAGCAGCAATGGCATGCCCCGGGGATAGCGTCCCCCCACCTGCCCCGCAAGACCCGCGTGATGTCGCCCGCGAATTCCATTTTTCGCCCCGGCAAAAACAGTTGCCTCCCGGACTGCTGCCGATACCCTCCGCCGCCATATGATCATTGCACCGAAGATCCGTGGATTCATCTGCACCACCGCGCACCCGGACGGTTGCGCCAAGCACGTCGCCGAGCAGATCGCTGTGGTGAAAGGCCGCGGACCCATCGCGAATGGCCCGAAGAAGGTGCTCGTGATCGGCTCATCCACGGGCTACGGGCTGTCGTCCCGCATCGCCGCCGCCTTCGGTTCAGATGCTGCGACGATCGGTGTGTTTTTCGAAAAACCCGGTGAAGAGAGCAAGTGCGGCACCGCCGGTTGGTACAACACCGTGGCTTTCGAAAAGGAAGCTGCTGCCGCCGGTCTCTACGCCCGTTCGTTCAATGGTGACGCCTTTTCCGATGCGGTGAAACAGGAGGTCATCGCCGCCATCAAAGCGGATCTCGGTCAAGTGGATCTGGTCGTTTACAGCCTCGCCTCGCCTCGCCGCACCGATCCCAAGTCCGGCGAAGTTTACAAATCGGTCCTCAAACCTGTCGGCGAGAGCTACACTGCGAAAAACCTCAACACCACCAGCGGCGTCGTCAACGAGATCACCATCGAACCAGCCGAGGGCGATGACATCGCACAAACCATCGCGGTGATGGGCGGCGAGGATTGGGAACTGTGGACGGATGCGTTGCTCGAAGCGGGCGTTCTAGCAGAAGGTGTGAAAACCGTCGCCTACTCCTACATCGGTCCTGAAGTCACCTGGCCAATTTACAAGAATGGCACCATCGGCAAGGCCAAGGAAGACCTCGAACGCGTCCAGCGCGCGCTCGATGAAAAGCTCGCCCCGCTCAACGGCAAGGCATGGGTTTCCGTGAACAAGGCGCTCGTCACCCAAGCCAGCTCCGCCATCCCGGTCGTGCCGCTCTACATTTCCCTGCTCTACAAAGTCATGAAGGCCGACGGCACGCACGAGGACACCATCGAGCAGATGGACCGTCTGCTGCGCGATCGCCTCTACAACGGCAATCCACAACCCGACGAAGCTGGCCGCATCCGCGTGGACGATTGGGAAATGGCTCCTGCGGTGCAAGCCCTCGTCAGTGAGCGGTGGGCCCAGGTGAACACGGAAAATCTATCCGAGTTTGGCGACTTCGACGGCTACCAATCGAGCTTCCTCCGTCTCTTCGGTTTTGGCCTCGACGGCGTGGACTACAACGCGGAAAGCGATCCCGGCGTGGCGGTTCCATCCATCGTCGGATGATTCGTTAGATTCTGATCCGAGACAATTCACAGACCGGGCCAGCGGCTAACTTCGCTTAGTCGTTTTGCCCGGTCTTCGTTTTGCGCAGCCACGCCCCACCCGCTTTTGCCACCTGCGGCACCAGCAGCGAAACCGTCGCTAGCAGGCCAGCGCCGAACACTCCCCACAACAGCAACTTCACCACAACAGGCACGTTGCCGCTCATCGCGAGAAATGCCCCTAACGCGGCGAGCGGCAGGAACACCAGCACCAGCAATGTCAGACGATCCACAATGCGCCCCAAGCGTCCCGTCGTCCGCAACAGCTCGTCTCCCTGCCTTGTCCGCAGAAACTCCAACGTCACCCGCGCATCCGCCTGCAACAGGTCGGCTGCTAGCTCGATTTCCCGCGCCCGGTCACGCAATCCCCGCACGCTGCGGTCGTTCGGATCGAATGAAAGCACCTGTTCCAAGGCTTTGATGAGATCTCGGATGGCCCTCAGCAAGGGCATCGCGTGTCGCTGAGTTGTGAAAATTTCCTCCGCGTCATCCGCCCGATTGACCACCTCGAAATGCCCGCGAATCACATCCTCGTAACGGCCTAACAAAGCATCGAGTTCATCAATGCCCGCCCCACTCGGCTGGCACCAGCGCCCGTCATGCCGCCGCCAAAAGACCAATGCCTCGCCGGGCACCACGCCCTGCGGCACCTCGTGCACGATGAGCAGCAACTCGTCATGTCCCTCGATGCAGCGTTGGTATCCTGGCCGTCCGCCCAATTGCTCCCGCAGCTCAGGTTCTAAGTTAAAATGTGCAGGCACTTTCAGGATCACCGTCGGCATGGGGCGCATCCTAGGGATAGGCATTCATCCGGGAAGCCGGAAAAAAGGCAGCTCAAATCATCGAGTGCGGCCAGAAAACCACCTCACCGTTCACGTTCGCGATCATCCGCACGTGGCTGTCCTGCGAAATCACAAAACCGATCGCCTCGGGCTCCACCGAGCACAGGCGATAGACGGAGCGATGCCGCGTGCCGTCGTTTTGCACATTCCACGGCGTGACATTTTTGCCATCGAGGTCATGCGCGAGCCCGACCATCAGGACGTTGCGATCGACCCGAATCTCACCGCCGAAACCCACCAGGCAGACGCGCTTGTCGAGCACCAGCGCGCCGTCCACCTGCATCAAGTCGGAAAACAATCGCGCGAGTTCGAAGAACGCCTCCTCCAACCGATCCAATTCGCTGTCATTGCTGTTGCGGAAAATCGTCCATGCGTCGTCCACACAGGATCCTTCGGCACACAACTGTCCCACGCGGCGTATCATCGCCTGCATCAGTCCACCGAATCGCAGACCCGCCACATCCGGTGCGGCGGAGTACTTGCAATCAATCCAGCTCGCCGCCACCTCCTGCCCTTCCCGCGATTCCGGCAGGAAAACTAAACTGCCTCCATGACCGCTGGTGCGGACCAGATTGACGATGCGTTTGATAAATTGCAGCGAGATGAGATGAGCGAGTTCCGCATACGCTTCTGCGTCCAAAGTGGCTGGCAGACATTCTTCGATCATGCCGTCCACCAATCGATGGCGATGTCCCGCGAACCGCTCGATGAGCAGCGGGGAATGAAAGACATCCATCCGCGGTCCGTGAAAATCTCTGCCTCGCCATTCGGCTAACAAGTCATAACCCTGATAGAAAAGCACCCATCCTGGATCCCGCACGTGGATCACCGGATAAGGCATTTCCAAGCCCACCGGCTTGCGTCCACCCGCCACCACATTGAGCCATCGCGGACCGGTGTTGAGGATTCCCCAGATTCGAAATCCACGGTTCCGGTCCGGCCATATTGCCACCACCGAGTGGAAAAAACTCGCCGCTGGACTCAGCCGTTTAATCTCATTCGGCGTCAGTGGATGCGGCGTCAGGAAGCGAATCGCATGAGCACCATCCGGCGGCCCCTGCGTCGCAGTGAATGCTTCCGGCGGTGCGATGATCACCCGTGCCCTCACCGGCCGCCCCTCCTCTTTTAGCAGGCTCGATGAGTAGAGCACATCGCATGCCTCGCGGATTTGCTCCAGCGTCGGCCCGCTCTCCCGCTTTCCTAACGAATCGTGAATGCCGGAAACCAGCTCCTGCAGGGTGAATTCGGAAGTAATGTTAGGGAGGGTGCTCATGGGATGCGTTGCGTCCATCCCTAGGCCCTCTGCTTGCGCCCCGCAAGCTTGCTGCCTGTCCAACTTCGTTTGGAGCGAAAATTTTCTCTTGCGAATCCATAATGATACTTTAAAAGTCACATCAGTGGCAGCCAACAACCAGTTCTCGATCGCGGTCCACCTGATGGCGGGTCTCGGTTACTGCACGGAAACTCCCAGGACATCCGCAGAACTGGCTCAAAGCGTCAACACCAGCGCCAGCTTCATCCGCCGCACGCTGGCGAAGCTTTCCAAAGCGGGCCTCATTGAAACCGCCAAGGGCAAAAACGGCTGTTGCGCGCTGGCGAGAAAACCCTCTCGCATCACCCTGCTCGAAATCTATCAGGCGGTCGAGGCCCCCAAGGCTTTCTCCATCCATCACTACGAGTCGATCCAGCCTTGCGCCGTCAGTTGCAACATCAAGTCCGCGCTGGAAAAGGCGCTCGAACTCACCCAACAAGGCATGGAGCGCAGCCTTTCGAAAATCACCCTTGCCGACCTCCTTACCGACATTCGCTCCTCCTGAACCTTTTTTAAGCAATTCTGCAACTTATAAAGTTTCATTTAAACGAACCAACCACATCCGCACCCAGAGAACATGAAAGCCATCCCCCGCCAGCAACTCATCGACGCCCTCCAATGGCGCTACGCCACCAAACTGTTTGATCCCAAACGCCGCATCAGTTCCGAGGATTGGGCAACTCTCGAGCAGGCACTTATCCTAACCCCTTCCAGCGTCGGCCTCCAACCCTGGAAATTTCTGGTCGTGGAAGATCCCGAGCTGAGAGCGAAGCTACAGCCCGCCTCTTGGGGCCAACCGCAGATCGTCGAGGCCTCCCACCTCGTCGTCTTCGCCACCCGCAGCCATTTCAACGAGACCGATCTCGACAACCACATCCGCCGCAGCGCCGAGGTTCGCGGCACCAGCCCGGACACGCTCGCCCCGCTGCGTGAAATGGCTCTGAACGCCATCGTCAACGGCATGGACGACGCCCAGCGCAAGGCATGGGCCTTCAACCAGACCTACATCGCCTTGGGGAATCTCCTCACCAGCGCCGCCCTACTCGGCATCGATGCCTGCCCCATGGAGGGCATTGTCCGTGAAAAATACGACAGCATTCTCAATCTCCAGGAGCACGGACTGACGACCGCGATGGTTGCAACGCTCGGCTATCGAGCCAACAACGACAAATATGCCTCGCTTCCCAAAGTTCGCTTCTCTCACGAAGAAGTCATCACCCATCTCTGATAGAATATACTAACCAACAAAACTGAATGAACACATCGAACAAACTCGCGGGCAAGACCGCCATCGTCACCGGAGCATCCAAAGGCATCGGCGCCTCCATCGCCATCCACCTCGCAGCAGAAGGCGCGGACGTCGTCGTCAATTATTCCTCCGATCAAGCCGGAGCGGACAAGACAGTCTCTGAAATCACGGCCGCCGGAGGCAAGGCCATCGCCGTGAAAGCCAGCGTCGCCGTTCCCGCCGAGATCGAACACCTCGTCGCAGAGAGCGTGAAAGCCTTCGGCAAGGTGGACATCCTCGTCAACAACGCTGGCGTCTATCAGTTCGCCTCGTTGGAGGAAACCACGCCGGAGCTTTTCCACCGACAGTTTGACATCAACGTCCTCGGTCTGCTGCTCACCACGCAAGCAGCCGTCCGTCATTTCCCGACGGCAGGAGGAACGATCATCAACATCAGCTCGGTCGCCAGCACGTTCGGCATGCCAGGCGGCGCTATCTATTGCGGCACCAAGGCAGCAGTTGATGCCGTCACCCGCTCGCTGGCCAAGGAGCTCGGACCGCGCGGCATTCGCATCAACTCGATCAATCCCGGCATGGTCACCACCGAAGGCACCGCCACGGCAGGCATTGACGGGAGCGATTTCCAGAAAGCCACCATCGCCACGACACCGCTCGGCCGCATCGGCGTGCCGCAAGACATCGCCACGGCGGCGGTGTTCCTCGCTTCTTCAGATTCCTCGTGGATCAGCGGCGAAACCTTGTTCATCAGCGGCGGCTACCGTTGATCGCCGACAGCGACTAAAAATCAAAATGGCCGGGAGCGATGCGGATTTTCATCCGCGACCGCTCCCGGCCATTGATTGTGGTAGGTTTGAAATCCCCCTAGGGAGGGAGGCTCAGCGACCGGTGCCCCCCGGCACCGATCTGCTATTGCGGAACACTACTTCCTCAAACGCCACTTCCTGAAAAATCGAGGCAACGACACAGCGGTTGCGGCGGAATTGCAGGCGAGGCCCCCCGGCCTCACTGGTCTTCCTTTTGCCGGATATCCTCCGTGTTTCCCCCGTCGAACGAGTCTTCAGTGAGTCATCTGAAACGAACTTCACCCATCCCATCCCGCCCTCTTGGCGAATCGGTCCCCCCGGATTTTCATCGCCGGTGTGCGGGGTGAGGATTGAAGTGATGATCGTCATCCCTACTCCAATCGCAGTCGTTCCAAACTGATTTCCAAAAAATCCCTAATTTCTTGAAAAAGGTAATTTCCGAGTCTTCAGGAAATCAGGAAGGCGAAATGAAATGCCTTAAAATCCCTGCTACGGAAGCAGTTCGAAGCGCCGCACGCGCTTTTCAAACAAGACCGTTTCCCGATACCCAGCAGCCTTTGCCACGGCGATGGCAGCCGAAAAATCCCGCGCGACTTCGCCCGGTGCATGCGCATCCGACGAAAGGACCAGGCCAATTCCCGCCGAGCAGGCGAGTTCCAAGAACCTCGGTGCTGGATAGGCTTCGGCACAGGGTTTGTGCCAACCGGCGGTGTTGAGTTCGATCACACTGCCCGAGGCGGCAATGGCATCGATGACGGGTTCGTAAAATCGATCGAGATCACCCGACGGCACATGGGAGAATTTTTTCACCAAATCAGGGTGGCCGAGAATGTCGAACAAGCCGCTTTCCACCATCTGTTGATAGGTTTGCCAATAGTGAGTCCAGACCGCGTCCACGTCGCACTCCGCCCAGCGGCCCAGCCACTTCGGATTGTCGAAATCCCAATCGCCCAAGTAATGCACAGAGCCGATGAGGTAATCCCAATCATGCCGGGACGCCAATTCCGCGATCCAAGGTTCGCAGCCGCCCAGCCAATCGCATTCCAAACCCGCCCGAACCGGGATGCGGCCCGCTGCGTGGGCGCGGGCGCGCTCAATCCAGGCAAAATAGTCAGGCAACTCGGCGACCGTCATCCGCCAGTCGTCGAATGGCTCTGGAATTTGCGGCGCATGGTCAGAAATTCCGTATTCCGTCAGTCCAGCTGCCAAGGCAGCATCGATAAAAGCCTCGGGATCTCCCTCCGCGTGGCGACAAAGGGGCGTGTGGGAATGATAGTCGGCAGGCACTTGGGTAATTAAGGATGAATCGGATTGAACGGGCGGAAAAAGCCATACTAGAGTCCCGTCGCGCTGCAAGCGCCAGACGTTCCATGTCCGCCAATTTCCAAGAGTCCGCCAACGGCAATACCGTCACCCGCTACCTCCTCGAACAACTCCGCCGCCATCCAAAGCGGGTTGTCTTCACCGAAGGCGAGGATCTTAGGGTCATCCAAGCCGCTGCCAGACTGGTGGAACTTGAGGCGATTGCGCCCATTTTGCTGGGCAACAAGGAACGCATCCGCGCCCTCGCAGCGGCGAACGAGGTGTCACTCAAGTTCATCCACATCATCGATCCGCCGCTTGCATCCGACTTCGGACTGTTCTGCCAGCGCGTCGAAAACATGGCGCGCTACCGCACCATCCGTATCGGCAAACCCGAGGAAATCGTTGCCCGCCCGCATTATTTTGGCTCCCTGATGGTCCAATATGGTCAGGCCGACGCCGTCGTCGGAGGGAATCAAGCGTTGCCCGCTTCCTATTTCCGCGCCCTGCTCCACACGATCAAGCCGCTGCCCCATGTCCCGAAAATCTTCGGCGTGTCCATTCTGACCGGATCTCACCTCCAGCATCTCGGCGGAGACGGCATCCTATTTCTCGCCGATTGCGCGCTCAATCCGGTGCCCGACGTCGCGGAATTGGCCGCCATTGCCATTGAAACCGGCAAACTCGCCCACCACTTCCTCGGACGTAAAGCGCAGGTCGCAATGCTCAGCCATTCCACTCATGGTTCCGCCACCACTGCAGATGCACTTCGCATGGCTGCGGCCACCTCGCTCGCCCGCGACCTTGCGCTCAAAGAGTTTCTTGATATCGGCATTGAGGGGGAAGTTCAGGCCGATGTCGCACTCGATCCTGCTGCCGCCGAGGTGAAGCTTCCAGGCGCTGAAATCCGTCAAACGGCGGATGTTCTGGTGTTCCCCAACCTAGATGCCGCCCACATTTCGCTGAAGCTGCTCCAGCACGTCGCCGGTGCGCAAAGCTACGGCCAGCTCATCCTCGGGTTGTCCCGCCCTGCGGCGCAAGTCCCTCGAACCGCCACCGTCGAGACGATTTTTGGCACCGCCGCCGCCGTGGCCGTGGAGGCCATCAAGTTCCACCAGTTGTATCCAGAAGGAGAAGTCTGATCCTGTGCCCAGCGGTGTTGCCCGCTAGAGGCCGCCCCATTTCGAGTGGTTGACGCACCGCGGGGATGCGGCTATTCCTCCGCCGTGATCAATTTCCGGCGCCTCAGCATCCTTTCCGTCGCGTTCGCACTCGTCAGCGTCGCCCACGCCCAACTTTCCACTTCGCTCGTCCTTTCCAAAACTCAGTATTTGGCGGGCGAACCGGTGATTGCCACCGTCAATATCACCAATCATGCTGGCCAAGATCTCACCTTTTACGGCGACGGCCGGATGCAGTGGCTGACTTTTGTCCTCAAAGACAGCCACGGCGAGGAAGTCACGCCCAAGGGCAAGGCAGCTTTCGGAAAAGTCACCATCAAAGCCGGGGCGTCCATGGCCCGTCAGGTCGATCTTACCCAAATTTTTTACCTCAGCGAACCCGGCAATTTCTCCGCGACCGCCTTGGTCCGCATGCCGGGCGACATCGGTGGCGGCTCATCCACCAACCGCATTCTCTTCAATCAAAGCCCCGGGGCACCTTATTGGAAACAGAAAGTCGGCATTCCCGGCCGTGCGGGTGACACTCGCGAGTTCCGCATCATCAATTTCAGCGGCGACAGTGCCGATCAAGTTTACGCTCAAATCATCGACGGTCGCACTGGTTTGAACGTCCGCACCATGCTGCTCGGTGAGGTTCTCATGCTTCGCAAACCCTTGGTCACCGTGGATCGATCCCAGCGCATGCACGTCATGTACTTGGCCAGCCCGACGATGTGGATCCATTGCGTCATTGATACGGATGGCAAGTTGGTCGCGCGCCAAATCCACCAACGCGGTCCTCAAGGCGATCCGCAATTGCTGACTTTCGCGGACGGAACGGTCCGTGTTTCGAACAGCATTCCCTACGACCCCAAAGCCGCCGCGGAAGCCAAAGCGAAGGTCCGCAAGGCATCCGACCGCCCGCCCATCACGTATTGAGGCATTTCTGCTAGGGCCACGCTGTCGCATGGGGGGCGAAATGGCTTTACAAGTTTCAAAAAATATCAATAAATCTTAACTATCTTTTCCTGTTAACCAATCTCGTTCATGAAACTCCTCATCAAAACTCTCGCGCTGATGGTCACGGTGGCTGCCGCATCAGCGGCGAACTTCCGGACGGTCGTCATCGACCCCGGACATGGCGGTCACGATAATGGAGGACAGTGGGGGCGAGTTTACGAAAAACACCTCGCTCTCGACACCGCCTACAGACTGGAAAGCAAGTTGAAGGCACTCGGCTACCAAACCGTGATGACACGCCGCAGCGACTACTTCATCTCGCTCCCCCAGCGGGTCACCACAGGCAACCGCTACAACAATGCGATCTTTGTTAGCATCCATTTCAACTACACCTGGAAGCAGGAAGTTAGCGGCTTGGAAACTTTCTACTCCAGTGCCCAAGGGCAGCGCCTCGCCTATCACGTGCAAAACAGCCTGATCAAGCGCACCAAGACGGTGGATCGCAAGGTCAAGTACGCCCGTTTCTACGTGATTCGCCATTCCAAGCTTCCCGCCATCCTCGTCGAAGGCGGTTTCGTCAGCAATGCCTCCGAGCGCAACCGGATGAAGTCGGCGTGGTTCCGTGAATCCCTCGCTCAAGGCATCACCGATGGCATTCAGCGCTACCGCCGCGAGAATTGATCACTTTGCACGCGGCGAAGGACCAGCTCGCAACTAGCCTCGTGCCATGGGAGTCGTATCCATCCAAGGCGCGTTAGAGATAGAAGCCCGAGCCTTTGAAAACGGCTGGTCGCCGGAAAGCCTACTAGACGCTGCGGGCGAGGCACTCGCGCACGCTATCGGCAGGTATTTTCCGACTCCAGGCACGGTCGTTGGGTATCTTGGAAAGGGAAACAACGCGGGTGACACGCTGGTCGCCCTGAAAATTTTGCGCGACCATTACGGCTGGGAAATCGCGCTTCGCTTGGCCTATCCGCCCGAGGCTTTTGGCATCGTGCCGCTGAAAAAATGGCAACAACTCAACGGCTCGGAATTTTCCACGGTGAATCCGCCAACACACCTGCTCAAGCGCCCACTGCTGTTGCTCGATGGACTGCTGGGAACCGGTGCTGCGGGTCCTCTGCGTGAACCGCTGCTCGCGCTGGCCCGCGAAATGACAACTCTCCGCCAATCGACCGGTGCGAACATCGCGGCCATCGATTTACCATCCGGAATCGATGCAAACCGTGGCGAAGTTTTTCCCGACACCGTCATCGCGGACGTCACGTTCATGATTGGCAATGCCAAACGCGGACTGCTCCATTCTTCGGCCACCGCCGCCACCGGAGCTCTCGCCTTGGTTCCCGTCGAGCCGTTGACCGCCCCACCATCCGACGATTTTGATCTAATTTCCCCACAAACGCTGCCTTGGGGAAAACAACCCCGCCCGTTCTCATTTCATAAAGGAATGGCCGGGCGAGTGGCAGTGGTCGCGGGATCTAGAAACTACACGGGAGCTGCGGTGCTAGCAGCGACTGGTGCGCTCCGCGGAGGCGCAGGATTGATTACGCTTCACGTTCCATCCGCCCTTTGTTCCATCGTGAGCGCGAAATGCCCGCCGGAAATCATCGTCGCAGGCTATGACGATTCCATGGAGGTGCTTGATTCCCGGTTCGACGCGCTGGTCGTCGGATGCGGTCTTGGAAAACTCACAGGGGATGCTGCGGCATCCCTCGTCAATCTGCTCAAGCACACCAAAAAACCCACAGTCGTCGACGCGGACGCCCTCAACCTCATCGCAAAGGAAGGGCAAATCTCCCTGCTTGGCGCGCATCACATCCTCACACCTCACCCCGGTGAGTTTGCCCGACTCGTCCCCGATTTGGCAGAACGGTCACGAGAAGATGCGGCGCGCGCGTTCACGGATCGCTTTCCAGCCACCCTGCTTCTCAAAGGTAGCCGCACCCTCGTCAGTCGATGCGGCAGCCCGTTGTTGGTGAACTCCACCGGCACTCCCGGCATGGCCACAGGCGGCCAAGGCGATCTGCTATCTGGCGTCATCGGCGCTCTGCTGGCTGCGGGGGAAGAACCGATCCAAGCCGCCGCGCGTGGAGCTTGGCTTTGTGGTCGGGCGGCTGAAATTGCCTTATTCCAAGGCCACTTGTCCGTAGAATCCCTGACGCCACGAGACGTGTGCCATCACCTCGGAGCTGCTTTTAACGATTGGCGACAGTCGACCCGTTAGTTGGCGCCTTCGGTGAGATCCTCCCGCGCGGCATCGGCCTCGAGCCGCTTGTCGATGATGAATGGACCGAAGGGCACCAATGAGGCCACAAATGCCATCAACGCCTTGAGGAAGGATAATTTTCCTTCGGTCCACGCCAAGAAAATGACCATGCAATAGGCGATGAAAAGCACCCCGTGCACCCATCCGGTGTAGGTCACTGCGAGCGGCATTTCGGCTAGATATTTCAACGGCATCGCGATTCCCATCAGCAGCAGGAACGAAATTCCCTCCAACATCCCCACCGCACGTACCCGGCCCACACTCGATTTCCAGTTCGCCATGCCCGGGATGACGGGAAATCTTCCCGTCCGAAGCAATCCAAAAAAAAGCGCCCGTGATCTCCCACGAGATCACGGGCTGTGAGGGGTTTGAAATTTCAGCGCTTAGTTCACCGCGACGGCGGAAGTGCCAGTCTCACCGGTGCGAATGCGGATCGCTTCTTCGACGGTGGAGATGAAAACTTTACCATCACCAATCTTACCAGTGTTTGCGCTCTTCACGATCGCTCCAGCGACGCCGTCCGCCTGCGCATCGTCCACGACGATCTCGATCTTGACCTTGGGAAGAAAGTCCACGGTGTACTCAGAACCGCGGTAGATTTCCGTATGACCTTTTTGGCGACCGAAGCCTTTGACCTCGGTGACTGTCATGCCTTGCACACCCACCTCGGCGAGGGCCTCCTTAACTTCTTCAAGCTTGAATGGTTTGATGATCGCTTCAATTTTTTTCATAGTTCGGCGGATTGGTGATGAATTTAAAGCAAAGGGTGTGCCAACTCGCGCAGCCTTCCACTTATTTTCCGCCCCGAAACTACCCTTCTCCATCAGCTCTGACGAGCGGAAAAGCAGCCCTTGAACGAATATCCCGGCACCCAAGCGTGAGACCAAAAATGCGGTCACCCGCATGCCGGGTAACCGCATTGAAAACTCACAAGAAAGAGCCCGTCAGGCTTTCTGTTTCAGTAGGTCGCGAATTTCGGTGAGCAGTTTCTCCTCGGCGGTGGGCTCCGGTGGAGCGGCAGGTTTCGCTTCTTCCTTCTTGAGCGCGCCAAGCGCCTTTTTCACCACCACGAACACGGCGAACGCAAGGATGATGAACGAAATCATATCGGTCAGAAACTGACCGTATCCAATCACCGGTTCGCCCTTCTTCAACGCCTCGGCATAGGCCAGTTTCGGACCGTCCGAGAAATTCAGGTTGATGTACTTCTCCGTGAAGTTGATGCCGCCGGTCAGCTTGCCGAGGACGGGCATGAAGACATTGTCGACCAGCGATTTGACCACGGTGCCGAATGCGCCACCGATGATGATGCCGACCGCCATGTCGATGAGATTGCCCTTGAACGCGAATTCCTTGAATTCCTTTAACATGATTGTGTGGATTGGAGGGGTATTGAGAAACGAGGAGAAGCCATTTCGTGGCATAGAGCAGGCCAATTCACCACCTTTTTTTCTGACCCAAGACGACTTGAAACCTGGCTGTTTTGTCATTTCCCCGAAGCGTTTGAACGATCACCCGCAAAGCGATGATTCCCTCCCCCGGCATCTCGATGCCGCGATTTGCAGAAGCTCCAGATCCTCTGCGATTTCACCACTGCCTGACCGAAATCGATTTCCAGCGGTTCGAAACGCCGTTCGGTAAGCGGTGATTGCCGCCAGCCACTCCCCCTGTTTCGCTCAGCCCATGGAGATTCGCCAACATCAGCAGCAAGTGCCTTTCACCACCAAGGATGGCTCGACGATTCGCAGCCTACTCGACCTGTCGAACGCGCCCGTCGCAAATCAAAGTCTGGCCGAAGCGACCTTACCCCAAGACTCGAAAACGGAGCGCCACTACCACCGCCTGAGCGAGGAAATCTACTACCTCATCGACGGTCTCGGCATCATGGAAATCGACGGCGAAGAACGCGAAGTCGGGCCGGGTGACGCGATCCTCATTCCTCCCGGGGCTTGGCATCAGATCCGTGCAATCGAACCGCTTCGCTTCCTCTGCTGCTGCGCACCGCCCTACGCGCACGAGGACACCTATTTCGAGTGACGAGATTTTCCGTGGCCGATGGGATGACGATCTGGCTAGGCTGCGACAATGAAATCCCCATGGCTCCCCTTCCTCGGACTGCTGATGATCCTTGGCTGCGGCTGGATCTTCCGGCAGGCATTTCCTTGGGAAACAAAGCCGCCTGTTTCAATTGCACGCACCACAACGGCAGCGCCCAAAAATCCCTACGTGCTGGGAAATGCCTCCCCCGACGGCATCGGCAAGTTTTTCCATGGCCGTGAGATTTCACAAGTCATGGGTCATCCGGCCATGGGCTGGCTAGAACGGGAGGACCGCGAGGACGAGGAAGCACCGAGCCTCGCGATCAAGGAGATGAACCTAACCCCATCCACGGTGATCGCCGATATTGGGGCGGGTTCGGGGTATTATTCGTTCAGGATTGCGCCGAAAGTTTCGTTAGGCCAAGTGATCGCGGTGGACATCCAGCCGGAGATGCTGGAGTTCTTGAAAAAACGCAGCCGCGAACTTGGAATTCGCAATGTGGCACCGCATCTCGGAACCGTCAGTGGGGTGAACTTGCCGGCAAACTCGCTCGATGCCGCGTTGATGGTGGATGCCTACCATGAGTTTTCCGAACCCGCCGAAATGCTCGCCTCGCTGTTCCATGCGTTGAAACCCGGCGGGCGCATTTTCCTGCTAGAGTTTCGCGGCGAAGATCCCGCCGTGCCCATCAAGCCTTTGCACAAAATGACCGAAGCCCAAGCACGACTCGAACTCGAATCCGCCGGATTTCGCTTTGTGGAAAATCGGCGCGAGCTGCCGTGGCAGCACTTCTTGATCTTCGTGCGGCCGTGACGTTTCTGCTAGTCTTTCCAAACCGGAAATCCCTTTTCAGGACGAAGTTCGGTCGGCGGTTCAATCGCAAATGAGCCGATGTCGCCGAGATGATATTTTTCATACAAGATAGGGATCGCGGTGAGCAGAAGCCCCGGTTGATCTTCATGCATGATCTTCGCAACGTGGACCACCACCGCACAATTCGGGCTCTTTTTCACTTCCAGAATATCTCCCGGCTTGAACGCAGCAGCGTAACTATCCTCCGCCGTCGGAAACACATACTCGATGAAAACCGGATAAGGCATCGGCTTGGTGAAATCATCCGGCTTCACCAGGGCCTGCGCCCGAACGACGATGCCGGGATTGAGAAAATCGCCGACCCCGAGCTTGCGCGATCGCTCCACCTGATAGTCACCCTCAATGTAGGTCAGCAGCAGCGGGCGGTCGAAATTTGTCAGATAGTTTCTCAGCAACAGCGAGTTCAGCTTTGCCAACTCCGCTCCTTCATGGCGCATGTATCCCGAGTAGAGTTCCTTCGGCGCAAAAGAATTCCCGTTAGGGATTTCATTCAGCGAATACGCCTTGAGCACGGGAATGCGTCCCAGCTTGCGCAGGATCGCATAATTTCGCGCCACCTCAGGGTGGCCAAAAACATCCAAGCACACGAACCAACTGATCACCGCAAAACAAGCGGCTAGGGCATTGGCCAGAAGCCACCAAAAGTAGGCGGGACGGCTCGGCGGCGGCTCTTCGACGTTGCGGGGCACGGTTAGCGGGATGGGTCAGTTGGATCCGCAAGCCTCGCCATCCGCAACTGCCGAGGTCGGCTCAGGATCGCCAGCGTCTTCGAACGAAGTTCCGCAACCGCAGGAACGAGCCGCTTTCGGATTGTGGATCTTGAAACCCGCATCCGTCAGGTCGTCCGAATAATCAATTTCACAGCCTTGCAGGCGGGCGATGCTGTCCTCCGCCACGATGACCCGAGCGGCGCCGGACTCGATGACCTCGTCACCCGGTTCTGGCTCGCCGACCTGCATTTCATACTGCCAACCGGCACATCCGCCGCGGCGAACAGCCAGTCGCAGGCCGGATTGTGGAGATTTCGCCTTGCTGGCGAGAAGCTTGCCGAGCTGGCTGATAGCAGTGGGAGTGAGGGTAATCATGGACGCGTGACGAACTTAGGGGCAATCGTCGGGATTTGAAACTGGAAATGCGGGGAAGAGCGCGCAAACTCCGGCCCTGCGGGGATTCTCGCGCTGCTTCCAACAGGAAATTCCATGCAAAGAATGCTCTTGACCTGTTCCGCCAACAAATCTTCATTCCGCCGCCCGCGATTTTCCGCGGTGCCCCTAGAATAGGTGGGGTGTATCCTAGTTCCTTGAGTCCAAGCTCTTTTCCATTCCATGTCTTCATCCAAATCTTCCTCGAAGAAACCCGTCGTGAAACCTCCAGTCAAGGTTCCGAAAACGACTGACAAGGAGGAGACCAAGGCCGCCAAGCCCGCGGTGAAAACCGCAGCGAAAGAAGTGAAGGTGGTCACGCCAGCCGCCAAGGCCGCTGCCGAACCCAAGGCAAAGGCAGTTCCTGCGGCCAAGGCAAAACCCGTCGTGAAGCCAGCCGCCAAGCCACCGGAAAAGGCGAAGGCAGAACCGGCCGCCAAAGCCGCTCCCGCGAAGACCAAAAAGGATTCCAAGGAAACCGCCGCGACCGAGTCCGCCGAAGCCGAGGGTGGCAAGCGCCGCATCGACACCCCTGAAATTCAGGAAAAAATCCGCGAGCTCATCAAGCTGGCCAAGGAGCAGGACTACCTGACCTACGACGACATCAATGAGATCCTGCCCAACGACTTGGTGGATCCCGATGACGTCGAGGCGATCATGGAGCGTCTCCGCAACATGGAGTTCGACATCATCGATGCCTCCGAGGTCGACCGCTACAAGGACAAGAAGCGCGACGAAGGCGATGGCGAGGAAGAGGACGTCAAGTCCGACCAAAAACTCGACATTCTCGACGACCCGGTCCGGATGTATCTCAAGCAGATGGGCCAAGTCCCGCTGCTCACCCGCGAGCAGGAAGTGGAAATTTCCAAGCGCATCGAAGACGCGGAAATCGAAGTGGCGCGCCACCTGCACCAGTTTGGTTTCGTGACCGAGTCGTATCTCGAACTCGCCGACAAGCTGAACAAGGGCAAGGAACGCTTCGACCGCGTGATCCTCGACAAGAAAATCGAATCCCGCGAGCGCTACATGAAAGGCCTGCCGAAGCTCTGCGAACAACTGAAGGCGCTGCACCAAGAAAACGACGACCTATTCCGCCAGCTTTCCGCCAAAAACCCACGCAGCAAGAAGAAGCTCGAAGAGGAGTTCCAAAAGAACATCCAAACGCTCAACCGCGTCTTCACCCGTTTCTATTACAAGCAGAAGGTCGTCGAAGACTTCTGCGAGCAAGTGGACGACTACATGCAAAAATTCTGGAAGTACGGCCGCAAGCTGGCCGCCGATCCAGAAGACAAGGAGTTCGTCACCAAGATGCGCGAAGTCCAGCAACGCTCATGGCACACCCAAGAGTCGTTTGAGGAGGCCAACAAGAACCTCCGCCACTGGCTCAAGGAAGCGCTCAAGGCGAAGACCGAAATGGTCGAGGCCAACCTCCGTTTGGTGATTTCCATCGCCAAGAAATACACCAACCGCGGTCTGTCGTTCCTCGACCTGATCCAGGAAGGCAACATGGGCCTGATGAAGGCGGTCGAAAAATTCGAATACCGCCGCGGTTACAAATTCTCTACGTATGCGACCTGGTGGATCCGCCAAGCGATCACTCGTTCCATCGCTGACCAAGCCCGGACCATCCGGATTCCGGTGCACATGATCGAGACGATCAACAAGCTGATGCGCGTGCAGAAGCAGCTCGTTCAGGAATACGGCCGCGAACCCTCCCCGGAAGAAATTGCCGAGGAAATCCACTTGCCCGTCGAGCGGGTCCGCGCCGTTCTCAAGATGGCCCAGCAGCCGATTTCGCTGCAAGCGCCCGTCGGTGATTCGGACGACACCTCCTTCGGTGACTTCATCGAAGACAAGGCCGCCGACAACCCGATGGAGGAAGCCGGTTTCTCGATGCTCAAGGACAAGATCAAGGACGTCCTCGACACCCTCACCGAGCGCGAACGCGAGGTTCTCGAACAACGTTTCGGCCTGAAGGACGGCTACAGCAGAACGCTGGAAGAAGTCGGACGCCAGTTCCAGGTGACCCGCGAACGGATCCGTCAGATCGAAGCCAAAGCCCTGCGGAAAATGCGCCACCCCACCCGGATCCGCAAACTCGAAGGCTTCATCGAGCTTCCCGGAGCCTGAAAAGGGCTGGAGCCCGGGTCCATGCCAACGCCTTCCTAACAAGAGTCGCGTTGTCATGGATGCGTTTCAAATTTCCACTCTGCCATGGAAACTCCCGAGGAATTCACCAAGATCGAATCGATCTTCGTCCGCCACCGCAATGCCTTGCTCGTGCGTGGCCAGTTCACGCCGATCTACACGGACTATTACCTGCACTTGATGCAGCATTCCATCCGTCCGCCGGCCGAGCTCGATCAGATGCTCAAGGACACACTGGCGATGCTCGCGTTGCACCTAACCGCTCGCCCATGGGCCGAAACCATCGCTTGGACGGCGAACTTGCGCGCACCGCGCATCAACCTTTTCGCGACCGGAGGATCCACGTCTGAATCGGTGACCGGCCGCGTCTTCACGGAAGATGTGCGCGAGCCGGATCGCAACTACTTCTACTCCCAGACGACCACGCTGGAAGGGGTCCAACCTCGCACCTCCACGATGGAGGTCGTGGGCAAGGATCCCGTCGAATGGATAGGCCAGTTCTACGACCAGTCCGAGCAACGGCCCGCCCGCGCATTCCGACTGGACGATGAGAATTTCGTGCTCATCGCCGCGCAGCCCGACTGCGATCTGGAATGGCTGGCCGCGCTCGACGAGGACGCTGTTTCCAAGATTCTTGAAACCGAGGAAACCAACCTGCTAGAAACACGCCGTTTCCGATTCCACTGCGGCTGCACGCTGGACAAAATTTTGCCCATTCTTGGCAGTTGGCGCGACCGCCTCGACGACCTGTTCGAGGCTGCGGATTTCATCAATCTCCAGTGCCCGCGCTGTGCCGCGAAATACCGCGTCACTCGCGACATGATTGTCTGACCCGCGAGCTTCCCGCTTTCCAATTCCGCTGGCCTCGCGTCATGATCGAGCATGGCCATGCTCGTGCGGATTTTCCGCCACACCTTTCGTTTTCCGCTCCACAGCGCGCTGTCCTTGGCGATGGCGTTTGGCTGCACCTTGCTGGTGCTCGTTTTGCCGGGGATCACGATGCGTTTCATCGATGTGATCATCGGTCAAAAGCGGCCGGATCTCATCCTGCCCACCGCCGCCATTGGCATCGGTGCCATCTTTGTGCGGCAGGGCCTTTTCACGCTGCGCACCTATTTCAACAACTCGCTGGAGCTGAAACTCACTCACCTGATCCGCGTCGAGCTTTACGACAAGCTGCAGCGCCTGCCAGTGAAGTGGTTCGACAAGAACTCGTCCGGCGAAATCATGTCGCGCGTCGCCAACGACGTCCCCACCACGAACCGCGTCATCATCGAGGGCGTGGACCAGGCCATCGCCGCGCTGCTCCAGTTTCTCGTCGTCGCCGGTTACATGCTGTGGCAATCGTGGCAACTCACGTTGGTCACCTTGCTGCCGCTGCCTTTCATCGCCGTGCTCACCACTTGGTGGAGCCGCCGCTCAGAGCCGATGTGGCGGGCGTCGTCAGAAGCCAGTTCCGCGCTCAACGCCATCCTGCACGACAACCTCGCCGGCATTCGCCAAATCAAAGCCTACACCGTGGAACCCAAGGCGCTTGAGTCGTTCGACAAGGCATCCCGCGTCGTTGGCGACAAACAAATGACCGTCATGCGCGGCCAATCGTTGGTCTGGCCCGCCGTCTCGTTCATCGCCGAGTCCGGCATCATCCTGATGGTCGCTTTTGGCGCGTGGTTTGTCCTGGAAGGGAAACTGCAACCCGGCGTGGTCATGTCCTTCCTCGTCGCGTGGGGTTTCCTTTTCGACCCCATCTCCCGCATCAACACCCTGGCGTCCACCTTCACCCGCGGCATCGTCTCCGCCGAACGCGTCTTCACCATCATCGACACCCCGGACGAAACGCACCTCACCGAGGGCTTGCGGCCGGAATCCATGGCCGGTCGGGTGACCTTCGAGAACGTCTCCTTCGCCTACGCGGATAACGCCCCAACCATCTCCGGCCTCAATCTGGAGGCCTTGCCCGGCGAAACCATCGCCCTAGTCGGTGCCACCGGAGCCGGAAAATCCACCGTGCTCAACCTGCTCACCCGCTTCTACGATCCCACCGATGGGCGCATCCTGATAGATGGCATCCCGCTCGACACCGTTTCTAAGGAATGGCTGCGCGATCAGCTCGGCTACGTCACCCAAGAAAGCTTCCTCTTCAACACGACGCTGCGCGAAAACCTCATCCTCGCCAAACACGATGCCACCGATGACGAACTGTGGGCCGCCCTCGAATCCGCCAACGCCGCCAGCTTTGTCCGCGCCAGCCCCGACGGCCTCGATACCCTGGCCGGCGAGCGCGGAGGACGTTTTTCCGGCGGTGAAAAACAACGCCTTTCCATCGCCCGCGCGCTCCTGAAAAACCCACCGCTGCTGCTCCTCGACGAGGCCACTTCCGCGCTCGACAACCGCACCGAACGCTTGGTCCAGCAAGCCTTGGAAAACCTTCGCTCCGACCGCACTTGTTTTGTCATTGCCCATCGTCTGTCCACCGTCCAGAAGGCCGACCGCATCTGCGTCCTCGAACACGGCAAGCTCATCGAACAGGGAACCCACGACGAGTTGCTTGCGCTGGATGGGGCCTATGCGAGACTCTGCGAAGCCACCTTCGCTAACGAACCTAGACCTGCCCACTGAGTTCTGCCAGAATCACGACAAGCTTCCACCAACACCCCGTCCCTCTCATACCTCCTTCATGGAAACCCTCATCCAGCTCCCCGATTCCGAAACTCCCAGTACTGTCACCGAGATCCTCGCCTCGCTCCGCAAGGAACATCTCGAGCCACGCCACGAGGCCAAGGCTTGGGGTGACTGGATCTATCTGGAAGGCTACACCACCGTCATCAGCATCGAGTGCAACCGTGGCCTGAGTTCCTCCGCCACCATCGAACATGGTGAAGACGAAGAAGACGGCGAGCCTCTTGCCTCCATTCTCCGCGCTTTCGGTCGCCTCGGCTGGCACGGCATCGACGACGACGGCGAGTTTCCGTTAGGTTGATTTTAGATCGACCTCTCAAGTCGTTAGATTCCCCCATCGGTGTCGACGACGGTGCCCGTTGCAGCTTGCGGGTGAGCATTGCAGAATGCGATGGCCGACGAGATCCGGAAATTTTCCAAGGCGGATCAGCATGCGGAAAAGTCCATGAATACCGCATTTTGCGACAGGGATTGAGATTGGTACCCGTCGAGCAAGGTGACCAACCATCCAAGGCAAGCCAGTTGGGATCACGCATGCATCCCACGACCATGCCCGATGCGACGATACGACTCACCCCAAAATCCTCATGAGCAAACTCCTCAGCCTTGCCGTCCTGCTGCTGATCATCTGGGTCATTCTCCGCGTGGCTCTCGCCGTGACTGGAGTCTTTCTCCACATCCTCTGGGTCATCGCCGTGATCCTCGCCATCCTTTGGTTGGTCGGAAAAATCCGCGGCAAAGCCTGACGCGCATACTCTCGATTTGCCGTTGGAATTTCCGTCTTGAGAAATCAGGCTCGCCACGGCAACGCCATTTGCCCGGTTCTCATGAAATTTCAAGACGCCCACCTTTCCTACTGCACCAACATCCACCCAGCCGAGACTTGGGCGGAAACACTTCTGGCGCTCAGCACCCACGTTCTCGCCGTCCGTGACCTGTTGCGCGCCGACGGCATGCTCGGAGAAAACGAGCCGTTTGCCATCGGCCTGCGCCTCTCCGCCGTGGCCGCACAAGAACTGCTAGACGGTGACCATCTTGTCACGTTCAAGGAATGGCTGGAGGAAACCAACACCTACGTTTTCACCATCAATGGCTTTCCCTACGGCAGCTTCCACGGCACCCGCGTCAAGGAGAAGGTCTTCCAACCAGATTGGACAAACCCGGCACGCGTCAGCTACACCCAAGACCTTTTCCGCATCCTTGCCGCCATCGCGAAGCCCGGCACGGGAGCCTCCGTTTCCACCCTTCCTGGCTCGCACAAAACCTTCCACGCTGACGAAACGCTCATCCTCGAAAACCTCTCGCAACTCGCGCTTTGGCTCGATGACCTATCAGAAAAAACCGGTCACGATTTCCACCTCGGCCTCGAACCGGAACCGCTCGGGCATTTTGAAAACACCGCGGAAACACTCGCGTTTTTCGAGCGTCTGCACGCCGCTGCCAGCGACTCGCACGCCGTCCGCCGCCGCATCGGTGTGAACTACGATGCCTGCCATTTCGCGCTGGAATATGACTCCGCGCAACCATCCCTCGACGCCCTCACCGAAGCAGGCATCCGCCTTTCCAAAATCCATCTTTCCAGCGCTCTCGCCCTCGATCCAAGCGACTCAGCCGCTCTCAACGCCATCCGCCCCTTCGACGAACCCGTCTATTTCCATCAAGCCTTGCTGCGTTCAGCCGATGGCAGCATCAGCCGATTCGCCGACCTTCCCTTGTTCTTCGCCGCCATGGAGGACGGCTCGGTGGCTGCGGAAAATTTCCAGGAAATGCGCGTTCACTTCCACATTCCGCTCGATGCGGAACCCGCTTCGCCGCTACGTTCCACCCGCGACCAAACCGCCGCCGTGCTGGTCTGGAAACGCGACCACCCGCAGGCCTGCCTCCACTACGAGATCGAAACCTACACCTGGGGCGTCCTCCCTGAGGGCCTGCAACGCCCGGTCGAGCAACAGATTGCGGGCGAATACCGCTGGGTCATGGAGAACGCGTGATGGCACACGCATGGGTTGCCAGCCGAGCCAATCCGGTGTTAGCTGCCGCCCATGTCTGACATCAAGCTCACGATCCACACCACCGCCGGAGACATTCACGGCCGCATCTTCGCCTCGCAGGTCCCCGTCACCTCCGCAAATTTCCTCAATCTCGCCAAGCGCGGCTACTATGACGGTGTCGCCTTCCACCGCGTCATCGCCAACTTCATGATCCAAGGCGGCGATCCAACCGGCACCGGTTCGGGCGGCCCCGGCTACAAGTTTGCCGATGAAATCGACCGCTCGCTCAAGCACGAAAAGCCCGGCATCTTCTCGATGGCCAACGCCGGCCCCAACACCAACGGCAGCCAGTTCTTCATCACCCACCTGCCCACCCCGCACCTCGATGGTAGGCACGCTGTTTTCGGCGAAGTCATCACCGGTCAGGACGTCGTCAACAAGATCAAGCAGGGTGACAAAATCACCTCCATCGACATCGAAGGCGACACCACCACGCTGTTCGAATCCCAAAAGGACAACTTGGAGCATTGGAACTCCATTCTCGATCGCCGTTGAAGCGCCCGATCAGGAAACTTAAGCAATCTTAATCAATTCCTCATCCCCGCCCCTCGCCTGCCGAGGGCGCGGGGATTTTTGCATTCAATTTCAACTTCCTCCGAATCAGCGTTTTAACAATTTTCCCCTTCGAACGCACAGGGACGTTAGATCCTACGCAATCACGTGGGTTCCTTGTGAAATCTTGATTATCTAGCAGCAAGGATGTTGAATGCGGTATCGCTTCGGCGAGATCTGAATCTGTCCACTCCCCCACAACGGACCCTCCACCACCCTCGGTGACACACATCCAAAGCATGGCCGCGGCCTAACCGCGACCATCCTTTCGGAGACACCGTTGTTCCACCAACAACCAACCATCCCCCCCGATGAAAATTCCATTTCTCCTCCTCACGCTGGTTTCCAGCACCTTCGCCGACACCACCGCCCCATCCAAACCCATCGCCCTAGGCATTGCCAAGGTCGAGCCCAAGCCCACAACGGCTAGAAAGTCTGTGGTGCTTCACGACGGTATCCATTGGACCATCGTTCCCACCAAAGCCGTCCTCTTCCTGCCGGAAGCCATGCTGGAAAAAGTCGACGCCAAACCTGTCGGCAAACTTCTCCCGTGGTCCGAGTTCCTCGCCAAGAACGCCTCATGGATCACCACCGACGAGGTCACCTTCGATCAAGCGGCTGGCAACCAGGTGGTTCCCTCCAGTCAGACCGCCGCTTGGCGTTCTCAGGAAAAACTCGTCATTGCCGTTCATCACAACGGTCCGGTGCCCGTTAGCATCGGCAAGGATCTCCAAGCCATCACCCAACGCTGAACGAGAGCATTTGTTCATCCGAGTTCTAACGAGACAACGCAAAGAGGCGCGGATCACTCCGCGCCTCTTGTCATTTTAGAAATTCAACCGCCGTTCAGCCCATCGCTTTTTCCATCAGCTGATTCATCCGCGTCACGGTGTCGCGCGCATCTTCGAGCAAGCCAGCTGCGATCAGTGAGTTGTCGAGCATCTGCAGCGCGACGAGCTTCGCCAGTTCCGGATTCGCGTCCTTCGCTTCCGCCAACTTTCTAACCAACGGATGGCGTGGATTGATCTCCAGCTCGACTTTGACGTCTTCTTTGAAATTCTCGTCCATCGCCTTCATCATCTGGCGCATCTGCGGACTCATGCCATCGGTCGGCACCAGCGCGATCACTGGGCTGTCCACCAAGCGTTTGCCACTGGAAACGGCGGTCACACGGTCGCCGAGTTCGTTCTTGAGAAACTCGCACAGCGCAGAGGTTTGCTCTTCAGTGAGGCTCTCGCCTTCCGCCGTCTGATCCTCCAGCTCCACCCCGCCATGGCGGATGGAAACCAACTTCTTGCCATCGAACTCACCGAGCGACTCGATGACATACTCGTCCACCGCGTCGGTGAAATAGACGACTTCCAGACCGCGCGCCTTAAAGGCTTCGAGGTATGGGCTGCTCTCGATCTGCTCGCGGCCTGCGCCGACCAGATAATAGATCGCATCTTGGCCGTCCTTCACCCGTGAGACATAGTCGGAGAACCCACAGACCTTGCCCGACTCCGTTAGGGAAGTCTCAAAACGCAGCAGCTTTGCCAACGCGTCCTTGTTTGAATAGTCGGTCGCGATGCCTTCCTTGAAATAGCGGTCGAACTTTTTGTAGAATCCGCGGTATTTTTCGGGGTCCGCTTCGGCTTCCTTTTCAAGCATCTTGATCACGCGCTTGCTGATCACCGCGCCGAGCTTTTTCACCAATGCGCTGTCCTGCATCGTTTCGCGCGAAATGTTCAGCGGCAGATCCGCACTGTCCACGACGCCCTTCATGAAGCGCATCCAGTCCGGCAGCAGGCCTTTCGGCTCGGGATCGATGAGCACCTTTTTCGAATAGAGTGCCACCCCGCACTCGACCTTGCCGAAGCCCATGCGCTCCGGATTCTCGCTGGGCGCGAACACCAACGCATTGATTGCGATCGGCGCGTCGGCGCTGAAATGCAAGCGATAGGCAGGCTCGTCAAAGGCCTTGCACGCGAACTGATAGAAGGCCTTGTATTCGTCTTCCGAAATCTCCGACTTATTTTTCAGCCAAAGAGCGTCCACCTCGTTGATGCGGGTACCGTTGAGGAAGATCGGGAAGCCGACGAAATTGCTATAGCGCTCGATGAGGTGCTTGATCCGCGTTTCCTCGGCATACTCGGCGAGTTCCTCCTTGAGGTGCAGCTCCATCCGCACGCCGCGCGATTGCCCGGGCGAATCCTCGATTTCATAGCCGGTCTTGCCATCGGAAATCCAGACGAGTTCCTCCCCCTCTTCACGCCAGCTCCGGCTGTGCACCTTCACCTCGTCCGCCACCATGAACGCCGAGTAAAACCCGACGCCGAACTGGCCTATCATGTTGCCCGGCGTGCTGCCGCTTTCCTTCACCGACTTGAGGAACGCCTTGGTTCCGGAATGCGCGATGGTGCCGAGATTCTGCACCAGTTCTTCGCGCGTCATGCCGATGCCGTGGTCCGCGATTGTCAGCGTTTTGTTTTCCGCGTCCGTGGTGATGTGGATTTCCAACGGCAGCGTCGGTTCGTGGATGTTCTTTTCGGTGGCCTCGAAATGGCGCAATTTCTCCATCGAGTCCGATGCGTTAGAAATCAGCTCGCGCAAGAAGATCTCCTTGTCGGTGTAGAGGGAGTGGACCACCAGATCCAGCAGCTGCTGGATCTCGGCCTGGAACGTGTGTTTTTCGACGGTAGTTTCGCTCATGTTGAAAGGGGTTGGTTCGTTGGAACGGCGGGACCATAGCCAAGTTCCCCCGGCTGTCAAAAGTTCCGCGACAAGCGAGCGCCACGCGGGTTGGATAGCCCCGTGACGCTCAAAACCTTCCTGATTCTGCCATTCCTCGCCTCCGCCCTGCTCGCTGCGGAGAAGCCCAACATCGTCGTCATCCTGGTGGATGACATGGGCTACTCGGACCTCGGCTGCTGGGGCAGCGAAATTGCCACACCCAACATCGACTCGCTCGCCGCCGGCGGTCTGCGTTTCACCCAGTTCTACAACTCCGCCCGCTGCTGCCCCACCCGCGCCACCTTGCTGACGGGCCTGCACCCGCACCAGACCGGCATCGGCCACATGACTCGCGAGGATGCCAACAACGCCAAAGCCATCCCACCTGCCTACGCTGGCAATCTCAACGATTCCTGCGTCACCCTCGCCCAAGTCGCAAAATCCGCAGGCTACACCACTTTCATGGCCGGAAAATGGCACCTCACCGGCAACGACAGCGCGGACTGGCCGCTGCAACGCGGTTTTGATCGCTTCTACGGCACCCTCGCCGGCGCGGCTCACTACTTTCACCCGGAAGGCTGGCGCTCCGTCTATGATGGAAATGAGAAAATCACCGATCCGAAATCCACCTCGGATCGCCCTTTCTACACCACCGACGCCTTCGCCGACCACGCCATCGAGTACATCGGTGAAAACGCGAAGTCCGCATCGCCCAAGCCGTTTTTCCTCTATCTCGCCTTCAACGCGCCGCATTGGCCGCTCCACGCGCCGGACGCAGAGCTCGCGAAATACCGCGGCAAATACGATCTCGGTTGGGACAAGCTGCGCGCCCAACGTTTCGAAAAGCAGGTGAAATCCGGCCTCATCCCCGCGTCGTGGAAAATGTCCCCGCGCGACCCCGAGGTACCCGCTTGGGACTCGCTCGATGAAAAACAGCAATCTGAAACCTCGCTGCGCATGGCCGCCTACGCCGCCATGATCGATAGGCTGGATCAGAAAATCGGTGACCTTCTCGCCCAACTCCGCAAGACCGACCAACTCGACAACACGCTCATCCTTTTCCTTTCCGACAACGGTGCTTGCGCGGAAGGCCCCCTGTTCGGCGAGGGCGATCCGGTCACCGGCCGAGCCAAAGGCCTGCCCGCCCACCTGCCCATCCTCGGCAAGGCATGGGCCAACGTCGGAGCCACTCCCTATCGCCTCTACAAGCATTTCGCCCACGAAGGCGGCTCCAACACGCCGTTCATCGCCTCCTGGCCCGCCCGCATCAAAGCCGGCCGCGATTGGTTCCGCGAGCCCGCCCAACTCATCGACGTGATGCCCACCGTCATCGAGATCACCGGCGCGACTTATCCCAAAGAACTCAACGGCCACGCCATCCTTCCCGGCGATGGCATTTCCCTAACTGCCGCTTTCGACGGCAAATCACTCGCCCGCAAGGCTCCGCTCTGCATCGAACATGAGGACAACGCGTTCGTCCGCGACGGCGATTGGAAACTCGTCGGTCGCGGCGTTTCACCCGCATCGGGTCTGAAACGCAAAAAATGGCAGCTCTATCACCTGTCCGAGGACGGCACTGAACTCAACAACCTCGCCCAACAACAGCCCGAACGCGTCGCCGCCATGTCCGCGCAGTGGCAGCAATGGGCCGATCGCGTGGGCGTCTATCCGAAACCGCCCTCCAAGAAAAAGCGCCCATGATGGGAACGGTCGGAGGAGATTCAGCAAGAATTCACGATCGCTCGCCGAGTCGCCATTTGCGCATCAGCCATTCTCGCGCTTGAAAGGTGCGTGGCCAGCAGCGAGAACTGCCGCGCGATGACCTTCGATTTCGACACCCAAATCCCCCGCCGCGGAACCGGCAATATCAAGTACGACCGCCGCCCGGAACTCGATCCATTCTGGGTTGCGGACATGGATTTCGCCTCGCCGCCCTGCATCCTCAACGCGCTGCACCATCGCGTGGATCACGGGATTTTCGGCTATGCCCAAGCTCATGCGGGGCTGAACGACGCCGTCATCGCTTATCTCAAAGACAGGAGAAACGCCGAAGTTGTTCTCGATCACATCGTTCACCTCGGCGGCTTGGTGCCTGCCCTTTCTCTAGCAGCTAGGGCGTTTTGTGCGTCCGGCGACGCGCTGATGACGTGCACGCCGGTCTATCCGCCTTTCATCGGCGTCCATCACGATGCTCATGTCGGCCTCATCACGGTGGATCATGTGCTTGTCGACGGGCGTTGGGAGTTCGATTGGGTAGCCATGGAGCAGGCCGTCACGCCAGAAACCAAGATCTTCCTGCTGTGCAATCCGCAGAACCCGCTGGGCCGAGTTTTCTCCGCCGCTGAAGTCACCCGTCTCGCCGAATTTTGTGTCCGCCATGAGCTCGTGCTGGTCTCCGACGAGATCCACTGCGACCTCGTTTTCGACGAGTCTGCCACGCCGCATTTCTCCGCGCTTAATCTGCCCGCCGAGCTCGTCAGCCACACGATCACGCTGCTCGCCCCGAGCAAAACGTGGAACATCGCCGGCCTCGGCTATGCCTTCGCCGTGATCCCAGACGACAGCCTGCGCCGCAAATTTTCCGCCACCCGCGGCCACACACTCAGCGAGATCAACGCGCTTTCCTACTACGCCGCCGAGTCCGCCTACCGCGACGGCGAACCGTGGCGCCAAGAACTCGTTGCTTATCTAAAATCCAACCGCGACACGCTGGTCGAGTTCATCCACACGCGTTGCCCCGGCCTATCTGTTTCGCCCGGCGAGGCCACCTACCTCGCGTGGATCGACGCGCGTGGCATGGGCGTGGAAAATCCCGCCCGCCATTTCGAGGAAAAGGCCGGGCTCTTCCTATCAGATGGCGCGTATTTCGGCTGGCCCGGCTGGATCCGTTTCAACTTCGGTTGCCCTCGCTCCCGCATGATGGAGGGATTGGAAAAAATCGCCGCAGCCATCTAGCAGGAACTTTTCCCCTTACTCTCCGACCGTCGGGAAAGAGACGCAGAACTCCGCGCCGCTACCCACGGCGGACATCAACTCGATGTGTCCGCCATGCTGGTTGACCAACCGCTTGACGATGGAAAGTCCCAATCCCGTGGAAAGCTCGTTGCCCGTCGGCACCGCACTCAGACGCGTGTAGCGACGAAACATCAACTTGCGGTCTTCTTCAGAAAATCCGGGGCCATCATCCTTCACCCGCAGGTGGGCGATGTGCCCGACAACCTCGCTGCGTATCACGATCCTGGCCCCCTGCGGTGAATACTTGATCGCGTTCTCCAACAGATTTTCCAGAACCTGCTCGACCACCCACGGACTGGTCGCCAGCGGCAGACAGTCGTCGAAATCGGCTTCGATCGCGATGGATTTCATCTCCGCCGCATGCTTGAGGCGATCCACCACGGTCTGATAGATATGGGCCGTGTTCTCACAAACCTCGACCGTCTCCATGCGATTTTCCCGCGCCAGAACATCGACCAAGCGCAAGGCCTTGCCGCCTTCTTCCGTGACCGCTTCTAGCAAGGGCCTGACGCGTTCTGGAAAATCGGCCGCCCTTTCGTTAAGCAGCGCGGAAGCCATGAGCATGCCGCTGAGCGGAGATTTTAAATCATGGATCATCACATCGAATGAACTGCGATGCCGTTCCGCGACCATCTTTGCCTCAATCTTCTCCACCACCAGCGCGGCAAAATCTCGGATGCTGTCAATCTCGTCGAGCGTCCAGTCACGCACCACGTAGTCGATGGCGCAGAAAGATCCGAGCACGATGCCATCAGAAGTCATCAATGGGCATCCCAAATAAGAACGGATGCCATATTCCTCCACGGATAGAATTTTACAAAACTCCGGCTCCGCCAGCGTGTCGCCGATGACCAGCATGCTGCGCCGAAGCACTGCGTGCTGGCAGATCGAATGGCTCAGTGGCGTTTCCCGGACCGTTTCCAATTCCGGCGGCAAGCCGCAAGCACCGGCAAACACCTGCCGGTCCGAGGTCACCAACGAGACAAGACTCACCGGGGTGCGCACCGTGCTGCGCGCCAATCGGGTGAACCGGTCAAATTCCCAATCCTCCTGCCCGTGCGACATCAACACTTCCTCCACCAGCCGCAAACGGGCCGCATCGGAAAGCCGTGAGTCGCGTTCAATCACCGCGTTCTGGTAACAGGAAACCGCCGGGATGCAACTCCTTCGTTGAAATTGCCGTGGCGGATGCACGGTGCTCATTCCGGTTTCCGCCCGCTCTTGCGCAGCCTGACGGAAACGAGTGCCTGCCCGCCGTTCTTCTCGTTCACTTCGCTGCGCACCTCGAACACATCGATGGCAGCAAACAAATCGCTGAGCTTGCGGAAGCCATAGGTCCTGTGATCGAAGGGACCGGAATTGGAAATGCGCGATCCCACCGGTCCGAGCTTAGCCCAGCCATCCTTATCCTCGGATTCCTTCACCGCGTTGCGCAGCGTGTTCATCAACTTGGTGTTGCCCTTCAATCCTCCTGCATCCTTGACCGGCTTGGCCTCGGGTTTCTCCGCTCCGGCCGCCACTTTTTTCGCGGTCTTGCTCGGGGTTTCCCGTTTGATCTCCTCCTCCAGATAGAGAAAGCGCGAGCAACTCGCGATGAATGGCATCGGCGTGTTTTTGCCACCGAAGCCGAAGACCTCCTTGCCGTCGGCACGCAACCGCTGGATCAGCGGCGTGAAATCGCAGTCGGAGGAAACCAAGCAAAAGGTGTCCACGTTCTTGGTGTAAAGAATGTCCATCGCATCCACCAACAAGGCCATGTCCGTGGCATTCTTGCCCTTCACCAAATCAAACGACTGCATCGGTTGAATCGAGTTCTCATGCAGCACCTTTTCCCAACCTGCTAGGGTTGGCTTCTTCCAGTTTCCATAGGCTCGGCGTATGTTCACCACGCCATGGCCCGCCAACTCAGAGATGATGAAATCGATCTTCGCTGCCGGTGCGTTGTCGGCATCGATGAGAAGCGCGATGCTATTGTTAGACTGTTTATCCATGACCTCAGGTGGAAACAAATCGCTGTTGGAAAAGCCCTCGATCAAGGCTCTTCGGTGATATCGCCCGCCGCATCCTCGATGATCTCCTCCTCATCCACCGGCAAGGCGCGTATCGCCCGTGGAGTTGCCGGTTCCGCCAAATCTTCAACGGGCGGGCCATCTAGCAGTTCCTCCGAACTCTGGCCACGTCCGATGGATTCGATTGATTCCACCGGCAGCGCGCGCAATGGCTTCACCGACGGATCCGAGGATCGTATCGACTCGTCGTTCGGCATGACTTCGGGGACTTCCCCCTCCACTGGCACTTCCGCCGGTGTAGCTTCGCTTTCGTCGATAACAACCAAAGCCTTCTTCGGCGGTGCGATGATGTCTTTGATGTCATCTTTGATGCCTTCAAAAAACTTCTTCACCATCGGGGCCGCCATGCGTCCGCCAGAAACCGTCTCACCCGGGCGACCTTCGTAAAGCACGGCGAACGAATAACGTGGATTGTCTGCGGGCAGATACCCGGCAAACCACGCGAGCCGTTGGTTCTTCGATTTCGGTCCCCACTGCGCCGTGCCGGTTTTCCCGCACAAGGTGGTGTAGCTCAGCCCCGCACTTTGCCCGGTGCCGCCTCCTGCGTTGACCACATCACTCATGCCTTGGTGAACGACTTCCACCGCTTCGGCATCCAGTCCCAGCCAATCCTTGCGTTCAGGAACGCCCGCTTTGACCACGCGACCGCGGGTGTCCTGCACCTGGCGGATGAGTTGCAGTTTCGGCACGATGTCGCCATTGGCAATCCCAGCCATCGCCTGCGCCACTTGCAGCGGAGACGCTTCTAACGCCCCCTGACCGATGGATAAATTCGCCGTGTCCCCATTGAGAATGCGCCGCTTTTGGTGCTTCATCATCCACTCGTCATTGGGCACCAATCCGGCGCTCTCACCGACCAGCGGAAGCCCGGTGAGCGAACCGAAGCCCAGCCGCCGCGCGAGGTTGAGAAACGAGGATGGCCCAGAATCGATGCCTACCTGATAGAACCAAGTGTTGCAGGAACGGGCCAGCGCGCGCTTCACGTTGATCGATCCTTCCGGCACCTTGCTCCAGTTCCGCATCGTCGTGTTGCCGATGGTGATGGCCGCCGGACAGTAAATTTCCGAAGTGGCCGTCACCGTACCGTTATTCAAGGCGGCCAGCGCGACCACCGGCTTGAACGACGACGCCGGCGGATAGACCGACTGGAATGCCCGTCCGTAAAGCGGCGCGGAAGGGTCCTCGTTGAGCGCCTTGAAATCCTTTTCGTTGATCCCAGGAATGAACCCGTTCAGATCGAACGACGGGCGAGACGCCATCACCAGCACCTCACCGGTGATCACGTCGAGGACCACGAAAGCGCCTCGGCGGCAACCAGCTTTCAGCGTTTTCTCCGCCAGCTTCTGCCATTTCAAATCCAAGGTGGTGACCAAGGTGCCGCCCGGACGCGGCCGTTTCACCTGCTCCTCCAGCAGCTTGTTGCCACTCTCGTCGAACAGCAGCCGTTTCATCCCCGGCTCACCGGTCAGTTGCTGGTTGAACAGCAACTCAAGCCCGGCCCGGCCCTCGCTCTCTTCCCACATCGGCTCGTTAAAATTGATAGGCCCCGTCGGCAGTTTTCCAACACTCCCCGAGTAGCCGATGATGTGCGCCGCGAGATCGTCCTGCGGATAGAAGCGCCGGTAAACTGCCTGCAGCATGAGGCCGGAAGTCAGTTTCGTTTCCAACGCCCGCGCCTCCTTCGTGGTGATTTGCCCGCTCACCAGCAAGGGCAGCCAGCGCCGATTCTGATAGTGATCGAAAAGCTCATCGTCCGTTAGAGCGAATGAGTTTTTCACCAAAGTCGGCAAGGTGTCCAAGCGGGTCCGTGCCCAGTTCACCACGAAATCCCGGTCCGCGTTCTCAAACTGCTTGAACTGAAGGCCGACCTGATAGGCCACCTGATTCTGCGCCAGCGGCAGCCCTTCGCGGTCCACGATTTCCCCCCGAGGCGCGGGAATTTTTAGCGTGATCGTGCGAGCGTCCTTGCGCGTCATGATGGCACCGTCCGATGCGCCACGGCCCGCAGGGGCCTCTGGATTTCCCGGGAGGGCGGCAGAGTTGAGCACGACGCCCCCGTTCTGGGGATTCTGCGCGGCAGCCGTTAGGGTCACGAGGCTCGAAACCAACGCGAGGCGGCGAATGGAGGAGATTTTCACCATGTGGGTTCGCGACGCTAGGGTCGATTCCCAGCCAAGGCAACGCTCAATCCCAACCCTGGTCGTCCCACTCCGCCGTCGATTTCCCAATGCTTTCCACGATCTCCGTGGGGATGAAAATGAACTCATCCTGGCGCTTGGACGCCGGCTCCATCCGGAAAACTACGGTCTTGCGCACCTTCTTCCCAGCAGACGCCAGCGTCAGATCGACATCCACGTCCAGCGCACCGTCCTCCAACGGCATCACCCGCAACAAGCCAGGAATCGGATAGACCGCGCGGGTCATTCCATCTGCCCCAGACCTGCGCGTGAAATCTGCCCGCTTGCCGAGCTTTTCCTCGGGATACCATTCGTCGCGATGGGTTTTGGACGTCCGTGTGCGAATCCGATGAACCACCAAAGACTCCTGCTTTCCCGCCTCGCCGATGGCCTCCAACCGCCAGCGGAACGGCCCATCCAGCGTCGCTACCGCCGCGCCCACCACCATCGCGCTCACTGTAAAACTCCCCGGTGCGCTGCCCTCCGGCTTCACCTGCATCCGTATCGCCGTGCCATCCACCATCACCGGCGGTGAAGAAGCGGCCGCGCCGTAGGTCCGTTTGCTCGCTCGAATTCCCATGCAGCCGCTGAGCAATCCCAGCGAAACGGCTGCGAGCGCCGCCCTTGTCGGCAGCCGCGCGCCGTGCATGATCCCGGCCATGAGCGATTGGAACTTCATGTCGGTGATCATCCTGGTCGGCCTTTTTCTGCTTTGGAAGCTGGAATTCGCCGCCACGATCCTGAACCTCAAAGCCTTTCCCAGCCGCGTGCCCCCGCCTCTCGCCGGACTCATGGACGATGAAAAACTCGAAAAAGCCCGCCGCTACCTCACGCTCAACGCCCGTTTTGGCATCATCCAATCCACCGTGATGCTGTTCGCGCTGCTCGTCTTCTGGGCGCTCGGCGGCTTCCCTTGGCTCGATGGCTTTTCCCGCTCGCTGACCGCCTCCCCGGTGCTCGCTGGCCTCATATTCCTCTCCGCCATGTTTCTTGGCCAGAGCCTCATCGGCCTACCTTTTTCCATCTACGACACCTTCGTCATCGAACAGGAATTCGGCTTCAACCGCGCCACGCCCGCCACCTTTATCTTGGATCGTGTGAAAGGCCTGCTGCTCGCCGCCATCCTCGGTCTGCCGCTCGCCGCCGCCGTGCTGTGGATTTTTGGCAATGTCCCGAACGCCTGGCTCTGGGCTTGGCTGGTCCTCACCGCGTTCCAACTCCTCCTCACCTACCTCGCACCGTCGCTCATCATGCCGCTTTTCAACAAGTTCACCCCCATGCCTGACGGCGAGCTGAAACACGAAATTGAGGCGCTCGGCGACAAATGCGGGTTCCCCCTCACCGGCGTCTTCGTGATGGACGGCTCGAAACGCTCGACCAAGGCGAACGCCTTCTTCACCGGCCTCGGCAAGCGCAAGAAAATCGCCCTTTTCGACACACTGGTCGACAAAAGCACGCGCTCCGAGTTGCTCGGCGTGCTCGCCCATGAAATCGGCCATTTCCGCTGCGGCCACATCAAGCAGCGCCTCGTCGTCGGCATCGTCCAAACCGCCGTCATTTTCTTCCTGCTCGGCCTCGCCACCGATCCCGACGGGAAATTTTCGCGCCTCCTGTTCGATGCCTTCGGCGTCAGCCAAATCTCGCCACAGGTCGGGCTGGTCCTCTTCAGCATCCTGCTCGAACCGGTCAGCAAACTCCTCGCCGTGCTCGCCAACGCCTGGTCGCGCCGCCACGAGTTCGAGGCCGACGCCTACGCCGCCAAGGTCACCGGCGACCGCGTTTCCCTCGGCGAAGCCTTGAAAAAAATGACCGCCGACCACCTTTCCCACCCGACCCCCGCGCCCCTCCGCGTCTGGCTCGACTACTCGCACCCGCCCCTCATCCAGCGCCTCGAAGCGCTCTCGAAATAGGGATCGCTTCGCCATTTCCGTGATCGCCACCCGCTTCGCCCCCAGCCCGACCGGCCGTCTGCACCTCGGCCACGTCCTCGCGGCCCGCGTCGCCCACGACCTCGCCCGCTCGCTCGGCGGAAATTTCCTCCTCCGCCATGAGGACATCGATGGCCCGCGTGTCCGCGAGGAATATTACCAAGGCATCGAGGACGATCTCAAATGGCTCGGCCTGCCGTGGCACGGCGATCCACTTCGCCAAACGACACGCAGCCACGCCCACGAGACGGCCCTCGCCTCGCTGCGCGAAAAAAAACTCGTCTATCCCTGCTTTTGCACACGCCGCGAAATCCAACAGGAATGGTCGCGCATGGCTGCGGCCCCGCAAGGACCGGAAGGCCCGCTCTACCCGGGCACCTGTCGCCACCTGACCGAACCCGAGCGCCAGGAAAAACTCGCTTCCGGCATCCCCTGCGCCTGGCGCATCGATGCCTCCCGCGCCAGCCATCTCGCTGGCCCACTGACTTTCCACGACCTCCGTTTCGGCAGCATCGCCGTGCATCCTGAACTCAACGGCGATGTCGTCCTCGCCCGCAAAGACATCGGCATCGCCTACCACCTCGCCGTCGTCGTGGATGACGCATTCCAAGAAATCTCCCACGTCACCCGCGGCGAGGACCTGCTGCCGTCCACCCACATTCACCGCCTGCTCCAAGCGCTCCTTGGCCTGCCCGAACCGATCTACCTGCATCACCCCCTCATGCTCGATGAAAACGGCGAACGGCTCGCGAAGCGCAACCAATCTCTGTCTATCGAACAGCTTCGCCAATCCGGCCTCTCCTCGTCCGAAATTCTCGCGATGACGTCGTCACTCATGCCGGAGTTTCTGAACAGCTGATCCAAACGGCTGTTTTTAATCCACCAGCATCGATTCCAGCTCCTCCATGCTCCAGCCCGTCGCATCTCCGCTTCCGCTTTCATCAATCGCGGATGCCAACTCCCGCTTCTTCGCCTGAAGCCGGACGACCTTTTCTTCCACCGTTCCTCGCGTGAGCAATCGATATACCGTTACCGGACGCGTCTGCCCGATGCGGTGCGCCCGGTCCGTCGCCTGAGCCTCAGCCGCCGGGTTCCACCACGGATCGAAATGCACCACGGTATCGGCGGCGGTGAGGTTCAAGCCATAGCCACCCGCCTTGAGACTGATCAGGAAAATCGGCGGGCCGTCGGCTTGCTGGAACTTATCCACCAGTTGCTGGCGATTCCGAGTTTGCCCATCCAGCCTCAGATTCTCCCATCCACGCTCTTGAATACATTTCTCGATTTCCCGTAATTGTGTTTGGAACTGACTGAACACAAGCATTCGGTGATTTCCAGCAATGGCCTCTTCCATCAATTCCAACAAGCGTTGGACTTTGGCGGAACGGCGAGCAACCAACAGTTGATTGAATCGATCATTTTTAAGCAACGCAAGATCGCAACAGGTTTGCCGAAGACGCAGCAGCGCCGTGAGCATGCGCATCCGAGCCGCCCCCTTATTCCCAGAATCCGCCGTTCTATCCACCTGCTTGCGACCCTCGATGAGCAATTCTTTGTACACCGCTTGTTGATCGGGACTGAGATCGCAGAACTCGTCGATGAACAGCTTCGATGGCAATTCCGGCGCCACCTGCTCCTTGGTTCGCCGCAGCAGGAACGGAGAGATCTTCAGGCGCAACCTTTCAACCACCGCCCGCGCCTCCTGGCCCGTTGCCAACGGTTGTTCATAACGTCCTTTGAATTCCTCACGATCGCCCAACCAGCCAGGTTGAATAAACCGGAAAATGGACCACAAGTCTTTGACTCCGTTTTCGATAGGCGTTCCAGTGAGGGCCACTCTCGAGGTCGCTTTCAGCTTCGCCAACGCTTTGGCATGATCGGTGTCAGGATTGCGCATCAAACTGGCCTCATCGACAACGATCGCTCGATACGAGCGCTTCAGATGATACGCCAAGTCCCGCGCCAAGGTGCCGTAGCTGGTCAAAACGACCTCACCGGAACGCACCTTTTCTCGCTCCGCATCGCGCCCAGCGCCATGCAACACCCGCACCGTCCGAGCCGGCGCAAATTTTCCGAATTCGGCCCGCCAGTTGCCAAGCAATGAAGCTGTCGCCACCACCATTACCACCCCCGAATCCTCACCGCCATCCTGAAACAAACGCTCAATCAAAGCGATTGTTTGAACCGTTTTACCCAGACCCATATCGTCTGCCAAAAGCGCTCCTCCAAAGCGCTGAACCCGGTCAAACATCCAGCCTGCGCCATGCGCTTGATACGCCCGAAGATCAGCCCGCAACGTGGCTGGAGATTCGAACTCGTAAGAAATCTGCTCACCTTTATTCTTCTGTGACTTATCGAGTTTATTACGGATTTCACGAATCAGCTCACCGGACCGCTCCGAGGCGACGAAATGGCCCTGTTCCTGGCGCAAATCGAGATCTTCAAAAAGAGGATCGATAAGGTTGGCAATGTCATCCGAGATGACCAAGCGCTTGCCGCCTGCACCCGCTCCAGAACCCTTTCCTGCCCGCAAGAGACGCCGCACTTCTGCCGCAGAAACCAGCGACCCATCAGTCGCTTGAAACTTTAGATCGAAATTCAGCCAATCCTCACCTGACCCCAAAATTTCGATTTTTGGCGAGACGACGGTGACCTGCTTCTGAACGTGCTCAAAACGCTCCCCGTCGGTGACCGTCCATTCGGAGCGAAGATCGGGCAGGGTGCGAGTGAGGAAATCGAGGATGAGCGACTCACCCTTAATCACCCAACGCCCGTTGGAGAAGTTTTCCACCTCAAAGCCGGCCCGCGAGAGACGAGCGGCGGCCTTTTCTTCCACCGCCAGATCGCGCACCAGACATTGCTCGCCTACCAAGCGTGGCAATCCGTTCACCTTTCCCAAGCCCGGGGGAACCGGCTCGGCCTCGCCGTAGCGCACGCCCAACGTGGCTTCCAGATGCGTGAGCGAGCCTTCTAACGCCAGCTCGAAGCGGGCGTCTGCGGGAATGAAATGCAGCGTGTCGAGCCACGATCCTTCCGGGAAATGAATCCATTCCTGCCACGATTCGAGCTGGTTGAAGAAGATGGCTGTGGGGATTTCCACGGTCTTGCCCGCCGCGATTTGCTCAAGTTTGGGGGCGAGGTCGGCGGGAATGTTTCCCTCGCCCACGCGGGTTACCGAGTGCTCGTCGAACTGCCAAAAGCCGCCCGCCATGGCGATCCACGGCCCGGATTCTGGATCGGGCACGAGGCGGACATTGCCGTCCACCGGGTCCACCGGGTCCGCCGCGCTCAGCCGGAGTCGCTCGCCGGAGCGAATGTCGATGAGCAGTCTGTCCTTGCCGACCACGAGGCGAGGATGATCGGCGACGGCTTCCAGAAACGATGAAACGCGCGGGCCATCCAAGCTGAGGCTGATGATGTCCTTGCGCACCACGCCTTCGCGGGCGAGCCAGGCGCAGAGCTTGTCGTCGGCGGGTGCAATTTCCTCGTCCTTGGCGGTGGCGAGAGTGGCGGCGAAACGGCTGCGGGTCAGGGCGTCGCGCCAGTTCAGAGGCAGCAGGATCTGCCAGGCCACGGACGCGGTGGGCGGCAGGGGCGTGGCGACCGTGCGGGATGGAGCGGCAACTTCGGCTCGCTGCGGGGCTGCGGGTTTGAGCGAGGCCAGTCCAGTGGCCACGGCGTGGCAGCAGAATGAGCCGCTGCGCTGGTTGTCCGAGCAGGGGCAACGCGTGTCCAGGTGGGTCGGTGATTTCACGATTACGGCGACTTTCATGAGCCGCTTGCCCATGCGGACAGTGCCGACCCAGCCGCCGGGAGCGGACTTCACCTCCGTCACCATCCCGGCATCCAGCAGGGATTTGCCCTCTTTGAAAGCCTGCCACGCGGCTGCTTTTCTGATGATTTCCTCGGTCCATCCGCTCATGGGCGCGGAGTCAATGCCGGGACTGCCACCCGTGCAAGCCGTGAGGGGATCAATGCGCGGACGGAGAGCCTTCGAGCGTGGCTCGCCAGTGGTCGAGCCGCTCCTTGATGCGCTTTTCCAATCCTTGACTGCCCGGCTCGTAGTAGGTGCGGCCTTCCGGGAGGTAGGCTTGGGGAATGTAGGCGCCCTCGTAATCGTGGGCGTAGAGGTAGCGCATCGCCTCGGCGGATTCCCCGGAAGCGCCTGCGATGCGTTTGCGCGTCGGCGTGCGCAAATGCACGGGAACCGCCAAGGTGCGGCCGTTTTCCACATCCGCCATCGCACGACCAAGCGCGGCGTAGGCGCTGTTGGATTTCGGCGCCGTCGCCAGATAAACGGTGGCGTGGGCCAGTGGGATGCGGCCTTCCGGCATGCCGATGAATTCGAACGCATGGTGCGCATCGAGGGCAACCCGCAGCGCCCCGGAATCGGCCAAGCCGATGTCCTCGGAGGCGGAAATCACAAGCCGTCGCGAGATGAAGCGCGGGTCCTCCCCGGCATGCAGCATCTTGGCCAGCCAGTAGAGCGCTGCGTCTGGATCCGACCCGCGTATCGACTTGATGAAGGCGGAGATCGTGTCGTGGTGGGCGTCGCCATGGGCATCGTAAACGACCGCCTTGCGCTGGATGGATTCCTCCGCCACCGCCAGCGTCAGGTGAACCGAGCCGTCGCCGGACGGGGTCGTCAGCACGGCCAATTCGAGTGCGCTCAACGCCTTGCGCACGTCGCCGTCGGATTTTTCCGAAAGGTGGACCAAGGCCTCGGGATCGGCTTTCACCGCATAGCTGCCGAGCCCGCGTTCGGAGTCCGCCAACGCGCGTTCGAGCACGGAAACGATGTCATCCACCGGCACCGCTTCGAGCTGGAAAATCTGGGAGCGCGAGACCAAGGGCGAGTTGACGTGGAAATACGGGTTGTGCGTCGTCGCGCCGATGAAGCGCACCACGCCGCGCTCGATGTGCGGCAGCAGCACGTCTTGCTGGGATTTGTTGAAACGATGGATTTCGTCGATGAAAAGGATGGTCGTTTCACCGCGAAGATCGCGCCACGTGCGGGCTTGATCGATCTTGGCGCGGATCTCGGCGACATTGGATTCCACGCCGTTGAGCGACTCAAAACGGGAGCCGGTGCTGCGGGCGATGACGCTGGCGAGCGTGGTTTTCCCGGTGCCAGGTGGACCGTAGAAAATCAACGAGGTGAAGCGATCCGACTCGATGGCACGGCGCAAGAGCTTGCCTGGCGCGAGGATGTGCTGCTGGCCGGCGACCTCGTCGAGCGTGCGTGGCCGCATGCGCGCGGCGAGCGGTTCGGCGGGGGTCGGTTTGTCGCCGGTGGCGGCAGGCGTGGTGAAAAGATCGGACACGGTCGGAGGCGGCTGCGACCCTTCACGCATCTCCGCGAGGATTCCAGCGGATATTTCTCGCGAGTCTGGTGAGATCGTGGCTTTAAGTCCGGTTTCGGGACTAACTGGCCGAGTTAGAACCCCAATGGGACTTTCCCCGGCGCGATTCGCGGTTAGTTTGATCTCGTTCCCGGGTGCTTCGGCAGCCCGGGAAACCAAGTTGAAAAACCTCGCCAAAAGTTGTCCGTTCTTGATCTCCGGGGGGAAGTCAAACGGACCAGGCTAAGGCAGATCGACTTGATGAAATGCGCGAGTTGCGAGGTCCGGGGGGATGTCTCGACTCGCGCTTTTTCGTGCCCGGATGGTCGAACCAAGGCTTGAAACAGAAGGCCTTGCAGCGGTGTATGGAGGCGATGAAATTTGCTCTGCCCTTGGCGCTCACCCTGTTTTCCTCAGCCATGGCTGCCGACGAAATCTCCGCGAAACGGGAGGGCCAGCAAGTCGTCATCTGCTCCGGGGCAGACGTCATCCTGCGCTACCAAGCGGAACCCGGACCGCTGCCACGCCCAGAGATCCCTAAGAAATTCACGCGTGGCGGCTACCTTCAGTCCATTTTCACGCCATCGGGCCAACTCGTCACCGATGATTTCCCCGCGGACCATCTGCACCATCACGGCGTCTGGAGTCCGTGGACCAAGACCGAGTTCGAAGGCCGCCATCCAGATTTTTGGAACATGGGCGACGAGACCGGCACGGTGGAATTTGTCGCGCTGGACGAGATTTGGGAAAAGGATGGCAAGGCGGGTTTCACGGCGCGGCACAAGTTCGTGGACCTCAGTGCGAAGCCACCGAAAGTCGCGCTGCTAGAGACGTGGAAGATCATGGCGGGCCGGACGGAGAGCGGCTTTTTCATCGATTTCACCTCCATCCAACGCTGCGCCACGAAATCCCCACTAACCCTGCCGGAATATCATTATGGCGGTTTCGGCTTCCGCGGAAACGCCGCGTGGAACGGCCCGCCGAACTGCCGATTTCTATCAGACACTGGCATCACGGATCGCGTGAAACTCAACACCAGCCGCGCTCGCTGGTGCTGGATGGGTGGTGAGGTGGATGGAAAAACCTGCGGCGTCACCCTGCTTTGCCATCCAAAAAACTTCCGATTTCCACAGCCGGTGCGGGCCAATCCGGATCAACCCTTCTTCTGCTTCGCACCGCAGCAGCTGGGGGAAATGCAGATCAAGCCGGGCGAAGATTACGTTTCCCACTATCGCCTCATCGTCGCCGATGGCGGACCGGATGCGGAGTTGGCGGAAAGCCAGTGGAAAGCCTTTGCCGCAGATCGTTAGAATTTCCGCAACACCGTGTCCGTGCACAGACGCTCGTCGGAATGCGGGTGGTCCAAGGTGTAATGCAAGCCCCGCGATTCTTTGCGGCGCGTCGCACATTCCACGATGAGGCCGGCCACGGCGACGAGGTTGCGGAGTTCGAGAATGTCGGCGTTGACGCGGTGGCCCCAATAGAATTCGCGCACTTCCTTCTTCAAATTGCGCAAACGTGCCGTGGCCCGGCGCAGGCGGTTGTCGGTGCGGACGATGGAAACATAGTCCCACATCAGGCGGCGTATCTCGTCCCAGTTGTGATAGATCACGACAAGTTCGTCCGGCTCTGCGGTGTCGCCATGTTCCCACGGCGGGATGGGAGGCGGCTCGGGCGCGGATTTGTCCGGCGGATAGAGTTTCATCATTTCGACGAGCGCCCGCCGCGCCACGACATTGCCTTCTAGCAGCGAATTCGACGCCAGCCGGTTCGCGCCATGCAAGCCGGTGCAGCCGACTTCACCCACGGCGAAAAGCCCGCGCACGGCGGTCTTGCCATTCACGTCGGTGACCACGCCGCCGCACTGATAGTGCGCTGCTGGCACCACCGGGATGGGCTGCGTCTCGCAATCCAATCCGAAGCTCATCAACGTCTGATAGATATGGGGAAACCTTTCCTTCATGAAGCCCTTCGGCTTGTGAGTGACGTCCAGATAGACGCAGTTGGCACCGGTGCGCTTGATCTCGGTGTCGATCGCGCGGGCGACGATGTCACGCGGCGCGAGCGAGCCACGCGGGTCGAAGCGCTTGGTGAAATCCTCGCCCTTGGCATTGATGAGGATGCCACCTTCGCCGCGCACCGCCTCGCTAACCAGGAAGGAACGCGCCTCCGGTCCGGTCGCGCCCGGGTTGTAAAAACAGGTCGGGTGAAACTGGATGAATTCCATATTCGCGATGGACGCCCCGGCGCGCCAACCGAGCGCCACGCCATCGCCAGTCGCCGAGTCCGGATTGGTGGTGTAGAGATAGACTTTGCCGCATCCGCCGGCGGCGAGGATGACGCGATCCGAGCGGAACACTTTGACCTCCCCCGTCTCCGTTTCGAGCACGTAAGCGCCGAGCACGCGATCGTCCACCGCCGCGCCGAGCTTGGCCGTGGTGATCAGATCGATGACGAAATGGTTTTCGAGCAGCGTCAGGTTGGGCGTCCGGCGCGCTTCCTCGATGAGCGCCCTTGCCACCTCATGGCCGGTGGTGTCGCGGGCATGCAGGATGCGGCGGTGAGAATGGCCGCCCTCTTTGCCCAACATGAAATGGCCATCCTCTTGATCAAACATCACCCCATGGCCCAGCAGATCCTCGATCGCCGCGTCGCCCTCGCCGACGATCGTGCGCACGGCGGCTTCATGGCAAAGTCCAGCACCGGCATCCAGCGTATCGGCGACATGAAGCTCTTCCGAGTCTCCCAGATCCCGCAGGTTTTCTGGCAGCACCGAAGCGATGCCGCCCTGAGCCCACGCGGTGTTCGATTCGAAGGCCTTGCCCTTGGTGACGACGATCACCGATCCATGCCGGGCGGCGCGTAAGGCGAACGACAGGCCGGCAATGCCCGCACCTATCACCAAGAAGTCAGCTGTCATGGCCGCGAAGCATGAACGCGTGTTGCCTGCGGAAAAGGGAAATTTGTCATGCGTGCGGCTTGACCGGCCCGGGCTGGCGGGCCACCCCTCGCGCATGAGTTTTTTCATCACCGGAACGGACACCAACGTCGGTAAAACGCGCGTCGCGAGCCTGCTGCTAGCGGCATTCCGCGACGGCGGTTTGGATGCGGTCGGTTACAAGCCGGTGGCCTGCGGCGATCGAGACGACGCCGTGATCCTGGCCGAGGCATCCGGCGGGTTGGACCTCGACGCGGTCAACCCGGTCTATCTGAACACGCCGGTCGCGCCCTATGTCGCTTGCATGCTGGAAAACCGCACCGTCGATCCCGCCATCCTCATCGCCGGTTTCCGCGACCTCGCCGCGCGTCATGAAAAAGTCATCGTCGAAGGTGCTGGCGGCTGGGAAGTGCCGCTCAGCGCGGGTTATCGCATCTCGGACTTGGCCGCCGACTTGGAATTACCGGTGATCCTGGTGGCCGCCAACAAACTCGGCGCGCTCAACCACATCATTCTCAGCGTCAACGCCATCCGTGCCCGTGGATTGACCTGTGCGGGCATCGTTCTCAACCAGCTTGAAGACGAAATGGACACCGCGATGATCACCAACAAAGGCGTCGTCGAAGACCTCACCGGCGTGCCCTTGCTCGATCACCTGATTTTCGGCCAGGACTTCATCGACATCGAAGCGTTTGCGGAAATTGCCTGAGGCTCACCAGCCGTTGGCGATGCGAATGTCCTCCAGATCGAGGTCGTAGATGTTGAACTCGATGCGATTGAATGCGGCGAGTTTGAAGGTGGCCGTGCCGAAATTCTGACTGAAACCCGTAAGCGTTCCATCGCCCACCTGATCGAGGCGGAAGACCAGCGAAGAACCATCCGGAAACCACGCGCGGACGTCGCCATTTTTGCGGATGCAGCGCTCCAGCTCGACCGGTTTCAACGCGACGGATCGCAGCGCTTCGACCGGCAGTTTCACCTCTCGAAATGGGGTTTTCACGTGGATCATGCCATCGACGATGGACAGCACCTCTCCGACAATGCTGTCGCCATTGCGCAACTCCATGCGACCTGGGGCTGGCTTGGGCGCCGGAGCCGGTTCGGCATCTTCCTCCAAATCATCGCCAAACGCACGGTTCGCCGCTTGCAGGCGGGCGTCCGGCATCGCCTCCGTTTCGCCATCCCATGCCGCCACTTCGATGCGCGACACCTGCACCGGACTGATGCTCTGCGAGATGAAATGGATGCCCTTGCCGAATGCGCTCTGGGCGAGCTCGGTATCAATCCAGTTTTCCACCAACTCGCCGTCGAGGTAGAGAGAAACCTTGCCGGTTTTCGAGCTGGCCCTGACTTCGATGCGCGCCTTTTCGTTTTCCTGCAACGACGGCACGTTGGTCGTCTGGCCGATGTAGCGTTGGCCCTTGCAACTGCGCAGCGTCACATTGCGCGACTGGATCTGAAGTTCGTAGCCCGCGCTCGGCCTGTCGCTCGACAAGTCATCGGAAAGAATGACCACTCGCATCGTCAGCCGTTCCCGCCACGCGAGGTCGAAAGCCAGCGAGCACTCCTGAGGCAGATCCATTTCGCGGCCAATGCTGCCGTTGCCTTCCGAGCGGAAGGAGGAATTTTGAAAAATCCACGATGGCTTGTTGCTGGATTGCTTCCATTCCGCCAAGCCCGTCGGGCCGCGGTAAATCAGGTCCGGCCTTTCGGCGATGCGGATGTCCGCGATCATCAGGCGGTTGAAACGCATGCGTCCGGCATACCACGTTTCCAACTCGACGGCCTCGTCCGAGATCGCGGCGAGTTGGCCGCGGACCAGATCGCCATTGGTCAGCGTGACGGCGGCTTCGTGGCGGGCGTCGTTGTCCGGCGGAGTCGCCGTCAGCGTGACATCGAGCACCTTGCTCAGCAAAAACGGGGTGGGCTGTTCCAAGATCGGCGATTCCCAGATCAGCCGCTCCGGCGTGAGCGAGGACAGCGAGCCAGTGAGGTGATCGTGGTTGGAAAAACGCACCGTCGATGCAGGCTCATCGGCGTGGCCAGTTCCACCGGCCAGTCCGCAAAAAACCACCATGAGGTGCGCCCATTTCATGGCTTGCCCTCCTTTTCCGCAGGCTCTTGGGTCGGGATTCGCTCCAGTGAAACCACCCCGGCGCGACGAATTTTCAGCGGCCCCAGCATGGGATGCGATGCCAAAATGCTTTCGTCTGCGATGGCACAAGACGCCACACGCAGCGCTCCGCCGCCCTGCAAGCGCACGATCCACGCCGCCTCGCCCTCTCCCTCAGCCGCCTTCTCGGGCTGCGCAAAAAACACCGTCGAAACATCCCGTTCGAGCAATTCCAGCGGCTGATCTTGGAAATCACTCACGAAGGTCAGCAAGGTCCCATCCTGGTGCTGACGGATGGAAGTGAGCTGCCCCCCCCACCTATCCTCATCATGGCTGATCATGCTATCGGTCTTCGGATCGCCCCTATCCTCGGCATGGTGGCGTTCGCGGGCGTCGTCGAAATCGAGCACTTGAATATCCCCCACTTCCATCGTCGTGCCGCTGGGCACGCTGCTGACGAAGGCGATTCCCGAGCCGGTCGGTGGTTCGTCCACCGGATCGATGCCAGACGCCTCCTGCTCCCCATCGAGGAAGAGATGGATCTTCGACGACTTGCGGTCGACCCGCAGTTCCACGTTCACCTGGTTGGTGGGAAATTCTTCGGGGCCGCGATTGAGCAGGATGACCGACTGCTGCACTTGGCCACGGCTGGATTCACGCTTCACCTCCATGCCCGACGGACTGAACTGCATGAAATACCGATCCACCTTGCCGCCATCCTCCACCAACGGATCGGCGAAATAGACGGTGAAGCTCGGGTTGTTTTTCCACTTCAAGTTGAAGCGCAGGACAAAGCGCTCCGGCACGTCGATTTCGCGCATCGCCACGGCCGGGCCGTCCGCCAGCAACGTGTTTTTCCGAAACCGCCAGCTGCGCACGCCATTCGGCTGCTTGGTCCATTCTTCGAGCGAGTTCGGTCCGCTGTAGAGCAGCTTTTGGTCATGCACGCCGAGTTGGATGGATTTCAGCGAATCGCGTGCAATTTCCAGCGAACCGATGTCCGGCGTGGCAATTTTCAAGCGAGTCGCGTCGAGATCTTCAATGCTGGCCGGCAGCACGTCCCCGTTGACCAGTTCCACCAATCCACCCGGCGGCACGGCGGTCTCCTTGTGAGCGGCGAAAGTGATCTTTTTCACCGCCCCGGACTTCAGCATCAGCGGTTCTGGCGAGAGCTCGGAAGCCACATGAACCACCCCATCTTCGCGGATGGAACGCACCTCGCCGCTGAGACGCGCGTCCCCCGTCAGCGCGAGTTCGTCCGCCCACGATACGTGGGTCAACGCGACGGCGAGCAGCAGGCCCATCCTGCAAATAGCGTCAGAATTCGGCATCCCAGTCGTCGATAAAATTGTTAGAATCCTGAAAATCCAGCATCACGGCGGATTCCAGGCGGGTTTCGAAAGCACCCCAGATCGGACTCACCAAGCGCACAGCATCCACGTCCCCCGATACGGGACGGCCGGAAATTTGCCCCAGCGGGCTCAGCTGGATGACGAGGTTTTTCTCCGGAGTGTCACTCGGTTTGGCCAAGCTATTGCGGGCAAATCGGACCTCCGCGAGATCGGCCAAATCAAAGTTGAAGCGCCCAAATTTCCCCTCCAGCTGGATCTTGCCATCCTGAAACCCTTCCACCTTGCCGGAAAATCGATCCGTCCCGTTGGTGAGCAAGGCGATGTCCTGGTCGTCGGTCTGCATGCTGCGCGCGGAGTCCGGCATGCCATTCCACTCGGCGACCATCACATCGGAAATTTTCACCGGCGAGTCCTCGGTCTGCACCACAAACCCAAACGCATCACCCTTTCCGGCGAAGCGCGTGGGATCGTAATTCCCCACCACGCCCTCATCCCAGCGGGCGACGAAATCGCCGTCCATGAACAGGCTGATCACGCCGCTGTCGCGGTTGCTGCGGATTTCGACGGTCACCTTGCCGGTGTCGCCGAGGCGCGGTCCGCTGCCGTTGATTTGGACGCGTTCGACCGATGGTGTGCCGTCGTTCGCCACCGAGGTGCGGTAGAGGATGGTCTGCATCGAGAAAATTTGCAGCACGTAGCTGTTGCCGAAGATTTTCGGCAGGATGGCGGAGTCGCCCGGGACAAATCCCATGGGGCGGCGGCGTGCTTCCTGATGCTCATCGTCGGCCTTCGCTTCCGGCTCTTTCGCGAGATCCGCGTGGAAGCCGATGGCCACCGAGAGGCGGTTCCGCCAAGCGAGGTCAAAGCGCAGGATGGCTCGGTCTGGCAACCCATCCTCGCGCAGGATGGCCGTGCCGTAGCTCTTGTTTTTCCAAAACCAACCCGAGCCCGAAAACTCCCATTGTCCGGGCGACTCCGCCTCCTCGCCGTTCTTGCCCTTCTTGGCGGGAAGCTCCGTTGGAAATCCTTCGGGAAACGCCGCATGGGCCATCTTCCAGTCATCCTTGGAAAAAGGTCCATGATAGCGCAGTCGGCCACCCAAGGGATGCGGCGCGAACATCGCCACCTGGTTGCGCGGCAGCCGCAGCACCCCGGCAAACTCCGTTTCCAAGGTCAACGTCTTGCCATCCATTTCCAAAATTTTCCCGGGAATGCGGTCGCCATTGACCATCGCCACGTGGGCAACGTCGCTCAGCGATTTCACCGGACGTCCGCCGCGCAAGACCACATGCCGCACTTGCTCCGGCTTGAAGTCGACAGGCTTGTCCACGTCGTCGCGCCGCCATGAAATGCTGCCGTTTTCGAGGATGCCTTGGAAACGGCCATGGAGCTGGTCGCCATTGGTGAAGCGCAACAAGTCCGCTGGCACGTCCGCAGCAAGAGCCGCGACGCCAAACAACCAGGAAAGCGCGAGGGTGCGTGTCATTTCTCGTAGATGGGCAGAAAGCGGTAGTTGAGGGCGAGCGAAAGCAGGGCACCGGCGGTGTTGAACGAAGCGCCCTGATTTCCCGGGAACGAGCCGTCCGGCGACTGGATGGTGCCGAGGTAGCGGATGTTGCGGGCGTTCCATTCCTTCCACGTTTCCTCGTCGGCATGGAACAGCGCCTGCGACATGTAGTATTCGAAATAGAATGGGTAGTAGCGGTCGCGATAATCCAGGCTGTTCTTCAGGTAATTCAAACTCGCCTTGTAGCCTGCCGACTCCTTTTCGTGCGCCAAGGACAGGCACAACGAACCAATCGCCGTGAGCGTCGGTTTGCCGCCGGAACTTGTGGTGTAGCCGTAGGACCCATCCTTGGCGCGCATCAGCGCGAGGTAATCGAGGCCCTTTTTCAACGTGTTGTCCGGCACCGCCAGCCCGGCATTGCGCGCGGCAAAAAGCGTGACCATCTGGCAACCGGTCACGGTGGTGTCCGCGTCCCGCGCATCCGGCGTGTACCGCCAACCGCCGAAGCGGTTCCTTTTCTGCGCGCTGACGATGAGATCCACCGCCTTGCGCAGGGCCGGGGCGATGCGCGGATCGTCCACCACGCCGTAGGATTCCGCCAACGCCTTGGTCGCGAAAGCATGGTTGTACATGCTGTTGCCGATGTAGCCGTTCTTGTCGCTCTGCTGGGACAGGATGTAGTCGAGCGCCTTGCGGATGTTTTTCGCATACGGCCCGTGGTTTGGATCCTCGCCGTGAGCCAAGAAAGCCGCCACGCACAGGCCGACGACTCCTGGCTCCGTGCCCACGCTGTCCGACCACGTTCCCGCATCGCTCTGCGTTTTGGACAAAAACTGCAAGCCACGGTCATAGATGAGTTCCGCCTGCGACGGCACCGAGTCGTCCGCACGGCCGGGTAGAATCTGTGCCCACAACGGGTTTCCCAGCGAGGTGATCGCGAGGATGAGGAAATGGATGCGTGAAATCCTCATTTGATCTTCTGTTCGGCACCTCGGTTGTAGGCGTCGAGCGCCCGGTTGAATTCTTCCGGTAGGTTTTTCCCAGCCGATCCGCTTGCCTTCGGCACCGTTCTCGCCGCCGATTTCCCGCCCGCTTCGCCATTGGCGGAGCCATTCGCCGAGTCCGAATCACCAGTCTGACCCTTGCCGCCTTGGCTGCCCGGCTTGCCGTCCTTGCCGGGCCCCTTTTTGTCGCCTTCCGTCTCCTTGCCCATCATGCGCTCCATCATTTCCATCATCGCGCTGCCGGATGCGCCGCTGCCGCTCTGTTGCTGCTTCGCCTTGGCCGCTTCGTGGATCTTTTCGATGACTTCGGTCTGTGCCGCGATGGTGCTGCCCCCCGTTTCCGCCTCGGCCAATTGATCGGTCGCCTCGTCCATCATCACCTCCACCTGGCTGAGCAACTCGATCACTTTTGGCACCGTCTGCTCGATCGTCAACTGCTGCACATCGGCGGCCAGTTCGTCCTGCCGATCGGCCACCAGATTCGCTCCGTCGCGATGTTTTTCAGCGGCATCCGGCTGCGCCACGGCAAGCAGCGGGGCGAGGAAGAGCAAAGCGATCATGGAAACGGTGCGGTTCATGGCTTGCGGAGAAGTTGGGGTTTTTCAGCGGCGCTGCGGCGCAGTTGTTCCAAAGCCCGAGTCTGCGCTCGGATGTCTTGTTCCTGCTGCACCAATTTCATCACCCGCAGCATGAATTCAAAATCTTCATCCTCGGGGCTCTCACCTCCGCCGCCGCCTCCACCACCGCCACCGTCCTTGTCGCCTTCCAATTTTTTCGCCCACTCGGTGAGCTTATCCGCCCATTTCTTCGCATCCTCGGTGGCCGTGAAGGAATGGTTCGCCGCCAACAAGCTGCGTATCCCCTCCAAGCGGCTGTCAATTTGGCTTTCCCGCATCTCGTCCAAGATTTGCCGAAACACCTCGGTCGATGTCCGCGCGAAATAACTGCCCAGGTCCTCTTGGATCCAGCGCACGTCGGATGCCGTGTTCGCCTGCTGCAACGCCGCCTCGCCCAAACGCCGCTCGTCAGATGGATCGAGCTGCGAATTCTTGACGCCAAGCATGCGGTCGAAGCCGTCGATCAACGAGCTGGCGATGCTGTTTTGCTCGCCCGCCGCCTTTTTTAAACGGTTCACAAAAGTTCCCGCCTCGAACTTGCGGTTGGCGTCATTCGCCTTTTCGATGGCGTCCTTCATCTTCTCCACCGCCTTTTTCTGCTGTTCCACCGCCTCGGCCACGTCCTTCTCGGTCTTTTCCTGCGTGTTCGCCGGATCTTGCGCACCTTCCAGCGACTCACCGACTGCGGGCAAATCCTGTTGGGAAAGTTCCTGCATCGACTTCAGCGACTCCGCCATCTTGCGCAGCGTTTCCTTCTCAATGTCGCCGTTGCGCGCCGCGTCCTTCATCAGCTCTTCCATGCGCTCGGTGAGATCCTTCATGCGGCGCGTGCTTTCCGCTTCCGCCTGTTCCTGATCCTCCAAGCGCTTGGCGTTTTCTTCCTGCTGCAATTCCTCGCCATCCAGCTTTTCCAAGCGCTGGTTTTCATCGAGCAACTCCTGCTCGCGCCGCGCCAAATCCTCGAACTCGGTGAGGTTGCGATCGAAACGGTTTTTCAGCATCTGCGCATGCTCGTCGCGCGTCAGCACATACAAGGTGACCGGCTCGGAATACACCCGTTCGCGCTGGGGAAAATAATCCTCAGTGTAGCCGCGCAAGGTGATCTTCTGCGGCGTGATCCCATAGGCCCCCGGGGAAAACGCCGCCGCCACCATCACTCGACGTTGCTCAGGCCCACCCTCCTGCAGTTGAATTTCCCCCTTGGCGGGAGCCTCGTCGGTGGGTCGCGTGAATTGCCCGCTCCATTCGATGCCCGCCCGTTTCACGCCAAAGTCATCCTCGGTCAGCACCTCGAAATCCACCGTCTCTTCCGGCAGCATCACCTTCTGCCGCTCGATCCCTTGCAAATAACACGTCGGTGCCGCGTCCCGCATCCCGTCGATGCGCAGGCGGAAACCGGCATCGCCCGCCAAGCCAAATTCGTCCGTCCACGAAAACGGCACCTCAAACGGCTCTGCCCCGACCGCCAACTCAGCCGTCCGCGCCTGCCGCCCTGCAATGGCCAGCTTCCCTTGCAACGGCACGTGATTTCCGGACGCATCCTCCCTGCCTTCCACCCGCGTCGGCCCGAAACTCCCGTCCACCAGCGGCCGCGTCGTCTTCAATTCCAAAATCACCCGACTGCCTTCCACCGCACTGACCGCCCCGGTCGCCATGTCCACCGTGCGTTCCGGCACGCCCAGATAATCGGGCGACCGCAGCACCGCCAACGAGCTTTCCACCGCCGGTCGCGCAACGGGCTCGATGCGCATCTCATGGCGCAAATCGCCCACTCGAAACCGAATCACCCCGCCATCCTGCTGGCCGGGAAACGTGAAATGATAGACATCTCCCGCCAGCGTGGTTTCCACCGGCACCTGCACGCCAAAACGCCCGCTCGCCTCGCCCGGCTTTTGGTCGGAGTCCTTCGCCAGCCGCAGTGTGATTTCAAACGCCTCGCCGAACGCCACCGCCCGGTAAACTGGCGCATGCTCCAGCCGCGTGAACGTGTAGCGCTCGGTTTTGGAAAATGGCATCAGCCAGCGCTCCAGCGCATTCCAGCCCGCACGCGGCGTGACGAAAAACGCCGCCGCCGCCACTCCCGCCAGCCCCAACGCTGCCAGCGACCAGCGCCGATGCCGTTGCGGCGGCAACGCTTCCGACAGTTTCCGTTTCCCTGTTTCTGCCGCCACCGCTTCCATCGCCGCCTCGCGCAAACGCGGCGATAGCGTGTCCGCATTCCCTTGCTGCTGCTGCAACTCGATCACGCCTAACAACCTATCACCTAAGCCCGGATAGCGCCGTGCGATCAACCGCGCCAGTTGCTCCTCCCGCCGCTGCCGCCACACCCAACGGTGCAGCCAGAACGGCGCAAAAATTCCAAACAACGAAACCCCGCCCGCCAAGATGGCCAACCGCGCCCAACCCGGCGTTTGCCATACCCGGTCCAGCCCATACACCAACAGGAAAGAAACCAGCAGCCCGATCAACCCCGCCGCCACCGCTTCCAAAATCTTCACCCGCCACAAATGACGCCGGAAGCCGTCCAATTGCACCCGAAGCGATTCGGGGATGACGGCCTTGGGTGCGGGCGTATCGGGTGGAGAGGACATCGGAAAAATGAGCCGGCGGACCGGACAGCGGGCGAACGACAAAGGCTTCCAAACGAAGCTCAGGACATCCAGCCGATTCTCGCCGAGCTTTCCCATCCCGACAAGCGACATTCTGGCCGGGACGCTGCCATTCCAAGCTCATCGGGAAACGCAATGGACGACTCGCCGTCACTTCGTTTTAATCCCGCCGCAGACACCATGGAACGCCTCAACCACCTCCTCAGCAACAACCGCGCCTGGGCCGATCGCATCCGCACCAGCGATCCCGACTTCTTCACCAACCTCGCCAACCAGCAAAACCCAGAATACCTCTGGATCGGTTGCTCAGACAGCCGCGTCCCGGCCAACCAAATCACCGGCCTCGCCCCGGGCGAAGTCTTCGTCCACCGCAACGTCGCCAACGTCGTCGCCGAAACCGATTTCAACGTCCTCGCCGTCATGCAGTACGCCGTGGATGTCCTCAAAGTCCGCCACATCATCGTCTGCGGCCACTACGGCTGCGGCGGCGTTCGCGCAGCCTTGGAAAATTACCGCCACGGCATGATCGACAACTGGCTCGCCGGCATCCGCTCGCTCAGCCGCACCCACCGCGATGAACTCTCCGCGCTCGATCCCGATCTCGCCGTGGACCGCCTGTGCGAACTCAACGTCCTGTCCCAAGTCCGCCACGTCGCCCGCACCACCATCCTCGAAGACGCCTGGGAACGCGGCCAAAAAATCTCCATCCACAGCTGGATCTACCGCCTCAACACCGGCCTCATCACCACCCTCGACGAACCCATCACTCAGCCGATGGATGCCAACCGCCCCACCTGAGGCGACCGCAGAGGTCGCCGCAGGAAATCGAGAATTCCCGTTGCACTCCGCTCCCCGCCGTGCATCTTCCCGCTGTCACAAGTGACGGGGGCGTTCTGGTTTCGACGGGACGTTTGACGCGCTGGTTGCACGTGGAGGTTGATCGGCTGGCCTCCTTAAAAGCCGCTCAAAACAAATAAATGCAGACTCTAACGAGCTCGCACTGGCCGCTTAATTGACGACCACGTCAGAACCCCGACACCTGCTGAGGGGGATGGCGAACACCTAGCAGGCTGGGATCGCAGTCGGGTAACCGGGCCGCTTTCCGAGATCAAACAGGTTCCTAGGATGAGCAACGCTGCATGGTGGCCTCGTTCCTCCGAAACTTCAGACATCATGCTAAACGTGTAGATACCTGTGTTGATGGCGTTTCGGACAGGGGTTCGACTCCCCTCGCCTCCACCATTTCAAAATCCCGCAGCTCGGACCACCCGGGCTGCGGGTTTTTTGTTTCTCCACGGCGACCGCAGCTTGGCCCTTCGTTAGGAAACTTGGCAGAATTCCCCCCATGTAGCGGCGCGTCTATGACCGTCGCTCTTCACCCCATGTAGCGGCGTGTCTATGACCGTCGCACTTCACCTTCTCCCGCCGGAGGCTCTCCTTCCTCCAAGAGTTCACCGCATAGGCCGCCAAGAAAGCGCAAAGCCCATCAAGCCGCCCTCTTCTCAACGTGGCTGTGACTTCCAGTCGCAGTCTGTTGCCACGGCGCTCGCCGCAAGTCCCTCACCCGGTCGCCGAATAAACCGACGCCCCCTGATCCGGATACTTCTCCAGCACATGCTGAAACAGCACACCACACTTGGTTTCATAGAGATCCACCGTGTATTTCTCCGGCAAACCAGCTTCCAACATCTTCTCAATCTCCACGCGCACCTTCGCCCGCGTCGTCCGCTTCTCGCGCCACGCCAGAACCAGCAATTCCGTCTTCAGCTTCGCCAGTAGATCCTTGCAAACCAACTTGATCGCCTCCGTCTCCTGCTGCGTCAGCTTCGGGCCGGGACGAGTGAGAATGTCGAACACCGCCAGCTCTTCCTCGCTGACGTTCTCCCTCAGGTGCCGTTGCTCTTCTTCACTCAGATCCTTCGTGAGATCGATCAGCAGCTCATACAGTTTTTCAATTCCATACGCGCCGCTGTTATACGCCTCGATCATCTTCTGGAATCGGTCGAGGAAATCGTAGCGACTGGCGTTCAGGCGGATCAGATTGTCCAGCTTGCGCTCGATCAAGGCCCGCAGTTGCTGCGCTTCGATGTTCTTGTTCGGCGTTCTCTCGAACTTCCGCATCAACACCTCGAAGTCGATCTGGCTCAGGTCGATTGTCTTCGCCGCCGCTCCCGGCTCGATGTGCGGCTCGGCGACGATCGCGCCATCCAGCACGCCCGAGATCTTTTCCATCACTCCGGTGATGTTCACCGGGTCCTTCTGAGCGCGCACCGCTTTCGCCAGTTCGGCGATCACCTGCGCTCGTGGCGCTAACAACGGAATCACCGGGTCCGGCATCACCGCCTTGTAGAGCCGTGCCACGTCGTTCGCCTGGCCGAGAAACGAATCCATCACCTCGTCCGTCCGCAGCAGTTGGTTCACCGCCGGGATGAACAGCTTGTTGGATGAATCCGGAATCGCCTCCAGATCCACATTCTGCTTCCGGCAGAATTCAAAGACCTGATCCAGTGCGATCCGCAGGGCTTCCACCAGCTCCCTCTTGTCCTTCACCGGCATCTCGCCGCCGCCGGTGCCGGAGCCGTAGATGGCCAATGCCTTTTCCAGCTCCTGGAACACGTTCGCGTAGTCCACGATCAGGCCGTTCACCTTGTCGCCATACACCCGGTTGGCGCGGGCGATGGTTTGCATCAGCGTGTGTCCGCGCATCGGCTTGTCCAGATAGAGGGTGGAACAGCTCGGCGCGTCGAAGCCGGTGAGCCACATCGCGCAGACGAAGACCAGTTTGAAAGGATCGGCCGGATTCTTGAATTTCTCCTCCAGGTCCTCCTTCACCATCCGCTCGCGGTGCGGTAGGATGTCGAAACCCTTTTCCTTCATTTCGGAAATCTCATTCTGTCCCGGCGAGACGACCACCGCCATGTCCGTCTCCTGGAGATTGACCAGGCGCGCATGCAGCGTGGCGAAATCCGGATGACCGCCCGCCATGCCTTCCAGCGCCTTCAACACTCGGGCCTTCTCCGCCTCCCACTCGGTGCGGACTTTTTCATACATCCGCAGCGTCGTCAGCTTGTCGATGGAAACGACCATCGCCTTGCCCTGATAGCCGCGGTTCAGGAAATGATGGACGATGTCCTTCGCCACCGCGTCCAGCCGATCCTCGCGCGTGATCAGGTGGTAGCGCTGGCCCAGCACTTTCCGCAGCTTCTCCTCCTGATCGTCGTCCAGCCCGGCGTCCTCGATCGTTTGATAGATCTCCTCGTTCAGCTCCGGGTTGGTGATTTGCAGTTCCGGCGTCCGGTTCTCGTAGAACAGCGGCACCGTCGCCCCGTCCTCCACGGACTGCCTGAAATTACAGACACTCACGTAGTCGCCGAATACCTCGCGCGTCCGTTCCTCTCCGGCGATCTACGAGGTATATCCACTGCGTAAGGGAAAGGTCACCTATTGCTCACCAAACCGTGGCGGTAGAGGCATCGAAAAACTCAACCGACAGAGGGCGTCGAGGTGGTCGAAGGGTCGCGATCATTTTTGCCTTCCGGATAACGGTTCGATTGGCATCCGAAGCGGGATCACCGTAAATGCTCACGAAAAGCTTGCTAGTCTTCCCATGCCGCCCAATCCGATCAGAAAAGATGTGATCGTCACATTCGTCTAGCGAGTGTCCGAATACCACCAATGAACCGCCGATCTGCGTGAATCCGCGGTACATTTTGCAAAGATAGTCATTGTGGCGAATTCGGGTGATTTTTTCGGCGCTGGTCCCTTCGGAAACGAAAACCGGATAGTAGTTTTGCTGAAGCGCTGCCCTGATCTGCCCTACCAATGGGATACCAGTATTGATCCATGTGAATTTACGCATTTCCATTCCTGTGTCGTAAAGGTGGAGCGCTCCGTGGAGATACCGAACGGACTGGGTGTTCGAATTGTCGGGATCCCAAGTGACGTAATCAGCATCCGCATCTTCTGCGGGCTTACGAAATCCGTCATCGCATGGAATCTCTTCATCCCCAAGCTCGTCCTGCATTAACGCCCAATACATGAGCAGATCGTAGTTCAAGGTGTTAATGCTTTTGTATGGCCGCAAGAACTCCCGACAGCATCTATAGGCATCCGGCTCGACATCAAATGGGAGGTTAGGGTGACAATCGGCGACTGCGCTGACGAGAATCTCGCGAAGCTTGTCAGCATCCTTCTCGGCTCTTTGCTTCGCCTTCGGATCGTCTGCCGCATAAAGTTCCGCAAGCACAGCGAAGTCACGCAGCGCTCGGATGACCGCCTCAAAATTTGTGGTTCCGAGCTTGCGAAAGGCCTGATAGGCACGAGTGGCCTCTGTGAAGTCCGCCTGATCAAAGAGTTTGTCGTAACGGAAAAGCTCGGGTTTACAGGCGATGCTAAAGCCATTACCTAATAGGACATGCCTCAACCCCTCGGATCGATCGAGAACTTCTTCATACGAAAGCATCGTTGGAGGCGGCATTCGTCTTACCTATCAACCTCGTTCTGCATCGACAATCTCATAACATAATCTTTCAATTTTCAGCATTATTTTCTGGATCGATTTTCGTTCGATGAGACATTTACTACCTCTATTAAACCAGATGACGCACTTCCAAATCACTCCAATGTTGTTTGAGGTATTCGGCCACAAGTCGTCGATGGCAATGGTGCGGCTTGTCTTCGCTACAGAGCAGACATCCGCCTTTGACTAAATCAGGATCAATCCTCTTTTCGATCTCCCGCTTCTTCATCAGGTCCAAAAACGCGGGCTCGTAGATACTCCAGTCTCCCTTGTGCTTTTTGTAGGCATCCAGAATATCGGAGGTTGGCGCTAGCAGGGGCTCGTGGATGTAGTCGATGTCGCAGATCTCCTTGAGGAAGAATTTGAGGTCGTCTCGCTTTGAGAATCCGGCGAGTTGGGAAACGTTGTTGAGGCGCACATCGAGGACGCGTTTGGTGCCGCTCTTCTTGAGTAGCCCGAAAAACTCGGCGGCGGTCTTCTTGGTGAAGCCGATGGTGTGGACGGTGGTTTCAGGATTCATCATTCCATGGTTCGTCTTTCACAATGGACGAGGTTTGGGGTTGTTCGACGTAATTAATTTCCTCACCGCGGCGCTTGTAGGCTTCGTTGAGGAGTTCGATGCGGGAGCGGAACATGTCACCCTCGGGGCTGACGTATGGGGCCATCATCCGCTCTTCGGCAGCCGCATGGGATTCGAGTCTCCCGTCAGAAAGAATGTGGAAAATCTCTGCAAACTCCTTTGCGTGCCGGCAGACCAACACCGTCCTGTGGCAATCCAGCGGATCCTTTTCGGCGCACATCAGCGCCACACGATATTTGGCGACGCCCTCGCGGACACGTTTTATCCCTTCTTGGAATGCCAAAGTTCGGGATATCAAATCGTAATCCGCTCGCAGGCCGATGTAGCATTCCTTTTCCACCCTGCGCGCTCCCAACTCGTCCCCTAGAAACACGTATTGCAGGCCATTCGCCTTCAATTCCTTTTTCAATGCCGGACCGCAGAACCATGAAAGCCGGGAGAACGGACGCGAGCGCACATCCGCTACCACCTGAATCTCATGCTGCTTCAACAGGTCGAGAAACTTGGCGAATTCGTGGGTCGAGTGACCGATGGTAAAAAGCGATTTCACTGTGTGTCCAGTTTACTTGGGGTGATTACGAATTCCAGGAGGAGCATCAGGGAAGGTGTAAATTCCATTTGCCTGCATCCAATAAGCATTCTTCTGCTGCGGTGGCTGAAAGATCCCGCTAAGCCCGATACGAAGGAACACTTCTTCTTGCTCGTTGATCCAGTCGTTCAATTGCCCAAGGTCGCCGGCACCGTGCTTGGTTTGTGCGAAATTATGAAAACCAAGATCCGTGATGGGAAAGTTTCGATAAAATCGGCCAGAGGGATCAGCAAACTGGAGCTTGAGAGTTCCGTCCTTGTAGCCAGGAACGATAGCCACTGCCTGGGGATCCACTTTGAGAGTGAAAATTGAATGGTGGAGTTGATGCTCAGGCCGTACACCGCGGTCTCCGTCTGGCAGATCAATTCCGAATCCATCCGCAATACTTGCCTTGCATGTGCCAACGAGGACTTCTCGGAATGTTTCTGCACTTGCAGCCCCGTGAAACTTTAAATCCTTGAAGTTACAGTCCTCCATGTGCGGACCGCCCCGTTTGTTGTTAAACTCAAAATCTCCACTGAGTATTCCGCCCGGCAGAATGTTCAACCGCTCGCAAGCTGCCTTCTGAAGGTATGGCTGAGGACGGATGCACTCCATGGTATTGTAGTCGATTCCTGCGGTGCAGACCGTTTGATCGCCCTTGAAACGAGTAAGATCGGTTATGATTATTTGGCGCTTCACAATGATAAGGTGTTCGAATTTCTCAGATGTTTTGATTTATACTATGAAATAGAATAACTAACATTAACTATTATGCAAATTCTTGGACTGGTTGCTCCGCGCTCAATTCCGAGGATTTGAGCGGGCGACTGATACCTAAATTTTTAAAGAGAACCAGATTCCGTTGGCGGGCGTCGCGAACAAGTTTATCAAAGGTAATCACCTCGATGTAGGTCTTTAGAGCTGGATTGTAACTGAAGTATCCCATCCCGTCAGGAGTTGGAATTAGGCCGTGGCGGCTCGCCATTTTCTCGTAGTCGGAACCCTTTTTTATGTCGCAAACGAGATAAGCGTAGAATGCAGTATTCTCTCCTACGAGAATTGGGCGTCCCTCTGAATCGTTGACCGTGTTCGCCTGAATTTCAGCGACGTAATCGAGCACTTGTTCGATGGGGTTCTTTTTATCCGCCCCTTTGCTCGTCCTCCCGGGACGTTTGAGTTCCACGATGATAACGCTGCTTAGGCGATCATGCCCGTCAGAATTACTTGAGAACGCTCCCGGCCGGTTCATGATCAGCATATCGGGGCGCTCGTTCGAATCGGAATCTACTGTCGACTGTGAACTCAACGGCTTGTCTGAAGCAAGCCAGAGATGATAAGCAAGACGCTCATCGACGAGCCAAAGATTTTGGTGGCCCCATGCTCCGGGATCATCGGATGTCTTCTTCAGGGGGAAAATGAGTTCATGAATTTCCTCTTCGAGCGGATATTTGTCATCATCGCGCAGCTTCAGACGTTGTTCGAGAACATCGAGAATCGATTTTCGGTGGGTCACGTATTGAGCCAGGCGGGTTTCCGCCTCGCGAGTCACCTTAGCTAGGTATGCCCGATACCGTGTGCGATATTCATCAGTTTTGCTGACGGGTGTTTTGCCTAAAGCAGCCCCCTCATCACGAGTCTCAATTTCTTCAACGAACTGGATTTCATTAATCTTTTTGAGGATGTCCAATTTCGATGAATTAGGAGAAAAATCATCGATCCTCGCTTCAATCTGGGGCATCAGCGAACGATACTCTGGATACTCCTCCTGAATTACGCTGCGGACTTCGCGAGCAGTCTGTTCCCTGACGGCAGCGAGGAAAGGAGACAACTTCTCGATAGCAAGATCGACGGCGAAGTCGCGGATATCTTCCACAGTGGGCTCTCCTTCAATTCTCAATTCGTCATTCCGAGCTAAGTCGAAGTCCGTGCGGTTCTGGTTAACCCTCTGATCGAGGAGAGATCCAGTAACAAGGCCGAGGTAAACAAATTGACGGCCTTCATCGTCTACCAACTTGGAACCTAGTCCACCGGCTTGCTTCCTGAGTTGGAAATCACGGACCTCGCGAAACCCCGCGCCAAGCTGGATGCGGTGGTGGCTCGGCTCCGGGGTGAAAATCCTTAGATGATGCAGGACAAACTCATACCCATCCAACTTGAAAGGCTTCTCTTCACCATATTCAGCGAAGTATTCCTTGAACCTTTCGTTGAGACTGATCGGCGACAGCTCAACGTCATCAAGAATTTCAATTTTTGGGACCTTCGGATTCAGAAAGTTAAGAACAAGATGGTTGATGAGACGATCCGCAATGGTGCCGGCCTTCTTGGGACATGGTTCACTATATTCTTTTCGGAATCCTTCCAGATGCACGGTTGTTTGCATGATGGAACTCTCCCTAGGTTGATCTTCGGGATTGCACACTCCTTCGGGCAGCGCGAAATCAAAAGTGCGCGTTCGTTTCCGTCCATCAAAAGTCTGGTAGTGACTTACAACCCGGATATCGGTGAAGGCTTTGAGCCAAAGCATCCTCCCAATGCCCTTGGCTCCTCTGGAGGCTTTGTGTCGACTGTCGCAGGTTTCAAACGATTCAAAGTTTTCGTCATCAAAGCCGTTCCCATTGTCAGTGATCTCAAATCCAGTGATATCGACCAGACCCTTTGCATCCTCATCAAGATCCAATGACCCCGCTGCATCACGGATAATGCGAATCGTAATTTTTCCATCCTCAATCCCGGCATCGTCAATTGCATGAATGCTGTTTGAAACTGCTTCCAAAAGTGGAAGCAGGGGTTTTGTCTTTGGAAGGTCTAAGTTTTCAACGCGACCTGACAGATCTACTTTCATAAACGGGATGGCTGAGAACGGTGGGTGGGGATTTGCCTACGCACATGACCGGTGCGGATGAATTTTTCCCGGATCTCCTGCTCGGAGGCGCGGGCATCGGCGGCGGAGTTCGCCATGACGAATCCGGCGCGCCCCTTTTTGTTCAGTGCGGAGTGGAAATGCTGGATCCAGAGGTAGTTGCCATTGTCGGTGCGCGGGATGCCGAAGGGGTAGCGCGGATCTCCGGCGAGGCGCTCCTTGTCGATCTTGCTGACATTGAAGGGCGGATTCGCCAGCACGAAGTCGAAGCGGCCGACGGAGTCCTGGAGATCCTCGTAGTAGGTATTCCCCTGCTTGATATCGCCGCTCAGCCCGTGGACGGCAAGGTTCAGCCGGGCGAGGCGGGCGGTGTCGGTGACGCGCTCCTGGCCGTGGACGGAGATTTCCGAAGTGGGATTCTTCTGATGCGCCTCCACGAAGCGGGCGGACTGGATGAACATGCCGCCGGAGCCGCACGCGGGATCGAGAATGCGGCCGTGGTAAGGCTCCAGGATTTCCACGATCAATTTGACGATGGAGGTGGGCGTGTAGAATTCCCCGCCCTTCTGGCCCTCGCTCATGGCGAACTTGCCTAGGAAGTATTCGTAGATGAGGCCGAAGGTGTCGCCGCCCTTGTCCATGGAGATGGAGGCCATGGTCTTGAGCAAGGAGGCGAGCGTGCGGCTTTCGAGGATGTGGTAGCTCTTCGGCAGCACGTCGGCCAGGTCCGGGTTCTCCTTCTCGATGGCGCGCATGGCCTCATTGACGGCCTGCCCGACATTCGCTCCCTCCGGCAGGCTGAGCAGATGGGAGAACCGCGCCTCATCCGGCAGATAGACCACGCCCGCCGCATGGAAATCCGTCGGGCCGATCTTCCGCCGCGATCCGGCCTGCGGCTGGATTTCCTCCTTCACCGCCGCGAACCGGACATCCGCATAGCGCAGGAAGATCAGGCCAAGGACGGTGGGAGAGTATTGGTTGGGTTTCAGATCAGACCCGGCCCAGAGCTGGTTGGCGGCGTTCCAGAGAGTCTTTTCGAGTTCGGCGTGGGAGTCGTCGGCGGTGGCGGGGGCTGTCCAATGCATGAGGGTTACGGACGCTAACAACCGCAAACAGGACGGGAAGGAAAAATGCATGACGGCACAAGTGCCCGTAGCGGGAAAGCCGTTGGCCCGGCATCTGGCAAGCGGGTGGATTGAGCAAAATAGCCCCTAACGCCTTTGGACGGGGTGCCGTTTTGCGTCGATGGGTCGGTGTCCTTGGGTGTGAACCGCAAGAGGACCCGCAATTGCTCCCAGCGCCGCCTGCGGACGCGCGGTCAAAATGGAGCCCATAAGCCTGTCACGGAATGATTCTGAGTCATTTCGCGACAGGCTTGTCCTTTTTCAAGAAAGAGAGAGCGAGAAGTTGCCAGTTTTCAGGGTTCAGTTTTCAGGAAGAAGGAAGCGAATTGGCTTTGTGTCTCCTTGGCGGTTCCTATTTGAACATCGAACATCGAACGCCCGACATCAAACGTTGAAAAAGAGGACCATGCGGCGAGACGCCGCTGCCACCCTCAGAAGAACCGTTGGATTGGCTTTGCGTTTCCTTGGCGGTGAACTTCCTCCCACCCTGACGGCGGCTCCTGCGGGGACGATGCGACATTTTGACGCTCTTTCCTTACGATGTCAGGCCTTAACCTTACGATGGCAGAGCCTGACCTTACGATGGAAGAGCCTAACCTTACGATGGAAGATCCTAACCTCACGATGGAAGGAGAGTGCCAAAATTTGGTGTAATTTCGGGATCGCGGGATTTTTAGAGATACTCGCGCTTCGGAGACAGACGATCGAGACCGTCACGACAAGGTGATAGACGCATAAAACTAAGCCGCGCCATCCCACCCGAAACTGCTGCGGGCTAGGTTTCTTGAGATGGAGAAAATGAGGAAAGCAAGAAAGCAGAAACAGAAAGATGAAAGCCCCATTCTTAATCCATCACCACTTCTCCCATTTCCTGCATTCCTGCCTTCTTCATCCCATTTCTCTGAGAATGCAGACCGGGGCAGCAAAGAGAAACAAAAAGCGAAGCGCGTCTTTGAGTGGCAGAGCGTGGCTCATCCAGATCGTCAGACTCGCCTCTTCGCTTTGCCTTTCTCAAAGCCGCTAACGCGGCCACCGCCTTTAAAATCGGAACTCCTCGTTCCTCCAACTAACGGTTGTTCAGCCCGAATCACAGCATCTTGTTCTGACTCATCCGCTAGCCGCCTTTGCGGCTGCGCGATGCCCTGTGCATCTTGTTCGGAAAACTCCCTGAATGGCGTCTTCTTTTTGAAGGACATCCGATGACCTGACGCCGCATGACATGAGCCGATGATCTTTTCGCCAATCGACGGGAGAAATCCTCCTGCATGAGGCTAAATCCCTGAATCCAGGACAACCTAACTGATAATCTGCTTGATCGGCCCGCCGTGTTCGACGAGGCGGGAGACGGTGCCGAGGGAGGGGATTTCCATCTTGGTGTGGTCGATCCCGAGCTGGCGGAGGATGGTGGCGTGGAGGTCGCTGTGGTAGTGGGGGCTCTCCACCGCCTTGTAGCCGACTTCGTCCGTTGCGCCGTGGACCACGCCGCCTTTGATGCCGCCGCCGGCGAGCCAGCAGCTGTAGCCTTTCGGGTTGTGATCGCGGCCGGTGGTGTTTTGTGACCACGGCGTGCGACCGAATTCGCTGGTCCAGACGACCAGGGTTTCGTCGAGCATGCCACGCAGCTTGAGGTCCCGGATGAGGCCGGCGATGGGCTTGTCGGTGGCGCGGCAGAGCGGCTCGTGGGTTTTCATGTCACCGTGGGCATCCCAGCCGCCATTGCCGCCGCCGGAGTTGCAGATCTGGATGAAACGCACGCCACGCTCGGCCAGACGGCGGGCGAGGAGAAGTTGTTTGCCGAACTCCGCGGTCTCCGGACGGTCGATGCCATACAGCTCTTTCACATGGTCCGGCTCACGCGAGAAATCGACGGCTTCCGGCGCGGACATCTGCATGGCTGCGGCAAGTTCATAGGCCTTGGCGCGGGCCTGGATGTCGGAATTGACGGCGTAGCGCTGGCGGAATTCCTGGTTCATTTCATGGAGCACCTGCGCCTGCCGGTCGCGTTCGGCGCTGGAGGTTCCCTTGGGCGGATGCAGGTTCGGGATGGGGATTTCACCGGCTTGGAAGGGCGTCGCCGAGTAGGTCGCACCGAGATAGCCGCCGGTGAGTTGGACGGGTGAGGAAGGGCGGCCGATGTTCACGAAGGTCGGCAGGTTGTGGTTCACCGAGCCGAGGGCGTAGGAAATCCAGCTGCCGAACGTCGGGTGCTCGAACGCGCGGCCGCGGTGGCCGGTGCTCGTTTCGATGACGGCGGGAAAGTGGTTGGACTCGTGGCACCACATCGAGCGCACGACCGCGATGTCGTCGATGACCCCGCCGACATGCGGGAACCAATCGGACACCGGGATGCCGGATTTTCCATAACGGGTAAACGTCCGCAGGCAGGGAATGACGGGCCGCCGCATGGACGCCTGATTGTCGCCAAAGCCGATGGCGTCGATGAATTTGCCGGCGTGTTCGTTGCCTTTCGGATCAAACGTGTCGATGTGGCTAACACCTCCGCACATGAATAGGAAGATAACGGACTTCGCCTTGGGCTGGAAATGAGGGCCAAGGATGGCGTCCTTGATTTCGC
>JAZKEG010000020.1:0-101606 GCA_040387215.1 Verrucomicrobiota bacterium | reverse complement strand
AGGGAGTTGTGGGTGAGCGGGTAGCTGCCGGGAGTGAGGATTTCCTTTTCCAACAAGCAACCGAGAACACGGGCTTCTTGAAAGGTGAGCTGGATTTCAGGGAAGTGCTGCATGGTCGCGCCCGAGAGTAAGGACGGTGTGCCGCGGGCGACCATGAGAAAGCGCGAGGGTGGTGGCAATCTCCCGGATGGAGCGGTCTGCGCAGTCTGGTTTCGTTCTGCGCAGTCTGGTTTCGCTCTGCGCAGCTTGGTTTTGCTCTGCGCAGCTTGGTTTTCGTCCGCAGGGCTCTGGTACCGACTTGCGCGGCTCTGGTTGCGGGTTGCGCAGCCTGGTTGTCACTTGCGCGGCTCTGGTTCCGTTCTGCGCAGCCTGGTTGTCACTTGCGCGGCTCTGGTTCCCGGTTGCACAGCTTGGTTATCACTTGCGAGGCTCTGGTTTCGTTCTGCGCAGCCGGGTTTCGGCCTGCGCAGCTTGGTGGGAGGTTGCGCGTCAGGGGCTTCCCTGACAGGCGAAGGCGATTCCACCGGGATTCGCCCCCTCTTATCGCTCCGGCCTCATGAGCGGGATCACCTTGCGGCGGGATTTTCGATAGACGACGAAGTCCGAATCCAGCGTCATGACTTTGGAATTTTCATGAATCTCCGCCATCCGGACCAGGCAGGCATCCGCCAGTGACATCGGGATGTTGCGGTAGGTTTTCATCAGGTGCTGGATCGCCTGAATTTCCGCCGCGAGCGAGAACTCAGGAACCACCAATCCGCGGCTAATGAGACTGAGCAAGCCGTCCGGATCGATTCCACCGCGCCGCAACAGGAAGAGTGATTCAGCAATCACCGCCTCACAGGTGAGGAGAGGGCTGGTGATTTGCATGAAGCATTCCTTGGCCCATGCGTGATCCCGGTCACTCCGATCCAGATAGGCAACGAGCGGGCCGCTATCGACGATGATTTCGCTCACGAGCCGAATCCTTCGAGGTGTTTCGGATTGGACGCCAAATCCCCCACCCCGCTGTGCTCCTTGCCACACAGATCGGCGCTGCGATCATAGAGACTGGGCGCAGACTTGCTGGCGACCACTTCGAGCTTTTCCTCCAAGGCCTCGCGCAGCAATGCCGAGCGACTGGTCCGCTTGGCGCTGGCAACGGCATCCATCCGGGCAAGCAGCTCGTCGGGAATTTTCAGGGAAATCGTTGTCATGGGAGAAAGGTAATACCCGATCCGCAAATCGGCAATACCGGATTCCAGGCGCGGCTATCTCCCCATGGCCACATCCGCTTATTGGCGCTGCCCTCTCGCCGATTTAGCGCTGGACGATCACCGGGGTCCCGATTTGAACGGCATCGTAAAAGCGCTTTGCATGGCGCTTGGGCAGGCGCACGCAACCACTCGATGCGGGATAGCCGGGGACGTTCCCAGCATGGAGACCATACGCACCGGTGAAGCGCATGAAATACGGCATCGGCACGCCTTCGAACTTGCTGCCGGCGGGGCGCGGGGTTTTGCGGTTGTCGACGTTTTCCTTCACGATCCTGCCGTTCATCACGTAGTTGCCGTAGAGCGAGGAGCGGTGGTCCGCATCTTTCTGAATGACACTGTACCGGCCAACCGGAGTGCCCTTGCCCTCGCGACCGGAGGAAATGGGTGCGACGGCGACAACCTTTCCATGATGGTAGAGGGTGGCACGCTGGGTTTTCAAACTCACGGTAATGCGGCGGCCCTTGCTATCACCCTGGTCCATCAACCCTCCGAGTTCGGGGACCGTGGTGCAGCTTGCAAGCCACAGGCTGGATAACACGGCGACTCCGCGAAGGAGAGATAAGCGGGTAATGGCTTGGCCAAAAAAGTTAAGGATCGTCATCGGAGGTCGTGTGCTTGGAGTGAATCCATGACGCGGTCAATGGCCAACTCTCGCGGCCGATCTTCACACTTGCCCCGGAAATTTCTTCGCTACCGTGGGACGGTGCTTCGGCCATTCGCGGGCGAGGAAGTGCGGCCAGTCGGTGTTGCGGAGGTTCAGGAACGCGGATTGCCTCCGGCGACGTCCGCTGCGCTTCACCCTCGGCTCACTGCTGGCGCTTCAGCGCGAGTTCCACCAGCTGGGTGGAAATCGTGCGGATTTCCTTCATCGATTCAGGAGTCGGCTCTTGGCCGTTCTCAAGAGTCATCTTCTGGCTCAGCCCCTCCAACAGATCCCGCATGGCCGAATAATTCGGTCGGTCGGAGATCTTCGGTTCCAAGCCGGTGATGCAATCCGAGTAATATTCCGCGATGTCTTTCCGCATCACCTTCTGCGCACGTTCGGGAGAAAACTGCTTGTCCACAGCCACGGATGAAACTTCCAGCGCCCGTATCCAGCCGCCTAACGAAATCAAGTGAGCCAGATCCGCATCCTTGAGCGTGACCAGTTCATCCTCCACATCCCGCTGGGTGGAAGCCAACTCGATCTTCAGTTGAGGCACATCGCCACTCTTCGCGCTTTCTAGCAATCCTGCCGCGTGGCGGTTGACTCGATCGCCCGCGCCCAGCGCCTTGCCGTAACGGGTCAGATCCTTCGCCATCTTTTCCACATCATTCAACTGCTCGGCTTGCACCATGAGGAAGCCATCGGCGATGAGAAACCCCAGTTCGATCGCGAGATCCGCCCTATCCAGGGACATCCGCGCCGGTATTTTCCGCTCCACCTCGGCGATGGGCAAGGGCATCAGAAACTGCAAGGTATCAAACATCTTGGAGATCGAAGGAGCGGTGAATTTGTTCACCGCAAGTTCCTCACCGAGGTGAGCATCGTCTCGCAAGTCATCGGGAATCTCTCCATTGGGTCCGAAGGCATCCGCAGCCACTTCCACAGGGTCCGGAGCACCCTCGATTTTCAAAGATTCCTCCTCCGAAATCGCAGGCGTGGCTAGGGCGAACAGGGCGGAAAGACTCAACAGTTTCAACTTCATGCGCAGAAGCTGGCGTCGCCCTGCCCGGATTGCGAGGAATTTGCCATGCGTGGGATGCCCCGAAAACGCAATTTCCGCTAGAGAACTTGGAAGCATTTGCCTCCGGCCACAAGGAGGCGTGACCTCTCCCAAAATGGCTTGGCCCACGCAGCTTCTGTTTTTTCGAGTCCCCCACGTCGAGCGACGTCCTGTTCAGCTTGGTTGCCAATGGCGCGGCGCGGGAAGGAACTCGCGGGCAGATCGCTGGCGCGATTGGCACAGACGTCTTCCGCGCTGAATCCGCAGCCATCTCGGGTGCCGCTACCACCACAAGGAAAAGGCCCGAATCGGTTAAGATTCAGGCCTTTATATGGCTCCGGCGCGTGGGATCGAACCACGGACCTAGTGATTAACAGTCACCCGCTCTGCCGCTGAGCTACGCCGGAGTTGCACACCCTTTCGGGGGCGGGCGGACGATGGTATTCCCCCCCTGCTTGTGGCAAGGGAAAAATACCCCTGGTCGGGAAAAATGCCTGCGTTGCGACGAATTCCAGCGCTCCAGATTGTGGACCTGCGGGAGTTGCACGGCCCGACGGCTTTTGACAGGGTCGCGCCGCGCATGGCCAGCCCCTTGAAACACCGATGGAGCATCGGCAACAACTACCTCGCGGGCATCACCGTCGGAGATTGGCTGGAGTTGCTGCGCGAGAACCGATTCGCCGTGGATCCTGTCTATTGGCACCGCGCCGCGTTCATCACGCTGACGAGCCTTTTCAACTCGCTCGCACGGCGGCAGGAGGCGCGGCAGTTTCACGACGCCATCGCTGCAGCGCAGATCGCGCCCCCGATTTTCATCCTCGGCCACTGGCGATCCGGCACCACGCATCTGCACAACCTGCTCGCCCAAGACAGCGACCGCTTCGCATTTCCCAACACCTATCAGGTCGTCAACCCACACAGCTTCCTCACCACCGAGGCCAGCCACGCGCGCCGCTTCGCGTGGATGGTGCCGCCGACCCGGCCGATGGATGCCATGGAAATGGGCTTCAGTCTGCCGCAGGAGGACGAGCTCGCACTCAGCCTGATGTGCCGCCGCTCGCCCTATCTGGGGATCAGCTTTCCGCGCGCGGAGGACGACTACGGCCGCTATCTGGATTTCGAGGGCGTGCCAGAGCAAGAAATCACCGAATGGAAGGACGCGCTGATCCTGTTCTTGAAGAAACTCACCTTGCGGCACGGTCGCACGCTGGTGCTCAAATCGCCGCCGCACACGGCACGCATTCGGCTGCTGCTAGAAATGTTTCCCGACGCGCGCTTTGTTCACATCCATCGCCATCCCTATCAGGTGTTTCACTCGTCCCGTCGCTACCATGACACGGCCACTTGGTTTACCTACCTCCAGCGACCGGATCGAGACGTCATCGATGGGCGCATCTTGCGGCGTTACACGCGACTTCACGACGCATTCTTCGCTCAGCGTGAGGCAATCCCCGAGGGGCGTTTCCATGAGATGCGTTTCGACGATTTGGAACGGCAGCCCGAGCAGGAAATGGAAGTGCTCTACGGCGCGCTCCAGCTCGGCGATTTCGAAACCTTTCGGCCGAAGTTGCGGGCCTATTTGGAGACGCTGAAGGGCTATCAAAAAAACCAATTCCAACCGCTCGACGAAGCGACACGAGCCAAAGTTGCCGAAGCATGGAGCCGCTCCTTCGAAACGTGGAACTATCCGAAATGAGCGCTCTGGAAAAACGCAAAGCCCCTGGACCGCGCGGCCATTTCCTCACAGGGAACCTGCGTGAATTCCGCCATGATGTGCTCGGCTTGGTCACCCGCGCGGCCGCCGAGCATGGCGACATCGTCCGCTGCCGGCTCGGTCCGCACGTCATCCACCTGCTGAACCATCCGGACCACGTCACGCACGTCCTTCAGCGGCATGCCGACAACTACGACAAGGCCACGCGCAGCTCCGCCTCCATCGCCGCAGTCACCGGCGAAAGCCTGCTAACAGGCAACGGCGACTTCTGGCGACGCCAGCGGCGCATGGACCAGCCCGCGTTCCACCACGCGCAAATCGCCGGGTTCGCCGACCAGATGACCGCCTGCGCAAACCGCATGTTAGGCCGATGGGACAAACTTCCTGTCGCACCGCTCGACATCGCCGCAGAAATGGCGCGCGTCACTTATGCCATCGTCGGCAGCACGCTTTTCAGCATCGACACCGCGCCGGACAGCGAGGTCATCGAACGTGCGATGCGAGTGATGCTGCCGCATTTGTTCCGGCGACTCGGCCAAGCGGTGCCCATTCCGGCGTGGCTCCCCACCCCAGCCAACCTGCGCTTCCGCAGTTCGCTGGCAGCGGTGGACGGCATCGTCTACCGCATCATCCGCAGCCACCACGAGGCGCTGCGCGACGGTCGCCCGGACAACGATCTGCTGACCCTGCTGATGCAAGCGCGCGATCCGGACAGCGGCGCACCTCTGTCCGACATTCAGTTGCGCAACGAGACCATCACTTTTCTGTTAGCGGGTCACGAGACCACCGCCAACGCGCTGACTTGGACCTTCCATCTGATTTCCAAACATCCTGACGTCGAGGAGAGGTTGGTGGCGGAGATCCGCGATGTCCTCGGCGATCGCACGCCTCGCATGGAAGACCTGCCACAACTCGTTTTCACGAAGCAGGTGGTGCAAGAATCGATGCGTCTCTATCCGCCCATATGGATCATTGAGCGGCGTGCGATTCGAGAGGATTTCATCGGCGGCTATGCCATTCCAGCCGGTTCGTCGGTGGTGATTTCGCCCTTCGCACTGCACCGCCACCCTGAGTTTTGGGAAAAGCCCGAGGAGTTCCGGCCGGAGCGATTCGAGGAAAAACCTCCCGCCGCCTACATGCCCTTCGGTGCGGGACCGCGATTCTGCATCGGCCACGAATTCGCCCTGATGGAGGCCCGCCTCATCCTGGTGATGGTGCTGCAAAGATGGAGTTTGCAGACCGTCGCCGGGCGTGCGGTCGAGGCCATGCCAGACATCACGTTGCGCCCGAAACACGGCCTGATGATGGAGTTGCGACGCCGCCGCGAAGGCGCGCACCACCCAACCAATTCTTCGTTGTGAAAATCTGCCATCGCGGCATCATCGACCCCATGCGCACGATCCTAGCATTTCTCAGTCTGCTGATAGTTTCGCTTCCCCTCCGCGCGGCGGAAGACCCTGCGCACGCCGAGCTAAGGGCGCTACGCACCGAGATCATCGACGCCATCACCCGGGGCGACATCGACACCGTTCTCAAGCACGTCCATCCCGATGTGGTCATCACCTGGCAGGACAACCAAGTCTGCCGCGGTCGCGACGGCCTGAAAGCGTTCTTTGAAAAGTCCGGCAAACGCACCTTCAAGGGCTATAAAATCCCGCCCACACCCGACGGACTCACGCTTCTCCACGGTGGCGACACCGGCATTTCCACCGGAGAAACGGTGGCTTCCTACTCGCTGCTGGGCAAGGAACACGAGATGCGCAGCCGTTGGACCGCCACTCTGGTGAAGCAAGAGGGTCAATGGTTGCTTGCCGGTTATCATCTCTCGATGAACGTCCTCGACAATCCCCTGCTCAACACCGCCAAAAACAGCCTTTACCTCGCCTCGGGCGTCGCGCTGCTGCTAGGCGCAGGCATTGGCATGATCGTTGCCAAACGAAGACGCGCCTGAGGCAAAGTCCTAGCCACCTGCCGCGAGCATCACGATCTCCACGCGCGCGCCATCCGTCACCGTGACCTCGGCATAATCGCGCGGAAAAACGGCCGCTTCATCCAGCTCCACCACCACCGGTTTTCCGCCGAGACCAATATCAAGCAACAACGCGGCAAGCGTCATCGGTGCGGCGATTTCATGAGGATTCCCATTGAGGATGATGTGCATGATGGAAGGAAATTTCAGCGCCATTGCGCGAGTTGTTCGGGAAAAGGACAGTCCTTGCAGTTCGAAAAATCTTCGAGGCAGAAATCCTGATAGATTTGGATCAGCGCTTGGTGATGGGCGACGCGGCGCAGCCATGGCTTGGCCGCAGCGGCTGAACCAAACAACCGCAACGAGCAGCGCCGCACCTTGTCGTTGGGCGCGGAATGGCGCAACTGCTGATAGCTCTTCCAGCTCATCCTGTCTTCATGCAGCGCGATGGGCGCAAGATGGTTGGCCACCAATTCCATCGCCTGAGCGCGACCGAACAAGGCGATTTTCCGTGCTGATGGGGACGATGCGAGGGTGTGTCGATAGGACCAGAACGGATGCTCCAGAGTTTGCAGAAAATCGACCAATGGCTTTACCGCGAAGGGCTGAGCGAGCGCGAGCCTGCGGTACTCCGGCCAGCGAGCGACCAACGCGGACAAGGCACCGGTTCGCCGGTGCGGGTGGTTTGCCGGCCGCTGGCCATACGTTTTCCACGGGATACGGCGGTCCACAGACACCTCGAAGCGCGCGCGATTGCGCCACCATTCGTCCCACAACAGGCGCAAATAGCCGCGCGTGTCGTCCGGAGCCAGCTCGTGTTGATCCGCTGATAGAAATCCAGCCGTGCCGAACAGGATGGACTCCGCAGCATCCCCTTCCGCCTTCAGCAACGCCAACGGCGCGCGCTGCGCCAGCAGCCGCATGGACAACGCATTTCCTCGATACCCTAACGTTTCCGCCGTCGCCTGATAGAGCGCCGCATCCCGGCCGTGGGCTTCCTCGACGCGCAACCAGCGGCCCGCCTTGCCGGACGCTCGATGTTTTGCCGACTCATCGAACAGTCGCTCCACCGCAGCAGTCGGCATCCCTTTGAGCGGCGTCACGCAGCGGCCCGGATGCGCAATGGCAACCTCACGCAACGGTCGACTCAGCGCGTCCGACAACTGCAATTCCGAGATGATCACCTGCGGCACTTCGCCATGATCCACCGTGCGGGTGAAGATGCGCCGCGCATCCGACTGGAAAACCACATGCAAAATCACGCCGTTGAATGCCGGGTTTTCGGAATGGCCATGCGCTTCCCAATCCGCCGCCGACGGATCGAGTTCTAACGAACCCATTTTCACCTCGCCGTCGATCTCAACCGCCGCCTGCATGAAATCCGGCCCTGCACCGCGGTTCCACTCGCCGAACTGGACGATGCGCACCGCCTTGCCCGTCGTCGTGCGGAAGCTTTGTCCAAACGCACCGGAAAACCACAGCGCCTGCAATTCCAGCTCAGGCGGCAGCGGTGCCGCCGCCGATTCCTCAAAGGCCAGCGGCGGGTGCCAGATCGATTCCAATAGAAAGCCGTAAGTCATTTCAGAAATGGATGGGCGGTCGTCATGGAGAGGCCTTTTTCTCCTCGGCGGGGACAGGAGGTGGCGGCGGTGGTGGTGGATCGAGAATATCCAGCCACGTCTTGAGACCCGCCGCCTCGGGCACGTCGCCGTAGCGCTCCCGTGTCTCTTTCAAATGGAGTATCGCGACTTCTTTTTGACCGGACGCCCGCTCCATCGCGATGAGTTGGTAGTCCTGCCGCAGCTTGTCCGGCCCATCCTGATAGAGACCCATGGAATTGCGGAACATTTCCGCCGCCCGCAGGGTGTCTTTTCTTTCCAAATGCTCGAGCGCCACCGCTTCCGCGAGCACTCCGCTCTTCATCCGCTGCGCCGCCTTTTCCACCTCTCGCAGCCGGTCAGCGCGATTTGGAGCGAACTCGATGGCCGCCGCCCGCAGTGCCCGAAATGGGATATCTTCAGCGCGCTTCACGCCATTTCCCGAAAGACAGCGGAACGGTCGATAGAGTGGATCGCCTAACACGACTCCCTGCCATGACGTCACCGGCATCGCCATCCAGCAAGCTTCGCCCCAAGTGTATCCCTCCAACAGCTTCCGATGCAAGATGCCGAAATCATGCGTGAGATGCAGATAAGGCTCGTAAACATTTCCCACGGTCACCGCCGCTCCCCGAGCTAACAATCCACCGCTCCAATTCTTCGTCCCATCCGTGAGCTGCTGTGCGCTGAACGAATGCAGGTGCATCGCCACGGCTCCTTTGCGGAAGTTAAACCTCGTGTTGAGGAAAGGCCCGTCCAAGTCCCACGCATACCAGCCGTAGTAGAGCGAGCAATCCGTCATCGGATAGTTGACCGGGAGTGTCTCGTTGAAACGGTCCACCACCGTCGGGATGCCGGTTTCAAGGTTCTTCTTCACCACCTCTTCCAGCCACTGGTCGCCCTGCGGAAACTTGTTGGCGATGTCCACATAAGCACGGCCCCACAACCCCGTTTCTTCCGCCTCCACCGCGTCCCCTATCATCCTCTCACAAATCTCTAACGTCGGCGCGTCGATGCGGGCCGTAAGGACTAGATAGGGCAAATCCGCGTCGATGATCGACACGTCGGATTTGTAAAACTTGTTTTGCAGCACGCCATCCGTCGGCAGCCCTTCCACGCCGACCATGGCCAGTTCGGAATCCACCGACGCCTCGTCATGCCCGGCCGCTGGGTTGCGCGGATCCGGCGCTGGTGGCGTGCCTTGCGGGACTTTCGCTGACTGGATGCGCAACGGCACACCTTGCATCGTCACCAGCACCCGAATTTTGTTAGAAGAGGGAATGATGGCAGCTCCCTCGCGCCGCCGTTGCCACCACTTTCGCGTCTCAAACTCGTTGCGCAGCGGCTTCAGAATGGATCGCTCGAAATCCTCGCGGGAAATGTCTGCCGCAGTCGGCATTGGCAGGCCGATGAGGTTGCCCTCCGGAATGTTGCGCGCCGCCCGATAGAGCTCCGCAAGTTTTCGCGATTCCGGCACCGAAGCGTTGTAGAGCACCGCCACCGATCCCGGCGAAATGGCCGCCCGCGCCAGCCACGGGAACGCCGTGAACAATAGCAGAAGCAACAAGGCGCGGAATTTCATCAGCAGCGAGGATGCCCGGATGCAAGCGTCATGCAAGGCCCGGCGTCTCTCCCAACGAAATCCGCAAACCATCCCAAGCCAACGCCACGCCGCTTGGCAAAACCTCGGCAGAAGTCCGCGCGTCGTGCTCATGGCTCAAGTGTGTTAGCCACGTTTCATTGGCCCCTGTTTCCGCCGCCACCGCCAGCGCCTCGGCGAGCGAGAAATGCGTCGGGTGCGGCGACGGCCTCAGCGCATCCACCACCAGCACATCCACGCCCGTCAGCAGCTTCATCGTCGATTCCGGAATGAATTTCACATCCGGCAGGTAGGCCAAGCTCTTCGCGCCAGCCACTTCGAACAAAAATCCCACCGTTTCCACCGTGGCATGCTGCACCGGCAAGGGCGTCACACGCACCTCACCGTAAGTGAACTCCCCCTCGATGAGCCGCGGGTCCGGCCTCACATACCCCTCGTGCATGCGCTCCGGGAAAAACGCCCAGCCATACATCCGCATCAGCAGTTCCATGCACGACGGCGTGGCATGCAGCGGCAAGGGATCCTTGCGCCTCCAGCAAAACGCCCGCAACTCGTCGAAACCCGCCACGTGATCGAGATGGCCGTGCGTGTAAATCACCGCGTCGATGGACCGCAACCCCTCGCGCAACGCCTGCTGCCGCAAGTCAGGCCCCGAGTCCACCAGCAAGGTCAGGTCGCCATGCCGCACCACCACCGACGACCGCGTCCGCTTGTTCCGCGCCTCATACGACGTGCAAACCGCGCAATCACAGCCAATTACCGGCACGCCCACCGAGGTTCCCGTTCCCAGAAATGTCACCGAAAATTCCGCCACGCGCGGACCCTAATGTGCCGCCCCACCGCCCGCAACTCCTACGACAAGCAGCCGCGCTCCTGTTTCCCAACCCCGCGATTGATTCCGCCCGACACCCATGCATCATCCGCCGCGTCTTCCTTCTCGCATGCTTACCCTTCTAAAAATCCGCAATCTGGCCTTGGTCGATGAACTCGCATGGGAACTTGGCTCGGGGCTCATCGGCGTGACCGGGGAAACGGGCGCGGGCAAATCGGTCATCGTCGGCGCGCTCAAGCTGGTCCTTGGCGAACGGGCGGAAAAATCGCTCATCCGCACCGGCGAAGAGGCGTGTTCGGTGGAAGCCGTGTTTGAGTTGGCTGATCCCGCCGAGGTGAACGCGGTGCTGGAGGACGGCGGATTGCCGCCCTGCGACGACACCCAACTCATCATCCGCCGCGTCGTCGGCCAATCGGCGAACCGCCAGTTCGTCAATGATTCGCCCGTCACCTTGGCGCTGCTGAAACGGCTTGGGGAAAACTTGGTGGACCTGCACGGACCGCACGACCACCAATCGCTGCTCTCCACCGAACGCCAGCTTTCCATGCTCGACGCCTATGCCGGTGCCGACGCCGCCGTTTCCAGTTACCGGGAAAATCACCGCGCTTGGCGGACCAAGGCGGTGGAGTTGGAGGAAATTCGCCATGCCGAAAACGCGACCGAGCAGGAACTCGACCTGCTCCGCTATCAGCTCGAGGAAATCGATGCCGCACGGCTCAAGCCCGAGGACGAGCAAGACTTGGAAGATCGTTGGCGGCGCGCCTCGAATGCCAGCCGCCTGGTCGAATCCGCCGCCGCCGCGACCGCCGCCCTCAACGGCGACGACGGCATTCTCGAACGCCTTTCTGAAGTCCAACGGCTGGTCCGCGACCTGGAGAAACTTGACCCATCCATCCTCGACCGCACCGCATCGTTAGAAACCGCCTGCCTCGAACTCCAGGACCTCGAACAAAACCTAACCGACTACGCCGACGAACTCGACATCGACCCCGCCGGTGCCGCAGCGCTGGAAGAACGCGTCAACGTGATCGAAACCCTGAAGCGCAAATACGGCCCGTCGCTGGCCGACGTGCTCGCCCGCCGCGAGGCCGCCGCCGAGCGCCTCGACACCATCGAGAACCGTGGTGAAAAGATCGAAACCTTGGAACGTGAACTCGCGGAATGCCGCAAAGCACTAGACGCAGCAGGCAAGGCACTCGGCACTCTTCGCAAAAAGGCCGCACCCAAGTTGGCCAAGGAAATTTCCTCCCAACTCAAGGATCTCGGCTTCAAGCAATCGTCGTTCGAGGTGCCGCTCAAGGCGCTCGCCGAGCCAGGACCGCAGGGCTTCGAGAGCGTGGATTTCCAGTTCGGCCCCAACCCGGGCGAGCCGCTGTTGCCGCTGCGCCAGATCGGATCTTCGGGTGAAATCAGCCGCGTGATGCTGGCCGTAAAATCCGCCCTCGCAGACCAGGACGCCACCCCGCTCATGGTCTTCGACGAAATCGACGCCAACGTCGGTGGTGAAGTGGCGCGGGCCGTCGGTCGCAAGATGGCGATGCTCGGCATGCGTCACCAAGTCGTCGCCATCACCCATTTCCCGCAGGTCGCCGCCACAGCAGCGCATCATTTCGTGGTGGAAAAGGAAGTCACCGCGGGCCGCACCCGCTCGCGACTCTATCCCGTGCAGGGCGAAACTCGCATCCAGGAACTCGTCCGCATGTTAGGCGGCGGTGGCGAACAAGCACGCGCCATGGCCGCCTCGTTGCTCAACCCGTAAGCATCCCGCTCAATCTCGGTAAATGCGAGCCTACGGCCAAGCTCCGCGCTTCTCTCCGCGACCTCAGCGACTCCGCGTTTCGCTCCGAAAAAGTCTTGGGCTAGCGATCTTAAATTCACCCCGCCAGGCGATCATCGAACGTGAAAACGGCTGGCGTCCACTTGCCGATTTCCCGCATCGCCCCATGCAGAGGATTGAGCAAAAGGCACTTTTCCTCGGGCACGATGGCGCTGCGCAGCAGGTAGGCCGGCATTTTCGCACCCCGCATCCACGCAGCGCCCAACCGCCTCGCGTTGTCGGAATACGGCTGCGCCCGCCAGTCTTTTGGAAAATCCTCGGGAGGGATTTCCTCAATCCAGGAGTCCGGAATTTCCACGGAAATCACGCGCCACTCCAGCGGCAGCACCTCGCGCGGCGCGTGGACGATGATTTCCAACGCCGCCAGCGCCCGCGAATCTGCCAGATAGACCGCGTGAACCCCAGGCGGATTCCAGCGTCCGCCGTATTTTTTCGCGCCCTCGCCATCGAGAGCCATCTGCGCCCAACGGCGTTGCACGATGCGATGGAACAGCGCCATGTCAGCTCAGGAAAAAACCCCGTGCTCGATGCGGCCTAACAACGCATCCACTTCTCGCGCCCCGATCTCCGTGTCCGCATAATCCAACGGCACCTCGCCGTGAAACGCCATGGCTGGAGCCGTGAGCCAACTCCGCGCGGCGTCCAGACCGCCGAGCGCCGCCGCCGCGTGCGAAAGCAGCCGCGCATAGCGAACGAGCCGGTCCGATTCCGAGCGGTCTAAAATGCCAACCTTCTTGCGGCGATGCAGCGTGGCGCGGGACATGCCCAGCAGACCAGCCAGCCTTTCCTCCGTGACGCCTAACATTTCCTGAAGTGCCTGAAATTCCTCCATGTCCAGCCCTTGGCGCACTCGGTCGATGATAGGGGCTTCCACCCCCTCGCGGACTTTCTGGGTTGGCATCTCGTCCTCCCACAGATAGTCAAAGTGATCAATGCCTCTCGGTTTCATTTGAGACAAATAAAACCTCAACATGAGACATCTTCAAGTTCTTTTCCCAAAAAAAATCGGCCAACTCCGCCGAGGGAGTTGGCCGTTGGGTAAATCAATCCGTTGAGATCAATAGCGGTAATGGTCGGCCTTGTAGGGTCCTTCCACGGGCACGCTGATGTAGTCGGCCTGCTTTTGTGTCAGGGTCGTGAGCTTGACTCCCACCTTGGCGAGGTGCAGTCGGGCGACTTCTTCGTCGAGGTGCTTCGGCAGCACCGTGACTTGGCCAGCCTTATAAATGTCCTTGTTCTTCCACAGATCGATCTGCGCGAGCGTCTGGTTGGTGAAGCTGTTGGACATCACGAAGCTCGGGTGACCGGTGGCGCAACCGAGGTTCACCAAGCGGCCTTCGGCGAGCATGTAAATGCTGCTGCCACCGGGGAAGGTGTACTTGTCCACCTGTGGCTTGATGTTGGTACGGACCACGCCAGGCGCGTTGTTCAGCTTGTCGATCTGGATCTCGTTGTCGAAGTGGCCGATGTTACAGACGATGGCCTGATCCTTCATCTTCTCCATGTGCTCAAGGCGGATGATGTCGTAGTTGCCGGTGGTGGTGACATAGATGTCGCCCCAACCGAGGGTATCCTCGACGGTGAGAACGCGAAAACCTTCCATGGCCGCTTGGAGGGCGCAGATCGGGTCAACTTCGGTGACGACGACTTGCGCACCTTGGCCACGCAGGGCTTGGGCGCAGCCTTTGCCGACATCGCCATAACCGCAAACGACGCCGACCTTACCGGAGATCATCACGTCGGTGGCGCGCTTGATGCCGTCCACCAGCGACTCGCGGCAGCCGTAGAGGTTGTCGAACTTCGACTTGGTGACCGAGTCGTTGACGTTGATCGCAGGAACGAGCAGCGTCCCAGCCTTGGCCATTTGATAGAGACGATGCACACCGGTGGTCGTTTCTTCGGAAACACCCTTCCAGTCCTTGATCATCTTCGCGAAGATGCCGGGTTGCTCGGCGTGGATCTTCTTGAGCAGGTCCTTGATGACCTTTTCCTCGTGGCTGCCAGACTCGGAATTGACCCAGTCAGAACCGTTTTCGAGTTCATAGCCCTTGTGCAAAAGCAAGGTCGCATCGCCACCGTCATCGACGATGAGTTCTGGCCCGGAGCCACAAGGGAACTGGAGTGCTTCCCAAGTGCACCACCAATATTCTTCCAAGGTCTCGCCCTTCCAGGCGAAAACAGGAACCTCTGCGGCGGCGATGGCTGCGGCAGCGTGGTCTTGGGTCGAAAAGATGTTGCAGGAAACCCAGCGCACTTCGGCACCCAGCTCGACCAGCGTCTCAATGAGCACCGCGGTCTGGATGGTCATGTGCAGCGAGCCCATGACGCGGACGCCTTGCAGCGGCTTTTCTTTGCCGTATTTCTCACGGGTGGCCATCAGGCCGGGCATTTCGTGCTCGGCAATCTCGATTTCCTTGCGGCCGAAATCGGCCAGGCCGATGTCGCGAACTTTGTAGTCAGTGAAACTCATGTTAGTTTAAGTTAGAATTTAGAATCAACCGACCGCCTTTTTGAGAGCGGCAGCCTTTGACGTGGATTCCCAGGTGAGATCCTTGTCGTCTTTGCCGAAGTGGCCGTAGTTGGTGGACTTCGAGTAAATCGGGCGAAGCAGGTTGAGCTGCTTCACGATGTCGGCGGGCTTGAAGGAGAAGGTCTTCAGGATGCCGGCGAGGATTTTCTCATCGCTGGTGATGCCGGTGCCGAAAGTATCGACGTGGACGCTAACGGGCAGCGGGTGGCCGATGGCGTAGGCGAACTGCACCTCGCACTTGGTGGCGAGACCCGCGGCAACGACGTTTTTCGCAACCCAGCGGCCCATGTAGGCGGCGGAGCGGTCAACCTTGGAAGGATCCTTGCCGGAGAAGGCACCACCACCGTGACGACCGGTGCCGCCGTAGGTATCGACGATGATCTTGCGGCCTGTTAGTCCGCTGTCACCTTGGGGTCCGCCGACGACGAACTTGCCGGTCGGGTTGATGAGGTATTCGGTGTCCTTGGTGAGCATGTTCTTCGGTAGGACCTTTTTGATCACTTGCTCGATGCAGAACTTCTCGATCACGGCGTGCTCCACGTCAGCGGCGTGCTGGGTGGAAATGACGACGTTGACGATGCGGGTCGGGCGGCCATCGACATACTCGACGGAGACCTGCGACTTCGCGTCTGGACGGAGCCACTTGGCGAGTTTGCCGGCCTTGCGGATCTTCGTGAGCTCACGGCCGAGACGGTGCGCATACATGATCGGCGCGGGCATCAGCTCGGGCGTTTCGTTGCAGGCGTAGCCGAACATGATGCCTTGGTCGCCGGCACCTTGCTCGGCGTGCTTCTTGCCTTCCGCCTTCTTCGCGTCCACGCCTTGGGCGATGTCCGGAGATTGGGTGGTCAGGTAGTTGTTGATGAAAAGTGAGTCGGCGTGGAAAACGTCGTCGTTGTTGGTGTAGCCGATGCCACGGACCGCGTCGCGGATGACTTTCTCGATGTTGATCACGGAACCGATCGGCTTGTTGCCGATTTTCGGGATGGTGATTTCGCCGCCGACGACGACCACGTTGCTTTTCACGAAGGTTTCGCAGGCGACCCGGCTCTTCGGATCGATGGCGAGGCAGGCGTCAAGAATGGCGTCCGAAATGGTGTCGGCGACCTTGTCCGGATGGCCTTCGCCCACGGACTCGGAGGAAAAAATGTAGGTGCTCATGTGCTTTTTAATTTTCGTATCGTCAAATCGTGATGCGTTGATGTATCAAGCCGCCCATGCCGTCAATGCTGAAATCCCTGAAGCTGCTCTCCGATCCCACGCGGCTGCGCATCCTCATGCTGGTGGAAAACGAAGAGCTTTCCGTCGCGGAACTGCAGGAAATCCTCGGCATGGGCCAAAGCCGCATTTCCACCCAACTTTCCCAACTCAAGACCGAGGGATTGGTCGGCGACGAGCGCAGCGGCAAGAACAACATCTACACCTGCACCGCCGATGCGGATCTCATGGACGTCGCCCGTCTCGCCGCGGCGGAAGTGCCGGAAGTCAGCGCCGATCATTCCGCGCTCGCCCACCTGCTGCGGAAACGCAAAGACCGGTCACGCGCTTATTTCGACGAACTCGCCGGCCGTTTCGGCAAGGACTACGTGCCCGGCCGATCATGGAAAGCCCTCGCGGAATCCCTCATCAAAATCCTCAACTACAAGGTCGTCGCCGACCTCGGTGCGGGTGAAGGAACGCTCGCTCAACTCCTCGCCCAGCGCGCGGAAAAGGTCATCGCCGTGGATCTTTCCCCCAAAATGGTCGAGTTCGGCCAAAACCTTGCGCGCGCCAACGGCCTTGCAAATCTGGAATATCGGCTTGGAGACATCGAGCAACCACCCATCGACGACGTCAGCCTCGACCTCGCCATCCTCAGCCAAGCCTTGCATCACGCCGAGCACCCACAGCGCGCGCTCGATTCCGCCTTCCGCATCCTCAAACCCGGCGGCCGCCTCATCGTTCTTGATCTGCTCCAGCACCATTTCGACGAAGCCCGCGAACTTTATGCCGACCGCTGGCTCGGGTTCTCCGAAAGCGACCTCGCCATCATGTTGGAAAAATCCGGCTTCACCGCCATCGAAACCGTCGTCGCCGACCGCGAAGCCGCCGAACCCCGCTTTCAAACGCTGCTAGGGATCGGCACGCGACCTTTGTGATAGTCAAAAATCCCAGACTGCCGATGCAGAGGCATCCAACTGACTCGAATTTCCTAACCATCACCCGATCTTAGCTAAATCAGTCCCCTGGTACCGCCACTCGCAATCGACCGATTCCATGGCGCGTCCAATCAGACTAAGGAGCGCCATGGCCACGGGTGAATCGCCGTCGGACGTCTTCACGGGCCAGTCAGGGGGTGCGTGATTTCTTTTGCGGCGTGCGGCGGATTTTGAGTTTTTCGATTTTGCTGGTGTCGCCAGTTTCGTCCTTGGCAAAGACGCGGATGCGGTTCTTGCCCTTGGCCAGCTTCACCTTAATTTTCCAGTTCTTGGTTCCGGCAGCGATTCTGATAGGTCCGTCGCCAATCTGATAGCGAACTTGCGTGATGGGATCCGAGCCACTGGCTTTTCCGCGCAGGGTCACGAATTTCTGAGTGACACTTGTGGGCACACTGCCGGTGATTTGAAGGGTGGGACGTGTATGCTCCACATCCGGTGGCGGCGGTGGTTCTTCATCGGTGGTGATGACCAACTCCGGTGGAAAGCCGGTTTCCATGGAGGCGAAAAGGACGCTCACCTGTCGGCTCGCCGCCTCATCCAAACCTTGGATGACGAAGCCATGGTTGGCCGTGCCTGACAGCCAAGACCTCACGGCATCCGTGGCGTCGAATTCGATCCAGACGGCTTTAGCATCAGTGGATGCCTTAGTGACCTCGATGTCCCCCAGATGCTGATCCGGGGAAACACGGCTCCAACGCGCAGTGGCAACCGACCACGATTGGCCTTGGGTGAAAACAGAGAGGTCTCCAGGCTCAAGAGTTCCACCATAGCCACTGCCCGTCGTAGCATCTGGCAAGACATACAAGCGCAGCGTCGCGGAAGCGAGGCTGTCCGCGTTGGCCTTGGACGAGGCTGCGGTGACCGGGAAGCGGACGAGGCTGCGTTGGGAATGGCCTGCATTGCTGCTGACATTCACCCCCAGCGAGTAGGTGCTGCTGGTCGGGTAGGTGGTGAACTGATAGACATCAGTATCCTCTTCTGGAGTGAGGGTGACGGATCCCGCGAAAAGCGGAGATGCCAGCAGTGTGAGAATGACAGCAGGAGTGAGGAATTTGATGATCATTGGTTAGAATGTCTGAGTCAGAGATAGGAAAAAGTTGGTTCCGGGTGCGGTGCTGCGATCATCCACCGCATTTCCACCGAGGTGTCCCCCGCCCCGCCGAATGTTGCTCCACACGTAGTATTGCTCGTTGAAGAGGTTGTTCACCCCAGCGCTGAGGGTGGTGCTGTCGGTGGGCTTCCACCAAGCAGTGAGGTCGAGGGTGAACCAAGATGGCGGACGGAAGAATTCACCTTGGCTGGTGGAATCATCCACGCGGGTGACGGCAGCGGAGTGAATGCCGGTGAGCCGCACGCCGAAACGGCCGGAAGCATCGTCGTAACTCAGCCAGCCGACAGTCTTCCACGGTTCAGTGGTGTTGAGCCAAACATCATCGGTTCGGCTGATGCCGACGGCCTTGCCAGTACTCATGCCAAGCCGATAGCCTTGCAGGCGGGATTGCCACGAGGCGGCATTCCACTCTGCATTCGCCTCGAAGCCGAAGATTTCAGATTCGCCACGGTTCAGGGTGGTGAGAATGTCGCGCCCTTGATCATCCTGCTTGCCAGTGAAAACGGAGTTTTCGATGTAATTGTGATAAAAGGTGTAAAATCCTGATAGATCAACTTTTCCCGCCTCGGATTGGGCGCCCACGCCTACGGTGAAGGCATCGCTGGTTTCCTCTTGCAAGCCGGGATTCGGGATGGTCACCGAGCCTGCGGGATTTCCCGCAGACGAAGGGTGATCGAAAATCATCGTGAGCTCTTCGGCGCTCGGATTCCTAACACCCCTGGCATAGTTCGCGTAGGCACGGATGGCCTGCGTCGCCTGCCACGCGACATCGAAGCGCGGTGAGAGCGTGAAATTGTCATATCCAGCCGCCGGCATAACGGCGTTCCCATCCAACGACTGGAGCCGATCGAGATAAGACTGGTTCAGCGAAACGTCGATGTCGTTGTAATCGAGCCGCAGGCCGGGCGTGACTGACCAATCGGTGGCGGGGCGTATCTCGTCGATGAGGAAAATCCCATAGCGCCCGGTGGTGGCAGGAGCGAAGGAGATGCGATCCGTTTCCTGTGGCATGCCGGTGTCCTCGCGCATGAAGCGATTGGCGCTGTCCTCGGAAGAAAGTTCCAGGCCGCCCATGAAGCGCTGCTTGATATCGCCGGTGGTGACGGTCTTGTGAATGAATCCGTTATAACCGAGCAGGTCGGTGGTAAAATCGATGGTCTGGTGGCGCACCCGGCCAGGAATGGTCACTCCGCCGATGGTAACCGGATAGGCGCTGCTGTCATTGACGCTGTGACTCTCCGCCGTCTGATAGTAGAGGTGGTTTTCCAACCTGTCGAAATGGCCGTTTTGCGGCTCATAGGCCCATTCCAGACTGACGCGCTTGCGGGTGATTTCCTGATCATTGCGGACGCTCTGATCAAAAACGGTGAAATCCGAGGTGGTCGCGCTGATAGCATCGGTGAAAGTGTCGCGCTGGTAGAGTTCAGCCGTTAGCCGAATCGCATGCTCGCCCTTGACGTAGCCAGCCTTGGCGAGAACGGCGTCGCTGTTGAAATCGACGGGATTGGGATCGATGTCGCCGTTGTTGATGGTTTCATGCCCGCTGCGACCGGAGTAAAAAAGCATCACTTCGAAATCACCCTGACGCGTGGCTCCGGCGACTTGTCCGGCGATGCTGTCATTGACCGAGAAATACTGGCCACTGAGAAGCGCGCCGAGTTCTTTGCCATCGAGAATGTCGGGGGCGGATAGCGTCTGGAGATTGACCGCGCCGCCTAACGAATCACTGCCATAGAGCGTGCTGTTACCGCTTTTGAGGATTTCTACGAGGCTGAAAACGGCGGGATCGAAGTAATCGCGACCGACGCCGCCAGAGCCGCCTTCGCTGCCTTGATCGAACGAGGTGGAGATATATTGCGGCGGCTGGCGAATGCCGTCCAGTTCGATGGCGATGCGATTTCCTTCCGCACCGCGGATGTTGAATCCAGCGTAGCCACTGCCACCGTAGCCGAAAGCCCCGTCGCCGCTGCTGTTGTCAAAAGGGGCGGAGACGAGCGGATCGTATTTCGTGATGTTGCCGAGATCCTGAATGCCGAGGCGCGAAATTTCCTGCGCGTCCACGCTCAGGTTGAGCCCATCCTGCGAGAAGCCAGTCTTGCCGGTGAAGCCGATGCGCTCCGCCGTCACCACCATTTCCGGCAATTCGGTGGTGGCAACGTCGAGGGCGGATTCTTCTGCGGCGGCGTGCAGGACGCCCGCCGCGAATGGCACCACCCACCACAGCTTCCCGAAGGATGTTAGGCCAGACATCAAGGCTTGGTTTGATCCGGTGCTACCGCCAGGAAGGATGCGATGAGGCTGCGAATTTCCGCATCCGAGACCGTTTCTCCCTGCGTCACGCGCTTGCCCATGGCTTCCATGTTTTTGTAGAGGCTGGCATCGTTGACCTTTTCCTGAAGCACCGTGACGGGCCGACTGGCGATGGACTCATCCCACACGGTGCGAACGGTTTTCCAGAATCCGGCGGTCTTGTCCCAGTAGCTATTGGCACGAGCAAACTCGCCGTCCGTGACGCGGATGTAGCGATTCAGGCCAACTTCGCGGCAGAGCGGGAATTGCTTGCCGTCGCGCTTCACCCATTTGGTGTTGTCCTGCTCGTGATGCCATCCGTTAGAAGTAACCGTGTGGCGATTGGTGACGGCAAGAAAATCATAGTCGGAGCGGCTGGTGTATTCACGCCGTGGCAAGGGTCGCGAGGTCACATCGCTGGTCCATTCGCTAGATTCGTCGTGGTGCACCCATTTGCCGGCAGCCTCGTAGCGCGGAGCATCGGTGACCTCGGTCACGCGTTGGGTCCATTTGCCTTTGGCATCCGCCTCGCTAACAGACTTCTTTTCCCACTTGGAGTGGCCTTGGAATTCGAGGATTTCTTGATCTTCGTAGGTCCAGACTTGAGACCAATGTTTTACGACGACACGGTCCACTTGGAGAATGTGCTGAAGCACGATGCGCTTTCCATCGTCTTCCGCGACCTTGACCGTCTCGTAGGCGTCTTCTTCATACGGCTTGCCGATGGTCTTGTAGCCAGCTTGAAGCGGTAGGGTTTCGTGGAAGTAGAAGTTCACTTCGAAGTCGCCGGTCATGGCGAGGATGGCCTTGCGGTCTTTTTCGAAGGCTTCAGATGGCTCGGCGGCGTGAAGGTTGGAACAGGCGAAGATCGCACCTGCGATCAGGAAGGGAGTGAATGATTTCATCGGGAAAAAGTTACTTGAGCGAATGGCAGATGGCCCACGGGGGCTTGTCACAAGATAGCGATGTCTTGCCTTGTTGGATGAAGTTAGGGCGTTGGGAGCGTGTCATGACGGCACTCGCCGCCCTGACACGCTCCGCGACCTAACAAGAAATTTTTCTCAGCCGCGACGACGACGGAATGCCATGAGGCCCGCCAGGCCGCACAACGAGATGGCCGAGGGTTCTGGGATCGCGGCGACAAAGGCCGCCGCGCTGTCCACTCTCATGCCAGCGACGGACGTGTGCACGGAGTAGGGATTGACGATGGAAATGGAGGTGATGGTTTCCCCATACGCGGATAGATTCCACTGCCAGGCCGCTCCGGTGTACGTCTGCGGGCCGAAACTGGTGACCCGATTTTCCGAACCGCTGTCGAGAAACCAGTTGGCCGGGATGTTCTGCGAGCCGCCGTTGAAGCTCAACAATGCCCCCCCCGAAAAGGGAATCGGAAACGCCGGATTGGAGGCGAGGTCCACTTGGAAAATCACATTGTGGATGTCGAACCCGGAAGTCTGTGTGACCGTGCTGGTGTAATCCAAGCTGAACGAATAGAAGCCGACACTGGCTTGGAAACCGGGAGCCTGGAGTGTGGCGGAACCCGAGCCGGACGCTGCCGCCAGTCCGGTATTCGTGTTCGTTAGATTATTCCAGATGGTGGTGTCCTGCGGGCTGCCGAGGGAGTAGTTGGTGATCACGGCTGCTTGGACAGAAGCCGTTGCGGATAGAATCATGCAGGCAGCACGAAAGGAGTGACCGAGGGGAATGGATGGAAGCGTCATGATGGTGGGTGGGTGGGCGAACGAGCCGAATCCGCGTCTCCAGCGTGGCGACGGGTGGCTGATACCGCTCATCGAAGCAGGATTGCGAGCCAGCCGCTCACGCCCGCTTGCCATGGATAGGCGATGAATTGCGCAGGCCTCACCTCGCTTCCACCGCAGCACCGCGCTTCGCCTTGATCCATTCCTGAGGCGTCTGACCGGTTTCCTCGCGAAAGGCTTTCGAAAAATGACTGAGACTCTGATAGCCGACTTCCAACGCCGTTTCGGTGACGTTCATCCGCTTCGAGCCAAGCCACTCGCAGGCATGGTCGATGCGCATGCGGCGGAGGTGCTTGAGTAGGGTCGAACCCGTCTCGATGCGCACCCGCCGCGAAAGATAGTGAGGTGCAAGGCCGACTTCCTTGGCCAACCCGGCGAGATCGAGCGGTTGGTCAAGGCGTCCGCGGATGATGTCGAGTGCTTTGCGAACCGGATCCCGCGCCTTGATGGCGGCGCAAAAGGACGCCCCAGGATCGCCCGCTTTTCCTCGATAGAGACGAACGGCCGCCCATTCGAGGAAACGAGCCTCGGCCAGCAAAACCTGTGGACCACCGCTGGCGGCGGCATGGTGGAGCGCGTTACAAAGCTCTTCCTCCCAGGTTCCCATCAGCCCGCAGAAAGCCAGCGTTCCGCCATGTTGGAGCCAATTGACCAAATTGGGATGCAGCCACTCGCTTTGTTTCCCGAGGTTGGAGGCCAGCCATTCGCGTGACAGACAAACCAGCTCGACCTCGTGCTGGCCGGGGTAGCGGATGAGATTCCACTCGTCCGCATCACCCCCTCCCATCAGGGCATACATTCCCGGATGCAGCGTGAAACGCTCGCCGGGTCCCCACAACAAGCCACGCCCTTGGCGATTGAGCCAAAGCCAGACCCGCCCGCCGGATGACTCACGCCAACGGCAGCCCGCAGACTCGACCCGGCCGGAAATGCGACCGTAGCGCACGCCTGCGTCGCTTTCCCGCCACCATTCCAGATCGATGCTCATGGAAACGGCAATGTCATGGCGGCGCGGACACAAGTCCGCGTGGGCATTTCGTCTGGCGGCGCGGAGGATGGCACGCGGCCACATTAATTGCGATCGATTCGCAATAGCAAGAGCATTTCCAAGGACTCTTCCTGCCGCTGAGTGAGCCGCGAAAAGGCCGACGACGGCAAAAAAAGACCCATTCCGAAACTTCGGAATGGGTTGTGAGTGGCAAATAACTGCCGAATGGAGTGAGGCAACGCTTAGGCTTTCTCGAAATCGCCGCACCAGTCGGAGGCGGCGGTGACGGGGAAGCGGGATTCAAATTTCGTTTCCGAGTCGACCGTGAAGACGAGGCTTTGCGGCGCGTGACGGCGGCATTCGCCTTGGTCGGTGTTTTGCGCGTTGTTCCAGTGCTTGCATTGGGCGCAAACGGCGGTGGCGGAGTGTTGAGTGGTGGTGTTCATGATCGTGAGTGGATAACTCCGCAATGATTCACCGGAATGCGCGTGGGACAATTTGAAATCTGGCCTCTGCCGAATTGTTGATGACAACCATTCGCAACTGAATCGCTGAAGAGCGGCCTCACCACCGACCTAACACGGCGGCGGGAACGAGCGTGGAAATTTCCCCGCGCCGGACGAGTTTTTTGCCGACGGATGCTGCGGAAAAATCCGCAACCAAACAAGGCGAGGCTGCGATCGCTTCGGCCAGAATCGGCCTATCAGGCAGGGCGATGCTGCCTTCGCAGGATTTTCCTCCCCACGGATCGAGGTAACGGATGGCGAAGGACGATGCTCCCTTGTCGAGCTTGCGAGGCACCGAGGTGACGGTGACGAAATGCGCGTCGAGGATCACCCAAGCAGCGTTGCGCTTGACGTAGCGACGCAGGCTGATGAGTGGCGGCAGGCCCTTTTTCAAGGAGGTTTCCATGCGAGAATGGGCGCGGACAAGGAGTTTGTGAGGCGTTTCGCGAGACGTTAGAAAAAGGACTTCTTGGCTGACCTGCGGCAGGAAACGGCCTCGTGTCATCTCGTTGGCAACATCGGCAAGATCCGCTAGATTGATCCCTTTTTTCGACCACCGCGATCGACCGGCGATGTGAGCGGACGGGCGCATGCCGTATTCACGGATGATGGTTAGGATGTGCTGCTTGTCGGTTTCACCTGCTAGAGCAGAGGAGGCGCGCTGCCACGAGGCATCGCCGAAGCGGAAGGCATTGAGCAGCGCGGTCGGGCCACAGGCATTTCCCGAAACGACGAGCTGGTTGGCTGGGGTCGCGGCGGGATTGGGCGCTTCCCGCAGCTCGGGCGCGGCGGCCAACGTCATCGCGGTGGCCAGCAGGATTTCACTTACGCGTCGGAGGAACATAGACTTCGACCCGCTTGTCGTTGGATGGCTTGGAATCGTTCTGGCCACCAGAGAGTGTCACTTGCGAGCCGTATTGCAGGCCATCGACGAGTTTTCCGGAAATCGGGATGCGGACGGTCGTTACGCCCTTGGCGGGCAGTGTGGTGATGTTGGATTTGACGACGCCCGACGAGGTGGTGATTTGGACGCGCGTGTTGACCAGCGTCTCGGTGCCGCGGTTTTGGACGAGCACCTCGATCTGGCCGTTTGGATTGCCTGGGCTGGGCGGTAAAATGCGCTGGGACGCGACGGCAGCGTCGTAAACGCCTCGCGTTTCTCCCGTCAACGCACGTCCCAGGTCAGGCATGCCGGCTCCCACGGCCACGTCCGCGCCAGCATCGCCGGAATCGTTCAAGTAGCTGGAAAGCAAGCTCCACGCTTGGGCGGGCGTGAGCCTTTTTTCGCCGGGACGACTCATCAGCGCAGCGATCGCTCCGGTGACGATGGGGCTGCTGAATGAAGTGCCGCTGACGCTTGCCGCTTGGTCGTTGGTCCACGCCGCATTGATGCCGAAGCCGGGTGCGGAAATGGCCAACTCGGTGCCGGAGTTTGAGAATGCCAAATGATTGCCCAAAGCATCCACGGCTCCCACCGCGATGACGCCCGGATTGGCGGCGGGATAGGTGACTTGATCCACGCCGTTGTTGCCAGAAGCGGCGATGATGAGCGCGCCTGAATCGATGGCGTATTGGATCGCATTTCTGACCAACGCGCTGTCGCCGAAGCTGCCCATGGAAATGTTGATCAGATTCGCTCCCGCATCGACCGCTGAGACGATGCCTTGGGCGAGCTTAACGCTGTCCGATTGACCTAGGTCGTCGGCGATGCGTACCGAAATGATGGACGAGCCGGGCGCGACGCCGGGCGTTAGCGGGTTCTGACCAATGATCATCGAGGCGACCGCAGTGCCGTGGCCATTCTGATCGGCGGCATTCCCCGACAACGCGACAAGGTTGATGGAGGTGATTGAACTCAGGAAGGCGGGACTGTTCGCCACCCCTGTGTCGAGCACGGCGATGCGGACCCCCTCGCCCCACTTTGCGTTGTCCTGGGTGATGCCAAGCCATTCGAGCAGACCGTCATTGAGGGCGAGCGCACCCGCTTGGGCGGTGGCGTTGCCGGGCGTTGGCACGTCGACAGGAAACACCATCGATTCCTCCTCCTCGCCATCCAACAGCGCGGCGAGCTCATCGTGGTTGAGAAAGCCGACATGCAGCGCGTTAAGCTTGTCGAGACGGCCCATCACGCGGATGCCCTCCCCCGCTCGTTTCAAAAAGGCCTCCAAGGCGTCTTGATCCTTGAAGATCAGCACGCGTTGGCCGGAAAGCGCGCCCGCTTCGGCCGCCTCATCATCGCGTCGATAAGTCGTCGGACGTTCGCCGCTGCGGAAACGCGGTGCCGGTTCGTCCAGAATGACCGTGCGGCGTGGCGCGGCGGGCTCGTTGACGACCTTAGGCTTGGCGTTTTCCCGAGGAGCGGCGGTATCCGCGATGCGGTAGCCGAGCCAAGCGGTGACCGCAAATCCGAGGGCAATGAAGAAATGGCGGCGGCGCATGGTGCGGACTTAACCCCGGATCGCGCGAATCGTCAGGAAAAATTTCAATCGTCACCCCACCCCGCATTTCCCGGGTTTCGATTGGCAAGCGCCACTCGCATCGTCCAGAACCTCCGCGTGACCGAGAACGACGCCACCGCCCGCCCCGTTTCCACCGCCGCTCCATCCAGCCATTCCGGCCGCTGGTTTCTCGCAGGCATGGGCCTTTTCCTGGCGCTGATCGGCTCGCTGTTTGTATTTCTGCTAGGTCGCAGTTTCCTGCGCGCTTGGGACATGCGATCCTGGCCGGAAACCAGTTGCGTCATCCTGACCTCCGATGTCGCAGAAAAACGGCACGATGAGTTCTCGCCCATCGAGTTTCGCCAGGAAATCACCTACGGCTACGAATGGCAGGGCAAGGCCTACACCGGCGACCACCTGACGCTGCGCGACAACCCGTGGTCCTCAAAACGCGACCTTGTCGAACAACGCGCCGCCGCATTTCCTGAAGGCAAGGTGACGACCTGTCGCGTCGACCCCGCGAAGCCGCAACGCGCGGTGCTCAAGCCGGATTCACTGGCTCCGGGATATTCGATCTGGTTTCCCGGGCTGTTCGTCGTCGGCGGGCTGGTCCTCACGTTACGAGCGCTGCGCCAACCCTGAAAATTTTTCGGTTCCGAGGTTTTGATTGCGCCATTCTGAAACCGTGGCTTAGGGTCGCGTCCCGGCGAAACGTGGGGTGGCAAAACGGCTCCCACAGCATTCTCCGGGGTTATTTTTCCCATTCCAAAGACGCGATGAATCCAGATCGAGCGACTCTCAATTTCCTCAACAGTTTCCCCGAGGAGGCCAGAAAACGGGGTGAGATGCTTCAAAAGGACGGTGCCGTTACCCAAATTTTCGGCAATCACCTCTTCATTCAAGGCCGTGTCGAAGACGAAACCGGCACCTTCCGCACCAGCTTGCGCCTCCAAGGGAACCGCTGGTTCGGCTCGTGCACCGCCGAGGACGAGCTCATCGCCGGCGCTTGCCAGTATGCCACCATGATGGAGCGCATGCACCGCGGTGAAGATCTGCCGGAGTCGCCTAACGAGTTCGACGACACGCCAGTGCTCGACATCATCGAGGAAAAACTCGGCCGTGAGCTCGACGACAAGGAAGCCGACTTCGTCACCAAGATCGAAAAGCGCTACCGCCGCTACGTCATCGAGGGCGAGCTCCACGACCACGACATGGTGCGCATCACGCCGCGTTGGGAAATCACCACCTACGAGCCACTCGAATTGTGGCCGATGCCGCCCGGCGACATCCTCGAGTTCTGGAACTACATCGCCTACGCATTTTACAAGAAGAAGCTCCCCTACCCCGAGTTCATGTCCGTGATCACCGATCTCGGTCACGTGCAGAAGAAGATGGCGGACTGGGAGCAGGAACGCGAAGTGGCCGCTTGGTACGAACGCATCGAGCAAGTCAACGAGCGCCCGCCGCAAGACGCGCCACTCACCGTGGCTTTCCGTCTCGTCGCGACCATCAACGAAGCTCGCATCGAGGTGAAGGAGGAAAAGGCCGGCGTCTGGATCCAACTGCGCGAAAAGAACGACATCGAGAACTACGTGAATCTCCATCACGAAGCCGCGCTGTTGATGGACGCCTCCAGTCAGACCTTGTGGGAACACTACCTCGCGTTCTATCGGAAATACGGCGACACCACGCTCGACTTCGACCAAGAGGAGTCCTGCCGTTTCATGAACCGCGTGTTCCGCCAGCCCGCGCTCAAGGGCTACATCGTCAACCTTGACGAAAAGGAATTCAAAGTGGTCGAGGAAAGGCTGTCTTGGATGTGCGAGGACGATCCTTACGATCCGAAAAGTTTCGCGCTGCAACTCGTCACCGCTGGCGGCGAAAATGTTTCCCACTCCGTCCGCCTGCTGCCCGGCCGCAAGGAACTCTATCAGTCGGACGAAACCGTTTTCCCCGGCCCGCCACGCTGGCTGGAAGAAACCGACGTGATGCCGCGCTACCTCATCCCCCAGCGCGTCATCGATTCGTTAGAGGGTGTCGAATTCCTCCGCAAAATCGGTGCATCGTTGCCAGAATCGCTCAAGAAGCGCGTCGTCGATCTGGAGCTGAAGCCGAAGTTCGCCATGAGCCTCGTCGCCGGCCTCACCGCCGCCGAAACCGAGCACCTCGTCATCGACGTCACCGCCATCGAGACCAAGGGCCGCCGCACCGAACGCCTCACCAAAGAAGGCTGGGAACTCGCCGAACAGCAATCGGTCAAGGGCAAGCAACTGCTGCGCTTCGCTCGTGAAGATCTCTATCCGGTGCCGCCCATCCTCGACGAAATGGGCCTCACCTACGACGAGAAGCTGCTTTCCTTCAAATCGCGCATCACTAAGCAATTCCCCGAAAAGTTCGCGGAGTGGATCAAGCAGATGCCGGAAAGCATCGAGCTCGACATCGACCTCCGCCTGAAGTCTATCCTCGCCGATCCCGTCACCGCTGCTGTGCGTTTCGAAGTCGTCGGACAAGACATCGACTGGTTCGACCTGCGCATCGTCATCGACGTGCAAGGCGTCAACCTGTCGAAAGCTCAGATCCGCCAACTCGTCGCCGCTCGCGGTGGCTACGTTCGCATGGAAGACGGTTCGTGGATGCGCTTGGAAATCAAGCTCGACGCCGACCAACGCGAAGCCGTCACCCGTCTCGGTCTCGATCCCTTCGACCTTTCTGGCGAGACGCACCGCATGCACGCCCTGCAGCTTGCCGATCCGAAAGCCGCCGAGGTCTTCGATCCCAAAGCTTGGGAGCGCATCAAAAACCGCGCCAGCGACATCCAACTCGAAGTCAATCCCGACCTCCCGGATGGCCTCAACGCCACGCTGCGTCCCTATCAGGTCGATGGTTTCAAATTCCTCGCCTACCTCTCGGTCAACAATTTCGGCGGCATCCTCGCCGACGACATGGGACTCGGCAAAACCATCCAGTCGCTCACTTACCTGCTCTGGTTGTTCGAAGAGCACAAGAAGACCGGCGGCATGAAGAAGCCTGCACTCGTCGTCTGTCCCAAGTCGGTGCTCGATGTTTGGTACAGCGAGGCTGGAAAATTCACGCCTCAACTCACCGTCAAGATCCTCAAGAACCGCGACGACATCGATGTGGATCACATCCAAAACAACATCGACATCCTCGTCCTCAACTACGCCCAGCTTCGCGTCTGCGGGGAGGAATTGTCCGCCATCAAGTGGCTCACCACCATCTTGGACGAAGGCCAGCAGATCAAGAACCCAGACTCCAAGGCCGCCAAGTGCGCCCGCGCGCTGGATTCGCAAAACCGCTTGGTCCTCACCGGAACGCCCATCGAAAACCGCCTGCTCGACATGTGGTCGCTGATGGCCTTCGCGATGCCCGGCGTCCTCGGCAGCCGTGCCTACTTCAAGAAGCGTTTCGACAAGCGCAAGGATCCCCTATCGCAAACCCGCCTCGCCTCGCGCCTGCGGCCTTTCCTACTCCGCCGCACCAAGCTGCAAGTGGCCCAGGACCTCCCGCCACGGACCGAAGAAGAGGTTTACTCGAAGATGGAAGGCATCCAGGTCGAGCTCTACAAGAACGAGCTCAAGCGCATCCAGAAGGCTTTGTTAGGACTCGATTCCGACGAAGCGGTGAAGAAGAACTCCTTCGCCATTCTGCAAGGCCTCATGCGCCTGCGCCAGATCTGCTGTCACCCGGGTCTCATCGATCCGAAGTACCTCAAGGAGGAATCCGCCAAGATGGAATCGCTGTTCTATCTGTTGGATCAGCTCCACGAGGAAGGCCACAAGGTGCTCGTGTTCTCGCAGTTCGTTTCCATGCTCGACCTCATCAAGGCGCGCCTCGAACTTGAAGGTCGTCCCTACAACTACCTCACCGGCCAAACCAAGGACCGTAAGGGCGAGATCGAGAAATTCCAGACCACCAAGGAACCGTCTGTCTTCATGCTCTCGCTCAAAGCCGGTGGCGCCGGTCTAAACCTGACCTCCGCGTCCTACGTCATCCTCTACGATCCATGGTGGAACCCCGCCGTGGAAAACCAGGCCATCGACCGGACGCACCGCATCGGCCAGAAAAACAAGGTCATCGCCTACCGTCTGCTCACCCGCGACACCGTGGAAGAGAAGATCCGCATCCTCCAGCACCAGAAAACCCAGCTCGTCACCAACGTGCTCGGCGACGAAGGCTTCGCCTCGAACCTCGGGCTGGACGACTTGCAGTTCATCCTCACCCACAACATCGACGAGGAAGACGAGCTGAAAGGCTGATCTCTCGTTAGAAAATGATTCCTCCACCAAGCCCGGCCTCAGCGCCGGGCTTTTTGGCGGCTAGGCCCGACCCTCTAAAATTCCCTTGCCTGACCTGCGCGATGCCCTAAATCCAAGGCGTTAAGAAGAACGCCCGGAACTTGCCAAGCGCCAACGTTGCCTTTGTTGATGAACCCCATCGATCCGAAATCCATGGCAGAAAACGCGTCGCAGGAAAGCGAAGCCTACAATCGCAGCATCGTGGAAAGCAGCCGCGATTGCACCACCGTGATGGATTTGGAAGGCGGCCTCATTTTGCTTCCTGGCCGCTCGCGCGAGATGTTGCATCTCCCCGCAGACCTGGATTTCCGCGGCCAATCGTGGCTGACGCTGTGGGATCCCGACGACAGACCAGCGGCGCAGCAAGCCTTGACCACTGCCGTAAACGGCGGCACCGCATCGTTCATCGGATTGATGCCGATGGCGGATGGTGAGTCGATCTGGTGGGACGTGCTGGCGACCCCAGTGTTAGATGACGCGCGAAAAATCCATCGCGTCTTGGCCGTTGCGCGCGACGTCACCGCCCGCCGCCGTGCCGAGACAAATGCCGTCTGCTTGGCGTCGATCAGCAAGGACATCCTGCTACTCACTCGGGGCTCGGAAATCGTCGAGGCGGTAGGACAACGGCTCGGTGCCCATCTGAATCTCGATCGCTGCGAGCTGCTAGAAATTAACCTGACTGGCGGAAGCATCCAATCGATCTATCAGTGGTCATCGGATTCGAGCGTAGTCGATGCGGCGGATGAGATCGAGTGGACCGAAGACCTTCTTCACGACTTGCGCGCCGGTGAAATCGTCTCGTTAGCGCACACTCGGACGCATCTCCTCATTTCCGCCACGCCTCCTTCCGGGCCAAGCGATCGTGCCGTGCTCGCGGTGCCCGTTCAAAGGCCTGGAACCCGCTTCCATTCGCTGTGTGTCCAGCGCTCATCCGGGCACGTCTGGAGAAGCGACGAGATCGAACTCGTCGACGAGATTGCCGCCCGTCTGGTCGCCCACCTCGAGCGCGTTCGCAGTGAGGAAATTTCGTCTCGGCTCGCCGCCATCGTCGAGCATTCCGGGGATGCCATCGTGAGCAAGGATCTCAACAGCATCATCACCAGTTGGAACAAGGGAGCCGAGTCGCTTTTCGGCTACACCGCGGAAGAGATGATCGGAAAATCCATCACCTTGCTCATCCCGCCCGAACTTGAGCACGAAGAGGAAACGGTGCTGCAAACGGTGAAAAGCGGTGAGAGCATCCTCAATCAAGAGACCGTCCGGCTCACCAAAGATGGCCGCCTCGTCGAAATTTCGCTCACCGTTTCCCCCGTCATCAACCCGCGCGGCGAAATCATCGGCGCTTCGAAGTTCGCCCGCGACATTTCCCAGCGCAAACACGCCGAGCAGGAACTCATCGAAAGCGAGGAACGCTTCCGCGTCATGGTCAACGCCATCATCCAACTCGCATGGATGGCGGAACCCGACGGCTACATTTTCTGGTACAACCAAAGCTGGTACGACTACACCGGCACCACTCCCGAAGCCATGCAAGGTTGGGGTTGGCAAAGCGTGCATGATCCCGCCGAACTGCCACGCGTGTTAGAGGGTTGGCGAAAATCGATCGAACTTGGGAAAGCGTTCGAAATGACCTTCCCCTTGCGCGGTGCAGACGGCCATTATCGGCAGTTTCTCACTCGCAGCATCCCGCTGAAAGACTCTGCGGGAAAGGTTGTCCGCTGGTTCGGCACCAACACGGACATCGACGAAATCACGCGCGCAGAAAAGGCGCTGCGGGAAAGCCACCAACGCACCACTCTCGCCCACCGCGCCACCGGCGTCGGCATTTGGGAATGGCACATCCCCAGCGGTCGCATTCATTGGGACGCCGAGATGTTCCACATCTATGGTGTGCCACCCACGGCGGACGGATGGGTTTCTTACGACACGTGGAAAAATGCCGTGCTGCCCGAAGATCTTCCGCACCAAGAAGCGGCCCAGCGCGACGGCCTCGCCGGCAACAACCATGGCAAACGCCAATTCCGCATCCGCCGCCATGGCGACGATGAAATCCGCCACATCGAAACGGTCGATGTCGTCCGCCTCAACGACGACGGCAAACCCGAGTCCATCGTGGGCACCAATCTCGACATCACCACCCGCAAGCAGGTCGAGAAAAAGCTGATGGAGCGCACCGCCCAGCTCGTCCGTGCGGACCGCAGCAAAGACGAGTTCCTCGCCATGCTCGCCCACGAGTTGCGCAACCCACTCGCGCCCATGCGCAACGCCACCGAGATTTTGCGCAACGACGACGCCCCAGCGCAGGACCGCCGCCACGCCCAAGAACTCATTGCCCGCCAGATCGGCAACTTGAGCCGCATGATCGATGATCTGCTAGACGTTTCTCGAATCACCGAGGGCAAGATCGTTCTCCACCGCGAGACCGTTTGCTTGCGGGAGATCATCACCGCAGCGGCGAATGCCATCCGTGCCGACTGCGTCGCCCACCATCAGGAACTCGTCATTTCCCTGCCAGATACCCCACTTTTTGTCGATGCAGACTCCACTCGTCTTGAACAGGTTTTGGGGAATTTGTTAGGAAATGCCTGCAAATACAGCGGCGCAGGCACCCGCATCTCACTCAGCGCCAAAGTCGAAACCCAGAACAAAGTCACGATTTGCGTCGCCGACAACGGCACCGGAATTTCGCCCGAACTGCTGCCCCATGTCTTTGAACTCTTCGTTCAGTCTAGCAGAACGCTCGACCGTTCGCACGGCGGCTTGGGCATCGGCCTAACCGTCGTCCAACGCCTCGTGAACCTGCATGGAGGCAGCATTGTGGCGACAAGTGGCGGTGAGGGCAAAGGCACCGAGTTCATCATCCGCCTGCCCTTGGTATCACCTCCGACGACCGCCAAGATTGAAAACGTTCCGTCTGAAAAATCCCACTCCCTGCGCATTCTCATCGTGGACGACAACGTGGACGCGGCGGAAACCATGGCCATGCTGCAACAACTCCGCGGCCACCAGACACGCATTGCTCACAACGGTCAGCATGCGCTAGAAACTGCCTCGAACTTTCTGCCTCACGCCATCCTGCTAGACATCGGCTTGCCTGGCATGGACGGATACGAGATCGCCAGCCGCATTCGCCAGTTGCCCGCTCTCGAGAACACCTTCCTCATCGCACTCACCGGCTACGGCAGTGAAAAGGATAGAGAACTTGGCCGCGCCGCCGGCTTCAACGAGCACCTCACCAAACCCGCCGATCTCGAACAACTCCGCCGCTGGCTCGACGCGCTCCTTCGCGACCCGTGAGTCTTTCGCTGCAATTTTCCTCGCATCCCGCGCTGCGACAGCTTGGATGACGACCATGAAAAACCCAGCCATCTTCGGCGTCGTGATGTTAGTGATCGGAATTGCCATCGGCTGGGTGGTTAAGCCAACACCGGACACGGGAAAACCCTCCCTCGCCGTCGTTTCCTCTGGGAAGCCAGCCGCGCTCACGCCACCTCCCACCGCGTCTCAACCGACTGCGGAATCTCCCACTCCAGGCAAGCGCGCCATCCGCCCCACCGAAGCGCCCAAGCCCGCTACCGGTACTCCAACGGCCGAACAAATGGACCAAGCAAAAGCAATGCAGTCCCAGATGGCCAAGAAGATGGTCGAACGCCAGCGGCAAAAATTCGAACAGCAGATCGACAGCCTCACCGAGAATCTTTCGCTCACTGAGGTGCAGAAATCCAAGCTCAGCGGATGGCTCGACGAGCGCCTCAAGAGTTTTGAGACCCTGGATCTCACGGATCCTTCCTCCTCGGAAAAATTCATGGAGGAATCCAAACTGCTCAACGATGAAACCCTGCAAGCCCAGCTCGCCGGCACGCTCAGCGCGGAACAGCAGACTGCACTGACAGACTATCAGGATCGCGAACACCGCGGAAAAGTCGATGCCCTCGCCTTGAAAAACCTCTCCAATCTCCAAGGCATCATCCGCTTCGAAGACGGCCAACGCGACAAGGTGTATGAAATCCTCAGCGAGGGTGCCGAGGAATCGCTCGCGAACAAATCCAAGACCCCGGACATCGGTTCCATGTTCACCGAAGGCATGGGCATCGAGATGGACCCCTACGGCCTCGATCTCCAACAGGCGATGACCGAGGTCATGGGCGATCCGGCCCAGCTCAAGAACGGCGCAATGAATCCCGACATGACGAAAAAAGTGCGCGAGATTGTAGCCGAGCGCATCGACGCCAAGGTCGAAAGGCTTCGCCCTATCCTCAACGACAAGCAACTCGAAGCCTATCGAACCGAGCTTCAGACCAAAGGCCTTGGCGTTTACGGCACCGTGTTGGACAGCATGGACAAAGCCTCCAACAAATAAGCCTCACCCGCAGCCGGAAAACCGTGAGCTATTTGTTAGATTCTATCGATGGCCCCGGAGGAACGCCGATCCCATGAGGCGAGGCAAGACGCGCGCCCATCCTGAAATCCGTCCATGAGAAACGTTTCACGGGAAATCATGACCACCGGGCTCTGGATCGCGCTGGCGACGCTCGTCGCGCTCGTCGGAATCTGGCAGGCTAAGGTCGCCATCGGCCAGGGGCTGCGGCCGCAGCAGGCAGAACTCCCACCGCCGCTGAAAACGCGCTTTGCCGTGCGCCCACCCGCAAAAGTTTTCACCGGCAGTTGGGTCGAGGACTACATCGCGCTCGGCAACAAGGGCCTAACCGATCGCGAGATCGGTTGGATCATCGAGGATTTCCGCAATACCGGACTCGCGCTGGTCAATTTCACCGACCGCACCACCGATGAGGAAATCATGGTCTATCGGACCGCGCAGCAGCGTTGGTATCATGGCGCGCTGAAGGACGGGCTTCGGTTGACGGCGGATCAGTCTTCCGAGGCCGCCCAAAAACTCGATGAGATCCTGCGCAAGGTGAGCGCCGAATTTTGGAAGGACAGGCAGACCGTTTCAGCCACACGTTCCATCGGATTCGATTCCCGTTTCGACTACCTGCTCTCGCACGCTTGGTTGTTTTTGGCCTACGACCCAGAAAGCCCTTCCGAGTTTCGATTCATGCCATGGGAGATTTGCAGCCTAACAACCGAGCAATCGCAAATCACCCGCAGAAAGGCGTTTGAGCAACTCCATGCGGCTTCACCCATCCCATCCTCGGAAAACTCCGCGACGCCAGAGCTCATCCTAAAAAGCAAAACTCCGTTCGATGATACCCTCGAACTTCCCTATCAATTCGCTCTGGTCGATGCGATTTTTCCTTATCTCAAGTCTCAGTCATTCCTCAGCGACGATGCTTCAGACGATTTGTTAGAAAACATCCGCCGTCTGCATCCGGCTCAGTTCAAGCTCATGCTGCTGTTCCACCCTGAAGTTGCGCAAGAAATCCAAACCGCGTTGGACCTTCAGAATCCGTGAACGGACCGGCAAGCTGCGGCCATTCTATTCTATCGAACAAAACGCAAGCTCACCTCACCCAGCGCCCTTTGACGACGGGAAGGTTGCCCTTGCCCACCTCGACATACGAGGTTGGCCCACTGGCACCTTCGAGCGGCAATCCAAGAGCGGATTTCCACACCTTGCTCATGCTCTCACCGGTGTGACACCCCCAGCTCTTGCAGTAGGAATTGGCAGAAAAAATGGACGATTTGATGCGCGGCAAATCCTTTTCATGCAGCCATGCAGTGGAGGCGGCCATGATGTCGTTGCCATAATCAAACATGAAGGCGTAGCGGTTCGAGTGGCCGAAGAAATCAAAGGTTTCGACCGACCCGCGAGGCCGCGAGTTGAGCTTGCTGATGAAATCTCCGGAGCCGTTGAACCACACCAAGGTGGCCCTCCTTTTGGCCGCTTGCTCGGCGATCCACGAGGTGTAGGGCTTGCCGTCGGCTCTGCCTCGGGTGGTGTAGCCGGGCTGATAGACCATCCAAACAATGGGCGCACTCGGTCCGTAGGCCTTGCGAATCTCATCGATACGCACAGTCGAGGCGCGGACGAAATTCGCCCACCAACGATCATGCCTGTCCTCTTCGACACGCAAGTCCTCCCATTTCCGCAACGCAGGCCCGCCGGTGACGATGACGTGCTCGGCATGAGCGAAGCTCGTCAGGATCAGCAGGACGATCAGTGCGAAGCGGTGCATGAGAGAGGATGATTGAATGCGAGGGACACGAAATGTCCCTCCTCCTTATTCAGGGGAACCCGATCCGTTGCGGATGATTTCCACGAAACTCTGCGGTTCCAAGGCTGCACCGCCGATGAGCGCGCCGTCGATGTCTGGGCAAGCCATGAGTTCGGCCGCATTGTTAGGCTTCACGGAGCCGCCGTATTGGATGCGGATCTTCGCTGCGGCATCGGCACCGTAGAGGTCGGCGATGACGGAGCGGACGAAAGCATGGGCGTCCTGCGCTTGCTGCGAGCTGGCGGTGACGCCGGTGCCGATGGCCCAGACGGGTTCATAAGCAATGACGGTTTCGCCAAGATCCTTTTCGGAAACGCCTTCGAGGCCGCCGGTGATCTGGGTCCGCAGCACGCTCTCCAGCTTGCCGCCTTCGCGCTCGGCGAGGGTTTCGCCGATGCAGAAGATGGGCTTCAGGTTCGCCTCACGAGCCTTCTTGATCTTCGCGTTGATGACGGCATCCGTTTCGCCATAGATCGCGCGGCGCTCACTGTGACCGAGGATCACGTAGTGAACGAAAAACTCGCGCAGCATCAGCACACTGATCTCACCGGTGTAGGCACCGGAATCGAACTGCGAGCAGTTCTGCGCGGCGATCTGGATGGCATGCGCGTTCTGCACCGGAGTGGAGGTGTGGAGCAGGTCGGCCAGCTTGGGCAGCGAGATGAAGGGCGGAGCGATGACGATTTCACAGGGGAAATCCTGGCCCTGGAGCTTGGACAGGAAACTTCTCACGAAGTCTTCCGTCTCGGAAGCTCCCTTGTTCATTTTCCAGTTGGCGGCGAAGATCGGCTTGCGGTTCATTGGGGTAAAAAAAGACAGTAATGTTAATGCGGCGTAGTGGACTCAGGCGTCGGTCAAAGCGGCGATGCCGGGGAGCACCTTGCCTTCGAGCAATTCGAGCGAAGCACCGCCACCGGTGGAAATGAAGGTCATCTTGTCGTCGAGGCCGAACTGGTTCACCGCAGTGACCGAATCTCCGCCGCCGACGATGGTCGTGCCGCTGCTTTTGGCCATCGCTTCGGCCACCGCGCGGGTGCCCTTGGCGAAACTTTCGATTTCGAACACGCCCATCGGGCCGTTCCAAATCATCGTTTTGGCCTTGGCGACCTCGTCGCAGAATTGGTCGATGGCGACGTCGCCGATGTCGATGCCTTCCCAGCCTTCTGGAGTTGCGCCGCCTTCACCGTAGATGCCGGTGACTTGAGTTTCAGCGCCTTCCTTGAACTCCTGCGTGACGCGCGTGTCAGCGGGAAGGAGGAATTTCACGCCCTTGGCTTCCGCCTTGGCGAGAATGTCGAGTGCGAGGTCGAGCTTGTCGGCTTCGACGCGGCTGTTGCCGGTCTGGTAGCCTTGCGCCTTGCGGAAAGTGTTGGCCATGGCGCCGCCAATGATGAAGGCGTCGGCCTTTTCCATCAGCGCGGTGATGACTTGGATTTTGTCGGAAACCTTGGCCCCGCCCATGATGACGAGGAAGGGCTTTTCCGGGCTTTCCAGCTTACCGACGAGGTATTCCAGCTCGCGGTCCATCAGGAATCCCGACGCGCTTTGTTTCACGAAATGGGTGACACCCTCGGTGGAAGCGTGGGCGCGGTGAGCGGTGCCGAACGCGTCGTTGACGAAGATTTCGGCACTGCCGGCAAGCTTCTTGGCGAAGTCCGCGTCGTTCGCTTCTTCTTCCGGGTAGAAACGGGTGTTTTCCAACAGCAACACTTCACCGGGTTGGAGCGCGGCGCGCAGAGCGGCCACTTCGTCACCGATACAATCCGGCGCGAGTTTCACCGGCTGTCCGAGGATCTTGGAAAGCGCTTCAGCGGCAGGAGCGAGAGAGTACTTCGGCTCGGGACCGCCCTTGGGACGACCGAGGTGCGAACAGAGGACCAGCTTCGCGCCACCGGCGATGAGATGCTTGATCGACGGGATCGCGCCCTGGATGCGGGTGTCGTCGGTGATGACTCCATCCTTCAGCGGGACATTGAAATCCACACGCATGAGGACTTCCTTGGAAGATACATCGAGGTCACGAATCGAAAGTTTGGCCATGGGGCGGGAATCCCGCCTTAGCAGCGGCCCGCTGTCAAGCGATGGGTTGCCCGCGCGGGCGAAGCGGGACATTTTTAGCGCGGCATCGCATCGTTGCGAAAATGCGCTTGCTGGCGACGCAGCATGAAGCTCTCCGCCGTGCTGCCGGAACCATCCTCACGGACTCCGCCGGGGGTGAAATTCACCGCCTTGGCCGACCACTCCAGCGCCTTTTCTCGATCGCCAGAGGCAAACTCGATCTCTGCCATGGTGTCGAGATAACTGGATTCGGCCGGTTTCAGCGCCAATGCCCGTGCTTGATAATCCTTCGCCTCCTTCAACTTGCGGTGCGCCTTGGCGGCGAGCCAGCCCGTCGTGTTGAGCGTGTTGCTGCTGCCCGGATAACGTTTCGCCACGGCGGTCAGGCGTTCCCAAGAAGTTTGGAACCACGAATCGTGCTGCGAAATCAATCCAGCCCGACGGACGGCGGGGAAAAAGTAATCCGCCAACGTGCCGTCCCCCGGAGACATGGCATAGGCGCGGTCAAGCATCGCCAACGCGGTTTCGCGATCCGTCGCCAGGATGGACAACGCACGCCCGAGATCGGCTTCGATCCTCAGTCCCATTCGCATCATCAGCGTCTGCGGACTGCTCGTCGGCGACGACGCCATCTGAGCCGCGACTTCGAGGGCCGCCGCCGCTTCCTTCCATTCCCCTTGCTCCAACAAGCTCTCGCCATACTGGCGCAGCACGTAATCGTAGCTGCCGAGCGGATCGGGTTCGTCTCCCAGCACGGCTTTCTTGATCCACTGGGCAGAGCGCTCGAAATCATCACCGAACTGATAGCCCACGGCGATCTGATAGGCTCCATTGCCGAGGAAAAGCTTGTCCACCCACCGGTCTTGGACGGCGGCCTCCTTCACCCGTCCCGCCTTGCGCAGGCAAGCCGCAGCGCTGGCATGAACGGCGGGACTGGGAGTGAGCTTGTACTTGCCGACCCGTTCGATCTGCTTGAGGAAAAAATCTGCGGCTTCATCCCAGCGCCCGGCGATGGTCAGTTCTGAAACTCGGGTGTCGCGGAAAAATCCATCGCGCTCATTTTCCGGCCATGCGTCCCAGAGTTTTAGGTTGTTTTCGACATCCGGCTTCAGATTAACCGCATGGGCCAGCTTGGTCAGCACGTCCTTGCGGCGCTCGACCGGCGTTTTTTCGACCTCTTGCCAGCCGAGATCCAGCCATCGTTCGCGCAGCCGCATCGGATCCGTACCCATGTCGGCAAGAGCCAGCAGGCCATCGAAACGGTCAATGCGGTTGGCCGCAGGATCGATTTCCGCCAGCCAATTCCAAATGACATGCACCGGCTCATTCTCCCCGAAAGCCGCGCGCACCAAGTCGTCCCAGCGCGAATCTTCGTCACCAGCCCAGTCATAACCGAGACGCCTCACCACATCGGGTGCGCCTCCAAATCGCATGTTCGCGCCGAACATGCGGGACAGGAAATCGGTGAATGCCCCTTCATCTTCGCGTGCCAGCTCCTCCATCGGCTTGACGAATGCATCTTGGAACTCGGCGACCATCCCGCGCCGGTCCATGAAATTTGCCAGCATGAGCAGTTCTTCCGCCTCGTTGACCTCCACCAAATCGGAATCCTCATCCACGTTCGCGAGCTGCGAAAACCGCTTGGCCACCCACGACTTGTAATCCGGTTTTTCCCCATCCAGTCCGAACACCGCGAGCGCCTCGGGAATCCGCTCCAGCGACTCCAGGTGGCTGAACCCATCCAGCGTGGAGACTTTGACATACGCCTCCTCGGCCAGCTTCACCTCGCCGAGCAGGTAGAGTGCATTGATGGAGTTCGCCCGCGACTGTGAAGCGCGCAACGCTGCCGAACGAACCAAAGGCTGGAGCTCAGCTGCACCGAGCACCTTTCCTTGCCATCTCTCCAGCGCCAAAGCGGTGTACGTTTTGTCGCCCCAAGCATTCTCGCGCCCATCGAGGCAGCAACGCAGCCACGGCATCGGATCGCCCAGCATCAGGGACAGGATGGCTGAAATCGAAGTTTCGCCCGCAGCATCCGCCGCCACGCGAGCTGCTTCCACGTTTCCCGACGCCCGATAAAGCGCGAGCAACCAGGCATCCGCCACCTTGTCGTCGAGCGATTTCGCGCGCTTCACCTCCGTCTCCAGCGTCCCTTGGCTGCGATGAAATTCAGCCAATGCCAGCAAGCCCGGAGCATCTGCCGGGGCCATTTCTAAAAATTCGCGCGCGCCCTCGGCATCGTCCGCGACGAGACATTCCCGCGCCGCAGTCACCGCGATGAGATCGATGGTTCCCTTGACGCGCTGGATGAGCTCCGGGTTCTTCTCGCTGGCGAAAAGCCGCAAAATTTGCCGCCATGCGCGCTTGCGCACCATCTCGCCGATGAGGTCCTGCTTCTCGCTCACCGAGGCCTTGCCGTAGCGCTCGACCAGCCGCATCACCTCGGGATCCGTCTCGGACGTGATGGAAAGCTCGATCTTGCGGACCAATTCGCGCGCCCGGTAGGCGGCTTCCGGATCCTTGCCATCCGCGACCGCATTCAGCTCGGGCAGCACCTTTTCGCCCATGTCCCAGATCGTCCGGGTGGCCGCCTCGCGCACCTTGTAACGCTCATCGGAAAGGTTGTGGATCAGCTCATCCAGCGACGGTTTCTCCACCGTTTCGCCAGGCTGCGCCAAATTTCCCGGTGCCGCCGAAAGCCACGCCCCGGGAAAAAGGCAGGCGGACACCAAGAGATTCCTGAATTTCATCTGCGAGGAACGTTTCAGAATCCGCCGATAATTCAACCCGCTTTCCCGCCCGTCACGCCGCGAAACTCTCGCCGCAAGAACAGGTGACCACCGCATTCGGATTGCTCACCTTGAAACCGCCCTGTTGCAGGTCGTCGGAAAAATCCAGTTCGCTGCCCGAGACGAACAACGCGCTCTTCGGGTCGATCACCACATTCACCCCGTTGCTCGGCACCAGGATGTCGCGGTCTCGCGGACCATCCACCAGATCCATTTTATACTGCAACCCGGAACAACCGCCGCCGACCACCGCGATGCGCAGCGCGCCGTCCGGCCGCCCCTGCCTATCCAGCAAACCCCGCAGATGATCGGACGCGCCTTGCAGCACCTTCACCAGTTTCTCGTTGCCGATCTTGTAGTTCACCGCCGCTTCCATGGCCGCAAGCTGCCTTGACCTCCCCTCCCCGTCAACCCCGGCCATCCAACGAAAAAAAGCCGCGCCGGAAGTCCGGCGGCGGCTTTTCGTGAGGATTCGAAAATCGGAAAATTTTCAGGCTTCGGTGCCTTCTTCGATGCCTTCCACGGTCTTTTCCGCGACATGCTGGACAGCCTCGGCCGCAGCAGGTTCGGTGGACTCAGGAGCTGCGGCGGCCACTTGGGCTTCCTCAAGCTCAGGCGACTTCTTGGCGACCTTCTTGGCGGGAGCCTTCTTGGCAACGGCCTTTTTGGCAGGAGCCTTTTTCGCGTCGTCGGACTTCTTAGCGGCAGGCTTTTTCACGATCCCGCCGAGCTTTGCCAGTTCAGCCTTGCGCTTCAAATAATCGGCGCGGCGACGGCGTTTGATGATCTTTTTCTGTTGTTGTCCCATGGTTGGTGGCATTGGCGTAGGGAGTCGGCGCGGCGGGATCAAGGGAAAACCTCATTTCCAGCCACAGCCGCAGAAATCTCCGTCGGCCTGCCCATGCCGGATTTCCGCGATTCGCATTCGACATTTCCCCTCCACTCGTCCGAGAGTCCCGCCCCATGGCAGGACTCATCATCGCACCCCGCGCACGCATCTTCCACGGTCACGAGTGGATCTACGCCACCGAGATCAAGAAATCCTTCGGCGACCCACAACCCGGTGACGTCATCACCCTCAAGGACTTCCGTGACCGCCCGCTCGGTTCCGCGATCTACAATCCGCTCTCACAAATCGTCGCCCGGCGCTTTTCCCGCCGCAAACAGGACCTCGATCTCGACTTCTTCACCCGCCGCATCGGCCAATCCATCGAGCTGCGGAAAAACTCCGGCATCGACGAAACGCTCGCTCGCCTCGTCTGGTCCGAGTCCGACGGCCTGCCCGGCCTGATTGTCGACCGCTACGGCGACCACCTTTCCGTCCAGACGCTGACGCTCGCCATGGATCAGCGGAAAGAACTCATCCGCGACGCGCTGGTTTCCCTGCTCAACCCAGCCTCCATCGTCCTGCGCAACGACTCGCCCTACCGCAAGGCCGAGGGCATGGAACCCGGAATTGAAATGCTTCTCGGCGAAAATCCTGGTGCCTTCCAGGTCCGCGCCAACGGCCTCATCTTCGAGGTCGATCTCTACGACGGCCAGAAAACCGGACTCTACCTCGACCAGCTCCAGGCCCACGCCGAAGTCGCCGCGCTCGCCAAGGGCAAGCGCGTCCTCGATTGCTTCACCAACCAAGGCGGTTTCGCTCTGGCTTGCGCCAAAGCCGGCGCGGCATCGGTCACCGCCGTGGATGTTTCCGCCTCCGCCTGTGACGCCGCGCGCAAGAACGCCGAGCTCAACGGCCTGCAAATCGACGTCCAGGAGCACAACGTCTTCGATTTCCTCAAGCACGCGAAACCGGACTACGACCTCATCATCCTCGATCCGCCGAGTTTCACGCGTAACAAAAAAACGCTCATGGACGCCATGCGCGGCTACAAAGAAATCCACCTGCGCTCGCTCAAGTTGCTAGAAAAAGGCGGCCTGCTCTCGACCTTCTGCTGCTCCTACCATGCGTCACGCGAGCTCTTCATGGACAACCTGATCGACGCCTCGGTGGACGCCAAGAAATCCGCCCGTCTCGTGATGAACCACGGCCAGCGCGCGGACCATCCAATCCTCATTTCCATCCCGGAAACCGGCTACCTCAAGGGCTTCACCGTGGAAGTCATCGCCACGCGTTAGATCGCGCTCCCCGATGCCCGCCATCCGCCACTGCCGCTTCACCGCCATCGATTTCGAATCGGCCGGTGCGGCACGCGGCAAGACGGACAACCCGGTGCAAATCGGCCTCGCCGCATGGTCTGCGGAAAGCGGCCATCACGAAGCGTTCGTTTCCTACCTCCAGTGCCGTGAACCCATCCAGTGGGCTGCTAGAAAAGTTCACGGCATCGGTCCAGAGCAGCTCGCCGATGCGCCGTCGTTGCTCATGCTGTGGCCGGAACTGAAACGTCGCCTCGCCGGAGCCGCCGTCGTCGCCCATGGCAAAGGCACCGAGAAACGCTTCTTGCGCGCCTTCCCCGGCCACGGTTTTGGGCCATGGATCGACACGCTTTTGCTCGCCCGCGCCGCATGGCCTGAGCTGCCAGACCATTCGCTCGGCGCACTTTGCGAAACGCACGGACTGACAGAAGCGATCCGCGCCCTCGTCCCAGGAAAATCGTGGCATGACGCGCTTTTCGACTCCGTCGCCTCGCTCGTCTTGTTAGTGCACCTGATCCATTCGCACCGGCTGCTGGACGAACCGGTCGAATGCTTGACCCAGCCGGACACCTCGCATTGGCACCAGACCCGCCGCGCCTGACCATGAAGGTTTTCCCGCGCATCCTCTTCGCCCTCGCGGCGGTCACGCTACTGGGCTACCTCCTCACCCGCACGCCACGCCGACCCGTCACGCGGCTCTCGGAAAAAACCCGCTTGGATCACGAAGCGATCGTTCAAAAGAACGCCGCTGATCCCGACACGACCCTGGTCCGCTCGCTGCTCGCCGAGAATCTAGCGAGCCGCACCTTTTCCTTCGCCACCGTCGCGAGCGCCTGTTCGGGGAAAAAAGTCCTGCCGCTCGATCAATCCCCCGCCCATCTCCGCGCCATCGCCGCGCTAGGCAAGGCCCTTGACGCCACTCTAGCAGAACTCAATCGTCCCGATTCACCGGTCCGCCAACTCCGTCGCATCAACGAAGCGTCGCGACTGTTCGAAAATGCCATCCACCGTCATCTGCAAAAAATCCCCGGCATCGCCTGCGACGTCCCACCCACCCGCTCCGGTGCCCGCCAACGCTCCGGCTATCCCGATCTGCGCATCACCGACAACGCCTCCGGCACCGTTTTCTACCTCGATCCCAAGCTCGTCGCCGCCGGTTCAGAAACCAGCAGTTTCCGCAGCTTCTATTTCGAACCCAAGGACGCCACGCTCAAGATCACCGACGACGCCGTCCACCTGCTCGTCGGCATCAGCCACGATGGCAAGGACGGCGCATGGACCTTCACCCGCTGGCGGCTCGTTGATCTGTCCACGCTGCGCGTTCGTCTCAAGGCAGAGTTCCAAGCGTCCAACGGCGACCTTTATCGATAGGGATTTCTGATTTTCGCCAAGAGCAATGCATGCTCCCGCGATCTTGCACTGCGCGGAAAATCTTCTCAGGATCGCAGCCTGCGGTGCCCATCTCCCCAGACCGCGGTTGCTCGATTTTTTCCCATCCGCTCATGAAAACACGCTTGCCCCCAAAGCTCGGTTTTTCCCTCCGCATCGTCGGATTCCATCTCGTCGTCGCCTGCGTGGCCCGCGGCGCGATCGATGTCACCATCACCACCAACCCGACATCCGGTGGAACCTTCGCGGCAGGCTCGTGGACGCCGACGGCCTCCCCGTCGCGCATCAATGTGAACGATCTCATCACGGCGCTGAACGTGGGGAACGTGACGATCAACACCACCGGCGCGCTGGCCGAGGCGGGAAATATCACGGTCGCGACGACCGTGCCTCTCGACAACCTAACAACGGCCGCTGCCCGAGCGCTCACGCTGAACGCGCAAGGCAGCGTGCTCATCAACGCGGCGTTCTCGCAATCGGTCGCGGGTGGCGACAATGTGCCGAATCTGGTCCATCTCGTGTGCAACGGAGCCAGTCTGTCGATGCCCGCCGGGGTGGCGACGAGCGGCGGGAATTTCACCGCCACGCTGAGCGGCGCGTTCAACCTCGGAAGTTCGCTGATCACAGGCGGCGGTGCGGTGAGCCTGAGCGGCAGCAGCGGAGCGATCAGTTCTGTCATAATCACCTCGGGCGGCAATATCTCGGTCGCAGCAAGCACAGCACTGACCTTGTCCAGCACGCTCAACGCGCTCGGCGGAGCGGGCGTGGCCGACGTGACGGTAGCGCTGATCGGAGCTGGCGCACTGACACTGCCTGCTGCGAGCCAAATCCACGGCGGTGCGAGCGGCGACGTGAATGTGACGACGTTCAACGGGAAACTCACGGTGGCGGGATTGATCGCTGGGGGAACCACGCGGGTGGAGGCACTGAATGGCGTTCAGGATTTGGAAATCCAGAACACGAGTTCGATCACCGCGTCATCGGGCCGGGCGACACTGCGGGCGGGCAATCATGTCACCGTTTCCGGACCCGTCTCAGCGAACACCGACCTGTTGATCGTGGCGGACGCGAACGGCGGCGGCGTGGGCGATGCGACTTGCGCGGCAGCGCTGACGGCGCAAGCGCCGGGCATTTTCATTTCGGGCTTCAACACGTTGCACACCGCCGGGGAGATCAACGCGAACAGCGGTGCGGTGGAATTTACCGCAGTCACCGCGACGAGCATGAGTGGCGGCAGCGTCACTGGCGCGGAAGGCGGCTTACTCCACTCCGGCACGTCCGTTGCCAAGACCTCCGGCACCATCATGACGAATGGCGGCAACGCGCGCTTCAGCGCGCCGAGCGGCACGGTGACGGTTAGCGGAGGCGCGGTTGAAACGGGAGGCGGCACGGTCACGGTCGAGGCGGCGACGTATTCCTTGTCCGCTCCATTCACCACTTCGGGTGCCACCTTCACCGCATCGGCAACCGGCGTAAACCCGAACGCGCTGAGCAGCGAAGTCCTGTCGAGTGGCGGTGACATTTCCGTCAGCGCGCTCAGTACGCTGAACTTCACCGGAAAACTCAACGCGACCGGCGGGGCAGGCACGGGTGATGTCACGCTGGGTTTGACCGGAACTGGAGCACTTACGCTGCCTGCCGGAAGCGAAATCCGCGGCGGAGCGAGCGGCGATGCGAACGTGACAACACTCAACGGCAAGCTGACCGTGGCGGGCTTGATCCGCAGCGGCACGGTGCACGTGGAGTCGCTCGGAGGACTCCACGATTTGGAAATCCAAGGAACGGGTTCAGTCACTGCGACGTTGGCCCGAGTGGTGTTGCGGGGCGGCAATCACGTCACCGTTTCTGGACCGATTTCAGCAAACACGGACCTGCTGATCGCTGCGGACACCAACGCCGGCGGCGTGGGCGATGCGACTTGCGCCGCGGCGCTGACGGCAAACGCACCGGGCATTTTCGTTTCCGGAGTGAATACCTTGCACACGGCCGGGACGATCAACGCGAACGCGGGCTCGCTTCAATTCACCGCACTCACGGCGACGAGCATGAGTGGCGGCAGCGTGAGCACCGCCAGCGGTGGATTGCTCCACTCCAGCCCATCCGTCACGATGAGCGCTGGCATCATCAACACGAATGGCGGCAACGCACACTTCCGAGCGCTCAGCGGGACCGTGACGATCAGCGGCGGTTCGGTCGCGACGCAAGGTGGCACGGCGACGATCGAGGCGGTGATATTTTCGTTGTCCGCACCCTTCGCCACTTCCGGCGGTACGTTCACGGCGTCGGCGACCGGCGCCCCTTCGAACACCCTGAGCAGCGAAATCCTTTCGACGGGCGGCGACATTTCCGTGAGCTCGGTCAGTGCGCTGAATTTCACCGGCAAACTCAACGCAACCGGCGGCGCGGGAGCGGGAGATGTCACGCTGGCGCTGACCGGAACTGGCGCACTGACGCTACCGCCCGGGAGCGAAATCCGCGGCGGAGCGAGCGGCGATGCGAACGTGACGACACTCAACGGCAAACTGACGGTGGCGGGTTTGATCACCAGCGGGACGGCGCGGGTGGAGGCACTAAACGGAACTCAGGATTTGGAAATCCAAGGAACGGGTTCGATCACCGCATCGTCGGGTCGCGCGACCTTGAGAGGCGGCAATCACGTCACCGTTTCCGGGCCGATTTCTGCGAACACGGACCTGCTGATCGCGGCCGACACGAACGGCGGCGGCGTGGGCAATGCAACCTGCGCGGCGGCGCTGACCGCGCATGCGCCGGGCATTTTCATCTCAGGCGTCAACGCCCTGCACACCGCAGGAGTGATCAACACGAGCGGCAGCAAATTGCAGATCGACGCCCTGCTAAACGTGAGCCTAAGCGGCGGCAGTGTGGTCACCGGAGGTGGTGCCATCGAGCTGCTTGCCGACAACAACGTCGCCATCAATGCGCCGCTCAACACCACCGGCACCATCACGCTGCATGCGGACGCCGACCTCAATCTTGCGGGAGCACTCACCGTGGCCAGTTCGGTCATCGGCACCACCGGCAACGTCATCTTGCGCGGCCAGGGCGTTGCCGTGAACAACGTCATCGACACCACGACCGGCACGATACGCGTGCAACCGAATGCCGCCTCCGTGGCGACGATCGCGGCGGCCCTAACTGGCCCCACTCAGCTCGTGAGCGGCACCACGCGTTTCACGACCGGCAGCGTCACCGCCAACGCTCTCACCGTGGCGACGGCCGCGATCCTCGATTTCGACACGGCGGCTCGCGTGGTTTCTCCGAGCGCATTTTCCCAGCACGACCTAACCGGCGAAACGCGCCTGCGCATCGGCGGCACGGGCGCCGGGCAGTTCAACCGCATCGCCGTGAGCGGAGCCCTAACGGCTGGCGGAAAACTTACGGTGGCCCTCGAAGCAGGCTTTGTCCCCGCGCTCGGACAGACGTTCGATCTCTTCGATTTCGCGAGTTTCAGCGGCAGCTTCGCCACGCTCAATTTTCCGCCACTCGCGGCCGGCCTCGCCTGGGATCCCACGCAACTTTCCGTGAATGGCACGCTGCGCATCCTCAAGCCCATCGAGGCTTGGCGGCAGAAACACTTCGGCTCCACCGCCGACTCTGGCCCCGGCGCGAGCCTCAATGACTTCGACTTCGACGGTATCGTGAACCTCCTCGAATACGCGCTCGGCCTCGATCCCAAGCAGCCCTCGACCGCCGGTCAACCAGTGCTCGCGAAGACCAACGTCGGCGGCTTCGATTACCTCACGCTCACCCTCACCCGACCGCTCGCGGTGACCGACCTCGACTATCGCTTCCTCATCGGAAATACCCTGCCGCCGAGCGGCGAAGGCTCGCTCTACTCGCCCGCCGGCGATGTCCCGTCGAATGGCTTCACCACTCAAGTTTCACGCAGCGTCGTCGGGGAAAACGAAGTCATCGTGGTCCGCGATAACGTCCTGTTCGGCATCCTGCCGCAGCGCTTCATGCAGCTCAAAATCACCCAGTTTCCTTAATTCTTCGTGGGCTTGCCGATTTCTCCGGGCTCTACCTCAACGCCAGTTTCATCTGTTCGAGCTTTAGGGAAAACCTGCGCTTTCCCTCCCCGCAACCCGCCGTTAGCCTCGCTGCCGTGACTCTTCCACCCAAGCGCACCAGCGGCTCCGTCGCCATGGACGATTACCTCGAGCAGATCCTCCATCTCATCGAAGCCAAGGGCTATGCCCGCGCCGTGGACATCTCGAAAAACCTCAACATTTCCCAAGCCAGCGTCACCAACATGCTGCGCCGCCTCGATGCCGAGGGCCTTGTCCACCACGAGAAATACCGCGGCACCGTGCTCACCGAGGAAGGCCACCGCATCGCCCTCGCCATCATCGAGCGTCACCAAACGCTCACCCGTTTCCTGCGCCTCTTCGGGATCGACGAGGAAACGATTTATCGCGATGTCGAAGGCATGGAACACCACGTTTCCCGGCCGACGCTCAATGTCATCCGCGCCGTGGCCGATGCGCTGGAGGCGGATCCGGAGTTGTTGGAGAGGGTTCGCGAAAAAAGCATCTGAGCATCATGAAACTCCCGACGAAATTCCTGATCGTCGCCTTGTTGCTTGCTTCCTTGGTTCCTGGGCAGATGGTGCTCCAGTCTTTCGCCCGCAGCCGACAGTATGAATGGGCTGCAGTCCAAAGCAAACGGTGCTCTGCCATGGGAGTGCTCCTTTACGAATACCATGAAAAGCACCAGTCATTCCCGGAGTCTCTCCGCCAATTAGTAGATTCAGGACTGGTCACAGAAGCCCGCTATCGCGAGCTCATGTTCCAGCAGAAATCGGGAGCCTCACCGCAGGAATGGAAATACCATCGCCCCGAAACTCCGCACCATTTTCCGCTATTTTCCGGCAAGCCTGTCACAACGTGGAATAGTCCGATTGTGAGTTACATCATCGGGGGAGCGGATGGTTCTGCTATCGTTTTCGGCAACGAGAAGCTTCGGATGTTCAAGCGAAACCACCTCGACGCCAGCCAGCTAACTGATTAGTTACGGCACAGCGCTGATAAGGGGCATGGACGTCTCGTCCATGCGAAGGGACGAGACGTCCATGCCCCTTATTTGGGAAATACTCACCCCTCCTCTCTCGCTGGCGCACCGGTTTCGAAGCGCATCAGGTCGGCGATGAAGGTTAGAGGAAGGTGGCCGGTTTCGCCGTTACGGTTTTTGGCGAGGACGAGCTCTGCTTCGCCGGCCTTTTGCTCTTTTTCCTCGGCGTCTTCGGCGTAGTAGGCGGTTCGATAGAGCAGGCCGACCATGTCGGCGTCCTGCTCGATGGAGCCGGATTCCCGCAGGTCCGACATGCGCGGCACGCCGACGTTTTTGCCCGTGCGGCTTTCCGGTCCCCGGTTGAGCTGGGCGAGAATGAGGATGGGAATGCCGAGTTCCTTCGCCAGCCCCTTGATACCCGCAGAAATTTCCGCGATTTCCCGCTCGCGCGAGTTCTCCGCTTGTTTGGTGCGGGATTTCATCAACTGGAGGTAGTCGATCGCGATGAACTGGATGTCTTCGTCGCGCTTCTTGCGGCGGGCTTTCGCCCGCAGTTCGTTGATGGAAATGCCCGCGGTGTCGTCGATGAAAAGCTTGGCGGCGGAAGTTTCCATGGCGGCGCGCTGGATGCGTTGGAGGTCGCCCTTGGTCGGGGTGTAGCCGCGGGAAAGCTGGCTCATCGCAAATTTCGCGCGCGAGAAAACCAAACGCTGGACGATCTGGAACGCGCTCATTTCGCAGGAAAACACCATCGAGGGTTTGCCTTCGGTGATGCAAATATGCTCGACGATGTTCATCATGAACGACGTTTTCCCCATCGATGGACGGGCCGCGACGACGAACATTTCCCCGGGTTTCAGGCCGCTGCTCATGCGGTCGAGATCGTCGAATCCAGTCTTGATCCCCTGCGCGCCCTTTTCTCCGGCGAGGAGTTTTTGGAACTGCTCGATCACCTCGTTGACCGACTGCTTGATGGTCGGCGCACGGCTCGTTTCCGAACCTTCACGGATGGCCAAAATCTTCGCTTCCACCGTGTCGAGCAACCCGGCCACCTCGTCCGGCGCGTCATAGGCTTGGGCAATCGCCTCGTTCGAGTTTTGGATGATGGAACGCAGGACGAACTTGTCCTTCACGTGCTGGAGGTGGTGACGGAAATGCCCCGGACTCGGCGCGTAGGTGTAGAGATCCGTTAGAGCGGATGGCCCGCCGATGCGATCAAGCAAGCCGCGGTCGAGCAAACGCTGGATCAGGGAAACCAACTCCACCTCGTGCCCGCCCTCAAACAGCTCGATGAGGAAGCCGAACAAGGTCGTGTGAGAAGGCAGGTAGAAATGCTCCGCCGTGAGCTTTTCCTCGATGGCCGTGCCGATGTATTCCTGCGGGTCCTGCAACATCGAGGACAGCAGGCTTTTCTCCGGTCCCAGCGCGTGAGGCAGCGCGCGCGTCACATCCTCGGCGGCGGTGGCAGACGCGCCTTTCTGAAGGTCTGCGGTCTTGCGGAAAGAAGCGGGAGCGGATTTGGTATCAACAGCCATACGGGGGCGGCATCCTGACAGCGCCGAGAACCGGGTCAATCCCGCGCCTTGTGAACAACTTGAGAATCGTTTGAGAACAACGCCTCCAGTCCCTCACGTGGAAGCGATCCAACGCTTCGCGATGATCGCAAATTTTTTGCCCGGAACAATCTTGAGGCTTCGATCCTCATGCACCGCCGATTTTTAGGCTCATGCCCATTTCTTGGAAAATGCGGTCGCGGGCATGGAGGTAGCCGGGGGAATCGAGGTCACGGGGACGCGGCAATTCGATGCGCTCGGTGGACCTGACGGTGGCAGGGCGCTTGCTCATGACGAGGACGGTGTCTGAAAGTTGAACCGCTTCCTCGATGTCGTGGGTGACGAAGAGGATGGTCTTCTTTTCTTCCTGCCAAATGCGCACCAGATCGGCGCGCATTTTGAGGCGGGTGATGAAGTCGAGCGCGCCGAATGGCTCGTCCATGTAGATGATGTCCGGCGAGGCGGCGAGGGCGCGGGCAATCTCAACGCGCTGGCGCATGCCGCCGGAAAGCTCGCGGGGGTAGGATTTTCCAAACCCTGTGAGCCCAACCATTTCGATGTAATGGGCGACGGTGGCGCAAACTTCTTCGGGCGGCCGATGTTGCAGGCCAAAGCCGACGTTGTCCTCGACATTGAGCCAGGGAAATACGCCGTTTTCTTGGAAGACGAAGATGCGTCTTGGGTCGGGGCCGACGACGGGACGACCTTCGACAAGGACGCTGCCGGAGGTAGGCGTTAGAAAACCACCGATGATGTTGAGAAGCGTGGATTTGCCACAGCCAGAGGGACCGACGATGCAAACGAATTCGCCCTGCCGCACACTGAGGCTGACATTTTCCAAGACGTGAATTTGCTCGCCTTGGAGCTTACCAGGAAAGGTCATCCAGAGGTCACGGACCTCGATGGCGGTTGGCGGATCGCTGTTAGGTTGACTCATATCGATCAGCGGTTGGCGTAGCCCCAGCTCACTTCGTCGAATTTTTCGAGGCGGCGGAGGGCGGCATCGAGGCCGAGGCCAATGAGGCCTATCATGAGCATGCCGGCGACGACGAGGTCGTAGCGTTTGCCGGCATTGCGGGCGTCGATGATGAGGTAGCCGAGGCCGGAGTTCACGGCGATCATTTCGGCCGCGACGACGACCAGCCAAGCAATGCCAAGTGCGATGCGCAGGCCCGTTAGAATCTGCGGCAGGCAGGCGGGGAAGATGACCTTGCGGAAAAGCTGACTGCGGGTGAGGCCAAAATTTTGCGCGGCGCGAACATAGACGGGCTGCATGTTGCGCACGGCAGCCATCGACGAAACGGTGATGGGGAACACGCTGGCGAGGAAGATCAGGAAAACCGGCGAAACGTCCGAAACGCCGAACCAGAGGATGGCCACCGGGATCCACGCGATCGGTGAAATGGGCCGGAAAATTTGGATCATTGGATTGAAGGCGGCGGCAGCGGGCGGATACCAGCCGAGGACGAGTCCGCACGGAACGCCGACGAGGATGGCCAGCAGAAAACCCCAAGTGACGCGGAACAACGAGGCGACGACATATTTAAAAAGCAAGCCCTGCCGTATGAGTTCCTCAATGCCCAGGGCGACCTGCCACGGCGTCGGGAAGATGTCGCTGCCCGACCATTTCACGAGGACATGCCACAGCAGTAGAAACAACGCGACGACAATGAATGGCAACGGGCGGTGGGATTTCATTTCGATTCCAGATCGGAGAGCGCGCGTTTGGCCGGGTAGGCGTAGGGCTTTTTGGATTTTTCCACGGCGTCACCGAAGCGGGTGTCCACGTAGTCGTCGAACGAAACGGTGCCTTCAAGAATCCCGGATTGCTTGCCCAGTTTTTCGATCTCGGCGAAGTTGTCGCGCTGGAGAGAAAGATCGCCATAGGTCACGCGGTCGGGCGGTTTGCTGAGGACAAACTCGAGCAGGCGCGGATTCTGGTTATAGTATCGCTTCGAAACAAACTGCGCGGCCGCCATGCGGTTTTCCATGTTTTCCTCCAGCCACATGCCGCTGTCCGCGATGCCGCTGACGAGCGCTTGGACACGCTCGGGATGGTCGCGAATCTCGTCTTCATGGACGGCGAGAACGCATGAGATGAAATTCGGCCAAATGTCCTTGGTGAGGTAAAGGACGCGGCCGTAGCCATCCAACTCGCATTGGCCCATGAATGGCTCACCGCTGGTGACCGCATCCACGGATTTCGAATACAACGCGGCGGGCATGTCCGGGGGCGGCATTTCGATGAGATTGATGTCCTTGATGCTCATCCCGGCGTCATTGAGGGCGCGGAAAATGAGAAGTCGCTGGTTCGAGTAGCGGTTCGGCACGGCGACAGTTTTGCCTCGCAGATCGGCGATGGAGCGGATGTCGGAGTCCTTGTGAACGACCAGCGCGGTACCGTCCCGGTGGCCCAGATAGACAATCTTCATTTTCACACCCTGCTCGCGCAACGCGATCGCCATCGGAGCGAGGATGAACGTGGCGCGAGTGTCGCCTTTGAGGAACGTTTCCTTCAGCTCGGGCCAACCGCTGAATTTGAGCGGCTCAAACATTCCTTTGCCCGTCATCTGGCGATTCACAAAATCGGTGACGGGACAGGTGAGGTGGCAAGTGACCGGGAGGAAGCCGATCCGCATTTTTTTCTCCGAGTCCTTTTGAAACCAGGTGGAGATTTTCGGCAAATTGAGCGCGAGGTGAAATCCGGAAATGGCCACGACCCAAACTAGCGAAACCAGAATGAGCGTTTTGCGGAGGGTCATCTCGCGCACAGTACAATCGGCGAGCTGGCAGCACACAATCAAATTTTGCACGCTGCCGGGACTTGCGCGGAACCAGCTACCACGCAATCTGCGGCCATGCGCGTGGTGATCCAGAGGGTGTCGGAAGCGTCCGTGGCGGTGGACGGAAAAATGGTTTCTCAAATCGGCCTCGGGTTGCTGGTGCTGCTGGGCGTGGAGGACGGCGATGCGGCCGAAGACGCGGCCTGGCTTGCGGGCAAGATCGCTCGGATGAGGATTTTCGCCGACGCCGAGGACAAGATGAACCTGTCCGTGGTCGAAACCGGCGGCGATGTCATCGTCGTCAGCCAATTCACGCTGCATGCCTCGACCAAGAAAGGCAATCGGCCGTCCTTCCTGCGCGCGGCGCATCCGACGATTTCCGAACCGCTTTACGGGAAATTTTGCGCAGCCGTGGAAGTGGAGTTGGGCAAACCCGTTGGCCGCGGCATTTTTGGTGCGGACATGAAGGTCGCGCTGATCAACGACGGACCGGTCACCATCCTGATGGACAGCCGAGCACGGGAATGAGCATTCGCTTGCATCGCTCGTATCGCTTCCCTAGCCTGCCGCCGCCGTGCCGAAAACTGCTATCCTAGCCCTTGAAGATGGACGTTGTTTCGAAGGAACTGCCTTCGGAGCCACCGGAACCACCACCGGAGAAATTTGTTTCAACACCTCGATGACCGGGTACCAGGAGGTCATCACTGACCCGTCCTACCGCGGTCAGATCGTCGCCATGACCTACCCGCAGATCGGGAATTACGGGGTCAATCCAGACGATGGCGAGTCCGCCTCGCCGCACATCCGCGCCTTCGTCATCGGCGAACTGTGCGAGGTGCCGTCGAACTGGCGTTCCGAACAACCGCTTTCCCAATATCTTGCCGAAAATGGCGTGCTCGGCATCGAAGACATCGACACCCGCTCGCTGACCAAGCACCTGCGGTCGCTCGGTGCGATGCGCGCCTGCGTCACCACCGAACTGGACGCAGAGGCCGCCGTCGCCGCCGCCAAGGCCGCGCCGTCGATGGCTGGAATGGACTACGTGAAGGAAGTTTCCACGCCCGAAGCTTATCTCTGGAGCAAGGAGTCGCGCGAATGGTCGCTGCCCAACACCTCCACCGGAGAAAGCGGCAACTACCGCCCTCTTCCGCCCGTGCGCTTCCGCATCGTCGCTTATGATTTCGGCCTGAAATACAACATCTTGCGCCGCTTGCGCCAGGCCGGGTTCGAGGTCGAAGTGGTCAGTTCAACCACCACGGCCAGCGAGGTGCTCGCCAAGAATCCCGACGGTATCTTCCTTTCCAACGGCCCGGGCGATCCGTCCGCACTCGGCTACATCCACGAGGAACTCAAGCAACTCATCGGCAAAAAGCCCATCTTCGGCATTTGCTTGGGCAACCAGCTCCTCGCCCATGCCTTCGGCGGCACCACCTTCAAGCTGAAGTTTGGCCACCGCGGCGGCAACCAACCGGTCAAGGACCTGCGCAGTGGCAAAATTTCCATCACCTCGCAGAACCATGGATTCGCCGTGGATGCGGACTCGCTGCCGCCCGAGGTCGAGGTGACACACGTAAACCTGAACGACGGCACCGTGGAAGGCATGCGCCACCGCGAGCATCCGGTTTTCAGCGTCCAGTATCACCCGGAAGCCGCACCCGGCCCGAACGATGCGAGCTACTTCTTCGAGGAGTTCGCGAACCTGATCGAAAGCAGCCGGAAATAAGCTTCTGATTCTAGGGATGGGGATCATTCTTCCTCGCCCGTGTCCAATCCGGGCCAACCACGGCCCGATGGCTCCCAATTTAAAAACTTAAGATGAACACCATTATTGTTGGCCTCCAGTGGGGCGATGAAGGCAAAGGCAAGATTGTCGATTACCTCACCGAAGACGCCGATGTCGTCGTGCGCGGCCAAGGCGGAAACAACGCCGGACACACCGTCATCGCCAAGGGAGTGAAATACGTCCTCCACCTCCTTCCCTCCGGCATCATTTGGGACGGCAAGGTCAACATCATCGGCAATGGCGTGGTCGTCGATCCCGTCGGCCTTGTCACGGAAATCGAGCGCAACGAGGCCCTCGGCGTCAAAGTGACCCCCGAAAAACTGCTCATTTCCGACCGCGCCCACGTGGTTTTCCCTTTCCACAAGGAGCTCGACGCCGCCCGCGAACTTTCGCTCGGTGACCAAAAGATCGGCACCACCAAGCGCGGCATCGGCCCGACTTATTCGGACAAGGTGAACCGCTGCGGACTCCGCGTCGCCGATCTGCTCGACGAGGAATTCACCCGCGACCAACTCGGCCGCCGATTGGAAGACGTCAATCCCATCCTCGCCAAATACGACCTGCCCCAGTTCACCGTGGACGGCGTGATGGAAGAAATCCGCACCGCCTTCGCCCGGCTTAAACCACACGTCACCAACACCATCCCCGTGCTCCACAGCGCGTGGAAATCCGGCAAATCCATCCTGTTTGAAGGCGCGCAAGGCACCTTGCTCGACATCGACTACGGCACCTACCCCTTTGTCACCTCGTCGAACACGACCTCCGGCGGCTCCTGCACCGGCTCGGGTCTGCCGCCCAACGCGATCGAACGCGTTATCGGCGTTTGCAAAGCCTACACCACCCGCGTCGGATCCGGCCCATTTCCCACTGGCGACGAAGGCCTCTCGGAATATCTCCACAATCTCGGTCGTGAATTCGGAGCCACCACCGGTCGCCCGCGCGGTTGCGGCTGGCTGGACACCGTGCTGCTGCGCTTCGCTTGCATGGTCAACGGCGTCACCGGCCTCGCCGTCACCAACGTGGATGGCTTGGACGAATACGAAACCCTGCAAATCTGCACCGGCTACGACATCGACGGCACCGTTCACGAACTTCCCCCAGCCGACCGCAAGGCCTGGGATCGTGCCGTTCCAATTTACGAAACCTTGCCGGGTTGGAAATGCGACACCACAACCTGCACCCGTTTCGAGGATCTGCCGGAGCGTGCGAAAGCGTACCTCGCACGGCTTTCCGAACTCTGCGGCGCACCTGTCGCCTTCGTCGGCGTGGGACCGGACCGCGTGCAAACGCTCGTCGCACCGTAATCGCTCGCTGCCACCTCCATGGCTACGTCCGCTGACATTCCCTGCCACATCGCCATCATCATGGATGGCAACGGCCGCTGGGCGAACGCACGTGGACTGCCTCGCCTCGAAGGTCACCGCGCCGGGGCGGAATCGGTGCGCGAGGTGATGGAAGCCTGCATCGAACTCGGCGTCGGATACCTGACGCTCTACGCGTTTTCCTCGGAGAACTGGAGTCGCCCGGAAAATGAGGTGAAGGCGTTGATGGCTCTACTCGATCGCTTTCTCAACGAAAAGGCCAAGGACCTGCAGCAACAAAACGTCCGCCTGCTCGCGATTGGCCAGCTTGACCGCTTGCCCGCCAAGACGCGCGACCTCATCCGCCGCATCGAAGAAAAAACCGCTGCTAACACCGCGATGACCCTGGTTCTCGCGCTTTCCTACGGCAGTCGTGAAGAAATCGTCTGCGCCGCCCGATCGCTCGCAGAAGATGCAATGCTTGGGAACATTTCACCCGGCGAGATCGATTGCGAGGTCTTCGCCTCTCGTCTCCAAACGGCTGGAATTCCCGACCCGGACCTTCTCGTCCGGACGTCCGGGGAAATGCGCATCTCAAATTTCCTGCTGTGGCAGATCAGCTACGCGGAAATCGTGATCGTGCGCAAATTTTGGCCCGATTTCCGCCAAGGCGACTTGTTTGAGGCGGTCGAGGAATACCAGCGCCGTCACCGGCGCTTTGGAGCCCTTTGATTCCGCCCTCCCCGGCCTTACATGCTCGGGATTTGAACCGTCTTGGTGAACTCGTAGGAGTTTTTCGCGAGGAAATCCGCCTTCTGCGTATCGGTGAATTTGCGGCGGCTGAGCTGCTCAATCCCGAAGTCAGAAAGAACCGTCACCGAAATATCCACCGAGCTGATGCGTCCAGAAGTCAGTTCTGCCGTCGTCACCTCGCTACCCGTGTAGTCGGAGAAGATTCCATTGCCGCTCAATCGAAACTCTTGCGTCTCATTGTTCCGGCCTATCGTCACGGGTACATTCTTGACTTGGGTTCCGCCACCGGCCGCATTGTCGGTGACCTGAACGTTAAATGTGACCGAGAACTGGAAGACGTTTTCACACACAAAATTCTCCGGTTTTTCCAAGTCACTGCTGAAAGTGGTGGCCGCAAAGACTCTGTCCAAGGTCTTGGCATCGTCGGTGGAATCCGTTTCTCCCAACAGCTTTTCAAACGTGTCGTCCGGATCCACGAGAAGGCGATTCACCACGAAGGTTTCGAAGTCATTGCTGCCCGAGTCGAGTGGGTTGCGATAGTAGAGTTTGTAGGCAACGCATGAAACGTCTCCGCCCTTGTCTTCATTCTGCACGCCAACCTGACCATTGTACCGGTCCGTGACCGCCGTGAAGAAGATATACTCCGTCGCATTGGTGCTGGCGATGGAATCTCCCACTTCGTCGGTGGCAGCTAAGGCACTGAGCCACTGGTTGTTGTTGCCGCGGCGGACCACCAACGATTCAAAGTCGCGTGCCAGAGTGTCGATCATCGACTTCGCCTGACGCGACGCCTTGAGTTCGGATCGGCTGCGGTTCCAAGTTTCCAAGGCAATCGACGTGATCGAAACGAGAACCGTGACGATGATGGTGGTGATCGCCATCGCGACCATCAGTTCCATCAGGGTGAAGCCGCGACGAGAGGAAAGATTCCGTGGGTTTTTCATGAAGGTCAGCGTGAAAGTTGTTAGCGACGAACCGCGAGGTTGCGGGAAAAGACAGGGTTTTTCAAATCGTCAAACTTGGACTTGAAGGAGCTACCGGAAAAGTAGGCCTTGGTCCTTGCTGGCATTTGGAAAAAGTCGGCCGAGAATGCGATCACCGCTTCTGGATAGGTTTCGGCATCGGTGGCCGGAGCAGAGCCTTTGGGGTCTTGAACCGTGCCGGGGGTGCCCAAGGTGAGTTCCCCATTGTCGAAGATCAGTTGCGTGCATTTCACCAAATAAATGGATCCTTCGATGCCCTTGAGATCTTCATCAAAGCCCGTTGTGTCACTCACCCGACGCGCCATGGGAACGACCACATAATCTTTGCCGGGAAGCTTGTCCTTCAACGATTCCACCGGTTCGGGGGTTCCGTCAGCTCTCAGGGTGCCGCCCACCTCACCGCGGTATTGATAAACAAGAATGGCATCGTCCGCGCTGTCGGACGCCTTGATCCATTCGAAGGCTTTCGTGAATCCCGTTTTAAATTGCGTCGATTCCGCATCGCGCAGCGTCACAAGCTCTTGCTCCAAGGTGGAGGCCAATCGGTCGGCTTGTTGGACATTGATCGATTTTCGGATCCCTTCTGCGGCCGGAGCGAAAACAACCATAAATCCGGTGAGCAGGACAGCCAGCACCCCGATGGCGATGACAGTCTCAAGCAAGGTGAAGCCGCGTGGGCGAGAGATGGTGATGGGTTTCATGGGTCAGAATTTGTCTCCGGCTTTGAGTGAATCGATGTTGCTGGAAATCTGGGTCGGGCTCCGGAAAGAGGAGGTGCGCCCATTTCGCCAGACCACAAACCCGCCGAAGTCACGTTTGCCGGCAGCAGTCACGCGAGGAAGCTCACCGCTGCTGGCATTGAGCGGACGCGATCCCGTTCCCAAAACTAAGCTCGATCCAGGGGTAGTGCAGATGCCTTCGGAATTGAACTCATAGTAGTAGTAGTCGCCAGCAGAAGCGGCCTTTCCCGTCATGCTCATCACTTCCGGTTCACCCGTACCTGCTTCGTGGTCTTTGCGGCTGTATTCTTGGCTGAAATAAACTTGGTCGGGCAAGGTCAGCGGACGACTCACCAGCTCCCACTTGTTGGTGTCCACGCTTCCGTCAGCCTTCAACGCTTCGCGAGCCACGACGATGCGCCGCAAATTCTGTTCCGGGAAGCTGCTCAAGTCTTTGGCAACCAGCACCCGAGCGCGCGTCCGCTGGCCCACGGCGACGGCTCTCGCTTCGTCAAACAATGCATCGGCCGAAGCCACTGCGCTGCTAACCCCCTTGCCTCCCATTCCACTGAGACCGATCGCCCCCGCCGTCATAAGGATGGACATGATCACAATCACGACGAGCATTTCTACCAACGTAAAGGCAGAGGCGTGTGAGGCGGGTTTTCTTAGAGTCTTGGAATCCATGGGTTTTGGAAGATTGTTGGTGAAAACTGGTGGCATTTGAGTGGCTCCGCAAGTGCAAATGTCAATACATCGGCATTACGTCGGATTTGAGTTCTTGGGAAAACGTCCGCCATTGGGTCCGGTCATCCAAGCCCATGCAGGCTGGACCATTTCGAGAATGTCGGTGCGGCGGGCAACCCATCCAAGACATTCTTTTGCGAACGATGGATCCGCCACCAAAGACGGCGGATCGCCCTCGCGGCGGGGACCAAATTTCACCGGCACCTTTTTCCCCGAAACCTTCTCAACCGCTGCGATAATCTCCCGCACCGAGACGCCAACACCGGTTCCGAGATTGCACCTAACCGACTCGCCTCCGGCCGCAAGATGATCCAACGCACGAGCATGGGCGTCAGCCAAGTCCTCAACATGAATGTAATCGCGGATGCAGGTGCCATCCGGGGTCTCGTAGTCCGTCCCAAAAACTTCCACCTGATCAATCTCGCCGGTCACGGCCATCATGACACGAGGAATCAAATGGGTTTCCGGGTCGTGATCCTCACCGATGAGTCCATCCGGGGAACATCCGCTGGCATTAAAATAACGCAGGCAAGCGCTGCGCAATCCCCACGCCGTATCGCAATCCGCCAAGATGCGCTCCACCATCAGCTTGCTCATGCCGTAGGGATTGATCGGATTTTGGGCGTTTTTCTCCGTGATGGGAAGGCGATCAGGGACCCCGTAAGTCGCACAGGTTGATGAGAAAACAAAAATCTTGCAGTCGAACTCCCGCATCACCTCCAACAAATTCACCGGCTCGCAGGTGTTATTCCGATAGTATTTGAGCGGGTTGGTGACCGATTCACCGACGTAGGCATAGGCGGCAAAATGGATCACCGCGCCAAAATGGTGCTTCTCGAAGAGGGCGCGAACCAGCGTCTGATCGCCCACGTCACCAACGACCAATTCAACCTCGGGATCGACGATGGACCGCTCATGCCCAAACACCAGGTTGTCGAGAACCACGATCTTACGACCCTTTCCGGCAAGCAGCCTTACGGTGTGGGATCCGATGTAACCGGCACCTCCTGTGATTAGGACCGCCGTGCTTGAATCGTTCATCATAGGATGCCGCAGAGGAAACGGGAGATTCCCCCGCCGTGTCAACCCATGGTCTTCTCGGGGTGGGCGAAAAAAATCTCAACAAATCCGTTCGAATACCCGCTGGAGCTGTGCTGTCTTAACCGCATGAAGAAAAATCTTCGCCGGTTGTCCGGTGTCGCGGCGGCAGCCCTGGCATCGCTTGTCCTCAGCTCCTGCTACTACGATCCGAATTACGCGACCACTTCGGTGGGAGCCTCCTACAGCTCAGGCTACGGCCAAGGCTATGGTTACGGTGGCAGCGGCTTCTCCACTTCCGTTTTTGTCAGCACCGGCGATCCCCAGTGGGGCTATGACCCCTACTGCTATTCTTATTATGACTATCGTCGCCGTGCCTATTACGACCCTTACTTGAACGGCTATTATCCCATCGGCTATAGACCGCCAGTGGTCTACGGGGTGCCACATCCATATGGATGGCGCCGTGGCGGTGGCTACATCCGCCCACCGGTCCGAGTGAGCAACGTGACCATCAACAATTATCAAAACCGCGCAGACCGTTACCGCGGAACCAGCTACGGCTGGGCCAAACAGGTTCGCCAGCAACCCGCAGGCCGCGGCCGTGTTGAAGATTCTCATCCCACTCGAAATTCCTCCAACAACAATTACTCACGTCCCAACTCCGGCGATCGCAGGGAGCAGCAAACCAACTACAACCGGGGCAATCAGCAGTCATCCGGGGCGGCCCGTCAGGACACCACTGCCCGGGGACGCCAGCAAAGTGGCACCCTTCCATCCCGCTACAACAGTCCAGTGAGGGTCAATGAGGGACCGTCCCAAAAGGCACAGCGTGGCCAAGCCCCTCCGAAAAACGCTCAACGGCAGAACGTCCAGCGCCAATCCGGTCGCCAGGCTGAAAACCGTAGAGCCGAAGGGAACAAGGCAAGTCGCGAAGAGGAAAACCGCCGCGCCTCGCGCTTCCGTTAACGCTCGGGGTAAACCCCTTTGGCCTCTCGCCGCAGTCGATTGCGGCGGAGGCTCTCCAGCGTGACCCGCTGCCGCAGCGTCCAACGACCGATCAGCCACCCCGCAAGTCCACCACCGAGGTGGCAGGCGTGTCCCATTTTGAACCATGCGCCCATGCCTTGGGCCTCAATCCAGCGACCAAAATCATTCAGTCCTGGAATTCGCACAGAAGGGTCCACCAAGGCAAGCAGCCCCGCAGCTAGCAGAATCCCAAGTCCCAAGCTGCGTCCTGAAACCCCAAGCGGCATCATGCGGGATTCCGGAGAAAGCGTGGTCAGGAGTAGCAACAGGGCCATGCATCCACCCGAAATGCCGACTAACAATCCTGCGCCCAAAAGCAGGTGAAAAAGTCCGCCTCCGAGCACACCTGACAGCATTGCCAGCAGCATCATGCGATGCCCCGCCATGTGCTCGATTCGCGATCCGAAAAGCAGGATGAACAGCGCATTGATCCCCAAATGCCACCATCCACCGTGCAGCAAGCCATAGCTGGCGATTTGCCAAACCTTGCCCGACAGCATCCCGCTCTGCGACAACCCTAGAATTTCGAACCACCCTCGTGCAGGCGGGAAATCGTGTCCACCGACAAGACTCACAAGCGCTTGGACACTCGCCACGAGCAGAGCAATGGCCCACGAAGCCCGCGAACGGACAAGCTGGTGAAGATGGTGCCGAAAATCAAAAAAGGGCGCGCCTGCAGAGGTCATGGCGCACAACTTTTTGATAGAAATCCGGCAGTCGGAAAGATCATTCCACCACCCGCGCCCGAGGCTCGCGACGTGCGACATCCTCGGTGCTTGGCGTGGTCACGAATGGACCACCTTCCAGCGGAGCCACGCCGGTGAACGCAACGTCGGGCATATCCGTCGGGCGCCCTGCTAGAGGAAAATCCTTACGCAGTGGGAAAAACGGATAGCCTTCCCACATCAAGATGCGCTTCATGTTAGGGTGACCGGTGAATGGAATGCCCATCATGTCCCAAACCTCGCGCTCGTGCCAATCAGCCCCCACCCACAAGTCCGTCACGGAGGCCACGGATTCATCCTCGCTCACCGCCGCTTTCACGCGCAGATGCTTGGAGTCATTCAACGTCGCGATTTCATAGACCATCTCGAAGCGTGGATCGTCGCCAAAATGATCCACACTGGAAACATCCAGGATCATCTCGTAGCCGAGATCATTCTTACATTTCGCCAGCACCTCATGCAGCGCGGCCAAAGTCACCCTAACGGTCTGTTCACCGCGAAATTCGGTGGTTTCCAAAACTTTCTCTCCGAACGATTCGCGGAGTTTCGTGGCATCGTCTGCGGCTGACATGGGATGGGTCGGATAAATTTCGCTCAAGCGTTCTCTTCCATAAAAGTCCGCTTCTGATCCATCGTGGACTCCTCGCCCTCGATCTTCCGTTGCAGTTTCATCAGCCCTTCGATCAAAGCTTCAGGCCGCGGCGGGCATCCAGAAATATACACATCCACGGGGATCAACTGGTCGATGCCCTGTAACACCGCATAGCTACGATACATGCCGCCGGATGAAGCGCAGGCTCCCATCGCGATGCACCACTTCGGCTCGGGCATCTGGTCCCAGACCCGCTTGACCGCCAGCGCCATCTTGTAGGTCACCGTACCGGAAACGATCAAAACGTCTGCCTGACGCGGCGAGAAACGCATCACCTCCATGCCGAAGCGGGAAATGTCGAAGCGGCTCGACGCCGTCGCCATCAGCTCAATCGCGCAGCAAGCGAGGCCCATCGGCATTGGCCATAGCGAGTTCTTGCGCATCCAATTGATGGCCGCATCCACGCGGGTGATGATCACGTTGCCTTCGATTTTCGAATCGTAGGCGGTGTGGAGGGTGCTGGGAGAAGGACTGACCATGGTGGTGCGTTGCTGGCCGGACTGTGCCCGCAGGCCCGCAGTGCCTCAAGCCGTTTGTGAAAATTTTCACAAACCCGCTCCGATGCCCATAGGCTCCAGATTCGCCGCCCGCAGGTCACGTGTCTCAGTCTCCGCCGTAGCCGTGAATTCAGCCGTCTGACGCCACTTCCCCTCCACCTCGAAACTCAAGCGATACCTCTCGCCCGGTTTTACCGACATCTGAGGCATGTCATTCAAATCTGCGGTTCCCGCCTTGGTTTCAAACTCAGCGACCACGGCTCCATCTTTGGATAAAAGCCGCCCCTTCAGCGCCCGCCGTTCCTCCCCTTCGAAAAAGCGGATGCCCAATTCGTGCTTTGCCAAAGTCGCGGCAGCGTAGCGTCCGGTCACGTTCACTCCTGCCACCGCCGTGCTTCCTGGTGCCCAAACCATGGGAAACGCCAACCCATCTCGCTTCCAAGACGTTGCATAGATCGCATGCTCAGCCCGGTTCGCATCTGCCTTCGCCGCGTCACCGGTGAACCAACCGCGATCCAGCCCCGCTGCATCGTATTCATCCGCACCGGTGAAATGCCAATCGCCGTCCCAAATTTCCACCCACGTGTGATTGCCTCGACCGTTGGACCACATCGGTGTGCCAACTGCTCGTGCCGGTATCCCCACCGCCCGGCACGCGTCCACCAGCAGGATGGACAATCCCGTGCACGTCGCCTTGCCCTGCGCCATGGATTCCTTGGGACTCTGATTCGTCCGCTTCCGGCCGGTGTGGTAGTGCGTGTTGATCCGCTTGAAAAAGCCTTGGTTGAGCGCTTGCACCGCCTCCGTCGCAGTTGTCGCGTCCTTCACCAAAGGTGTCGCCTTTTCCAAAAAGTCCGCCCGCCACGCGTCGCGCGGCTCGTCGAAAACCGCGTAGGGCAACACGTCGTTGAGGAAAATCGCCTCTGGCACCGCCTTCGCCCAGGGAAACCGCTCCCGCGCTTCAAACGCCAAATCCAGATTGTTCGTTAGAAACTCCGCCGAGAGCGATTCTTTGTCCGCCGCCGACATGTGTTCGACCAGGAAGCGGGCGGCTTTTTCCCCAACCGCGCCGTGCCTCACCTTCGCGGCGGCCACGAACTCATCCGTGGCTGAGGCGAAGACAAGCGCGGCAGACGCCAACCAAATTCCGAACAGGTGCATGGCCGACATCTGAAGCATCAAGCGAAAATGGTCCATCTTGGATCGCATCCTCACGCCAACCGGCAACCTTCTCCATCCTCAGCAAACGAAACACACGGATGACGATTGCGTGATGAAATCATGAGGAACGGCGCACCACCCGTTACAAATCCGTCACGTGAGGATTTCGACACGGGAAATGCCATGCAGAACCCACGGGCGTTTGGTGGATAGCGATCACCTTGATGGTGTTGACCAGCCTTCAAGGATTTCACCACCTAACAAAGAAACAATCCTCATGAAATCCACCTCCCTGCGCCAGCAGCTCCTCTTCACGGCCGCCATGCTCGGCAGCCTTCCCGCCTACGCTGGCACGAACGTCTGGTTCACCCCGCTGACCCAGTCCGCTCCCGTCGTCGCCCCGAACGCGCTTGAAGAACTCGCCTCGCCGTGGGTCTCACCAGTCGGCATCAGCCAAAAGAACGTCCTCAGCCTCCGCGAGGTCGAGGACCAGGTTCTCAGCCCGGGCCAATCGATCATCCGGGTTCCCGGCCAAGGCACCAGCGCCTCGATGTTCGACATGCTCGCCTACGATCAAGCCGGTGACTATTTGTTCATCCCCCACGAAACCCCGATCGGCGCCGGTTGCACCCGCGTGAATCTTTACGACAACAAATCCGAAGTCATCTTCGCTGGCGACCAACAGGGCGCCGTGGGCAACTGGACCAACGATTTCGGCTCCTTCGATCCCTGCCGCTGGACGCCTAACGGCACGCTCTTCCTCGCCGAGGAATGGGCCGGCAAGGGCCGCGTGGTGGAAATCCTCAACCCGCTGGCTCCCGTCGCCGAGATCCAGTCCCGCGTGCTCGAAAGCATCGCCAACGTTTCTCACGAAGGCATCAACTTCAGCACCAAGTTCGAAGACACCATTTATTTCATCGACGAGTTCAACTCCGGTTCGATCTACAAATTCGTGATGAAGAACAAGGGCGACTACACGGTCGGCCAGACCTTCGTCCTCTCGGTCGACGCCTTCCTCTCCTCCGGCGGCGTTGCCTCGAAAGACTACAACCAGCAGGCCGCCGGCGTGGTCCGTGAGGGTGCCGCCACCTGGCTGCCACTCACCGATGCCGTTGGCAATCCGCTTCCCGGCATCACCAATCCATTCCGTGACGGCGCACCCGGCGCGGCTGCCGATCCCACCAGCTTCGGCGGCCGTCCAGCAGCCGACGATGCCGGTGGCACCCCGTTTGGTCGTCCGGAAGACGTTTCCGTCGGCAAACTGGCCAACGGCAATGAAGTGGTTTACGTTGCGGTGACTTCCGAGAGCAAGGTCATCTCCATCGAGATCCTCGAATCAGGTCCAGGCAAACGCCACGGCAATACGGATCGCGATTGGAAGGGCAATGGCAAGCCAGCCACCGCCTCCGGCAAGGCCATCGTCCGCACCTTCGTCAGCGAATCGGGCTCGCCGAAGAACCTTGGATTCGCGCCGACCACCGGCGTGCTCAACTCCCCCGACAACCTCTCGATGGACGCTCTTGGCAACGTCTACGTCATCGAAGACGCACCTAACGGCTCCAATGTCGGCGGCGACATCTGGTTCATCCGCGACACTAACAACGATGGCGTCGCCGAGTCCCTCGACCATTTCCTCAGCATCCGCGTCAATGGCTCGGAAGCCACCGGAATGATCTTCAATCCCAAGGTGCCGACCGAATTCTCCGTCGCCGTCCAGCACCCGAGCAGCACCAACCTCGCCGCCGTGCCCAAGGGCCTTGGCGACGCGATCTGGATGTTCAACGTCTCCAACGTCCCTAACCAGGACTTCGTCCAAAAACTCAACAAGGCCGACGGCTTCACCAACCAGTAAGCCGCGCACGCGGGCGGGCTTCAGACCCGCTTGACGATTCAGGAATGGGCGGACCTTCGCGGGTCCGCCCATTCCACCTTTCCAATTTTGCATCCCCAACCGATTTCCATCATGTCCCGCCATCTCGCCGCGCTTTTCTGCGGCATCGCCCCGCTGGTCCAGGCCGCAGAGCCCGCGCCGATTCACGAGCAGATCCTCGAATCGCTCCGCAACAGCGACAGCGCCGTGCCGGAAGTCCCGGACACCCACCCGGTCAACACGCTTTACAACGCCGAGGGCGTCGTCCCCTCGCAGTGCTACACCCGCACCGAGGCCCGCACCAACGCCTGCTACGTCTGCCATCAGGACCACATCGAGGGCCGGGAAAACCGTATGAACGACGCCGACCTGCAGGAAGCCTACAGTTTCAGCGATCTCGGCATGACCAACCATTGGAAGAATCTCTTCGAAGACCGCTCCAAGCGCACTGCCTCTATCAGCGACGCGGAAATCCTTCGTTACATCTCCGAAGACAACTATTCCGAACTCCCCTCGCGCCTTCGCGAAAAGGACTTCAAAGGCTGGATCCCGGATCTCAAGAACCTCCACCTCGGAGCGGAGGCCTTCGACTCACACGGCTTCGCCAAGGACGGCAGCCAATGGGTGGCCTTCAACTTCAAACCCTTCCCCAGCACCTTCTGGCCCACCAACGGCTCCACCGACGACGTGATGATCCGCCTGCCCCAAGCCTACCGCAGCGGCAAGGACGGCAAGCCCTCGACAGATGTCTACAAGGCGAACCTCGCCATCCTCGAAGCGGCCATCAAAGGCGTGGACAAAATCAGCTCTCTAACGGTCGATGAGAACGCCATCGGCAAGGATCTCAACGGCGACGGCAGCCTCGGGGAATCCCACGAAATTCGCGACACCACGTCCTGGGTCGGAGCCGCGGAGTCGCTTTTGATAGAAAAGCATCTCTATCCGGAAGGCACCGAGTTCCTCCACACCGTCCGTTATGTCGGTGTTTCCAAGGACGGCAGCATCGGCGTTTCCACCCGCATGAAGGAAGTGCGCTATTCCCGGAAAGCCAAGGCCTACTCCAAGCCGATGTATGCGAGAAAATACGACCTCGAGGCGATGGAGAAGGAAGCCGGCAACCTGCCCGCCTATCTGGACCTCGGCCAATACGGACTCGACAACGGCAACGGTTGGGCAATCCACGGCTTCATCGAGGACCGCAAGGGCCGCCTCCGCAGCCTGACCTACGAAGAGAACTTCTCCTGCATGGGCTGCCACAACTCGGTCGGCTCCACCATCGACAAGACCTTCAGCTTCCCGCGAAAGTTAGACGGCGCTGCCGGCTGGGGCTACATCAACCTCAAGGGCATGCCGGACGCGCCTAACAAAGGCGAGTTCACCGGCGAGATCGCCACCTACCTCGCCCGCGTCGGCGGCGGCAGCGAGTTCCGCAACAACGACGAAATGGACGCCCGCTGGTTCAGACCGGACGGCACGCCCGATCCCGAAAAACTCGCCAAGGCGAAGGATGTCTACGACCTCATCACGCCATCGCCGGAACGCGCCATCGCCCTCAACAAAGCCTACCGCACCATCGTCGAGGACCAGGACTACATCTACGGCAAGGACACCGTGCTCGCCCCGCCCAAGAATGTTTACGACCGCATCGACAACGAAAACACCCCGACTCTCCCGCCCGAGCGAATCTATCAGTGGAACATCCTGCTGGATTGGCCTGAAAAATAATCGGCACTGCGACGGGGAAGCGCTCAATCTTCCCTCACACTCGACAGGTTCGCCACGTGACGATTCCGTCAAATCACGAATCTGGTCGCGGCTCAGCAAGCTTCCGACTATCCTCGTGCTGCACCCATGGAGATTTTTCTGATCGATGCCATCGGCCCATTTTTCAAGGGCTACCCGAAGGAGAGGATCAACTGGTCGAAAATCCCCTTCACCCACCTCGCCGACGCCGATGCCCCACGCTGGTTAGAAATCGAAACGGACCTCCGCCACTTCGCCCGAGGCATCACCGCCCAAGGCTACAACGCCGTAACGCTCGACGATCTCGCTCACCTCGCACAGCACCCGCTGCACGAGCCAGAAATCGCCGCACGCATCACTACTTTTCGCCATCATTTCCGCCGGCTTTTCGACCTTCTTCACGACGAGTTCGGCCTCAAAATCTATCTGACCAGTGACGTGTTGCCGACCACGCCCGCCGTTTCCATCGGCATTGGCGAGAAGGCGGACGATCTGGAAGATTATTATCGGCAACTGGTGTTTCAAGTGCTCGACGATTTCCCGCAGCTAGCTGGTCTCATCCTGCGCATCGGCGAGAGCGATGGCATGGATGTCGACGATCCCATCCGCACCCGGCTCCACCTGCGCAGCCCTGCCGCGACCAATCACCTGCTGCACCACTTGCTCCCTGGATTTGAGCAACGTGGCAAACACCTCATCCTGCGCACATGGACGGTCGGGGCGCACCGCATCGGCGATCTCATCTGGCACAGCGGCACGCTCGAACAAACGCTGCGCGGCATCGATTCCCCCACGTTCATCGTTTCCATGAAACACGGTGAGAGCGACTTCTTCCGCTACCTGCCGCTCAACCGCGCCTTCTTCCGCGTGCCACAAAAGAAGATCATCGAACTCCAAGCGCGCCGCGAATACGAGGGAGCTGGCGAGTATCCGTCGTTCATCGGCCGCGATTGCGAACGCTTCGCCCGCGAACTGGCAACAGCCTCTAACATGATCGGCATTTCCGTCTGGTGCCAGACGGGCGGCTGGCACCGTTTCCGCCGCCTCGCCTTCTTGGAAAACGACAATCGCGACATTTGGATACGACTCAACACCGCGGCCGCCATCGGCATTTTTAAGGAAAGAAAATCCGTGGAATCCGTGATTCTCGATTTTGTCGGAACGGAGAAAGCTCCTGGAGTGTTAGAGTTATTGCGCCATGCCGACACCACGGTGCACGAGCTGCTCTACATCGAGGAATTCGCTCGCCAGAAACTCTTTTTCCGCCGTGTCCGCGTCCCGCCCATCCTGCACATGGTCTGGGACTCCATCTTCATCAATCACGGCATCCGCAAGATCGTCTCGCATTTCATCACGGATCCCGAACGCTCTCTGCGTGCTGGCGAGTCCGCCGCCGCGCTATTTCCCCGCATGATCGCGCTTGCCGAATCTAATGGCCTGCCGACGGATGACATCGAGCACATGCGCGACGTGTTCGGTCTCATCCTGCTCGCCCGCCGTTACTATTTCCTCCCCTTCGACGACACGCTCGCGGCCGAGATCCGCAGCGCGAAAAAGCATTACAAAAAGCGCTGGCCCAAAGACGTCCGCCAACGCTACCGCATCAAAACGTCCTTCGAACCCTTCCACCTGAAACGCCGCACCATCGCATGGCTCGTCGGCCTAACGGTTCGCAAGCAGCGCGGCTACCGACTCTACGATCGCTTCTTCACGCTCGGCCTGCTCGGCTATGCCTATCGAATTTTCCGCGCCCGCGACCCACAATCCATGCCCAAGTTCATGCGAGAATCCGCCATGGGCGTGGATGTTTTGTTCAAGTAGCGATTTCAGGGGCCGCTCACAGCTCTCCTGCCATCGCTTCCTGCACCTCCGCTGGCATCAGCTTGCGGAAATGAATTTGCCCGACGCGACGGCCGTCCGTGCTGGTGACGCGCGCCTCGTAGCCGAGCACTTCTAACGTCTCTCCCACTTCCGGAAAACGCTCAAGCTGCTGGGTGAGATAACCACCGACGGTGGTCACCTCGCCACTTTCCAAAAACAACTCGGGCACATAACCGGCGAGGTCATTGAGCGTCATCGATCCTTCGATGACAAACTCCTCGTCATTGACCCGCGTGAAGGCGGAACGCTCGTTGTCGAACTCGTCCTGAATGTCGCCGACGAGTTCCTCCATCACGTTGTCGAGGAACACGATGCCCACCGGCGTGCCGAATTCATCGACAGCCATGGCAAGGTGGGCGTGCTCGCGCAGGAAAAATTGCAACAGCGAGTCCAGCGGCATCGTGTCTGGGACAATTTTCAGCTCGCGCTTGATGCGCATCAGATCCGGATCCGGATCCTTCATCAGCTTGAAGATGTCTTTGATGTGGATCAGGCCGATCGCGTTGTCGAGGTGGCCTTTGACCAGCGGGAAACGCGTGTGCTTGCTGCGCATCGCGACTTCCATCGCCTTTTCAAACGACTCGTCGGCATCGAGGATGATCACTTCGTTGCGCGGCGTCATCACGTCACGCACCCAAAGCTCGTTCAACCCCAGTGCGTTGATCAGAATTTCCCGCTCAGTTTCGGTGACTTCTTGGGATTTGCCACTTTGGGTGACCAACAGGGCGAGTTCTTCCGCCGAGTGGCTGTGATCGCCTTCCTTGATGGGCTCGATGTTGAACAGGCGCTTGAGCAGCCAATTTGCCGTGCCTTGGAGAAGGATGATGCCCCACTTCGCAGACTTGTAGAACGCGTGCAATGGAGTCGCGAGATTCAACGTCGTCGCGAGTGGGTAGCGAATCGCAATGGACTTGGGCATCAACTCGCCGAGCACCACGTGCAGGAAGGTGAAGGACAAGATCGCCAGCGTGAATGAAATCCCTTTCACCCACCACACCGACATCCCGGTTTGCATCAGCAACGGAGACACCAACGCGGCGACGAACGGTTCGCCGAGGAATCCCAAAGCCAGTGAAGCGATGGTGATGCCGAGTTGGTTCGCGGAAAGATAGCTGTCCAGGTTGTTGACCACCTTCAAGGCCGTGGCCGCCTTCACTGGATTTTCCTTCATCTCGCCTTCGATCTGGCTGGACCGGACCTTCACGATCGCGAACTCCGAGGCGACGAAAAACGCGTTGAGCAGAAGGAAGAACAGGATGCCTCCGATGTAGAGAAGCGTCTTCCCTTCACTCGGAAACTCCGTCGCAGGCTCTGGCGCGACAGACGCAAGAAAATGCAGGCTAGATATGAGATCGATCATCACAGCCCAGAATCAGAGTTTTTCATAAACACCTTGATCCCGTCTTTCCAGGATGGTGAATCCCGCCTTTTTGGCGTCGCTCACGGAGAGCGGCTTGGTGATGGTCGGCGTGTTGATGCGCGAGATCACCTTCTTCACCGGGTTCTTACACAGCGGGCAAACCGTCAACGGTTCGCGATCAATCGGGCGTCTGAGCTCGAACCCACGGGCACAGACGCGGCACGAATGCTCAGGGTCATCCGCAGCTTCAGAAACGTATTCGTAAATTGGCATAAAAAGGACGTGGGAACGGGAATTTTCCGCCCCACGTCAAAAGGTCAAGTAGCGATTCGCGTGCCAGCTTACCAACTCGACTTGGTCACGCCTGGCAGCATGCCGGCGGAAGCGAGTTCGCGGAAGGTGATACGGGAAAGGCGGAAACGGCGCAGGAAAGCACGGCGACGGCCGGTGATTTCGCAACGGTTCACCAGACGGGTCGGACTCGCGTTGCGTGGCAGCATGGAAAGTCCAACGTAGTCCTTCTCAGCCTTCAGCTTGAGACGGAGGGCAGCGTACTTCTCGACGGTTTCTTTTTTGCGCGCGTTGCGGGCGATCCAACTTTTCTTAGCCATAATTCGGGGCGCAGGTGTTAAGGGATGAGCACCGGGTTGCAAGCCCAAAGTCGCAAAATCTCGGAAATCGCTGGAATCCCTCTTTTTCTCTCGAACCCGAAAACTACCCAAATGTGTACCTAACATTTGATAACCCATCACTCCCCTGCCCGTTCCCCGTCTCGACCGGACTTTGAAGCTCGACACCGGTCGGGCCGCTCCATGAGATGCCCGGAATCTTGGCCTTCAGCTAACAGAATCACCCTTCCTTAAATCCATAACCCACCATCCAAAAAACTTATGAATCGACGTGAAATCATCCGCACCGGCTCGCTGGGCACGCTCAGTCTCATCGCCGCCCGCACCATCCCCACCGCGCTCGGCCAAGATCGGGCTGCGGGTGCGAACGAGCGCATCCGCATCGGCATCGTCGGTTTTTCCGATCGTTTGAAGAGCAGTCTGCTGCCCGCCTACAAAGCCGTTGCTGACCAGTTCAACTGCGAGATTGTCGGGGTTTCCGACCTCTGGGAGCGCCGCCGCAACGAGGCCAAGGAGTATTTCAAAAAGAACTTCGACCAAGACATCGCCACCTACCGCAACAACGAGGAGATGTATGAAAAGGCCAACCTCGACGCCGTCATCATTTCCACAGCGGATTTCCAGCACGCCACTCATGCCATTGAGGCCATCGAAGCAGGCTGCGACGTCTATTGCGAAAAGCCTTTCGCCGAAACGATGGCCGACGCCCGTGCGGCCCTGAAAGCGGTCAAGGGATCCAAGCAAATCCTTCAAGTGGGCTCGCAACGGCGGTCAGGCAGCACCTACCAAGCGGCCTACGAATACATCAAAAGCGGCAAGTTCGGCCCCATCGTCGCCGCCGAAATGACCTGGAACGTCAACCAACCCGGCCGCTGGCGCCGCCCCGACCTCTGCGCCGCCATTCAAGAGAAGGACATCGACTGGAAGCGCTTCCTTTGCAACCGCCCGGACGACAAGTGGGATGCTCGGAAGTATCTCGAATACCGCCTGTTCTGGCCCTACTCGTCCGGCATTCCCGGCCAGTGGATGTGCCACCAGATCGACACCATTCACTGGTTCACCGGACTGCCCCACCCGCGTTCGGTCTCGGCCAACGGCGGTATTTACCAATGGAAAGATGGCCGCAAAAACTATGACACGCTCACGGCGGTGTTTGATTACGGCCCACTCGACGATCCATCGTCCGGCTTCCAAGTCACCTACGGCTCGCGCTTCAGCAACTCCGCTGGCGGCACCAAGGAAATCTACTATTCCAACGGCGGAGAACTCAACCTCGTCACCAACAAGGCAACCTCCAACGGCGGCCTCGACAAGACCGAAGCCCAAGCTATGGGCATTGCTGCGAACCTCCTCGCCGAGCACAAACTCCAAGGGTCTGGACCGGCCATTGCGGGAGCCAACACCGGCGCCGATGAGCTGACCACCGCTCACATGCACAACTGGCTCGATTGCATGCGGACCCGCAAGCAACCGCATGCGCCTGTCGAAGCGGGCTACCAGCACTCGATCGCCACCATCATGGCCAACGCCGCCGCCCGCACCGGCGAACGCGTGACCTTTGACGAAGCGACTCAAGAGGTCATGGCCGGCGGCAAGATATTCCAATATTGAGCCAAAAACCTGCACCCTGCCGTCACTCGCCCGGGGCCACCACGGCCCAGGGCCATTGATGCCGTCATCGGCAAGGCCAATCCATTTTCCTCCGGCCTGTTGTCAGGCCACTCCGACTTTTTCTTTCCACTCGAAAACCCATGCTTTCCTCTCCACACAGCCGCAGAATTTTCCTTCGCACCGGCAGCTCCGCGCTCTTGGCCAGCACACTGATGACCCGCCTTGGCACGGCTGCCGCCGCATCAGACCGCCCACTTTTCTCGTCGCTGGGCATCGCCGCGTCGCTCGAAAAAGCCGCGGAACTCAAGCAAGCTGGCGCGCAATTCCTCACCGAAAACACAGGCTCCTTTCTCGTCCCGGATCAATCCGAGGAGGAGTTCGCGAAATCCCTCGCGAAACTTGCGGCATCGCCCCTTCCCATCCTCGCCTGCAACGGCTTCATCCGTCCGGCCGACCTGATTTGCGTCGGCCCCAAAGCCAACCCCGACCGCGTCCTCGCATGGGCAGACACCTGCTTCCGCCGCCTCAAACAGGCCAAGGGCAAGTTCATCGTCTTTGGCAGCAGCGGTGCACGCAAGATTCCCGATGGCTGGTCGGTCGAGAAGGCCGACGAGCAGTTTGTAGCGCTGCTCCAAAAAATGGGCCCCCTCGCCGAAGCTCAGGGCGTCACCCTCGTCGTCGAACAGCTTCAGGAAAAGGAATGCAACTACATCAACCGCATCGCCGAAGGCGCGGCCATCATTCGCAAAGCGAACCATCCTCACGTCCGCCTACTTGCCGATCTCTACCACATGGCGACCATGGGCGACACTCCGGCTGACCTCAAAGCAGCGATGGATGTCGTTGTCCACATCGAGATTGCAGAAAAGGAAGGGCGCACCGTTCCCGGGGTTTCCGGCGACAATTTCCGCCCCTATTTCCATGTCCTCCGCGAAAGTGGCTACCAAGGTGCCGTCAGCATCGAGGGCAAGTGGGAAATCGGCCAAATCGCCGCCTCCTTTGCCGAGATCAACAAGCAGGCGGCCGAGGCTTAGCATTCACCAAGACGGGTTTTCGCGCGAAAGCCCTGTCATGGCGACGCATCCGAGGCTTTCCAGCGAAACGTCGTGAGCACCGCAGCGTGGTCGCTGGGCCACGTGTTGCTGGCGACAGGCGCGTGATCACAGCCCCAAGCGCCCACGGTGGTTTCCACTCCCGTGGTAAAAGTGGCGGATGACTCAGCAACGAGCGAGCCGCCTTTGAAATAGATAAAGTCGATGCGGTCCTGGGGTTCTGTCTCCTTGTGGACCGTGGACCAAGTGTTGCCCGACTCGGCGACAGGATCCGGGTGCAGCGAGCGGTAGGAATCGACCAATCCAGCCTCCTGCACCAAGCGGCTTTCCGGCCAAGCCACCGCGCCGACTCCGCCGTTGGCTGCGGCCGTAGCGGCGGTCCAATCGAGGTGAGATGGAACATTGAAATCGCCCGTCAGAACGACGGGTGTGGCGTCCGCACCCGCCAGCCACGGTCGCAACGCTCGCAGCGCCGCTTCCATTTGGGCAACGCGGGCAGATTTGCCATTTTCCGCCAGGACGCTTGCTGGAGTCGCGCCATCAAGCCGCGCGGCGTAAGGTCCGTAATGGACGAAATCGAGATGAATGTTGCCCAAGATCACCTCACGGCCAGCCTCATCATTGATGCGGATTTTCGCCCCGATGAAGCGATCCTCGCCGATGCCGTCAGCGGCGCAAAACGTTTCCACCACCGGATGACGGCTGAGAATTTGGACGGACCCGCTGCCGATGTTCGCCCGCTGCCAGCCGAGAGCATCGGCCATACGCTGGGCCAATTCTGGCGACGCTTCCTGCATCCCCACAAGATCCGCCTTGCTGGCGAGGATGGCCGCCTTGGCCTTTTCAAATCCCCCGTCGACGCGTGAGCAGCCGTACCACGTGTTGAAACTCATGACGGAGAAGCGAGGCATCGGCTCCGCAAGCAATGGCGCGGCGAACGAAAACATCGCCAAGCCGAGCGCAACCTTGGAAATCACTTTGAAAGACATAGTTTCCTTGGGTTTAGATCATCCCCAGATAACGGCGAGCCGCGTCGCAAATCTGATCACTCTCCGCAACGGCGTACGGCAACTTTCCCGAAAAGGCCCACACGGTCCCTGGCCAAGCCGCATCGCCAGACGAGCGACCGATGACATGGAGGTGCATTTGCCGAACTTGGTTGCCGATGCAACCGACGTTGAGTTTCTCCGGCTGGAAGTGCGAGGCGACGAAGCCGCTGACCCTGCGCAAAGTCGCCATCACCTCGTCATAAGTGTCCACCGGCAGCTCGTGCAAGTCCTCCACGCCCTCCACTTCGGGGATGAGGATGAACCATGGGAAAAGCGCGTTATCCTTAAGCACCAATCGACAACCGCCGACGCGACCAATCTCAAATCCGCCAGCAGCCAGCCGTGGGTGAATCTCAAATGCCATGCGGGAAATGACGCAGACCTCGCCTCTTTTGTCACCCTTTTGCCTGCTCGAACTCATCGAAAAAACCACCGTCCCGCAGCCAAGGCATGCCTAGGCAGATACCCATCCATCTTTTCTCCACCGAGATCTCTCTTTCCCATTTCCACGCAAAAACTCGTTAGATTGATCCACCATCCATCAAAATAAGCCTCGCGACTCACCGAGGAAATTCAAAACTGCTAGAAAAGGGAGAGGTTGATTTTTCACCGGATGCGGCTTGCTCCATGATAGATCGCTCAGGGCGCAGGGGTAGACTCGGGCCGATGAAATTCCGACTCTTTTGCGCCTCCGGGCTGCTGCTCACCGTTCTCTCCGCCGCAGCGGAAACGCGACTGCTTCAAGCCTTCGAAGGCGACGGCTTCGGCGATTGGAAAGTCGAGGGAAAAGGGTTCGGATTGGCTCCGGTGACTGGAGATTTCGACGGGCTGACCGCCGCACTCACCGGCTACGCCAATGACGCGCTCGCCTGCTCGGCCCACGGCGGCGACTCTGGCATCGGCTCGCTCCTCTCCCCCGATTTTAAGCTCACTGAAAACTTCATCGCCTTCCTCATCGCCGGAGGCAATCACCCGGGCAAGGCTGGCGTGCGGCTCGTCGTGGATGGCAAACCGGCGATGGAAGCCACCGGAAAAAACTCACTCCAATGCCAACCGGTGATCTGGGATGTTTCCGCCCTACGCGGAAAAACGGCCCACATCGAAATCTTCGACACCGTCACCGGCTCTTGGGGCGTGATCGCCGCCGACCATTTTATCCTCACCGACTCGGCCAACCCGGAGTTCCCAAAAACCACCCATGGTGGCCTCGCCAGTTTGGTCGCCAGTGAGGCCATCCCGGGCCTAACTCATCCTGAAGGCACCCGCGCCAAGGTCATCGCCGACCATGCGCACCAACAAATCACCTCACCCACCGCACTGACCTTCGGCGAGCAGGGCGAGATCTACGTCGCGGAGACCCATCGATTCCGCCACGGCGTGCCAGACAACCGCGACCACCTGTATTGGTATATCGATGATATCTCTTCGCGCACCACCGCTGATCGCATGAAGATGTATGAAAAATGGCAACACAAGGCACCTAACACCTCACTCCAATTTCTCACCGAAAAGCAAGACCTCGTCCGCCAACTCTCCCAGCCTAACAGCGAAGGAGTCTATCAAAAGAGCACCGTCTTTGCGGGAAATTTCAACGACGCGCTGGATGGCCCAGCCGCCGGAGTGTTTGCCTACGAGGGCAGCGTCTTCCTGTCCTGCATCCCCAACATCTACGCGCTGCGCGACAAGGACGGCGACGGCCAAGCTGAGGAAAGAACTGTCACTCAAGATGGCTTCGGCGTGCGCGTTTCTTTTTCCGGCCACGACCTGAATGGCTTTGTCCTCGGGCCGGACGGTCGCCTTTACGGCACGCTCGGCGACCGCGGACTGAACCTCACCACGCGGGAAGGCGTGCATTACGAAATGCCCGACGAGGGCTGCGTGTTCCGTTTCGATCCAGACGGCAGCAATTTCGAGATCATCCACCGTGGCCTGCGCAACCCGAAGGAAATCGCCTTTGATGAATTCGGCAATGGCATCTCGGTGGACAACAATTGCGACCAAGGCGACAAGGCCCGCGTCGTTTACATCGTGGATGGCGCGGACACCGGCTGGAACATGGGTCATCAAGGATTGCTCGTGCATCACAATCAGATGGGCATGTCAGAACGCCCACCCGCCGCTTGGATGGCCGAGCGCATGTGGGAAATGCCCAACCCGGAGCAACCCGCCTACATCGTTCCGCCTGTCGGCCACATCACCTCCGGCCCATCCGGCCTCACCTATCACCCCGGCACCGGTTTCATCGCCGAGGAAGCCGGCCGCTTCTTGGTGTGCGACTACCGCGGCGGCGCGGCCAGCTCGGGCATCTGGTCATTCAAGACCGAACCGTCCGGCGCAGGCATGAAAATGACGGGCGCGCGCAAGTTGAACTGGGGCGCTGCCGTTACCGACGTGGAATACTCGTGGGACGGAAAGCTCGCCGTGACCGATTTCATCGGCGGTTGGGCGTCCCACGAAGGCGGCCGCGTTTACTCGCTGGAAGCGGAAAAAACCTACCTCGCCGAGGAGGCGCGCCAAGTCGCCACCCTCGTTCGCGAGGGATTTGAAAATCGCACGACCAACGATCTCGCGCAGCTGCTTCACCACCCCGACATGCGCGTTCGGTTGCGGGCGCAACTCGCCCTCACGCGCAAGCAAGACGGTTTCCAAGCGCTCCAAGATGCAGCCACCCAATCGGCTCAACCTCTGGCCCGACGGCATGGCATTTGGGGACTCGGTGTCATCGCCCGTCGAGCATCGGCCGTCCTTCCTGGTATCACGGAAGTCCCGCCCGCCGACGAAAAACTCCGCAAAAACGCCTTCACGGTGCTGGCTTCGCTGCTCGGCGAGAAAGACGCGGAAGTCCGCGCTCAAGCGGTCAAAGCCATCGGCGAGTCCGGGTTGAGCGTCGAAAATTTCAGCCTTTCCTCGCTCATCCGGGATGCCTCACCGCGTGTCCAACTCTTCGCCGCGCTCGCTGCGGGCCGCCTTCGTCTCACCGCCGCTGTCCCTGACATCTTGGCCATGCTCGAAGCCACCGAGGATCCTTATCTCCGCCACGCCGGTTCCCACGCGCTGTTTCAACTCCAGACCGCGGCCGAACTCGCAAAGTTGAAGGACCACGCCAGCCCACGCGTCCGCATGGCCGCCGTCATCGCCTTGCGCACCGGAAAATCTCCCGAACTCGCCGCTTTCCTCAACGACAGGGAAACTCGCGTCGCTCAAGAAGCCATCCGCGCGATCAATGACGCCGACATCGTCGCGGTGAGGTCTCAAGTCGGTGCGTTGCTCGATCAAGCGGCAACCACCAAACATCCCGTCATGATATGGCGGCGCATGCTGCACAGCGCGTTCCGCGCCGGCGACGAAACCAGCGCCCGCCGTGTGCTCGCGACAGCGCTCGACACACGAGTTCCCCAAGCCACCCGCGAAGAAGCATTCCGCCTGCTCATTGAATGGACGACTCCTTCACCCGTCGACCAATCCACCGGTCGCATGGGTTCTCCTTTGCCAGAGCGCGACCCGGCGCTGATGCGCAACGTCCTCAGCGGCAGCATCACCCCGCTCGTCCAAGTGGACGGCAAGTTCCTCGCTTCCGCGCTGACCTTGATCCAAAGCAACAAGCTCGATCTCGCCTCAGTCTCCGATGCCGTCCTGCGCTCGTTGGTTCTCCAAGAGGCCGTTCCCGGCCCCGCGCGGGTTGAGGCGCTCCACCTCTACTCCGCTCGCAAGCCCGCAGATCTCGCAGAAATGCTTGCCACCCTCGCAGCTGGAAAGGACGACGATCTCGCCATTGGCGCGCTCGCCAGCCTCGTTGAATCCACGCCGGACAGCGCACTCGACGGCCTGGCCAAAGCCACCGCCAGTGGCAGTCCGCAACGCCAGCAAGAAGCGTGGAAACTCGCCGCAAAAATCGATTCCCCTGCCGCCGCCAAGCTCATCGTCACCGGCTTGGACGGGCTAAAAAAGGCCAACGGCATCTCGCCCGCGGCACTGGAATTGCTCAACGCCGCCGCCAGCCGCAACGAGTCGGAAGTGAAGTCCGCTCTCGCCTCGTTCCAATCCTCACAAGCAGCATCCACCGATGCGCTGGCAGCCTATTTGCCATCCCTTGAAGGCGGCAACCCAGAACAAGGCGGCAAGCTTTTCGAGTCCCACCCCGCTGGCCAATGCATGCGCTGCCATGCCAGCGGCCACGGCGGCGGCGATGCCGGCCCCAACCTCTCAGGCGTCGGCCTGCGGGGCGACAGGCGGTTTTTCCTCGAAGCCATCGTCAATCCCGGAGCCAAGGTCGCGATGGGATACGGCATCGCCAGCGTCACCCTCAAGGGCGGTAAAAACGTCGCGGGCATTGTCATCGCCGACACGCCCGCCCATGTGGATCTCGACAGCAGTGGCAAGGTGCTCCGCGTCTCACGCGGCGACATCGACAGCATGACCCCGCCGATTTCCGCCATGCCACCGATGGGTGCGATGCTTTCGCCCATCGAAATGCGCGACCTCGTCGCATGGCTCGCGGAGCAAAAGCACGATACCCGTGAGGAAAAAAAGCGGCCTGCCCCTGAGACGGTCACGCCGTAGAAATTTCGTTAGACCGAAAAAACACCTAAGAAAATCGCGCGCCGGGAGTCCTTGAAGGGACCGCTTAACCCGCCGCCGATTTTCCCCATGCAACCTGAAGTTCCGCCCGAAACCGAAACCTACATTCCCATCACCCCGCCGAAGCGTTCGTTCTGGGCAAAACTGGGTGGCGGCTCGCTCTCGATCTCGATCTTTCTGCACCTCATCCTGCTCGTTATCGGAGTGATTTGGGTGCTCAAGATCATCCCGCCGGAAGAACCCAAAGTCGTCGATTTCATGGGCAAATCCGGCGGTGGTGGATCCCCTACTTCCGTCTCCCAAGCGCAAAAACAACGCGCCCAGCTCACCCGTCCTAACCTCTCTCGGGTCTCGGCCGACGGCGTGATGAGCAACATCGTCCTGCCAGAACTCGACGAATTCACCCAGATGACCTCGGTCGGGTCCATCGCGCCCGGCGGCCTCGCAGGTGGTCTTGGCGGCGCGGGTAGCGGCGGCGGAAAAGGCAATGGCACTGGAATCGGAATTGGCAACGGCGCCTTCGCTGGCATGAGCGATGGCAAGGGCAACAAAAACCCTTTCGGTGCCCTAACACTCGATCGCAGCGCACTGGTTGGCTCTTTCTATGATCTCAAACAAACGCGCGATCGTCAGCCGACCGAGATGACCGATGACGAGATGCGGGTTGAGCTCCGAGAAATCACCCGCCGAGGATTCCGTGAGCAGGCGTTTGCCAAGTATTTCAAGGCCCCGCGCCAACTCTATCAGTCCAAGCTGTTCATCCCGGCGATCTCTGCGGATGCCGCGCCCGCAGCCTTTGATGTGGAAAAGGAAGTGAAGCCACGACGCTGGTTGGTCGCCTACCGCGGCTTTGTCCAACCGCCGAAATCCGGCAAGTTCCGCTTCGTCGGTGAAGGCGATGACGTGCTGGTGGTCCGCTTCAACAATCGCCCGGTGTTCGACTACGGCTACACCATCGCTGGCAACGGATTCCATTCGTTCGGACGCAGCCGCGACCTCGACGGCTCGGTGGAAAACGCGGAACTCGCCAAGGATCTGCGGCGCAATACGCCGATGAAGGTTCCTTTCGAGTTCTACAAATACGCCAACACCTCTTCGCACAACCAGCACATCGGAGGCCTCGCCGTGGGACCCACCTTCGACGCCAAGGAGGGCCAAACCTATCCGATCGAAATCCTCATCGGCGAGATCCCGGGCGGCTCATTTTCGGTCCACCTGATGATCGAAGAAATCGGTGTCGAATATCAAAAAGACCCTGCAGGCTTCCCCATACTGCCCATTTTCCGCCTCGACGAGTCCGTTCCAGATCCAGCCTTGAAAGGCGAAATGCCTCCCTTTGATGCCTATGGACCCGTTTGGAAAAGCGTTGCCGGCACCATGAAGGAAGACATCTAACCAGATTCTAGGTTCGCTCTAGCAGCATTCAATCTTCTACTTTTCCTAACGCTAGCAGCACCACCGGCGGCACCGGCAGTGGTTTGTCCAGCAGCAGATCCTGAAGCAAGTTTTCCAACCACATGCGCGACGCGGTGACGTTCTCGATCACCAACGCGTAGTCGCTTCCTTGGCGGACAATGCGATAGCGCTCCACCCGTATCGTGACCGGCTCCGCTTCGCCTTCTAGCAGCAGCTCGGCGTGGATGGTCTTTTCTCGGCTGCGCAGGCTCAGTTCGGTGAGTTTGCCGTAGCGATCCAACCGCGAGGCCAGCATGGAGCGCGCAGCAGATGACGTCAGGCTGTCCTTGATCCCGGTAAACATGCGGCGAAGCTACGCGCCCACCGTCCCGATTCAACTGACTAACCACATCGCCATGGGTTTTGATCGCCTCGCCCCGTTTTACCGCAGCATGGAAGCGCTGGCCGCAGGCGGAAAACTGCAGCGTTGCCGCGTCCGCTTCCTCGCAGAAATCCCGCCGCCGCGAAACATCCTCATCGCGGGTGAAGGCCACGGACGTTTCCTGCCCGAGTGCGTCCGCCTCTTTCCGCAAGCCCACATCACTGTGGTCGATTCCAGCCGCAAAATGCTCGAAATCGCCCGCCGTAAAACCCGCTCCGAGCGCGTTGATTTCATCCACGCCGATTTTCTCGAACTGATAGGCCCAAGCGCCCGTTACGACCTCATCGTGACGCACTTTTTCCTCGATTGCTTCCCGCCTGAGCCGCTCGCCGAAGTCGTTCGAAAACTCGGCAACATGGCAACGCCGAACGCGCACTGGTTGTTGGCGGACTTCGAGATCGCGCCCAGCGGAGCCGCTCGCTGGCGCAGCCTCGCCATCGTCTCTCTGCTGTATCGATTTTTCCGCAGCACCACCGGCATCTGCGCGGATCGCCTTATTTCACCCGACGCGGAAATGGCCAAAGCAGGCTTCATCCGCCACCGACGCGAGACCTTCGACTGGGGCCTGCTGAAAAGTGAATGGTGGATCCGCGATTGAACGGCAGCTTGCCGACCCTCAGCCCTTGGGCGGTGGATTGACGCCGAGGATTTTCCAAACATCCTGCATCAGCCGGACTGCGATCTGCCCGGAAAGTTCCTTTTCTCTGACTTTCCCGGTCACCCCGATGTGCACTGCGGGCACGGTTCCCATCGCCGAACGCATGTCGCCCATTCTCACATAAATGCGGCCAGCGAGTTCCTGCATCGCCTCACGTTCGGAGCCGACATCCCACTTCTCGATCAAATCCGTGTCCTTGACGACTTGGCGCAACACCTCGGGATCATGCAGTTTGGAATTGAGGTCTCGTATCGTCTGATCGCGCTCGGCCACGGGAAACTCGCCGCGCACCGCCAGCGGCACCCACATCGGCGCTGGCGCGTTCTGCTTATGTTGCCAGTAGGCGAAAGCACCACTCCCGGTTAGCAACAAGGCCAACACGCCACTGATCACGATCCAACGTTGCATCGCCTCGCTTTATAGGTCATCGGTCCCCCGCTCCAAGCGCGAACTTCATGGAATATCCCGTCACCGCCGCCACCGTTGAAACCTTGCCCAACGGCCTCACCCTCATCCTCGATCCCGATCCTTCCGCCCCCGTCGTCAGCGCCCAGTTCTGGGTGGAAACCGGCAGCATGCACGAAGACGAGCACCTCGGCGCCGGCCTTTCCCATTTCCTTGAACACATGGTCTTCAAGGGCACCCGCGACCACGACGGCGAAACACTCGCCGACACCGTACAAGCCGCCGGCGGCCATTGGAACGCCTACACCACCTTTGATCGCACCGTCTACTACATCGACGGCCCGGCCACGTCGCTGGAGGTCTTCATGCAGGTGCTCACGGGATTGGTCTTCCGTCCCACCTTGCCCGAGTCCGAGTTTGAAAATGAGAAGGACGTGATCCGCCGCGAGATCGACATGGGCTTGGACGATCCCGACAACGTCGCTTCACGGCTGCTGTTTTCCACCGCCTTCCTGCAAGATCCACGCCGCCACCCGGTCATCGGCCATCGCCATCTGTTCGACGCCATCCGCCACGACGATCTCACCGCCTACCATCGCCGTCGTTACACCACCGACCGCACGTTCTGCGTGATTTCCGGCGATTTCGATCCCGACCAAGCGCGGGAAATGGCCACCACTCTCACCGCCGATCTCCAACCCGGCTGTGGCCGTGAACCGCTCGTCGCCATCGATGCACCGCAGCTCGGGCCACGCCACGCCCGCGAAACTTTCGCCGTGCCGACAAGCCGGATTTCCCTCGCTTGGAAAATGCCCGCTCTGGATCATCCCGACACGCCTGCCTTCGACGTGCTAGCCGCCATCCTCGGCCGGGGACGCTCCTCGCGCCTCCACCGCGTGCTGCGTGAGGAAAAGGAACTCGCCTTGGAAATTTCCGCCTTTTGTTGGGCCAATTCCGGTCGCGAAGGCCTCATCGCCGTATCCGCAGATGCCCTCACGGCAAACCGCGACGCACTCATCCCGGCCATTCTCGCCGAGGTCGCCGCCGTTGCCTCCAGCCCGCTTGATGACGACCTCGCCAAGGCGCAGCGCCAAATCGCCGCCAGCCAATTCCGCAGCTTGACCACCGCGTCTGGCCGCGCCGCCGATCTGGCGTCCAATTGGCACGAAGCGCGCGACCTGGATTTCACGCGCCGCTACCTCGCCGCCATCCAAGCGGTCACCGCCGCCGACATCCGCCGCGTCGCCGCCACCCTCACCGAGCAACGCCTGACCCGCACGCTGGTCGATCCCACGGATGCCACACCGCCCGCCCGCACATCAAAAACCGCCCGCAGCGTCGGAGAAATCCTCGTCCACACGCTTTCCAACGGCTTGCAGATCGCACTCATCCCGGACCACCGCGTGCCGCTGGTTCACCTTCAAGCCGCCGTCCGTGGCGGCATGCCTTCGGAAATTCCGGAAAACAACGGCCTCAACCAACTGCTCGCCGCCACCCTAACCAAGGGCACGACCACCCGCAGCGCCCAAGAACTCGCCGTCACACTGGAGTCGCTCGGTGCCTCCATCAGCGCCAACACCGGCAACAACGCGCTGCTCATCCAAGCCGCCGGACTCGCGCCGGACCTCGCCACCATCCTCGATGTCTTTGCCGAGGTCATCCTTTCCCCGTCTCTGCCGAGCGACGCCATCGCGCGGGAAAAAGCGAGCCAGCTCGCCTCGCTGGAAGAGGCCATGCAGGACCCGCTGCACACCGGATTCCGCGCCCTGAGGGAAACCATCTTCAGCGGCACCGGCTACGGTCTCGATCCGCTCGGCACGCCCGCATCGCTCGCAGATCTGGATAGGCTTTCGCTCGCCGCGCACCACTCGCGCCATTTTAACGCCGCCAACATCACGCTGACCCTTGCCGGTGATTTCGATCCCGCAGTCACTCTGCAACTGCTCGAAAAGCATTTCGCGGCACTGCCTGTCGGCGAAACATGGACAGCCCCGGCCAGCCAGCTCGCCCTGGGCAGCAACCACACCCGCCACCTGCCGAAAAAACAGGCCGTGCTCACCATCGGTTTCCCCGGCACCACGGTCAGCGGCGCGGACCGCCACGCGCTGGCGATGATCCAAGAATACGCCTCGGACATGGCCGGCCCCTTGTTCACCCGCATCCGTGAAGAACTCGGCCTCGCCTATCAGGTCGGAGCCACCCAATTCCTCGGCTACGACAGCGGCTTGTTCACCTACTACATGGCCACCGATCCCGCCCAAGCCGAGCTCGCCACCCGCGAACTGCTCGCCGAGATCCGCAAAATCGCCGACCACGGCATCCCCGACGAAGCGTTTGATCGCGTCCGCTCCACCGTGCTCAGCGGCCTCGCCATCCAGCAGCAATCGCCCGCCTCGATCGCTCGCCACGTCGCGCTCGACCTGCTCTTCGGCCACCCGGCAGACCAGCACCGCCGCCTGCCCGCCGCGTATGCCGCCCTCACCCCGGCCCAAGTCCGAGAAACCGCCACCCGCATTTTTTCGCCCGCACCCACGCTGGTCACAGTCCTGCCGGATTGACCCATCGCCGTCCTTCGCCGCGAGTCCTTGTTTCATGCCATCGAAACCCGGAAGAACCTTGATGTCCGACGCTTGATCCTTATCGTCGGACGACAGGTTCCGAGTGTTCCATTTCTCACCCCCGCCATGCCTCCTTTCTACGTTATCGGCCACAAAAATCCGGACACGGACGCCATCTGCTCCGCCATCGGATACGCCGCCCTGCTCCGCGCCGTGGGAGAGGAACCCAACGCCATCGCCGCACGCTGCGGCGAGATTTCCCAACGCACCAAATGGGTGCTCGAACGCGCCGGACTCGATGCCCCGCAATTGCTCACCGATGTCCGCGTCAACGCGGGCATGATCTGTCACCGCAAAATCATCAAGGTCAGCGTCGCCGACACCTTCCTCACCGCCTACCAGCGCATGCTCGCCGCCGAGATCCGCTGCGTCCCGGTCGAGGATGACGAAGGAAACCTCTGCGGCATCCTGCGCTACTTCGACTTGCTCAAGCTGTTGCTCCCTGACGACACCGAGGGCCTCAGCGTGCGGACCGTCCACGTTTCCCTCGCCAAACTTGCCGACACGCTCAGCGCGGAAAGCCTCGGTGCCATGTTGCCCTCGCCGGAATACGAGGAGGACCTCATCCTACTCGTCGGTGCGTCCTCGCAATCAACCATCGACAAGCGCCTCAAGCAGGCCATCAGCGAGAACAACATCAGCAAATTCCTCGTGATTTGCGGTGACCGTCCCATCGTGCAGCGCTCCGCCATCGACCACGGCGCACGCGCCTTGCTTGTCACCGGTGAAAACACGGTTTCGTCGGAAATTCTTGGCTACGCCGCCAAGAAAGGCGTCATCGTCCTGCGCTGCCACCAAGACACCGCCAGCGCTTCCACCCTCATCCGTTGTTCCCGCACCGTGCGTCACGTCATGGAAAAGGACTTCACCACCGTCACCAGCGCCGAGCCAATCTCACGCCTCAGAAAGCGCTTGTCCGCGATGGATCAAGACCTCTTCCCCGTCGTCGAGCCGGGCGGCGGTAAGATGATTGGCGTGCTCGCCAAGTCCGACCTCGTCGACCCACCGCGCACCCGCCTCGCCCTAGTCGATCACAACGAATACGCCCAAGCCGTCAACGGCGTTGAAGAAGCGGAGATCACCGAGGTCATCGACCACCACCGCCTCGCCGGCGATCTGGTTTCCCGCGAACCCATCCGTTACCTCAACGAACCCGTCGGCTCGACCTGCACCTTGGTCGGCCGGAAATTTTTCCACCGCGGGCTGATGCCTTCGCCCAGCGTCGCGATGTGCCTCTGCGCCGGCCTCGTCTCAGACACACTCTGCCTGACCTCGCCGACAACCACCTTGCTGGATCGCGAAATGCTCACTTGGCTCAGCGGCGTGGCAGGCATGGACCCGAAAAAATTCACCGATGAATTCTTCGCGGTCGGCTCGCTCATCGCCAGCGGCACGCCGGACGAAATCCTCAACGCCGATCGCAAGGAATTCCACGAGCAAGGCATGAACGTCAGCATTTCCCAAGTCGAGGAACGCGACCTGCACGGTTTCGCCGGCCGCCGCGAAGCCTTGGAAACCGCCCTGCGCGAGCTCCGCGACCACATGAAATACGACCTCGCCGTGCTCGCCATCACCGACGTCGCGCTGCACCACAGCATGATCCTCGCCATCGGCGACGACGCCGTCGTTTCCAAACTGCCCTTCGAGCGGCTCGACGAATCGCTGCTGCACGCCCCTGGTGTCGTCAGCCGCAAACGCCAAATCTTCCCCGCCGTCTGCGAAGCCATCCAGCTCTCGCGCTAAACGTGGCAGCGATCACCGGTCGCTGCACTTCCCTCACCTTTCCCCGTCCTCCAAATACCCCGCCAGCGCTTCCCGCAGGTTGGTTCGGGCGCGGAAAAGCAGGCTCTTCACGGCGGAAACCGAAAGTTCCAGCACCTCCGCGATTTCCTCGTAGGAAAGTTGCTCGTAGCGGCGCAGTACGACGGCCATGCGCTGGGATTCCGGCAGCGACGCGATCGCCGCATCCACCGCGCCTTGGAGTTCCGCCTGCAACACCTCGGCGTCAGGCTGGCGATCCGGATTGGCCTCCACCAACTTGTTTGAATTCTCCTCCCGTTCGTCCGAGGAAACTTCCTTTTTGCGACTCTTCCGCCGCGTCTCGTTGAAGACCAAGTTGCGCGTGATCGTGAACAGATAGGTCGTGAACTTTGCGTCAGGACGATAGCGCCGGGCATTTTTCCAAACCCGCAGAAACGCCTGTTGCGCGATGTCCTCCGCCTCCGACGCGTTGCCCAGCATCTTGGCGACCGTGCCGATCACCGCATTCTGGTGCTTCTCCACCAACTCCCGGAACGCGCCGTGATCGCCCTCGCCGATGCGGCGCATCAGCGCGAAGTCGATCTCGCGGTCATCGTCGATTTGAGGAGCGGGTTCAGCCTCCATTTTCAGGAAAAAGGGTGTTTCTGCGACTGCGGCGCTGAACATGCGGAAACCAACCCCGTCCGCAGTCCGGGGTTGCGTGGAAATTGCGCCCATCCGACCGAGTCGGCTAGGCCTTCATTCACCCGCTCTTACAAGGGCGCAGATTTCGCCCACGCCTCCACCTCTTCGTCCAGGAATAGCCCATCGAGCGCCTCGCGGGCCCAATCTTCGCGTTTTCCCAACTCATGTAGCATGCGCCAAGCAACCACCTGCTGCGCCGGGAAATTGCTCCACACCACTTCCGTCAGGCATTGCCAACTGCGCCCGGCCAACCGCTTCGGGTGGTCAAGCATCTCGTGGCAGGCCTCGCTGAGCAACAACGTGCGCTCCAAATCCGGCTCGGCAGCCACCGGCGGCACTTCGTACGGCCGCAACGGCACGCCCGCTTCGCCGGTGATTTCGCACTTCGATTTCGCCCGCCGCGCCAAGTCCTTGCCGATCGCTTGCAACGCCGCCAACCGCTGTTGGTGCACCTCGTGTCCCTTTGCCATGCGCCATTTTGTAGCGCGTCATTCTGGCGGGGAAACTCTGAAATGGGCGTTGCGCAGGAATGTTACTCCTCCTCGCCGTCAACGGATGGCTTTCACCCAGTCCGCCGCAGACTGACCGGCCCTGGTTCCGGTCGCAAAACAGCCTTGCATCAAATAGCCGCCCGTCGGCGCCTCCCAGTCTATCATCTCGCCGGCCAAGAAAAGCCCGGGAGCCTTGTTCAGCATCAGGCCGTCGTCGAGTTCGTTCCAACAGACACCGCCGGCAGAGGAAATCGCTTCTGCGATGGGACGCGGACCACCGAGCGGGATCACACAATGCTTCACCTCGTCCGCCAAGGATGGGACATCGGACCAGTCACTCCGCGAAAGGATGGCGACGGCCGCCTCGCTGAGTTTCCAACGCGTCTTCGCTTCGGCTAGGAAATCCCGTTTCACCGACTCCATCTTCCGCACCAATTGCTCGGTGCTGAAAGTGGGCTTGAAATCGATGGCCACGGTGGGTTCTGCCATCGCCCGCAGCGCTGCGCCAAGTTGGTAAATCGCACCGCCTTCCAGTCCGTAGCGAGTGACCATCAGCTCTCCGATCGCCACCTCATCCCCCGCCCGGACCTGGATGTTTTTCAACGGCTGCCCTTCCGCCACGGCGATCACTTCGGGCGACCATGGGTGTTCCCAACCGCAGTTCGCCGCCGCCAATGGACGTGTGTTGATGCCGAGGTTTTGAAAAATTTCCCCCCATGCGCCGTCGGAGCCCGTCTGTGGCCACGACCCGCCGCCGAGCGCAAGAATCACCGCATCCGCCGTCTCCGAACTGCCATCGGCAAAGCCGAGCCGCCATGGATTTCCCGGCTCCAGCGACACCAAGCGACGCTTCATGCGAAGGGTCACGCCAAGATCCCGCAACCGCTCAATCCAGCGCCGTAGCAAAGGCGCAGCCTTGAGCGCTGTGGGATAAACTCGCCCGCTGGTCGCCTGGAACGTTTCCACGCCCAGCCCCGCCGCCCAAGCGCGCAACTCCGCCGGTCCAAATCCGTCGATCAACTTGCCCCAAGTTTCCGGCGGCACATCTGGTCCCGCATAACGCGTGACGAATCGTGCGATCGCCTCGCCGTGCGTCAGGTTCAGCCCGCCCTTGCCCGCGACGAGAAATTTCCGCCCCACCGACGGCTTACCGTCGAACAACGTGACCCGCAGGCCGGCAGCGGCGGCGACCTCGGCGGCGCGCAGCCCGGCAGGGCCGCCGCCGACCACGGCGAGTTGGAAATGAGTGGACAAGGCGGCGACCGTGGATTTTCCACAAATCCCCGTCAAGCGGGCGGGTTGACAGAACTTGGACCTCCCCCCATGGTCCGCCTGCCTCACGGCCCCATCATGATCTTCAAAAGTCTCTGTCGCCACGCCGGTATCGGCGCGAATTCGTATGTGCTGAAATCCGGAAAAGCCGAGGTCGTGTTGGACGCCGGAATGCACCCGAAGCACGAAGGCCTTGAGGCCATTCCGCATTACGAGTTTCTCGACGGCCACAGCTCCGACTCCATCGTCATCACCCACTCGCACCTCGACCACGTCGGGACCTTGCCCGTCTTCCTCCAAGGCCAGCCGCAAGCGAAAGTCTTCCTCTCCGCAGAAACGGCTGAACTCGCCACCGCCATGCTGCACAACTCGGTCAACGTCATGCAGGCGAAACGCATCGAGCATGGCATCGCCGAATACCCGCTCTTCGACCACCGCGAGCTCGACGAGATCGAGGAATCCTTCGAAGTCCGCGGCATCGAGCGCCCTTTCAACATGGATCCCCACGGAGTTTTCCGCGGCACCTTCCACGACGCGGGCCACATCCTTGGCTCCGTCGGCGTGACCATCGAGGCCGAGGGCAAGCGCCTGTTCTACACCGGTGATGTCAATTTCGAGCACAGCACGCTCCAGAAGGGTGCCCTGTTTCCCGAGGAAAAAGTCGATGCGCTCATCGTGGAAACCACCCGCGGCGAGCAGGCCCGCGACCCGGAATACGATCGTCAAAAAGAAGAAGACGCCCTCGCCGAGGCCATCAAGGCAGTCCTCGAGCGCAAAGGTTCCGTGCTCATCCCGGTCTTCGCCATGGGCAAGACGCAGGAGGTGTTAGGCATGTTGCATCGCTTCAAAGCGGAAGGCCTCATCCCAAAACGCACACCTGTTTACATCGGCGGCCTGAGCACGAAAATGACTCAAGTTTACGACCGCTTCAGCAGCTCGTCGCGCCGCCACTTGCCGAATTTCCGTTTCCTCAAGGACATGGAACTTGAGTCCGGCAACCGCAAGCGGAAGACGCCCATCCCCTTCCACCCCGGCTGCATCTATGCCCTTTCGAGCGGCATGATGTCGGAAAAAACCGTTTCCAACAACTTCGCCCGCCAAGGGGTTTTGGAAAACCCGAAGCACGGCCTGTTCTTCGTCGGCTACGCCGATCCGGAAACCCCAGGCGGAAAAATCCGCGCCGCCAAGACCGGTGATTCCATCGTCCTCGATGCCGCGCACCCGCCGGTGCCGCTCAACTGCGAAGTCCGCATCTTCGACTTCAGCGGCCACTCCACCCGCGATGCCATCGCCGACTACATCGTCAAGGTCAGCCCGAAAAAGGTCTTCCTCGTCCACGGCGATGACGGTGCGGTCGCGTGGTTCCGCCAGGAAATCAAAACCCGCCTGCCAAAAGCCGAGGTCATCGTCCCCGAGCCTGGCGTGGAATACACGATCTGATTCGCCGGAGCGCGAAATTCATTCCGCCCACAACCTCCCGCTCACACCGGGAAAAACATCGTCAGCCCTATCGTGAGGAAAAAGTTCACGATCAGGATGGCCAGCGAGGAATAGACCATCGCTCGCGTCGTGCCGCGTCCCACGCCGACCGCGCCTTGGTCCGCCTTGAGCCCTTGGTGGCAGGAAATCGTCACGATCAGCACGCCGAATACGCCGCCCTTGATCATCGCGATGCAAACGTCCGAGCCATCCGTGTATTTGTTCATCTGGTCCAGCCAGTAGGCACCGTTGACGTTGAACGCGCCGGTCCCGACGACCAGCGACGCGAGGATGCCGAACGCGGCGGACTCCGCGATGAGCAAAGGCATCGCCAGCAGCATCGCCAAAAAGCGCGGCGTCACCAGGTAGTCAGTCGGGTGCACGTCCATCGACCGCAGCGCGTCAACCTGCTCGGTCACCCGCATCGTGCCGATTTCCGCCGCCATCGCCGCGCCAACTCGCCCAGCCAGCATGATCGCGGTGACCGTCGGCCCCAGCTCGCGCAACATCGCCACGCTGACCAGCGCGCCACCGCCGGTTTCCATGCCCAACGGTTTAAACTGATAGAGCGCTTGCGCCGCGAGCACCGCGCCGGTGAACGCCCCAGTCACGATGACCACCAGCTGCGAGCGGAACCCAGTTTCCACGATTTGCTCCAGCACCATGCGGAAGCGGATCTTGCCATGCCGCAGCGAATCCCAAATCGACGCGACCAGTTGCCCGATCTCTCCCAGATAGGTGAGAAAATCCAGCGCCGCGCGTCCGAGGAAACGAATCACGGCATCAGCATGACGCCTGAAATCCGCAAGGCAATGAAGTTGACCATCCCGACCATCCCGCGATAGTTCGCGCCGACTTCACCCACCCCGAATCCGACCATGTCAGAAATCCTCACCAACCTTTCCAAGGTCCTACCGCAACTCGCCATTCTCGCCGCCATCTTTGGGTTCATCGGCTGGTCACTGCGCGGTCTCAGCACCAAGCCCGCTCCCGCCAAGGACACCAAACCGGTGGCCGCCCCCAAAAACCAAGGTCTCGAGCGTGCCAAGAACCTCGAAACCTCGCTCGATAAGGCAAAAGCGTCTCACAAGGCGCTGAAAGCCGAGTTCGATCAGCTCAAAGCCTCCTCCGTTTCCAAGGAAGAACTCGATGCCGCCAACGCCGAAATCCAATCGACTCGCAGCTCGTTAGAAACCGAATCCCGCCGCGCCTCCGCGCTGGAAGCCGATCTGAAAAAGCTCCAAGAAACCAACAAGGCCCTCAACGCGCGCGCCAACGAGAACGACAAGGCGCAGAAGGACCGCAAGTTCGCCTTGGAAAATGAACTCTCGAAAACCCGCGAACAACTGACCTTGCTGCAAAATCGGCCCGACGACTCAGCCGACCTCAACGCTGAGATTGAGCGCCTGCGCGAATCGGTCGCCACCAGCACTCGCTTCGCCGGCGAACTCCGCAAGCGCGAAGCCGCGGCGCTCGAATCACTCGAAAAAGCCGAGGCTCGCCTTGCCGATGCCGTCAAGAACGGTGCCACCATCGCCGCTCCCGCCGCTCGTAAAATTGGCCCAGTCGGTGACTCGGACCGCATCACCGCCGCCAAGGCGGAAGTCCTCCGCCTCGTCGAACAGAACAAGCAACGCGCTCTCGAATCCCAAGAAGCGAATCCAGAACCTGCTCCTGTCGTTGAAGCGAGCGTTCCTGAACCGACTCCAGAGCCAACCCTAGAACCGACTCCAGAACCCGCGCTGGCCGAGGCTGCGCCTGTCGAAAAGAAAACCTCTCCAACTGGGGATCTCTTTTCCATGGATTGATCGCCGCTGCCTATCGATAGAAACGCCGCCATGCGACAAAGAAAACCCTGGGCCCCTACCATGCGCTTCCTGCTGCCCCTCTCTCTCGCCCTCGTCAGTGCCGCCACCGCAGCCACGCTGCGGCAGCAAAAAGTCGCCGAGGGGTTTCACGATCCGATGTCCATCGCCCCGGCCCCGGATGGCGACGTCTATCTGGTCGAGCGCGAAGGCCGCATTTTTCGCATCCGTCCCTCCACCGGTGGGGTTTTCCAGATTGGCGACGTTCCCGTTTCCGCACTTCGCTCCTCCAATCCGAAAAGCGACACAGCGGTCGAAGATGGCCTCCAAGGCATCGCGCTCGATCCGAATTTCGCCAAAAACAGCCGTGTCTATCTGTTCTACTCGGTGCCGGATCAGCTCATCGACCGGCTGTCGCGGTTTGAAATCAAGGACGGCACGCTCGATCTCACCAGCGAGCTGAAACTCATCGACATCCCATCCGAGCGGCACGACCGCATCTGCCATCACGGCGGCTCGGTGCAGTTTGGTCCGGATGGCTTGCTCTACTTGAGCGTCGGCGACAACACCAACCCCTTTGCCAGCGACGGCTCAGCCCCCATCGACGACCGAGCCGAGCGCACGCCATGGGACGCCCAGCGCAGTTCTGGCAACACCAACGACCTGCGCGGCAAGATCCTGCGCATCCGGCCAACCGAAACGGGCTACGAAATCCCTGCCGGCAATTTGTTTCCTAAAACCGACAAAACCCGTCCCGAAATTTTCGTCATGGGTTGCCGCAATCCATTCCGCATCTCCATCGATCCGAAAAGCAGCACGCTTTACTGGGGCGAGGTCGGCCCCGATGCCGCAGATCCCAGCGAAAAGGGACCCGCTGGCCACGATGAAGTTAACCAAGCACAAGCCGCAGGAAACTTCGGTTGGCCATTCGTCATCGCGGACAACAAGCCCTACGCCATCGTCGATTTCGCCACCGGCAAGCCCGGTCGCATGACCGATCCCGCCACGCCGAAAAACACCGGCAGCCGCAACAGTGGTTTGGTCGATCTTCCACCCGCACAACCCGCTTTCATCTGGTATCCCTACGGCGACAGCAAGGAGTTCCCCGTGATGGGCAAAGGCGGTCGCAATGCGATGGCTGGCCCCGTCTTCCATTACGATCCTGCTAGAAAATACAACCTCCTGCCCAAGGAAGACGACGCATCGCTCCTCACCTACGACTGGGTGCGCGGCAAAATTTGGAAAGCCAAACTCGGCAAGGACGAGAAACTCGAAAAACTCGAAGTCCTCGACGAGGGCAACCGCCACCCGATGGATCTGGAAATGGCTGCCGACGGATCGATCTGGCTGCTCGATTACGGCTCCGAATGGTGGTTCAACAAAAACGGTTTCCTCAACCACGTTCTGCCCGAGCAATCCAACCACTCCCCTGAGATCACCATCGAAGCGGTCGCGGGCCTGGATCGCACCTTCAGGGTGAAATCCGCCACCGACGCGGATGGCGACAAGCTCACCGTCACCTGGTGGCTCACCACCGGAGTCACCGAGAAGAAGCTCGGCAGCGGCATCACCATCACCGTTCCAGCGGGCGAAGGATCCGAGATTCGCGCCGTCGCGTCCGACGGAAAAAGCCCGAACCGCGCCGCTCGCATCCCGCTCATTCAAGAAAAAGCCGAACCTGAACTCGAACTCAAGCTCGTCGGCAATCCCGCCGAACTCGCACCCGGCGAATCGGTGAAATTTGAAATCCGCTCGGCCACACCGGTCGATGCCGCACAAGCCAGCGTTCGCTCCCGCTACATCCCGGAGACGGGCCACGACGCTGGCGGGCCGCAGTTTTCGCAGGAGATCAATTCGCTCGTCACATCGAACCAATGCCTCGCCTGCCATCAGGTGGATGTCACTTCGGTTGGCCCAGCCTACCTCGATGTCTCGCTCAAGTACCGCGACCACCCCGACGCCATCGCCCACCTCAAAGCCAAGCTGAAGAGCGGCGGAAATGGCGTGTGGGGCGAGATTCCGATGCCACCGCAAACCGCCGTATCGGACGCCGATACCGAGAAGATTTTGCAGGCCATCCTCGCTCTATCCGAAGGGGTCAGCGAAAAGAAGGGTGCGTTGAATGGAGATCTATCCCTCACTGCGAAGCCTGCCAATGCCGGCGAAGGTGGAGCTTGGGAATTCAGTGCTGAAGCTCCTGGCTTCACCACCGCCAAGTTCCGCGTTCCCGCCAAATGAGGGCTGGGCCAGCCTAACCGTTTTTCACATACGCCCGAATCGTTCTTCGAGGATGCGAGTGCGGAACTGAAAGATGCTCTCGAGTTTTCTTCTCACGAACAGCGCGTGGGCGATCTCACCAAAGGGGCCGAATCCCAAACCGTAGTGGACGAGATCTCGCATCAGCACACCGCCGGGAATTTCCTCGAAACTGTGCCGATGATGCCAAAACTTGTAGGGACCGAAGCGTTGTTCATCGATGAACGAAACGCCCTCGTCCACGCATTTGATTTCAGTCACCCAAGTCACGCGGACCAACGGCAGGATGCCAATGCGATAGGAAATCACCTGCCCTTCATACATCGCTTCGCCGGGTTGGTTGACGATCTCGAAACCGATGTCCGGCGGTGTAATTTGGTCCAGGTTGCGCGGCGTGGAGAAGAATTCCCACGCCTCAGCACGGCTGATAGGCAGGCGTTGTTCTTGGGCAAGTGTGTGAATCCTCATGCGTCCGGGATGCTCGCGCAAAGCATGCGCCGCGCAAGGGCTGTTCCCATCCTCAGCGACCGCCCTTTTTCACCCACGAATCCTTGAGCGCCACGGTGCGATTGAAAACAGGCTTGCTCCCCGGCTGATGGTCGAGCGCATCGGCAACAAAGTAGCCGACTCGATCGAACTGGCACGAGAAGCCAGGCTCAACATCGGCTAGAGACGGCTCGACGCGGGCAGTTAGAACTTTCAACGAATCCGGATTGATGACGGACAGGAATCCTTCCTCAACGCCGTCGGGATCCTCAACGGTGAACAAGCGATCGTAGATACGCACCTCAGCCTCGATGGCGGTGGCGGCATCGGCCCAGTGGATGGCCGCCTTGCAGACGACTCCTTCCGGCGAATCCGCGCCAACCGTGCCCGGTAGGATTTCCGCACGGATCAGCGAAATGTTGCCGTCAGCATCCTTTTCAAATCCCGTGCAGCGGATGATGTGGCCGCCTTTCAGACGGACGTAGCGGTCCGGCCCGAGCCGGAAAAACTTCTTCTCCGGCTCCTCCATGAAGTCCTCACGTTCGATCCAGACTTCGTTAGAAATTGGAATGCGTCGCTCCCCCAAACTCACATCCTGCGGGTGGTTCGCCACCTCGACGTGGCTCAACGGCTCGGCCGACCAATTTTCGAGCACGACTTTAACCGGATCGAGCACGGCCATGCGGCGCGGCGCGGAAGCGTTCAAATGATCGCGGATGTCGAATTCCAGCAGCGCCACATCGGTGGTGCCGTTGAACTTGGTGATGCCAACACGTTTGCAAAAATGAACGATCGCTTCCGGCGGATAGCCACGGCGACGCATGCCTGAGAGGGTTGGCAAACGGGGATCATCCCAACCGCCGACGCGCCCTTCCTGCACGAGTTGCAGCAGCTTGCGCTTGCTCATCACCGTGTAAGTTAGATTCAGACGAGCAAACTCGATCTGGCGCGGCTTGGATGGCACCGGGCAGTGATTGATAACCCAATCGTAAAGCGGCCTATGGTTTTCGAACTCCAAGGTGCAGAGCGAATGGGTGATGTGTTCCAGCGCGTCCTCCAACGGATGGGCGAAGTCATACATCGGATAGATATGCCAGGCATCGCCGGTGTTGTGGTGATGGGCGTGCATGATCCGATACAAAACCGGATCGCGCAGGTTCATGTTGGGCGACGCAAGGTCGATCTTTGCGCGGAGGACGCATTCGCCTTCCTTGAAGTCCCCAGCCCTCATCTTCGCGAAAAGTTCCAAGTTCTCCTCCAACGGCCTGTCACGGAAGGGCGACGGCGTGCCGGGAGTGGTCAGATTGCCACGATTCAACCGCATTTCCTCAGCCGATTGTTGTTCAACGTAAGCCAGTCCCTGGCGGATCAGATGCACCGCGCAGTCGTAGAAGAATTCGAAATAATTGCTGGCGAAGTAAAGGTCGCTGCCCCAATCGAAGCCCAGCCATTGCACGTCCGCCTTGATGCTTTCCACATACTCGGTCTCCTCCTTTTCTGGATTCGTATCATCGAAACGGAGATGACATTTTGCGCCGCTCGCAGCGTTCTCGCGGGCAACGCCGAAGTTCAGGCAAATCGACTTGGCATGGCCGATATGCAGATAGCCGTTAGGCTCTGGTGGAAAACGAGTGATGGTGGTGGCGTGCTTGCCGGTGGCGAGGTCATCGGCGATGATTTCACGGATGAAGTCGAGCTTGGGAGATGGATCTGACATGAGTGAAGAATAGGTCGTATGAGTCCTATGGGGCCTATTTTAAAGCGCCAATTCCTTGAGCAGCGCTTGGTTCATCCGAATTCCGGCCTCGAAATTCTCGACCGGGAAGTTTTCGTTAGGCGCGTGGATTTGAGCATCTGCTAGGGCGAGGCCCAGCAATAGGGTGTCGGAGCCGAGGATGTCGCGGAACGTTTGCACGATGGGAATGCTGCCGCCCTCGCGAATGAGCACCGGCTCGGCACCGAACGAGGCACGCAATGCGGCTTGCGCGGCGAGGCCGAACTTCGAATGCGGGTCGGCAACGTAGGGTTTGCCGTCGTGACCGGGTATCACCTCGATCTCGACACCGGGCGGGCAATGCCATTCCAAATGGCTGACAACCCTTTCCATGATCTCCTTCGGGCTCTGGTCAGGGACGAGGCGGAAGGATAGTTTGGCGAAGGCCTCGGCGGGCAACACCGTCTTCGAGCCTTCGCCTTGGTAGCCGCCGCCGATGCCATTGACCTCAGCGGTCGGCCGCGCCCAGGTGCGTTCAGCGGAGCTGTAGCCGGGTTCGCCGAAAAGGCCGGGCGAACCGGTGACGGCGAGAAAATCGGCGTCAGAAACGCCAGGCACCTTGGCCCACATCTCGCGTTCCCATGCTTCCAACGGACGCACTTGATCGTAGAATCCGTCGATACTAACACTGCCATCGAGCGCATGCAGGCTGGAAACAAGACGGGCCATGGCCGCCGCCGGATTAGCCACCGCGCCGCCAAAAAGGCCGGAATGCAGGTCGCCTTTCGGACCGCGCAGGATGACTTCGCAGCACGTAATGCCACGCAGACCGTAGCCAAGCGTCGGCACGCCAGGAGCGACCATGCCAGTGTCGGAAATGGCGATGACGTCGTTCTTCAACTCATCGCAATGGTGGAGCAGAAAAGACGCAAGGTTGGGGCTGCCGATTTCCTCCTCGCCCTCGAACAGGAAGATCAGGTTGACCGGCAGCTCTTGGTTTTCGCGCAACGTTTTCTCCACGCCGAGAACATGGGCCATCATCTGCCCCTTGTTGTCGGTGGCACCGCGCGCCCAGATCCTGCCCTCGCGGATCACCGGATCGAACGGATCGCTCGTCCAGAGCGATAGCGGATCGACGGGCTGGACGTCGTAATGACCGTAGATCATGACGGTGCGACGACCCGCAACATGGGCATTTCTCGCAACTACCACCGGGTGACCCGGCGTGTCGTGAAGTTCCGTGGTCAAGCCCATCGCAGCGAGCTTCGAAACCAGCCATTCCGCGCAAGCCCTGACGTCCCCAGCATGCTTGGAATCGGTGGAAACGCTGGGAAAGCGCAGGAAGGAAAACAGGGTTTCAAGTTCGGGCGTCACGCTGGAAATGCTGGCGATTCAGCCCCATCCCGCAAGGCGAAAGCCGTGCCGCTCGGCATAACCCGTGAAGAAAAAACTCTCCGCGATGACCCCTTCTGAACAAAGGACGAAGATTGGGAGTTCGGCACTGCCTCTACCATGAGCGGAGTGAGCCTGCGTTTCAGAATTTTTGATACCCCACCTTAAAAATCTTCCCAATCTAGAAATGGATTGCCTTTTCAGTTTCGTAACCCATTTTACTTTTTCGTATGACAACTTCACTTTTATCTCCCAAATACCAAGTCGTCATCCCTAAGGAAATCCGCCGCGCGCTGGATCTGAAGCCGGGGCAAAAACTCAGCGTCATCGAAAAGGACGGCCATATCGAACTCAGACCCATCCTCACTCCGGAACAGCTCATCGGATTTCTCAAGGACAAGGCGCACCTCGAATTCGAACGGGAAAAAACCGATCGCCCCCTGCCATGACGCCCATCTGCCTCGATAGTTCCGCTTGGATCGAAATCACCCACGACGGTGCCAACGCCAAGGCATTCGCCCAAGCGCTTTCCTCCCCTTCTGCGATCATCGTTTCCACCATCAGCCTTTACGAAATCGCCCGCTACACCCTCCGGGTTGCAGGAGAAATCGCGACCGAAGAGCTTGTTGCATTCCTCCATCAACACCGCATCACCCCCGTGACGCCCGAAATTGCCACCCTCGCCGCCACGTTAGGAACCCGCCACAAGCTGGCGATGGCGGACGCCCTGATCTACGCCACCGCTCAAAACCAGAATGCCACCCTCTGGACGCAGGACGTCGATTTTCAAGGACTGCCCGGAGTTCGCTATTTCCCAAAATGAAAGCGTGAGTCATTCCAGCAACGATCCCACTCACCGACGGACATCGACACACCAAAAACAAAAAAACGGCGGGCCTTGCGGACCGCCGTTTTCGTTAGATGGATTTCAGAAACCCTGAAAATCAGATGCCCTTCTTCACCACGTCGGTGAGGAGGTCGATGACGCGGTTGGAGTAGCCCCACTCGTTGTCATACC
>JAZKEG010000019.1:76852-81460 GCA_040387215.1 Verrucomicrobiota bacterium | reverse complement strand
CCGTACGCAGGGTGGTGTGGGACCCGGGAGCTAATCACTCCCGGGGACCCGATTGTGCTTCTTGGATTCTGCGGTTGATTGCCACGAGTCGCCGAAGATGAATCTCAGGCGATGAACGATCACAATGATTGGGCAGGATGCCGACCAAATCAAGCTGAAGGGCAGTAGCCACACTGTTGGGGATGTCTGCCCCAGAGCTGTTGAAAATCGAGGGCGGCAAATGAGAGAGACATCCGTAGCTCGCAAACAAGTCCGAACAGAAGAGCAACTTGAGGCGCTCGCAATAGAATCCTGAATGCCCTGCCGTGTGTCCAGGGAGGTGAATAACTGTAAGGCCATGCCAAACGTCCAGAAAGTCACCGTCGTCGAGGAGGCGGGTGGGAGTGAACTTCCGAAATCCAAGGAGTGGCCGTCCTATCCCCTCAAGCCATCCGGTAATCCTCGCTGCGCCGTGATACGAGGGACAACCCTCGTAGTGCGATGCGTCTTGTCGTGGGGCTGCAATCCACGCTCCGGTCTCCTCTGCAATCCTTCCAACATTCAGGATGTGATCGAGGTGGCCATGCGTAACGATGATCCCGACGATGCGCTCGCTATCCCATCCTCTCTTCATCAATGCGCGCCGCAAAATGTGGCGACCTCCGATGAATCCACCGTCGAGGAGGTAGAGTCCTTTCGAATCACGCAAGACGTAGAAGTTCACACCGAGTGAGCGAACTTGTAAGAGGTCTTCTTGCATTTCATTTCTTGCACAACGTCTAGGCCATACGCGGCGGAGTGGGAAGCTCGAATTCAAACAGGCGCGTTGCCCGCCGTCGTATGCGCCGGCTTGTTAGGCTTCTTTTTCTTTTCGCTTGTCTTCGGCCTCTCGCAGCGTCTCAAACCTCACCGGAGTCTTTTGCTCCCAAGGCGTGCCGACTAGGTCTGGATTAGCGCCGGGTGGCAATGGCTTCTGTGTCTTCGGCTTGATAAATAAAGGAACTACGAAGCCTGCGAGAACTCCGACAAACAGCGACCATAGAAGCGCGATTCCGATTCCGTCGTTAACGTTGTCCGCTGCCATGGCGAACGGACTCCATATCCACATCACTGCTTTGGTCACGTAAAAGCCCGCTCCAGGTCCATACGTGAAGCTCCCCATTCCGCCCACGAATAACAGGAGTGCAAGTGCCAGGGTCACCGCTGCGTGGAGAAATGTTATTCCGACGCACCAACCTAGCGAGAATTGTCCGAATCGATTCATCTTGGGTGCAAATTTCTTGCCTAACGTTAGAGTGGATGCACCGGCGGTGGCGAGCCCGAATTCAACAAGAGAAGTTGTCGCCGGTTGCATCTCACGCCTTGTTCGCTTTCTTGATTTAGCGACCCGCAGCACGATCATAAGAATGGCTGGCTTCGAAGGTGCTTTCTGCACCAGATTCTGCCCAATCGCGCGCACTCGGGACATCGCCAGGTCATGTCCCGATTCGGATAAAATGTGCAAAGTGGAAACTCAGTTCCCGAATGCGGAAAAATACTGCCACGGGCGGTGTAAAAGTCATTTGGCATCCTGCGACCAGCATATTCGTCAAGCTTCAGCACTACGTGCTCCATCTTGCACCCGTGGACTTCACACTCCATAGCAGGTTCAATAGCGGAGTTCTGCTTGATAGATGCACACGACGCCAAACACGCGGCCAAAAGCGCCACAATCGTATGAGATATCTTCATAATTTGTCGAGATTGCTTCGAGCTTGGTTTCTAGCGAACGTTAGATGTGGTGGCACGGCGGCACAGGACTCACAGAGCGAAGCGAACGAGAGACGTTATCCGCCGTTGCCACTCACGACTTGTTAGCCTTCTTCATTTTCGAGGGTTTGAATCGCTTTTGCTGCCTCACGAGAGATGTCGCAACGCAGGGATTGCCCGCTGTGAAATAACAGCGCTTCATGGCAGCCCATGCAAAGCAAAACCTCCCAGGTCTGATAATCCTCCGTCCATCGAAAGTAACGGTCGGCATGAAATCCGCCGCATCCCTTCTCGCCGAGCCATGGCTCAAACGACGTGTGATCCGAGAGCAGGGCTGCAATCTTGATTACCGTGCTGGTCTCAGTTGCAGAGTGGGAAAACGCATGACCATGGAAAATCCTCCGAGGTTTCAACAGGATCTCAAAGCACAGGCGTTCTGGATCCCAACCAGGGTGGGAAAATCCATCGAATGACACCACGGATCCTGTGCTAGGCGGCGCTACACCCTCAAGCAAACGGAAGTCATCCGAAACGTCGAGATTGCTACGGGTGAATATCCCGATCATCGGCCATGCTCGCCAAGCGAGAATGAAAACGACGATTCCTAGAGCAATTTTGATCTTTCGGTGCCTCTTCATTCTCTGGCTAACGTCTAGCTCATCCACGGCGGGGATGGAAGCTCGAATTCAAAGAAGAGCGTTATCCGCCGTTGGATGGAGCGTCTTGTTAGCCATTCTCATTTTTGTGTGAGAGCGTCAGTTCACCGGAGCACTCCACCCAGTCTCCTGGATTGAAGTAGAGAATTGGGTCACCTAGCTCATTATCTACGGGAATCGGCATTAGGGCGTCGACTACCCCATAGGAGTCTCCCTCAATCATCGTCCAACCCACGAATTGACCAACAACCATCGGTGACAGTGAAGGTGTGCGCTTCGTGGTTCTCTTAATCGCCCCGAACGCCAAAAACACAGGTGCATTCGTTATCGAGCCAACCTTGTAGGCCTCCGAAATTACTTCATCATTCATGCCGATATAGCTGCATGAAATCTCGATGCCGAAATCTACCAACTGCATTCGAATCGAGCCCTCAAATCCGCAGCCGCAGGGATTGATTGCTAGTGTTCGAACGCGGATATTCATTTGGCTAACAGTGTATTGGTTCAGCTCGGGAGGATAGAAATTTCGTTAGCTCCGGCAAGCGGGAAGAAATTTGATTTTTGGGGGCTGGTTTTCAAGCGATTGGGGATTTGGCTTGGATGGGTTGATTTCTCGGATGGGCAAGAGGCTCGCAGAACAGTCCTAATCAATATCGAGTTTCGGCTTTGGGGGATTCTTGGAACATGAAGAGATCAACGCAAACGAAGAAATTAGTTTTTTCTTGGCGTGAAGAAAGTTCGGACAAACAGTGTTCAAATGAAAGATACCGGTGATGCCGCAGTCAGCCGTAAGCAGCGCTTTGATTGGCGCGAAGATCTGGCGATGGCCCGAGATTTGAGCAAGCGGGAGATCGATGCGTATGGCTATGTGCTGGGCTGGATGGAGGATTGGAGGCAACGGCGGGATCTGGTGGCAGGCCGTGAGGCAGCGCGGCGGTGGTGGCGTGAGGTCGCCTTGGAGAAGGTGAGGCCGGAGTGGCAACTGAGGCAATGGGAGGAGGCGATACGGTGGTTCCTCGGCTGGTTGGAGATTTGTCAAAGAGCGGGTGGTGATGCGAGAAGCGTGCCGGAGCGGCTCAGGGATGCGGTGCACCAGACGGGGGCACGGCGTGGACTGGCACTGAAAACGCGCCAAACGTATGCTGGATGGTTGGTGAGGTTCGGAGTGTTTGCGGGCAGTGCGCAACGGGTGATGGATGAGGCGGTGGCGCGGGAATGGCTCTCCATCTTGGTGGATAAGGAGAAGGTGGCCTTTGCCACGCAGAAGCAGGCGCTCAACGCATTGGCATTTTTTTACCGAGATGTTTGCGGCCGCCAAGAACTCGACTTGCAGGTGAAAATGCGCAAGACGGGGCAACGGCAGCCGGTGATCCTGACGAAGTCGGAGTTGCTGGGCTTGATTGCCAAGCTTGAGGCCCGTTACCAGACTCCGGCGCTGTTGCAGTATGGCGCGGGATTGCGGCTGAAGGAGCTGGTGAGCCTGAGGATCAAGGACGTGGACCTGGAGCGCGGCGTGGTGACCATTCGCGCGGGGAAGGGAGACAAGGACCGAATCACGATGGTGCCCAACGCCTTGAAAGACGCGCTGCGAGGTGAGATCGCACGATCGCGGGAGTTTTGGGAACAAGATAGGACGGAGGGAGTCGCGGGCGTGGCGCTGCCGGGGGCCTTGGCCAGAAAGATGCCGAAGGCGGGACTGCGGTGGGAATGGATGTGGCTGTTTGCCTCGGATCATCTATCGATGGATCCCGAAAGCAGGATGCTCCGAAGGCATCATCTACATCCGAAGACGTATGGTGAGGCGCTGAGCCGGGCGGCGAGGGAGGCGGGCATCGCGAAACGGGTGACGACCCACGCCCTGCGGCATAGTTTTGCCACGGACCTGTTGCGCGGCGGGACAGATATCCGCACGTTGCAGGATCTGTTGGGCCACGCGGATGTGAAGACGACGGAGATCTACGCGCATGCGGCGGAGATCGGGAATGACCGTGGCGTGAGAAGCCCGCTGGACGCGGTGGCCGTGGGGTGATGGGAGATTGCAAGGTCTGTTCCACCAAGAATCCCCTCCTTGCGATGACTTCGGGGTTTTAACCGCAAGGAACGCAGAGATCGCGAAGGTTCAGATCTGAACAATGCAGGGCTTTGCGATCTCTGCGTTCTTTGCGGCGAGTCGCTCATTTCCTCGGGCCAGTTCCCCGGACCGGGGTGAGGAAGGCTTAACCTG
>JAZKEG010000019.1:0-76752 GCA_040387215.1 Verrucomicrobiota bacterium | reverse complement strand
TACGCCGGAAGGCTTAACCTGTACGCCGGAAGGCTTAACCTGTACGCCGGAAGGCTTAACCTGTACGCCGGAAGGCCTAAGGGGTACGCCGAAAGGGTGGCATGTCTTTGCGGCTCCTTCGCGGACTTTGCGGTTCCATCTTTTGGAACAGCCAGCATCGAATGCTGAGGACGAAGGCGGGTTCGTGCGCTGCGGCTTGTCATGGCCCGGGCCGTTTCGTTAGCGTGCGGTCCTGCCGATGAAGGACCCCCAGCTCCACGCGCTCAACATCGTCACCCTCGCCGCATGGCTGAGCGTGTGCGGGTTTGCCGCCATCGCGATTGGCGTACCTTCTTCACGACCGATGGTCCTCCCCGGCACTGCGGCGGAAAACGCGACGGAGCTCGGCGATGATTTCACCTTGGGCGATGCGACCGCCGCCCGGGATGGCGAGGACAAGGGGGCGGATGCCCAAGAAGAACCCGCGCCCACGCCACTGCCCACCCCACCCCCCTTGCCCGCCCGCACTCGGCTGGCGGCGTTGCCAGAAATCCCGCGCCCGGTGGCCCCGGTGCGTCGGCTCGATCCGGGAAATGCCGTCGCCGCGCGCCTCGCTGCGGGCCACACGCCTGGCCCATCCTACCCGACCGAGTCCCGCCGTGCGGGCCAGGCGGGCACCGTGGTCGTCCAGTTCACGGTGGATGATGCGGGCGATGTCCGCGACGCCAAGGTTTACACCTCGTCGAGATGGCCGTTGCTGGATCGCGAAGCGCTGCGCACGGTGCGGAGCTGGAAATTTCCACCGGGCGACACAATGTCGCTCATCCGTCCCATCGCCTTCCAACTGCCGTGAATCCCCGCTCGCTTCCCATGCTCAATGCCATTGGCTGCCTGATGCTGGCCGCTGTGGTGTTTTCCCAATGGGCCAAGGAAACCCGCGCGGATGCGGAAGCGGGGAAACTGCGCGTGGAAATCGCCATGGCCAAGGAGTTTGCCGCCAGCGAAAACAAGCGCGCGCTCGACCTGGAACGCGACATCACCGTGCTGCGCGAATCGCTCGAAGCCACCCGCCAACTGGATGCCGCCAAGATCGCCAAATCCGGCCTGCGCGCCAACCTCGATGACGCCCGCCGCCAGAATGAATCGTGGCAAGAAGCCTTGGCCGAACGCGACACGCGCATTCAACACCTGGAATCTGACCTAACCGCCACGCGCCGGCGGCTGGACGAAGCGGTGGTCCGCCTGAAACAGGCTGGCGCGCGATGATGCAGGTCATTCTAGTTAGATATTTGACCGCGAATCTGGCGAATCGAGCGAATCTGAAGAGGGCGTTTGGACCGATGGAGTGATTAGGCCGGGGATAGGGCGGAATTCCGTAGGATGTTTAGGATTCGCTAGATTCGTAGGATTCGCGGTTCCTGTTCTTTAAAATAAGATCGCCGGGGCAGGAGGATGCGGGGATTCACTTCTGCGGTTGACTCGGACTCCCGCTAAGAGCTTTAAACAAGGATGGAAAAGAAGAATCGTCTGGCGGGCCGCTTTCTCCCTTCGCGCGTTTATGCCCGCTGGGTGTGGACGGTGCGGTCTTGTTTGGGGATGCTGCCGGTCATCCTTTTCCTATCAGGTGCGCTCACCCTCTACCTTTCGGCAGGTCGTTTCAAGAGCAGCACCACGTTCGAGTATCTCGGCCAGCGCTCTCTAGCGGATGTCGCAGCGTTGTTGGAATCGAGCAACCTGCTAGAAGGCATCCATGACAGCCTGGACCTCACCAAGCGGCTTGGAGTGGACCAAGAAACCGCCACCACGATCTTGCGCGAGTCCACCGAGATCCGCCTCATCCCGGCGACGCGTCAGATGCAGGTGGAGGTGGTGATGACGCCCGCCGAGCTTTCCCGCGACGTCGCGGCGGAATTTCCCAAGGCCCTGGATGCTTATGAAATATCCCTCGCGGAAAAGGCGATTCACCAGCGCATCGCCCACGCGGAACGCGACGTGATTTCCGCAGAGGACAGCGCGGCGATGGCCGAGAAAGATCTCGCACGCTTGGTTTCCCTGCGAGGTGAAGCGAACGGCGACGCCCTCGCGCAGCTCGATGTCGACACCGCGCGCGCCGCATGGAGCCACGCCAACACGCAACTTCTCGAAGCCCGCTCGCTCGTGGAAAATCTGAATCGTGAGCTGGCCTCGCCCGGCACCTGGGTCGCGCTGCACAGCATCCCGCAGATTGCCTCCACCGCCGTCGGCCCGGAAACGGAGGACACACTTGGCTGGGTGGTCCTCCGGTCCTTCGGCATCGGGCTGGTCTGCGCGCTGGCGATCCCTTATCTGCTAGAACTCGCCTTTCCTCGCCGTCATCGCAAGTCCGCCGCAGCCACGCCGACCTGGCAGGATGCGGAAAGCGACATCACCGCCGAGCCGAGTCGCGCCTAACGGATCACACGGTAACCGGCGCCAAGCCTATGCGCTGGATGATGGAAAGCGCAGCATCCGCGCGGTTGAGCGTGTAGAAATGCAGTCCGGCCACGCCGTGATCGAGCAGGTCCGAGCACTGCGCGGCGGCGTGATGCATGCCCGCCTGAAACACCGCCTCAGGATCTGATCCGGCACGTTGCAGCGCGCGCTGCAACCGTGCTGGGATGCGCGCGCCAGCGGCCAGTCCGGAGATACGTTTCATCGAGGCGATGCTGGTGAGTGGCATGATGCCGGCGATGATGGGGACGCGGATGCCTGCTAGATCACAGCGGTCGCGGAAATCGTGGAAGTCATGGTTGTCGAAAAACAACTGGGTGCAGATGTAGTCCGCGCCAGCGTCCACCTTCGCTTTAAGATGATCCATTTCCTCCATGCGGTTCGGCGTGGCGGGATGGCCTTCGGGAAACCCAGCCACGCCGATGCCGAAGCCGCGCGGATCGCTGTGGCGCGAGAACTCGCGGACGAATTTCACCAAGTCCACCGCATGCGGGAAATCACCAAGGCTGGACGCGCCGCCTAACGGAAGATCGCCACGCATGGCCAAGATATTGCTCACGCCCTCCGTCGCGTAACGCGTCAGGATGCCGCGAATTTCCCGCCGCGTGTGGCCGACGCACGTGAGGTGCGGGACCGGCCGGTGATCACGCAAGCGGGTGACAAGGTCGAAGGTGCGGTCCCGCGTCCCACCACCCGCGCCATACGTCACGCTGACGAAATCCGGCTCCACGGCGGCTAACAGGCCAACCTGCTCCATCAGCTTCTCCCGCGCCACAGCGTTGGCAGGCGGGAAAAACTCGAAGGACAAGGTGGGCTTGCCACGGGCAAACTGGTCGAGGAGATGCATGGCACTAAATGTTAGGAACGACCACTTGCTCGCGCAGCTTCCTCGCGCAGGCGACCATGTTCTCCAAGGAGGTGCGGACTTCTGGCCAGCCGCGGGTTTTCAAGCCGCAATCCGGGTTCACCCACAAGTTTCCTGCCGGCAACAGCGCGGCGGCCTTGGTCATGAGGTTTTCCATTTCCCGCACCTCCGCCACCCGTGGCGAATGGATGTCATACACGCCGGGGCCAATCTCGTTTGGATAGTTGAAGTCCACAAAGGCATCCAACAGCTCCATGTTCGAGCGCGAGGTCTCGATGGTGATGACATCGGCATCCAGCGCGGCGATTGCGCCGATGATGTCATTGAACTCGGAATAGCACATGTGGGTGTGAATCTGCGTCTCGTCCCGCACGCCGCTGGCGCAGAGGCGGAAGGCGTCCACCGCCCACGCGAGATAGCTTTCCCAATCGGCGCGGCGCAGCGGCAGCCCTTCGCGGATGGCCGGTTCGTCGATCTGGATGGCCGCAATGCCGATCCCTTCCAAGTCCACCACCTCGTCGCGAATCGCCAGCGCGATTTGGCGTGTCGTCGTTTCGCGTGGCTGGTCATTTCTAACGAACGACCATTGCAGGATGGTGACGGGACCGGTGAGCATGCCTTTCATCGGCTTTTCTGTTAGAGATTTCGCGAAGCCGGACCAGTAGGTGGTCATCGGCTGAGGACGCGAGACATCGCCGAAGATGATAGGAGGCTTCACGCAGCGGGTGCCGTAACTTTGGACCCAACCGTGCGAGGTGAAGGTGAAGCCGTCGAGCTGTTCGCCGAAATACTCGACCATGTCGTTGCGCTCGAACTCGCCGTGGACCGGCATGTCGATGCCGATCTCGTCCTGAAACGCAACGCAGCGGCGGGTTTCCTCTTTGATGAACGCGTCGTAAGCCACGGCGGGCAGCGTGCCGTTTTTCCATTTTGCACGGGCGGATCGAACTTCCTGTGTCTGCGGGAAGGAGCCGATGGTGGTGGTCGGGAAAAGCGGCAAACCAAGCTTGGCGCGTTGCAACTTCTGGCGCTCGGGAAAAGCGGATCGTCTATTCGAGTCGGACGAGACCACAGCGGCGAGGCGCGCTTTTACCTGAGCATTGTGGATGCGCGGGCTGTTGCGTCGCGCCAGGTGTGACGCTTCGTTCTCCACCAACAACGTAACAGATGCCCGACCCCGCAGGATCTCGCTGAGGCTTGCGACTTCGGCAAGTTTCTGGTCGGCGAAGGCGAGCCAGCCCTTGATTTCAGCATCCAGCTTACGCTCGTTTTCTAACGTAACCGGCGCATGGATGAGCGAACAGGAAGGGGAAATCCACAAGCGTTCCTTACCAAGAGTTTCGCGAGCGTGTCCCAGAATGGCAAGAGATTCGACAAACTCGTTCTTCCAGATGTTGCGCCCGTCCACGACGCCCAGTGACAGGATTTTGTCGCTGGGAAACCGCGCGATCACCGTGGCAATCTCGTCTTTGCCACGCACGCCGTCGATGTGCAGCGCAGCCACGGGCAGGCCAAGGAAAAGCGGCAGATTGTCTCGCAGCTCGCCGAAGTACGAAGCGACCAGTAGTTTGGCCGATCCGGCCGCACGGGCAAGACGTGGGTAGCATTCCAAAAACGCGTCACGCTGGCGGTCATTCAAGTCCAGCGCGAGAACTGGCTCATCGAGCTGTATCCAGTCCGCGCCTTGTACTGCTAGACGGGCGAGGATTTCCTCATACACGGTGACCAATCCGTCGAGCAACGTGAACGGATCGAAGTCCGGGTTTTCCGTATCCTGCACCTTGCCCAGGCTGAGATAAGTCACCGGACCAACCAGCACCGGCTTGGCGTGGATGCCTAACGCTAACGCTTCTGCAAATTCGTCAAACAGCTTCGTCGCTGCGAGGCGGAAGCGCGTGTCCGCGCGGAATTCTGGAACGATGTAGTGGTAGTTCGTGTCGAACCACTTGGTCATCTCGCTGGCAAAGCCCGCGGCGTGGGATTGGCCACAGCCGCACGCATCTTCGCCACCGGTCGAACGTTGGCCGCGGGCGATGGTGAACTGTGTTTCGAAATCCGCGGCGTCGGCGGCTTTTCCAAAGCGGGACGGGACATTGCCGAGCAGGCATGAGGCATCGAGGATGTGGTCATAGAAGGAGAAATCGTTGACGGGAATGAGGTCGATGCCGGCGGCCTGCTGCTTGAGCCAGTTTTGGCGACGGAGCTTGCGGCCAGTTTCCTGAAGCTCCTCGCAGGTGAGCTTGCCCTGCCAAAACGACTCGGTCGCCTGCTTGAGTTCGCGTTGCTCGCCGATGCGTGGATAGCCGAGGTTGTGGGTGCGTATCGTGGACATGACGACATCATGCGGCCCGCCCCATCATCCACCTAATGCATTTAATCTTGGATCATCATCAGAAATCCTGATGATGCCGCGCAGCCTATCATGATCGATATCCGTCAACTCCGCTCCCTCATCGCCATCGTGGAAACCGGGAACCTGTCCCGCGCAGCGCAACGCCTCAACCTGTCCCAACCCGCGCTTTCCCATCAGATCAAGCAGTGGGAAGACCAACTCGGAGCGGAGCTTTTTGAACGCAAAAGCCAACCGCTCAAGGTGAGTCCCGTCGGCCAGCGGCTGGTGGAGGCGGCCTATCAGACCGATGGCCTGCTGCGCCAAGCGGAGCGCGATGTTTCTCGCATTCTCGAAGGCGTGTCCGGCCAACTGCGCATGGCGGTGGAATGCCATTCCTGTTTTGACTGGTTGATGCCCTCCATGGATGAGTTCCGCGATGGCTGGCCAGAGGTGGAAATGGACTTGGTTTCGGGGTTTCATGCGGATCCCGTCGGACTGCTGCTAGAAGATCGAGCCGACTTGGTGATCGTCTCCCGCGCCACGCCACGCGCCGGAGTGACCTATCATCCACTTTTCAAGTACGAGGTGCTCGCGTTGATGGCGCACCGCCATCCACTCGCCTCAAAACCTTGCCTGCAAGCGCGCGATTTCGCCCACGAAACGTTGGTGACTTATCCGATCCCGGACGAACGCATCGACGTCATCCGCGAAGTGCTCAAGCCCGCCGGCATCGTCCCCGAACGACGCACCACCGAGCTCACCGTGGCCATCCTCCAACTCGTCGCCAGCCTGCGTGGCATCGCGGCCATGCCAGGCTGGGCGGTGCAGCCTTACTTGGATCGCGATTACGTCGCGTCGCGGCCGATTCGCAAGAATGGGTTGTTCGCGAATCTCTATGCCGCGACCACACGCGAGGCCGCATCCACCTCTTACATGACCGAGTTTCTCGCCATCATGAAACGGGTGAGTTTCAACACGCTGACGGGCGTGGAGAAACTTCCCGGCTAGCGGCCGAATGCGCAACCACGCGCTCAAACCCAGCAAGCCACCGCAAGCAATGGCATGGACTTTTGGGCTAGCGTGGCTCCATGAATTGCTTGTGGAGGAAAAGTCCGTCAGCCCCGTGCAGTTGCGCCTATCAACTCCGCGCGCCCGTCCACGAGGTGCTCAACCACCTGTGCCAATTCGGCCAGGGAACGCTGGTGCTGCGCCAGCAGGGGCTGAGCCTCGCCAAGACGACTCCCTTCGGCCTCGCCATTTCTCATAAGGAAAGCGACTGGACCATCCTGCACGATGCACTCAGCGGGCTGGAAACAGACACCCGCAGACCGCTGGCGATCTATCTGATGACCGATGCATCTGATAGTCGGCCCTTGCTCGCGATGGGCGCACCTAACATGCCCGTGGAGCTGTCGATACGACTGGATGGCTACGCTTGGGAATCACCCGCCGTGACCGCGCTGTTGCGAAAGTTCAATGGGGTATCGCTCGACTGCATGCGCAGCCGCCGCCTGGGGGCAGGCGCGTGGCTGGACGAGTGGGGCGGTGCCCCATTGTCCACCGGCGACGGTGAACTTGCCCACGCGGCATCGCGCGTGCTGCGGGATTGCGAATCGCTGGAAGTGGAAATCAAAACTCACGCCCACCGCAACATCACCCGCTTCCGCCCATCCTTCGTGGACACGGAAGGCCGCGTGCTGCGCATCGCCGACCGCGCGTGTCGCCACGTGGTCTATGCGGACGCCGAAGCCGCTGATTTCCGCCTGATCACCACGCCCGACGGACAAGCACGGATGTTCCGTGAAGTCGCCGATTCCGCCGCCTGAGTTTTCGTTAGAACCATGATGAAACGAACCCATCCCTATCAAACAAGCCGTCGCGCACTGCGCTTCACCGGCCCCATCGCGCCCTTGCTCCAAGACATCGCCAGCGGAGGCCCGCTCTATGTCCACGCGCGCAACCGCATGGCAGAATTGGCATCCATCGTCCCGCTGGCGGATTTGGTGGTGGAGGGTGACGATTGGTTTTTCCCGGACGGCGGCGCGAATCTATCCGCCACCTCGATGATCGCAGTGCACGCCGTCGAGCTGAACTGCCGCACACGTTCAGCGATGGCGTTAGAAATCGCCACGCCGGGCGAGCCGCGCACGCTGTCCATCGTCGCATCGCCGGATTTCAGCGATGTCGAAAGATTCACTCGCTGTCTGAACCGTCATCCGGCGGAGATGGTGGAGACTGAGGAATACCAGCAATGGCGGGACGAAATCACCCACGTCCCAGTGATGTGCCCCTGCTGCAAAAACTCCGCCGACGAACGCCGGGCAAATCCAGAGCGCAATCCACTGACTCGCATCTTCTGCCATGCCATCGAAAACAGGCGCTCCTTTCGGTGCCGTATCGTCTCACCGGTCGTTGGCGTAAGCGCCTGGCTGCGGCCAGGAAACCTGCGACTTTCGGGCGGTTTTGTTAGTCTCATGGCCGAGGATGGCAGGTCCATGCTTGAGGTGGACCTCGGGGTTTGCCATCTGCTGCGGATCGAACGCCGCCTGCTCGATGCTGAGCGCTTCACCGAGATCCAGCTTTACGATTCGCTCGGCGAGTTGCACCTCACACTTGCCACGAGAGGATGGCAGATCGATGAGGTCTGGCGAAAAATCTGTTCGTGATCCAAGCCGTCAGTTAGAACCCGTGCCAGCCTTGTCGCAGGTTCCGCAGCGCTTGAGCGATTCGCACTCGGCCTCGATCTGCAAATGCATGCCGGCCGTGTCGAACCCAAGACCGCGTATCATCGCGCCTTCGCGCAGCACCAGACAACCGTCGTCGAGCGGCACAATGCGGTGGCAATCTTTGCAAATCAGATGGCCGGATGTCGCTGCGGGCGAGTCGGACTTCACAAAGGATCGCTGGTCACGCGGGCCGCGAATTTCCCGCAGCAGACCCGCCTCGACCAGATCGGTGAGCGTTCGGTAGATCGACGCCATCGAGATTCCTGGATCCTTTTTGCGGACCTCTTGCCAAAGCTCGTCTGCGGTGAAGGCGGAAGAACGTTCACCCAACTCGCGGCAGATCATTTCCCGGACCACCGTCATGCGTCCGCCACGGTCACGCCAGAATCCATCTGCCCGGGCGGTGAAATCGTCCGCAGGCCGCGCTAGCTCGCCACTCATCCGTTCAAGCGGCGTGGGTTGCAGCAAAGCCGAATTCGAGACGCACCTGCGCCGCTGTCAGGCAACGGTCGTCGCGCAGCCGCCTCATCGCAGAATGGCAGTATTCGCCGAGATCGGTCTCGCCATCCAGTGCCAGCGGCAGTTTTTCCAAGCAAACCGCCTGCTCGCCGTCGAAAACCAGAATGTTCAGCCGCGCTTCCAGCCAGCGCTTCAACTCTGCCAGCGGACGCTTTGCCGCGCCCGACTCAGGAGCCGCTCCGACCAGCTCGAAATACGCTTTCACGCACGAACCGGCCCGGGTCGGAGAGCCCGCCCACAGCCGCAGGTCGAGCAAGGTGTCGGATTGACGCTCAAGCGGCATCGCCAGCGCGGCAAGGATGCGGTCCAACTCGGAATCGTGAGGCATGCGCGACAACTAATGCGACAGATTCGCATTAGCAAGCAACAATTTCCGCCGCAAGTATGTCGTTTGAGGGTGAATGAACGGACAACTCGGGTCTTCCGCCCGGCATGATTCGCGCTACGGTCGCGGGCATGTGCGACCGACGACGTTTTCTGGCCCTCGCCGCCGCGATCCTGTTGACCCCTGCTTGCGGCGAAAAATCTGATCCTGCGGGCAAGCCACCCGAGCTGCGTGTGGGCATGGAATTGAGCTATCCGCCCTTCGAAATGCTCGACACGAAAGGCAATCCCGATGGTGTCGGCTACCGCATGGCGGAGGCCTTGGCGAAGGAACTCGGACGGCCGCTCAAAGTGGTGGCGATGGATTTCTCCGGCCTCATCCCGGCGCTCAAGACCAACAACATCGACCTCATCATTTCTTCGATGACCGCCACCGAGGACAGGCGCCAGTCCATCGATTTCTCCGATCCCTACGCGTTCACCGGGCTGGCCATCTTGGTCGGAAAAAAATCGACGGTGAACTCAGCGGAGGATCTGAAGCAGCCGGGCCGCACCATCGTCGCGAAAACCACCACCACGGGCGAGGCATGGGCGATCAAGAATCTGCCGGGTGCGCAGCGCGTGGTTTTTGAGGATGCCGCGGCCTGCGTGGCGGAAGTCGTGCAAGGGCGGGCGGATGCCTTCATTTACGACCAGCTCACGATCTATCAGTATGCACGGGAAAACCCGGAAACCACGCGCGGCTTGCTCACGCCCATCGTCGAGGAATCGTGGGCCATTGGCATCGCCAAGGAAAACGAGACCTTGCGAGGCAAGGTGAACGAGTTCATCGCGAAGTTCCGCAAGGACGGTGGTTTTGAAAAGCTCGGCGATGAGTACCTGAAGGAGGAGAAAAAGTTCCTGCAGGATTCCGGTGTCCCGTTCATTCTCAAGTAGCCGGATGACACGCCGCCAGCTCGTCGCCAACGTGGTCGCCGCCGTTGTCTTGGTGGGCATCTTCGGTTGGCTGTGCACCGCCGTATTTGGATTGTTAGGCAGCGGCACCGACTGGTCGCGGGCGTGGGACTATCGAGAAATGCTGTTGCGCGGATGGTTGGTGACACTGCGCATTTCGCTCGCTGCGCTGGCGGGAAGCATCTTCTTCGGATTGCTCTTCATGTTAGGCCAGCGCTCCTCGCTGGTGGTCGTGCGTTGGGCTTGCCGCGGATTGCTTGAGTTTGTGCGCGACACGCCGCTGCTGGTGCATCTGCTGTTCGGCTATTTTGTGATCTTCGCCCCGCTGATGTCGCGCTCGCTGGGCGAGCAGGGATGGGACGACAAAATGATCATCGGCGTGCTGCTGCTGTCGATTTTCGAAGGCGCCTACCTCGGCGAAATTCTGCGCGGTGGCGTGGAAAGCATCCCGCGCACCCAGTGGGAAAGCGCGCGCGCCGTCGGGTTCAGCCGTCTCCAAGTCTATCGCTATGTCATTTTTCCGCAGGCGTTGCGGCGTGTCCTGCCCGCCATGGCGGGCTTGTTTGTCTCGCTCATCAAGGACTCTTCGCTGCTGAGCGTCATCGGCGTGACCGAGTATTTCTACAACACACGCGGCTTCATCTCCCGCACCTACGCTGGGCTGGAGGGCTACGTGCCGCTTGCCATCGGCTACCTCGTCCTAACACTTCCCATCGCATGGCTGTCGCATTGGTTAGAAAGGAGGTTCCGCGATGAAACTTGAAGTCGCCGAACTGACCAAGGTCTATGGCAAAACCACCGCACTCGACGCGTTAAACCTAACTGTCGCGTCGTCGCGGGTGCTGGTTTTGATTGGCCCATCCGGTGGCGGCAAGAGCACCTTGCTGCGCGTGCTCGGCGGGCTGGAAACTGCCGACAGCGGGACTGCTTTCATCAATGACAGGCGACTCACGGCAGAGGCCGCAGCCCTCCAAGCCTATCGCCGCAGGAACGGCTTTCTGTTCCAACAGTTCAACCTGTTTCCCCACCTCACCGCGCTGCGCAACATCGTGCTGCCCTTGGAAAAAGTGCATGGCCACTCGCCTGCCAAGGCACGCGAAATCGCCATCCAGGCGCTCGATCGCTTCGGCCTGATGGATCATGCCGAAAAGCTGCCAGCGCAGATGTCCGGCGGCCAACAACAGCGGGCAGGCATCGCTCGCGCCGTGGCGCACCAACCCGAGCTTTTGTTTCTCGACGAACCGACATCCGCCCTCGATCCCGAGATGACGGCGGAAGTTTTGGAACTCATCCAAGAACTCGCAGAGGCTGGCCAAGACATCATCCTCAGCACGCATGAAATGGGCTTTGCCCGCGCCGTGGCCGATCAAGTCGCGTTTGTCGCCGCAGGAAAGATCGAGGAATTCGCGCCGCCGGGAGAGCTGTTTGGCGCGCCTACGTCTGCGTTGTGCCAGCGCTTCCTCTCGCGGGTGATGCGGTATTGAAAAGCTCGGGAGAGAAGGCCCGTGCCGCCGATTTCATCAGGCTTGAGTTTCCCGCTTCGTTGCCTAGAAACCCAGCATGACCGAAAAACGAGCGATTTGCGTCCAAGGTTTGCTGCCCCTGTTGCTGCTCATTCTCGGGGTGGCGGGGGCCGTTTACACCGGGAAACTTCAGTGGGTTCTCGACGACTACCCCGTCTTGATGGTGCTCATCGTGCCCATCGTCCTGTTCTGGCTCAAAGGGCTGTTCATCGTTTCCCCGAATGAGGCGAAAGTGCTGACCTTCTTCGGCAAGTACACCGGCACCGTCCGCCATGCCGGCTTTTGGTTTGCCAACCCCTTCGCCAGCAAGGCGCGCATCTCTCTGAAAGTCAGCAATTTCCAAAGCCCACAACTGAAGGTGAACGATGCCCACGGCAATCCCATCGAGATCGCTTGCGTGATCGTCTGGCGCGTGGTGGACACCGCCAAGGCGATGTTCGACGTGCAAGACTATGGCGTTTTCGTCCACATCCAGTGCGAAACGGCGCTGCGTCACCTGGCCAGCCACTATCCCTATGAACCGCACGAAGCGGGTGAAATTTCCCTCCGTGGATCGCCGGAAAAAGTCGGGGAGACCTTGCAACGCGAAGTGCAGGGGCGGGTGATGTTGGCTGGCATCGAGATCATCGAGGCGCAACTTTCCCACCTCGCCTACAGCGCAGAAATCGCCCAAGCGATGCTGCGCCGCCAGCAAGCGTCCGCCGTCATCGCCGCGCGCCAGATGATCGTCGACGGCGCAGTCAGCATGGTGGAAATGGCCCTCAAAAAACTCGAAGCAGACAACGTGGTTCACCTCGACGAAAAGAGCAAATCGATGATGGTCAACAACTTGATGATCGCGCTGGTGTCGGAATCCCACATCCAACCGGTGATGGCGACCAGCTCGGCGCAATGAACCCAAAGAAGTTAAGAAATCCTAATAATATCCCCTTGCCGCGAGGCGGTTTTGGCGTAAGTACTCGGCCCATGAAATCCCTCATTCTCCTCACGTTGGCCACGGCTGGAATGTTCCTCAGCTCTTGCAACACGATGATTGGCGTCGGCCGTGACATGCGCATGGGCGGCGAAGGTCTCGAAAATGCCGCGAACAAAGCCACCGGTGGCAGCAGCGGCGGCGGCGGCGGCGGCGGCGAAGATACCTCCGGCGCGCCGGTTTATTAAGACGACCACCCTTTTCACGCAAAAGGCGTCCTTCCGGAATTTCCGGAGGACGCCTTTTTCGTGGAGCGACTCAATAGCCGCGCCAGAACGCGAAGGCACAAACGACCGTGATAACGCCGTAGGCAATGCCCGCGATGGCGGCAAGGTTCCAGCGCTTTTGCTCTGCGATCAGCCAGTTCACCGCATCGCGGAAAAGGTAGGGCATGCCGACGCAGAACATCGAGGCGGTAAGTAGCGCGTAGGCATAAAGCGGCACCAGCAGGCGGGATTGCGGGTCTTTGAGAAAGGCCGCTCCCAACAACGGCGCGGCCACCATCAGCCCGAAAAGACCGAGGGCGCGCACGGCGAGAAAATCTCTGACGCTGCGGCAGACGAGCACCAGTGCGATGGGCACCGCGATTTGCAACAGGCCTTTCGCGTTGTTGAACTCGCCGAGTTCCATCGTCAGCGCGCTGAGCTTGCCCAGTCCGGCGGGTGCGATGAGCAACCAGAACCAAAACATGCCGACACCCAGGATGATCTGGCCGAGCTGGTCGTTGCGTGGAAATTTTTTCAGGAAGGCCTGGCAGGCGGCCGGTTTCGCCAGCAACAACGCGTGGATGGCGATCAGGAATAGACCCAGCACCAGGCCGGTTGTGAAAAGCGGCAGGAGTTGATAGGGGTGCCTGGGATCCATGCGGCCCCCGACCTAGGGGGTGGGCACCGAACATTCAAGCGCCAACTGGCCACGCAGCGGCAATCCCTGTGTCGCTCCCGCACCTTGACTCACACCGAGTTGGAAGCGCTTTGACAGCACCCGGGCTCTTGGGCATCTTCCCCTTCATGCAGGCCATGCAATTCGAGCAATCCGTCGTTTCCATTCTGAAACGCGACAAGCGCTTTGATCCTCATGCCTACTTTTTCCTCAAAGACGCGCTGGATTTCACACTCAAACGCATCGCCGATGCCAATGGCGGCCAAGCCCGTCACGTCAGCGGCCCTGAGTTGTTGGAAGGCTACCGCGACTACGCGCTCGAACAATTTGGCCCCATGGCCTCCACCCTGATGACAGAATGGAGCATCCGCAAATGCCAGGACGTCGGCGACATGGTGTTCCATCTCATCGAAGAGCAGGTGTTCGGCAAACAGGAGTCCGACAAGAAGGAAGATTTCTCCGAAGCTTTCGATTTCGAAGCCTCGCTCGTCACGCCCTTCTTGCCCTCGCGCAAGCTCGCTGCGGCCAAAGAGCCAGTCCGCTCGCGCCGCGTGCGATCCTAACATCGAGCGATCACGGATCTAATTTTTCGTTAGGCCGCTCGGTTCTCGATTTTCGCCTTGGTGCCAGCCGTGACGCGGCGTATGCCATGGCAACCCGATGACACCCAGCCCCACCTCCAAGCACCTGTTTTACGCAGAAATGGCGAAACTGCTAGAGGCGGGTTTCGACATTCGCAAGGCCGCCAAGGTTTTGGAGGACACCGAGCTTCCCGTCGCCCAGCAAGCTCTCTTAACAGACCTTCATCGCGGGCTTGAATCCGGTGAGTCCATCACCACCGCCTTTGCCAAGGACACCCAGACCATCAGCAGCTTGGAGCGCAGCATCATCAGCGCTGGCGAGCGCGGTGGCAAACTCGCACCGGCCTTCCAGCATCTGGCGGACTACTTTGGCATGATCGCCAGCGCCCGCCGCAGCATCATCACCGGCGTGATTTATCCAGCCGTGATGCTGCACCTCGGCGTGATCATCGGCACTCTCCCCACTGCGCTGATGCGCGGCGAGAGCATGACGAAAATTGTCGGCAGCCTCGCGCTGAACTTTCTCATCCTCTACGGCGCCGCGTTGACCGTGTTCTTCCTTTGCCGCTCCGTCTTGGGAATGGCGGTGGGAAATGCGGCGGTCGACGCCGCGATCAACCGCATCCCGTGGATAGGCAAGACGCGTCGCAACCTCGCCATGGCGCGTTTCACCACCGTCTATCATTCCTGTGTGCTGGCGAGCATTCCGATGGAAACGACGGTCAGCCTCGCCTCCAACGCCTCCCACAGCGGACTCATCCGCAGCGCCGGAAATCGCATCGCCGCCACCGCCCGCAGCGGAAATTCGTTAGGCCCAGCCTTTGTCGCGGAAGCCGCGTTTCCCAAAGCATTCGCCCGCTCCTATCAGACTGGCGAGGAAGCGGGCACGCTCGACAAAGACCTTGCCCGCTGGTCCCGCGTGTTCCGCGAAGACTCGGAAAGCTCGGCCCGCGATATGGCCGCGATGCTGCCCAAAGTGCTTTATTTCATCATCCTTTTTTTCGTCGCGTGGAAGATCGTTGGCTTTTACAGCGGCTACTTCGGCGACTTGGAAAAGATGATGGAATGACGCCCGCCGAGGTTGCACCTAGCAGCCTAGGTCTTGGCCGTCTTTCCCTAGCCCGCCCTCCCAACACGAGCTAGGCTGCCTAACATTCTCAACCTCAGCCGAAAGTTCGGGAGTCCCGGGCACGTCATCTAGCCCCGCAAAAACCATGAATCCAACCAACCCATTCACGCCCGCAAGCCCACTCCACCGCCGCAACTTCATCAAAGGCGCGCTCGGTGCCGGAGCCTTCACCGCCGCGGCATCCACCCACCTCTTTGCGGCCCCGTCCAAGTCGGAAAAAGTCAACCTCGCGTGCTGCGGCATCGGCAACCGCGGCGCGGAAGGCATCATGGAGCATCACAAAACCGGCCTCGCGAATATCGTCGCCTTTTGTGACACCGACATGGGTGCGCCTCACACCCAGGCCATCCTGAAAAAATTTCCCGATGTCCCACGCTTCCAAGATTTCCGCGAGATGCTCGAAAAAATAGGCGACCAAATCGACGCCGTCACCATTGGCGTGCCGGATTTCTCGCACTTCCCCATCGCCATGCTCGCCATGTCCATGGGCAAGCACGTCTATGTGGAAAAGCCGATGGCCCTCACCTTCCAAGAGTGCCAGCTCATGATGGACGCCGAGAAAAAATACAAAGTCGCCTGCCAGATGGGCAACCAAGGCCACTCGGACGCGAACTACTTCCAGTTCAAAACATGGACCGAGGCAGGCATCATCAAGGACATCACCAAGATCAGCGCCTTCATGAACAATCCGCGTCGCTGGCACGGCATGAAGGTTTCCGGCTACCTGCCGAAACAAGAAATCCCGCCATCGCTCGATTGGGACACCTGGCTCGTCACCCGTCGCCATCACGACTACAACAAGGGCTACGTCAATGGCGAGTGGCGCTCGTGGTATGACTTTGGCAACGGCGCACTCGGCGATTGGGGGGCCCACATCTTCGACACCGCGCACCAATTTCTCGACCTCGGCCTGCCCGAAGAAATCGACTCGGTCTATCAGGAGGGATCGAACGACTTCATTTTCCCGCAGGCCTCCACGCTCGCCTTCAAGTTTCCCGCCCGTGGCAGCATGCCCGCTCTCCAACTCGATTGGTATGACGGCCAGAAAAACCTGCCACCCATGCCGTCGGATTTTGGGAACGACGTCATCGATCCTAACATCCCGCCGCCATCCACCGGCAAGGTCGAAACCAAGGCTCGCCCGCCCGGCAAGGTGATCTACGGCAAGGAACTCACCTTCAAAGGCGGCAGCCACGGCTCCACCTTGCAAATCATCCCCGACGGCAAGGCCAAAGAAATGGCCTCCTCGCTGCCCAAGGTCCCCAAGAGCACGTCCAATCACTTCGCCAACTTCCTCAAAGCCTGCAAGGGCGAGGAGAAATGTCGCTCGTCCTTCGACGTCGCCGGACCGCTCAGCCAAGTGCTTGTCCTCGGCGTGATCGCCCAACGCCTGAACCGAAAAATCCTCTTCGACCGCGCGACCCAACAGATCACCAACGACAAGATCGCGAACGCCATGCTGGTCGGCCCGCCGCCGCGTGAGGGGTGGGAGCAGTACTACAAGCTCTGAGCCCCGCAAACTTGCCATCCAAGTGCCCGTTGCCGAAAAGTAATTTCAGTTAGAAGTTAGCATGTCAGACCCGCGCTACCAACCTGATCATCGCTCCAACCGCGAACGAATGCTCGCGGGCGATCCCTATCTGGCCGATGACCCGGAATTGATACGGGAGGGAATTCATGCGGCGGAGTTGAGCGCGCGCTACAACGCGACGGACGCCGATGACAAAGCGGGGCGCGACGAGCTTCTCCGAGAATTGCTAGGCAGCGTTGGCACGGGAACGGTTATCCGCCCACCTTTCCGGTGCGACTACGGCTATCAGACGCACATCGGAGCACGCAGTTTCGCCAACTGGGGACTGATCGCCCTCGACGTCGGAAAAATCATCATTGGCGACGACGTGCAGATCGGCCCCAACGTCCAACTCCTCACAGCGATTCACCCGCTCGAAGCGGAACCACGGCGGGCCAAATGGGAATGCGCCAAGCCCATCACCCTCGCCGACAACGTCTGGCTCGGCGGTGGCGTCATCGTCTGCCCCGGCGTGACCATCGGCGAGAACAGCGTCGTGGGTGCCGGGGCCGTCGTCACCCGCGACCTGCCCGCCAACGTGGTCGCGGTCGGCAACCCTGCTCGCGTCATCCGCGAGTTGTGATGGAGGTTTAGGAAAACAGCGCCGCGAGTTCGTCCGCAGTGAGTTCTCGCCACTCCCCTTCCTCCAGATCTTCCGGCAACGTCAGCCCACCGATGGAAATACGCTTGAGTTCCAGCACGTGATTTCCCGCAGCCGCGAACATGCGTCGCACTTGATGGTAACGCCCCTCGTGCAACGTGATGCGGGCTTCCTTTTCACCTAACACCTCAAGCGAGGCAGGAAGCAGAGGCCGGTTTTCGTTGTTGAGAACCAACGTTCCCGACGCGAAAAGCTCGCCCTCATGCCCTTCCAACGGCCGATCGAGTGTCGCCTGATAGACTTTCAGGCAATTCGATTTGGGATGGATGATCTTGTGCAGCAGTTTCCCGTCGTCCGTCATCAAGAGCAGCCCGGTGGTGTCCTTGTCGAGGCGTCCGACCGGTTCTAAGCCCGGATTGCGTTGGGCGAAGCGCTCGGGCAAGAGATCGTAAATGATGCTGCCGGGATCGTCGCGGCTGCACGTGTACTCATCCGGCTTGTTGAGCATGATCACCAACGGCGCTGGCGGGTCCAACGGCTCGCCACGGAACAAGATGCGGTCATGCGGTGGCACGTCGTTCACGCCTAACACATTTCCAGCATCATCGGTGACAGCACCGGACTTGATCAGGCGCTGGGCTTCCTTGCGGGAGCCGTAACCGAGATTGGCGAGGAGTTTGACGAGTTTCACGTCACGGCAGCCTGCGCCATGCGGCGGCTAGCACAAGCCTCGGGTGAAATCTCCCATGCGGAAAATCCGCGTGTCCTTCCAGACCAGATGCGGAGCACGGCACGAGCGATAACGCCAGTCTGGCCCCCTACCCGGTCCGCATGTCAGCCATCCCATCACTTTCCGCCTTCCACCACTGGCTCCTCGCCTCTCCAGGATCGGCCTGCCCGTCACGCACCGTCATCCTCCACGGTCCTTCGCCCGACGCCATCGATCCGATGATCCAAGAAATCGCCGACTATCTGAACGAGTACGACGAGGACGGGGAAGGGCGCTGGCTGGCCGCCACACCGGAGCTGGTCCGCCAGATTTCCAGCGACGCAGACTCGCGCAAGCTGCTCGGCATGGCCGATCCTTGCCCGAATTGCCCGCCCCACGGGGCCTGTGGCATTGGCAAAACTCTGACCGCCCTTAGCCATCGCGGATACGTCGTGTTTCGTGCCGAAACCCCAGCTAACAAACCGCTCGACCTACCGCATGCCTTCCACGCGGGAATTGGCGCGGCCGAATGTGACGCTCCACGCTGCCATCTCGTCCTCAATCCCGATCTCGTCCAGCCGCGCAGTCTCGCCCATCTTGTTAGCGACGTATTCCTCGATTGGCATCACGAGTCAGATTGTGCAGCATCCATCCCATCCTCAAGAAATGCGCCGCCTTCCGCAATTCAGGACCAGACCGGATTTCCGGATGCCGCATCCTTCTGACCGCTCGCCCGATGAACGTCCTCGCCCTCACCATCCTCGTTTCATCCTGTCTCGCGGGAATTTTCATCGCCTGCTTCGCGGCCGAGGTGCGCCGCGGCCGCCGTCCCAGCCCGGAACGTGACTCGCTGCTCCCGCTCGATCCCGCCCCTGATTCCACCAAAGTCTCCACTCGCATCCACCCATGACCACCTCCATCACCTACGACGACAAGTCGGTCCGCCGCTTCATGATCGCCTCCATCATTTGGGGCATCATTGGAATGCTCGTCGGCGTTCTCGCCGCCACCCAACTCTCCTGGTGGCAGATGAATGGAAAATTTTTGGAAACCATCACCTTCGGCGCGATCCAGGCAGATGGCATCTCCTTCCTCACCTTCGGTCGGCTGCGGCCGCTGCACACCAATGCGGTGATTTTCGCCTTTGTCGGCAACATGATGTTCGCTGGCATCTACTATTCCACTCAGAGATTGTGCAAAGTGAGGACGGCTTCGGATTGGCTATCGAGCATCCATTTCTGGGGTTGGCAGGCCATCATCCTCGCAGCCGTGTTCACGCTTCCCGCCGGTTTCACTCGTGGCAAAGAATACGCCGAACTCATCTGGCCTATCAACATCGCCGTCGTGGTCATCTGGGTGATCTTTGGTGCGAACTTCTTCTGGACGCTGGCGAAACGCAACGAACCCAGCCTCTATGTCGCGCTTTGGTTCTACATCGCCACCATCATCACCATCGCGATGCTCTATGTGGTCAATCACCTGTCGCTGCCGACGTCGCTGGTCCATTCCTATCCGATTTTTGGCGGACTCCAGGATGGACTCGTCCAGTGGTGGTATGGGCACAACGCGGTGGCCTTCTTCCTAACCACTCCCATTCTCGGCATCATGTATTACTTTTTGCCGAAGGCCGCGAACCGCCCGGTTTATTCCTATCGACTATCCATCATCCACTTCTGGTCGCTCGTCTTCATCTATATCTGGGCCGGTCCGCACCACTTGCTCAACACCGATCTTCCGGCTTGGCTGCAAAATCTCGGCATGTTGTTTTCACTCATGCTGTGGGCCCCTTCATGGGGAGGCATGCTCAACGGTCTGCTCACGCTGCGCGGCGCATGGGATAAACTCCGCACCGATCCTGTGATCAAATTCTTCGCTGCCGGCATCACATTCTACGGCATGGCCACCTTTGAGGGACCACTTCTCTCCATCCGCGCGGTCAACGCGCTTTCCCACTACACCGACTGGGGTATTGGGCACGTCCACTCCGGTGCACTCGGCTGGAACGGATTCATGGCTGCCGGCATGTTCTACTGGCTCGCGCCGCGGCTGTGGAAAACCGAACTCTGGTCCAAGGCGCTTGCGAATATGCACTTTTGGATCGGCACCGTGGGTATCCTGCTCTATGTCGCCGCCATGTGGGCCGCCGGCATCATGCAAGGCCTCATGCTCAATCAGGTGAATCCCGGCGGGACCACCCTGAAGTATGAATTCATGGAAACCTTGGAGAGCATTCAGATCTTCTACACTCTCCGTTCCTTCGGCGGTTTGCTCTATCTCGCAGGATTCATCCTCTGCGCTTATAACATCTGGAAAACCGCCCGCTCTGGAATGGCCCATGACGAGACGGTTCAAGTCACTTTGTTGGAGAAAAAGAAGAAGGACAGCATGGCTTGGGGGGAGGCGCTTTTCAACGATCCACTGGCCTATATCTTCCTCGGCATCGCCACCTCCATCTTGTGGTTCTTCCTGCCACCCCATGCAGATAAAGCCGCCCTCATCGTCACCCTACTTCTCGGATTCAAGGCATTTCGAGCATTCAAGGCGTCGAAGGAAAAGTGGACCAACTGGCATGAGCGCATCGTCGATAACTACCTGCCCTTCTCCATCCTCGTCTTCGTCGCCGTCGCCATCGGAGGATCGGTCCAAATCATCCCCTCGCTCATCGTCAACCGGGAGAAAAACATCGAGGGACGCTTGCAGGAACTTTACACCCCGCTCGAACTCGCCGGTCGCGACATCTATGTCGCGGAAGGTTGCTACAACTGCCACTCGCAGATGATACGCACCTTGGTTCCCGACGTCATGCGCTATGGCCGCGCTGGCGTGGCGGACGACTATTCGCACCTCGGTGAGTCACTCTTCGATCACCCTTACCAGTGGGGTTCCAAGCGCACTGGTCCCGACATCGCTCGCGAGGGCGGTAATCTAACCATCGGCTCAAAATACATGCGCACCGGCAAGCGCGGCAATGACTGGCATTTCAACCATTTCCTCAATCCGCGCCAGATCACGCCCGGCTCCAACATGCCAAGCTACCCGTGGTTGTTCGAGAAATCCACCGACGTGAAGTCACTCCCCGCGAAGATCGCGGCGCAATCCGCACTGGGCGTGCCATGGCCCGCCATGAATCAGCACGAGATCCGTGACAGCGTCGAGACTCAGGCCCAAGAAATCGCCGGCTCGCTGGTCGGAGCCAACGTCTTCCTGCCCAACCGTCCGGATCTTCAAGGCGACGCCCTGCGCAACCACTTGGCCAAGACCGAAGTCGTCGCCCTCATTGCCTACATTCAGAAACTCGGCAGCTACCGGGATGTGGTTAAAGAAACTCCTGCTGGCCCCGTTCGTCTGGATCCTGATACCCAACGGCCCAACCCCTAACATTCACTCCCCATGTTCAAACGCATGCTTCTCGACGACTGGGCCACTTGGACGCCCATCATCTCGTTCGTCCTCATTGCAGGAGTGTTCGTGATCATGACTCTACGCGCTCTGCGCATCAAGCCAGAGGATCGCAAGCATTTGGCCTCCCTTCCGCTCGATGGAGGCGAAACCGATAACAAACTCTCCACCACACCCTAACACCCCATGAGCCAAGAACCCAAACGCGGCCACTTCGCCAAGGAAAAAGGAGAGGTCATCCTGCGCGAGCATGAATTTGACGGCATCCAAGAGTATGACCAAAAACTGCCGAACTGGTGGCTGTTCACGTTCTATGGAGCCATCGTTTTCTCCATCGGCTATTGGTTTCTCTACTACAATCTCGGCGAAATCAAATCGAGTCGCACCCTCATCCGTGAACACATGACGGCCATCCAAGTGGCCAAGGAAAAGGAACTCGAAAAAACGCTGGCCACTCTCGACGATGCCACGCTGGTCCACACCTGGGCGACCAATCCGGAACTCACCACCGCCGGCGAGGCCAGCTACATGACCAACTGCTCGGCCTGCCACGCCGCCAATCTCTCCGCGACGATGGACGCCGGCGGTTCTAAAATCCCGCTGCCCGGCCTGCCGCTCGACGATCACGAGTGGAAATTTGGCGGCAAGCCGATGGACCTCTTCAAGCTCATCAATGAAGGCTCGCCCGCTGACAGCAGCGGTCACAACGGAGCCAAGATGCAAGCCTGGGGCCAGACGCTCTCGCCCAAGCAGGTCGCCGAGATCGTCGCCTACATCGTCACCAAGGTGCCTGAAGACTTCAAAGACATCGCACCGAAGGAATGAGGCGCGCGATTCGCGGCTGGATGCGTTAGAAGGATTCAAAATCCGCCACCCGTTCGTGCGCTAAAATGCGCACAGACGGGTTGTTGCGGCCACGGCTTGCATTCGCCGCCCTGCTGCGGCTTGCTCCCCGCCGCGACCTTCATGCCTCCCGACTCGTTCCCTGAAATCAGCCTTGGCACCGCCGCCCTGGCGATTTTCCTATTTTGCGCGGGCTTCGTCCTGCTACGCGGCGCGACCCGCTTGCTCGTCGGCACCGTCGTGCTCGCCGCGAGCCTGTGGGCAGGCTTCGAAGTTTGGCAATCCGCCCCAAGCTTGCTCCATGGCTGGAACATCAAGCCCCAGCCATGGCTCATCAATGCACTGGTCGGAGCGACCTTTCTCCTGACCTTTTTCCTCCTGCGGAAAATCACCCGCACCATCGCCAATCCGTTACGCAAGGAAGGATCAGGTTCGCGCACCGTCCTCGGCACCGGTCTGCGCCTTGTGCTGAGCCTCATCCCCACTTCGCTCATCTGGCTCGTCGGTGCGGCCGCCATCCATCATTTCGGATCCGTCGCCGAACTGCGCGACCACACGGCCTCCACCGAAAAATCCCCCACACACGATTTCCTCCTCAAGCTCCACTCCGCCGTCGCCTCCGCCATCCCTGCCAGTTGGCTCGCCAAGCTGGATCCCTCCGCCTCTCCCGACCGCGTCAAGCTGGCCAAGCTCATCACCACCCAGTCGGCGCACCCCCCAGCGACCGATCCCGTCACTGGCAAGCCCATCCCGCGCGCCCGCATCGTCGAGGATCCCGACCTCCAAAACCTTGCCCGCGAGGGAAATTTCAGCACACTCCTGCGCCACCCCGCCCTCACCAAGGCGCTTCAAGATCCGAAAATCCAAAACCTCCTCCGCGATTTGAATCTCTGAACCCCGTTTTCATCCCAAGATTTACCTCAAAGGTCGCCAAGGAACACAAAGTTCTCAAAAACAGCAAATTCCCCTCTCAACCCATCTCACATTCATCCTTCTCTTCCTCCGCGTCCCTTGGCGGCCTATGCGCCTTTGCGGTAAATCTCGTTCTCTCTTCCCATGTCCTACCTCGTCACCATCGGCCTTGAAGTCCACGCCCAGGTCAAGACGCGCACCAAGATGTTCTGCGCTTGCGAAACCTCCTTCGGCGACACGCCCAACACGCACACCTGTCCCGTCTGCCTCGGCATGCCAGGCGCACTTCCCGTGCTCAACCGCGAGGCCATCGAGAAAACCTTGCTCACCGGCCTGATGATCGATTGCGGGTCGCCCGAAATTTCAAAATGGGATAGAAAAAACTATTTCTATCCGGACATGCCGAAAAACTATCAGACGACGCAGATGGACTTGCCGCTCTGCATCGGTGGCGGTGTCCCGCTCTACGAACATTGCTACCCGACGGACCACCGCAAGAACATCGCCAACCCCGACAAGACCGTCCGCCTCAACCGCATCCATTTGGAAGAGGACGTCGCGAAATCCACCCACCTGGGGAACTCGTCGCTCATCGACTTCAACCGCGCGGGCACGCCGTTGATGGAAATCGTCACCGAGCCCGATATCGAGTCCGCAGAAGAAGCCTTCGCTTACGTCCGCTCGCTGCAGATGATCCTTCAGCAAGGCGGAGTCTCCGATGCCGACATGGAAAAGGGCAACCTCCGCTGCGACGTGAACATCTCGTTGCGCAAGAACGCCTCTGATCCGTTAGGCCAGAAGGTGGAACTCAAAAACCTCAACTCCATTTCCGCCATACGCCGCTCCATCCACTTTGAGATCGCCCGTCAAACCGACGAGCTGGATCGCGGCATTCCGCAGATCCAATCCACCCGCCGCTGGGACGATGACCGTGGTGAAACGCAGATGATGCGCACCAAAGAAGATGCCCACGACTACCGCTATTTCTCCTGCCCCGATCTGCTCCCGATAGAAACCGCACCGCTGCTAGAGAAAGTTCGCCCACTGGTCCCCGAGCTGCCGCACGAACTTGCCGCACGTTTTGAAAAAGACCTCGGAGTCACGGCTTACGATGCGTCCGTCCTGTCCTCAGACAAGCATCTCGCACTCTACTTCGAAGCCGCCACCGACGCCGCTATCCCGGGCAAAAAGATTGCCAATTTCATCATCAACAACTTGTTAGGAACGCTCAACGAGCGCTCACTCGGCATCGATGCATGCCCAGTGAAGCCCGAAAAACTGCGCGCCTTGCTGCTGCTCGTCGAGAATGGCACGCTCGCGCCGAACCAAGCCAACGAGGTCTTCGCCGTACTTTTCGACTCGCCCGACAAGGAGCCCGCCGCCATTGCCGACAACCTCGGCTTCAAACCCGCCGAAGCCGGTGAACTCGAAGCCCTCGTCGACCAAGCGATCGCTGAAAACCCCGCCGAAGTGGAAGCCATCAAGGGCGGCAACGAAAAGCTACTCAATTTCCTCACCGGCAAGGTCATGAAATCCGCCACCACCAAGCCAAACCCCAAGCAAGTCACCGAACTGCTGCGGGCAAGACTGCTTCCCTAACGGGAGCGCGGAATTCATTCCGCACGATAAGGACTTTTTGCATTCGCTCATTTGCCAGTCACTCTACGAATGCTTTATCGCTTGAGGGAATTTCGCCGCTACTTGCTGGTGACTGGCTCGGCAACGCTTCAGCCCTAGATTTGGCCGGATCCTGAGACCGAGGATGGGCAGCCCTCCGTGGCATACGCCGAGGATTTCCGGTTGCCATCGGCGGGTGGGCGGCTCAGCGTGCCGCCCACATTTCATGGACTGGACTTACAACATTCTCGGACCCGATCCCGCCGCGGGACTCATGGTGGTGCTCATCCTCATCATCATCGAGGGTGTGCTGTCGGTGGACAATGCGGCGGTGCTGGCGACGATGGTGATGAAGTTGCCGGAGGACCAGCGCGGCAAGGCGCTGAAGTATGGCATCATCGGTGCCTACGCCTTCCGTGGTTTGTGCCTCGCGCTGGCGGCTTGGTTGATCACCATCTGGTGGCTGGAGCCGCTCGGTGGACTCTATCTGTTATGGCTGGCATGGGGACATTTTTCGAAACACCTCTCGGTCGTCGAGGAAGGTGCCGAAGCGGTGGCGCATGAGGGCAATTTCCTCTATCGCAAGACCATCGGCCTGCTCGGCCCGTTCTGGGCCACCGTGGTGGCGGTGGAAATCATGGACCTCGCGTTTTCCATCGACAACGTCGTCGCGGCGGTGGCCTACGTGAAGAACTACCCGATGCCCTCCAAGCTGGTTCTCGTTTGCACCGGCGTCTTCTTGGGCATCCTTGCGATGCGGTTCGCCGCCAAGGGATTTGTGAAACTGATGGAACGCTATCCGTTCTTGGAAAGCTGTGCGTTTGTCGTCATCGGAGTGTTAGGCGTGAAGCTGGTGCTCAGTGTGCCGCGCCATTTCCTGCCTGTCGGCAATCCGGTGCATGATTTCCTCGCGAGCAGTTACTTCGATCTCGGCACCTCGGCGCTCACCTTGCTGATCTTCATCGTCCCGGTGGTCGTGCATCGGTTTCGGCGCTGTCCGGCGTAGGAATTCCGGATTGCCTCCGGCCGCCCGATGAAAAACGATGGCCCCTTGATCATGACCGACGCAAAAACCTTCATCGCGGTGGATCTCGGAGCCGGCAGCGGCCGAGTCATCGCCGCCCGCACCGATTTCAAAACCCTGACGCTCGAGGACGTTCATCGTTTCGACAATCCCGGCACCGACCTTCCCAGCGGCTCGTTCTGGAACATCGTCGGACTCTATCGCGAAATCCTCGAGGGCATACGTCTCGCGGTAGAGCGCCACGGCGACTCGGTGGTCTCCATCGGGATCGACACTTGGGCGTGCGATTTCGGCCTCATCGACGCCGACGGTGAGCTGCTAGGAATGCCGCACCAGTACCGCGATCCCCGTTTCGAAGGCATGGCAGAAAGGATGCACGGCCTCATGCCCGAAGCGGAAATTTACGCCGCCACCGGCATCAAGACGAATTTCTACAACAGCTCGTTGCATCTGTTAGCCGAGGCGCGGAGAAACAGCCCCGCGCTGGCCAATGCCAAACGCCTGCTTTTCATCCCCGATCTTCTCGCCTTTTGGCTGACCGGAAAACAGGCGGTGGAGCGGACCAACGCCTCCACCTCGCAACTTCTCGACGCCCGCAATGGCGAATGGGCGTGGAAGGTCATCGACGCGCTTGGCTTGCCGCGCGGGATCTTCGGCGAGATCGTCGCGCCGGGCACCGTGCTCGGCCCGGTGCGGGATGCGGTGGCCGGAGTCATTGGCAAGAACGCCATCCCGGTGGTTGCCAGCGCCAGCCACGACACGGCGGCCGCCGTGGCCGGCATCCCGATGCGTGGCGACGACCACCTGTGGTTGTCCTCTGGCACTTGGTCCATCATGGGGGTGGAAACGTCCACGCCGGTCACCACCGACGAAGCGCTGGCTTACGGATTTTGCAATGAACTCGGCGTGGAAAGCAGCGTGCGATTCCTCAAAAACATCGGCGGCCTTTGGCTCATCCAAGAATGCAAACGCCAGTGGGAACTCGATGGCGAAAAGCTCAGCTACGCCGAAATGGCGGAACTCGCCGCCGCAGCCGGACGCTTCACCGCATTCATCGATCCCGACGACGCCGTCTTCGCCAGCCCCGGCGACATGCCGGAAAAGATTCGCGCCTATTGCGAGCGCAGCGGCCAAGCGGTGCCTGCCGATAAAGGCCACATCCTGCGTGTCGCCACCGAATCGTTGGCACTCAAATATCGCGTCGTCTTCGATCGCATTCGCCAACTCACCGGCAAAGATTTCACCACGCTCCACGCGGGCGGCGGCGGCATTCAAAACGAATTGCTCAGCCAAGCGACCGCCGACGCGCTCGGCATCCCGGTCATTGCCGGGCCGGTGGAAGCGACGTCCTGTGGCAATGTCATCACCCAGATGGTGGCCACCGGTCACCTGCCGGACATCGCCGCCGGCCGCGAGCTGATACGCGCGTCCTTTGAGTTTCGCACCTATCAACCGCAAGACAGCACGGAGTGGGAAGCCGCGCGCAAGCGATTCAACGCGCTGCTGCCCGGTTGATCGCGGACGATCACTCGTCTTCGAGCGGCATTTCGTTGAGTCGGCGATCCAGATACTCCTTGGGAGTCATCGTCTCCATGTGACCGTCGACGAAAACCACCGGCAGTTTTCCTTCCGAAAGCAGAGTGGCCTGCGGATCCTTGCCGAAGGAGGCCACCTGGCCGCCGGAGAAGTTGTAGCGGAAATCGGTGTATGGAGCGACCAGTGGCGTGCGCGTGGGGTCCGGAATTAGCGAAAGCGCAATGGCGGTGGTCAGATCGTTCGATGAATCGATGTTCGACGCGATGTTCTCATTCATCGCATAGCCGGGCTTCAGCGCGGTGCTTTCCTTAAACATTGGATTCTTGAGCACCACCTTGTTGGCATTCCACCAACTCTTGTTCTTCATCACCGTCAGCTCCGTTTCTGGGTAGATGAGAGTCAGGCAAACTTCGTTCCACTGGAGCGTTTCCACGGTGCCGTCGGCCATCCTCACGTCCCCTTCCACGGGCGGCAACGTCATGTTGTTGTCCGCAGCGTATGTCGTCAGCAGCGGGGAAATTTGGCGGATGTTCTGCATCGACTCGGTGAACTTGGCGCGCGCCATCATGCGCGGTCCAAGCGTCAGTGCGAGGGCGGCCAACGAGCCGACGATCACGATGACCACCAGCAGCTCGACGAGAGTGAATCCATGGGTTTTTAATGGGCGGGTTGACTTCATTGGATCCACTTCATCGGGGTGAAATCCGGGGCCGTCGAGTGCAAAAAAACCAGCCTTGCCAAAAATTTGCCGCGTCAGATCTGACTGGCAGGATCTGGATCGATGTCCTCGATACGCCAAGATCCAGAGCGGTCGAGCAGCAGCGTCCGTTCGTGGAAGGGCACCAGCGCCTTGCGGTGCCCCACGCTGATGTAGCCAATGCCTGAACTGCGGATTCGTTGATAGAGTTCGGCTTGGTTGCGCTCATCCAGCGCGCTGGTCGCTTCATCCAAGAAGACGAACTTCGGGTGACGCAGGAAAATGCGCGCGAAGGCGACGCGCTGCTGCTCACCGAGCGAGAGCACGTTGCTCCAGTCCACCACTCGGTCGAGATCGTCATCCACCCGCGCAAAAACATCTGACAGGCTGACCTCTTGGACCACTTGGCGCAGTCGTGAATCGGTGACGCCGCGGTCGGAAAAGGGATACAACAACTGCTCGCGCAAGCTGCCCTCCACCATGTACGGCCGCTGCGGCAGGAACATCAGCTGGTTGGACGCTGGTCTTTCCAACGATCCCCCTTTGCCCGGCCACAATCCGGCGATGGTCCGCAAGACCGAGCTTTTTCCCGTCCCGCTGGGTCCCATGATGATGAGGCTTTGCCCGACGTGCAGCTCGAAACTCAGCCGCCGCACGAGGATCTGTTCGCTGCCAGGTGGGCTGACGTTGAGATCGATGAGGCGCACCATTTTACTATGCTCATCGGTCGCGTGGGCGGTTTCGTAAGCAATGCGCTCTTCTTCCGCATCGTGCTCGTCGAGCTGGTCCCACAGGCTGCCGAGACGCTGCACTCCGGCCAAGTAGGCACTCAATCCACCGAACTGCGTGATGATCAGCGAAACTGCGGCGAGCACTTGGGCGAAGGCCGCCGTCGCCTGTGTGACCACGCCGAACTCGACCTCGCCGCGCATGTACATCGGGGCCACGACGAGCACAGGCAGGATCAACGCGATGTAGTTGTAGCTGTTGGTGAAGAAGCCGAGCCTGCGGTTGCGCAGAATGATCAAGCGCATGTTAGAAACTGCCGCGCTGAGGCGATTGAACAGGTCGAGGTGCTCGCGCTTTTCCCCCCGGTAGAACGCGATGGACTCCGCATTGTCGCGCACCCGGACGAGGGCGTAGCGGAAGTCCGCCTCCTTCTTGTACTGATCGTAATGCAGCCGCACGAGCTTCTTGCCGATGAGGATGCTGATGCCCGTCCCGGCCACCGCATAGACAAACAACAGCACCACCAGCTTGCCCGAAATGTTCCAGAGAATGCCCATGAAACCGACCAGAGTGATCGTCGAGTTCAGCGTGATGAGCAGAAACGACAGCGACATGGTGGTGAAGTTGCGCACGTCTTCGCTGATGCGCTGGTCGGGGTTGTCCACGCCCTCGGTGCCGCGCAGCCGGAAATAGGCGCGGTTGTTGAAATAGCGTTTCACCAAGTGCTGCGCCATCCACTCCCGCCACAACAGCGCGAGGCGCTCCTCGACCCAGCGGTAATAGACGCCGATGGGGATGGCGATGAGGAAGGTGATCAAGTACTTGCCCAAGGTGGGCCAGTAAGAATCGGTATTCCGGTTAGAAATGGCCGTCATGAAATCCCGCCCGGCATAACTCATGAGGATTTGCACCGCGCCGACCGACAGGGCGAGCGCCAGCAGAGTGAACAAAAACCCACGCGCCTTGCGCCGCCTTTCCGAGGCGAAGAAGGCCTTCCAAATCATCACGAAGTGCCGCCACGTGGTTTTCAGCGAGGGTCCCTTACCTCCGGCCGTGCCACTTGCCTCCTGTTGGTCGGTATTGCTACGCCGGACGTTTTCCACGATGTCGCAGCGTAGCCGGAGCCAGCGTCCTTGCACCCATAAAATCCATCCGCTAGGCGAGGCATTCCTGCGTTCCAAGGATCACTTGCCAGCGGTTTATCGCGCGCAGAGGATCACGCGTGATGTCGCGAAATCACCTCCAAACCCTCATCGGGTGCGCTTTGTGCCCATGCCTATTCGTCACGTCCTGCTCCAACGTCTCGACCAATGCTCGCAGCACGACGGAACGCGGCAGCCAATCGACCGACAGCGTGAGCGGCACGGGCAACTTGGTGAAAACGACCGTGCGAGCCACTGCTATGGCGGCCTTGCAACAACCGGTCACCACGGCACGCCTCGGCCTGACCGTCGTTTGGCAGCGCCCGGGAGATTTTCTCCGTCGAAAACTTGGAGCCTTGGTTCCAGACGCCATGCCCGCCGCCCCCGGCAGCCTCGAGTTCGAGCAAGAACTGGATCGCCGGTCCTTCCCGCCCGCCGAATCGGGCTCGTTGAAATGGCTGGTGGACGGGCCGCAGTTTTACCCGGAGTTCGATCGCCAAATCGCCGCCGCACGTTCGTCGGTGGACGTCCAAGTTTTCATTTTCGACAATGACGACATTGGCGTGCGCTACGCCAAATCGTTGCAGGAGCGAGCGGCAGCCATTCCGGTGCGAGTGCTTTTCGACGATCTCGGTAGCACCATGTCGTGGACCTCCGCACCGGAAACCGCCGCGCCCAAGGGATTTCAAGCGCCCAGCGACATGGAGGCATTCCTCACGGCAGGAAATTCCGACACCCGCGTCCGCCGCACCATCAACCCGTGGCTGGCCTGCGACCACACCAAGCTGATCGTCTTCGACCAACGCAGCGCCATCCTCGGCGGCATGAACATCGGCCGTGAATATTTTTCAGAATGGCACGACCTGATGGTGCGCGTGGACGGGCCCGTCGTCGCCACCCTCGCGCGGGATTTTCACCGCTCTTGGCGCAAGGCGGGGCCGCTCGGAGATTTCGGGTTATTCCGCAAGCCCATCTCCGCTCGAAAACCCGCCCCCTTCGCTGGCGGCGTTCCCATCCGCGTGCTGCGAACCGACCCCGCGGAAGGCCGCCTCGAAATCCTCGACGCCATGATGCTGGCCATACGCGGCGCTCGCCAACGGGTGTGGATCGAAAACCCCTACTTCTCGCATGACGGCATCTCCGAGGCCTGCGAGGACGCGGCCCGCCGTGGCGTGGATGTCCGCGTCATCATTCCCGCCGCCGGAGATTCCGCCATCATGGACGCAGGAAATCTCGCCACCGCCCGCAGCCTGATCAGCGCCGGGGCCACGGTGCTGCGTTACCCGAAAATGACGCACATGAAGGTGATGATCTGCGACGACTGGGCGACCGCAGGATCCGCCAACCTCGACATCCTCAGCCTGCGCATCAACCGCGAACTCAACCTCGCCTTTTCCCATCCGGATACGGTTCGCGCTCTCGAAGAGGCAGTGTTTTCCCCCGATTTCAAACGCTCACGCGAAATGACGCTGGCAGAAACCACGCCGACTGAAGCTGCGCTTGGCGAGGTGATTTCCGCAACGCTCGCTGACCACCTTTGAGCCGCTTGCGATGCCCGTTTTCGCCGCCAGCGATAGGCTGAAACAAAAAGTGCCGCCAGGGAATCCGCGGCAAGCCCGGACAAACTACCGTTGCTCCGATCAAGGCCTGGCGGGGTTCGCTTGCCGAACCTCCACGGCCCCTGACAGCGCGGAGAGACAAGACCACGCTGCCACCCGACGCAATCCCTTTTTCCGCAGTCATGGCGGTAAGCCGCGCCTTCATCAGCGTGAAGCCGGCCACGAGATCCGCCTCACTCGTTCGGGGTATTGAGCGGATAGGAATCGCGTGCTAGCCGTGGCAATGGAAAACGGCGAAATCGCGAATCCCGGTCCGACGCCAGCGCGGTTGAGAACCCTGTTTGCCAACATCCTCTGCTGTGCGCTTTGGTGGGCCAGCTCGAGTTCCGTGCTTGCCGCATTCGGACTTTCCACCGCGATCGATTCTTACACGGTGGATACCGGAGCTGGCCTCATCTTCAAGGTCCGGCGCACCGACAACGGCTCCAACACCCAGTCCACGGGCGACCTCATGAGCCTGGTTTACAATGGGGTCGAGTACCAGAACCAATCGCGGGGATCCCAGATCACCTCCGGCTTCGACTACCTCTACAGCGGGATTTCCGCGGTGTCCGTCTCCGCTGAGGCCATCGGCACGGACTTCATCAAGATCACCGTCACCGCAGGCGATCTCACCCACTACTACATCGCCCGCAACGGGTTTCCCCACATCTACATGGGGACCTACTTCACCAGTCAACCGGACATCCACGGCCTCGTCCGCTACATCGTCCGCATTCCGGAAAACAAGCTGCCCGACGGCCCCGTCCCGTCCGACATCCGCAACACCGATTTCACCGTCGAGTCCGGTGACATCTTCGGCTTCAGCGCCAGCCACCCGAACACCACGCTGCGTGGCCAAACGCGATCCAAGCATTATTCCAACCTGCGCCTCAAGGACTGGTCCCACATCGGTGCAACCGGCACCAACGTCGGCATCTCGATGACACGCGACAACCACGAGGGCGGATCCGGCGGGCCATTTTACCGCTCCCTCCTCATGCAGACCGGTGAGGATCAGGAAATCACCTACATCGTCAACTATGGTCAGGCGCAGACCGAGGCCTACCGGACGCATGTCCTCAACCGCTACACACTTGTCTTCAACAACGGGTCCACGCCGGGCACCCCGGACACCGCGTGGTTCGGCCAGATGAACCTGCTCGGCCATGTCGCTCCCGCCGACCGCGGGGGCGTGAGCTGCCCGGGAATCCGCAATCGCGACAACACGCGCGCCTACACCATCGGATTCTCCAACAACAACGCCCAATACTGGACGGACGCCGCCGCCGGGACCGGCGCGTTCTCGCTCTCCGGGATGATTCCCGGGACCTACACCCTCAGCGTTTACCGGAACGAGCTTGGCGTGCAAAGCGGATCGGTCACCGTGAGCGCCGGACAAACCGCGGACATCCCGGAAATGTTCATCGACGGAGACCCCAACAACGCGGTGCCCGTCTGGCGCATCGGCGAATGGGACGGCACTCCCAACGAATTTCTCAATGGCGACAAGGCGACCGTCATGCACCCGTCCGACACGCGCATGGCGGATTGGAACCCCGGTCCATACTTGATCGGAACCTCATCTCCCGAAACCGGAATCCCCTGCTACCAGTGGAAGGACATCAACGGCAGCCAGCAGATCCAGTTCAATCTATCCGCCGATCAGGTGGTAGATAGCGTGATCCGCGTCGGCATCACCGTCGCCTACTCCGGCGCACGCCCCAATATCACGGTCAACTCCTGGACTTCGGCATTTCAAGGAGCTTCCACCCAGCCCGGTTCCCGCTCGCTGACCACCGGCAGCTATCGCGGTAACAACATGACCTACTCGTTCCAGGTTCCCGCCAGCGCCTTGATCGCCGGCACCAACACGCTTTATCTATCACCCATCAGCGGGTCCGGCCTCTCGGGATTCCTCAGTGCCGGCTACAGCTTGGACTGCATCGACATGGTGAAAAATCCCGTCCCCGGGAAGATGCCCCGTGCCTATGTGACATTTGACGAATCCTCCGGAACCAACGCTAGCGACATCACCGGTCATGGCTGGGACGCCACCCGGATCAACGGTTCGGCCTGGACCACGGGTGTCCACGGCAATGCCGCCGACCTCGACGGTGTGGACGACCACCTCACGCTGCCCAATGGTGTGGTCAACGGCCTCAAGGATTTCACGATCTCCACCTGGGTGAGGCTCGACGCTCTCAACACCTGGTCGCGCATCTTCGACTTCGGCACCGGCACGTCCAATTACATGTTCCTCAGCCCACAGAACGGGGCAACCGGGAAACTGCGCTTCGCCATCACCCAGGGCGGCGGTGCCGGAGAGCAGATCATCGACGGCGCCGGCCCGCTCGCCACCGGCGTCTGGACCCATGTCGCCGTGACCCGCTCCGGAACCACCGGCACGCTTTACGTCAATGGATCGGCAGTCGGCAGCAATCCCGCGATGACACTCGCCCCGAGCGACCTTGGCTCGACCACGAGGAACTACATCGGCCGATCCCAATATCCGGATCCCTACCTGAACGGGCAGCTCGACGAGTTCCAGATCTTCAATCGCGCCCTGAGCGCCACCGAACTTTCCACCCTGGCAAGCGGCCCGGCGGCACCCGGCGGCATCGTCGCCACCGCCATCACCGGCCAGATTTCCCTCGCTTGGAATCCTGTTGCCGGTGCTACGGGATATACCATCAGACGTGGCACCCAAGCGGCGGGACCTTTCACCATCATCGCCACCGATGTCAGCGGCAACAGTCATCTCGACACGGACGTGAACGAAGCGCAGGCCTACCATTATGTGATCAGCACCATGCTTGCCCGCACCGAAGGGAAGGCTTCCGCACCCGCCAGCGCCGCCGCTCCCACCTCCCCTGGTGATTTGGCCGCGGTCGCCGGGGATGAAAGAGTGGATCTTTCCTGGGATGCGGTCGCGGGAGCCACCCAATACAACGTGAAACGCTCACTCGTCAGCGGCGGCCCGTATACCAGCATCGCCAGCGGGATCACCGCGACCACCTTTGCTGACACCGGCCTGGCGCAAGACACCACCTATCATTATGTGGTTTCCGCGGTGAGCGCCTATGGGGAAAGCGCCGACAGCGGCGAGACTTCCGCCCATGTTCCCATCACCATGGATACGGTTGCGTGGTATCGGTTCGAAGGCAGCCCCGGGTCCCAATTACCATCTGGAAACCCCGTTGACGCGCCCTTCGTCGTTCCCAGCGCCGTCGTCGATTCCCAAGGCAACGACGACAACCTGAACGCCTGGTGGACGGGAGCCGCGCCGTCCTACCGCGGCGAGGTTAGGGCCGCGACAATCCCCCAGACCCATGAGTCCAACACGGCGTCGCTTCAGTTCGACGGAGGAGATGATGTTTACAGCGCGCTCGGCGGCCCGTTGCAAACCACGACATTCAGCAACTTCACGGTGGAGGCCTATGTCAGGTTCACCAGCCTCGCCGGTTGGCAGACCATCGTCGGACGCGACGACAACGCGACACAGGACGGCGGCCAGGACGGTCATGCCCAGGCCTTGTTCTATCTTTCCAAGAGCGGTGCCAACAACGGCTTCCGGGTTGAACTCTCCACCGCCAGCGGCAACATGATCGCCGTCAACAGCAGTTCCATCGCCAGCACCGGTGTCTGGTACCACGTCGCCGCCGTCGGCGATTCCGCAGCGGGGACACTCACGCTTTTTGTCAATGGCGCTGCCGTCGGATCGACCATTGGATTCGACGGCCTCTTCGATCCCACCGCGGACAACGCGTGGACCATAGGACGCGGCCAGTACAACGGACTCACGGCGGACCATCTGACCGGCTATGTCGATGAAGTCCGTATCAGCAAGGTCGCGCTTTCTCCTGACCATTTCATCGATGCGCCCGGTCTTCCGGGAACGCCTGCAGGACTCTCCGCCACCGCAGTTTCCACCAGCCGGATCGATCTGGATTGGAACGCGGCCAGCGGGGCCGACAGCTATGACATCAAACACTCCGTAAGCGGCGGCGAACCTTACACCACCATTGCCACGGGCGTCACCGGCTTGACATACAGCGCGACCGGCTTGGCCACCGGCTCGACCCATTTCTATGTCGTCAGCCCGGTGAATTCCGCCGGCGCGGGAAATGACAGCCCGGAAGCCGTCGCGACGACCTTCACCGGGATCGAGGCATGGCGCCTTCAACATTTCGGCAGCATCGGAAATGCAGGTGATGCCGCGGATGACGCTGATCCGGACGCGGATGGCACTTCCAATGAGACCGAGTTCCAGCTGGATCTCGATCCTCACGACGGAAGTTCGTCGTTCGCGGCCACCGGGTTCCGGACGCCCGAAGGTTTCCAATTGAGCTGGCCATTCGCCTCCGGGCTTTCGTTCGAGATCAGGCGCAGTGCCACGATGGGTGCGGCTACCTGGCAGTCGATCGGCTCGGTCACCGGAGTCGGGAATTTCACGGACACTCAGCCACCGGAAGGAGCCGCATTCTATCAGATCCTCCTGTTACCCGATTGATGAGCGGAACGCGTCCAGCGCTCCGCGTTAGAGCCGCACGGCGAGGCGCGTTTGCCGAGCGAGCGGAAACTCGCGGGCGATGGCGACGGCGGATCGACGGTGAATGCCAACCAACATGCCGACAGCGGCCAAGCTGAAGACCAAGCTGGTGCCGCCGTAGCTGACGAAGGGCAGCGGCAGTCCGTCATTGGGCAGCAACGCCGTGGTCACCGCGATATTTTGGATGGCCGGAACGACGATGACGCAGGTCAATCCGAGGGCGACGCAGCGGTTGAAAATGTTGTTTGCTTGCAGCGCGATGCCGCAGCCGCAAACGGCGATGAGGACGTAGCAAAGGACGACGCCAAGCGTGAACGGAAGTCCGAGTTCCTCACCGACAACGGGGAAAATGAAATCGGTGTAAGCAAAGGTCAGCGTGCCAAATTTCTCGACGCCATTGCCCAACCCAACGCCCCACGGACCGCCATTGCCCAGAGCGAGGAGGCCGCGCCACTGCTGCATCCCTTGGTCGCGCTGATGGTTGGCGAGGTCCAGCCAAACGTCGATGCGGGTGCGCCGGACCGGATCGTTCATGATGAACCAAAACGCGCCCGACATGGCGAGCAGCGCGGTCGGTGCCGCATAAATCAGGCGAGTGCCGACGCAGAACATGATGGCTCCCACGGCCACGCACAACGAGAGCGAGGTGCCGACGTCCGTTTCCACGGCGATGAGACCGATGGGCACGCCAGCGATGAGGCCGGGAATGACGAAGCCACGCCAAAACGTGGCCACCTCGGTCTGCCACCGTGCGAACCACGAGGCGAGGGTCAGGATGATCACCAGTTTCGCCGCTTCCGAGGGTTGAAAATTGCCGATGAGCGGCAGTTTGATCCAACGGTTCGATCCCCATTGCGGATCCGCGATGCCGGGGACGAAACACAGGATCAGCAGCACACAAGTGCCGAGCAACATCCATGGCGCGAAACGACGGAACCAATCGAGCGGGAAACGTGCGGCGAAGATCGCGGCGATGAGCCCGATGCCCACCATGGTCGCTTGGCGTGAGATGAAATGGTACGGCGTGAAACCGGACACCCAAGCGCCGGTGCTGGTAAGCATGATCAGCCCCAGCGCCACCAACGCAGCAACGGCGGAGCAAAGCAGGACTGAACAATAACGACTCATGCGAACGAGAAGGCGGCGAAAATCACGGGATGACGAGGTTCATGCCGATCTTGACCTTGCGAGCATCGGAAATGCCGTTGGCCTTCATCAACGCGTTTTGGTCCACCTTGAAGCGATTGGCAATGCGCCAGATGCTGTCGCCGCTTTTTACCGTGTAGCTTTGACCGGATGCGGCTGAGGGAGCGGCGATTTCTTGGCTGGCAGCAACCGTGTTAGGACGCACCAACTTGGCGCGCGGCGCGGTGGTGGTGTCGATGTTTTCGACGAGTCCGCGATCCGGTTCAGCGGCCTGTTGCTCGCGGATGTTGACGATTTCCGCAGGTTCCTGCGCGACGATGCGCTTCGGCGGGATTTTCAGAATGATGCCCCCCTTGATCTCCACGTGTTCGTTGACCAGACGGAGGTCGCCTTCGTCCACGCCGAGCTTGGTGGCGATGCGGTTGTAGTTGTCGCCTTGGCTGACGATGTACGGCTCTTCACCCGTGGAAAGGCGTGGCAACGCAGGAGCCACGGCAGCAACGGCGGCTTCAGGCTTGGTAATCGCTTCAGGCGCGCCGGTCGTGCGGTCCTCCAAGAAATTCTTGTGCACGAAGATCAGGCCGATGGCGACGATGTGGATGAGGAAGATGATCGTCAGCGCGCGAGAAATCCGCGAGCTGCCGTCGTCGTCATCCATCTCCTGAGCGGTGGCGGCCACGCGTTGTTTGCGCTGGTTGGTGACAGCGCTGAGGCGCTTGAGGAGACCCTTGGATGCGGGTTTGCGTCGGACGGGGAGGGAATGCGGTTTCATGAGCGTTTATCGGAGTTGGTGGACGAGGTCGCGAAAGGCATTTCCGCGTTGTTCGTAGCCGGAAAACTGGTCAAACGACGAGGTTCCGGGAGAAAGGAGAATGGTGGAGCCGCGCGGCGCGAGGCTGCGGGCGACGGTCACAGCCTCGGCCAAGGTGGCGACGGCGTCGGTGGGCACGGCTTGCGTGAACAGGCTGGCGAGCGGGCGGGAAATCTGGCCGAACGTCACGGCGGCGAGCGCTTTTTCCTTCAGCAGCGGGACGACGGGCGCGTAATCGAGCCCCTTTTCCTTGCCGCCAGCGATGAGGACGACGGGACGCGTTTGCGAACGCAGCGCACTTTCCAAGGCATGCAAGTTGGTCGCTTTGGAATCGTTGAGATATTCCACGCCGTCGAGCGTGCGGATGAGTTCGCAACGGTGCGGCGGCGGCGCGTAGCCGTGCAAGGCCTCGCGCATGACAGACGGGGAAATCCCGAGCGCATCGCAAGCAGCGAGCGCGGCCATCGCGTTTTCCGCGTTGTGAAGTCCGCGCAGCGAGGTGTCGCGCTGCATGTCCAGCCAAGTTTCGCCATCGCGCACGACGGTGCAGCCTTCGGAATGCCAATCGGCGGATGCATCCGTGGTGGAAAACGTGACCACGCGCGCGGCGAGATTCGGCAGGTTTTCGCCCGCCCTCACAATCGCCGTGTCGGCAGCGGATTGGTTTTCGAAGATGCGCAGCTTGGCCGCGCGATACGCCTCGACCGTCGGGTAACGATCCATGTGATCGGGCGCGAAGTTCAGCCAAATCGCGACGACGGGATGCAGCGAGGAAATCGTTTCGAGCTGGAACGAGCTGAGTTCGAGCGCGATGGCGGCGGGTGGCGATGGGCGTAGGACAACTTCCGTGAAAGGGACGCCGTAGTTCCCGCAAGCCGTGCCGCCCAAGCCGGCGTGGGCGAGGATGCGCTCGACCAGCTCGGTGGTGGTCGTTTTGCCATTGGTACCGGTGATGCCGACGATGCGGCCGTGGAAAAATCGGGCGGCGAACTCGACCTCGCCGATGACCTCGCCCGCTTTTTCAGAAAAGGCCGCGACGTACGGGCCATAGGTGTCGATGCCCGGGCTGACGACGAGCAGGTCGCATTGCAAGCCACGGCCATCCGTCTCGCTAGCAGCAGGATGGATTTCCACCCCGGCGGGCATGCCGGCAAAAGCTTCCACACCGGCGCTGTCCCAGGCGGAAACGGTCGCGCCTTCGCGCAACGCAAGCGCGGCGGCCGAGCGGCCACTGCGTCCCACGCCGAGAATGGCGACATGTTTTCCGGTGAGATCCATGGGTTAGGCGATTTTGAGCAGGGCGAGTCCGAACAACGCGAGCATGATGGAGATGATCCAAAAACGGATGATCACCTGGTTCTCATGCCAGCCTAACAATTCAAAGTGGTGGTGGATGGGAGCCATCTTGAAAATGCGCTTCTTGCGCGTCTTGAAGCTGCCCACCTGGAGGATGACGGACACCGCTTCCATCACGAACACGCCGCCGATGATGACGAGCAGCAACTCTTGCTTCGTGCAAATGGCGACCGTGCCGAGCGCGCCACCGATGGCCAGCGAGCCGGTGTCTCCCATGAACACCTTGGCTGGATGACAGTTGAACCACAGGAAGCCAAAACACGCGCCGACCAACGCCATCATGAAGACCGCCAGTTCGCCGATGTAGCGGTTGTGCGGGATCACCAGATACTCGGTGGCCATGTAGAAATGCCCGGCCAGATAGGCGAGAAACGCATAGGAAAGCGCGACGCTGATGGTCGTCCCCGTGGCCAGCCCGTCGAGACCGTCCGTTAGATTTACCGCGTTAGAACAACCGACGATGACCAGCGCGAAGAAGGGAATGATCAGCCAGGAAAGGTTGAGGATGGGCTCTTTCAACAGCGGGAAACAAACGGCACCGATGTCGATGGGGTTCTTGCCCAACCGATAGCCAGCCAATCCATCAGCGATCTGTTGGGGCGTCGCGCCGAAGCCGGAGATTTCCTTTTTGAAAAACAGAAAACTGGCTGCGACCAGCGCGATGACGAGCTGCCATGCGAGTTTCTTCCGACTGCTGATGCCATCGGATTTCTTCTCCTTCACCTTCTTGTAGTCGTCGCAGAATCCTAACAACCCGCAGGCCGCCATGGTGCAGGCGCAGACGGCGATGAACGGGTTGAGCGGTCGCGCGAAGATCAATGTGGAAATGAGCACCGTGCCGATGATGAGCACACCGCCCATGGTCGGCGTGCCGATCTTGCCACCATGCAGCTCGGCCAATTTATGGACCTCCTCCGCCGTGCGGATGGGCTGGCCGACTTTGAGGGAAATCAGGCGACGGATGACGCGCGGACCGACGAGCACCGACAGAATGAACGCCAACAATCCGGCACAGGCGGCGCGGAAAGTGATGTATTGGAACAGATTGAGAAAGCTCCAGGACTTGGCCCAAGCTTCGCCGTTGTCGAAGGCGTTCAACCAGAAATCGTAAATCGCGGGTAGCATCAGTTGCGGGGAAAGGCGGCGTGCATGACACGCTCGACGGTGGCGGAACGGCTGCCCTTGAAGAGCACCACGTCGCCGGGTTTCACCTCCTGCGCCAGCCACCCGGCCGCCTGCTCGAGGTCCTTGAAATGGGGTGCGCCACCGGCTCCTTGAGCGATGCCTTCCGCGCCTTCACCCACGGCGACCACCGTGAGGCGGCGCTCGGCGGCAAGTTCGCCGGTGCGTTGGTGGGCGGCAGGGCCGTGGTTGCCGAGTTCGCCCATGCGGCCGAGCACGATGATGCGGCGTGCGCCGTTGTTCACCGGGGTGTCGGCCAGCGTCTCAATGGCTGCGGCCATCGATTCTGGGTTGGCGTTGTAAGTGTCGTCGATGACGGTCGCGCCCTGCGATTCGTAGCGGCAAAGACGGCCGCCGGTGAGAACCGAAGTCCCGAGGCCGGTCGCAATTTCCTGCGGGGAAACGCCGAGTTTCCAACCGACCGCGGCGGCGAGCAGCGCGTTGGTCACCATGTGGCGGCCAGGCACCGGTAGGCGGACTTCGGTGGGTTCCTCACCGTCGATGACCAGCGTGAACGTGCTGCCATCCGCGCCAAACACGGCGTTTTCCGCACGCACTTGGCCACGGCAATTGCCGACGGAAACAAGGTGCGCCTTGGTCCGCTGGCGGATGTAGTCGAGAAACTCGCAGTGGGCGGGCAGAAACAGGGTTCCATCGGCGGGAAGGGCGCGCGCCAGCATGCCCTTTTCCTCGGCGATCGCCTCGCGCGTTCCGAGGAACTCGATGTGCGCGGAGCCGACGTTGGTGATGATGCCAAACTTCGGTCGGGCAATTTCGCACAGCGGCGCGATCTCGCCGGAGTGGTTCATCCCCATTTCCCAAACCGCGGCGCTGTGGTCGCGCGTGGTGGCAAGCACCGTCAACGGCACGCCGATGTGGTTGTTCAAATTCCCCTTCGTCGCGGAAACTTGAAACTTCCGCGACAGCACGGCGGCCGTAAAATCCTTGGTGCTCGTCTTGCCATTGGAGCCAGTGATGGCGACGACCGGGATATCCAGTTGCTTCCGCCACCAGCAGGCGAGGCGTTGAAGCGCCAGCAAAGTGTCGGCGACCACGATGACCGCCTTGCCCACCGCAGCTTCGCCGTTCCATTCCTGCACCACGGCGACCGATGCGCCTGCCGCCAGAGCCTTTTCGGCAAACAGGTCACCGTTAAAATTTTCCCCGCGCAGAGCGAAAAACGCCGAGCCTTGCGGCAATGTGCGGGTGTCCGTCGAGACTCCGGCGGTGACCATGACGTCACCGGCACCCGCGGCGATGGACGCGCCGAGGATTTCCGCGAGTTGCTGGACGGAGATTGGGTTCATCGCATGTCGGAAATCGCTTGGGCGCGGTCCCGCAGGGCCTTGCTGGCGTGCTTGCGGTCGTCGAAATCGAGGGTTTCGCTGGCGAATTGCTGGGTCGTCTCGTGACCCTTGCCAGCAATCAGGATGATGTCGCCGGAGAGCGAGTTTTCGACGGCGAAACGGATTGCTTCGGCGCGATCCGGGATGCTGCGCGACTTGGCACCAGACAGCCCGGCTTCGACCTGGCGGATGATTTCCAGCGGGTCCTCGGAGCGCGGATTGTCGGAGGTGACGATGCAGGCGTCACTGTGGAGCGACGCGGCGGCTGCCATCAGCGGGCGCTTGGTTTTGTCGCGATCGCCGCCACAGCCAAAGACGGTGATCAGGCGACGCGGATCGAGTTCCTTGAGCGTGCGGCAGGCGTTTTCCAACGCGTCCGGAGTGTGCGCGTAGTCGACGAAAACCGTGGCACCACCGGCATTGCCGACATTTTCCATGCGGCCCGGGACCTGCGGCGCTTCCACCAAACTGGCGACGGCGTCACGCGGACGAATGCCGCAAGCGCTGGCGGCGGCGATGGCGGCGAGCAGGTTGTAAACGTTGAAGCGGCCGATGAGCGGGGCGCGCACGAGGAAGCTTTTCCCCTTGGCGGTGAGCTCGAACTCCATGCCGCGCGCGGTCTGGCGGAAGTTGTTGGCGCGGAAATCGCAATGCACGCCGAAGCCATAGCGGATGACGGGCATTTTCCCTTCCAACGCGGTCGCAAGCTCGGCACCGCGCGCGTCGTCGCGGTTGATCACGGCGACCGGCTTTTTCCCCAGTGGATTGGCGGCGAGTTCGTGGAACCAATCCGCCTTCGATTTAAAATAGGCCTCGATCGTTCCGTGATAGTCGAGGTGGTCCTGCGTCAAGTTGGTGAACACGCAAGCGTCGAAGCCGATGGAGGAAATTCGCTTCTGGTGGATGCCATGGGAGGAAACTTCCATCGCCACGCCCCGGCAGCCGTTGTCGCGCATGCGACCGAGCAAGCCTTCCATCTCGATGGAGCCGGGCGTCGTGTGCTTCGCCGGTTCGGCAGTCGAGCCATCGTCCACCAACACGGTGCCGGAAAGCCCAGCGACGTGCCACGCGGATTGCATGATGTGGTGAAGCAGAAAGGCGGTGGTGGTCTTGCCGTTGGTGCCGGTGATGCCAGCCAATTTCATGTCGCGCCATGGCTCGCCCGCAAACACCGACGCCAGCGCCGCCACGGCGGAACGGCTGTCCGGGACATGCAACCACGTCGCCGGATGGGTGAAATCGGCGGGTGGCGCGGTCTCGGCAAGGATGGCCGTGGCTCCGGCTGCCAGCGCGTCGTTGATGAAACGATGGCCATCGAGCGTGGTGCCGCGAATGGCCGCAAAAATCATGCCCGGCGCGATCTCGCGCGACGATACTGTGATGCCACGCACCTCTGGGTCCAACGATCCTGCGACCGTGACCTGATTTAGACTGGGAAGGAGTTCGCGGAGGGTCATCGGGTGGAATCGGCGAGCGACGTATGGATCGGTTCGGTAGGTTGCAAGTTCATATGGGCGGCGACGCGCGTGGCAATATTCTTGAAAATCGGACAGGCGACATAGCCACCCTGCGCGCGGATTCCGGGGGCTGTCGGACGCGGGTCATCGATGACGACCACGCAGACAAAAGCGGGGTCTTGCGCAGGCATAAAGCCGGCGAAGGAGGCGATTTTACGATTGGCGTAGTAGCCGCCGGTCGGGTTGTGCTTTTTCACGGTGCCCGTTTTACCGCCGACGAGGAAACCGTCCACCGCAGCGCGCGTCGCGGTGCCACCCGGCTGTGTCACCTTGATGAGCGCCTCACGCATTTGCTTCGCCGCCTTGGGCGTGAGCACGGAGTTCACGACTTCCGGCTGATAGTCTTCGATCACGGTGCCGTCGTTGGCGATGAGGGATTTCACGATGTGCGGCTTGCGCAGATTCCCGTCACCAGCGATGGCCGAGTAGGCGCAAGCCAGTTGGAGCGGGGTGACATTGGTGGCGTAGCCGTAGCAAGCGCGGGAAAAATCCACTTCCTTGCCGGTGCTGCGTGCGTTGCCCGCGCTTTCCCCGCTGAGCTGGATGCCGGTGCGCGAGCCGAAGCCGAAGTCGTTCAGGTATTCGTAATAACGCTTCATGCCAAGCTGGCGGCCCAAGCTGTAAGCGCCGTTGTTGTTGGATTTTTGCAACACGCCCTCAACCGTCAAGCTGCCGGCGGGGTGCTCGTCGGTCACTTTGAATCCCTTGCCCTGATAGAATCCATTGTGGCAAAAAATGGACGTCTGCGGCGTTACCAGTTTCTCGTTCAACGCGGCGGCGGCGGGCACAATCTTGATGGTCGAGCCGGGTTCGTAAATCGTTTGAATGGCGTAGTTCACGCCCGCGCCATTGCCTTCTTTGCCAAGTCCTTCGCGCAAGTTGAGGTTGAATGTCGGGCGACTCGCCATCGCCAACACCTCACCCGTTTTTGGGTCCATCAGCACAACGGCACCCTTGTCTGCCACAAACTCCTTGAGCCCGGCATCCAACTCTTCTTCGACAATCGCCTGCAGGCCGATGTCCACCGTGAGCTTCACATTCATGCCCGCGCGCGGCGGCTTCAGGCTCGTCGCGGGACCAGGAACCACTTCGCCACGGGCATCGCGGTAGTGCTCGCGCCAGCCATCGCGACCCGCGAGGTAGGTTTCCATGGAAGATTCCACGCCGAAGCGTCCGACGATTTTGGTGTGGGGAAACCCATCGTCGTCCTTTTCCTCAACCTCGCCGGTGAAGCCGATGAGATGAGCCGCCAAATCCGGCGCAGTGTACCAACGCGTGAGTCCACCCTCGATCACGATGCCTTGCACCTTGAGCCGGTTGATCGTGTCGGAAAGCTGGTCCGCAACGTCCTGCGGCAGCTCGCGAGCGATGGGAAACCAGTTGCCCTTGGTGTTGAGAATTTTGTCGTGCAGCTCATCACGGCGCATGCCCAAAGGACGAGCGAGGATGCTCACTGCGTAGGCGAGGTGTTTTTGGATGATCACTTCCGCCGGCTCACGGTCGAGAATCTCGCCGCGCAAGGAATTGACCCGGCGCTTTTTCTGGATCGCCGTGAGATCTGCCCATCCGGGTTCCTCGGAAGCTTGTTGAAACGCCAACGCACGGCTCGCTTGCGTCGGATCCGTCATGATCTTGCGGTCCACGATCACCGAACTGACGGGAACACTTTTTGCAAGCGGCTCCTCGTGGCGATCCACGATCATGCCACGCATCGCCCACAACCGTTCGGTGGTGTGGCGCTCGCTTTGGGAACGCTCCGAATAACGCCTATCCACCAACTGAATTTGAACCAACCGGGCCGAAAGCACGCTGAGCCCGACCACTAAGGCCGAGCACAGCAGGATGCAGCGGGTCTGGAACGAGGATTTCACAGGTTAAGGCACGGCGGAGGCAACACTGCCGCGAATCACGGCTTCAGGATCGATTTCTTCACACACGCCGATGGGGATTTTCCGCAGCGACGAGCCGTTTTCTTCGATCTGCTTGCGGATCGCGAAGCGGTTCAGCAGTTGGTCCATGCGCATCTCCGTGGTCTGGATGTCGAGCCGATACTGACCCACACGGCGGTCGATGGAGTCGATTTCCCGCGCCACTTGGATTTGGCGATTCTTGTAATAGGCATGGAGAATGCCTCCGCCGGCCGAGATGGCTGCGGCCAGGATGAGCGAAAAGAACACCAGGGCGGAAGTGGCGGCTTGGTTGCGGCGGCGGTTCATGACGTAGGGTCTAAAAGCTGTGCAACCCGCAGTTTGGCACTGCGGGCTCGCGGGTTGACGGAGGTTTCCCCGGCGGTCGGGGCGATGGCCTTGCGGCAGAGGAGCCGGAACTGCAAGTCCGGGTTGGGCCGAGGTTCTGGCCACCCCGGCTCGTCCAAGAAGGCGGTCGAGTGGTGTTTGAGAAAACGTTTCACCATCCTGTCCTCCAGACTGTGGAAGGTGATGATGAGCAATCGCCCGCCCGGCTTGAGCACCTTTGGCACGGCGGCCAGCGCGATGGCCAACGATTCGAGCTCTTCGTTCACCGCCATGCGAATGGCTTGAAACGTGCGTGTCGCCGGATGCGTCCGACCTTGGCGACCGATCGCCTTTTCGATGCAGTCGGCAAGCTCCAGCGTGGTGGTGAATGGTTTGTCAGCACGCCGCCGGACGATGGCTCCGGCGATGCGCCGCGCCTTCTTTTCCTCACCGAATTCGAACAGGATGCGCACCAATTCCGCTTCGGACCACGTGTTGACGACATCCGCAGCCGTGCGCGGGCTGGAAGGCCCCATGCGCATGTCCAAAGGACCTTCACGCATGAACGAAAACCCACGCGCCGCCGAATCGAGCTGGCGTGACGAGACCCCGAGATCCATCAGCAGGCCATCGGCCCGTTCCCCCCCATGAATCCCGGGGATCTCCTGGAGACGCGAGAAGTTACCCTCCCACGTGGAAAACCGGTCACCGTGGATGGCCAGCCGCGCACGAGCATGCGCGAGCGCTTCTGGATCGCGATCCACCCCGAGCACGCGTGCGCCCGAATTGAGAAAAATCTCGCTGTGTCCGCCGCCACCCAGCGTGCCGTCGATGATGAATTTCCCCTCACCCGCTGCCATCCACTCCGCCGTTTCGGCAGGGAAAACGGGCAAGTGATAGCCACCCGCGCCCGGCGCATCGGCAGCCTCAGAAAAATGGACGGGTGCCCGCTCCGACAACCAGCCAGGAGCGGTGCAGGCACCCGTTAGCCCGACAACACGACACGCTGTCCCGAGCGTGCCGTCCTGCGACGGGGGAATTGCAAGCGATGCCCGCGCCAGCGGTTTCGCCCGGAAAGCCGACAGACGCCGCGCCGACAACCAGCCAGAAGCGGTGCAGACGTCCGTTTGGATCGATGCGGCGGCGTGCTGTCCCGAGCCAGCCGCCTCATCAGAAAGGGAAATTTGGGTGGACCGCACCGACAACCAGCCAGGAGCGGCGCGGTCCACCGTTTCAAAAAACGCCTGAAGCTCTGTCCCGAGAGACTTCACGCGCCTTGCCATGAAAACCGACAGACGCCGCGCCGACAACCAGCCAGAAGCGGTGCAGACGTCCGTTTGGATCGATGCGGCGGCGTGCTGTCCCGAGCCAGCCGCCTCATCAGAAAGGAAAAGTTGAGATGGCCGCACCGACAACCAGCCAGGAGCGGTGCGGACCATCGAATCAACGGATGCGTGAAACTCTGTCCCGAGAGATTTCATGCGTCCTGTCCAAGAAAATCGCGGACGCCGCGCCGACAACCAGCCAGAAGCGGTGCGGACGTCCGTAGGTTTCGACGGCGTGGCGTGCTGTCCCGAGCCAGCCAAGCCGTCTAAAGCAACCCCCGCGCCCCCCCGCGCGACAACGACCGCTCCCGCCAGAAGGCGGATCGCGAAAGATGTCGGTTGGGGATGGGTGAACAACATGCTCGTTGTCGATTTGGGGTGGGTGATGGGGAAAAAGGAGGGGGAAAAAGGAGGGGGAAATTTGTGTCCGGCGAAACGCCTTAGAAGATGCCGAGGTCGTCCTCGACATCGTCCGCAGTGAGTTGCGCGAAATACTCGTCGAAGGTGGCGCGGTTCCAGATTTCGAACGCCATGCCGCGACCAGCCAGCATCACATCCGAGTCCGGCGCGATGCCTGCTTGCTCGCTCAAATCTTTGGGCACCAGCAACTTGCCTTGGTCGTTGACTGCCGCCTGCCGGGAAACCAGCGCCAGCCTTGCCAGCAGCTTGCCCTTCTCCGCAGGTGTTTTGTCGCTGCCGTTGATGGTGTCCACCTTGTGCTGGTAGGCCTGCTTGGTCAGCACGCGCACCAGCGGAAATCCAAGATCCTTCGCAAACAGCAGGAAAAACGCTTCGCCCGCTTCGGGACGCCAAGACGCCTGAACCGAAACCCGAAACTTCGGGTCGATCTTGTACGGGTGAAACCCCGTGTAGCGTTGGTTGTCGATGTCCACGTCAGCGTGCCGTTTTCTGCTCGGCGGAATGACAGTACACAAAAATACACCGAAGCCGCAAGAATTAACTGTCAGATTTTACTTTGACACTTAACTCACACATTTTAAATCATTTCCGTAGTGTATCTGAGTAAACTTCTAAAAAACAGTCGCTGAAATTTGAGATCTATTGTTCAAAAATGGGCAGATTTTTACCAATTCCAGCGTCCAAATCGGCAGATTTTTGAAAATCCTCACCTTGGTGTACTTCAGATCCTCGATTTCACAGCCAGTGTACGCCGCGTTACCCATCGACAGCAGAGGCCCACAGATGGCCTCCACTCACCGCCCTGAATCCGGCTTGTATTTATTTAAGAAAAACAAAATAGTCAGCCCGACGTGACGAGCATCAAACCATGGTTGGCGATTCCCATCCTGCTGGTGGCCACCCTGCTGCCCAGCCAGAGTCAGTTGCTGCCGGACTGGCAGGCACAGCACGCCGCGGGCAGCACGCCGGAAATCGGCATTCTCGATAACGCCCGCTTCTTCTCCCGAGATCAGGAAACCCTCGCCCGCATCAACGCGGGCATCGTCCAGTTAAACGGCGACCACGGTTACCGCATCCACCTCGTCATCGTTAACACGCTGATCGGGACCACCGCACAAGAACAGGCCAACGAACTTCGCCGGGTCTGGCTGCCCGAAGGCAACGGGCTGGTCATCGTGTTCGAGTCCGACAACCGCAACTTCGGCGTCGGCCAAGACATGGATGGCAATCCGTTGGTCGATAGGAATCCGCACAGCGTCCCCGCCTACGAAACCAGTGCCATCGTCAGCAGCGCAATTGCCAATACGGATGGCCAACTTTCCACTCCAGCCTATCTGGAGTCCGTCATGGGCGGCTTGGTGGGTGGGTTCGACCGCTATTTCATCAATCGCCAAAAAGGACCGCCATCTCAGCGCTCCGTGCGCATCGCGTTGCTCGGCATCGGTGCCGTCTCGGTGCTCGGCCTGGGGGCCATTGCGACTGGCGGCTTGATCCGCCATACAAACCTGACGCGCAGTCGCCGATTTCATTTCCCCGCCTCCGCCCTTCCCGAGCGCCTCAGCGCACCCTGCGGAGCACTCGTCGCCGCGCGCCGTTTCACGCGTTTCTAAATCCTCAGCAGGCGCGGATCAGGGACGGATTTCTTTTTCCGTGGCGGCACATGCTGGACCCTTCCACCGCCGCCTGACGGGCAGGTGTTGGGGCAGCATCACCGCGAAAAGATGCACCAACGGATAGGCACAAAGCGCCATCAACACGCCCATGCTCAGCATTCCCAAAATGTAGCTGGCGGCATTCAGATCACCCACTTTGGGGACCGCGAAGCTCACATCCGTTAGAAAACCAGGCATCGGCACGCCGAAGTTTTCCCGCATCCAGTGGCCCAACTGAAACTGCGCGTAAATCACCGGCGCGGTCGTCAGCGGATTGGTCAGCCAACAGGCGGCGATCGCAAAGGGCACATTCGCTTTTGCCCGCATCGCCAACAATGCCGCTGGCAGCGATTGCATCGGCATCAGCATCATCGAGAAAAACAACCCGATCGCCAAACCCGCCGCCACCGAGTCGCGACATGGCACCCATAAGCTGCGGGCGAACAAGGGTTTGGTGATTTTTTGCCACCACGGGCGATGGCGCAGCTTTCGGTGGCGCAGTGCCCGGAACGCACGTCTCACCATTCTCAGGTAATGGACTTTCATAACGGTGCGTGCATCTGTCCGCCACCCTTCCCCACCAACCCCCACGAATCAACCGCAAATCCCCCGAGCCTTCTCCGCGTCCGCAGCCTGGGCAGATTCGCTCGCCGAAAGCCGGGCCACGATGTCGGTCAGGTCCGCGATGGACAATCCCTTGCCCATCCTGAGTTTCCGCGGCTCCGTGAATAAAATCGCGGGCGATAACGCGCCTCCTCCTGGTGCAGCCATCGGAACTTCCAGCCGAAATTTGGAATGTGAATCCACGCTGATTTTCCGCAGTTCCATCCCCAGCAAGCATTCCGTTAGAGTGCCGTGATGCTCAAAAACCTGAAGTCGATAGGACTTCGCCGCCCGGAACAGGAAAAGGATCACGAACACCGCGATGCATGCCAGCCAGGGCACCCGCACAAAGTTCAGAATGACGGGAGGCGGAGGGCCTTCCGCACTACCTAGCATGCAGCGATGAATGACCCATCCTGCGACCACGATGAAGAGCAAGGGCCAAAGATAGAACAGGCTCCCTCTGAATCCGACATGGTAGCTGCGGTGATTCATTACTTGGCCGCAGGTTCGGGATTGGCGAAATGCCCGTCCAGCTTCAAACAACGGCAGCAGGACGCATGGTCCCACCCCTTTCCCGGCAAATGCCTTGCGCCTCGCTCCCGCCGTCCCCAGCTTCGCGGGGATTTCACCATGCATCCTTGGCAAGCTCTCATTCTCGGCGTGATCGAAGGGATCACCGAATACCTTCCCGTCAGCTCGACCGGCCACCTCATCGTTGCGCAGCGCCTGATGGGCATCGGCACCGGCAGTTTGGAAAGCAAGGCCGCCGCTGACGCTTTTGCCGTTTGCATCCAAGGCGGTGCCATCCTCGCCGTGCTCGGGCTGTATTGGAAACACGTGCTCCAGATGATGCTGGGCGTGCTCGGGAAAAACCCGGCCGGGCTGCGCATGGCCATCAACATCATCGTCGGTTTCCTGCCCGCCGCCATCCTCGGCATCCTGCTCAACCACTGGATCAAGGCGCATCTGTTTGGCATGTGGCCTGTCGTGATCGCCTGGATCGTCGGCGGCATCGGCATCCTCGCCGTGACGCAGTGGAACAAACGCAACGCCCCTCGCAGCGGCGGCGCGGAATTGTCCGAACTCACGATTAAAATGGCCTTCATCATCGGCCTGCTGCAATGCGTCGCGATGTGCCCGGGCACCAGCCGCAGCCTGATGACCATCTGCGGTGGCCTGCTCGTCGGCTTATCCATCCGTGCAGCGGTGGAATACTCGTTTTTGTTAGGCGTGGTCACGCTCACTGCGGCCACCGCCAAGGATGCCATCGACAAGGTGCCCGACCTTGAAAAATACAACGTCCTCTTCGGCGGCACGCAGCTCATGTTCGACCAATATGGCCTGCTGCCCATGGCCATCGGCGTCATCGCCGCCGCCGTTTCCGCCGCCCTTGCCGTGAAATGGCTGGTTTCCTACCTGCAAAGCCACGGCCTAGCAGGTTTCGGCTGGTACCGCATCGCCATCGGTTTGGTGGTCGGCAGCCTGATTGTTTCCGGGGTGATTTCCGCGGAAATCTAAGCGCTACGGCTGCGCCGTTTCCCACCGTCTTTCGGCGGCCTTTTCCTTCTCCGGCCGATGGCACGGGACAGGCAGTGGCGTGGCTTCCCTGCTTCGGGTCGAGTTGGCCCGCGCACTCGCGGCGTGACTCGCTTGGATTCATTGTAAGCCCTTGATCGCCATCCGAGTATCAGCCCCACCATGAGCAACAGCGACCAGGAGGCGGTGGAGAAACTGCACCACGTTTATCAGCAGATGAGGGAGGAGGTCGGTCGCGTCATCGTTGGACAGGACCAGGTCGTGGAGCAGACCTTGATGGCCATTTTCTGCCGCGGCCACGCGCTGCTCGTCGGCGTGCCCGGCCTTGCCAAAACCTTGCTCGTATCGACGCTCGCCCAGGCGTTGGAACTGGGATTCAAGCGCATCCAGTTCACGCCAGACCTCATGCCCGCCGACATCACCGGCACCGATGTGCTCGAAGTGAACCCGGAAACCGGCCATCGCGGGTTCCGCTTCGTCCACGGTCCCATCTTCGCCAACCTCGTCCTCGCAGATGAAATCAACCGCACCCCGCCCAAGACGCAGGCCGCCTTGTTAGAGGCGATGCAGGAACACCACGTCACCGTCGGCGAACACACGCTGGACCTACCAAAACCGTTCTTCGTCCTGGCCACCCAAAACCCCATCGAACAGGAAGGCACCTATCCGCTGCCCGAGGCGCAGCTCGACCGCTTCCTGTTCAACATCATCGTCGATTACCCGAGCGAGGCCGACGAACGGGAAATCATCCGCCGCGTCACCAGCCCATCCGACGCACGCGTCACCCCCTTGCTCAATGCGGAGGAAATTCTGAAGATCCAGGACATCGTCAAGCGCGTGCCGGTCGGTGATCACGTCATCGACCTCGCCGCCAAGCTCGCCCGCGCGACCCGCCCCAAGGACGCTTCCGCGCCGGATTTCGTGAAGGAAATGGTTTCCTGGGGAGCCGGGCCACGCGCTGGCATCAGCCTGATTTCCGCCGCCAAGGCGCACGCTGTCCTGCGCGGCCGCTACCACGCCACCACCGGCGATGTCGCCGCCGTCGCTGCGCCGGTCCTGCGCCACCGCGTCCTCACCACCTTCAATGCTGAAGCCGCCGGCATCACCAGCGACGATGTGATCCAAAAATTGATCAAAGCACTCGCCCCCAAAGAGGAATTCGTAATCTGAAATATAGGTTCTATGAGACCCATAGGACCTATTCTAACCATCTTGTGAGCGACTCCCTCAAACTCCCCGACTGCATGCGTCTGCTCCCGCCGGAGACCATGAGCGTGCTCAAACGGCTGGACTGGTACGCCCGCCGCCGCATGGTCGGCACTCTATCAGGTCGCCACACTTCGCCGGACAAGGGCTTTTCCGTCGAGTTCGCCGAGCACCGCGAGTACTCGCCCGGCGATGATCCAAAGAACCTCGACTGGCGCGTCATGGCCAAAAGCGACCGCCAGGTGATTCGCCAATACATCGAGGAAACCAATCTCCGCGCCACCCTCGTCGTCGATGTCTCCGGTTCGATGCAATACACCGGCGACCACGCCACGCTCTCCAAGCTTGACTACGCCAAACAACTCGCCGCCGCGCTGGCCTACCTGTTTATCAAACAAGGCGACGGCGCAGGCCTCGTCACCTTCGACAAAACCACCCGCGCGTTCGTCCGCTCCGGCAGCCGCCCGAGCCAAGTCCGCCGCATCCTGGAGGAACTTCACACCACCCAAGCGGGTGCAGACACCGATGTCGGCAGCGTGCTCCACCACGTCGCCGAGCGCATTCCCAAACGCGGCCTCGTCGTCCTCATCAGCGACCTGTTCGACGACCCCGAGAAAATCGTCGAGGCACTCCACCACTTCGATTTTCGCCAACACGAACTCATCGTCTTCCACCTGTTAGCCGAGGAGGAACTAACCTTTCCCTTCAAAAGTTTTCAACGCTTCAAAGACCTCGAAGGCGTCGAAGCCATGCTGCGCATCGACCCACAAGCGGTGCGCGCCGCCTACCTGGAAAAACTCCGCGCCTTCGTCAAACGCATCGATTCCGCCTGTGGCAAAATGCGTGCGGACTACGTGCCGGTGAACACAAAAACCCCGCTGCGGGACACCCTCCTGCGCTATCTCGGAGGGCGGAAATAAATGCTTTTCCTCAATCCATGGCTGCTCGCGGGACTGGCCGCGGCGACGATTCCCGTCATCATCCATCTCGTCCGCCAGCAGGCGGCGAAACCCATCGAGTGGGGCGCGATGCGCTTTCTTTTCGACACCATTTCCGTGCGCCGCCGTCGCATGGAATGGGAAGATCTGCTGCTGATGGCCGCACGCTGCCTCTTGTTAGGATTGCTTGCCCTCGCGCTCGCCCGCCCCTTCATCCCACCCGATTCCGCCGTGCCTTGGTTGTTCGTGCTGCCCGCCGCGCTGGTCGGCATCGCGCTCTTCGGCGGCTCCTTCGTCCTCAGCAACGGCAAAGCGAGCTGGATCGTCCGACTTCTCGCGCTCGCGCTTTTGTTAGGGGTAACCGCGCTCATCCTGTTGGAGAAACAACTCAATCTGAAACGCTTCGAAGCCAGCGGCCGCCGCGACGTCGCGCTGATCATCGATGCCTCAGCCTCGATGGAACTGGTGCGCAACGGAAAATCGGTTTTTGAGGAAGCCGTCGAAGAAGCCCGCCAGCTCGTCAAACAAGCCCCGAACGGCACCGCTTTCTCGATCTTCCTCGGCGGTCCAGCCCCCGAGGCCCGGACCGCAGCTCCCCTCACCCATCGCGCCGATGTCCTTGGCGTACTCGACAAGTTAGAGCCCATCGGCGGCACGTTTCGTGCCCACGACGCGCTCGGCATGGCCACGCTCGGCCTCGCGCAAGGCACCAACGCCGCGAAGGAAATCATCGTCTTCACCGACGCGCAGCGCGCCGGATGGCGCTTGGAAAACCCCTCGGCTTGGGACGGCCTGGAAAGCGCGTGGAAGGCGATGCCCGCCAAACCGAAACTCTTGCTGCGCGATTTCGGCACTCCGAAGCCATTCCGAAACATCGCCCTAACCAACATGGAATTGTCGCGCACACTCGTCGGCACCGACCGCGAGTTGGTGATGCGCGTCACCGTGGAAAACACTGGTTCGGAGCCGCTCACCCCCGGTCCCGTCGCGATGGAAATCGAGGGCAAGCAAATCGGTTCCCAACCGATCGGTCTGCTCATTCCCGGCCAGTCGGAAACCGTCGAGTTCCGCCACCGCTTCGACCACAGCGGACCGCAGGTCATCGAGGCGCGCATCGATTCCTTGGATGATCTCGCCGGAGACAATCGCAGCGAACGCGTTGTCACCGTGCGTGAAAAACTTCCGGTACTGTTGGTCGATGGCAATCCGGCCGGTTCGTTCTTCGATCGCGCGGCAGGCTACTCCGCCTTGGCGCTCGCGCCGTCCGCCGGACTGATGGCCGGAGGAAAGGCGGGCGAACGTTTTTTGATGGATCCGCGCGTCATCGCCGCGAGCAACCTAACCGATCAAGATCTCGACGACGCCGCAGTCGTCATCCTCGCCGATGTTCCCCGCTTGCCCGCAGTACTCGCCAACCGGCTCGCCGCCAAGGTTGGCGGCGGTTGCGGCCTGCTCGTCATTGCCGGACCGCGCGCCGAAGCCGATTTTTACAATGCCTGGATGGGCTTTGACGGACCGCTGCTGCCACTACCGCTCGGCGACGAAGCCGTCGATGCCAGCGGCGTTTCCCCCGCCGCCTCCACCTTCGACCACGAAGCGATGAAGCGGTTCACCAAGAAGAGCGACCTCGAAGCAGCGCGGGTAAAACGTTGGCGCAAAACGGGAAGACCCATCGTTGGCGCGGTGCAAGGCGCGGCCTTTTCCAATGGCGATGCCCTCCTGGCCACCCGCAACTACGGCAACGGCCGTAGCATGCTGGTGACCTGCGCGTTCGACGCCCGTTCTGGCAACCTGCCGGCGAAACGCGCTTTCGTCCCACTACTCCACGAGCTAGTCACCTGGGCGGCTGGCGGCGGTGTGGATCTCAATGTCGTGTCCGCCTGGAGCCCATCGATCGTGTTAGACTCCGGCAGCGGCGGACTTTCCGCGACCTACTCCCGCGGTCGGGAACAGAAATTGAAACAAGTCCTCCAACGCGTGGACGCCGCCATTGATTTCGATTGGAAGAACGACAAGCCGTCGAAAAACATGCCGCAGGACGACTTCACCATCGAGTGGATGGGCAGCTTGGTCGCGCCGATCAGCGGCGACTACCTCATCGAGGCAGAGGCCGATGACAGCGTGGAGGTCCGCATCGGCAACCGCTTTTCACTGACAGGAAACCGCACGGACAAGAGGTCTGCATCGATCACGCTGGAGGCTGGCAAACCGCTGCCCATTTCCATCACCTATCAGGAAGATGGCGGCGAGGCGTGGGTACGCCTCAACTGGACTCCGCCCGGTGGAGTGCGCCAAATCATCCCATCCGCCGCTTTCCGCCCCGCCGCAGGAAAGGAAGAGACGCTGAAATCCCTCGATCCGCACGGCCTTTCCCGCGAGGCGACGATTCGCCCGGGCCGTCGCGGTCGTGAGCTGGCCATCGCCGGTACCGCACTGCCCGGCATCTATCAGGTGACTGTCGGTGGCACGCTAGACGAGATCCTGCCCGGCATCCGCAATGGCACCTTGCCAGTGGCCGTCGGCAGGGACGCGGGCGAGAGCCGCTTTGAGCCGATGACCGAGGGTGATCTCGCGCTGATCCGCAAGCGCGCCGACCTGCTGCAGCCGCGATCCGTCGCTGACATGCTAGGCATCCTTCAGGGCAAGGGTTTCGGCAGGGAAATCTGGAAATTGCTAGCCGTCGCCGCGTTCATCCTTTTCTTGCTAGAAAGTTTGCTCGCCCGCTGGGTTTCAAAATCGCGCAGGACGGCGGAGGACGTGCGCGTCGAGTTCGGTGAAGCAACGGTCTGGAGGGGTGAGCGATGAAATGGGTCATGAGATTTTTCGCCATAGCCGCAAGCGCGTGGGGATTGCTGCTTGCCATTTCACATGTCGTTAGAATCGCGCCGATGCTGCCGCTGTGGGCCACGGCACTGGCCATCGCCGCAGCCGTGGAAACCCTGCTTTTCCTCTACCGCTACGAGGCCGGTGCGGTGACGGCTGGCCGCGCACGTGCCCTTGTCGCCCTGCGCTTGCTGGCACTCGCGGTGCTGATTTGGATTCTGATAGAGCCGGTATGGGTCCGCAAAGTCTCGCGTGAGACCCAGCGCGAGGTGGTTGTGGTGATGGATGATTCTGGCTCGATGCAACTCGTCGACGATGGCGCGGAAAAGTCGCGCACAGCCATCGGCCAAGATGCGTTGGATCGATGCAGCCTTGTTAAAAAACTCGGCGAAACAATGCACGTCCGTGTCGTCCAAGCGGCCCGCAGTGTGCGCGGAACCGATGAAAAAGCGGCCGCCGGATGGAGCGACTCGACCGATCTCGCCGCAGCTCTCAGCACCGTGCTCGAACAAGTGCCGCCCGACGATCTGGCCGGCGTGGTGATGGTGAGCGACGGCCGCCACAACCGTCCCGAGCGCGTCGAGGACGTAGCGCGGCGTTTCGGCATTCTCGACGCGCCCGTCGGTATCATCGCAGTGGGCAGCGAGGTCGCCCCGAGGGATGCCGCCGTTCTATCCGTCCGCGCGCCGGAGGCGATCCATCTCGGCGACCGGATGCGGGTGACCGCGGAACTCAAGTTCGATGGCTTCAAGGGCAAGGCCGCGAAGGTTTTGCTCAAGCAAGGAGAGAAGGTGCTGGAAACGCGAGAGGTCGCCATCCCTCAAGACCACCACCGCGAGGAAGTCCGCTTCGCCCAAGTCCCGGAGGATGGCGGAGTGAACGACTATCAGATAGAAATTGCCGAGCTGGAGGCCGAAAAATTCGCCGAGAACAACCGCTGGGATTTCGAAACGTCCATCACCGACGCGCGCACCAACGTCTTGATCGTGGAAGCCTATCCACGCTGGGAGTTCCGTTACCTGCGCAACCTTTTCTACGGCCGCGACAAATCGGTGCACCTGCAATACGTGTTGATGAATCCGGACCAGATTTCCTATCAGGAAAATGCCGCCGTCCCCGCTTCGGCCGCCCGCCCCTTCGGCGATGCCCTCGCGACGCGGCTCCCGGCGAGCGAAGAGGAGTGGCGAAAATTCGATGTAATCATCCTCGGCGACGTCAATGCCAAGGCGGTTTCCGATGACACGTGGAAGATCATTTCCCGCTGTGTGAACGAGCGCGGAGCGCTGTTGGTCATGATCGCCGGACCGCGCACCATGCCGCATGCGATCGCTTCGGAAGCCGGTCGCGCACTGGTTCCAGCCGAGCTCGAGTTCAGCCAACGAACCTATTTCAACGAAGGCGGTGAGCCGTTCCGCTGGGGGCTGACTGCGGAAGGCCAGAATCACCCGGTCACCCGCCAGAGCGACGGAGGAAGCGCCGACGCGAGCCTGTGGGCTGAATTCCCAACGATGATGTGGCGTCACCCGGTGACAGGTGTGAAGGAGGGTGCCGAGGTCCTCCTAACGGCCGATTCCGGCGCAGCAGCGGCGGCGGTCACCAGCAACGCGGGCCTGGCAAATGCCTTGAACGACCTGGCGAAACGTCGCGAGCGCGAGGCCAAGGCCGCGTTGCTGGTCGCCCGTCAGACCGGCAAGGGCAAGGTCGCGCTGTTACTAACGGATCGCACTTGGCGTTTGCGCGAGGGTGCGGGAGATCTCCATCACCACCGCTTCTGGGGCAACTTGGTACGCTGGGGAGCGGGTCCGGTACTGCGCTCAGGCGGCACGCGCGCGCGGCTTGGCACCGACCAGTTGACCTACACGCCGGATGACAGGCCCAAGGTGACCGCGCGCCTCAGGACCACGGATCTCGCACCCGTGGAGGATGCGGTAGTCGCCGAGATCCTCAGCGGAGAAAAGGTCATTTCAACCGTCCCTTTAGTCCCGGTGAAGGATTCCAACGGCCTTTACGAGGCGACCCTGGAGCGCTTCAGCCAGGATGGAAAATACGAGGTGCGGCTGCGTGGCCCCAAAGCCGACGCGCTGATTCGGGAAGATGGAGCGACAACGCTCACCACCGGTTTCCAAGTGGTCGGCACGCGCGGACCGGTCGAACTCGCGGAAACGACACTCAACCGCCCGCTGCTGGAAACCATCGCCAGCTTGTCCGGCGGCAAGGTGGTCGCGCCGGAACAAACGGACGAACTGGCGGCACTTTTTCTAACTGACCAAAACACGCGCGACGAAATTCGCGAGAGTTCCCTCTGGGACAACGGTTGGGTGATAGGCCTGCTCGCACTTCTGCTGGGAAGCGAGTGGGTGCTTCGCCGCGCCGGCGGATTGCCATGACAAGGAGAAACCATGAAACCTAACCATCATTCCGAACGCATCGAAACCCACCTGACAGCCGTGCGTCAGCGGATACGCGGCGTGCAGCGGACGCGCGGAGTCATGCTCGTCACCACGGTGGCGCTGGGCGGATTGATGGCGGTTATGGCATTGGATTTCCTGCTTTCGCCGCTGCCGGTCGCGGTTCGCTGGGCGCTGACCGGCGGTTGGCTGGTGGCGGTGCTGGCCACGATTCGTTTCGGATTTGGCCCGGTTTTCAAACCTATCAGCCTGCTCCAGGTGGCACGGTGGCTGGAGGGAAGGCACCCGGAGATGGAGGAACGCCTCAGCACGGTGCTCGAGCTTTCCGGCCAAACCAGCGCGGTCTCACCTGGCCTGCTCGACGCATTGGCCCGGGCGGCGGAGGCGGATGCAGACAAGGTGGATGCTTCGCTGGAAGTGCGGACAGCCCGCACGGGACGACGGTGGGCACGCCCCGCTGCCGCTCTGTTAGCCCTGCTGGCATTGACTTTCGCGGTTTGGCCGGGCGAGGCGTCGCGGCTGTTGGTGCGGGCCGTCGCGCCGTTCTCAGACATGGGCAATGCGGCGGCCGGAAAGTTCACGATCACACCGGGAGATGTGGAAGTCCTTTCCGGCGACACGGTGCGCATCCAGGTCTTCCACTCGGCCAAGCGCAAGGCCGTGGAAATCTTGATGGACTTTGCGAACGGCAAACGCGTATCGCAAGCGATGTCTCCCGATGGCGATGGCTTCACCTATCAGATGGACAACGCGCGCGAGAGTTTCCGCTACCGCATCCGCTCCGGACGCGACGAAAGCGATTCTTACACCGTGACCGTGTGGCCGATGCCAACGCTGCTAGAACCGGTCGCAACCTTGAGTTTTCCCGCCTACACCGGACAGCTGGCGATGGAGATTTCGCCAACAACCGGCATTGCGGCCGTGGTCGGGACGCGGGTATCGCTGGCAGGTCGGACGAACACGGCCATCGAATCGGCGTGGTTAGAGATCGCAGGGGAACGCGTGGCCGAAGGCAGCATCGAAAACTCGGCGAAGGGCGGGCGAGTCGCTTTCGAGTGGATGCTCGCGGCGGGACAATCCGGCGAAGCGGTGATCCAGTTTAAGCACCGCTTGGGTCGCGAGATTGACGCGCTGAGGTTTCCGCTGGAGGTGCGCGAGGACGTGGCACCACGGGTCACCTTGCTGAGTCCCTTGCAGAAGGAATTTCGCATACGGCCAGACGAGCTGCTCGCGCTTAAATATGAGGTGGAGGAAGATTTCGCGGTGGAAAAACTTGTCGTGGAAGCAGAGGGAGGAACTGCCAAGGTGACGCTGGATGGGATTTTGCCCTTGCGACAGGGCCGCTCAGAACCACCTGTTTTCCAGGGAGAAGAGACTGTTAGCATCGGCGATCTAAAATCCAAACTGCCGCGATCCAACGAAATCCGCGTGCGGCTGCGGGCCGAGGACGGGCGTCCGGCGGACCTCGGCGGACCGGGTGTCGGGTTTTCCGAATGGATCACGTTGCGCATCGACGATGGCGCGGAATCGCTGGCCCGCCAGCAACTCAGGCAGGAGGACGAGGGTACGCGAAAAACCTTGGAGCAGGCTCAACAGACAGCGCGCGAGGGACGCGAGATGTTGGAGCGGCATCGCCATGAAATGCGGGATTCGAAACTCAACGACAACGCCCGCAAGGATTTCAAAAAGTCTGCGGAACAACTCGCCGAAGCCGAGGCCAAGCTCGACGCACTGGCGAAGCAGATGAAGGAAAGCGTCCACGCGAAGCAGGCGGACGAGGTGGAGAAAGCTGCCGAACAATCGGCCAAGGCGCGCGAAGAATTGGAGAATGCCTTGCTCAACGACGACCCGGAGCAACGCCAAGCAAAACTCGATCAAGCACGCGAGACGGCCATGGATGCGGAAAAGCAGATGGAGCAGATTCGCCAAGCGATGGAGCGCGATCGGCAAAAAATCGAAGACCTCGCGCGGCTGATGGAGTTGGCGCAGAAGCAGCAGGAAGTCGCGCGCCAAGCCGCTGAGAATTTGGCGAAACCGGCCGTGCCCGACGATTGGAAAAACCAGCAAAGGCAGGTCGAAGACCAGATCAAACAACAACTGCGCGAACGGCCGGATGGCAAGGCAGCGGCACTCAAAACGCAGGCCGAACAGGCGGAAGCCTTGGCAAATCAAGCGCGAGAGACGGCGAAGAATCAGCAAAACCTCGCCCAGAAAGCGTCGCCGGAATCGCTCAAGCATGCGTTGGCCGAGGAGCAGACGGAAATTGCCCAGGCAACGAAAGCGGCACGGGAACAAGCGCGCGAGGCACGCAGCGAGCTTGCCGACAGCCTGCCCGAGGCCGCTGCCGCCGCAGAGGCTGCGAAAGACCAGTTAGAACAAGACGAGAATCAGGCCGCCGCGGACTCCGCCAAAGCGGCGGCGGACGCGATGAAACAAGCCGCTGCCCATTCTCCGAAGGGCCAGTCCGATGAGGTGAGCGAAGCCGCACAGGCAGATTCGTTAGATAAGCTCGCTCAACGCCAAGAAAGCGTAGCCACTGCTCTAGCGGATTTAGCCAAGGGTGATGCCGCTGCGGCGATGCAGAAAATGCAAGCGGCTCAGGCGCAAGCCGCAGCAGAATTGGCGGCGGAGATTTCGTCGATGCCGCAACTCGACGGCAATGGTGCGGCACAGGATGCGAAAAACAACAGCCAGCAAGGTAGCCAACAAGCGACCGAAGCTTCGAAAAAAGGCGCGCAGAGCAATTCCCCCGAAGCATCAAAACAACACGCTGAGGCGGGCCAAAGTTTCGAGAAAGCCGCACAGGCGCTGGACCGGGCAGCGCAGGAATTCAGCCAGGCCGCCCAAGAAATGGCTGGGCACCAACCCGATCCACAGCGGGCCGCGCTCCCGCCGCAAGCGATGGCAAATGCCTTCCAACAGGCGGCGCGAGCGGCGTCCTCACCCGCCACGCCGCAAGCCGCAGCTCAAGCAGCTGAAGCGGCAAAGTCACTTTCCCAAGCCGCCGAGGCTGGCCGTCAGGCGATGCAGGGCAAGGCTGCCGGACCACCGCAGCTTGGCAGCCAACCGGGAAACAAGGCGGGCGACCAAGCGGAAGAGGGACCTCGCCCGGCCGAGCCTGATCCGGGCATCCCGCCTGAGTTGGCGAAACTTGGAATCAGCTCGGACGATTGGGCGAAGATCCAGGCCAGCCTGAAATCAGACGTCGGCGCAGCAGACGGCACCGACGTCCCGGAAGAATACCGGGGATTGGTGAAAAGCTATTTTGAAAGCATGGCGCAACCGCCTTCCTCAAAACCCAAGGACAAGTAGTTTCTGATAGAATCAACGACACCGCCATTCCCACCTCCAGCTCATGAAGTCCTTATTCTATCACTTCCTCACCGCGTTGCTCATGACCGTGTCTTCGGTGGCCCAAGAAATCACCGATCCGGTGTTCAAGGAGTGGCAGGAAAAAGTCGATCCAGCGGTCGAGGACGCCCTGCATTATCTAGCTAGCTCGCAACGACCGGATGGAACTTTTCCTGAAGGTTATGGCGACTCCACCGGCATCCCATCACTGGTGGGCATGGCGTTTCTATCAAAGGGCCACCTGCCGACGGAAGGGCCGTATGCCGATGCGCTGAACCGCTGCATCGACTTGGTTCTATCCAGCCAGAAGGACGACGGGTTGCTTGAAAAAGGCAATGCGGGCACCGGTCCGATGTATGCCCATAACATCTCGACACTTTTTCTATCCGAAGTGAGCGGCATGGTGGATCCGGCGCGTCAGGACAAGATCGAGCGCGCCTTACCCAAGGCGCTTTCGCTCATCCTGCGTGCTCAAGCGGTGCCAAAAAGTGAGCGCGACAGTGGCGGTTGGCGCTATCACCCAGGATCGAAGGACAGCGACACGTCGTGCAGCGGATGGGCACTCATGGCCTTGCGCTCGGCGAAGCTCAATGGAGCAGCGGTTCCGGACAGCGCCATCGAAGACGCCGTGAACTACCTCAAGCGCCACCAGGACGCCTCTGTCGGTTGCTTCGGCTACTCGAACACCAGTGACCACAACCAGTCGCTCACCGGGATGGGACTGCTTTGCCTGGAGCTCTGCGGCATGCACGGCAGCGAGGAAACCGTGAAAGCCGCTGACTATGTCACGCGCACCTTCCGCGAGTTGCCGGGCGATCAGTTCGAGTTTTACGGCAACTATTACAACGCCCAAGGCATGTTCCAAATCGGCGGTCGCTACTGGACCGAATACGCGCCGTGGATGTACGCCACCTATTTGCAGAAACAGGAATCGGACGGCTCATGGCCGAGCCGCGAGGCGGGCCGCATCTATGGCACGGCCATGATGGTGCTGGCCTTCACTGTGCCCTATCGGCAACTGCCTATCTATCAGCGTGACGAGACGGTGGGCGAGGAAGAGCGGTGAAATCCCGCTGGCCATTCACGCGTCATTTGGTTTTCCTGAGTTCCATGGCCACCTTCACCGCAAACGCAGATTACGAGGACAAGGACAGCAACCCCATCCATTTGACCGCCGGTGACGAAATCACCGTGGGCGTCGCCGATCGCGCGTGGCCCGGCTGGGTCTGGGCCACCGACAACAATGGCAACGACGGCTACGTGCCCGAGGAAATCCTCGAACCCCTCGGCGAAGGCCGCTACGCCGCGATGGAAGACTACGACCCGACCGTGCTGACGATCAAACGCGGCGACCGCATTGAGTCGCTCCGCCAAAACCACGGCTGGCATTGGTGCCGCAATGAAAAAGGCGAAGAAGGCTGGGTCGGCGGCTACCTGCTCAAGCCGGTTTCGTGATACCCAGGAGGGTTATTGCTCCGTGGCTATTTCGGGACGCATTTTCATGAAAGTCTTTTCGTCCAAATGTTTCGAAATCTTCTACCCTTCGCCCTTTCCGTCATCCTGTTAGCCATTCCTGCGCCGCTGGTCGTGTTAGCGGCAGAAAACTCCGCAGCGCCAACGCTCTATCTGATCGGCGACTCGACGATGGCGGATAAGCCGCGCATGGACTTGCCCGAGCGCGGTTGGGGGCAGCTTTTCGCGGAGTTCATCGTCGCACCGGCGACGTTAGACAACCGCGCGCTGAACGGCCGCAGCACGTTGAGTTTCATCCAGGAAAAGCACTGGGCGGCTGTGTTGAGATCCCTGCAGCCGGGCGACTGGGTGATCATCCAGTTCGGCCACAACGACCAGAAGGCCGACAAGCCGAAGCAATACGCGGCGGCCGATGGAACCTACCGCGACCACCTTCGCCGTTTCATCGCAGAGACGCGGAAAAAGCAGACCCACCCCATCCTCGCCACCTCCGTGGTTCGTCGGAAGTGGGAGAACGGCACGTTCATCGACACGCTGGGCGAGTATCCCGCCGCCGCCCGCGCGGTGGCAGCGGAGGAAAACGTGCCGCTGCTAGAACTGCACGACCTGACCTTCAAGATGGAAAGCTCCGCCGGGGTTGAGGGGTCGAAGAAGTTCCATTTTCCCGGCGACGACACGCATTTTTCAGAAACCGGTGCGCGTGAGGTTGCGGCTTTGGCAGCTGCGGAAATCCATCGCCTGAAGTTGCCGCTGATGAAATGGGTGGCCACGCAACCCGTGTCCAAACAGAATCCTCCCGCTGACCGCTGAGGTCATTTTTCAATCCATCCATTCCCATTCATGCCTTCCCTCTTTGATCTATCTGGAAAAGTGGTCGTCGTCACCGGCGCGACCGGTTCACTCGCAGGATCCGCTGCCGACTACCTCGCGTCCCAAGGTGTCCGCGTCGTCTATCTTGGACGCAGCCAGGATAAGCTCGATGCGGCTCTTGCGAAATGCCGCGCAATCACCCCGGATGCCGAGTGCATCGGCTGCGTGGCCGACGTGCTCGACCGCCCCGCATTGGAAAAGGCCCGCGATGCCGCGCTGGCGAAGTGGGGCCGCATCGACGGCCTGCTCAATGGCGCGGGTGGCAACATGCCCGGCGCGACGATTTCCCCGGAGAAGACGTTTGCTGACCTCGATTTCCAATCCTTCCAGCAGGTCGTCGATCTTAACCTGAATGGCACCGTCCTACCTTCGCTGGTGTTCACACCCGCCATGTTAGAACACGGTGGAGCCGTCGTGAACTACTCGTCTGCCTCATCGCCCCAAGCAATCACGCGCGTCGTCGGCTACTCGGCGGCTAAGGCAGGCGTGGACAATTTCACGCGTTGGCTGGCGGTGGATTTGGCCCGCGCCACTGGCGGCAAGGTGCGCGTCAACGCCGTCATGCCTGGTTTTTTCATCGGCGAACAAAACCGCAAGCTGCTCACCAACGAAGACGGCTCGCTGACCGATCGCGGCAACACCATCATCCGCAACACACCATTCGGCCGCTTCGGCGAGGCGGACGAGCTGCATGGCGCCATCCACTACCTGCTGGCCGACGCGTCGAAATTCGTCACCGGCACCGTGCTCGCCGTGGATGGTGGATTTGTCGCATTTTCCGGAGTCTGAACCATGGCGGCGGCGGCGGATAGATCGGAGCTGATGGAAGAAGGTTTCCGTTGGTTCGGCCCGGACGATACGGTACCACTGGCGTTCATTCGCCAGACCGGAGCCACCGCCGTTTTCACCTCGCTGCACCAGATCCCGTATGGCGAAGCGTGGCCGCGCGAAGCGATTCGCGAGCGCAAGGCGTTGATCGAGGCCGCTGGCCTGCGGTGGACGGCCGTCGAGTCCGTGCCCGTGCACGAGGACATCAAGACGGGACGCGGCGATCTAACGAAATTGTTTAAAAACTACCGCAGCACCCTGCGCAACCTCGCGGCCGAGGGCATCCACACGGTCATCTACAACTTCATGCCGGTGCTCGACTGGGTCCGCACCGACATGCATTGGCCGATGCCCGACGGCTCGATGAGCATGCGCTTCGATCCGGTTCACTTCGCCGCGTTTGAGATCCACGCACTGCAACGCCCTGGTGCCGAGGCCAGTTATTCGTTGGGACAGTTAGAAAGCGCCGCCGCTTGGTGGGTCAGTCTCGACGACTCCGCTCGGCAACGTTTCATCCGTAGCATCATCGACGTGTTTCCCGGGGTGAAATGGGCACTGACGCTCGATGACATCCGGGCCATGTTAGATCGCTACGACGGACTGGGTGAAATCGGCCTAGCTGCCAACCTCGCCCGCTTTCTCCAAGAGATCATCCCGCTGGCAGAAGAAGTCGGCGTGCGCATGGCCATCCATCCGGACGATCCGCCTTTCCCGGTGCTCGGCCTGCCACGCATCGTCTCGACCGCCGCCCACGTCGAAGCGATCTATCAGATGGCAGCCAGTCCGGCGAATGGACTCTGCTTCTGCACCGGATCTTTTAGCGCCCGTGCTGACAACGACCTGCCCGCGATGGCGAAGCAGTTCGCGGATCGCATCCACGCCGTCCACTTGCGCAGCACTCAGCTGCTTGCGGACGGATCGTTTTACGAAGCGGACCACCTCGGCGGCTCGATGGACATGCCCGCCGTGGTCAGCCATTTGCTCGACGAACAGGACCGCCGACTTGCCATCGGCCGCGCCGATTGGCAATTGCCGCTGCGCCCCGACCACGGTCACACCATGATGGACGATTTGCCAAAACCCGTGGGCATCACTCCCGGCTATTCCTGCATCGGTCGCATGCGTGGCCTCGCGGAACTCCGCGGGCTGATGCGTGGATTGCGGCACGCCCGTCCGATGGACGCCCCTGATCACTCACTCACGCCAAACGGATTGGCCTGAGTTTCTATCAGGCGGAGCGACGCGTTTCCTTGCGATCGTGGTGGAGGAAATGGCTCCAGCTTTCGTCGATGAGGCCGTTCTCGTGCATGCCGTAGAGCGGTCGCCAGCGCGGGGCGAAGGGCTTGATCTGGGGGTGCATGTTGGCTTCATGCGGCAGCTTGTTGCCCTTGCGGGTGTTGCAGCGGAAACACGAGGTGACGATGTTGTCCCAGGTGGTGCGGCCGCCTTTGTCGCGCGGCATGACGTGATCCAGATTCAACTGCGCCTCGGGCAGCACCTTGGTGCAATACTGGCAGGTGAAGCGGTCGCGCAGGAACACATTGCGCCGCGTGAATTTCACCTCCAGTCGCGGCAAGCGATCGTAAACCGAAAGCACCACGATCTTGGGAACCCGGATGGCGACGCATGCGCCGTGAATCATTTCCTCCCCGACATGGCCGAGCGAGTATGAGATCCACGATGTGAGATCATGGGAATTGAAGCGTTCCTCGCCCTCCACTTGCACGACCTGGGCATGGCCGAGGCAAAGCAGATGCAGTGAGCGGCGGACAGAACAGGTGTGTATCGGTTGCCAGAACCGATTCAGCACAAGCACGGGATGTTCGAGTATGGCATTCATCACCTTTCCCAAGCAAATCGTCGGCAAGCTACCAGAGCCGCCTCTCAGGGCAACCCAAAAACAGCCGTCCATCGGCTATCCTCGCTCAAACGCCGTGCCAGCAGCAACGCGGCCCACAATCATTTCCGGAAAAACGCGTGCATGTGACGGTGCTTCGTGGTTTCACACGACCCGTGAATAGCCGCGCGGTGCAACTCGACGGACTCAGAGCGGTGGCGATGATCGCCATCTGCTGGGACCATTGGTGCCCGACCGACTGGCCGCGCGTGTTTCCTTTCGAAATCTTCCTGTTCTTCTTCCTCGTCCTCACCGGCTACCTCATCACCGGCTCGCTGCTGCGCGAACGCGATCGCAAGGAAGCACGCGGCGGGCCATGGAAATGGGAAGGCTTGAAAACCTATCAGATCCGGCGCGGGCTGCGTATCCTCGCGCCGTACTACGCCGCCATCGTGCTGGCATGGCTGGTGTGGGCACCGGACATGCACGCCGCGTTTGGCTGGTATTTTCTCCACCTTTCCAACATCCACATGGCCACGCTCGATGGCTGGCCGTCCGGCACCAACCATTTCTGGTCGCTGGCGATGCAGCAGCAGTTCTACCTGATCTGGCCCTTTGTCATCTGGTTCCTGCCGCGAAAATCGCTGGCTTTGGCCATCTTGCTTTTTGCCGCGATCGGTCCAGCATCGCGCTTCGCTGACGGGTTTTTCCAGCAATGGTTCGCGAGGCCGGGCATTCTAACATGGTCGAATTTCGATTACTTTGGCATCGGTGGCATGATGGCGCTGGCGGTGCATCGCGGGATGTCACTGGAAAGCCCCGTGTTGCGGTGGCTGGCCGTGCTCGGCATTTGCGGCTACGTCACGCTGTTCGCCTCGCACGCGTTTGGCGGTCCCACCTTCGGCTTGCGTCCGCTGCAACAGACCTTTCTATCAGTCGGCTTGTGTGGGTTCATCGCCGCCGGGTCAATCGGCTTCCGCGGAGTGCTCGGGAAATTTTTGGAAACCCCGCGCTTGCTCTACATCGGGCAGCTTTCCTACGGCATCTACCTGTTCCACAATCTCGCGCCATTGGTCGCCGGCAAGATCCTGCCCTTCCTATGGTTCGCCCCCTTCGACAGCACGCTCGGCGGGGTGATCCGCATTCCGGTTTACGCGGCGGTCACCTGGGGCCTGACGCTCGCATCGTGGCGCTGGATTGAAACGCCGATGCAAGCGGTGCGGTCACGCATCGCGGCCCGTTGAGGCGGCATTTCGGCCTCGAAACCGCGGAATTCCTCCCCATCTGTGGGACTCGACAATTCCCGTTCCGCCCACCAACCTCCCGCCCCGCCAGCACCCTTTCCATTCTTTCCGCCCTATGAAAAAGAGCACCCCTGCCAGTTTCCTGCCTAAACCTTTCGCCCACAGCTACGAGATCGCCCCGGAGTATGCGAAATCCGCCGTCTATTTCTCCTGTGAATTCGCCATCGACCAGAGTTTCAAAATCTACTCCGGTGGCCTCGGGTTTCTCGCCGGCTCGCACATGCGCTCCGCCGCCGACAAACGCCAAAACCTCTGCGGCATCGGCATCCTGTGGACTTACGGCTACTACAATCAGGCTCGCGGCGAAGATCGCGAACTGGCCGTGCAATTTCGGAAAAAGCAATACGCCTTCCTCCAAGACACCGGCATCCGCTTCACCGTGCCCGTCCACGGCCACCCGGTTTGGGTGAAAGCGATGTTCCTGCCCGGTGACATTTTCGGCACCGTGCCGATGTTTTTCCTCAGCACGGATGTCGAGGAAAACGACCCGCTTTCCCGCGCCATCACCCACCGCCTTTACGACCAGGACCACCTGCGCCGCATCGCCCAATACATCATCCTCGGTGCCGGTGGCGCACGCCTTCTCGATGAACTCGGCGTGGACCCCGATGTCTGGCATCTCAACGAAGCGCACGGACTTTCCGCCGCTTTTCACATCTACGAGAAACATCGTAGCATGGAAGAAGTGAAGAAGCGCCTCGTCTTCACCACCCACACCCCCGAGGAGGCTGGAAACGAAAAGCACAACTTCAAGTTGCTGCACGACTTCTCGTTCTTCGGCGGCCTTTCCCAAGACGAGGTTCGGCAAATCACCGGCATCCATGGCGACGAATTCAACCACTCGCTCGCCGCGCTCCGCCTCGCCCGCATCGCCAACGGCGTTTCCAAACTCCACGGCGAGGTTTCCCGCCACATGTGGGAGCACTACCCGAACATCTGCCCCATCACCCACGTCACCAACGCCCAGAACAAGAAATACTGGGCGGACCACGGACTTGAGCACGCCCGCCGTCAGGGCGACGTCGAGGAACTCCGCCATCGCAAGCGCGAGCTCAAGGAACGCCTGTTCCGCATCGTCGCGGATCAGACCGGCAAGCTCTTCAACCCGGACGTGCTCACCCTCGTTTGGGCACGTCGTTTCGCCGGCTACAAACGCCCCGACCTCATCGCACGCGATCTCCGCCATTTCCGCGAACTCGTTCATAACAACGACTACCCCATCCAGATCATCTGGGCGGGCAAACCGTATCCATTCGACTACTCGGCCATCGACACCTTCGATCACCTCATCCGTCTAACCAAGGACTACCCGAACGCAACGGTCCTCGTCGGCTACGAGCTTGAGCTGTCCCGTTTCCTGAAAAATGGCTCGGACATCTGGCTCAACAATCCGGTCGTCACGCGCGAAGCTTCCGGCACCTCAGGCATGACCGCCGCCATGAACGCCTCGGTCAACCTCTCCACCTACGATGGCTGGGTTTGCGAGTTCGCCAAGGACGGGGAAAATTCGTTCATCATCCCGCCCGCCGATCCTAACCTCAGCCCACACGATCGCGACCAGCACGACGCTAACGGATTCTATCAACTCATGAACGAGACCGTCCTGCCGCTCTACTACGACACCCCGGACAAATGGGGCAAGCTGGTCCTCAACTCGATGAACGACGTGGTTCCCTTCTTCGATGCCGACCGCATGGTGGACGAATACTACAAGAACATCTACGCCTGATCCGCGCTCAGAAAACGCCGAGCCCTGGCTCGGCGTTTTCCTCACGAAAAATTCAGCGCGTCCATGTCGAACACAACCGTCACGTCCTCCGGGAGAGTTGTCCGCGCCAGCACTTGTTGAACGTGACGTGTTAGTGGCCGGGCGTGACGCGATCGCAGCGTGATTTGAAAGCGAAATTGCCCGTGCGAGCGCACCAGTGGTGACGGCAAAACTTCTCCCAAGGTGATGCCTGCAGGCAGATTTTCCGCCAGCCGCAAATGCAGCGTCTGTAGAGTAAACTCAGCCCGGCGCTCATGCGTCGAGCGACTCGTCAGCACCCCGCAATGCGCGTATGGCGGAAATGAAAACTCGCGTCGGAACTCCATCTCCTGCTCCGCAAAGCCATCGAAATCATGCTTGCGCGCAAACTGGATGGAAGGTGAGTGCGGCGTAAACGTCTGCACGATCACCTCGCCCTCCAAATCACCACGCCCCGCCCGCCCGGCGACCTGCGTGATGAGCTGGAACGTCCGCTCACCCGCGCGGAAATCTGGCACATGCAAGCCAAGGTCCGCGTTCAAAATCCCGACCAACGTGACATTGGGAAAATGCAGGCCCTTCGCGATCATCTGCGTGCCTATCAGAACATCGGTCTTGTGCGCCTTGAACGCGGAAAGTGTGTCGCGCAGCGCGTTCTTGCGGCGCATGGCATCCGCATCGATGCGCGCGAAACGGACCTGCGGGAAAACCTTTGCCATCACTTCCTCCACCTTCTGCGTGCCGTAGCCTTGCAACAGAATGTTAGGATCGCGGCACTCCGGACACTTGCGCGGGACGATGGATTGATAGCCGCAAACATGGCAAACCAGCCGCTCGTCCGTGCGATGATAAGTCAGCGCCACCGCGCAGTGCGGACATTGGCATACGTGACCGCAGGCGGTGCATTGCAGCGACCGCGCGAATCCGCGGCGGTTGAGAAACAGGATGGATTGCTCACCCTTTTCAAACCGCTGCTCCAAGGCCGTGCGCAGTTTGTCGGACAGGATGGCCGGCCCCGCCTTCTGCTTTTTCTGCTCCAACCGCATGTCGACCACCCGCACCAGCGGCATCGATGCGCCATCCGCGCGTTGGTTCAACCTCACCAAATCGTATTTGCCGATGAGCGTGTTGTTCCATGATTCCAGCGAAGGTGTGGCCGATCCTAACACAATCGCGCACGGCTCGAACGCCGCTCGCAACACCGCCACATCCCGCCCATGATAGCGCGGGACATTCTCCTGCTTGTAAGTGTTCTCGTGCTCCTCATCCACCAAGATGAGCCCCAAATCCGGTAAGGGCGCGAACACCGCAGAACGTGCACCGATGACAATGCGCGCCACCCCTTTGCGGATGCGATGCCATTCGTCGAAGCGCTCGCCCTGCGAAAGATTCGAATGCAGCACCGCCACCTGCTCCTGCATCGCCGCGAATCGCGCCTTGAATCGCCTGACCGTTTGAGGCGTTAGGGAAATTTCCGGCACCAGCACCAGCACCGTCTTGCCCAAGTCCAGCGCACGCCGCGCAGCCTGCAGATAGACCTCGGTTTTCCCCGATCCAGTCACGCCCAACAAAAGTATCGGCTTTGCATTCACCGGGTCCGCCACCGCTGCTAGCACCCCTTCCAGCGCAGCAGCCTGATCCGCATTCAGCGCCAAAGGCGTGGATTCCAAAATCTCCTCCACCTGGTCGCCGTCCGGATCACGCCGCACTTCCTCTGTCTCTAACCGCAACAGCCCTGCCTTTTCCATAGCCTTCAGCGAAGCCGCGTTGCCATCTCCCAACTCCGCCACCGGCATGCGCAAGCCGGGTGCCAACGCCAGCAGGGAAAGGATGGCAAACTGCCGCGACGCCCGCTTTTCAAGCTTTGCCATCACCTCCCGCGCGGGTGCGCCATCCAACACCGCGACCCGCCGCGTCTTCGCCGAATTTTCCTCAGATCGCACTCCCTCTGGCAGCACCGAACGGATCACCGATTCGATACTGGATCCATAGTAATGCGCGATCCAATCCGCAGTCCGCAGCAGCACCGGCGTGATCAAGGGCTCGGGATCGATCAAACTTTCCAACTCGCGCAGCGCGAAGTCCGCCTGCTCCGCCTCGCCAGTGGAAAGCACCGTCCCTGTCGCGGATTTCCGCCTCAAAGGAATGCGCACCCGGCAGCCCGGCCGCACGTCGAGACCCGCCGGTATGGCGTAGTCGAAAACAAGTTCCGAGGGTCCGTCGATCAACACACGTGCGTTCACTGCCGCAGAAGGTGACCGGACGGGCGTATCGGGCCAAGATTCATTTCAAAGTCACGGCACGATGTTCACGCGGTCGCCGGCCTGCGTCATCGAGAACAACTTTTTCGCCGTCCCCGCAGGCAATCGAATGCAACCGTGCGACGCCGGATAGTTCGGGACATTTCCCTCATGCATGCCGAAATCGCCGCAACTGAAGCGCTGAAAATACGGCATACTCGCGTGATAGAGCGTGGATTTCCAATCTCGGTATTTGTTGGTGATGACGAACTCACCAATCGGCGTGTCATGGCCCTTCTTGCCTGTGGACACACGCGTCGAAAAAATTTCATTGCCCATCGCATCGAAGACGCGCGCCCGTTGTTCGGAAAGTCGCACTTCGATCCAACGTTCCTCGCGCCATGGATCCTTTCCGAGGAACAACCGCATCATTTTCACATCTTTGCGACGGGACGCAAAATTGATAGGCCAGATCTTCGATGGTCGCGTCCAGATCCCACTTCTGGCTCCCGCTTTGAGCAAGGTCCTGGCCGTCGCGATATCGCCGGCGTCCGCGGCGATCATCAAAGGACTGATGTGGGTGTCATTCTTGAGCAACCATCTCATGACTCCAGGCCTCACCGTTCGTATAAATGCCGGTGAAACTGGGACAGCGACGGGTAAGTTCGGATCACAACCCACCGCTAACATCTCAGCTACAGTCCTCGCGCAGCCCGTGGCCACAGCGCAATGCAAGGCCGCCTGTCCCTCGGGACCTTTCAAATTCAGGTCCGCTCCATGGCGAAGCAGAAACACCGCGACCCCATCATGCTTGCGCCGTATCGCCACGGCCAACGGCGTGTCAAAAGATGGATAGCGAGTGGCATTCAACGGCGCACCACAGCTCACCAGCAGGTTCACCATGTCCACATCCCCATTTGCTGCTGCTAGATAAAGCGCATTGCCTCGCGGAAATTGATAATCCGTGAGCAGTTTCACGAACGAACCGTTCTGTGCCAATGCCGCAGCTTCCACCAAATTCAACCCATTTCGGCGTGCTCCGCTGGAAATTGAGCCATGCATGACGAGCCTACGCGCTCCATCGAAATGCCTTGTTTCAAGGGCTTTCCAAAACCATTCATCCCATGTCCCATTCGCAGGCCGGACTCCTTGGTCTAAAAATACCTGAAAAATCTCCGACCTCCCCGCCAGAAATGCACGTTCCAGCGGCGACTCACGATGCCCTGAGGCATAGCGGTGATTCGGATCCGCACCTATCTTCAACAACACCTCGATCTGATCGCGATTGCCCGAGGAAACCGCACGGTCGAGAAGGGTAAATCCATCCACTCCAAGCGCATCCGGATCCGCACCCGCAGCGGCCAACGCAGGAGCTAAATCCAGCCAACCATTGCGGAATGCAAAATGAAGAGTGGTCTCTCCGACCCCGTTGGTAGCCGCTGGATCCGCTCCCAGATCGATCAGCTTCTGAGTGAGATCGTGATGTTTTGCCTCCATCGCCACGTGGAGCAATGGATTTCCTAAACGGTCCTTCAGATGCGGATCCGCACCGGAGTTCATCATCTTCTGGACATGCAATAGTCTGCCCTGACGAATGGTTGCTGGCAGGATCATTTCACCATCTGGCATCAATCCGTCGGATCGGGCACCCGATGCTAACAATCGACTAATGATTCTTTCGTCGCCCTGTTCCATCGCAATACCGAGCACACTCACATGGTCAGAGGTCGTCGCATTCACATCAGCCTTGGCGTCCAACAGTTTGTGGACCGAATCCACATCGTGGTTTTCCAAGGCAATACGCATCGGTGTCCGACCTGCCGAGTCATGTTGTTCCGTGAAAACGCCCACATCCACCAACCATCCCATCCGCTGTGAGTCTCGCGCAAGAACGGCTTCCAACAACGCCTCACCTGATGGTTGTATTCCACGCTTTGCTAGCTCGCGCATGCCACGTTTCTCGGGACTGTCGCATGATACCAAGAACCCTGCAACCAGTAGAACTGGAACAAGCTTTCTCGTTTGGAACCAACACGCACTCATCACAATGTCGCGAACCTAGCGAACTGCACGAACGCATGCAAGTTTCCTCCCCACCTTCACACCTCACTAGGTGCCCCGTGCGCCTAAGCCATCACTCGCCCACATCCGCAGAAGCGGTATTCAATTTCACCATGAACTCTTTGTGTGCGGCGAAAAACGCCGCATACGAATCCAAGGCTCGACTGCTCCCTAGGCCATCATCTTCCACCTTGACCCGGCTGGCTCTATCCATCGACCGAACTGTCGTTAGCATCGATAAGGCCTGCTCCAACGGCCCATGATCCGCCTTCTCCGCATACCTCAACAGTTGTTCCACCGCACTTCGGCACGTTTCGAAGGTCGTTCCTATTTTCGCTTGATCAGCCGGTGAAAATACGGCCTGGCCATGTTTTACCAGCCAATCCATCGGCTCCAACGCTCTTCTCAATTCCGCGAACAACACACGGCGGGTGATGTATGAAGGCCGACCTCCAGCCCCTTGAATCGCGAGCATCCTCGCCGACTCATGATATGGGGCTGCTTGCGCCAAGTCAGATAAAGCCTTTCTCACCGAAACTTTCGCAACATAAGGTCCCGGTGATAACCCATTCCCTCGCTTTCTTATGGTTTCGAAATCCGTCAGCGTCCGTTGGATCTCTTCCGCAGGTTCTTGGGTCGCGAGTGCCAACAATTCGTCGAAATCTTTCGCAAGCAAGATTTCATGCTCCATAAAGAATCCAATTTCTCCCATGACCAGCAGCGATGGCATATCGGTAGCGGCCTCTTCAGGGAGAATCAATCGAGGAGCATTGCGAGACGATAGAGCTCTCAATTGTTGCCAATAGTCCTTCGGTAACGAGAGCTTTCCCATACTGTCTACGGCACCGATAATAATTCCCTCCGGTGCTATTCCTGTGATCGCTGCGCTCGCCAAAACTGCGGCGGCGGCACTGAAAACTTGGTCTTTTGATTTAGCCGCAGAGACTTCGAAATCTGGGCATTCGATTCTGACCACAACTCCTTTGGGAAGTTCACCATGCTTCCTTTTCAGAAGTTCCAAGAGAGGAATCATCTCAGCACTTTGAAATCGATTCTCCGCAGAATTCCCAATCACCACTGAGAAGGGCTGATTTTTCAGAGTTTCGTCGAGAACCTTGACCCGAGTCATGGTGAGTTTGCTGAGTTCCAGCCTCCACTGCGGCGGAATTGCCGTTCCAAACGGCTTCCACAGCGGCACACTAACCGATGCGGTTTCCAATCCGACCTCAGAATCCAATGCATCCTCCGAAACAATCTCGGGGGCGGTCTCTACAGGCGTTTCGAATTGGGAAAGATCTGCGACCCAACCCTGCCACGCACCAATTTCTGCGGTGACAATTTTTCCCTCCATTCCTTTCTCATCAAGGTTAGAGTCCACCAAAACATCGTTAAGACATACGGCGAGCGATTTGCCGTCCACTCCGGCCGAATCAGATGCCAACCACTCCCTCAATCGTAACATCCATTCGAGAGCATCTCGCGTCTCTACCGCGTTGGTTTCTGCCTGATGCTGCCCCGATTCAAATTCCCGAATCAGCGTTCGCGCCTCTCGGTTCATCGGATCCAGAGCAAGTGACAACGCCAACATCTGCGCAGCACGCCTTTTCTCCAGCGCATTCGTTCCGTACATCCCATCCGCCAACAGCGTCAGCCGTGCCGACAAACCGGCGATCGTCTCAGCATCGAGCGCGATCCTATCCCTTCTAAACGGAACAGGTCCCTCCGCCGGGGCCACAAAATCGCGACTCATGCCAGCGAGCATTGAAATCGCCATCACGCAGGCGGTGATTCCACAACATTTCATTCGCGATGACATTCTCTGCATTCTGAATCATTAGCTACGCCCAGACACAAGCTAAGATTGCAGGAACAAGCCCCATACCTCAGCCTCGATCCATGCAGAATGACATCCCGACCATGGAGACTCGAGAGGAAGTTATGTTTTTCGATACGGATTGTGGCGGCGTGGTTCACAACATCGCATACCTTCGGATGATCGAAACCTGCCGCACCCGTCTGGCTGCCAAGCTAGGCATGGATCTCAATCAGATGTCGGTCAGCATGGTTTATCCCGTCGTCACACGGACGGAAATCGATTATAAATCCCCCGCTCGCCTTGGAGATTGGGTCATTATTCGTGGCAAACTCGGTGAATTTTCGAAGGCACGCTTCTGGTGCCACTTCGAAATGGTGCGTGAAGCAGACGGATTATTGCTGGTTTCCGCCCGCCAGTCACTGGCCTTGGTTCAGATGCCACTGGGCAAGCCGGTCCGGCTACCAGTCGGATGGCCTCAGTCCATTGTGTAATTTTTGGCTCCATTTTTCCCGGTATTGGCAACGGATCACCGTC
>JAZKEG010000018.1:0-80241 GCA_040387215.1 Verrucomicrobiota bacterium | reverse complement strand
CTCTCTGTCTCTCGGTCGCCCTCCGTCGTGGCGACGGGCGGAACCTATTCCGCCCGACCGGCTCCGGTCAATCCATTTTGTGACCGTTTTTGAAATTTTCTTTCGTCGCGAATCACAACTCGTTGGAAATGAATGACCCACGAAAATCGATTTTCGTAAATTTTGACCCAAGCAACGTTCCTATCCGTCGAAATCTGAAGAAATCTGAGACCGCAAAGAGCCTTTTCACGACCCTAAGCACGTCGTTCTTCGCCAATTCGGCTCAGAATACCCGTTCCGCTGTGATTTGATGGCTTTGACCTTGGAAATCCAGACTCTGAAGCGATGCTATGACCCATGCCAGAGCTGGTCCGAGTCGAACCGATCGCGTTGTTGCCAACCCAAGCTGGCTGCGCGGTGTTTTTAGGAGATGGCGAGAAAGCCATCGTTTTCTACATCGATCCCGGAGTGGGTTCGTCCATCAATGCAGCACTGGCCGGCCAAGCGCCGCAGCGCCCACTCACCCACGATCTTTACCTCCTCACCATGCGCGCCTTTGGTGCGGAGGTTTCGCGTGCGGTCATCGTCAAAGCCAAGGACGACATCTACTACGCGAGACTCATCCTTGAGGCCCAAAACGAAATTATGGAGAAGAAAATCGTGGAACTCGACGCACGACCTTCTGACTGCCTCGCAATTACGGTCCGTTGCGGCGCTCCGTTCTATGTGGTGAAGGAGGTTTGGGATAGCCTTGAGGACATGTCGGGCGTTTTACGGGAAATGCGCGAGAACGTTTCGCGAGAGAGGGGGGATGGCGGGAGCGAAGACCCTGATGCCTGAATTTTTGGCAATCCCCTCTTGCGGGCAAGCCCTTTGGTTTTAGGATCGCGGTCTATGACCAGCATGTCAGCGCCTTCCCTCCCCGACTACTTTCACGAGGAGATTCTTCTCCATCCAGAACGCCGGAACTTTCCACCCTTTGATCTTGTGCGACTGCTAGGCACGGTTTTCGAACCGACCCAAGGTTGCAAGGTCTGCATCCTGATCGATTTCGACGAACCTGCCGGATGGATCAAGGATTTCACCTTTCTTAAAGAAGACGGGTTTCAGGTGCAGAAGAATGCTCACCAACATTTCTATCAAAGTTTTAAAAATGGTGCCCTGGATGAACTCGGCATGAGCGGCGGTGAAATGTATGCATTCCGATGCACCCACGGATCCAATTTGGATCTTACCGATGAGGTGTGGGACACCGATGGCAAGCAGTTGTCGTTGGATCGTGATATCTATCCAAATTACGACATCATTCTGTGCATATCAACATTTTCTGCGACTGCTCCACTCACGGCAAAGTGCAAGGAGTTCGGATTTCGCGGAGCCACCTTGCACGGATTGAACGACATCATTCTCAACTCTGGCCTCGCGGTCGACTATCATGAAGTTTCCGAAGACTCCGAGCGCCTGAGAGCGGCTCTGACCGGAGCCGATTCCATCGAGATCGATTTCGCTCTTGAGGATGGGCGTGTGCTAACCGCGTGGCTGGGACTCGACAGGCAGGAGGCGCAAAAATCCCATGGCCTGTGCATCGGCAGCAAGCCGGACATCGCGAACCTTCCGGCCGGGGAAGTCTACTTCGTGCCGAACGACGCCCGTGGCCAATTCCCCATGAAGTATGAGGACGGCACCTTGGGTGTGCTTGAAGTGATAGACCGCTGCATCGTGAACTCAACCTTGATTGAGGGCAACCAAGCGACCATCGATGCGCACAACCTGCGTCTAGCGGACGATCCCATGACAGGAACGCTTGGCGAACTTGGCTTCGGCACGCAGGTGCTGCCAGTGTCAGGAGCTGACATTCAGGACGAGAAAGTCCTTGGAACTTGTCATCTTGCGACAGGTCGCGACGACCATTTGGGAGGCGACATCTTGCCCAGCATGTTCAAGAAGCACGAGAACTCGACCCACGATGACATCTTGTTTGCTCCACACAAGACACCGAACTTCAACATCAGTCAGGTGCGCATGATACGTGGGGAGCAGCACGAAATCCTCATCGAAAATTTCCGTCCCGCACGTTATCTGATCGAAGCGCTGGCTGCTGGACGATAATCCATCGGGTCTCGTCCCGATTGATGCGTTGATCTCTCAATTGATCGATGACGGGCGAATATCGCGTCTCGCCCGTCATCACCCTCTTTTAAAAACCGCCATGAAACCCATTCTCTTCCTCTTCATCTGCGCTTGTGCCATATCTTCAAGCTCGGCAGCAACCGCCTCTCCCCGCTCTCTTTTCAACGGCAAAGATCTGACAGGATGGACCGGTGACGGATATATGGTTGAAGATGGGATGCTTGTTTGCACTCCAGAAGGGAAGAATCTAGTTACCCAAGAACTCTTCGCAAACTATGTCCTGGAGTTCGACTTCAAGTTACCCCCGGGAGGGAACAACGGGATAGGGATTCATTATCCGGGGAATGGGGACGCCGCCTACACAGGCATGGAAATTCAGATATTGGACAACTCGGATCCTAAATACTCTGCCCTAAAAGACCATCAGTTCCATGGATCACTTTACACGTTGGCCCCAGCGAAAAAGAGCGGTTTGAAACCGGTCGGATCTTGGAACCATGAGAAAATCACCGTGTCAGGCTCCGGCCTAACGGTGGAACTGAACGGGGAAATCATCCTGCGTGCGAACTTGGATCAGGTCAGCGTGAGCCATCCGGAGCATCATGGTGCGAAAAGGCGTGCCGGACACATCGCCCTGCTCGGCCACGGCGACCGTGTTGCGTTCCGCAACCTAACGGTGAGGGAAATCAAACCGATGGCCAATGCCGATGGCGTGAAAGCCGCAGGATTTAGCCGCATTTTCACCAACAAGAACTTGGACGGATGGAAGCATGGCAACAGCGCGGAATGGACCGTATCCAATGCCATTCTCAAGCACACCGGTCGTGGAGGAGAACCCGCAGACTTGTGGACGGAGAAAGAGTATTCAAACTTCACGCTGGTCTTTGACTGGCGATGGAGCGGGAGAGGCCCCATGATGAAGTGGCCCGTCATCCAGTCTGACGGCACCGAAATGAAGCGCTCCGATGGACAATTCGAGATGGTGGAAACCGAGGAACTCGATAGCGGGATCTATCTACGGGGTAACAGCAAGAGTCAGGTGAACCTATGGAATCGGCCAATCGGTTCTGGCGAAGTTTACGGTTACCGTACTGACGGCGCGATGCCCTTGGATGTTCGTGCCGCTGTTACTCCCAAGACGCATGCCGACAGACCTGTCGGCGAATGGAACCGAACCATGATCACGATGAAGGGAGATCGCTTGAGTGTTGCCCTAAATGGCCGCGTGGTGATCGACAACGCACAACTTCCAGGAGTTGCGGAGAAGGGATCTATCGGATTGCAACATCACGGGTCTGCGATCGATTTTGCGAACTTATGGATCAAGGAATGGTAAAACTGAGGGAGGCCTCCCTTGTTTCCGTTTCGCGGATCACGCATGGAATCACCGCGCCCATGCCTTCCGCACTTCTTCTGCAATGATGCAGAGCCCTTTCCTGACAACCGCCTCGTCCATGGCGTAGGAAACCCGAATGCATTCGTGGCGGTGGCTCCACGCAAGATCGTCGTGCCCGAAAAAGAAGTGTTCACCAGGGATGATGAGAACCTCGCGCTGCTTCAATCGTTGATAAAGTTCCTGGCTGCTGATCGGCAATGCGGGAAACCAAAACCAGAGAAAGAGTGCGCCCTCGCTAACGTGCATGAACCATTCGAAGCCTTCTCCCATCGCCTCAAACGCGGCATCCCGCGCGAGTCTGCATTTTTCCTGATAGAATGGCCGCACCACGTCGCGGCTAAGCCGGAGGATCTCACCTGAACGGATCAATGGCAGGGTGATTTGCTGGCCGATGCTGGGATTGGACAGGCCGGCGATCGCGCTCATGGAACCGAGCGCCCGGATGATCTCTGGCGGCCCAATGACAATGCCGGTGCGAGTGCCAGGAAGGCCGATTTTCGACAAGCTGAGCGTCAAGATGACGTGCTCGTCCCAAAATGGCGTGGCCTCAGCGAACAGGATGCCGGGGAATGGCGCACCGTAGGCATTGTCGATGATCAGTGGAATGCCATGCTTCTTCGCCACGGCGGATAGATTGGCAACTTCGCCGTCCGTCAGCACATTGCCGGTGGGATTGGTCGGGCGAGATGCGCAAATGGCTGCGATGTCGGCGGTGATGTTCAGCCCCTCGAAATCGACCCGGTACTTGAACTCGTGCGGACCCGTTTTTTCGATGATAGGCAAAACCGCGCGGAACAAGTCACCGCAATTCCCTTGGTTCGCGTAGCCGATGTATTCGGGAACGAGTGGCAAAAGGATTTTTCGGCGAGAGCCATCCGGCATATCTCCGGCCAGCAGATTAAAGAGAAAATAGAAAGCTGTCTGGCCTCCTGCAGTGACTGCGACGTTTTCATCGGTTAAATTCCAGCCAAAGGTTTCGCGAAAGAGCGCGGCAATGGCACTGCGGAACGCGGGATTACCAGAGGGCGGGTCGTAGGAAGTGAGTGCGCGTTCGATGCCGCCGTTCTCTTCGATCAACTCCTCCAAGCGGCGACGCCAGACTGCATTCATTTCGGGAATGCGAGCGGGTTGGCCACCACCGAGCATGCACAGGTCAGGTCCACCGCTGGCAAGCGCATGGCCGAGGTCTTCCATCAGCTCACCGATGCCGCTTCCAGTTCCGAGATGGTTGCCGAATTTTGAGAATGGGTAGGACATTGCACCAGCAAACTTGCACAGCTGGTTCTGGAAGTCACTCCCGGCCCGATACGCCGACTTTTTCTCTCAAGAAGCGCAGCAATAACGCGATGGCGACGTGAGCTAAAGCCGGATTGTAGCGAGGGCCTTCGTCACGCAGGAATGCGTGCGCAGCATTGAATTCATGCCACTCAAAATCGAGATCGGCATCTTCGACAATCTCGCGAATCATGCGACGCCCCTGCAACGGAATGTGTGGATCCTGCCTACCGAAAACCAACAACAACGAAGCTCGCGTGGTCGGAAGCCGCTGCATGGTGTCGTCACATTTCCCCAAACCAAGGCTCCTGCTGTGGAGATCTGTCGGATAGAATGCCGCCACCGCGCTGATGCCCGGGTGCAAGCCAGCTCTAACTGCCAGATGCCCGCCCAAACAAATCCCGAAGCTGGCGATTTGTCCGGTGCATGAAGGATGAATTGCTAGAAATTTGACGAGCACATCCGCATCCTCGTCGTAGGAGGCGAGTTCCTTTTCAATCTTGAGCGCGTTGCCGCGGGCAGAACCATCCGCATCATAGGCGAGAACGGTGCCTGGGAGCTCGAACTCATGATAGACCTCGGGCACGGCGACCAAGTGGCCTTCACCCGCGAGTGCCGCCGCCATCCGCCGTATCGGACCGGTGACTTGGAAAATTTCCGAATAGAAGATCACTCCGGGATAACGTGCGCCGCCGTCCGGAATGAAGAGATGCACCCGCATGGGGCCGCGCGATGTTTCCAGATCGACGTGGGATTCGCTCAACGTTGCCATGGCGAAGTCTTTCCTACTGGGCTTGGATGGCGCGAGAAAATCCTCAGCGCCGAAATCATTTCCGCTGCCAAACGGTCACGAGCGAAGTCGTCCACTGGAACTTGCGAGCTGTCTCGCGGATGAGAAATGGTTCATCCGCAGTGCCCATCAACTTGAAATCCTGGCTGAGGGAGGTTTGCAGCCAATCGAAGGTTGAACCCGTCGGCCAATTTTCCGACGGCGTGTATTCCTCCAGCCAGGTGCAAGGTGTCGCGAGAATCAACTCTCCGCCAGATTTCACCAAGGAGGGCAAGCGGCCTAACAATCGCTGCGGGTCCGGCAGACGACACAGAAGGTTGGCGGCATGGACGCAGTCGAAGGAACCGAGGTCCGTGGGCAAGTCCATCGCGTCGCCTTGCTGGAAGGAGAGCCTCGACACATCGATTCCAACGGGAGCTCTCGCCTCCAACCGAGTGCTCAGCGAGGCTTCTTCACAGCGGTCGTAGCTGATCGCTGAGCCTGTCCTAAGTGTTTCCGCCGCGCGGATGAAGGAATGGGAAAAATCGATGCCGATCACCTCACGGCACTGGCGCGCCATTTCAAATGCCGAACGGCCAACCGCGCATCCGAGATCGAGTCCGCGCTCCGCCGGAAAATTCGAAAAAAGTCCGACGGTCCGAACGGGAAAGTCCAAGGCCTGCTGCATGCCCAGCGGCCAATTTCGTCCTGCCGGCAAGATTTCTTCCGCTGTCCCGAAATGGAACAACAGGTATTCGGAAAGCAGCTTGGGGGACTCGTAGATCTCGCTCACGCCGTCACTTGTGAATCCCACTCAAGCCTGCGGCAAGCTTGTCGAAAATCTAACGACTCGCAGCGACCTCTGCCTCGTCGATGCGGGAAAGCCCGGTCTGCGCTTCCTTGAACGAAATTTTGCCGTCGCCGTCGGTGTCGTAGAAGGCGATGACCTTGGCAGGCGGATGACCGGTGAGTGGTTCGGTCTTGCCAAGCTCCGACGTTGTTAGGAAACCATCGCCGTTTTCATCCCAGCGGTCGAATTTCTCCAAGAAACCTATCATCTGGCGCTCAACGGGGGTGGTTGGAGTGATGGGACCAGGGGCGGTGGAACAGGAAGCGCAGGCAGCGATGAGCGGCAGACTCAGGGATTTCATGGTGGATTGAGGTTGGCTCTCGCGTGCCGGACCGACAAGCTCGGAAGCAGTCATGCAAGTCCGTCTGATCGTCGCAGGAAAGCCCGCGTTGGCCTATGCCAAGGCTGGGGTTGAGGAATATCTGAAGCGGCTCACGCGCTTTGGCGGGCATGAGCTGACGGTGGTTAAAGCCGGCAGCAAGGAAGAGGTTTCCGCACGTTTGTTAGAACGCTCTCAGGGATGCTTTCGGGTGGCGCTCGACGAGCGTGGCGAATGCCTCGGGACGCGCAAGTTTGCAGAACGTTTGGAGGCGTTGGAAATGCGTGGCGACGTGAAGACCGTGGCTTTTCTCATCGGCGCGGCGGACGGGCACACGCCTGAACTTCGCGATCAATGCGACCTTGTTCTCACCTTATCGCCCTTCACGTTGCAGCATGAGTTGGCGCTGCTAGTTTTGTTAGAGCAGCTCTATCGGGTGGCATCGCTCCGCACCGGCTCGCCCTATCACCGGGATTGAACCGCAGCGATCAGCGGCGGTATTGATTCTGCGGCATCATGCCCATTTGGCCCTGGCCTTGGCCAGCGATGGGGGTGTTCCACGGGATTTGGCTGCTGCCAGAAACGGGTCCGGCTGGCTTTGTTTCCGAGTCCGCACAGGCGGAGAGTCCGAGGGCAGCGGCGAGGACGAGCAGGCTAAAGGAAACGTTTCGCTTCATGGGGCTGAACATAAAACAGGCTCCGCGGCATGCAAGCCTGCGGAGCCTGTGAAGGAAGATTCGAAGCGGCTCAGTTTGCGGCAGGACTCGCGAGGATCACGCGGTCACCGGGCTGTATGCGCACGCCGGAGGCAATGCTGTCGAAGTCGATTTCGGCGATCGTTTGAGTCGGCTCGATGGAGGAAGGACGGACGCGGCCAATCTTACGACCGTCGCGCTCGACGATGAGGTCCGTTTGCGGGGTGAAGCCCGAGTTGGATCCAGCACCGATGACGATGAAGCCCCAGTCTTGGTTGACGGCGGAAACAACGGCCTGCATCGAGTTGCGGGCAATGCGTGAGCTACGTTGGATCATGCGATTGCCGAGACGGTCGAGCTCGGAACGATTGTTTGCGAGGGACTTTTCAGCGGCTCCGACGAGCGTTTCGAGCTCGTCGAATTTCTTCTGCTTGTCGTCGCGGTCTTGGTTCACTTCCGCGATCTTGTCGGGAAGGTTGTCGAGAGTGACGCCACCGCCGGTTTCCTCGAGAATCTTATTCACCTCATCGAGGGTTTTTTGAAGTTGGGCAAACTCGCCCTTCTGCGCCTTGAGGTCGGCATCCAGTTTTTGGATGTCGCTGCCGAAACCAGTGCCGGCGGACTTGAGTGAGGAAACACTCTGGGTGAGGAGATCACGACGCTCTTCGGAGGCGGCGAGCTTGGCGCGTTCTTCTTCGATGTTTTTTTCAGCGACATCGGCCTTGGAGGAAACGTCCTCGTTGGTGGCGATGGTCGCAATGCGATCGGCTTCGAGCGCCACGAACTTGTTCTTGTGGCTGAATGAGAAGAACGCAGCACCGCAGGATGCGACGATGGCAACGATGGAGAGAATGGCTTTCATGAAATGACTGGAAATGGGGTTTTTAGCGGTTCTCTGCAGATCAGTTCGCAGCGGCAGGTTTGGTTTCTTTCAGGCCGGGCACCACACGGTCGCCAACCATCAGGGTGGATCCGTCAGCGACGGAATCCGGGATGATGCTGGCGGAGGAAGTGGTGGATTCCACGCCGGTGACGAGAAGTTGAGCAACCACTTGGTCGTTGCGGACCACATTGAGCGTGGAACCAATCACGACGCCTGCGTTGTTACCTGCGGCGAGGGTGACGAAGCCCCAGTTCGGATAGATCGAACGGACGCGAGTGTTGAGGGTGGGCAGCGAGCGGCTGGCGGCGAAGTCTTCAAACTTGCTCTTGGCGGTGGAAATCTGGGATTCCGCAGCGCTCGACTGAGCGGTCAGGTTGGCGAGGGTTGCCTCGGCATCGCTGATGGACTGGGTGAGTTCAACGATGGAGGAGTTGGTTTCGCGCATCTTGGCGGCAAGTTCGCTGACGTTGCCGATTTTGGAGGTCTTCTCACGGATGCCGTCGAGCTTCGCCTTGTCTGCCGCGATTTGGTCCGTCTTGGTTTTGATCTGGGCGCTCAGGTCGTCGTTGACCTTTTTCTGGGCGGCCTCATCGGCAGTCAGGGTTTCCACTTCATCCTCAACTCCTTGAATTTCTGGAGGGAGGGCGGCCAAGATCTCCTCGTCGTTGGCGAGCCTTTTCTCGCTCTTGGCGAGTTTGCCCTTTTGGCTCTGAGTTTCATCAAGACCGGCTTGATAAGCTGCTTTATTCTTGAAGGCAACGAACGCCGAAAGGGCTAGGACGATTGCTGTGAGGATTCCGAAGACGTTGGCCATGGGGTTTTGTAGTAAGCTTTGAATTCCGTGTGTGGGGGGACACTAGGAACTACCGATTGAGCGAGGCAATCCCAAATTTCATCGAGTTTCCGCAGACACTCGGGCTTGCCTTTACAAAGCACCCACAGCGGGCCATCGGTGGGCTTTCCGCATGAAGTCCATCCTCCGTGTTTTTTCTTATCTACGCCACTACCCGGGATTGGCGACGGGCCAGCTGTTCTGCGCGGTGGCGATGACGCTGGCGGTGTTCGTCTTCCCCAACGTGACTGGCCATGTCATCGACGACATCATTCCAAACCAGGCGAAGCACGCCGAGTTCGGGTTCTGGATCGCCCTCGCGGTGGCCGGATTTTTGATCAAAGACGGCCTGAATTCGCTGCGCATTTTCATCAACAACATCTTCGAACAGAAGGTGATCTATGACATCCGCTCGGATCTCTACGCGAAGATCCAGAAGCTGCCGCTGCAGTGGTTCGACACGCGGCGGACGGGGGACATCATGACGCGGGTCGTTGAGGACGTGACGAACATGGAGCGCGTGCTCATCGACGGCATTGAGCAAGGCTTGATCGCGGCGTTGCAGGTTTTGGGCATCGGGGTTTTCCTGTTCTATCTGAACCCGAGCGTGGCGGGATGGGCGACGCTGCCGGTGCCACTGCTGGCCATCGGCGCGTGGATCTACTCGACGCGCGGACGCGATCGCTACCGCAACCAGCGCGACGCGGCGTCCGACCTCAACGCCCTGCTGCACGACAACATTTCCGGTGTGCGCCAAATCAAGGCTTATGCGGCGGAAACGGCAGAGCACAAGCGTTTCAACGACTACTCGGACCTACTGCGCAAGGCCTCGCTGCGGATGATGAAATGGTGGGCGCTCTACTCGCCGGGCATGTCCTTCGTGCGGATGACCGGCTATGTGCTGGTGCTGGCGTTCGGCGGTGGCTCGGTGATGCGCGGGGAAATGACCTTGGGCGATTTCACGCGCTTCCTGCTTTTCTTGTCGCTGTTCTACGACCCGATCGATCGCCTCAACTCGCTCAACCAGATGCTGTTGTCCGGCCGGGCGGCGGCAGATCGGGTGTTTGAAATCCTCGATTCGGAAGAAGAACCCAATGCCTCGGCAGGCGTGGAACTGCCCGCCCGCATCACCGGCCATGTGCGCTTCGATCAAGTTTCCTTTTCCTATCAGGACGCGCCGACGCTGCACAAAGTGACGCTGGACGCGCCGGCAGGCCAGACGATCGCGCTGGTCGGCTCGACGGGTGCGGGAAAAACCACCGTGCTCTCGCTGCTGGCCCGATTCTATGAAGCGACTTCGGGGAAAATCACCATCGATGGGCTGGACGTCGCGACGCTGGCCAAATCCTCGCTGCGCGACCAGTTGGCGTATGTGACGCAGGAGCCATTCCTGTTCAACGGAACGGTGCGTGAAAATCTCCAACTCGCCCGGCGCGAGGCGTCCGAGGAAGATTTTTGGGCCGCCCTTGATGCCGCACACGCCGCCCAGTTTGTCCGTGAACTGCCCGAAAAACTCGACACCAACGTCGGTGAACGCGGGGTAAAACTCTCCGGTGGCGAGAAACAACGGCTGTCCATCGCCCGCGCCCTGCTCAAAAACGCGCCCATCCTGCTGCTCGACGAGGCAACCGCATCGGTGGACTCGGAAACTGAGCGGGAGATCCAAGACGCGCTGGACCGGCTGATGGAGAACCGCACGGCCTTCGTCATCGCTCACCGGCTTTCCACGATCCAGAACGCAGACCGCATCTACGTGCTGGAAAAAGGCGAGATCATCGAACAAGGGACGCACGCCACGCTGCTCGCCCATGGCGGGAAATACGCCGAGCTGTGCCGCAAGTCGTTCCTCGCGCCGGAAGCTTCTCCAGAGTCGTTAGAGCCCCGCGAATTGGTTGCCGACCATGGACTGATAGATGGCTGACGTTTCCCGCAGGTGATCGTGGCTGCCATCCGCGACGATGCGGCCTGCCTCGAACACCAAGATGCGATCGGCGATGGTGATCGTGCTGTAACGGTGCGCGATGATGAACGTCGTGCGGCCTTTCACGAGAGCCGCCAGCGCTTGTTGGACCATGGCCTCGCTCTCCGAATCCAGCGCGCTGGTGGCTTCGTCCAAGATCAAAATGGGAGCGTCTTTGAGAAAGGCTCGGGCGATCGCGATGCGCTGGCGTTGACCACCTGATAGAAGATCGCCGCGCTCGCCGACCTGGGTTTCGTAGCCATTTCCACCGGTCAGGCTGGTGATGAAATCGTGCGCATGGGCTTTTCGCGCGGCTTCTTGGACCTCCGCGTCGGTGGCGTTTTCCCGTCCAATGCGGATGTTCTCCGCGATGGTGCCGAGGAACAGCGACGGCATTTGCGGCACCACCGCGATGGCGTCACGTAGGTCTTTCTTCGTAAAATTCCGAATGTCCGTGCCGTCGAAGGTGATGGCTCCGGACTGCGGGTCGTAGAAGCGCGGGATGAGCTGCGCGAAGGTGGATTTCCCCGCCCCGCTCGGGCCGACAAGTGCGACCACTTGGCCGATGGGGATGCGCAGATTCACATCGCGCAGCACCGGTTCCTCGCCATACGCGAAGGTGAGATTCTCAAAGCGGATTGCCTCACTCGGCGCAACCAGCGGCATGGGTTGCACGGGATCCGGCAGCGTGTCCGGCTCTTGCGAAATGAAGCTGATGCGATCAATCGCGGCGTCCCCTTGCTTCAACAACGAGTGGACCATGCCGAGCTTTTTGATCGGCTCGTAGGACATGAAGAGCGCCATGCCGAGCGAGAGGAACCCGGTCTGCGTCATCCCCGCCCGCACTCCCAGATAGAGCGCTGTGGCGAAACCGAGAGCGGCGACAATCTCAATGAGCGGCGAGATCGCTTGGCGGTATTTCACCACCTTCATGCTGGTCTTGAGCATCTCGCGGGTGCGCTTGCGGAAGGACGTGATCTGCCGTTGTTCCAGGTTGTAGGCACGGATTTCTAACGGCGCCTGCAACGACTCGGCGAGCGCGGCGGTCATCGATCCACCTTGTTCTTGCAGCGCCCGCGCACGTTTCGCGAGCTTCTTGCCCGCCGCACGGATGACCAACACGCAGATGGGCACCGTGGTCATGGCGATGAGCGCGATGAACACGCTGTGATCCTTCCACGACTTGTAGCCGAGGTAAGCCAACGCGCCTAACAAGGTGGCGGGTTGCTTGATCAAATCGCTCGAAACATTCGCCACGATCTGCTTGAGCACCGCCGTGTCATTCATCAACCGCGCCAGCAGGTCGCCCGACTTGTTGTTCTTGAAAAACGACAGCGGCAGTCGCTGCAGTTTCACGAACAGGTCGTAGCGAATGTCCTCCAGCACGCGCTGGCCGGAATACTGGATCAGGTAGGAGTTCGCGTACGACGCGGCAGCCCTCACCAAAAAGACCACCGGGATCCATAGGCAAGTGACGAGCAGCAACGTCTGATCAGAAATGCCGCCGAGTTTCTCGGTCATCCACACCGCGTACCATTGCTGGCCGCCCCCGCGTGGGGTCTCTTTAAAAAGCACCGGGAAAACCACATCCACCATCAGCGGCATGCCCAGACCGCTTGCCAGCGCGTAGATCAATCCGGCCACCACCCCGAGCGCGAACTGCCAACGGACCACCCGCAGGTATTTGAAATAAGGAAGAAAGCGCTGCACGAGAAAGCCCGCAGGTTCTCCGCCGCAACCGCCAGCGGCAAGCCCGATTCTCAACCCCGCCCGATTGCCGAATTCCACCTTGTCCGCCACGCTGCCCGCTGCTTGCCTGCTCCACCCTCATGGCTGCCCCGCAGAACACCATCGCCCTCATTTACGACTACGATCAGACGCTCAGCCCGCGCTACATGCAGGACGACGTCCTGTTTCCCGAGTTCGGCATCGATCCCGCCCAATTTTGGAAAAAATGCAACGCCCTCGTCAGCGATCAAAAATGGGACGGCGAACTGGCCTACATGAAATGCCTGCTCGACTACCTCGGCATGGACAACGTCACCAACGCCCGCCTCACCGAGCTGGGTGCCGGGCTGCGCTTTTTCCCCGGCCTGCCCGAGCTTTTCGACGCCCTGCCAAAAGCCTGCCTGCGGCCCGAGCACGAATTGGCCGGCATCAAGGTCGAGCACTACATCATTTCCTCCGGCCTCAAAGCGCTGCTCGACGGATCACGCCTCAAGCCGCACGTCAAAGCGATGTTCGGTTGCGAATTCGGCGAGGACGCGGAAGGCCGCATCAGCTTCCCTAAACGCGTCATTTCCCACACGTCCAAGACCCAATTCCTGTTCCGCATCAACAAAGGCATGCTCGATTACGACCAAGACGTGAACGACCACATGCCCGCCGACCAACGGCCCATCCCTTTTGAAAACATGGTCTACGTCGGCGACGGCCCGACCGATGTCCCCTGCTTCACCGTCATGGCGCGCAACGGCGGCCAAGGCATCGCCGTTTACAACCCCGAGGACAGCACCGGCAAATCTTTCCGGAAATGCTTCCAACTTTCCACCCACGCCGGCCGCGTAAAACACATCGCCCCCGCCGACTACCGCCAAGGCTCGCACCTGTGGCTGCTGCTCTCAGAAATGGTCACCGAAACCGCCGACCGCATCCTGCGGCGCAGGATCGAGGAACGAGAAAACGCCACGGTCGCGGCTCCGACGTTTTGAAAAATAGGTCCTATAAGTCCCATAGGACCTATCGCCAAAGCCCTCAAAAAACTCCCTCGTTATTCCGGATTGGCAGCCCGGAATCCCCCGCCTAGCCTCGCGCCCTTCGATGTCCGACAAGAACAAATTTCACTTCACCGGGATCTGTGGCACGGCCATGGGAGCCGTCGCCGCCGCCATGAAACAACGCGGATTCACCGTCACCGGTTCGGATTCCAGCGTTTACCCGCCGATGTCGGATTTCCTGCGAGACCAGGGCATCACTCTCACGGAAGGCTACGCGGAGGAAAACATCCCGGCGGACACGGATGTGGTCATTATCGGCAACGCCATTTCCCGTGGAAATCCTGAGGCCGAGGCCGCGCTCGACCGCAAGCTGCTCTACCATTCCCTGCCCGAGGTGATGAAGGAATTCTTCCTCCGCGGAAAACGGAATTTCGTGGTCTCCGGCACCCATGGCAAGACGACGACCTCGTCGATGCTGGCGTGGATTTTCAAAAGCGCCGGCCGCGATCCGGGCTACATGATCGGCGGCCTGCCGAAAAATCTCGGTGCCGGCGCGCATTTCACCGACTCGGAATTCAACGTGCTGGAAGGCGATGAATACGACACCGCCTTTTTCGACAAGCGCTCGAAATTCCTCCACTACCTGCCGGAATGCGTCGTCGTGAACAACGTCGAGTTCGACCACGCCGACATTTATAACAACCTCGACGAAATCAAGCTCACCTTCCGCCGCCTGCTCAACATCGTCCCGCGCGGCGGCCACGCCTACATCAACGGCGACGAACAGAACTGCCTCGACGTCGCGGAAAAAGCCCCCTGCCCCGTCACCACCGTCGGCTTCGGAGAAAACTGCTCGTTGCGCATCGCAGACGTGAACTACGAGACCGATCGTAGCTCGTTCACCCTCGGCGGCATTTCCTACTCGCTGCGCATGACCGGCGATTTCAACATCCGCAACGCCGCCATGGCCGCCGCCGCCGCCACCTTTGCAGGCCTAACACCCGACGAGATCCGCGACGGACTGGAATCCTTCGACGGCGTCGCCCGCCGCCAAGAACTCAAAGGCGAGGTCAACGGCATCAAAGTCATCGACGACTTCGCCCATCACCCGACCGCCATCCGCCTCGCGGTGCAAAGCCTGCGCCAGCGCCACCCGGATTCGCGGCTGTGGATCCTGTTCGAGCCGCGCTCCAACACCACGCGCCGCGCCGTGTTCCAAACCGAACTCGCCGAAGCCCTCGCCCTGGCCAATTTCGCCGTCGTCGCCGCCATCCCTGACCTCCACAAGATCCCGGAGAACGATCGCCTCGATCCAGAAAAACTCTCCAGCGACATCGCCCGCCTTGGCGGCCAAGCGTGGTATCTCCCCGATGTGGAAACCATCGTCGCCCAAGTGAAGGAAAATGCCGCACCCGGCGACATCATCGCCGTCCTCAGCAACGGCGGCTTCGGCGGCATCCATCAGAAATTGCTAGCAGCTTTAGCGTGAGAGCCCGGAATCCCACGGCTACCTGAAATCCCTTCCCTTGCCTCTTCATCACTGATAGACGAGGTTGATGGAACCTATCCCATTTTCCCTCACAACTGGCTGGTATGGATTCCTCGGAGGCGTCATCAGCGGGGCCATCATGGGGCTGCTCTTCCATCGCGAAAACTGGCTGGGCGGCTACGGCAGCCAGCCGAGGCGCATGGTCCGGCTGGGGCACATTTCGTTTTTCGGAATCGGGCTGATCAATCTGTTCTACGCGCTGTCACTTGCACCGCTCGGCGTTCCTCCAGCTGCGGCGCGGCTTGGTTCGCTCGCCTTGTTGGTCGCACTGATCATGATGCCGACGGTTTGCTTTCTCACCGCTTGGCGAAAAAACTGCCGACATCTTTTCTTCATCCCGGTTTTGTCCACCGCGATGGGCATCGGTGTCATTCTTTTCGCACGGGCATGAATATCGGCTACATCGCGATGAGTGGCTTGCGGCTGGTGGACGCGGAGCTGTTGGAGCTGGGCTTGTCATTTCCTGCCGTTGCGCGGCGTGCCCGCGAGATCGAAGCGCTGCCGTCGCTCGGGTTGCTCACTCTAGCAGGCATGTCGCCGCCTCACATCGGCGCGGAATACTTGGAAGTTCGGGATGTTTCGGAAATTCCTGACCGCTTCGATGCGATCGCCCTTTCCACCCTCAGCGCGACGGCCAAGGAAGCCTACGCGATGGCCGCTCGATTCCGTGAAAAAGGCATTCCGGTGATTCTCGGTGGACTGCATGCCACGTTGGCTCCCGAGGAAGCCGCGCGTCACGTCGATGCCGTTGTGATCGGTGAGGGCGAGGTCGTGTGGCCTGACGTTCTGCGCGATCTGGAGCGCGGGAAATTGCAGCCCATCTATGACGCCCGTCTGCGTGGTCCTTTCGATTTTCGACAAGCCCCGATGCCGGCGTTCGAGCTTCTATCACCGGATCGCTATCCGCGTTTCACCGTGCAAACCCAGCGCGGTTGTCCGTATGCCTGCGAGTTTTGTGCCGCCTCCATGCGCCTGTCGCCGACCTTCCGGACCAAACCCGTCGAAAAAATCGTCGCCGAAGTCCGCCGTCTGAAAGAGCTGTTCGCCCGGCCCTACATCGAGTTTGCCGACGACAACACCTTCGCCGACAAACGACATGGCCGCGCCTTGATGACAGCCCTCGAAAAGGAAGGCCTGCGCTGGTTCACGGAAACCGACGTTTCCGTGGCCGATGACGAAGATCTCCTGCGCCTGATGCGCGACGCGGGCTGCCAGCAAATTTTGATAGGTTTCGAAAGCCCACGCTTTGCTTCGCTCAACGGCGTGGAAAAGAAATCCAACTGGAAAGCCCGTCGCACCGACCGCTATCTGCGGGCGGTGGAAACCATCCAGCGCCATGGCATCACGGTGAACGGCTGCTTCATCCTCGGACTGGATGGCGACGGGCCGGACAGCTTTGAGCATGTCTTCCGCTTCGTTGAGGAAAGCGGGCTCTACGATGTGCAGATCACTTACCTAACACCCTTTCCCGGGACGCCGCTGTGGTCGCGCCTCGCGGAAGAAGGGCGGCTGCTTTCCCAAACCGCGACCGAACGTTGCACCTTGTTCGACATCAATTTCCAACCCACGGACATGAGTGTCGAGGAACTGCGCAGCGGCTTCCGCGATTTGACGCGCCGACTTTATGCACCGGAATTTGTCGAACAGCGAAATCGCGGCTTTCGCGGTCATCTGCGACAAACCGCAAAGGCACGACGCATTTCCACCAACTCATGAACCCGAAAAGTCCCGAACGTCTGGGCATGCGCCCAATCGACCTCATCCTCTTTCTATGCGGCAACCGCGGGGCCATCGAACGCGTCGCCGCCACGCGCATGGCTTGGCTCATCGGCGCGATTTTGGTGCTCACGGCGGGGATCGCGCGTAACTACGATCACCTCGATTTGCTGCGCCAATCCGAGTGGTTCATCGGCCCTTTCGCCGCTTCGATGGTCTCGATCATCTTCATTTACCTGTGGATTTCAGGCCCTCTCAAACTTCGCCAGGTCGGCCCGTTTTGGCGACAGGCTGGGACCTTCCTGGTGCTTGCGTGGATGACCGCGCCCTGTGCGTGGCTCTACGCCATCCCGGTCGAATCAATGACGGACATCGTCACGGCGACGAAATGGAACATCGCGTTTCTAGCAATCGTCGCGTTCTGGCGGGTCGCCATCATCGTGCGCGCCGTCTCGGTGCTGACGGAGGTGAGTTGGCTACGTGCGCTTCCCTTGGTGCTCGCGCCCGCCGCGCTGGAAGCCATGTTAGGTTCGCGGTTCCAAGCTCTCTCGTTGATCGGCATCATGGGCGGCATCCGCCTTCCTCCCGAAACACAGTTGCTGGTGGACGCGGCGAACTTGACCGCCTCGGTTTCCTTCTGGCTTCTCATCGCGCTTTTCTTTCTCACGCTCATGGCCAAGGGGGTTGCCAAAAGGCCTTTATCACGCCCGACCAGCCCGGCATCTCCGGCACTGTTCGCCGTAACTGCGGTGTTGATGCTCATCTGGACCGTGATCGCGGTTCCTCAACATCCACGCATCGCCAATCGCTATGAATTGCAACGCCTCATTGATGCCAGAGACTACCAAGCTGCGGCGGCATTCGCTTCCGCAAAATCGCGCACGGATTTCCCTCCTCACTACGATATTCCGCCGCAGATGTACCCGTGGCTGCCTAACGAACTGCTCGATGAATTGTCCATGGATGCGCCGACGTGGCTCCGGGAGGAATGGATCAATCGTGCCATCGCATCGCACAAGGAAATGAACACGCTGTTTCAGGAGCGGTGGCAAAAGACCATCGTCCGCTACCCGGAAATCCCGGAGGCCATAGACCGCCATGCGGCAGAGCTGCGCAGTCGTTCAAAATCGCTGAGCGAGGACGAGGCACGTTGGCTCAGCAACTACGATCAGCAAAACAACCCGCCCGCGCCGTCGCCCTGATTTCCATCCGGACCTTGCCATGGTCGGCATTTCAGACTGAACTTCCGCAGCGCCATGAATTTCCGCACCCTTTTCACGAGCCTCCTGTCCGTCTTCTTCGCGTGCAGCCTGACCAGCTGTTTCAGCAGTTCGAAGGTGCACAGCAAGAACGAAGCCAGCGTCGGTCAGCAGCTGACCGATCTCGAAAACGCCCGCCAGCGCGGCATCATCACCGAGAAGGAGTATCTGAAACTGAAAAAGGCGATCATCAAGAACAACGACTAACAGCGGGCGAGGCTGTGCATTCACCCATCCATGGCACGCTCGCTCCTTTCCCTATTCCCCGCCGCATCGGCGCTATTGGCCTTCCGTGCAAATGCCGATCCTGTGCCGCAGCCCGCGTTCACGGAGGCTGGATTTGCGATCACGGTCCATTGCTGGTCGTTCAAAGAATTCAGCCTGTTTGAGGCAATCGAAATGGCCGCCGCATCCGGCGCGGGCGGCGTCGAACTTTTCCCCGGGCAAAAACTGGGAGGAAAAAATGGCGATGCCACGCTGCATCCCGAGATGACGGATGCAGCTTTGGACAAGCTCATCAAGCACCTAACAAAACATCACGTCACCGCGATCAACCTCGGCGTGATCCCGGTGCCTAACGACGAGCCGCAAGCACGCCGCATCTTCGATTTCGCGAAACGGCTTGGGCTTTACGGGATCACCACCGAGTCGCTGGAAAGCATCGATTTACTCGAACAACTCAGTTCAGAAACCGACATCACGGTGAGTTTCCACAATCACCCGAAGCCGACCGCACTGTGGAACCCAGCAACGATCTTGCAGGCGTTGGAAGGACGCCATGCCAATCTCGGTTTCTGCGCCGACATCGGCCATTGGGCGTCGTCCGGGCTGGATCCGTTCGATGTGGTGCGAAAGATCGCGCCGAGGATACGGTCGTTTCACGTGAAAGACCGCGCATCAGTCACCGAGTGGTCACGCGACCAACCGTTAGGCACGGGAATCATCGACATCCCCACCATTCTCAGCATCGCCTTGGACCATGGTTTCGTCGGCAATGTCAGCATCGAGTATGAGGCGAATTGGAACAGCAACCTGCCAGAGATCGCCCAATGCGTCGGCTATCTGCGGGCCTGTGCGCAGCTGCAACGGTAAGTTTTCCCCACGCATGGGCGGATGGGGCGACGGGTCGCGGACACTTTCCGTTTGTGGCAGGCACGGAGCTGGGTATGGTCGGTGCGATGAATACCACCGCCTTTGACCGACGCTCTTTCATGAAACTAACTGCTGGCGCAGCCGTGACCTTGGCCGCCACCTCATCCGCCTCCGCGCAAGATAAACCCGCTTTCTCGCTGCCCGCACTGCCTTACAAGCCCGCTGCGCTTGAGCCTTCCATCGACGCGAAGACCATGGAAATCCACCACGGTAAGCATCATGCCGGCTACGTGGAAAAACTCAATGCGGCCGTCGTTGCGAACGCCGCCTTGCAAGGCAAGCCGTTGCAGGAACTGATTTCGACGCTGCCTTCCGTGAAAGATGAAGCCCTACGGACCGCTCTCCGCAACAACGCGGGTGGCCACTGGAACCACTCGGTTTTCTGGGAAATGCTCGCGCCCGCGGGCAAGGGCGGCCAACTCAGCGGCCCACTGGAGAAGGCGATCACGTCGTCGTTCGGTTCCGTCGCCGATTTCCGCAAAGCCTTCGCCGCCGCCGCCACTTCTCGCTTCGGCTCGGGTTGGGCTTGGCTCATCCTGCAAGATGGCAAGTTGAAGATCGTCAGCACCGCCAACCAAGACAACCCGCTGATGAAGGGCATCGTACCGGACAGCGATCTCGGCACGCCCATCCTCGGGCTGGATGTCTGGGAACACGCCTATTACCTGAACTATCAGAACCGTCGCCCCGACTACATCGAGGCATTTTGGACGGTGGTGAATTGGAATGAAGTGGCCCGCCGCTTTACCGCTGGCTGAGCGACGCACGGCTCACTTTTCCCACACCCGCGCCCGCAGCGCCTCTGCGGCGGCGCGGGCTTCCGCTTCCTTCTTGCTCTTGCCCTTGCCGGTGGAGAGCACGAGGTCACGCCAAGAAACTTCCGACTGGAAAACGCGGCGGTGATCCGGCCCGCTTTCGCCAATCACTCGATAGACCGGCGCTTGTGGGTGGATGGCTTGGAGACATTCTTGAAGCTCTCCCTTTGGATTCCGCTCTTCCGGGCTGGTCACCATGTTGCCGATCTCTGACTCGAACAGGCGCAGCACCAACTCGCGCGCTGGCCCCGGACCGGAGTCCAAATAGACCGCGCCGATCAGCGATTCAAAAGCATCCGCCAGTGTGGACAGGCGGCGGCGGCCTCCAGTGGCTTCCTCGCCCTTGCCTAACAAAACATAGTCGCCAAGGTGAATCGCCATCGCGAAACGGGCCAACGCCCGGCGCGAAACAACGCGGGACCGCAGCTTGGTGAGGCGTCCCTCGGTGAAATCGGGGAACATCCGAAACAGTTCTTCAGTGACAATGAGCTGGAGCACGGCGTCGCCGAGAAACTCCATCCGCTGGTTGTCGAAATGCGGCTTCTGCGATTCATACGCGAGGCTCGGATGGGTCAACGCTTCCGCCAACAGGAGCGAATTGCGAAACTTGTAGTGAATCCGGCTCTCAAGCGGCTGCATCAGTCGTTCTACTAAGGTTCCTCCTCCCCCTTCCGGACCTCACACGAGTTCCCGATGGGAAAGATGGGGTGATCGACGGGACTCGAACCCGCGACAACCGGAATCACAATCCGGGGCTCTACCAACTGAGCTACGACCACCATTTCAGGCGGGCGCGAGGAGTAAGGGGTGAATTCGGCTTTGGGAAGGGAAAAATCGCTCACGCCGGAGAAATCCCCCGCCCTTTCCCAAGATGGGCAGATCGCCCTAAATCCAACGCCTCTTTCAATCCTCGCGCCAGCGATTGAGACTCCTCACTTCCGCATGTTCCTGCGGTTCGTTGAAAAAGAGATCCGCCCGTTTGGCATCTTCAAGCATGCTTCTCACCTCCGCTTCCACGCACCTGTCGTCAGCGCAGAGTCGCAGCAGAAGCGCATCTCGGACGGGTTCAGGCACATCGAGGGCACAGGAGAAGATGGCACTGGCTCGGGGATTCATAATACCCCATGCGTGAGAAGCGGGAAAAAGCGGACATGCAAACTGGCATTCCTCTTCCACGCGGCGCGGCGCTCGCCAAAAATTAACCCCGTGCCGCGGTTAGGCGACACGGGGTCATTTTCTCTCGGGGGGGTGGGGGAAGTCGGACCATGGAGGGTCCGGAGCAGGGGGGGAAATCGTATCTACCTAGGACGGCGCATCCGCTTGACTGCGGCTAGGCCCCCGAAGGGAACCCGCTTTCCGGGGAGGAGCAGGGGAACGTCTGCGCCGTCGTTCCGGCGGATAAGGTTGCTTTCTGGATTCTCATGGTCGCGGCTTGTAAGTTGTCTGGCGAGCTGTCCCTCTCGGATTTCCGTTCGTTTTTGCCCCAGACAATCCAGCACGCGTGAGCCGTCGAAAAAAACGGACACCTAAAATCAAAAAAAGATTACAGCTGCATCATCGCCTTTGCCTCGCGGTGGGCGAGCCAGCAGACCAACTGGTCTTGCGTCACGTCCAGCGGCAGCAATTCTGCGGCTTTTTCTGGCGGCACATCCATTTCGCGTTCCGCCGCGGCGAAATGCGTCCGCGCCTCATCCAACTTGCCTTGACGCCAAAGAATCATCGCCCGGTAAAACCCGCACGGCACCCGGATGAAACGTCGCAAGGCAGGCTCCCAGTCGTCCTTGACCGAGGCTTGCTCAGCCTGCGCAAAGGCGGCCAGCGCAGCCTCATCGTTGCCGGCCCGGTATTCCACCATGCCGAGCGTTTGTTGATACCACGGCCGCTGATAGGCATTGCCTTCGGTCCGAGCCGCCTCGCGCGCCATCGCGAGAGCGCGGGAAAGCAGTGTTGCATCCCCAGTAGAACTCAGGCTAGCCGCTTTAGCCGCGCGCTCAATCGAGTCGTCGAGTCCCGAGGCATCTGCCTTATCCATCAGCTTGGAGGCAAACTCGGCATGACCCGAGTTTTCGCCGAACCAAGCTTGGATTGCTGCCACGCGCAGAGCCAGCAGGGTGTCGGACGGGTTCTGGCCGGATTTTTCCACCAACTGGGGAATCACCGCGGCGGTGATCCCGTCATGATCGTGCTTGAGCCAGAAATCGGTGGCGGACTGGCTGCTGAATCCTCCGTTGATTTCCGTGAAGGATAGCTTCGTGAGCTGTGGCAGCTCCCGCATCCGCTCAATGCCGGGAACACTTTCGGGCACGGTGGCCTCCGTCAGCGTCGGACATTCGAGCAACGGACGAAGATCGTTGACGCCGGTGCGGGCCAAGCTCACCCGCTCCAATGGCATGCCCGCCAAGACGGAGATGTCCGTGACCGCAGCCCCGCCGAGCAAGAGGGTTTTGAGCTTCAATCCCTTGAGCACAGAAAGATCGGTCAGGGCCGTTTCCGCCGCATCGAGCAGGATGAGATTGGTGCAAGCGGTAAGCGGGGAAAAATCCTTCGCGGGAATGCGCCAAATTTCCAGGATCTGGAGACTTTTGGAAAGGACGGGCGAGCGCAACGGGCTGAGGTCCGTCACTGGTGTTTCTCGGATGTCGAGATGCACCAACGGGAGGTCTTCCAACGGGCGCAGGTTGGAAACTTGGGTGCCGGAAATCGTCAGCGCTCGAATCGAAGAGTCTTTGAGCAACGACAAGTCGCTAAACGGCTGATCCTTGATGATGAGCGACAACCCACCTCCCGCAAAGGGCCGAATCGTGTGGCGGATGCCGACCGCGACAAGCGACTTCACCAACTGCCGCTCCCTATCCCAGGATTTCCAAAACGCCGCCTTATCGCGTTCGCTATCGAGGAGAAAGGAGCCGTTTTGCCAATCCGTCTGGATGGATTTTAGGGTGGGATGATGCCGCAACTCGCTGATGGCATCCAAATCCGCCTCGGGCAGATAGCGGAAATTCGAGGGCAGGACCAAGCGCCCAAGCGACTTCAAGGAGGAGAGCACGCGGTAGTGCTCCACATCCAGGCAGCCGCTCAAATCCAGTTCGGTGAGCGGTGCGTCTTGGAGGAAGCTCAGATTGCGGAGTGCGGAGTAAAGCAGCAGGCAGGTCTCCAGCGGAGCACCTCGCAGTGGGGAAAAGTCGTTGGCTGGGATTTCCGCCGCGTCCAGATGGTTGAGCGGCATGCCCGCCAAGGGAGTGAGGTCCTGCACCCAAGTGTTGCGCAGATTGAGGTGACGAATCTTGATCCCGGTCAATGGAGTCAGATCGAGCACCTGCGTCCCGCCCAGACTCAACCATTCCAGCGGTAACCCGGCCAAGGGCGCGAGGTCGGTCACGTTGGTGTAGCGAAGGTCGAGTTTCTTCAACGAACTGAAGGAATGCAGTGCCGTGAAATCGGCAATGGCGGAGCAACTGCTCAGATCCAAAGATCCCAGCGGCATGCCAACGATGGGCGTCAGATCCGTGATCTTCGAGTTGGAGAGATCCAAGGCGAGCAGTCCGTCCTCCCGGAACGTGACGCGCCTTTCCAAGGGAATTTCCGCCGACAAGGGCAAGTCCGCCAAGCGCGTGATCCAATACTCCTTGAGCAAATCCGACTCCTCACCCAGCAGGCGCGCCACCGGCATGATCTCAGCGACGGGCCGATTCTGCGCCTGCATCAACTGTTGCAGCTTCACCAAACTTTCCCGCGTCAGCTTGCCATCCGCCGCTCGCGGCGCGGCACGAAGCTCGGCGCACAAGGCTGCCGATTCCCGCGCACGGTTGGAGTCTGGTTTGGCCATCATCGCCGCTCGATAGACTGGCTCGGCCTGCTCCAGCTTGAACTGGCACTGGAGCAAATCCGCCTTGGCCACCAAAAAGTCCGCCGAATCCGGCTGCAACTTCAACGCGTAGTCGAGCTTTTCGATCGCTTCGTCGAACTGCTCCTTCGCCGCCAACGCGCGGGCCTGCACCCCGAAGGCCGGTGCCGTCGCTCGCAGTTCTTCCAGCGCTGCATTGGAAATTCTTTCCGCCCGTGTCGCCCGCACCGCCAGCCAACTGCTCACCAAGGTGCCCGTCACTAGCAGCCCAGCAATGCCCGCCGCCACCCGCAACCCGGTGCGGTTGCGACGGGCGAATTTTTGGAATTGATAGAGCGTGCTCGGCGGCCTCGCGCTCACCGGTTCATCCGCCAAAAATCGTGCGATGTCTTCGGAAAACGCGTTCGCCGTCTCGTAGCGCCTGTCCCTGTCCTTTTCGATGGCCTTCATCACCACCCAATCCAAATCCGGCTCGATCAACCGACGCCTATCCAACACCTGCGTCTTTCCAGCCTCCGTCGCCTTGCTCCCCGCCACGGTCACAATGCGTGACGATGGCTTGGCGGGCTCCTGTTCTTGGATGATGCGGCGCATCTCGTCATAGCCGCTCGATGCCAGTGTTTCCGCGTCAAACGGCGGTTTCCCGGTCAACAGCTCATACAACAAAATCCCTAACGAATAGATATCGCTACGCGTGTCCACGTCCAAGCTACTCATCGCCGCCTGTTCTGGACTCATGTAAACCGGCGTGCCGACGAATTGCTCGACGCGCGTGAGCATCGTCTGATCCGTTAGTTTTCCGCGCGTCGCCTTGGCGATACCGAAATCGATGACCTTGACCAACGGATTCCCCCCACTTGGATTGACCATCACATTCGACGGCTTGATGTCGCGGTGAATGATCCCTTTCTGGTGGGCGTGATTGATCGCCGAACAAACGTCGCGGAACAATTCCAGCCGCTCACGCGTGCCCAGCTCGACCTCGTCGCAGTAGCGCGTGATCGGCATCCCGTGGACCAGCTCCATCGCGAAAAAGGGCCGCCCCGCACGCGTCGCCCCGGCGTCTAGCACCCTTGCAATATTGGGATGGTCCATCCGCGCCAGCGCCTGACGCTCTGCCTCGAAGCGAGCTAACACCTGCCGCGTGTCCATGCCCGCCTTCACCACTTTCAGCGCGACCAGCCGGGAAATGGGCACCTTTTGCTCTGCCATCCATACCGACCCGAAGCCGCCCTCACCCAACAGCTTGCGCAGCGTGTACGGCCCGATCTCGTCGCCCTCCTTTTCCGAAAATCGATCTGCAAACTCCTCCGCCCCCAAAGTCGCACCATCGTCATCGCCGAAAAACGCATCGGCACGCTCCGCATCCACCAGCAGGCGCATCACCTCCAAGTGGAGCTGCGCATCAGAGCCGCAAGCCTCTGCCAAGTATGCATCCCGTTCCTCCGCCTCCAGTTCCAAGGCAGCGGCGAAGAGATCGTTGGCGCGCGATTCCATGGCACTTTTGGCGGTCTGGACCATTCACGAATGGTCCGGTGATTTTTAGGGATTTCCCTCCAACGCTCGATAAAGCCAGACCTTGGCCAACGCCCAATGCCGCCGCACCGTTTTCTCGCTCATGTCCAGCAGCGCGGCGATCTCGGTATGGTTCATCCCGCTGAAAAACCTCAACTTCACGATCTGCGCCTTCAGCTCATCCTCGGCCTCCAGCTCGTCGAGCACCTCGTGAATCCCGAGCAGCCTGTCGTCCGTCACCGGAGCCGCCACTTCCAATCCTTCTAACGGAATATTGATACCGCCACTGCCGCGTTTCACCGCGAGCCTCCGCCGGGCCGCCTCCACCAAGATGCGGCGCATCGCTTCCGCCGCCGCTGCATAGAACTGCTTGCGGTCCCGCCATTGCTCCGGCGTCGATTTTTTCAACCTCAACCACGCCTCATGAACCAGCGCCGTCGCATTCAGCGTCTGCCCTTGCCGTTCCATCGCCATGCGGCCCACCGCGATCTGCTTCAGCTCCGCGTAAAGTTCGCCGAACTGAGCATCGTCATTCGAATCTGACGGCGAATTGAGCCATTGGGTGTGATCCGGCATGTGAGGATTAAAAAATTACGCAACTGCCAAGCCTCGGACAAGGGTGAAAAACCAATGCCCGGAGAGTTTCTCCCTTTCCAAAACAACCGACCCACTTGCCGTTCACGCATTCCACCGCCTGTTGGAAAGTCCGGCACCAACCGCCTGTTAGCGCGACTTCTTGTTCCGGAAGCAATCGACCGAGTGGTCATCCACCATGCCGACGGCCTGCATGAAAGCATACATCGTGGTGCTGCCGACGAAGTTGAAACCGGCTTTCCTCAACGCCTTGGACAGCGCGTCGGATTCGGCGGAGCGGGAAACGAAATCCTCGGGAGACTTGGGGGAATTCACCCGTGTCTTGCCGTCGGCGAATCCCCACAACCAATCGACCGGATCGGCGAGCTCCAACCATGCCCGCGCATTCTGCCGCACCGACAAGATTTTCCCCCGATGACGAATGATGCCCGCGTCGAGCATCAGCTCCTCCAGCTCCGCATCCGTCATGGCCGCCACCTTTTCCGGCTGAAAATCGTGAAAAACCTGCCGATAGCGCTCGCGCTTCTGCAACACCGTCCACCAAGAAAGCCCCGCCTGCGCGCCTTCCAAGCAAATGCATTCGAACAGATAGCGCGCATCCCGCGACGCCACGCCCCACTCGGTGTCGTGATATTCGACATAGAGCGGATGTTGGAGCGGGACCCACGAGCAACGGTTCATGATGCGCGGCATCATTCCCATCCCCCGCAGGAACGCAATCCCGTTCCCAGCTCGGAATTAGCGCATTCTTAACGCCGTCGGACCATCGCTTAGCACCCCGCTTCCCAGCGGCAGAGGCATCGTCGGTGCCGATGAAATCCCGCTCCTCCATCTTCGATGCCGCGTTGCTCAAGGGCGCGCTTTTACCCAGCCTGAAGAAGCTCGATCCGCGAGTGCAGTGGGGAAATCCGGTGATGTTCACCGTGTATCTCGGTGCCATCCTCTGCACCGGGTTGTTGATCCGCTCGGCGAGTTTGTTCGAGGTCCAGCTCGTCGCGTGGTTGTGGTTCACGGTGCTGTTCGCGAATTTCGCAGAAGCTCTCGCCGAGTCGCGCGGCAAAGCCCAAGCGGACGCACTGCGGTCCATGCGCGTCACCACTCCGGCGCGCAAGCTGACCGAGGATGGCGGCGAGATTTCCGTCGGTGCGGGAGATTTGCGACCGGGCGACCGGGTGGTTTGCGAAGCTGGCGACGCGATCCCTGCGGATGGGGAAATCGTCGATGGCATTGCGTCGGTGGACGAGTCCGCCATCACCGGCGAGTCCGCGCCGGTGATTCGCGAATCGGGCGGCGATCGATCCGCAGTGACGGGCGGGACACGGGTGCTGTCTGATCGCATCGTCATCCGCGTGACTTGCGAGCCAGGGAAATCGTTTCTTGATCGCATGATCGCGCTGGTGGAAGGCAGCGAGCGCCAGAAAACGCCGAACGAACGAGCGCTGGGCGTGCTGCTGATTTCCCTAACACTCATCTTCCTGTTGGTCACCTTCACGCTGCCGGCCTTCGTGAAATTTCTGCTCGGCCAAGGCCTCGGCGGCAGCGCGCCGGGATTCAGCGAGTTGGTCGCGTTGCTGGTCTGCCTCATCCCGACGACCATCGGCGGCTTGGTCAGCGCCATTGGCATTTCTGGGATCGACCGTTTGACCCGGCGCAATGTGCTGGCGACATCGGGTCGAGCGGTCGAGGCCGCCGGGGATGTGGATGTGCTGTTGCTCGACAAAACAGGCACCATCACCTTCGGCAACCGTCAGGCGAGCGCGTTTTTCCCCGCTCCAGGCGTGACCGACGAGGAAATCGCCAGCGCCGCGCAACTCTCCTCGCTGGCCGATGAAACGCCGGAAGGCCGGTCCATCGTGGTGCTCGCGAAAAAACTTCATGCAACCCGCGGCATGGAATCGGATGCGGCCGGCGCGACCTTCGTGGCGTTCACCGCAGAAACTCGGATGAGCGGTATGGATTGGCACGGCCGCTCGTTGCGCAAAGGGGCCGCCGAGGCGCTGCGCCGCCATGTGGAATCGCTTGGCGGCAGCGTCCCGGCAGAGGTCCAGCGGGATGTGGACCGGATTGCCAGCGCGGGAGGCACGCCGTTAGTGGTCGCCGATGGCCATCGGGTGTTAGGCAGCATTTTTCTCAAAGACATCGTGAAAGGTGGCATCCGCGAGCGTTTCGCCAAACTCCGCGAAATGGGCATCCGCACGGTGATGGTCACCGGCGATAACCCGCGCACCGCCGCCGCCATCGCCGCCGAGGCCGGCGTGGACGACTTCATGGCCGAGGCGAAACCCGAGGACAAAATGGCCCGCATCAAGGCGGAACAAGCCGCCGGCCACCTCGTCGCGATGACCGGCGACGGCACGAACGACGCGCCTGCTCTGGCCCAAGCGGACGTCGGCGTGGCCATGAACACCGGCACCCAAGCCGCCCGCGAGGCTGGCAACATGGTCGATCTCGATTCGGATCCGACCAAGCTCATCGACATCGTCGAGATCGGCAAACAGCTGCTCATGACGCGCGGTTCGCTGACGACGTTTTCTCTAGCAAACGACATCGCGAAGTACTTCGCCATCCTGCCCGCGCTGTTCGCTGGACTCGGCGTGGCCTCCGGAAAAGGACCGCTCGCGGTGCTCGATGTGATGCACCTGCATTCGCCGCAATCCGCCATTCTCAGCGCGGTCATTTTCAACGCACTGATCATCGTTGCGCTCATCCCGCTCGCCCTCAAAGGCGTGACTTACCGGCCGATGAACGCCGCCGCACTGCTTCGACGCAACCTGCTCATCTACGGCCTCGGCGGCATTCTCGCGCCGTTTCCATGCATCAAACTGATCGATCTCACGCTGACCGCGCTCCACCTCGTTTGAACCCGAAATCATGACACCGCTCCTCCAATTCATTCTCTTCGTCCTCGCCGTCGGGCTGCTGGCGTGGCCAGTCGGCCATTGGCTCGCCGCCACCGTCTGCACGCGGCGGCTCGACCCGCTGCTCGAAAAACTCCTCGGTCCCGGCATTCACCGCACGGGTGGCTGGAAACCGTATTTCCTCAGCCTGTTGAGTTTCAATGGGCTCATGTTCGCCGTCACCTGGCTGGTGTTAGCAAACCAGCAGCACCTGCCACTCAACCCGGACGGCATGAAAAGCGTGCCGTGGCACCTCGTTTTCAACACCACCGCGTCCTTCGTCACGAACACGAACCTCCAGCACTATGCGGGCGAGGCGACGTTCAGCTATTTCTCGCAGCTCACGCTGATGTGGCTGCAATTCACCTCAGCGGCCACCGGCATCGCGGCCTTTCTGGCAGTGGCGCGCGGACTGTCCGGCAGCCGCGACGTGGGAAATTTCGCGCACGACGCGGCGCGCATCCTCATCCTATTCCTGCTTCCGCTCGCCACGATCTGGGCGATCGCTTTTGTCCTCGCGGGCGTGCCGATGACGATGGATGGCTCGGCCACGGCGACCACCCTGGAAGGCGCGACGCAGACCATCGCCCGTGGCCCAGTCGCCGCGTTTCTCGCCATCAAGCAACTCGGCACCAATGGCGGCGGCTTCTTCGGCACCAACAGCACGCATCCGTTCGAAAACCCAAATCTCGTCGCCAACCTGCTTTCCATGGTTGCCATCCCACTCATCCCGATGGCCTGCGTGTTCACCTTCGGTCGGCTCATCGGCAAGCCACGCCACGCCCGTGTCATTGGCACGGTGATGCTCGCTTTTCTCCTGCTCAAAGTGGTCATCACGGTGCTGCCCGAAGCCGCGCCAACCGCCGTGTTCCACGATCTTCCCGTTGCCGCGAGCGCGAACCTCGAAGGCAAGGAACTCCGCTTCGGCGCGGCCACCGGTCCGCTCTGGGCGGTGCTCACCACCTCCACTTCGAATGGCTCCGTCGGCGCGATGCATGACTCGCTCAACCCGCTCTCGCTGCTCGGGCCGTTCACCGGCATGTGGCTCAACTCGACCTTCGGCGGTGTCGGCGTGGGCATGATCAATTTCTTCCTCTTCATGATCCTCGCGGTGTTCGTCGCCGGTCTCATGGTCGGCCGCACGCCGGAGTATCTCGGGAAAAAAGTCGAGGCGCGGGAAATGGCGTTGGCCTCCGCCGCCTTCATGGTCCACCCGCTGCTGATTCTGCTAGGAACGGCCATTTTCGCCGCGACGCCGATGGGAGCCGCGACCATCCACAACGGCGGGGCACGCGGGTTTTCGGAAATCCTCTACGAGTTTTCCTCCGCCGCCGCGAACAACGGCTCCGGTCTGGAAGGCCTCGGCGACGCGACTGCCGCATGGAACATCGTCACGGGCTTCGTCATGTTACTCGGCCGTTATTTGCCCATCCTGCTGCCACTGGCCATCGCCGCATCGCTCGCCGCGAAACCGAAAATCGCCGAGTCGTCCGGCACGCTGCGCACCGACACCACGACCTTTGGCGTGATGGTCTTCGCGGTGATCCTGTTCCTCGGCGCGCTCACCTTTCTACCCGTCGCCCTGCTCGGTCCGGTGCTCGAACACCTGTCCGCCTCTCTCTAACGAAAAATTCCGCCATGACCACTCTCCGCCTCATCCTCACCAGCATCGCGCTCTGCGCAGTTTTCCACAGCTTCCACATCCTCGGCCTCGCCCAAGCATTCGCTCCGGAAAAAGCCGCAGGCTCGCTCGTCACCGACGCGCAGGGGAAAATCATCGGCTCGCGGCTCATCGCCCAAGCCTTCACCAGCGACCGCTATTTCCACCCGCGCCCATCCGCTTGTGACTACAATGCCCGCGCCTCGTCCGGCTCCAACCTCAGCCCGACCAACCCCGCGCTCGCCGCCCGCGCCGGAGAAATCGCCACCGCCAACCATGCGACCGCCGACACTCCCATCCCCGCCGATCTCGTCACCGCGTCCGGCTCCGGGCTGGATCCGCACATCACTCAAGCGGCGGCGCATTTCCAAATCGCCCGCGTCGCCGCAGCACGCCGCATGCCCGAGCAATCCGTGCGCCGCCTGCTGCCGTCTGGCCCGCTCGTGAATGTGCTGGAACTCAACCTCGCGCTCGACGCCGCGAAGCCCTAAATCTTCCCCGCATGCAGCCGCTCGCTCCACGCTCCGGCACCCTCAAAGTCTTCCTCGGAATGTGCCCCGGCGTGGGGAAAACCTACTCCATGCTGTCGGCCGCCCGTGAACTCACGGGAAACGGCGTGGACGTGGTCGTCGGCGTGGTCGAAACCCACGGTCGCAAGGAAACCGCCGCGCTGCTCGACGGCCTCGCATCGCTACCGCTCGTTTCCCGCAAGCACCGCGGCACCGAGATCCCAGAGTTCGACCTCGATGCCATGCTCGCCCGCAGGCCTGCGCTCGCGCTCATCGACGAACTCGCCCACACGAATGCTCCCGGCTCACGCCATCCGAAGCGTTGGCAAGACATCACCGAGCTGCTCGACGCCGGCATCGACGTGCTCACCACGGTCAACATCCAGCACCTGGAAAGCCGCGCCGACGTCGTCACCACCATCACCGGCGTGCCCGTCCGAGAAACCGTGCCGGATTCGTTTCTCGACCGCGCCCATGAGATCGAGCTCATCGACCTCACCCCGCGCGATCTCCAACGGCGGCTGGAGGAAGGGAAAGTTTACCTTGGCGATCGCGCAAAAACCGCCACTGCCAATTTCTTCAAAGACAGCCATCTCACCGCGCTGCGCCAACTCGCGCTGCGCTACACCGCCGAGCGCGTTGGCGTGGATTTGAAGGAATTTCAATCCCGCCAACGCGACCGCAAAACATGGCGGACGGACGAGCGGCTGTTGGTTGCCGTCGGTCCCAGCCCTTTCAGCCCACCGCTCATTCGCCGCACCCGCGCGATGGCCGGAGCTTTGGACGCGCCGTGGTCCGCCGTGGCCATTCTCACGGACACGCCGTTCACCCGCGAGGAAGAAGAAGCCATCACGCGCCATCTTTCGCTCGCCCGCCAGCTTGGCGCGGATGCCGCCACGGTCGAAGGAACTTCGCTCGCCGCAGGACTCATTTCCGCCGCTCGCGAACGCAGCGCCACGCAGATCGTCATCGGCAAATCCCCGCGCCACCGCTGGCGGGACCACTTTTTCAAACCGCCCGCGCTGCAACTCCTCCAACAAAGCGGGGAAATCGACATCATCGCCATCGAACCCGGGATGGTTCAGGAAGGATCCACGACTCGCCCGCAAACTCCGCAGCGCGTTCGCGTGTCGCACGATTGGTCGGCGGAACTTCTTCGCGCGGCCGGCATCGCAGCGGCCATCACCGCGCTGGCCGTTGTTTGCGATCGATTTTTGGACGCCCGTCACGTTCCACTGCTCATGCTCTGCGGCGTAGTCGTCGGTGCCCTTTTTCTGCGGGCATGGGGCACGCTGTTGCTGGCACTGCTCACCGGGCTGCTGTGGAATTTCTTTTTCACCGCGCCGCTCCACACCTTCAGCATCAGCTCCTCTTCGGACGCGGCCATGTTCGTAGCGCTCACCGTCGCAGCCTTGGCGATGGGCCACCTGTCCAACCGCCTGCACCGCCGCGAGCGGTCCGTCACCCGCCAAAGCCAGCACTACGCACGCTTGTTGGAAATCAACACCATCCTCACCGGCTCACACGATACCGACGAAACCCTCGCGCGCTGCATCAGCGCCGTGACTAACCATTTCCACCTCCCCTGCGCGATCTTGCTGCGAGACGAGTCGAGCCACCACCTCCAGCCGCCTCACCCGGCCAGCACGCTCATGCTCGGAGAAAAGGACCTCGGTGTCGCGGATTGGACGTTTGAGAAAAAACAACAGGCCGGAAAAGGCACCGGCACCTTGCCCGAAGCCGCCGCCACCCACCTCCCGCTGCAAGGCCGCTCGCTGGTTATGGGCGTGCTCTCGGTGGACCCCGGCACGCGCGTCCTGCCACTTGCCGAGCGCGATCAACTCGCCGCCGTCGCCGCGCAGCTCGGCCTCGCACTGGAACGCAACCACCTGCTCGCCGCCATCCACCGCGCGGAATATTTGGAACGCGGCGACCAGCTCCGGCGCACGCTGCTCGACCACGTTTCCCACGAACTGCGGACACCCGTCGCCGTCATCAGCACCGCCATCGACGCGCTCGCCGCTGGTGCTTCGAGCGAAACATTGCTGCCGGAAATGCGCGCCGCTCGCACCCGACTCCGCCGTGTTGTGGATCAACTCGTCGAGTCCGCCCGCGTCGAATCCGGGGCGGTCAGCCCGCATCCAGAATGGTGCGACCTGCTCGACTTACTAGAATCCGCGCGCGACCGCGCCGCCGATCTGCTCGGCAGTCGGCCCGTCGAAATCCATCTCAGCCCCGGCACACCGCCCTTGGTTCATATCGATGGCGAACTGCTGCTCACCGCGTTGGGCAACCTCTTGGCGAATGCTGCCCACCACACGCCCGGCGGCACCGGGGTCGCGCTCCATGCCGCGATCAGCGACGGCACCACGCTTGAAATCCAAGTGCGCGACCATGGCCCAGGATTGGAAAACCCCGCCCGGGCTTTTGATCGATTCCATCGCGGTAGCGAAGCGCGTCCGGGCGGACTCGGGCTCGGTTTGTCCATCGTCCGTGGCCTCACGCGCGGCCTCGGCGGAGAAGTTCACGCGGAAAATGCCGACGGCGGCGGCGCTCGTTTCACTCTCCGCTTGCCTGTCCTCACCGCTGAAGACATCCCTGATTCACCGTGAGCCGCATTTTGGTCATCGATGACGAACTCGCCATTCGCCGGTTGCTACGCATCCTGCTCGAAGGCGCGGGCCATGAAATCCTGCTCGCCGAGGACGCATCCCACGGGCTCCACGAACTGGCTTTGCGTAAACCGGATTTACTCATCCTCGACCTTGGCCTGCCTGACATCGACGGCCTCGAAGCGCTCAAACGCCTCCGCGAATGGACGAGTTTGCCCGTGCTCGTCCTATCCGCCCGCCCCGACCCCGCCGACAAGGTGAGCGCTCTCGACCTCGGCGCGGACGACTATTTGACCAAACCCTTCGACGCCGACGAACTCCTCGCTCGCATGCGCGCCCTGCTCCGCCGCATCACTCCGCCCGAGGACAACGCCGTCCTTTCCCACGGTCGGCTGAAAATCGATCTCGCCAATCACGAAGCCCGCTGCGGCGGAATCGCCATCCCGCTCACGCCCATCGAGTTTTCCCTGCTCGCCCAACTCGCCCGCCACCCCGGCCGCGTGCTCACCCACGCCCACCTCCTGCACGCCGTCTGGGGACCGAAAGCCACCGACCAGTCCCACTACCTGCGCGTCCATTTTGCCCACCTGCGGCGGAAACTCAAAGCGGCTGGCTTGCTCGGCGAGATCATCCGCAACGAGCCGGGAATCGGCTACCGCTTGCTGGAGTCGACGTAGCAAATCCCGCGCTTGCCGCCCGCCGCCGCGCCTGCTTCCCTGCGCGCTCCAACCTTCAGACCTATGGCCAACAAAGATGTCACCGATCCCGCCCGCATGGAAAAAATCGTGTCGCTGTGCAAACGCCGCGGCTTCATTTTCCAAGCTGGTGAACTCTACGGCGGCCTCAACGGCTGCTGGGACTACGGCCCGCTCGGTGCCGAGCTGAAGCGCAACCTCAAGGACTTCTGGTGGCGCAAAACCGTCCAGGAACGCGACGACGTGCTCGGTATGGACGGCGCGATCCTGACGATGGAGCAGGTGCTCGTTTCCTCCGGCCACGTCGGTGGCTTCAGCGACCCGATGTGCGACTGCCTTCTTTCCAAGGCCCGTCTCCGCGCGGACCAGATTCCCGCGCAGGACGGCACTGCCGTCTGGTTCAGCGGCGCGAAACATCCGGCAACCAACTGGAGCGTGGAGCGGAATTTCGCGGTGCTCGTCGCTCCCGGCAAGGAAGTCGGCGAGGCGCACAAGATAGCGCGGAAATACTACGCCGAGTTCAATGCCAACAAACAGATTTCCCCGAAGGAACTGGAGCTGACGGAAGACCGCCGCGAGGAGGTCACCGGCACCACGCAGTTCAATCCGGAAAACGGCTCGCTGCTCACCGAACCGCGTCAGTTCAACCTGATGCTGCAAACGAACTTCGGCGCGACCGGCGACCAGATCGCCTATCTCCGCCCGGAAACCGCGCAGTCGATTTTCGTACAATACAAGAACGTGCTCGATTCTAACCGCGTGAAGCTGCCCTTCGGCATCGCGCAGTGCGGCAAGTCGTTCCGCAACGAGATCAACCCGCGCAATTTCACCTTCCGCTCGCGCGAGTTCGAGCAAATGGAGATCGAATACTTCTGCCATCCCGACGACGGACTCCGCCTAACCGACGAGTGGCTGGAAGAGCGGCTCAAGTTCTACGGCGAGATCGGCATCCCGCGCGAGAAGCTGCACATCCTGGACATTCCGGATGGCGAGCGCGCGTTCTATTCGAAGAAAACTTACGACATCGAATACGAATTCCCCTTCGGCATCCAGGAGCTCGAAGGTGTCGCTTACCGCACCGACTACGACCTCGGAGTCCACGAAAAAGGCTCCGGCAAGTCGCAGTTGTATTTCGACGAGGAAACCAAGGAAAAGTTCCTGCCTCATGTCGTCGAGCCATCCGCCGGTTGCGACCGCACGGTGCTGGCGCTGATTTGCGAAGCCTTCGACGAGGAAACGCTAACCGACGACAAGGGCAAGGAGGACATCCGCACGGTGCTGCGCTTCGTCCCGCGCATGGCTCCGGTGAAGGTCGGTATTTTCCCGCTGCTCAAGAAGAACGAGGAACAGGTCCGCATATGCAAAGAGATCCAAAAGACGCTGCAACCGTGGATGAACGTATTCTACGACGACGGCGGCGCGCTCGGCCGCCGCTATCGCCGCCAGGACGAGGTCGGCACGCCGTTCTGCGTGACCGTCGATTTTGAAACGCTCGGCGAACAAGGCGACGAGCTGAAAGGCACGGTCACCGTGCGTCACCGCGATTCCATGGACCAGGAACGCATGCCGATCAGCGGCCTGCTCGCCTGGCTGCTGGAGCGCGTGCGTTAGAACTGGAGCGCGAAATTCATTTCGCGCTAATTTTTCTAACTGAACCAATCCACCGGCGGCGCAATCACCCGCAGCCCTTCGATGTGGGAAAAATGCGCGTCGGATGTCATCACTGTCGCGCCGAGCCTCAACGCGCTCGCGGCGATCACCAAATCCGGTCCGGGAATCACCTTGCCTTTGCGATCCATGTTCCAAGCCAAGTCCGTCGCTGATTTCCACAAGCGATTGTCACTCGGCACATTGACCATCACATCCATCAGTGAGGAAACCCGTTGCCGGGCTTTGAGCGCCTTGATGCCCCGGAGAACTTCCAATCGAACCATTCCACAGATCGCAAATGACCGGTCCCGTTCCTCCGCCCAATCATAAAGCGTGGCAACCGGATCCCGCCCCGCTCTCAACAGGTCGATATAGACATTGCTGTCCACGAGGACCTCACTTGCCATACTTCGTCGGGGTTTCAGCCACTCGCATGGCGTTCAAGTCGTAATTCGGGTCCACCGCATCCGCCAATTCTTCCGGCGTCATTTCCATCCCCCGTTTTCCCACTTCGCGGAAACGCATGCGCCGGTCCATTTCCCGCAAGGCCATTTCCACGGCCTCGGTCTTGGACTCACATTCGTATTCCTCCATGACGCGTTTCAACAACGCCTCGTCAATGTGCATCGTCATCTTCATGCCATACTCAGTATGGCAAGGTGTGTCATTTGTCCAACTTTTTCCCAAATCCCCTCCCTTCTTGATTCTTCCAAACCACCCCTCCAGTCTCCGCCCATGTCCGAGCCCGCGCTGACTCCCATGATGGCCCAATACCAGTCCATGCGGAGATCGCTGCCTGCGGACATGATCCTGTTTTACCGACTCGGCGACTTTTACGAGATGTTTTTCGAGGACGCGAAAGCTGCCTCGCCGATCATGAATGTCGCTCTAACCAAACGCGGCGGCACGCCCATGTGCGGTGTGCCTTATCACGCAGCGCAAGGCTACATCGCTCGCTTGTTGAAGGCGGGGAAACGCGTCGCCATCGCCGAGCAAACCTCCGAACCCGTCGCCGGAAAACTCGTTTCACGCGAGATCGCCCGCATCCTCACGCCTGGTTCCATCGACGATTTCGAACTGCTAGACGACCAGCGCCCGAACTACCTCGCCGCCGTTTTCCGTCATGGAAAAACCGTCGGCCTCGCCTGCATCGACCACACCACCGGCGAGTTCACCATCGCTGAGTTTGCCGACAACGGCCTGCTAGAAGATGAACTCGCCCGCATTTCCCCGTCCGAGCTGCTCATCCCGGACCACCAAACCGCCGAGTTTGGAAAGCTCACCAACTGCCTCGTTTACGAAGGCTACACCTTCCTCCCCGAGCACGCTGGCCAGCTGCTCAAGGACCATTTCAACGTCCACTCGCTCGATGGCTTCGGCTGTGCAGACCTTCATTCCGCCAGCGGTGCTGCCGGGGCCATCCTCCACTACCTCGTCCACCAGCTGCGCCGTCCTTGCGAGCACCTCCACCCGCCTCATGTTAGAGAAAGCGCCGACCACGTTCTCATCGACTCCGCCTCGCAGCGCAACCTCGACCTCGTCGATTCCCGCTCCGGCAAGGCGCACACCTTGTTAGGCGTGCTCGATCGCACCGCCACGCCGATGGGTGCCCGCCTGCTCCGCGATTGGATCCTCCACCCGCTGCGTGATCTAACCAAGCTCACGGAACGCCAGGACGTCATCGCCGGACTGCTGGAAGAACCCTACATCCTCTCGAAATGTCGCGAATCGCTCAAAGGCATCCGCGACATTGAACGCACCACCTCTCGTCTTTCCCAAGGCTCCGGCAATGCCCGCGACCTCCAGTCGCTCTGCATCTCCCTCAACCACATTCCGACTCTCAGGCAGGACTACTCCTCACTGCTCAAGAATCACGACTCACGGATCACTCATTTGCACGAGTTCCCCGAACTCACGGAAATCCTCACCACCGCCCTCGTCGATGAGCCGCCCGCCCACCTTCGCGATGGCGGCGTCATCCGCGACGGCTGGTCGCCCGAGCTCGACGAACTTCGCAACGCCTCGCGCGGCGGCAAGGACTGGATCGCCCGCCTGCAAGAAGACGAACGCAAGCGCACCGGCATCGACTCACTGAAGATCAAATTCAACAACGTCTTCGGCTACTTCATCGAAATCACCACCAGTCATTTGGCGAAAGTCCCCGACGATTACACGCGCAAGCAAACCATGAGCAATGCCGAGCGCTACATCACCCCGGCGCTAAAGGAAATGGAGAACAAGGTGTTAGGCGCTGAGGAACGCTCCAAGAAATTGGAAAACGAACTCTTCCTCGACCTCCGCTCCCGCGTCGTCAGCCACCTCGCGCAACTTCAGGAAACCGCCGCCGCCGTTGCGGAAATCGACGTCCTCTGCGCCCTTGCCGAGGTCGCCCAATTCCACCGCCACTGCCGTCCTGTCCTCACCGAAGGCAAAGGCTTCTTCGTCATCAACGGCCGCCACCCCGTCCTCGAACAAACTCTAACTGACGTCAAGTTTGTCCCCAACGACACCGAACTCGATCCGGAAACCGCACGCCTGCAAATCCTCACCGGCCCCAACATGGCCGGTAAATCCACCTACATCCGCCAGATCGCGCTCATCGCCGTGATGGCCCAGATCGGTGCCTTCGTCCCCGCAGAATCTGCGACACTCGGACTCGTCGATCGCATCTTTTGCCGCGTCGGCGCGTCCGACGACCTCTCACGCGGCCAATCCACCTTCATGGTCGAGATGAGCGAAACCGCCCTCATTCTCAACCACGCCACCGACCGCTCGCTCGTCATCCTCGACGAAATCGGCCGCGGCACCGCCACCTTCGACGGCCTCTCCATCGCCTGGGCCGTCGCCGAGCATCTGCACGACACCATCGGCTGCCGCACCCTCTTCGCGACCCACTACCACGAGCTAACGGATCTCGCGAACACCAAGCAAGCCGTCGCCAACTACAACGTCGCCGTTAGAGAATGGAACGAGGAAATCATCTTCCTCCACAAGATACTCCCCGGCGCCGCCGACAAATCCTACGGCATCCAGGTCGCCCGCCTCGCCGGCCTTCCCAAACCCGTCGTCGAGCGCGCCAAATCCATCCTCTCCCACCTCGAACTCCACTCCGTGAAACCCGAGGCCAAGAAACAAGGCCCCAAGGCGAAGAACACCGTCCAGGACGACATGCCCCGACCCGCCGCCCCGCAGATGGATCTCTTCGCTGATTTCTGAAACCGGACCGCGAGCTTCATCTCGCCCGTATCCTGAGCCATGCCCGCACCTAAACCTACCATTTCGTCCGTGGTGATCATCGCATTGATGGGGTTAACGGCCGCTGTCGCCGGACTACTTGTGATGAACGCACCGGGATCCTCGGCGAGCCATTTGCACCTCCTATTTGCCCGAATTTCCCTGATCGGTGGCACGCTAAGCGTAGTGGGCGCCGTGGGAATGCTACTTCGAAAATCCTTCGCATATTGTCTGGCAATTGCAGGCCTGGTGATGATCGCGGTACTGAAAGTGGCCGCTATATTCACGGTCGGATTTCAGTGGAAATCTTCGGTGTGGGCCGCGCTCGCACTATTTCTCGCACTCGAGGCTGTGGCTAGGGTATTGGGCTGGCTGGAGGACGACGAGGCTCCGCAAGTGGAAGGCAATTCCATCGTGCACGATTATCTCAATGCCTCCATGTCGGCGAAGCACGCTCTCGAAAAAATGGTCAGGGAATCCCCAAGCCAAGCGGTTCGCAATCTGACCTCGGCTCTAACGAGCAATAAGGACCAGATCCGGTCAGGTGCAGCCCGCATGCTGGCTGCGATGGGAAGTGCATCAGCACTACCCGGCACATTGAAAGCTCTCGCTTCGGACGATTATTTCGTCAGAGGCGGGGCGATTGGAGGGATAAAGACCGCTATGGAAGCGACTCCGGACGATGTTTTCCGACGCGGAGTTTTCGATCCACTTGCAGCATTTCTATCGACAAAGACCGCGGGCGGCATGCTTCACACGGAAGTTCCTTCGCTCCTCCTCACATTGGATCGGAAACAAGCCGAATCTATCCTGATAAGTGAATCGGTGCTGACACTCGATTCGGAATGGTTGCCTGCAATCCTAGATGCACTGACGGCGGGTGCGGCTTTACCACCCTTGGAGACTATCCGCAGGCTATTGTCGGATTTGGAATCCGGCATGTTCGAATTCTGGCACCCCGAGCTCGCGCACGCCGCGATTTTACGGGCGCTCATGGCGATCAGAGCTCCGGAAGCGGAAGAAACATTGCGACGGGTCATCAAGGAAAAGCCCACGCTGGCTGACAAAGCCTCCAGAATGCTGCTGGAACTACATGGAATCGACCCAATGGATGTGTATTTGAGGTTGCTTGACCGAGTGGAAGGGTCGGGAATCGAATCGCTTGCTGAGGTGGAACAAAATTTCTACGCAGTGATGGTCTTCACGGCAGAATGCGATAACGGAGGGATTCAGCAGTATTTCACCAACACCAGCTCGGAACATGCACGACAGGCCTTCCGAGCCCTCCAAGTGATCGATGCTCCGAACGCAGCCGACTTTCTGAGGAAAGTCATGATGCTTTTTGGCAAACAAGGGCCACCGGAAGACCGTGATGAAAGACTGCGGAGAATCGACCTCATGGCACCGGACTTCTTCGAAGAGGCTGATCGAATCCAAGGCGAAGCGAAGGCGGATGAGCGAGGATTGGAAACGTTGCTAAACTTCTATCTTTTGGAGAACGTGAACTCATTCTCCTGAACTTTCTAGCGACCGATCCGAAACCCAGAATCCACTTCTTCGCGATTTCAAAATCATTGCAGCACGCGATGGCATCCTCACATCACTTTCACCCCATCCACGTCGTCTTCGGTCCGCCTGCCTCGGGGAAGACCGTTTACTCGAGGAAGCTTGCCAACAAAACGGGAGCGGTTCTGTTGGATAGCGATGAGGTGGCGGAGCGGCTGATCCGTGCAGCACTGGCATTGGCGGGAATGGATCCTGACGACCGCGATTCGCCGGCCTACAAATCGGCGTTCCGTGAGGCCGTTTATGAGACGTTGTTTGATCTGGCGGTTTCCCACGCACAACGGCTGCCGGTCGTGATCGCGGGGCCGTTCACCCGCGAGGGTGGCGATGTGGAATGGCCGGAGCGGATGCGGAAGCGGTTGGGGATTCTGCCGGAGTTCCACTATGTCTGGTGCCATCCGGACGAGCGGAAACGGCGGGTGTCTCTCCGCGGCGCGGAACGAGATCTGCCAAAACTGGCGGCCTGGGATGCCTATGTGGCGACCTGCCGGGAGATCCCGCCGGTGTTTCCCCATCGCTGGATCGACACCACGCAGAATGGGCCGAGCTGACCACGCCGTCCCCTTGGCGGCGAAACGCGATGGAAGATGCGGGTCGAAATGACGGTTTTCGAGTGTTCCGTCCAACCAACCCGATTCTGAAATACTCCAACCCATCATGAAAAAGCTTCTGCTGCTCATCCCGATCACGCTCTTGATCGCTCCCCGGCTATCCGCCCAACCGGAAAAATCCAACGACCGATTCTATCAACTCGGCAACGATTCGAAACCGCAGGAAGGCGTGCCGCAGGGGAAGTTCACGGAGGCGAAGGTGATTCCGAGCCAAGTCTTTCCCGGGACGCAACACACCTACTGGGTCTATGTCCCGGCGCAATACGATGCGGCGAAGCCCTGCGCGGTGATGATTTTCAACGACGGGCAGGCGATGATGAACGAGCCAGGCGACTTGCAGGGCCACCGCGTGCTGGACAACCTGATTTACCGCCGCGAGATCCCGGTGATGTTAGGCGTGTTCATCAACCCGGGCCGGCGGCCGGACCAACCGGAGCCGAATCCCCGCGACTGGGGCGACAAGACGACCAACCGCGCCGACGAATACAACCCGCCTAACGAAAATTATGCACGGGTGATCGTGGACGAGCTGATGCCGGTGTTGAAGAAGGAGTATAACCTATCACCGGACCCGGAGCAGCACGGCATCATGGGTGCGAGTTCGGGCGGATGCGCGGCGTTCAGCGTGGCTTGGTTTCGTCCGGATCATTTCCGCAAGGTCATCACCTTCGTCGGGAGCTTCACCGACATCCGCGGCGGGCATGTCTGGCCGGAGCTGGTGGCGGCAAGTCCGAGGAAACCTATCCGCCTCTTCATGCAGGACGGCCGCAACGACAACCGCAAGCCGGACAACCTGAAGCGCGACTGGTTCTATCAAAACGTGCGGCTCAAGGACGCGCTGGAGAAGAAGGACTATGACCTGAACTACACCTGGGGCATCGGCAACCACGGGCAGAAACAAGGCGGTGCGATCTTCCCGGAGATGATGCGCTGGCTGTGGCGGGATCATCCGGTTTCCGCCGATCCGAATGACGCGGTGGAGCGGTCCTTCCTCGGCCCCGCGAAGTAAGCGGGCGATGGGCCTGAAATAGAAGCGGCCCGGCTGATCATCCCTTTGGAAAACCCATTAACCTCGGAGCATCTCAGCCGGGCCGCCTATTGTCTCACGACATCAGAGGAGAAGCATCCGACGTGCCAGATACGGCGACAGGATAAAAAAAAACCGGGCAGAAAGCTGCGAGTGCTAGAGCAAGGCCAGGATCTTCGCCAGATGATCGGCGGGTTTCACCTTCGCCAGCACGGCCCGAATCTTCCCGTCCGGCGCGATGACAAAGGTGCTGCGCTCGGTGCCCATGTAGGTTTTCCCATAGAGGCTTTTCTCCACCCACACGCCGTAGGCTTCGACGAGCGCGTGGTCCTCATCGCTGAGGATAGGAAAGGGCAGAGCATGCTTCGCGATGAACTTTTCGTGGCTCTTGATGGAGTCGACGCTGACGCCGAAGACTTTCGCCTTGGCGGAGATTTCCTGCCAGCCGTCGCGCAATGCACAGGCCTGTTTCGTGCAGCCGGGCGTGTCGTCTTTCGGATAAAAGTAGAGCACGACCACGCTCCCCTTCAGGTCCGCCAAGCTCACGGCGGTGGGTGCCGTGTATTCCCCGCCGACGGCCGAGGCGGTAAAATCGGGGGCTTTGCTTCCGGGTTCGGGGCGGTGGTTCATGGCCGCGATCAAACGCGGGGAGGATGGAATTTCAAGAACGGAGCGGCTCACCCGACCTCACCCGGGCGTCAGAGTTTTGAGCGATCTCTCCTTGAAGGAAAGCGTCGGTCAGGCGACATGCCGGATTTTCCCTTGCCAAGGGGGGCTGATTTCCCCAGTTTCCCCGCCCCTCTTCAAGCCGCCTTATTCACCAAAGAAGATACGGAGGGGTCCCATGCGGCAAATCTTCAGAATCGCCCGTCCTGATTTCAAGGCGGGAAACCTCTAATACTCAATGATCAACGAACTCATCAACGAAATGGTGGACGCAGGCGTCCACTACGGCCACCAAACCAAAAAATGGAACCCGCGCATGAAGCCCTTCCTCATGAAGGACAAAGGCGGAATCTACATCATCGACCTGGAAAAAACCGTCCAGCAGCTCGATAAAGCCTCCGATTTCCTCGCCGACCTCGTCGGAAAGGGCAAGAAAGTCCTCTTCGTCGGCTGCAAGCGCCAGGCCCAGGACGCCATCCGCGAAGCCGCGGAAGCGACCGGCCAACACTACGTCAACCACCGCTGGTTGGGCGGCATGCTCACCAACAGCCTCACCGTCCGCAAGTCGGTCGAGCGCCTCAAGTATCTCGAAAACATCGAGAAGCAGCCTGAATTCAAGGCCATGTCCAAGAAGGAACTCGCCGCCCTCGGCCGCGAGCGCGAAAAGCTCCTCCGCAACCTCCGCGGCGTGCGCGACATGGACAAGAAGCCTGACGCCGTCGTCATCGTCGACTCCGCTCGCGAAACGATCGCCGTTGCCGAAGCCCGCCGCTTGAACATCCCGATCATCGCGATCGTCGATACCAACGCCGACCCGGCTCTCGTCCAGTTCCCGATCCCGGGCAACGACGACGCCATCCGCTCGATCCGCATCATCCTCCAGAACCTGGTGGACGCGATGGTCGCAGGCCGCAAAAACTGATTTTTGAAATCACCGGGCGGCCTGTCATCCGACGGGCCGCCCTTTTTCTCTCTCTAAATCCAACCTCTTTTAAAAAATGATCACCGCCTCAATCGTCAAAGAACTCCGCGACAAGACCAGCGCCCCCATGATGGACTGCAAAAAAGTCCTCACCGAAACCAACGGCGACCTCGAAGCCTCCATCAAGCTCCTCCGCGAGCGGGGCATCATGAAGTCCGCGAAAATGAGCGACCGCGCCGCCAACGAAGGCGTCATCACCGCCCGCGTCAACGCCGAGGCCAACTCCGGCCTCCTCCTTGAACTCAACTGCGAAACCGACTTCGTTTCGAAAAACGAGAGCTTCCAAGCCTTCGTCGGCACCCTCGCCGATGCCCTCGCCGCCTCCAGCGCTGCGGATCTCGATGCCGCTCTCACCGTGCAAATCGGCGGCCAGTCGCTCGAAGACACCGTGAAAGCCAAGGTCGGCGAAGTCGGTGAAAACCTGCAATTCCGCAAGTACGTCCGCTACGACGCCGCATCGGGCGGTGTGGTTGCTTCCTACATCCACCTCGGTGGCAAGGTCGGCGTCCTCATCGAAGTCGGCACCACCAAGCCGGAATCCAAGAGCACTGACAGCTTCAAGGAACTCATCAAGGACCTCACCCTCCACATCGCCGCCTGCGCCCCTAAAGGCCTTTCCCGCGATGACATCCCGCAATCCGTGGTGGACAACGAGCTCGACATCTTCCGCACCCGCCTCGAAGCCGAAGGCAAGCCCGCGAATATCATCGAGAACATCCTCAAGGGCCAAATCGGCAAGTTCTTCGCCGAAAGCTGCTTCCTGGAGCAAGGCTTCGTGAAGGATGCGGACATCAAGATTTCCGCGCTGCTCGAAGCCAAGGGCAAGGAACTCGGCGACACGTTCACCGTGACCCGTTTCGTCCGCTTCGGCCTCGGCGAATAAGCGATCCCAACCGTTTCAAAAGCGCCCGCTTCCCTCGTGGAAGCGGGCGTTTTTTTGTGTCACGCTCGTAAGAACGGATGGGTTGCAGTCGCGGCGGACGGCGGCTAGCGTTTTTCTATGAACCGCCGCACCTGGATCCAGTTCGCCGTCCTATCTGCCTTGGCCACATTCAGCGGGCTTTCCGCCACCGCTGCACCCGACGCCAGCCCCACGCAACGGGAAATCCGTGTGGGTGAAACCAGGAAATACGACAACGGCATGTCCGTGAAGTTCCTCCGCGTGAAAAAGGACAACCGTTGCCCACTGGGTGACGTTTGCAAAAAACCCGGCGACGCCACAGTCATGCTGCGCGTCCGAGTGGCCAAAAAAACAGCCAAGATCTATGAACTCCACACGAATCGAGGAAACAAAGATCTGTGGATCCTGCTCGACGCCAAGGACAAGAAGGGCAGGCGCTACTATCGCATCTCCATCAACTCGCTCTCGCCCCTTCCCTTCGAGGGCAAAATCACCCCGCCGGAGAATTTCCGGCTCGATCTAAAAGTCGACCTCAAGCACTGAGGCCACACGGTTGGTTTCAAAAAAGTAAAAGCCCTTCCCGTCTCCCGACGGAAAGGGCTTTTCTGTAGCAGCAGCAGAAAAAGGATTACTGGGTCACCTTGAGCCGTCCGAACAAAGTCCCGGAGGGTGCAACCGTCTTAGGAACACGCACGGTGATGGCATCCGTCGTGGCTCCTTGTGTCACGGTGATCGTCGCATCGCCGGTCACCAAGCTAGCAGCCCCGATCGCAGCACTGGTCCAGCCAGCGAGATCGCTGCCGTATTGAAACAGCAGCGTGGTGCCAGCCTCGGAGTCGTCGCGGCGCGTGAAGGTGAACACGAAATCCGAGGTCGCCGCATCGAGCGCAGGAGCCACGCTGGTATCGGACGCACCTGGATTGCCATTGAGGACAAACTCCAACAAGTTCGAGAGTCCGTCATTGTCGGGATCCGCCGCTTTTTCCCGCTTAAGAGCGGTATCTAACGCAGGGAATGTCAGCGCCCAACTGTCGAATGCCGAACCACCGCCAGCTCCCTGCGAAATGAAGGAAACCATGCCGCCACTATTCAAGGTGATCGTTCCCTCAAACGATCCTACACGCAGGTCTCCAGCAACCTGTCCGGGCACCGTGTCACGGGCGAGGATGCGATAAAGATCCAGCGCGAACTCGACGGTTCCCGCAGCGCCAAACGATCCAAAAGAACTGGCCGTCCCCACCTGTTGGACACCGCCACCGAAAACGCCGAACGCCGTATCTTGGATGCCAGGCGCAGTGAACGGATTCTGGTCGTCAATGCGTGAGGTGCCCGTGGGTGAAACAACAACCGCATCCAGATAACTGGTCTCTAAGATGTTATTTTGAGAATAGATGAACGAGGCACCGTTGGTCATCCCTGTATTGGTGTTGAGCGTGTAACCTGCCGATGCCGCCTGTCCCACGCTGCCAATCGCAGTGCGGGCTGCTGAGATATAGAGTGTTCGATAGGGGTCACCGTTGACCACTGCGGTGGCGTTGGTGCTGTTGGTGGAATAGACACCCGCGAGTCCGGCGTAGATACTCTCGCTATTTGCCCAGCTCGCCCCGAAGGCGCTGACCAACGCTGCATTGATATTGAGAAAATTGATCTTGTTAGTCGCGCCGGGACCGGCCGCGCTGCCACGGAACAAGGTGGCTGCGTTGCCGAGGTTGGCATAGACGGTGTTGGTGCCACCTTCCTCTTGAAAATAGAGCACGAGATCGCCCTCTGTGTAGTTCGGATTCTGCGCGGACGCGTGGCCGGCCGTCAGGCCAAGCGCTAAGACAAGCGGCAAAAGGGCTTGGTTTGTGTTGCTTCTCATAATGGTTTGTTAGGTTGGCTGATTCCTCGGGATCATCGCCAGAATGCCTTCCCGATTCGTCTCAGGGCGCGCAGATGGCGAGTTGCGGACGCGGCCAGTAGTCATGGATGGCCCCGGCAAGGGCAAACCCCTCCATGTGACATAACTGTCACGGATTCTCTTTGGACGCAGTCGTGCACCGCCTTTGAGATAAGGGCACATTCAGCGTCACTGAATTGTCACCTAGGACAGCACGGTCACCTTGGTGGACCCGGATCACGGGTGACAAAACCTTCACAACCGAGATATGGGCCAGATGGAAGTGAGAGACATCATGCCGCCGCCAACCGGGCATGCATCAACGATGAATCCCAAGCCGCGGAGAGGCGGACGGATGCCGGAAGCAACCAACTAACACCATCCATACGACCATCATGAAACTACCTTCAAGCAAACACGCCATGGCGCTGGCGATCTTGGCCGCCACCATGGCCACCCCCGCAGCGCGGGCAGCGAACACGTTCTACACGCCGGGTGATCTCGTGCTCTATTTCCAACAGGAAGGTGGCACCAACACCGTCTATGCCAATCTCGGCAACGCAGCTTCCTTCCGGGGTTCCGCCGCCGGTGCTGCTGGCGGCACCAACCAACTCAATTTCCTCAATCTCAACACCACGCTCGAAAGCGCGTTTGGTCTAGGATGGGCATCGGACTCCACGATCTATGCCGGCATGGCAGGTGTCTTTTCCACCAACAGCAGCAACGCCACCGCAGTGGTCGACGGCGACCCTTACCGGACCCTTTATGTTTCCGCCTCACGCACCAGCATCGGCACGGTCGGCCAAGCTTCGTCCGCTGGTTATATCGTAAACACGAACACCGGAATGACCACCGGCGCTTCCTCAATCAACGCACAGAACAACGCATTCGAGACGAAGTACGATGCCATGACAACCGTCTCCACCACGGCGGATTCACTCATCGACGACTACAATCCCTTCGTCCAACCCGGCCTCCAAGACACCGCGTTCCAGATCTTCGGTGGCGGCGTGCAACAGGCTGGAAATGCTGGAGCATTCGGCACCTTTGGCGCAGCCGGGCAAGTCGAGTTCGCCCTCGATCTCTATCGCATCCTCGCCCGTGACAACGTCTCCGGACAAGTTGCCGGAAACCTTCGCGAAGGTTCCTACGAAGGCACCGTGACCGTCGGCAGCAATGGCTACGTCTCGTTCGTGGCTGTGCCAGAACCGTCTTCGCTCACCTTGGCCGGTCTGGCCGCAGGTGCCCTTTTCCTTCGCCGCCGTCGCGCTTGATCTCACCCAGCTCATCCATAACCAATCTCAACCTAACCACTAGACATATGAAACCTACCGCAATCCTCGCAGGCGCATCCGCCTTCGCCCTCGCTTCCGCTGCCTTTGCAGACGTCACCGTTGACATCACCGGCGCCACCGCCTTCCGCGCCGCAGCGCTGCTCGCGATCAAGTCGCGCTTCGACGCGTCCGGACAGCCTTACCAATATTCGCATGACCAAGCGGCCGGCGCCTTCAGCGGAGCCACCCTCTCGATCTGGAAAGGCTCCTTCCCGGGTGTCTCCGGTGTCACCACCATCCGCACCTCGTTTAACGGCTCCGTAGAAGGCATCCGCGCGCTGGTCGAAAGCCCCGCACAAGATCCTTCTTACTACACCGCCGTTGCTGGCAACCACGTCACACCAGCCGCCATCGGCGGTGGCGAGACGAACACAAACACGGTCGGCTTTGCCAAGACGACTGCCAAGTCTCAGTCTGAATTCGCGTTCTCGGACGTGAACAAAGCCTCCACCCCCTACTCGGGATTTGCTCTCCAGCCTGCCAACGCAAATGTCGGCGTGGTCGTCTTCACCATGCTCACCAACGAGGGATCGAGTGTGACCAATGTCACTTCGCAACAGTTCCGCGCGCTCATGGCTACCGGCTCGCAGCCGTTGAGCCTGTTCACCGGCAACCCAGCTAACGACACCAATGTCTTCGCCACCGGCCGCAACGACGGTTCCGGAACCCGCACCACCTACCTCGCTGAAACCGGCTACGGCATCTCCAACCCGGTCAAGCAGTACGTCACCACCGCATCCTCCAGCACCGTGTTGAACACCATTCAACTCGTCCCTGAAGGCGGCGGAACGGTTCCAGCCAATGCCTCCACCGTTTGGGGCCAAGACGTCGCCGGTAACGGCGGCTACAGCAGCGGCAGCACGCTCCGCACCGACATGGGCAAGACCGGCGCCTCCGTCACCGTCCTCGACGAAACCGGTTCGGATTCCTTCGGCGGTCCGATTCGTGCCGACTTGGTGACCTTCCTCTCGCTCAACGATGCGGTGAGCGCCCGTGCCAACGGTGCGGTGATGTGTGCCTACAACGGCGTGAAGCTCGACGATATCGCCGCAGGCGGTACCACCATGAGCGCAGCCGACAAGGCCAAAGTCACCAGCGGTCGCTACACCGCATGGGGCTACCAACAACTGTATCGCCGCAACGACATCGTCGCCGGTGATGCGGTCACCGTTTACAACGGCATCAAGGCTGCCATTCCAACCAACCTCGGTGCCGCAGGCATTCCCCTCGGTGACATGGCCGTCGGCCGTGAGGTCGATGGCGGAATCGTCGCTCCTTGATCCAATGGATCACGTCAGGGTGTTAGATGAAGCCAATCCGCCCGTCTGACATCCTGTTCCACACTCTCCCTCCCGCTCATGGGTTGGCATCGGATCATCCGGTGCCAACCCTTTTCCTTGACCATCTCACCCACCCATCAGCCGCATCATGAAACCGAAATCTCTCCAGAAGATCGCCGCCATCACCGTGGCAACTCTTGGGATAGCGATCTATCAGCAACAGCGCATGGATCCATCTCCCATGCCGAAAGCCAAGAATCGCCCGGAACATGCCAAACAGGACGACCAAGAAGACATCGCGCTCCCAGTGGATGTCATCATTCCTAAAACCATTTCGCAAAAGCATTCAGCCAGCCGAGTGAGCCCATCTTTCAATCCCACTCAACCCACCACCGGCCAATCCGCTCATGTGCTTCACAAGTTACAGCCCCCTGAGCAAAGCGAGAGCAACGCCCAAGAACAGCATCCGTCTTCATCAAAAACAGAAGCCGTAGGTGAAAACTCCATCCCTCCCCCACCAAGCTCCCATCCGGCCAGAACCATCCAACTTGCCAACAATTTCCAACTGCCCGCCGTGCTGCTGACCGCCGCATCCTCCACCACCCCGGGGATGGACAAACCAAAAAACCCGGTGGAGCAAGCCACCCAAGCCATCGTCGATGATTTCTATCGAAATCTGGCAGAACGCCTCCCTGATGCTGTGCCAGCCGATGGCGAAACCATTCTCCCGGTGCAACCGGTTGAGGAAAACATCGTCATCACTCCCGATCCGGAAACCGACTCCGTGAGACGCCATGCGGATGAGCTGTACCGCGCGCTCTTCGGCGACGAAGCCTTCGGTCGCAAAGGCATGGAAGGCACGCTGGAAGTGCGTCTGCCAGAATCCTTCGACGAAGCTTCCCAATAGGCCGTTGACCGAAGCGCTACTCAGTCATTTCGAGTTGCGAAGACCTCCTCAAAACAAGGAGCGGAGAACTCCGATTCGCCGCGTTTCAAGACATCGATCCGCCATGGGTGAAGCGCTTTTCACCTACAGACTCTGACCTCCGGCGAATCGGAGTTCGCCGCTCCTTGGGGCATTTCGTTTCGACAGCATCTTTCGGTGAGCCATCCAGGCGTGAGTTGGCCTGCTTGCGTCAGCCATGTGCCAGCTCACGGCTCGACTTGGGCAGAGCCCCTTACCCCGCTCACTCTTCTTCCTGCTCCTCTTCGTCCTCTTCATCGTCGGCAGGCTCACCGTAGCCAATGACCTCCACCGCGAACAGCGACGGCGCCTCCTCCACCGGCTTTTCGGCCACAGCTTCCTGCTGCGGTTGTTGCTCCACCGTGGCACCGGCCGCCGCACTGCTGTTCGAAGCTGCCGTCACGGTGGAAACGCTCGGCGCACTGACCGCCCCCGGACTGGTGCCGGTGCTGGTGCCACCGGTAGAAATGTTAGACGAATTGAGCACAGTCTGAGCCGCGATGTTGAGGTTACCGGTCACGCGGATGCCCGCATCTCCGGCGTCCACAAATCCCTTCGGCGCGATGAGGTCCACATTGCCGGGCTTCACGCCTTTGACCGCCGCGAGCACCCCGATGCCACCGCCGGTGGCCAGACCACCGAGGTCGGTCTGCACGTCCGCGCTGGTGATGTCGATGACGACGCGCGTCGGCGGCGCGGTGACCACCGTTTTGGGTGACGTACCAGCAGCGATGTTTCCGCGTGACGACCACATCGTGATGTCCCCACCGCGCAAGGTGAAGATACGCGCTTGGCCAATGCTAACATCTTGGTCGGTGAAGGTGGAAATGCCGCCGCCATACTCGGTCACAATGCCTGGCGGCGTCAGCGGGTTGCCAAAGATCGCGGAAGCCATGGTGATGCCACCGCCAGGAACCCCCAAGCTGATCGAACCACCGGACGTGGTGCGAATTTCGCGCGCACGGGTGAAAATCTCCCCTTCAGGCTTCAACGTCCCGAAGAGCGTGCGCACCGCCTGATAACCCGACTTGTAGTTGCCTTTCTTCGCCGAGTTGCGTCCGGCATCGCGCAGTTTTCGGTAGAATTGTTCCAGCGCAACGATGGCCTGCTGCTCCGGCGTAAGCTTCGAGAACTTTTTTCGAATGCCCAGTTTCTTGAGATAGGGCGACTGGATCACCGTGTCCTCCTTGATGTAGCGTGCGATGAACTCGTCGATGAACAACGAGCTGTTGGAAAGCCCGCCTGCGAAAAGCGCTCCCGCCTCCCCAGTGATGCCCGCCAGCGCGATGATGTCCGCTCCGGAGAATGGCAAGTTTGGGTTGCGCAAGTTGCCAATGCTGGTGATGCCAACGCCGGTTCCGTCCGAGAAGTTAGCGCCCGTTCCGAGGTCGAGATCCCCACCCGCCAGCACTTCAAGCACACCTGGCCCGTTGATCTGGATGTCTCCCGCCAGCGCGTTCGTGCTGTCTCCAGCGGCCGTGCTCTGCGGACTGCCACCCACGGCGTTGCCCAGATCCACATCGGCCGCCACCGCTCGGATCTCCGAGTTTTCGTTGAAGGGAACAATGTCACCCCCAGCGGAAACCAGAGTGATGTCCTTGGCGGACACGTTTTGCAGATAGAATGCAATGTCCGTGATGTCGCGCCCAGCGGTGATGCGCGTTGCTTTGGGCGAAAACAATGTTAGACCGGTGATGTCGCCACTCGAAGCGCTCACGGTTACCGGGTTGCGGTCGCCGGCGTGGAGCAAATTCGGGGAGTGCAGCGCCTGCTTTACCGCGCTCGTGCCTGCCGCGCCGGTGGATGATCCAGTCTCACTGAGCGCAAGGCTAACCGTTTGCAGGATGTCCACATTGCTCTGCACCGCATCGGTTCGCGAACGTCCGATCGCTGTCTGATAGGCCAGCGGCGTGGTGATTCCGGGGATGAGGTCCGGTGATGCGTCCGAGACGTTCACCGTGGAATCCGTCCAGACACGCGCTTGGCGACCGTTGATGAATCCAAGGCCAGAGTCGTTGAGCCCGACGATACTATTCGCAGCAGCCAGTTCGAGATTGCCGGTGGCGGATGGAAACAACGTAACGTCACCGACAAGATTCAGATTTCCACCGAATGAGGTACTGCTCAAATTGGGCGCGGTGAGTTTAAAGACCGAGCTGAAAGTCTCGAGCTCATACTCGGAAAGGCGCAGCCACGGTTGGAAGTACGATGACGGCGAGCCGCTACCGCCACCATTGCCGTTTTGACCGGAATACCACAGATCCAAGACGTTGCGCGAGGTGAAGGAGCTATCCAACGTGACGTTGTAACGGTGCGTCACGTCCCCGCCATAGGATGCCGCCGTCACGCCCGAGTCTGCGGAAAATGTGTTGAAATACGTTTTGTACCAAAACTCGTTCATCAATCCCTGCGGCATCAGGAAGGCATTGTTCACTGGGCCTAGCAGAACATCGCCACGCGCGGCGACGTCGAAATTGGATTTCCCGACGAACAACGTGGTCGGCATCCAAGTGAGCGGATCCAGCGCAGGAATGCTTTCGAGAATCCCGCTGGACGGCGTGCGCGCGGCATTCGTGGTGATGCTGCCACCGGCAAAAAGTGTGCCTTTGCCACGCTCCACATAATACACCCCGCCGTCGATGTTGCGCCCGGCAGTGACCGTCACGTCGCCGCCACCCAATTCCAGCATGCGGGTCTCGTCCGGGGCGAGGTTGATGAACTCCGGGGCACCGGGGACGATGCCGAATTCCGGATTGACCTTGCGGCCCGCCATCCGCGCATTCGTGGGAGCCACCGCGTCCACGTTGACGACGTCGTTACCTGCCGTTAGATCGACATTGCCGCCGCCTAGCGTGCCGACACCTTGGAAGAAGTTGCTAGAGTCAACCCACCACGTGGTGGAAGTCGCAGCGTCCGTGATGTTGTTGTAAATCGCTTGCCCAGGCAACGCATCGATACCGCCAGAGTTGCTGAACAAGCCGGTCTGGGGATCGACGAAACCGCGGCGGTAGAGCCAGTTGGTCGGCATCTGACGACTGCTGTCCACGGTGAGAATGCCATCAACCATCGTGTAGCGGGCGATGTCCGCAGCGGCGTTGATCGAAATATTTCCGCCAGCCATCGACCACGTCGGTTTGAAAAGCTGCTGCACCTCGCCGAGCGTCGCGCCACCCGCGGACTGGCTCGGAAACTGGTTCGCTCGGTCAGGGACCACGGGCACGACAAAGTCGTTTTCTTGATAGATCGTGGTTGGGTCCGGTAGGGCAACACCGGCGGTGTAGATGGTCGAAAACGTGTTGCGGAGCTGCACATCGCGACCCGCGCTGATGGTGATGTCCCCCGTGCCCGTGCGCACCACCTCAAAACGGTTACCACGGTTGGTGATGCTACTGGAGATGCGAATGCTGTTCGCGGTCAGGCCGTTTGGTCCAATCGCGGCGGAACTGCCAAAGCCGTTCGTGTTAGGAACCGGGGCGTGAAATTCACCAACAATCAGCGATCCCTTACCCGGATCAAGCTCTTGGGTCGTCAGCACGGAGCGGTAGTTGCTCGATGCGAGATCCGCCCCAGCCGTTAGACGGTAAGACCACGACTGCGTGTTAAGCGGAAGCGTGTCTTTGATCTTGGAAAGCGTTGCCAGCCACATCAGAGAATGGCCGTTGGCTGCGAAATTCGTGGTCGTTCCTTGTGCGATGGGATCGAAACCGTCGCTGAGTGTGTTGTTGAAAACCACATCCCCGCTGGCACGCAAGGTCAGCACGCCAGGCGCGCTGCGGCTGCCGTAGCGGAAACTGGACAGATCCCAGTCCGCTGCCGCCAGACCTTCGCGGTTGGTGGATCCAGTTAGATTTTCCAGACCCAAAACGAGGTCGCCTGATGGATTGATAATCTCCACACCCGGCGCAAGGACCAGCAAGGGCGAAAGTGCCGACGCATCGGCAGCTCCAGCAAGGAGGCGGCCAAGCATGGCGGTTTCGTTTGCATTGACCGATCCAGCCGTGCCGAGAAATGCCTGCGAATCGCTGTGAATCTGGTTGCGCAGGGCAATATCGAGCACGCCATCCACAGGCTGATAGATCGTGTATCCCTCAACCAACACGGAGGAAGCGCCGGAGATCTCGCTGGCGATGGAGCCAACACCGAGATCGTCGTTGCCAGCCGTGCGCGGCGCACGCAGGTGCAAGGTGCCGGTGAACTTGCCTTGCGATGCACTCGATCCAGCATCGGTGTGATTGCCCGCAACGTGGTCGGCAACGCCGAGTATGATGCTGGCACCGGCGCGCAAATTGAGTTGTGCGCTGGTATTGGCAACGCCGCCAAGCTGGGTGCCCGCTTCCAACAGGATGGAGCCGCCCTTGCCTGCGCTGTTGAAATGAAGACCGCCCGCATTCAGCACCGCTCCAGAAGCCACCGTAAGGTTGCCATGGGCAGCCAGAGAAATGACGCCGCCGGTAACGCCAGAAGCGTCAACTCCACCCGTGACGAGGATGCTACCACGGTCGGCGGAAAGTAGGAAGTTGTGGCTTCGGTTTTCGTTAGACAGAACCACATCGCCGTTGCGGACGCGGAAATCGCGCGTTTGATGAAAGCCACCCGCATCCAGAGATCGACTGATCGATCCGAACGACTCCGATCCTGACGCGGTGAACGATCCGACGTCGAGGCGGATGCTGCCAGATCGCCCGGCGGCAACCTTTTCGCCGCCCACGCCGCCTTCTCCATGCAACAGGCCGGCATTGGAAAAATGCCCCTGACTCGCCTTGACGACCAGCGTGCCAGCGTTTCCACCCGCATCCGATGCCGCCACCGAAAGATCGCCCTTGGAAGAAACGATCACGTCTCCAGTTAGAGATTCCAATGTGATGCTTCCCGCATTGGCGATGCGGACGAGCTCATCGAAAGTGCGGAATGACCCGGCCACCGACAGGCTACCACCGACCTCGACATTGCCGTCCGTGGCACGCAAGACCAACTCACCACCAGGCAGCGTGATGTCTGAATTTGCAACAAGGCTCGCGCCCTCAATGGTGAGGCTCGCACCGAGGTTGCCGGTCGGCACGATGCCCGGCTTGCCGCCCAGCAACGAGACCATCTTGACCGCAGACAAAGCGTAACGACTGCCTTGCACGCCGGTGATCACCGGAGTATTCGCCACAAGGTTGCCTGTCGTGGAAAGCGATCCATCACTTTCAAAGGAAATGCTGCCGGAAGCATTCAGCGCCAGCGTCTCAAATCCGCTCACCGCCGTCGCGTTGTCGCCAAGGTGGATGACCTTCGCGTCGATGGAAAGTTGGCCGCTTTCGATCGATGGCGAAGTTGATGCGACGACGGCAGATGGATTCTCAAACCGGACATCGTTCGCTCGGATGATGACCTCGCCCCCGCCTTGCTGATAGCCACGCACGCCATTGCTCGAAAGCGTGATGCTGTCCAAGGCCGATCCGCCCAGCGTGCCGGTGCCGTAGAAATCGATGCTGCGATAACTCAACAGCGTGAGCGATTTCGACTTTTTCACACTGTCGAGTGTGACACCCGCCAAGGTGAGATGCGGCTCCACCGTCGATCCTTGCAGGGGGCCAGTTGCGTCGTCAAAAACCACACTGATTTGTCCACTGCCTAACTTCAACGTATTGGCATCGATACGGGCCTCGGGCGACAGCACGGTGCCGTAGGTGGAATCCAGAATCACCGAGTTGCCAGAAATCGTTGCCGATGCCGCGACTTCTAGCAGCGGGGCCGTCCCACCCGCCAAATTTTCACGCAAGATGCTGGCGGCGGCATCGCTGCTGACGCGGAGCAAAACACCATCGCCGTCGAGCACCAACGTATCTGCTATGCCGGTGAGCTTACCGACCGAGGAAATGGACGCGCCTTCGGAAAGGTTCAGCTCCCCCTTGGAGACGAGGACAATCTCCGGCCCTGATAGATTGGCATCTGGATTGTCGAGCGTCACGCCGCTGGTGCGGACATCCACAGTGGTCGCGTCTTTGCCGCGGGTGCGAATGCCGCCGATGAGCAGGCTGTCCACTCCCCAGGAGGTGAGGGTGGCCGTGTCCAGCACGGCAGTGGCCGCAGGATCCACAACCCCGGCTCCACCCGTTAGAGCAATGTCTGCATCGCTGCTGATGTCGACGATGGCCCCACGCCCGGTGGATGCGGTCCGCAGCATGCCGTCAAGTTGGAGTGCGACGTTGCCTTGGAACGCGGCATAACCGGCGTCGCCGGGGAGCAACTGCGTTCCACCGGCCTTCGCGATGAATTCGTTGGCGGAATAGACTTCATACTCGGCCCGCAGCGCGAGAACCTTGGACGACGCGATTTCAAATCGCGATCTGATGGCGGGAGCCTCGCCGGGACGGCTAAAGGAGTTAGAAAGGTAACCGGAAACGTAGTTTGCGCCATCGGTCGTGGTGAATGACTGCATGCCCGCGCTGTCCACCGCCGTGACGAGGAATGCGCCCTTGAGATTCGCATAGCCACGAGGCAGCAGCGTGTAAGTTCCGGCAGGCAAGCCGGAGCTGGCCTCCAGCGTGATGGTGTCGCCGACTTTCAAACCATTGCCGACCAATCCAGGATTGCCCGCCAACGAGCCTGAGTTTGGCCCGGAGTTGTAGGAGGCGATCGGTGCAAAACCGGCGTTAAAACCCGGAACAATCGCGAATGACTCCTGCACCTTGGACCAATAGAGGTTCGCTCCCGGCGTCTGCGCGCTGTGACGGACGCGTGCAGACCAAGTCTCACCGTTGAAACTCACCAGATCTCCCGGTTCATACTGGGTACCCTGGCCCCAGCCGCTGCCAGCCTCACCGAGCAGGTTTCGGCTGCCACCGTTTCCAGGCACCCAACGACTGGCTAACAAATCGCCACCGCCCTGGATGTCCACCGTCGCCCCAGCCGCCATCGTGACGCTGTCGCCAGAAATGAGGACCTCCTTGTCGGGCAATCCGGTCAACGTGACGTTCACGCCGCGTGGATCGATCCATGTTAGGCCGTCCGGGCTCGTGCCGAAGGGAATCTCCAGCCCCTTGGCGGAAACGGAAGTGAGGCTGCCATCCTCCAACGTGACGGTGCTAGCGATCGGAGCCTCGATACTAGCCCCGGCAATGATGTCGCGCGGCTTGGTCCCGGCCGTGCCATCCCAACCAAGTTGGATGCTTCCTAACGGAGCGCGCAAGACACCACTCTGGATGATGTTTGACGCAAAGATGCCAAGCTTGCCACCCGCGGAAAGCGGAGCTTCCGCCTTGCCAGAACGCTGGATGGTGACCGATCCCGCGATGCCGTCGTGGTCGTAAGCAAAGATGTCGAAATTGCCGAGCGTCGTCGGATAAATCTGTGCGGATTTCAACACCAGATCGCCCGCCATGCTGAGCGTGCCATTGCCACGAATGTCGCCACCATTTGCGGTTAGGCTGGCGCGACCGATCCCCTGCAAGGAAAGTGTTCCAACATCGATGAGTCCGGCGTCCAGATCCAAACTGCCGTTGCCAAACGTTGGCGCGAAGTTGTGCTCCGAGGTCGGCAGTGCTGGGTCTTTTTGGAAGGCCTCGAAAACATCGTCCGGATGCGCCGGATCCCGGAAATCCTGCCCGATCGCGACATAAGAAGCCGAAATTTTAACCGCATCGTCGGCGCGTATCACACCACCCGCCGCGAGCCGCAGCGTGCCTTTGGCCTGAATGTCGATGGGCCCTTTGAAATCGATATTGCCACCGTACGAAAACGGCGATCCGGTGACGGTCTTACCGCCCAATTCGAGCGACGCGAACTTGCCTTCGGTGAAGCGATCGACCGCAAAAAATCCGGCACCGCCATAGGCCTGCCCAGCTGCATCCGTTAGGCCTAAGCCAACTCCCAGCTCGCCGGCGGGATTGAGGATGACATTGCCACTTTGCTTGACGACGAGGTTCACATCCGCGCTGGTGCGGCTGGCACCAACCGCGTAGTAGGCTCCGGAAAACACCGAAAGCGATCCTCCTGTCGCAGACTTGCCACCCGCGCTTCCACGCAAGGTTGCGTCTGATAGAAGCATCTCCGATCCGGTCAGATCAATGCGTCCGCCATTGCTGTCGATGCGGGTCGCGACGCCAACCTGTTGATAGGGAGTCGCAAGCAATCCAGCATCGGTCAGCATCGTCGGCACGGCCGCTGTCCCCAGCATGGAAGGATTGAGATCGAGCACACCGGAAGCGCCGGAAACGTCCATGACGCTGCCCGCTTCGGCGAGGATATTGCCGGAAACACTGATCCTGCCACCGTCAAAAACTTTACCGACACGGAGGCCGAACTCATTTGGCACAAGCTGCGTGATCCCTGCGGTGGAAAGTTTGGCAGATGCTCCTAGATGCACCGTGGCCAGTGCTTGGGTGACCGCGAGGCGTTGCGACGCCGTCAATGGGAAAGCATTTGCCCCCGCCACGGTGATGCTGCCGCCACGTGCCGTCACACTTCCTAACAGAGTTACCGTTCCTCCTTTGAATGAAACACTCGCCCCCGCATCGGTGACGATGCGAGCTCCTTCGCCCATCATGATGTCGCCGCGCGACTCAAGCGTGTCCAAGGTGTGAAGGTCGTCCACCCCCAGCGCGGTAAACGACAGACTGACGGGAGCTCGCACGCCCGGTTCTTCCACGATGCGGTCGAGTCGATAGTCGCCCTCGCGCTCTGGGTCTGCCACCACGATCAAGCTGGCGGCGCGAGGGGTGATGTTGCTGCCAGCGACGATTTCCACGGCTGGCTTGTAGCTTTGCACCACGCCGACTGCGGGAGTTCCCGATGGCGAACCAAATCCCGTTAGAGCATAACTGGAGAAGCCACCTTGGCGGAAAAACTCCTCATCGAGATGAAGCGCATCGGCGGCGGGCAGGCCGCCCACTCGGATACGCGCAGCTTGGATGGCGAGCGAACCTCCGCGGGTTCCCGAGAAACCGCGCAAGGTGGCCCCAAGCGTCAGTGAACCTCCTAGATTGCCATCGAAACCAGGGTCTCGGCCGGTAAGAATGGAAATCGCGCCACCTTTGCCATACGAAATTTTTCCTTGTTCGGAAACATAAGCCCCGCCGGAAACATCGATGGAAGATCCCGAAGTAAGATTGGCCTGATAGGAATTGATGGTAATCGTGCCACCATCCATGACCGTGGATTTCGAAAAATCGATGGGGCCGTTGCTATCGTTCACGAGGACGGCAGCCGTGGACAGGCTGGCGTTTTGCCCGAGCGTAAAATTGCCACGACCCACGACCGCCTCCGGGAAGGGCGCCGAACCGGGGGGGGAAAGGAGGTTGTATTCCGCGATGAACGACGGCGAGAGGTTGTAGGTGGTGAAGGAAAGGGCTCCACCGAGCGCGTCCACACTGCCGAGCACCGAAATGTTAGCCGCAGAGAATGCGACTGAGCCTTTCGGCCCGGTCGAAAGCGTCACGTTTTCGGGCACCGTGATGCTGCCATCCGTATTGGCAATTTCGACCGCACCGAAACCGTTCTTCCCGAACAAGCGCGTCGAAAGGGTGACCGTGCTGGTGCGATCCTCTGGCAGCAGCGCAGGGACATCATCAACCACCAAAAACTCGGGCGCAGTGGCTTGTTGCGGGGTTTTCGCGAAGGTGATGTCGGGGGGGGTCGGCGACGCGGTGATGTTGACGAACTGGTTCGCCGAGAGGTCGAGCCGTCGCTGCGAAGAGAAATTGAGCACCAGCTTTCCAGGCGCGGCAGGATTGGCCCGTTGGCGGGGGCCCTCGACGGTCGCGCCGCGAAGTTCGCCATCGATGGCCATGCTCGGCGCAGTCAGCGTGAGCGTGCCGCCAGCCGCCCCTTCGACAAACCCTTCCTGATAGGTGCCGCTGAACAACGGTGTCGCGAAGGAATCCACCACGCCCCATTTCTCGCTCACAAAGGTGGATTTCCCACTGAAAACGCCTTCGTAGACGAGGTTTGGCGTGGCGTCTTTGATGTCCACCAAGCGTCCATTAGAAACGAGATATGAGGTTTTCACCACTCCCCCTTGGTGGTTGAACGTACCGCCAGAAACGTCGAGCGAAGAACCCTTGCTGACGACAATCGAGCCACCCGAACGCAGACTGATGTTTCCGCCGACGGCGGTGAGCTGCGCTGCATTGCGTTCGATGAGTCCGGCCAAGCCCGTCACGTCACCGAGCGGCGTGCCTATCCAGTATTTCCCATCGTAGGTGCCCGTGTTGCGGATATCGACCGTTAGAGTCGCTCCGCGCAACGGGGTGTCGCGCTGGATGGGTGAGTCGGCGAGCTCCGAGCCGCGTAGCTCTACGTCGAGGATGCTCTGCGACAGCGGCACAAAAACATCCGTGCTGCCCGCCACGTTGATCACTGCGGATTGATCGAGAAAGATCTGCCCGGCATTGAAGAAGAAGTTTTGACGCGAACCGGAGTAGTGGTTGATCAGCCCAGACTCGGGCTTGCCGTCCGCATCGAAGATCGTGCCATTGCCGTCGAGGTCTTTGTATTGCCACGTCCCAGCCCGCACCGCGACCTCAGCGTTAGGCGCAAACAACGTGGAATCGCTTTCGAAATGGATGGCCTGTCCCTCGATGTTGATCTGCGAGCGCTCGGGCAACGCGAGGCCAGGCACCGCGTTCTTGCTCAGATAATCCGGCAGGATGCTCATCGCACTTTTCTCACCCAGCGTGACCACGCCGGTGAACTGGTTGAGAAACATCGGACCGCCGGAGCCGGAGTCGGCCGTGCTGTCAAAATTCGGATTAGCCACCGCACCGTAGCTGGCGACGAGATCGATGCGCCCGTTCAGGTTCACCGAAGTGCTGCTTTCGATGGCACCCAGTTGATTGACATGGCGTCCTGTCATCCAAGTGCTGCCGGTGCGCGCTTCGATCAGCCCGCTGTTCGTCGCCGTTCCATTTCCCTCACCCACTGCGCCGACCCAAACATCCAAGCCGCGCAGACTGGGATCTTTGCCATCGTGCGCGGCCACGCCCACTTGCAAGCCCGCTGCTAGAATGGTCTGCCCGGCATCGGTGGAAATCGTGCCATCGTTGGTGACGTTAGGACCGACGAGCATGATGCGCCCGCCATTGCCGCTGCCACCCGACGGGCTTTTCAATACGGCTCCAGCCTGCACCGTCACATCGCCGAAGACGCCGCCCACAGGAACATCTGGCGAAAATTCCGGGGTGCCGTCAGAGCCTCCGGGCACATCAATGCCAGAGAACAGGAACTGCGCGTCTGGATTGTTGAGCAGGCCACGCTGGATCAAGTTCGTGTTGACGGGCAACGACGACGCGGTGAGGCCACGCGCGTTCACTTGGCTGCCGCCGCCGAAGATGATTCCGTTTGTGTTAATCAGATAGATTTGCCCATCCGCCTTGATGTTTCCGAGGATCTGAGTCGGGTTGCCGGAAGGATCCGTGATCTTGTTGAACGCGACCCATTGGCTTGCATTCTCGCCGCCCTTGGATTGGTCAAAGGTGACTGTGGTCTTTTTGCCAACGTTAAAAGTCTCCCATTCTAGCAGCGCCTGGCGCTCTGTCTGCTTGATGGTGACCTCGGTCTTGCCCTTGGAAATCTTTTGTGACGGAAGCTTCGCACCCGTCCATTTTGAAGGATCCAGCGCGACCGCTGCGGAAACTTGAAGCCCGCCGATGCCAATTCCGTTAGGCACGTTGGGCAACTTGACCGCTGGCACGCGCGGATTTTGCCCAAGGTTGTCGCTGCCGTTTTGGCGGGCCGCCTTGCGAGCGGCTTTCTGCATCGCGCGGATGGATTCCATCGTGCGCGTCGTGCGGGCAAGCGTGTCGCGGGCATTGGCACGCGCGGCGTTGGCTGCTGCTGGCACCGGTGCTCCTCCCGCGGCAGCCGCCCCCGGTTTCCCACCGGATGCGCTACCACCACGCAGGATATCGCCGCCCTGGGCGTCCAATCCGCTGATGATGATCGTGAATCCCACGAAGACGGGCATGCCGAATTTGAGCGGCGTGCAGAAGATCGATGCGGTGCGAAAGTAAAAGCGTTTGGGCTTCATGGGAAATCGAGAAGTGTCGGCAAAGGTTCATGACTGATCCGCCAATCAACCGCCTCCGGATAGTGACAGTGTCGTCACATTCACGGCTTGGCCGGTGCGGCGATGCGGTTGTCCACGATGCGGTCCTTGTACCCTTGGACGAGGTTCTCGATTTTCACCCGCGTGGTGCCAATGAACGGTTCCTTCGCGGCAATCGCTTTGCCCAGCGCATAGCCTTCGTAGCGATCTAGAATTTCGTTAGAAACATTGAACAGGCTAACATTCTTGCGCTGGAGATCCGCAATCTCGCGCTTGTTCATCACCACTTCTGAAGCCAACCCCGCACGCGCCTCTTCCTTTTCCCGAGCGACAGCGGCGGCCTTCTCGTAGCCCACCTTCCATTTCTCCAACGCCTCGTTGTAACGAACCAACGCTTCATCACGCTCGGTGACTTTGCCGTTGAGCACGGCCATCGCCTCGTCGGCGGCCGTCTTTTCTTCGCTCGCCTTCTTCGTCAGTCGCTCGTTCGCGGCTTTCAGGTCTTTGATGCTTTTCTCCGAAGTTGCCACCAACTGCTCGGCCGCCGTTTGGGCGACCTTGGCATTGGCAGATTCAGTCTGCGCGGTGCGCAGCTGCAAAGTCACGCTGCGGAGCTGGTCCATCAGTTTGGCCGTAGGGTCCGCCTCGGGTTCGGCGTGGAGCGGAACTGAAATAAGCAAAACAGAGGACGCTGCGGCGAGATGGCGCAGCCAAGTGGTGGAAAGAATCATGATCGTTAGAATTTCGCGTTAAGATCGAGTTGAATGATGTCGGTGCTGAGCGGCGGGCCAGTGACCTCGTCGGAACTCATCCAACGCAGGCCGACACGGACGTCGGGCGAAACCGCCATCGCCGCGCCCAGCGTGAAGCCCTGGACATTGGTGCCGCCTCCGCCGAAATCAGAATCGGTGAAACCATCCACCGTGGCGTCGCTTTCGACATAGCGGTAGCCGAAGCCAGCCTGCCAATCGCCGAAGGCCGCGAACGCGGGCTTGCCAACTTGAAACTGGAGATTCCACGCGGTGTCACCGCCGTCGAATGCCCCGACCGAACTGCCGTTAGAGGCCGCGCGATTGTTGACCGCCTTGGCGTTGATGTCCGCAGAATCGAACGCGACGTTCTTGGTGAGTTCGCCTAACAAGGAGATGCGCACCGGATCGTAGTGATCGTATTCCAGCTTGCCGGTGACCGTCACGTTGCGGAACTCCGAGGCGAGACCGTAGTATTGATATTGATACTTGTTGCCAAAATCATTGGCCGCCGTCGTGTTGTCGATGTCGCGCAGCGCCATGTAGGTGTTGCCGCGCTGGGCGAAGCCGGGGCGGGTCGAGTCGGTGTTACCAGCATCGCTGGCACTCAACGGAATATATGGATTGGAGAGTTTGCCAGAAATGTCGCTGAAGTCATAATAGGCGATGCCAAACTTGAACTTCAGGTCGTCGGTGATCTTCCAATCCACGCCACCTTGCACGCCCGTGAGCCACTTGTCAGTGCTCTCAAATTTCGACGGTTGGTTGGACGCGAAGTTGAGATCGGTGTTGTAGACGGGGAAATAGCCTGCGGTGAAGAACGAGGAGGCACAGTCGTTGATTTTGACATTTCCGCGCATCGCCAAGCCATCGAAGCCAAGATCGTCATCCCACTGGATCTCAGAGGCGGTGAAGAATGGGTTATCGAAGCGACCTAACATGAACAGCAGTTCCTCGCCATCGCCTGGACCGGCGTCATAGCTGAGGAAGCCACGATCCAGCCAGATGGCATATTTCGAGAAATTGCCACCGCTGCCACCGAGCGTTTGGTTGGTCGAGGTGGGCGAGTTATCACTGCCGGTGGCCAAGCGGATGCCACCGTTGAACCCTTCACCGAGCATGATGTCCGTGCCGAAGCGAGCCCGTAGGACGGCGCGTTCGCGGTCTTGGTCCACGTTGTATTGCGGCGAGAACTGAGTGCCGGAGGTGTCGAATGGAGCCCCGGTGTTAATCGCATTGAAATTCGGAAAGGCTCCGGAATTGTCGTTCCCTTCTGGAAACGTCAGCCACGTGTAACGACCGCGGAGATCGCCGAATGGACGGAACTTCTGAGTCCATTCCGGGGACTGGTTTTCGCTCCATTTTTCCTCACGCGCTTGGGCCATGAGCTCCTGCTTGATCTCGTCTCGCATGTCATTCTTCACCACTTCAGGAATGTAAGTGACTCGCATGTCGTCCGGATTCGGTGCGGGTGGCAGCGCGGCAATATCGGCGGCGGCTTGTGCATTCTGCGCCGCCACGGCATCGGCCTCGGCTTGAGCGATCATATCGCTGGCTTCACCTTTCGTTAGAATGCCTTTCTCAACCAACCGATTGATCAAGTTTACCGTGACGTTCGAGGATGGCGCGGCTGGCGTCGGCGGTGGCTCTATCGGAAGGTCAGAAAGCTTTGGCTCGTCCGCCGTAGGATCGGAAGGAATCGCGGTTTCCGGCGTTGCGGAATCCTGGGCAGGGAGCAGGTCGGCGGTGCCGAGCAACGCGGCGATGGCAATGATGCGTGCGGGAGACATGACTGTATAAAAAACTAACGAGAAGGCTTGCGGGCTGAGATCCGGATATCAATGGACGACGGCATGCCCTTTGGCGGAGCTTGTGAGGTCTGCAAGCCGACGAGGACCTGCTGGATCGCTGCGAGATTGCTGGTGGAACCGAGCGGTTTCACGCGGGTGATGCGGCCACTGCCGTCCACCCAGACTCGTATCCCTTGGTCGAGGACGATCATCCGCGTGCTCGGGTCACGCTCCAACGCTTCCTTGATCGAGGAAACCAGGATGCGCTTGGCATACCAATCGATGCGCGCCTGCGCGGATCCTCCGCCGCCAATGCTGTTGCGGCTACCGCCGCCATTGCCGCTCGATCCGAGGCCAGCAAGACCAGGGCCATCGCCCTTGATGTTGGTTCCTAACACTTCAGACGGCGGTTCAACGGGAGCCTCTGGCGGAGGTTCTTCCAAAGGTTCGGGTTCTTCCTCAACGATCTCCTCATCCTTGGGCGTTTCCTCCGTCGGTGGCGGTGGTTCGACCTTTGGTGGCGGCGGCGGCGGGGGGGGTGGCGGCAAGGTGATCGTGATGACCTCCGACTTGCGCGCCACCTGACGCGGTGCCTTGGAATCGGAGGAAAGGAACGAATACAGCCCGCCCGCTAACACCACAGCCAGCATCAGGCCGATGACGACACGGTGCTTCGTGGGCTTGCGCGGTGCTGGCGGAAAAGGAGGACGCGGAGACATGACAATTACTTCGGTTGAGTCGCGAGACCGATCTGCGTGATGCCAACGCGGCCAAGCACGTCGAGCACATCCATAACTCCCTGATATTGGCTGGCACGATCGCCGCGAACGACCACGGGCACTTCCTGCGTGGCGGCCTTCATCTCAGCCAGCTTGGTTTCCAGCTCGGGCAAACTAACGGGTAGTGTGTTGAGGCGTATCTTCCCCTCATTGTCGATGGTGATCGCCTGAGTCTTCGGCGCATCAAGTTTGGGCGAGGATGCCTTGCTGGCGCTCGGCAAATTCACTTTCACGCCTTGCACACCCGCGGTGGTCATGATGATGAAAATGAGCAGCAGCACCAGATAGAGGTCCACCATCGGGGTGACGTTGATATCGTCGTAACTCTTGTCGTCAGCGGAAGCCATGGTGCGCGTTGGTTGGATCAGTCAATCGGATAAGACCTATCTCTTATTCAATGGCCCTTGCCTGCTTGGTCCGCTTCGCCACCACTTGCTGGCCGGTAAAACTCCGCCATCTTGGCAACGAACTCGTCGATGAATACCTGCATCAGTGCGAGGGAGTTTTTGATACGCCCATTTAGGTAGCTGTAGATGAACAATGCGGGAATCGCGACGACTAGGCCGACCACGGTGGCCAACAGCGCAGACGCAATGCCCGGTGCGATCGAGTTCACATTCACTTCACCCGATTTCGCAATGATGGCGAAGGTAATCATAACGCCAACCACGGTGCCCAACAACCCGACATACGGGCCGCCGGCAATACTGATCGTTAGATAAACCAGGCCATCGGACAGGCGATGACTTTCGTGGACGAGACCCGCATCGAGGCTGGCGCGAATCGCTTGGATGGAGCGGCCGGAAAGCCCTTCCACGCGGTTGTTATCCTTGTCCAGCCGGTGGCGAATTTCTTCGGAGCCAATTTGGTAGATATGATAAAGCGGGGATTTTTCGATGAGCCCTTGCTCAGATCCATCCACCTTGCCGCCCAAGCTGCTGACACTGCCGCTGTCCTCGGGATTGAGCGCCGTGAGGTCGGTGGATAGCGCCTTCCACTGGTTCAAGAAAACCTTGGTGCCCTTCTCGATGGAGTTCAGATAGAGAAACTTTTTCACCGCCACCGTCCAGCCGATCACAATCATGATGGCGCAGACACCGATGGCGATCCAACCGTCAAACATCATGTTTTTGGCAATATCCCCGAACAACGAAAGGTGCTGCATCAGATGGCTTTGTTCCTTCACCTCGCCACCCTCGGCTTGACCGATCGAAAGCGTCCGCTGCCCGGCATCACTCGCACCTTGGCTGATCGCCGCGAGTTTCACCCATGACTCAGTGCGGGCAACGTTTGAGAGAACGAGTTCATCCACATCACCGATGAAATTCGCAAGTCCGGCTGTCGCGGTGCTTGGACCGCCGATGACAAGAGGAGCATCGAGTGCGGGCAGGCTGCCGTTGACCGATCCATAAGGCGCGCCATTGAGGAAAAGTTGAACTTTCGCCCCGTCGGCCACCACGGCGAGATGACTCCACGCGCCTGTGGCAAGCGGTTGGCCCGCAGCACTGGTGCCGGACGCGAGTTCCACCTTAGGCACTCCTTGGTCGAGCATCAGTCGAAAGCCACCTTCTCCGCGACTAACAAGCACCGCCTTGTCCTGAAGTCCTTGTGGCTTGACCCACAACGAGAGCGTCATCGCTTGACCTTGGCTCCACGTTAGAGATTCGCTGGGCTGCACGGGCACCGGCGTTCCACCGAGCAGCCGCATGCCACCACCGATGATGGATCCCTCAGCGATGGCACCGACGGCCTCCGCGTTGTTCTTGTTTTCCGTGGCATCCATCGGCGCGGTGCCACGCTCGGCGAAGTGATAGTTGAGCACGGTCGCCGCATCGAACGCGGGTTCCGCCTTGGCGGCCTCCGGTGCCGCGTTGCCATAGTAGAGATAGAAGGTTTCCTTCGCTCCAGATTTCACCTCCGGCAGCTTCACCCAAATGAATGCCTCACCGATGATGTTATCATAACTCTCGATCTGATACGGATAGACCGTCTTACCATCGGCGGAAACGAAGCGCAGATCACCGCCATTTTCGGCGGCGGACTGGAATTGAAAATTTCCCGAGGAAAGGCGGACCAGCACGGTGGCTTCCTTCACGGGTTCCGTGATACCCGCAGCATCCGCACCGGTGTCGAGCGTGAGCGGTTGGCGGCCTGTCCACGCCTCATTCCACCAAGCCTCTTCTGCATGGAGGTTCCCTGTCGCGAGGGACGCGACGGACAGAATGGCGAGGATATTGACGGAGGATCGATGCTTCATGGGGAAAATGCAATGTTAGAAATCAGCCCAACCACGGAAGGTCAGCCGGAGTTTCCCGGCGTCGGCGTTGGTCTGGTCGATGAGCGGCATGCCGAGATCGAGCGAGCCGTTGTAATGTTTTGCGTAAAGAACTCGGCTGCCGACGCCGATGCTGGCGAAGCCGTAACGCGCCTGCTGCCCTGGCAAGGCATCCCAGATGCCTGTTAGTCCGCCCTCGACAAAGGCATGAATGCGCCACTCGTCGGTCCACTTGCCATTCTCATCCGCCGCGCCAATGAATGACGGGCTGCGAAACTCTGCGGTGCCGAACACACCGTTGTCGCCCAACGCGGTCGCTTCCAGATAGCCTCGCACTGTGTCGAGTCCGCCGCCAGCGATCTGCTCGCCATTGACCAGCGGCTTGCTGGCGATTTGACCTTGGATCTTACCAAAGGCCTGCGAGCCGCCATTCAAGTCGTGGGTATGCGCGACGTCGGCACGTAGATAGACATAGTTTCCATCCGCATTGTAGCGCTTGGTCGCATAGTCTTTCTCGGTGCTACCGAGGCCGCGCAGGTGGAAGTTGAGTGAGCTGTTAAACTCGGTGAAGCCGTCTTCAGTGATCCAAGTCGCGCCGTAGTTTGCGCTCAGCGGCCAGTATTCGATGGGTGATGAAATCGTATCCTTACCGACGACGATGTCTTCGCGGAAATTTTTGTAATCCAGCCCGAGGCTGAAGTTTTGATAGAACTTATCTTCACTCGGCAGATCGAAAAGCGCGCGCAGGCTGACAATTTCACCACGTCCGCCGACTGCCGCCCCGCCCAAGGTAGAAACGTCGCTATTCTGTTTGGTCCCCTGCAACATCAGGCTGACGCTGTCGGAAACGCGCGCCAAGTAGTAGCCGGAGTAAACCTGCGCATCGTCGAGATTCTGCGGCGCAACCTGGAAACTCAAGCCAACTGTGTGACCCAGTTGCAGGTAATTGGCATAACTCATCGATCCGTTAAGACGCAGCTCGGAGGTGTCCGCGCTGTAACGATTGTTCAGCTCAAGCGCACCATGCAGCGGCAGCTTATCCTCCACCTTTAAGTTAATATCCACCGTGCCCGGCTCAGATCCGGCAGTGAGTTCCGGCGTCACGCGGCGGTCCGCAAGACGGTTCAGCCCGACGATGTCCTTGGTCACGTCCTTCATGTTAGGGACATTCCCTTCCGCCAGCGACGGCGCTTCCTTGCGGATGCGGCTCGGCAGGAAAAACCGGGCTCCCTGCACGCGCAGGCGACCGACCTTTCCTTCCACCACCTGTAAACGAATCATGCCGTAGCGTGGGTCCTGCTGAGGAATGATCACCGAAACCGTCTGATAGCCTTTTTCATGATAGGCATTTTCCAACGCCAAGCGGGCTCCATCCACGTCTGCTGGGCTGCGCTCTGGGCCAAGAAACGGATACACCGCCCGTTCCACATCCAGCTTATCCAGCCGCTTCGCGCCTTCCACCCGGTACTCGCGGACATAAAAAGAAGTGATTTCCTGCGCCGCGATGGTCTCGACGAATGGCCCGAGGCAGAACCACGAAACCGCCAGGCCAGCTGCCAAGGATGGCAACGGGATTGCGGTGAGAATGCGGCAGATGATCATGGCTTGACCCGGATTTCGGGAACGGGCGCAGCATTCTCCTGCCAGTCGCCCTGCCTCAAGGGTCACAATGTGACCATCCTGTCACAATTCAGATCCATGTGACGTCACATTCACAATGCACCTGATGGTGCCGGGCAATTCCGTCACCGACCGGTGATTCCAGGGGACCAAAAAACTCACCCTGCCCTCAATCCTTCGCCATCCCCTTCAGCCACTCTTCGGTGGCCGCAGAGTCTGTTGGAAATGGACGCAATGCGATGGCTGCGGCGATTTCTTGCTGCCTCGACCTCTTTGGAATCGAGCGGATCTTGGATTCGGCCAACTTCGCGATTTCTGAGTTCGGTTCACACTCACGGGGATGATTGGCGATAAAGTGAATCCACATCCGCCCCACCGTTTCGGCATCCCTTTCCGACCACAACGCGGTGATTTCACGCGCGAGATGATAGCGCTGGCCGACCGGCGTTGTGAAACGCCCCCCGGAATAGTCCACTCCATCTCCGTCCGGTAGCGAAGGCCCGGCACTGGCGAAACCAGCCACTTCCGCTGTCAGCGGGCGAAGGTCGTAGGCGAGGATGTCCAAAAAGATGTCATTCATCATTCCCTTGCTCTTTGAAAATCTCGGACGGACGTAATCGGCCAGCAGCTTCTTGCGATCCGGACGCCCGATGGAGCCTTTCGCAAGCGCGCTGAATCCTGCCTGATAGGCATCCTGGACAATCCCCGGTGTGGACAGGATCAGGTCGAGATGGATGGCCGCATCCGGCATCGAAGCAAGCGCGGTGACCCCTTCAGACAAAGTCGTCGAACCATATTCCCCCACCTGCGGATCGAGTATCTCCGCAACGAGAAGCTGGGTGAACTCCTTGCGAGTCACCTCTCCCAGATCAGCCGCACCCAAAAGTTCGATAGCCTCGCCGCGACGATAGAGGTCGGCCTTTCGATCCCTAACCAATGCCATCAGCAGTGGAAGATCGTTCGTGAAGGCCACAGCATCGTGTTGCCGGTGGAAATGGGCGATCTCGATGGCAAGGTCGGCGCGTTGGGAAGGGGTGAACCCGTCGATGAGAGTCTTCGCTGCGGGCGGACGTCCGGAAGCCAAGGTTTTCAGAATGGTCCGGCGGGCTTCCACCGCTCCATTTGAAAACTTGCCGATGAGGAGAGTGGCCCACGCGTCTGGATCGAGGCGGAAAAGCTGGTTGAGCGCCCAGCGTGAGTCCGGGCCGTTGGCGGTCACCGCGGATTTCAAACCCTCTGCAGTCCCCGCGAGGCGCAATCGGATGATGGTCGCAGCCAACGGATCACGGAGAATCGCGGCAGTTTGGAAGCGACGTTTGGCCTCCAGTGCGCTGAACCGTTCACGCGCATCGCTGTCATCCTCAGAACCCTTGTCGAACGGATCTCCGAAATGGTCGGTCTGGAAACGCTTCTCCAAGGTTTCGAACTCCTGATCCTCCGCGTCCTTTGCCGGGAGCGTATCTTGCAGTTCCAACAATTGCGGCAATAACACCGAGAGTGCTTCGTTGCCTGCGGCCAGCACCAACCGCGCAAGGGCCTCCGCCGGAACAGGATCCGCGGCATGCAGGCGGAGGATGGCGGCGAACGAATCCGAAAGCCCTTCGCGCGCGGAATCGCTGACCCGTGGCTTCAACCGCTCCTCGGTGGATGTGGCCAGGGAATGAGGACCGATTTCCGGAACAACCTCCCACCGAGCGCCCAATTGTTGCGGAAGAATCTCGCTCAACAGATAGTGAGTTAGGTTGATTCGCGCGTCCTCCGTATTCCCGTCGCTCCACCGCATAGAGATGCCGCTGACAGCCCAGACATCTCCTCGACCAAGCTCGACTGGGAGCCGACCTTCGGGAAAAAGCGTCGTGGTGCCGGAGCCATCCGCCGTTGAACCCCATCCGGCCCCTGCGGAATCGCGTCCGGTGCCGGACACGGCACGCATGCTAGCCAGCCAGAAAACCGCATCTGCTAGAAATCGAGCTTCCTTGTCCGACAGGGGAATCACCCTCACGTTCTCCGCCGGTTGATCCGCCCATGGATTTTGGCCAACCGCCCCGATACTGTTGTATCCGAAAACGATCAGATGCGGATCGGGAACCCCAAAGCGCAGCGCGAAAAGCTGCGAGCTGAAACTGTAGCAACCCGAGGAACTCCAGCGATACAACAGCCAACCGGACGGCGGCGGCGTCTTGTCGCTTTCGTTTTCCAGCTCCAGCTTCCAGTTCTTGCGGTGGGTCGGAGTGCGGTTGGCATCCGCCAGGGCGGTCGCGGCGCGGGCGGGGGCAAGATCCCAAAACCCACCCGGCACCTGGTTGGGGAACGCGTCTTCCGGGCCGGAGAAGCTGTTGCGGAGCGGCTTGCCGTGAAAAAACTCCGAAAGTTCGGCTGCAGATTGCCCCTTGAACGACGGGATGTCCGGAGTGGGCTGGGCACTCGTGGAAGCGACCGCCAGGAGGATCACGAAAAAGGGCTTCATCTTCTCAATGAAACCCGCCGACAGGATTTCTTAGAAGAAAAATGTGTTTCACCCGCATCACGCCGTCCGCACTCGCTTCTCCGCCTTCAGCATCCCGCAACCCGCCGCGACATCGATGCCGCGCCGCTGGCGGAACGTGCACGGAAATCCGGCGGTGCGCAGGATGGATTGGAACTCGTGACCGGATCCGCTCGCGGCACCGGTGAAGCCACCGGTTGGATTCAACGGGATCAGGTTGATATGCGCGTCGATGCCGTCCAACAGCTTCACCAGGCGATGGGCGGTTTCCGGCGAGTCATTTTTCCCGGCGATGAGCGTCCATTCGAAAAAAATGCGCTTGCCGGTGATTTGGCCATACTGGCGGCAGGCGTCGATGAGCATTTCTAACGACCAACGCTTGCTCGCAGGAACGAGGGCGGCGCGCTCTTCTTCCGTGGATCCGTGCAAACTAACCGCCAGCCGATACGGCCGCGCCTCCTCGGCAAGCCGCAGGATGGACGGCACCACGCCGACCGTGCTGATCGAAATTTTCGTCGGTCCTATGCTCGATCCGCGGACATCGGAAATGGAGCCGAGCGCACGCATCACCGAGTCGTAGTTGTGCAGCGGTTCGCCCATGCCCATGAGCACCATGTTGCGCAGCCGTTTCTTGGGATCGATGGTCTTGAGCACGCGGCGGGCATGCAGCACTTGGGCGACGATTTCCCCCGGCCTCAGGTGGCGGACAAATCCCATTTGCCCGGTGGCGCAGAAGACGCAACCCATCGCGCAGCCGGCCTGGGTGCTGACGCAAACCGTGTGGCGACCGTCATAGCCCATCAGCACGGTCTCGATCGTTTGACCGTCGCGGAGTTTCAGGAGAAATTTGCGCGTCAGCCCGTCCGAGCTGCGGATTTCATCGACCACTTCCGGCGCATCGAGGAAAAACGGTTTCCCCTCGCCGACGTTGTCTTGCAGCCAACCTTTGAGCGGAGAAACGAAATCGCGGGAGTCGAGGTCGAGCTCGCATTCGCGCTGAAGCACCCGCCACAAAGTCCGGGCGTGGTGGCGTATCACCCCGCCAGCCGCCAGCACCTCCACCAGTTCATCATGGTCGAGGTCGTGCAGGGAGCGTGGAGAAATGCCGGACACGCCGGAAATGCAACCCCGGCGCTGGGCGGGATCAAGTGCGAAAGCCATGCTTCGGACCCGATTTCGCCGAAGAATGCTGAGGCTGCGGACAATTTTGACAAAACCCCGTGACGGATTCGGGCTGGGTTGGTCGAACTAGGACCATGCCAACAAAGTTTCCAGCCACCACGACTCCGCCCGACTCGGGCAGCGGGTCGTCGGAGCGGAAACGCGAACCCTTGCCGGATTTCGGCGAAATCTACGAAACCCACGCCAAGGCCGTCTTCTATCTGGTTCTGCGCTGGCTGGGAGACGCGGCCAAGGCGGAGGACGCAACCCACGACGTGTTTCTCAAGGCCTTCCGCCATTTGGGCGAGTTCCGCCGGGAGTCGGAAATCCGCACCTGGCTCTACCGCATCGCCATCAACCACTGCAAGAACCTGCGCAGCACCTGGCATCAGCGGAATGTGATGCTCACACAAACCGGCGAGTTCGCCGACGGCGCGGCGGTCGAAACGTCCACGCCGCTGCGCGTGGCCGAGGCCAAGGATCTGGGACGCGGCATCCAGCAGGCGCTTGATTCCCTCAGCGAGGAATACCGCATCCTGCTGCTCTGCGTGGCCGACGCCGAGATGAGTTATGACGAGATCGCGATCCTAACCGACCAGAGCAGCGACGCCGTGCGAGGCAAACTTTACCGAGCGCGCAAGGCCTTTGCCGCGGCATTCCACAAAACCACCTGAGCCATGAAACATCGCTTGAATCACGAAACCGAGGTGAACACGGATGAGGAATCCAGCACTCGGCAGGACGAGTCCACGACCTTCGCTTCGGTGGACGCCCTGATCCAGCATGATGCGGCCAACACCCAGGTTCCGCCGGGATTGCAACAACGCGTGATGCGATCCGCCGCCCTGATCACCCGTGATGAAGCCCCTTCGCCCTGGTGGAAACGATGGATTCCATTCTAACTGATAGGCCCATCTTGGCGGGACGGGCACGCTTGGCGCAGCAACGTCTCGCAAAGGCGCAAGCCATGCTCGCGGCATGCGACATCTGCCACCACCGTTGCAGCGTGAACCGCCTCGCCGGGCCTGCGGGCCGCTGTGGCGCGGGTGCCGAACCCCATCTCTTTTCCGGCCAGATCGAGGTGGGCGACGAACTCGAAATCATTCCTGCCTACGCGATCGCTCTGGCCGGTTGCAACATGCGCTGCGCGTTCTGCATCACCGGGTACGAGAGCTGGCATTCCCAGCGCGGCAAATGGCACGACGCATCGAGCATCGCGAAACAGGCCACCGCCGCCATCGCCAGCGGCCGAGCGAAGAGCCTGTTAGTCCTCGGTGGCGAACCGACCGTCCATCTGCCGTGGTTGCTCAAGCTGGTGGCGGCGATGCCCGACGACACAAAATTGGTTTTGAAAACCAACGGACTCTCCACCGCTAAGGCGCGAGGCATCCTAACTGGATTGTTCGACACCTGGATTGTCGATTTCAAATTCGGCAACGACCGCTGCGCGGAAACGCTTTCCCGCACCCCCGACTACTGCGCCGCCGTCCATGAAACGTTGCATTGGGCCGCTGGCGAAACCGATCTCATCATCCGCCACCTGCTCATGCCCGGCCATGTCGAATGCTGCTGGCGACCGGTGGCGTCATGGATTGCCACCCATCTGCCCGCATCAAAAGTCAGCTTGCGCTGCGGTTACTGGCCCGCGTGGCACGCCTCGTCCCACCCCCCGCTGAACCGCCCGCTGGCAGCCGAGGAAGCCGCCGCAGCGCACGAGATCGCGCGTCAATTCAAGCTACGCCTCGTGCCATGAATGAAGCTCCTTCCGAATGCAGCCTGCTCGTCCTGCCCGATGGCCGCTTGCTGGTCCGCAACGTCACGCCGGAACTCTCCGCCTTGCTGTTAGCCTTGCAGCCAGAAAACCCTGACCTCGCACTGCGCGTGACGCTTCCCACAACTTCCACCCCACTCACCCAAGCCCATCCATGACATTCTCCGAAGAAATCGAAACCCTCATCCGCGCTCGCTACCCCATCATCTACATCGTCACCGGCGAAGAAATGCGGGCGCAGAAGGCCGTGGTGGAGATCGCCAAAAAGCGCGATAAAAACGCCTTTGAGTGGACTTTCAGCTCGGGCATCGTGCCCGCCGGACAATCCATCCAATCCCAAAAGCACCGCGGCGGAGCGACCAAGGATCCGCTGCTCGCGTTGGATCAGGTGATCGATCAGGTGGACCCAGCGATCTATATTTTCAAGGATTTCCACCCCTTCCTGACCAAGAACAACTTCGCGGTGGTGCGCAAGCTGAAGGACATCGCGCTGCAGTTGAAGAGCAGCTACAAAACCATCGTCCTGATCTCACCCGTATTGGAAATTCCCGTCGAGTTGGAAAAGGAAATCACCGTGATGAATTTCCCCGCGCCCGGCCGCGATGAATTGGCGGAACTGCTAGAAAACATTTTGGCCGACGTGCGCAAGGTGCGGGACGTGAAGATGGATCTCGACGAAACCGGTCGCGAGCGCCTGTTACAAGCCGCGCTCGGCCTAACACTTGGCGAAGCGGAAAACGTTTTCGCCAAGATCATCGTCACCGGCGATGGGCTTGAGGCGGACGACATCCAGGCGGTGTTCGCGGAAAAGCAACAGATCATCCGCAAAAGCGGCCTGCTCGAATACTATCCCACCACGGAAAATTTCGACAGCGTGGGCGGCCTCCATGCGTTGAAGGATTGGTTAGAAAAGCGCACGCTCGCATTCTCCAAAGAGGCTCGCGATTTCGGCCTTCCGGCCCCGAAAGGCATCTTAATGTTAGGCGTGCAGGGCTGCGGCAAAAGCCTTTGCGCCAAGGCGGTTTCCAGCTTGTGGCAACTGCCCTTGCTGCGCTTCGACATGGGCCGCATGTTCAACAGCCTTGTCGGATCGTCGGAGGAAAATGTTCGCAAAGCCGTCGCTGTCGCCGAATCCGTAGCCCCGGCCATCCTGTGGGTGGACGAGATCGACAAGGCATTCGCAGGCTCGCAGGGATCGGGATCCAGCGACGGGGGCACCACCGCGCGGGTGTTCGGCACCTTCCTCACCTGGCTTTCGGAAAAAACCTCGCCGGTGTTCGTGGTGGCCACCGCGAACGACATTTCCCACCTGCCACCAGAGCTCATGCGCAAGGGACGGCTCGATGAAATCTTCTTCGTGGACCTTCCGGGACAAGCCGAGCGGGCGCAAATTTTCGCCATCCACCTCTCGCGCCGCAAGCGAGATCCCGACGCCTTCGACCTGCCCACCCTTGCCGAAAACAGCAAGGACTTCAGCGGCGCGGAGATCGAAGAGGCAATCACCAGCGCCATGTACGATGCGTTCTACGCCAGCCGCGATCTGGAAACCGGAGACGTGCTCAAAGCGCTGCAGGAGACCGTCCCACTCGCCCGAACCATGGACGAGCAGATCAACCGGCTCCGCTCGTGGGCCAGCGGCCGCGCGCGAGACGCCAGCGTCGGACGCCAAGATACCGCCACCTCAACCACACGTCGCATGGAATTTTGAAATTTCCCGCGTGAGGAAACAGCAGCTGCCTTGTCGGATCTTCATGAACCCCAACCCAAACCTCTCATGGGAGCTGTATTGATCCTAACACCCGTTATCATTTCCGCTTGGCCCGTCTTTGCCACAGCCGTCGCCAGCGCCGCCGCATCACTCGGCTACAGTGCGGCCAAAGCGGTGGCTAACATCGACACCAGCGAGTCCGTTTCCGCCAAAGCAGGCCTCACCATCGAGGTGCCCAACAGCCAAGTCCTCACCGATCAGCTCGGCCTCTCCGAAAAACTCAGCTTCAGCCGCGAGGGCGTGACCGTCACCATACGCCGCGATGATCGCGGCAAGGCGTCCCTGCACGTCCTCGGCAACGGCCACAGCGAGGAAGAACTCCGCGGCCTGGGCGAGGAGATGAGCCAACGCTTGGTGCGGGACTACGTCTATCAGCAGATCAAACACGAAATGCAGGCGCGCAACTTTGTCATGGTGGAGGAAGTCGAAGACGAAACCAACGCCATCCACATGACCGTCCGCCACTGGGAAGCCTAAGCCATGAACCAAAAAGAATTCTCCATCACCATCACGCCGGAAGGGCAGGTGGAAGTCCACATCCAAGGCTACAAGGGCAAGGCCGGTTGCCACAGCGCCACAGCGATGATGGAAAAGATCGTCGGCCACCTCGATTCCCAACGCGAAACCAGCGAGGCCTACGAGCCGGAGGAAATCGTGCGCATCGATCAGCACCATTGAAGCCGCTGCCGCCGATGATGATGCCTTCCCCTTACTACCCGCCGCGAGCTGGTCCTTGGTCACGCTTTCGGGCGCGCTCGGAGCGGGTTTCGCGGCGCTTGCAGGATAGGCTATCCAGATTTGTCAGCCCTGCGTTTCAGCTGCCCATCCCCTTCCCCCGCGGCCTTCCATGGTTGTTCGTTCCCGGCCTGTTGTGGCGGCATCAAGGACGGACGACGCTAGGAAATTCCGTGATGGCCATTTGGGCGGCTCTCCTTTGCCTCCATGTCGCGGCCTTGGATCATTCCCTATCAGCCACGGCAGCCCTGCTCGCCAGCGTGCTGCATGGCATCTCCGCCGCGGCTGCCCTCGCGATGCTGTGCCCTCACTGGCAAGGTCTATCTGGCATGTTGCGCACTTCACTAGCAGCATCGTTGTTGGTGTTTCTAATTTATTCGCTCGGCCTGCGAAGCGTGATTTCTCCATGGGCGCAGCGCGTCATCGTTCAAGGAAACCCCATCATGGTGCACCGCGTCGAAGGGTTTTCTAACACTCCTTGGCAGATTGGCGATTGGGTTTCCTACCGGCTTCCCGTCGGATTGGTGAACCTCGATCGCATCCTCGCCGGCCCAGGCGACACCCTGCGCTTTCACGACGATTCGTTCGAGGTGAACGGACGCCATTTCAAGAAAACCTCGCCGCATATGCCGGACAGCGGGGAATGGCTGATGGCTCCCCGCACCTATTTCATCTGGCCCACCGAGGCGAGTTTCGTGCATGGTGCCGGAGAGATGGCGGAGCTTCTGTTGCCGCTCACCGAGATCGATGAAAGCGCGATCCTCGGTCGTCCTTACCGACGATGGTTTTGGAAATCGATGAACCTTCCACCGTTAGATCCGCTGCCCCTTCCACGCCCATGAGTCGCTTTTCCAAACTCGAATTCGAATACGTCTCGCCGGGCCGTCTGGAAACCCATGCGGAACCGACCAAACCCGACGAGGTTCGCCACCTGCGGGCCGCCACCGCCGCTTTTGAAAATGGCGATTTCGAAGAAGCCCTGCGCGCCTACGCCAAGGTCCTCGAGCACAACCCGCAAAACCCGCAGCCATGGACGGGACAGGTCCGTATGCTCATCGAGCTGGGTGAATTCCGTGAGGCCAAGTTGTGGGCGGACAAGGCGCTGGAAATGTTTCCCCACGAACCCGAACTCCTAGCAGCCAAGGCCGTGGCACTCGCGAGGACAGGCGATTTCAAGGCGGCCATGGCGTTCTCCGACGCCTCCTTCAGCGAGCGCGGGGATTCCTCCTACCTCTGGATCGCACGCGCCGACGTGATGCTGGCGCGCAAGCAATCGAAGGCCGACTACTGCCTCGAGCGCGCGGTCACGCTCGATCCCGCCAACTGGCTAATTCACTGGTTGATTTCCCGACTCAACGCGCACCATGGCCGCTTCGTCCATGCGCTCGAAGCGGCGCGCAAGGGCCTCTCGTTAGACACCAATCGCCTCCAACTCTGGTTGCAAGCCGCCCTTTGCCAGCAGCAGCTCGGACTCCACAGCGCCGCTGCAGAATCCAGCAACCATGCACTGCGGTTAGATCCAGTGAATCCTCTCGCCCGTGAAATTCTCGCCAATTTAGAAATGACGCCGCCGCTCTTCCTCTGGTGGCGACGCTTCAGGCACACCTTCCACTCATGACCGCTCACCCGCTGCTAGAAAGCCTACTCATTGAGGCGGCCCGTCTCCAAGCTTCCGATCTTCACCTCATCGCTGGCCTGCCCGCTTCGTTGCGCGTGAATGGAGAAATCCTCTTCATCGGCAATGACGCGCTCCATTCCGAGGACCTTGAGGCCATCTCCATCCAACTGCTCAATCCCACCCAACTCGCAACCTTCGCCACCGATTGGGAACTCTGCGTCTCGCTCAACCACGAAGTCGCCGGCCGACTGCGCGTCACCGCCTATCGTCACAACGGCCGCATCGAGTTCAGTTTCCGCTTCTGCGGCAGCGACATCCCGTCCCGCGAGGAACTCGGCTTGCCCGACAAAATCGACGATCTCGCCCGCAAGCCAAACGGACTCGTCCTCGTTTGCGGAGCGACCGGGGCGGGCAAAACGACAACGCTCAACTACATGGTGAACGTCATCAACCACGAGCGCCGTTGCAAAATCGTCACCATCGAGGACCCCATCGAACACGTTCACCGCAATCACAAAGCCATCGTGGTCCAACAGGAATTACTCACCGACACCCATTCCTTCCGCCGCGCTCTCACGCATGTCCTGCGCCAGGATCCCGATGTCATCGTCGTCGGGGAAATGCGCGAACCGGAAACCATCATGACCGCGCTCACCGCTGCGGAAACTGGCCACCTCGTGCTGAGCACCCTGCACTCGACCAGCGCCACCCAGGCCATCGAACGCATCACCGGCATCTTCGACGGC
>JAZKEG010000017.1:0-90268 GCA_040387215.1 Verrucomicrobiota bacterium | reverse complement strand
AGTTCCAGCACGACTACCGCAACGGCGTGAAGCCATGGCAGTGGGATCCCAGCAAATGGACGATCTGGACGCTCTCGAAACTCGGTCTCGTCGATGGCCTGCGCCGCGTGCCGGATGGCCGCATTCTTCTCGCTGAAATGGGCGAAGCCCGCCGCCGCGCCCAAAAGCACCTCGCTGAAATGCGTGAGCATCCGCACCACTCGCCCGCCCATCGCGCCGCCGACGCCCTGCACGAACTCGTCGAAAAGCTGTCCGCCAACTACCACGAACTCGAAAAAGCTGTCGCCGATCGCGTCCAGCTTTCTCGCGAAAAACTCAATGGCTGGCAGGACGAAACGCGCAGCCTGATGCGCGAACTCAGCCGCACCTATTCCAAGGTTTCCGCCTGATTAAAGCTTCCATCTTTCAAGCGCCCCGCAGCCACCGGCTCCGGGGCGTTTTTTGTGACGCCATTTATCGCCGTCAGGAAACCCCAACCCTCATTTCGCCATCACGAAATGATTTGGCAGTGTCCCATGGCCTTCGCCATCGATGAGCTGGTTTTTAAGAGATTTGGCATTGTGCTTGAATTTTCCGGGCTTGGATGAGGTGACGCTGCGGTTCAGGCTGGCTGGCGATGACGGACGAGACGGCCTTTTTTGAGTTCCAGGCGACGGAGAAGAGCGGCTCACCGAGGACGTTGGCGAATTATCGGGATGCGTTGGGGGCTTATCGGGAATGGCGCGGGGAAGCATTTGCGGGATGGCGCGGGGAGGTGGCTGACGATTTTCGAGACTACTTGCTGGCGTTGATGAAGCAGGGGTTCAAGCGCTCCACGATACGGTTGAAATTTGCGGCATTGAGGTCGTTCTATCGCTATTTGGTGCTGAGAAAAGGGTTGGGGCGCAGTCCGGTGGCAGAGGTGCAATTGCCGAAACCCGAGCGCTCGTTGCCGGTGGTTTTGACGGTTTCACAGATCGATGAGTTGTTGGGAATGCCGCTGCGGGTGGAAAGCCTCGGCAAAGGCCCGGCGTGGCTGCGGTTGCGGGATGCGGCCATCCTCGAGTTGTTCTATTCGTGCGGTCTGCGCATTTCCGAGCTGCTGGCACTGGATGTCGGGCACGTCGATTTCATCGGCGAGGTGGTGAAGGTGCGCGGGAAGGGGGCGAAGGAGCGCATCGTGCCGGTGGGTGGTCCGGCGCTGGCGGCGATCCAACGTTACCGGCAAGAGGCAGTGGTGACCTCGGGGCCGCTATTTCTGAGCAACCGGCGCAGCCGCATCACCCAGCAGGCGGTGGATTTGCTGCTGAAAAAGTACCTCAGGCTCAGCAGCATCCCGTTCGCGATTAGCCCGCACAAGTTGCGCCACAGTTTTGCGACGCACCTGTTGGACGGCGGGGCGGACCTGCGCAGTGTGCAATCGCTGTTAGGGCATGCATCGCTTTCCACCACACAGATTTACACTCATGTGACGAAGGAGCGCCTCAAGCAGGCCTATGACACGGCCCATCCGCGGGCATGAAAATGACGTGGCCTGACTTGGAAATCCCGGGGAAACTCTGCGGATCTCTCTCTGGCCTTGGCGTTTCGTTTGAATTCTTTTTCTAACGAACGAGGATTCTCGACACGAAAAAGGGAGAGCACGGCGGCTCTCCCTTGGCTAGATTGGATAGGTTGATGGATTACTCGGTGACGGAGCCGAGGCTGTAGAACGCGGTGTAGGTCGTGGTCTGGAAGCCCTTGATGTTGAACTTGTAGAAGCTGAGTGCAACGCCGATGGCCTTGCCCTTGGAGTCTTTGTAAACGATGGCGACGTTCGGTTGGCTGGTGGGAAGCTTCTTGTTGATGCCGGACGTGTAAACGTTGGAAACGTCGCTGCTGTCCTTGAGCTTCATGTTGAATCCTGGGCCGATGAGCTCGCCTTTGTTGCCGATCTTGAACTTGATGCTCTGACCTTTTTTGTAGTTGGGAAGGCCGGCTGGAGCCTTTTTGAGCGGACCGGATCCGGTGAGCGATGCCTTGGCGAAAATCGCTTCTTCCACCTTCAAGGTGAATTTTTTGCCGGTTGGAAATCCACCGATGCTCTTGAATTCGGTGGATGCAGCGGCGGGTGCGGCATCAACTGATTGGGCTTGGACAAGTGGGGCGAGCGTGCCGAGGCACACGACAATGGCAGTGAACAATGTTTTCATGGGGGTAGGCATCCAAACGCGGATATGGCGTGTGGATACCAGCCTGCTTTTTCAGATCAAGCGCAAAGGTCCCCATACCCTTCAGATCTCCTTACTTTTTCGCGTAGGATCGCATGGCCATCCGCCCCGTGGCGGACGACCATGTGATTTCAAGATGGCTTAACGGCGGAGCAGATTCCACGCGGTCACCAGCGCGCGCAGGCCAGCCATCTCGATGGATGGATCCACGCCCGCACCCCACAGCAAGCGACCGTCTTCGGCTTGGACCTGGACATAGGCGGCAGCGCTGGCGTCCGAGCCGCCGCGCACCGCGTGGGAACGGTAGTCGGTGACTTTGAAGTCCTTGAGGCCAATGCCTTCCAAGGCATGGACGAAGGCATTGATGGGACCGTTGCCGAGGCCATCGATGGATTTCTCAACGCCATCGACGCGGACCGTCGCGGTGCAACGGACTTGGCCACGCTCGGCGGTTTGGTGGATGAGTTCGTAGTCGAGCACCTCCAGCGGACAGGTGAGGTTGACGAACTCGGCGAAAAACGCGTCGCGAATCTCGTCGGCGGAGAGTTCGCGTCCGTGTTCGTCGGCCATATCGTAGATGCGTTTGCCGACCTGCGGGTGCATCGATTTTGGCAAGTCAAAGCCGTGCTCGCGGTCGAGCACGTAGGCGACACCGCCTTTGCCGGACTGGGAATTGATGCGGATGATCGCCTCATACGAGCGGCCGATGTCCTGTGGATCGATGGTCAGATAGGGCACGCCCCACGGCGTGGCGGGGTCGGCAGCCGTTTCCTTTTCGCGGCGATCGAGGCCTTTCTTGATTGCGTCTTGGTGGGAGCCAGAGAACGCGGTGAAGACGAGTTCGCCGGCGTAAGGTTGGCGCTCCGGGACGTTGAGGCGGGTGACCCGTTCGTAAACCGTACGGATCGATTGCAGGTCGGAGAAATCCAAGCCCGTTTCCACGCCGTGGCTGTTGAGGTTCAGCGCGACGGTGACGATGTCGAGGTTTCCGGTCCGCTCACCATTGCCGAAAAGCGTGCCTTCGACGCGGTCGGCACCGGCCATCAAGCCCAGCTCGGTGGCGGCCACTCCGGTGCCGCGATCATTGTGCGTGTGCAGAGAAACGATCACGGAGTCGCGCTTGTCCAAGTGACGACACATCCACTCGATCATGTCGGCGTGGATGTTTGGCGTGGTCCACTGCACGGTGTCGGGCAGGTTGATGATCATTTTTCGCTCGGGCGTTGGCTGCCAGATGCCGATGACCGCGTTGCAGCATTCCAGCGCGAAATCCAACTCGGTGTCGGAAAACGACTCGGGCGAGTACTGCAACACGACTTCGGTTTGCGGAATCGTCGGCACCAGTTGTTTCACCAACACCGCGCCATCGACGGCGATCTGCTTGATCGCCTCGCGCGATGCGTCGCTGAAGGTGACACGGCGCTGCAGCGGCGAGGTCGAGTTGTAGATGTGGACGATGGCGCGCTTGGCCCCGGCGATGGCCTCGAAGGTGCGGCGGATGAGCGGCTCGCGCGTCTGGACGAGCACCTGGATGGTGACATCTTCAGGGATGCGGTTTTCATCGATGAGGCGGCGCAAGAAGTTGAACTCGGTGTCCGCAGCGGACGGGAAGCCGACTTCGATTTGCTTGAAACCGACACGCACGAGCAGGTCGAAAAACTCGAGTTTTTCCTCGATGGACATCGGTTGCGGCAGCGCTTGGTTGCCATCGCGGAGATCGACGGAGCACCACTGCGGGGCGTGAGTGAGCGTCTGATCGGGCCAAGTGCGGTTGGGCAAGGAAACCGCCGGAAAGGGGCGGTATTTCGAGAGAGAATTCGGATGCATTTTGAAAATGGGAAAAGCGGGAAACGGGAGTGGCTGCGCCTCAAGATGGGCGGGCCGGTGAACGGAAGTGAAGGAAAGAAATAGGTCAACGGGGCGCCAACCCTAGAAGAAGGGGGCGCGGCAAAAGGCCGTTGAGGAAGCGGTTCACGGCGCGAACGCTAGGAGTTTTCCCACGGTGGTCAAACGGGAAATCGATGCCATGGCATTTCCGGATTGCTATTCGGGTAGATTTCGCGAGGAAACGAGCACCACAAACCATGAAACTCCCCTCACTTCTCCTCGCATTCACCTTCTCCTCGGTCGCATCTGTTTTTGCCCTGACCGAGGCCGACCTTCAGCCCACCGCGTTGGTGGGAAAAACGCTCACCTTTACGGTTGAAACGGGGGCTGCCCCCTTCGCCACGACAGGCTCGTTTAGCGGAAACTTCGGAGCCTCGCCTGGCAATGTCTTCACCAAGACTCGCATCACCGGCGACGCCACGACCAACGTCGGCACCTGGTCGTTTAATAGCAGCTTTTCGGGAATGTATGAGTACACCATCGTTCATTTCCTCCCCGGTCGTCCAGACGGCGTGCTCACCCTCTGGATCTCTGAGGGCGTGGGCCGCTACGAGGTCTTTTTGACCAGTCTGTTCGGAAACTCCCAAACGGGCACTTTCACCCTCGGCGCGCCCGTGGTGAAGCCTGCGGAGATCGACGTGAAGCAGGGGAAAACCGTGCTCAAGGATGGCAAGGGCAAGGTGGATTTTAGCACGGTGCTGGTGACCAAGAAGGGCAAGTCGCTGACCCGGTTATTCACCCTGACCAACTCCGGCGACGCGCCGCTCAAGAATCTCGGGTTCTCGGTGGACGGCAAACACCGCAAGGAGTTCCAAGTCAGTGCCCCGAAAATCTCCACCATCGCACCCGGTGCCAGTGCGACGATACGGGTGACCTTCACTCCCAAGGCCATCGGTGCGCGCAAGGCCGAGCTTCACATCAAGAGCAACGACACGGACGAAAGCCCGTTTGACATCCGCTTGAGCGGCAACGGCGGCGGGAAGAAGTAAACTGCCTTTAGGCTCTTTAGCCGCAGGCTGGAACCATCACCGCATTCTCTTAATTGAAGGTGAAGGCATCGAACGAGGATGCATGCACTGGTGCGGTGGTGGTGGTTAGTTTTTTGTTAGTTTTTCGTCTTGGATGGTCCGGACTTCTGGGCCAAGTGCCTGTGGCTGCTTATGGATCACAAAGATGCGACGCAGGTTGTCGACATACTGCAGCCGCCTTTCAGTCGCTAACTGCCATTGCTCGTTTTGCTTGTAGGAGAAATTCGTCTGCAACTGGTTTGTGTCCCCTTTGTGGGTTAACTTTGGCACGTCGGTCACTTTGTCTGCGGGCAGATCCAGTTTCATCTCGCCAATTTCAAGCAAGCATTCCATAGACGTTAGATTTACCACCTTGTTGGTATTCCATGGAAAGGATCGCGCGTCGTCGGGAATCGCCACCATGCGATAAGGCGGTTTCTGGTCGGCCACAGGAACGATAATCACGATCAGACTCTTGCTGCCAGCGGGCACCTTCATCGTTGCCGCGAGGTGCGTTTTGGCGTTGGCCGCAGTGACTTGGGCGCTGTCGAAAAGGTTCAGCACGCCACCGACTGGAGTGATTTTTTGGGGTTGGGTGAGCCCTTCGACCGCGAGTTCCACCTGAGTCATCGCCTTGCCTGGAGTGCCGAAGTAGAAATCTGCTCGATTTACCGAATCATTGAGCAGCGCCCGGATTTGGATGGGCGTATCCTTCGCCGAAACAAGCCCGGCAAGAGCGAGCAGGAGGGATAGGGTGGTGGAACGAAGATGAAGGGTCATGTTGGGTTTGGTGTCAGTTTTTGTCGGAGGAGACCCGCTGCGCGAGACGACTGAAGACCGTCTCATGGGACTTTCCGCTTGTTCAGTTCTACCCCCATCGGAGCGGGCGCGTCAACTGGCCTGTTCCTGCCGCTTGGATTCGGCCGTGTAACAATCTAACGGGTCACGCCGCGCTGGGACCGCTCGATGAAATCGATGAGGTGGGTGACCTGCGGCGTGTCTCCCGCATGCGTCGCTTTGAGCGAGCTGATCGCATCGGCGATGTTGCCTTCCTTCTTGAGAAACAACTTCTTGTAGGCGGACTTGATCGCGCGAAGGTCGTCCTCGGAAAAGCCGCGGCGTTGCAGGCCGACCATGTTGATGCCGCGCGTGCTCGCCGGGTTGCCATCGACCACCATGAAAGGAGGCACATCGTGGGTCACCTTGGACAAGCCGCCGATGATGGAATGGCAACCGACTTGGCAGAATTGGTGGACGGCGGACATGCCGGAAAGGATGGCGTAGTCTTCCACCGTGACGTGGCCGGCCAGGCCGACCGAATTGGAAAGGATGATGTGGTTGCCAAGCTGGCAGTCGTGCGCGACGTGGGTGTAGCAGAGAAGTAGATTGTTAGAGCCAATGCGCGTCGGCAGGCTCTCATGCGTGCCGCGGTGGACGGTGCAGTTTTCCCGGAACACATTGCGGTCGCCTATTTCGACATAGGTCGGCTCACCCTGGTACTTGAGATCCTGTGTCTTGCCGCCGATCACGGCGAAGGGGAAAAACTCGTTGCCGCGACCAATTTTCGAATACCCCTCGATGACGACGTGTGAATGAAGCACGCAGTCATCCCCGATTTCCACGTTGGCTCCGATGATGCAGTAGGGGCCGACACGGACGTTTTGTCCGAGCCTGGCGAGTGGCGAGACGATGGCGGTGGGGTGGATCACCCGGCCAATGTCTGCGAACCGGTGGCGCAATGACGAGAATTTTTTGCCGTTCGCGTCGGCCACGGCATCCATGCGCGACTCCGCCTATTTTCCAATCTGCCGCGCCGCTTGAAGGGTGTTTTTCATGAGCATGGCGATGGTCATGGGGCCGACGCCGCCGGGGACGGGGGTGATGGCGGCGCATTTCGGGGCCACTTCGGGATAGGCGACGTCGCCGGTGAGGCGGTAGCCGGATTTTTTCGAGGCGTCCTCGACGCGGTTGATGCCGACGTCGATGACGACGGCACCGGGTTTCACCCAATCCGCTTTGACCATTTCTGGGCGGCCGACGGCGGCAATGAGGATGTCCGCGCGGCGGCAAATGGCGGGCAAATCCTTGGAGCGCGAGTGGGCGATGGTGACGGTGGCATTCGCGTTTTTGGAAACGAGGAGTGACGCAACCGATTTCCCTACAAGCATGCTGCGGCCGAGGACGACAGCCTCCGCGCCGTTGGTGTCGACTCCAGAAACGGCGAGCAACTTCATGCAGCCGGCGGGTGTGCAAGGAACGAAGCCGGTGGGGTCTTCGAGCACGAGCTTGGCGACGTTTTCCGGGTGGAAGCCATCGACGTCCTTGTTCGGATTGAGGCCACGGATGATCACTTCCTCATGAATGTGTTTGGGCAAAGGAAACTGGATCAAGATCCCGTGAACTTTGGGATCTACGTTGAGATCGTGGACGACTTGAAGCAGTTCTTCCTGCGTGGTTTCTTCAGGCAGCTCGACTTTGAGCGAGTGGAATCCGAGGTCGGCGCAGGTGCGGGCTTTGGAACCGACATACACTTGCGACGCGGGATCGCTGCCAACAAGAACGACGGCGAGGCCGGGCTGGATGCCGCGAGCTAACAATTCGGCGGTTTCGGCGCGGCATTCGTCGAGCACGGCGGCGGCAACGGCTTTTCCATCGAGGATCTTGGGATCGTTCATGAGCGCTGAGGATTGTGGGAGGTTGTGACGTTTGCAACGGCATTTCCCCGGAAATATCCACCGCGTCCGAGCGGCGTATGAATCTGCAGAATTAACGGGAAGCACCAATCAGGTTGATGACTCGGTGTTTCATGCGGGATCGCAACTTCCATCGCGACGGTGTTTGGACGATGATGCCTGAGACTTCGACAACTGGCTCCTGATCGCTCGGCGGAAGGATGTTGAGGCGACTGTGATCATTGTCCTCCTGATCCGAGGCTATTGAGGAAGCTGTAACGGACAATCGGACGCCTTCAATTCCTGTTGGAACCGGACTTATCAGTGACCAAATGACAAGCCACATGGAACGGTTTGGGTCATAGTAGGCGTTGTCGAAACGCTTGGTGAGTTCGTGATCCCCCGCAATCTTCAAGGCGGCGTTGGTTTGGCTCATGTTCAGCGCCACGGCGACGACGTGGCATCGCGGCGGGCAGGCTATGGTGAGATTGGTATTCAGTCCCATACGGGCGAACCTCACCGTCGCAATGGATGTTTTTCGTTCGACGGTGTCTTGCTGTGGCACAGGAACAAACTGGTAGGAATGGCTCCGGGCGATCGACCAACGGGCGGTCGGTTTTCCCATCAATCCTTTGATTCTGTTTCCAAGGCGTTTCCCTAGCAGTTGCGCGGTTTCGGGAGTTAGGTGTTGGATGTCCTTGAACAGGTTGGCGGGGGCGGTATCGCGGGATTTCGCGAGAGCCTTCACAAATCGGCGACCGTCGAAATAGGGGACATGATTTTTGATGCACATCCGCACATAGTGGTCATGCACCTCATTCGCCCTAGGGTGGGATGAGGGGTGTCCGAAACAAAGTTGATCGGGTAGGATGAGGACCACGGGGGTGACCCGTTTCCGTCCGCACCAGTCGAGAAAATAAGTGAAGACATCGGTCGTGAGAGCGAGATCGTAAAGATTCCTATAGATGGCACGCTGTTCATTGACGCATAGGTCGAGGATAAGGATGTCAAAATCAACCGCCTCTAAGTCGGGAAGTCGGTATGCCAGCATCGGCGCGTGACTGGATCCTAGGGATGCGTTTGCGACCACTTGGATTCCGCGTTTTTGGCTCAGACTCATGACATACCCGTCGCGCATGACGGAGTTCGAGGTTCCGAGAATAGCGAGCCGAATTTTACCGGTAGGTTTTTCAGCGGAGGGCCGATTTTTTGACGGCGGAGAGGGTTTCATGAATTCAGGCGGCGCGTGGAGGAGGAGTTGAGTGCGTCATGGATCGCGGAACGAGTAATTGTCCAAATTCATCATTCGTTGGTCCCGGCGAGCAGGATCTCGCGGACGCGATCCACCTGTTGCTCAAACGCGGCCTCGTCGAGTTTGGGCGGGATGACGAGCAACTCGTCGAAAATTACGGTGACGCGGCTGAACGGCTTGGGGAGGACGAGTTGGTCCCAGGTTTTCAATCGCCATGCGGACGAGAAACGGACGTGGATGGGCAGGATGGGCGCACCGGATGATTCCGCGAGTTTGATGGCACCGGGATGGAAGACGTAGCGCGGACCGCGCGGGCCATCCGGGGTGATGCAAACATCGACGCCGTCTTTGAGCGAGCGCTTCATCCCGATCAACGCGGCAACGGCACGACGGGATGAGGATCCTCTAACTGATCCGATGCCAAACACGGCCATCGCGCGCGACAGCGTGGTGCCATCCTTGCTGGCGCTGGTGAGGACGACGGCCTTGCGATGCCCGCCGCATTTCATCCGCCAGAGCGACGGGATGACGAAGATGCGGTTGTGCCACATCGCATAGATGACCGGGGGCAGGTTTTTGTCCGCGGAAGTGATGCCGCAGCGGTCCTCGACCTCAAAGCGCAACGTCGCATTCCAAAGTCGCATGACCCAGCCGCCCAAGGTGCCGAGAAGTTCCGCTTTCCGGCTGCCGCGGATCTCGGTGGATTTCGAACTCATGGCGTCACAAAAATCCGGCGGGATGGAGCGTGTCCACCAAGTATTGCTGACGGGACATCAGCTCCTGATAGAGTTCGTGGGATTGCGGATCGGGATCGCAACGGGACTCGGAATCGCCAGCCACCAGGTAGCTGGCGATTTCTGCGAAGCCGAGCGACTCGCCGCTCTGGTGGAAAAAGCCGACAGCCGCCTGCATCGCTGCGCCGACGGCGGCCCCTTGTTTGCTAGAAACGGTGACGACGGGTGCGCCGAAGACATCGGCCAAGAGTTGGCGCGTGACTGGGCTGGCGACGCCGGGACCTAACAAACGGATTTCCGGCGGGTCGAACCCGAGCTCGCGCAAGCGGCTCATGGCGTAACCGAGGCCCAGTGCGACGCCCTCCGCCGCCGCGCGGGCGAGGTGGGCGGGCGTGAAATTTTCCGGCGTGATGCCGTGCAGGACGCCGGTGCCGTCGGGCAGACGGGGGATGGATTCGCCGGTGAAATAGGGCAGCAACAGCAGGCCGTCCGCGCCGGGCGAGACGCTGGCGACTTTTTCCTCAAACTCGCGCGCGCTCCAGCCGTAATGGCGGCGCATGACCTCGGGAGCGACCGCCGCGTTGGTGGTGGTGGCCAGCCCGAGCCAGCTTCCGGTGGCATTGCAAAGCGGCGTGATTTCGCCGCGATAGTCGATGACAGGCGCATCACCGACGCCGACGATCACGCCGGCCGAGCCGAGTTCCACGGCCACAGTGCCGTCGGCGACGCAGCCAGCGGCCAGCGCGGCCAGCATGGGCGAGGCGCTGCCGGCTCCGACTTGGACGTTAACGGAAATTCCCCACTCACGCGCCAAGGCGGAACGCAGTAGGCCGCGCGGTTGGTCGGACGGGCCGATGGGCGCGAGCCGTCCGGCGAGTTCGGGATCGATGAAATCGATGAGTTCCGTCGACCACTTGCGGGTGCGGATGTCGAGCAGGCCCGTGCCAGACGCGCTGCCGGCCTCGGTCGAGCGCTCGCCGGTGAGCCAGTAGGCGATGAAATCCTGGGCGGTGAGCAGGCTGGACGCGCGTTGGAAATGATACGGCTCGTGCTGTTTGAGCCACAGGCATTCGGCAGCGGCGGACTCGACGCCCGGCGCTTGCCCTGCCATTTCGATGAGGCCTGGCGCGCCGCCGAAGGCGCGGGCGATTTCGTCCGCTTGGCGTTTCACCGAGACGTCACCGGCCAGTTTCGCAGGTCGGATGATGCGGTTTTCCGCGTCCAGCAGGACCAATCCACGCTGCGGTCCGGCCACGCCAATGGCGGCGACATTTTCTTTTTCAGCACCCAACGTAGCGAGGCATTCGCGCACCGCACGGTCCACGGCCGCTATCCATTGGGCGGGATTCTGCTCCCGGTAGCCGGCAGGTAGCCCCTCAATCCAGTCGTGCGCGGCCCACGCCTCGGCACGTATCGCCGCAGCTTCCAGGTCCAGGACGACGGCGCGTGTGCCGCCGTGGCCGATTTCGATCCCGAGAAAGTGCATGGTGGATTCAGGTGCCCGATGGGTGATCTCAGTTCGCCCGGAATGGCGATGGGAAGGGGAAGTGCGGGCTGGCAGAGTTTCAACACGTTGCCTGATTTGACAAGCCCTGCCGTTGGCGAAATCCCGTCAGACGGTGCGTTTGACAGGGGCCTATCCATTGGCTACTCACACCGCATGAATGACCTCTCGCAAGATGCGTGGTTTTATGCTCAGAACGGCGCAAAAGGAGGACCTGTTGGATTTTCCGCACTCCAACAGATGGCGAAGGAGGGGAAACTCAATCCCCGACAAGATCTGGTGTGGTCGAAAGGCATGGAATCGTGGCTGCCGGCAGGGGACATCCAAGGATTGTTTGAGCGCCGTGCGGTGGTGGAGGCTCCTGCGGTCGCCGAGGTGGTTGCTCCTGCGGTTCCCTCCATGCCCGTGACGCCCACTCTAGCAGAAGATCCTTACGTCTCACCCGAGGAAGTGGAAGCCTACGAAAGCGGAGAATTGGCACCGGCGATGCCCGGCGCGCGACGCCGCAGCTATCTGTTTTTCCTGCTGATTTTTCCCGTTCTGTGGGCCGCGCTGCTGGCGGGTGCTGCCACTTTCTTGGGTTCGCAAATGCCGCAAGAAACGCTGGCGCTCATCCTCTCCGGGCTGCTCGTGGTGCCCGCTTTGTTGGTCTTGGTTTTCAGTCTGATGCGGCTGGTGAACCTCGGCATGAGCCGCTGGTGGTTTCTCGGCAATCTCGTGCCTTTGCTCAACCTGTGGGTCGGTTATCGATGCTTTGCCTGCCCTGCGGGATACGCAAATCACAAGAAAATGGACGGGCCTGGAATCCTCTTGGCCATCCTCTACTGGCTGGTGATTTCTGTGGGCATCGCCGCATTTGTCGCGCTGGTGGCGGTTGTCCTCGGCTTGGTGGGATCGCCCGAGCAGCGTGAAGACCTCATCGACTCGATCAAGGAGCGCATCGAAATGCCCGCGCAACCGTGATCCAGTATTCGAAGGAAACCGACGAACGGCGCGAGGCCGGCCCGCTGGAATGCTGGTGCCTCCACGGCGCGGTCGGCATGGCGGCGGACTGGCGCGGCTTTGCAAAACTGACGGCGGCGCATGGCATTGGAACGCGAGCCGTCGACCTCTGGCGCTTTCTCCAATGCGATCCGATGTCGCTGCCGGAGTTTGGCAAGGCCCTCAATGCAGATGCGCTCGGACAAGTTTTTAGAGGCAATGGACGGGCATTGTTAGGATACTCGATGGGTGCGCGGCTAGCGCTGCACGCGCTGTTAGCCGGAGATCATCCGTGGCAGGCGGCGGTCATCGTGGCGGCGGACCCCGGTTTGGAAAATGATGCGGATAAGATTTCTCGCAGGACCCAAGACACCGCGTGGGCGACGCGGGCATTGGCGGGAGAATGGCAGGAATTTCTAGCAGCTTGGAGCGCGCAGCCTGTCCTCGCGGGTGCACCTCTCCGCGATCCCCAAGCATCGGCTGGATTGGTCATGCGACGGCGCGAGATCGCACGCAGCTTTGTCGATTGGTCACTCGGCGCCCAAGAACCGCTGTGGGACCGGCTTTCGAAAATCCAGATTCCGGTGCTCTGGATCGTCGGTGAGAACGATACAAAATTCCGTACCCTCGGCGAGCGTGCGGTTTCGCAGATTCCCCGAGGTGAGTTGTTAGTGGCTCCAGGCGCGGGGCACCGCGTGCCGTGGGATGCACCGGAATGGTTCGCGGAAAAGGTGTCGAGTTTTTTGAAACTCGGGCACGCCTGATTTCACGCATCCTCCGCAGGCCGGTGTTGCGGGAGATGAATTCGTCATTCAACCTACCGCCCTCATGTGGACCACCGTGCGCGAATTCGAGGACATCCGTTATGAAACGACGGATGAAGGAAGCATTGCCAAAATCACCATCAACCGGCCGGAAGTGCGCAACGCCTTCCGCCCGCTCACGGTGAAGGAAATGTTGCAGGCCTTCGACCACGCCCATGAGGACCCAAAAGTCGGCGCCATCATCCTCACCGGCGCAGGCGATCTCGCGTTCTGCTCCGGCGGCGACCAGAAGGTCCGCGGCCACGCAGGATACATCGGCGAGGACGGCATCCCGCGCCTCAACGTGCTCGATCTTCAGAAAAAAATCCGCTCCTTGCCGAAACCCGTCGTCGCCATGGTCGCCGGCTACGCTATCGGCGGCGGCCACGTCCTGCACATCGTCTGCGATCTCACCATCGCCGCCGACAATGCCCGTTTCGGCCAGACCGGCCCCAAGGTCGGCTCCTTCGACGGCGGCCTCGGTTCCAGCTATCTAGCAAGGATCGTCGGTCAGAAAAAGGCCCGTGAAATCTGGTATCTCTGCCGCCAGTACGACGCCCAACAAGCCCTCGACATGGGGTTGGTGAACACCGTCGTCCCGCTCGCCGATCTCGAAAAGGAAACCCTCCAGTGGTGCCGCGAAATGCTCGCCCACTCGCCACTCGCGCTGCGCTGCCTCAAGTCCGCCCTCAACGCCGACTGCGACGGCCAAATGGGGCTGCTCGATCTAGCAGGAAATGCCACCCTGCTCTACTACATGAGCGAGGAAGGCCGCGAAGGGAAACAAGCCTTCCTCGAAAAACGGCAGCCGGATTTCTCGAAGTTTCCGCGGGTGCCCTAAGCGTCACTTCAATAAATTCCCATCGCGTCCAAGCAATCTAACGCGGTGGGAATACGCAGCTTCGCCGCGTCCATGGTCGGGATCACGGCGTTCATGGCGAAGGGGTAAATTTTGCCCTCCTTCTCCACCCAGCCGACCCACCAGCCGGTTTGCGGGGCTTTCGTGCCGGTCCAGCCGGTTTTCGCGTAGATGACGGCACCGTTTTTCTCGCCGTAGCGGGTGATTTCCTTCACCTGCGCCACCGACTCTGCGGAAACGGGCAGTTTTCCTTGCGCCAGTTTTGCGAGGAATTCCACCTGCTGCATCGCGGAGATTTGTAACGGCTGTTCTAACCAAAATCGATGGTCAATGTCGTCGCCGATCTGTTGGTTGCCGTAATCGAACTCCACCAGTTTTTCCCGCATCCGTTCGAGGCCGATACGCCGCGCGACTTGATGAAACACGGCGACGTTAGAAAGCTTCATTGCCTCGCGCAGGTTCATGTCACGCTCCCATTCCTTCATGAATTCCTTCGTCCCACCATAGGGGATCACCTCGTCCAGGTCCTTCACGACCTTCGCGTCCAGGGCGATCAAGGCATTGGGAATCTTGAACGTGGAGGCCGGAGAAAACGGCGTCTCCGCCCGTTTTACATTCCACACGTGTGCCACGGAATGGGCTTCATTGAGCACCACCATCGTGCCGACCAGTTTCCGGCTCTCGAAAAATTTCCCCCAACCCGTTTCTTCGCGGATTTCCACGGCGCTCGCTGGTAAGGCAAGTATCAGAAATAATAACACGCTTTTCATGCTTTGGAAAAGCTGGCGAGCCGTCGCTTGTCCGCCAGTCCATTTCTTCCTCGCCTGTCCAGCGAAGCTCATTCTAGCAGATCCTGAAACTCTTCATGCCGCGCCATGAAAGCGACGGCATAACCGCAAATGGGCCGGACTTTCCAGCCACGTTCACGGGCGAGTTCCAGTACGGCGGTCATCAGGCGGCCGGCGCTTCCTTTGCCGCGCAGCGCGGGATCGGCTTCGACGTGCGGGAGGATCAGCAGGCTGTTATTTAACCGGTAATCGGCGAATGCGAGTTTGCCTTCTTCGATCCATTCGAAACGGCTGCGGGCGGTGTTGTCGGTGAGCGATGGCATGAAAATGGTTTTAGGGAACCGAAAGCGGCGATGGGGAGAGGTCATCGTCTGCGGCGTTTCTGAGATGAGAAAGGGTGGCGGCTGGATTCAGCCGATCTAACGGTGTGGAGGTGTAGCCTGGCCCAATATCGATCTCATCGCTGGCGCGGATTTCGAAATGAAGGTGGGCGGGATAGCGGCCATTCGCGGTGCCGACTGTGCCGATGGTGGAGCCGCGTGCAACGAGATCGCCGGGCGCGACATCGATGCGGTGAAGGTGGGCGGCCATGGATTGGAGGATTTTTCCGTCGGCGCAGCGGTGGGCGATGACGATGGTTTTTCCCCAACTGGGCGACGATTCACCAGCATAGAGGACGAGGCCGTTCGCGGTGGCGAAAACCGGGTCGCCGAGGTCGGTGTTCATGCCGCCGATGCCATTGAGGTCGTCGCCGCAGTGATGACCGCCGTGGGACTCGTTCATTTCCCAAAATTTCTGGGCGTTGTAGGTGAGGCCGCCGTGCTGGGTGCCGAGCGGGGAATCGAAGCGAAGTGCGGTCGGGATCTGGGCGATTTCCCAGGCGCTGAGGAAATCGAAGCGATGGTCCACCTTGCCATTTGCAGGCAGGGAAAGCGGGGTGGCGGCGTCGATTTGCGGCACGTTCAGGCGCGGCAGGACGAGCAGCGCGGTTCCGACCAGCGCGAGAACGACGAGGAAAACCAAGGATCGAGCGAGTCCGGCGTGCACGGCGCGAATACTGCGAACCGGCTCGGCAACATTCAAGAATCCCGTTCCGCCTTTCGATCTTTGACAATCCGCAGGGGGGACGACAGTTTCGCGCCGCAAACCTGCACCTCCTTATTCATATGGCCTACGATCTCATTGTCATCGGTGGCGGCCCTGCCGGCTACGTCGCCGCTATCCGCGCTTCTCAACTTGGAAAAAAAGTCGCTTGCGTCGAGATGGACCGCGCCGGTGGCACCTGCCTCAACTGGGGTTGCATCCCCACCAAGGCCCTGCTCAAGAACGCTGAACTCTATCAGACGCTGACCACCAAGGCCGCTGAGTTTGGCCTCAAGTTCGACAACCTCACCTACGATTGGTCCGCCACCGTCGGGCGTTCGCGCAAGGTTTCTGAGCGGCTCGCGGGCGGCATCGAATACCTTTTTAAGAAGAACAAGGTGGACTACATCCGCGGCTTTGGCTCCATCGAAGGCACTGGCAAGGTTGGCGTGCAGGCTCCCGATGGAACGACGCAGGTCCTTGAAACCAAGGACATCATGATCTCCACCGGCTGCAAAAGCCGTGGCCTGCCACCGTTGCCGTTCAACGGCAAATCCGTCATCGGTTCCAAGGAGGCGATGAACCTGCCGCAGCAGCCCAAGGAAATGCTCATTATTGGCGCGGGCGCGATCGGCGTGGAATTTGCCTACATCTACAACGCGTTCGGCACCAAGGTCACCCTCATCGAGATGGCTCCACGTGTGCTTCCCGTGGAAGACGACGAGGTCGGCGATGCACTGGAAAAATCCCTCATCAAGCAAGGCATCCGCTGCCTCACCAACGCCAAGATCACCGCCATGGTGGACAAGGGCAACAGCGTCGAACTGACCATCGAGAGCCCCAAGGAAAACGGCACGATCAGCGCGGAGGTTTGCCTCGTCGCCATCGGCATCCAGCCGGTGCTTCCTGGCGGCCAGCAGCCCGCGCTGTCCGAGCGTGGCTTCATCAATGTCGGCGATCGCTACGAAACATCCATTCCCGGTGTCTATGCGACCGGCGACATCACCGGGCCGCCTTGGCTCGCGCACACCGCGTCGTTCGAGGCCGTCCAATGCGTGGAAGGCCTGTATGTGGACGGCCATCAGCCGCGCAAGGTCACCAATTTCCCCGGCTGCACCTACTGCCACCCGCAGGTCGCATCGGTTGGCAAAACCGAGCGCGCGCTCAAGGAAGCCGGCATCGAATACAAAGTCGGCAAAATCCCGTTTGTCGCCATCGGCAAGGCGATCGCCGCTGGCGAGCCAGATGGATTTGCGAAGCTTCTCTTCGGCAAGAAGCACGGCGAGCTGCTCGGCGCGCACATCATCGGCGAGAACGCCACCGAACTCATCGCTGAAATGGGCCTCGCGCTGGATCAAGAGCTCACCGCTGAGGAAATCCACGCCACCATCCACGCTCACCCGACGATGAGCGAGGTCATCCACGAAGCGACCCTCGCCGCCGAAGGCCACGCGATTCACTTCTGATTGAGGTGGCGATCACCGGTCGCCGCGAGATCATCCTAACAAAGCCTGCCCTGCGAAAGCGTGGCGGGCTTTGTTGTTTCTAACGAAATTGGCATGCTCTTCAAACGAGCAGCGCGATCTGTTCGCCAGGGCCGTGGACGCCTTCGATGAGGATGCCCTCGACGTCGGCGGTTTTCGATGGGCCGGTGCACCAGATGATGTTAGGGCTGTCGCCAAATGCGGCGATGGCGTCGGGGATGCTGCGGTGGATTTCCTCGCGTTTCACAACGGCGACGTGGACCCACGGCGAGAGCGCGGCGAGGCGGTGCGAGGTTTTTTCGTCGTCGAGGATGACGGATCCGGACTCGGCGATGGCTCCGCTGGCACGGGTGACGCCGAACTGATAGTCCTCGAAACGGTCGCGATTGTATTCGGTTTCCACCGTCAGTCCGGCGGCGGCGAGCTTGTGGCCGACTTCATCCATGAGCGTGGGATCGCAGTAGCCGTGAAGTTGATGGTTCGCCTTGAGGAAATCGATCAGCTGTTCGGTGGAAGCCATCGGCTTGCCATTCACTGCGGAGAAGTTGCGGGAGAAAATTTCCCACAGGTCTGAGCCTGCGAGCTTCGGTGCGGAATGGACGATGGACGCATCGTAGATCGGGTAAGCCACCTTCTCCCTAAGGGCTGAGGTGGCGGACTCGATTTTTGAGAAAATGGCGGTGCGGGACATGGTGCGTAGAGGTCCTATAGGACTTATCGAGTGGTTTGTTGATGCCGGTTTTTCAGCCATTTCCGGAAATCTCCGCCGTGAGATTCTGGGAGAGTGCGTTGGCCTAACCAATCTTGGAGCGGCTTGATCGGCGCGACTTGGATGGGCAGGTGGTTCATCGCCTTGCTCATGGTCATCGCGGTGCGCCAGAGTGAGGGCGAGGTGGCGAGGTGGGCGAAGGGCGACATCGGGATGGCTCCGGCCGAGGGGATTTCCTCGCGCTTCGCCTTGTCGCGGAGGCGCAATAACAGATCGGGGATGGGGATGTCCACGGGGCAGACTTCGTTGCACGCGCCGCAGAGGGACGAGGCTTTGGGCAGGTCCGCGAGTTCGGGGAAACGCTTGCCGAACAGGATGGGGGAGAGCACCGCGCCGATGGGGCCGCCGTAGGTCGAGCGGTAGGCATGGCCGGACGCTTGTCGATAGACGGGGCAAACATTTTGGCAGGCACCGCAGCGGATGCAGCGGAGGATTTCCTTGCAGTTCGACGCGAGGACTTCGGTGCGGCCGTTGTCCATGAAGACGACGTGCATGTGTTCGGGTCCGTCGGGTTGGTTCGGAGAGCGCGGGCCGTTGATGAACTCGGTGTAAACGGTGAGTTGCTGGCCGGTGGCGGAGCGGCCTAACAAGTTGAGGAAAACCGCAAGGTCCTTTTCCTCCGGAATGATTTTCTCAATGCCGACGAGCGCGATGTGGACAGGCACCGGTGCCATGCCGAAGCGGGAATTGCCTTCGTTGGTGGCGAGGATGAGTCGGCCGGTGTCAGAGCAGACGAAATTTGCGCCGGTGATGACGGCCTGCGCTGCCATGTATTTCTTCCGGAAATGGACGCGCGCGCGGCGGGTGATCGTTTCAGGATCGTCGTTGTAATCGACGGCAACGCCCTCGCGCTGGAAGGTCTTGGCGATTTCCCGCCGGTTCTTGTGGATGATAGGTTTGACGATGTGGGACGGTTCATCTCCATCGAGTTGGATGATGAATTCGCCGAGATCGGACTCCAGGCACTCGACGCCGTTTTCTATCAGGAATGGATTGAGGTGAATTTCCTCAGCTGCCATCGACTTGGATTTGGTGAGGCGCTCGACGCCGTGGCCGCGCAGGATGGAGAGGATGGTCTGGCGGGCATCCTCATCGGTGGAGGCGAAGTGGACATTAACGCCACGGTCAGTTAGGGATTTCTCCGCTTTCGCCAAGTAGTCGCCGAGGTGATGCAGCGTGTGGTCCTTGATGGCGGCTGCGAGTTTGCGGATCGCATCGGGATCTGGGTAGTCTTGGTGGAGGACTTTGTAGCGCTTGTCGGTGCCAGCCGACGAGCCGTCGATGACCGAGTGCTGCTTCTCGTCGGAAATGTCGCGAGCGTATTGATCGATGGGTTGGATGCCGATCATGGGAGCGTGTTGCGAAGGATTTGGATGGCGTGGAGGTGCTTGACCGGGCGGCCTTGGGTGACGGCGAGGCCGGTGAGGTGCATCAGGCAGGACATGTCACCGCTGACAAGGATGTCAGGGTTGGTTTCCAAGATGTGGTCGAGTTTGAGCGATCCCATGCGGCCGGAAATGTGCGGAAAGGTGACGGAAAAGGTGCCGCCGAAGCCGCAGCATTGTTCGGCTTGGCCGAAGGGGATGACCTCGGCGTTGCCGATGGATTCGAGAAGTTTCAGCGTCGCCTCGCCGCTCTTCGTGCCGCGGCTGTGGCAGGATCGGTGAAAGGCGATGCGCGTGGTTTCTTGAAATTTCCCCGGCCATTTCTCGATGCCCAAGCCGTTGGCGATGAAGTCCATGACCTCCCAGGTGCGGCGGGCGAGTGAAGTAACGGACGGATCCGGGTTTTCCTCAAACTGGAGCAGATTGCCGTGGAAATTCATCGCTGCGCAAGAGCCGGACGGGACGATGACCGGAAGATCTCCGGCGAAAACGCTGGCGGTGTGGCGGGCGACCTTGCGCGAGGCGGTCCAATCGCCGGAGTTGAAAGCCGGCTGGCCGCAGCAGGTTTGGTTGTCGGGAAACGCGACGCTCACGCCGAGATGCTCGAGAACCTCGACGGTGGCGCGGGCGACATCGTCATAAAAGGCGTCGCAGAGGCAGGTGCCCATGAGGAGGACCTGCTTGCCGGTGGGGCGTTGAACGGTGGTGGCCATGGATTTGCCGGATGGGGCGGGATCGCGAGGATTCTAGAGGATGCGCTGGAAAGGGCAATTGGGATTTTCTTTGTCATCTTGGGAATCGGAGGGTTTTTCGGATTTCCCCCGCATCGATGCGTGCATATCCGCTCCTGATGATGCGGAAACCAGCATGGCCGATCCATGTTGATTCGGCGAGGTTGGATGTAGGATTGCATGACGTCCATAGAATCAAGCTGTTGTGAAAAATCTCGGGATTGGTCGGTTTCCTGCATGGGGAAAGCTGTCATCTTTCCACGACAGTCATGTACCACTGGACATTCATCTTTCTCATCTTGGCGTTGGTTGCCGGAATTCTCGGGTTTTCGAGCCTCGCCGGAGGAGCGGCGATTGTGGCTCAGGTGCTGTGTGTGATTTTTCTGATTTTGATGATGGTTTCGACCTTCAGCGGATCCTTGGGAGGCAAGGCGCATTGAATTGCGGGCAATGGGACGATTTCAGCGTTCCAGATGGGGGCTTGAAGAGCCCATTCTAAGGATTGCCGATTCTGGTATTTCGAAGGATTTCAAAGGCCGGCGGGAGCGAGATGTTTTTCGCAAACCGCTCTTGTCCGGGAGCTTGTCCGTGCCATACGCTCGCCCAACTTTTGCCAAGCGTGTCCCTTTCTCCTGCAATCCGCCACATTCTCGGTGTCATTCCCTCGCGTTGGGGGTCCACCCGTTTCCCCGGCAAGCCGCTCCATCTCATCGCCGGAAAACCACTCGTTCAGCATGTCTGGGAACGCTGCCGGGAATGCTCGGGGCTCGACGAAATCATCGTCGCCGTGGATGACGAGCGCATCGCCGAGGTGGTGCGTGGGTTTGGCGGAAAAGCGGTGATGACTTCGCCGGACCACCCGACCGGGACCGATCGCATTGCCGAGGCGGTGGCTGCCGTGCCTGCTGCCACCCACATCATCAACATCCAAGGCGATGAGCCGCTCATCGATCCAGCACTCATCGACGAACTGGCGGCGGTGATGGCTGCCGACGACTCGCTGGACATGGCCACGGCAGCGAACCCGCTGGATGCTGCCGACCCAGCCGTGCAGGACCCAAATGTGGTCAAAGTGGCCGTGGCGCTGGACGGCCGTGCGCTCTATTTTTCGCGTTCGCCGTTGCCGTTTTTCCGCAATCCGGTGCAAGGTCTGCCCGTGCTGCGGCACAAGGGCATCTATGCCTATCGGCGCGATTTTTTGGAACGCTTCGTCACTTGGCCGCCATCTCCGTTGGAGCAAGCCGAGTCTCTCGAACAACTCCGCGCCTTGGAAAACGGCGCCAGCATCAAGGTCATTCTCACGTCCGACAGCTCCCCCGGAGTCGACACCCCTGAGCAAGCGTTAGAAATCGAACGCCTGCTTGCCGCTGAAAACTGAACTCTGAAATCTAGCAACTTCTCACCATGAAATACATTTTCGTCACCGGCGGCGTCGTCTCGTCACTTGGAAAAGGCCTCGCGGCTGCCTCCATCGGCACCCTGCTAGAACACCGCGGGTTGAGCACCTTGATGCAGAAATTCGACCCCTATCTGAACGTCGATCCTGGCACCATGTCGCCCTATCAGCACGGCGAAGTCTATGTGCTCGACGACGGTGCGGAGACCGACCTCGATCTCGGCCACTACGAGCGGTTCACGTCCGGCGTGCTCTCGCGCATGAACAACCTGACGTCCGGCCAAGTTTTCGACACGGTCATCAAGAAGGAACGCCGCGGCGAGTATCTCGGCAAAACCGTGCAGTTCATCCCGCACGTCACCGATGAGATCAAGCTGCGCATGCACAAGGTCACGACGGACAATCCGGACACCGACGTTCTCATCACCGAGATCGGCGGCACCGTGGGAGACATGGAAGGCCTGCTTTTTATCGAGGCATTGCGCCAGTTCGCGCTCGAAGTCGGCAAGGAAAACGTCTGTTTCATCCACGTCACGCTGTTGCCCTACATCAAGGCGGCCGGCGAGGCGAAGACCAAGCCAACCCAGCAGTCGGTCGCGAAACTGCGCGAACTCGGCATCCAGCCAGACATCATCATCTGCCGCACCGAGACCGACCTGGACGAGGACAACCGCAAGAAAATCGCGATGTTCTGCAACGTCGAGCGCAAGAACGTGGTCGCCTTCCGCGACGTCGCCCATTCGATCTATGAATGTCCGCTCGACCTGCGCCGCGACAAGATCGACCGCTTGGTGGTGGATCGGTTAGGCCTCGGCCACACGCCTGCTCCCGCGCTGGAAGAATGGGAGAAATTCGTGCAGAAGGTGATCCATCCCAAGAACAAGGTTACCATCGCCGTGGCCGGGAAATACATCGAGCTGCAGGATGCATACAAATCGATTTACGAATCGCTCATCCATGCCGGTGCGCATCACGACACCAAGGTGCACATCGTCCGCGTCGAGGCTGAGGCCATCGAAGATCACGGGGCCAAGTCTGTCATCGGCGATGTCGATGGCATCCTCGTTCCCGGTGGATTTGGCGACCGCGGGACGGAAGGGAAAATCCTTGCGGCGCAGTATGCGCGGGAGAACAAGATTCCCTATTTCGGCATCTGCCTAGGAATGCAGATCGCGACCATCGAGTACGCTCGCAACGTCTGCGGCTTGGATGGTGCGAACTCCACCGAGTTCGACAAAGTCACCAAGTATCCGGTGATCTGCCTGCAGGAGGAGCAGAAGGGCGTCGAAGATATGGGCGCGACGATGCGTCTGGGATCCAGCGAGTCCATCCTCTTCGCAGGCACGCGTGCCTCGGATCTGTATGGCAATGTGGACCGAATCCAAGAGCGCCATCGCCATCGCTACGAGTTCAACTCCGACTATCAGGACCGCATGCAGGAAGCTGGCTTGGTCATCTCGTCCGTCTCGGCGGATGAGGGATTGGTTGAGATCATCGAACTGACCGAACATCCGTTCTACATCGGTGCGCAGTTCCATCCCGAATTCCAGTCCAAGCCCAACCACCCGCATCCGCTCTTCGCGGGATTCGTGGCTGCTGCGTTGAAGAAGTCGCAGAGTGAGTGATGCGCGGTCGCGGCGGGTAGGAGAGAGAAGTGTTAGATTTTCAAGCTCACCCTTCTGAAGTCATGGGCTTGGATTGACTGCTTTTTCTTCATAAGGGGCTTGGACGTCTCGTCCAGGCACATCGCCGGGACGAGACGTCCCGGCCCCCTAGTTCAAACCTTCATCAGGTCCGCTTCCTTCGCGACGGCGTGATCGTCGATCTTTTTGGTGAACTTGTTGGTCAGTTCTTGGACTTCTTTTTCGAAATCTTTTTGGCCGTCTTCGGTGAGGAAGTTATCGGCCTTCATCTTCTTGGCGGCGTCGATGCCGTCTTTGCGGGCGGCGCGGAGGCGGACTTTGGCTTCTTCAGCGAGCTGTTTGATCATCTTGACCATGTCACGGCGGCGTTCCTCGGAGAGTTCGGGGATGGGAACGCGGATGGAGCGATCGGCAGCGGCGGGATTGAGGCTGAGCTTGCTCTCGCGGATGGCGCGCTCGATGTCGCGAGTGGTGGCGGGGTCGAAGGGCTGGACGACGAGCATGCGCGGTTCGGGCGAGTTGATGATGGCCAAGCTCTTGAGCTTGGAAACCGCACCGTAGGCGTGGACGTGGACATCGAGGTTTTCGATGAGCGCGGGGCTGGCCTTGCCTGTTCTAACACCAGCGAACTCGTGGATGAGATAATCGACGCACTTGGTCATCGCGTCCTCGACTTCGAAAATGGCTTCTTCGGGATCCATGGGATGGGGATTTGAAATTTGAGATTCCGTCCGATTCACTCGCCGTGGACGAGCGTGCCGATGGGCAGGCCGCGCAGGGCATGGGAAAGGTTGCCGTGGGGAGCGAGGTCGAAAACGATGATGGGGACGTTGTTGTCCATGCACAGGCTGAAGGCGGTGGCGTCCATCACGTTGAGGCGTTGGGAAAGGCATTGCTGGAAGGTGACGGTGTCGTAGCGAACCGCATTTGGATTGGTGCGCGGGTCGCTGTCGTAAACGCCGTCCACTTGGGTTGCCTTGAGAATGACGTCAGCTCCCATCTCGCTGGCGCGCAGCGCGGCGGTGGTGTCGGTGGAGAAGAACGGGTTGCCGGTGCCGGCTCCGAAGATGACGACCTTGCCTTCCGAGAGTTGTTTTTCGGCCTTACGGCGGATGAAAGTTTCCGCGACGTTTTTCATTTCGATGGCGGACTGGACGACGCAGGAAACGCCGTGGTGTTCGAGCGCGCCCTCGAGGGCCAAGGCGTTCATCACCGTGGCGAGCATGCCAACGTGGTCGGCGGTGGCGCGATCCATGCCGCGGGCGGAAGCGCTGGCACCGCGCCAGAAATTTCCGCCGCCGACGACCACGCCGAGTTCGAGTCCTTGGGACACGGCCTCGCGGATTTCCACGGCGATGCGGTCGACGATTTCCGGGGAAATGTTGTCGCGCGAACCGGATCCGCGCAGTGCCTCGCCGCTGAGTTTGAGAATGGCGCGCTTGAAGGGACGGGGATCTTTGGGAGGGGTCGGCATGCTGGATTGGGGCTGACGGATCAAAGCGGAATGGCCCGGTGCTTGAAAAGGGAAAACACGGATTCAATTCCGCCGCGCCAAATCCGTGCTCCCGCCGCTGTTGTCTCCCTGCTAGCGTGCCGCGCAGATGAAGCGCGTTTCGGGAATTTTCGGAGTTTGGTGGCTGTTGGCGTTGACCCACGCGTCGGCGCAAACTGGCTGGGACGAGAAGCTCGCCGAGCGGTTTTCGCCACGGTTGCGGGAAATTCACGCGGAGCTCGCCGGGCTGGGACCAGATTTGGCCAAACTGCCGGGCATCCCCATCGATGACCAAGGCGGCACTGGCGGCTACGCCGGGCTCTATCCGGCGGAAATCCCGCCCGACGGCACGCGCTTCGCCGTGGAAGTGCGGTGGTCAAAAAAGGCGGCGGTGGACTTGGTCGCGCTGGTGCCTGCCCGCCGCTACGACGCCGAGGGGCTGGATGCGCGCTACGGCGTGCCGGATGACTTCACCGTGGAGCTGATCGACGACGATGGAAAGGTGGTCGGGCGAGTGGCGGACGAGCGCCGGACGACGGCGGACCCGGTGCGCGGTGGGCATCCCTTCGTCTATCAGGTGGTGCCGCCCGTGGAGGCATCCGGGTTGAGAATTTCCGCCAGCCGCTTGGATCCAAGCCACGAGGAAGAAGGTGCGTTTGTTCAAGCTTGGGCGGAGGCCGCCGTGTTTGCCGGAGAAACGAACGTGGCGTTAGATGGGCAAGTTAGCCATGTCGGTGGTGGCAATGCATCCGCGCCGTGGCATTGGAAACTGAGTTTTTTGGTGGATGGAGCCACTCCGCTGGGCTTGCCCGAGGTGCCGGAGGAACATGGCAACATCGGTTGGATTTCCGAGGGCCGCGACACAGCGAATGAAGTGATCACGCTGGAGGCGGATTTGGGAAAAACAGAACAGATAGACGCAGTGCGTTTGTTGCCAGCGAAGCGTCCCACCTCGGACTTGCCGAGCGGTTTCGGGTTTCCCCGCAAGTTGCGTGTTTCCGTTTCAGAAACGCACGAGGAGGGATCATGGCGGGTTGTCGCCGAGCGTGAAATGGCCAATCCGGGGCACAATCCGGTGTGGATCGCTTTTGATCCAACATCGGCGCGGCACGTCAGGATTGAGGCCACGGAGTTGTGGAAAGCGTTCGATGATTATCCTGCGTTTTTTGCGCTGAGCGAGGTGGAGGTGCTCGCAGGACAGCAAAATCTCGCGCGGGGAAAACCCATTCGTTCATCGGATGGAATGCTCAACTTGATCGCTCCAGGCGGGCGTTTCTGGAGTGCCGCTGCGCTGAGTGATGGCTTCGGGCCGGATGGGCGTCTCGTTTCCAGCCGCGAGTGGCTGACGCAGCTCCACCAGCGCTATCGTTTGGAAAGCTTGCGCCACGATTTGAATCGAGAAGCTGCCCATCGCATCGGCCAGTGGCGTCGCGCGGCTCAGACGGGCATGGGCTTGTTAGGAATCGCAGGAGCGTTTCTCCTCGTTTTCCTGCCCATCCGCTACCGCATCCAAGCGAACCGAGAATTGGCAAAAGTGCGCGAGCGCATTGCCGGGGATTTGCATGACGAAGTGGGCAGCAACCTCGGCAGCATTCAGATGATTGCGGATCTAGCAGAAGGTCGCTCGGGACCGTCCGACGAGTTGAAGCGCATTCAACGCATCGCGGCAGAAACGGTCAGCGCCGTTAGGGACATCGTCTGGTTGCTGCGACCGTCTGGCGATCATCGCATCGGCACTGCTGAGCACCTGCGGGAAACGGCGTCTATCATGCTGGAGACGTTGGATTGGAAATTTTCCGCCAACGAGGCGGCCTGGGACGTGGAGCTGTCGGAGGAATCCAACCGCGATCTTTTCCTCTACTATCGGGAGGCGCTGCACAACATCATGCGCCACGCCAAGGCGGCCAAAGTGACCATCCATGTGGAGAAACAGGATGGGCATTTCAAGCTCGTCATCGAGGATGACGGTGTCGGCATCGCGCCCGCCAAACTCGACCGCCCGTCCACCTTGCGGGCGTTGCGTCAGCGGTCCTCTGCGCTGGCCGGGGATTTTAGCTTCGAGAGCGGAGAGGGGAAAGGCACGCGTCTGACCTTGGTGGTGCCGCTGGAAAGGAAACGCAAGCGGGGGAAGCCTAACGTGGAACCGATTGCGGTGGAGGGGTGAGTTTTTTGGACCACGGATGGACGGAGGGGAGAGGGAGGGATGAGAGGATGATTGTTGATGGAGCGCTTTCCGAATTGGAGATCGTGGTTTATCAACGGCATCCATGGTCGCCTCATCCTCCACTCCGGAAAAACCGATACGCCTCATCCTCATCGAAGATCACGCCGATTTCCGCGAGTCGGTCTCGATGGTTCTTGAGGAACGTGGCGGCTACCAGTGCGTCGGCGGGTTTTCCACGATGGAGGACGCGTTGGAAGCGATACGCGGCGGATTGACGGCCGATTTGGTCCTTTCCGATCTCGGCTTGCCGGGAATGAGCGGCATTGTGGGCATCCGCAAGATCCGGGAGCTGTTGCCGGAATCGCGTGTCCTCGTTCTGACGGCTTTCACCGACAAGGCGAAGGTCTTCGCCGCGCTGGAGGCCGGTGCACACGGTTATTTGGTCAAGGCTGGCAGCGCGGTGCGGTTGATGGAAACCTTGGAAGAGGTTCTCGCTGGGGGTACCCCGCTGGATCCGAAAATCGCGGGGATGATTCTTCAGACGTTCCGTCAGCTCAGCCCCATCCCAGAGGCGGAATCGCTCTCGGCACGGGAATGCGAGGTGCTCCAGCTTTCCGCGAAGGGCCTGAATCGCCAAGAAATCGCTGACGAACTCAAGATCAGCCAGCATTCCGCCACGGAATACATCAAGCGCAGCTTCGACAAACTCCATGTGAGAAGCCTGCCCGCCGCCGTGAGTGAGGCGATTCGGCGCGGATTCCTTGATTTATCGTGAGTTACGACGGCCATCCTGCCGTTGCGGCGGCTGTCCCTAAATTTAGTGACATGACAGGGTGGGGGAATTCTGGGAGTCTCACGCCGTCGAGGGGATGGGGATCCCCGAATTTCAGTATCGAATTCATGACTAAGATTTGGGACCGCGTGAGTGCGCGGTCCCTTTCTTTTGCCCAAAATTCTGGAGGTCCGAGCTGATTCTGTCGATTTCCCCACGGCGTGAGGCACTTCCATCATCGACAAAGATCGGTGGAACTATCAGCTGTTTGGAAATGGCGCGCCCCCGAACCTTGTTTTTCCTCATCGCCGCTGCCGGCGTGGCGGCGATCCTCGGCTACCGCAAGGGGTTCGCGGCATCGAATCAGAGCGTAACTCCGCAAGCGTCCCTTTCGGCGGCCACTCGTCCGATTCGTCCGATTCGTCCGGATTTGGTCCGCACGGACGAGAAGGAAAGCCTCCCGCTGCTGCTCAAGCGGCCCGCAAATTCCCGAACCCGAGGTGAGTTGTGGTCCATCGTCCGTGGATATTCCAGTGGCGAGATCCAACAAGCACTTGAGGAAATCGCCCCGGTTCCGGAATCCGAAATGAGCCAATGGCACCGCGCGATGCTCTATCAGCGATGGGGCCAGATCGATGCGTTTGCCGCGATGGAGTCCGCAGAGGCGATACCGGATGAGGTGGATCGGCGAATGGCGATGAGCAGCACGTTGACCGCTTGGATGAAACAGGATTCCGAGGCCGCTTTTCGGTGGGCGGAGAAACTCCCCGAATTCCAGCGCCAAGAACCTTCCCGCATGATGGCAAATCTGTTATCCAGCCTCACCCCGGCCAAGGCGCTGGAACAGGCGAGGTCCTATGGTGCGGAAGTCCACAAATCGACCTTGATGAAACTCGCCAGCGACTTGAGCACGACGCCCGAAGACCGAGCGGCATTTCTCGCAGAGTTGGCCCGCAGCGGCGGCAGCGACGAGGAGAAGTCTGCTAGTTTGGCGATGTTTGCCGAGACCTGGGGCAGTGGTGATCCGTTAGCCGCTCTTGGCGCGATGGACGAACTCGCGTTGGATGGCGGTAAGAAACAGCAAGTGCGCGACAAGATCACTCGGGATTGGGCCGACAAGGATGCTACGGCGGCCCTTGCGTGGCTGGTGGCGAAGGAAAATGCGCAGCCATTGAAGTCCCAAGTGGACGCCTACACCCGTTGGGCAGCGAGGGAGCCGGAGTCCGCCTTGAGTCATCTCGATCAGTTGGAGCAGCAATCACCACCGCTGCGCGAGGGCGTCATGAATGCGCTGGTCGTTTCTTCGATTCGCGGCGGCTGGACTCCGTGGAGCGGTGCCAACCCGCCAAACAACCTCGAAATGACGAAGCTGAAGTCTCATTACACCCATTGGTCGGAGCTGGCTCCCGAGCGGGCGGCGGCGTGGTTGGGAAATCAGGATTCCAAACTTCAGAAACAAATTACCACCCCGGAGGAGAATGAAGCTAACTAACGATTCGCGGGGCGGTGGCATCATGGTCCTCGGCGTCGCCCTCGTGCTCCTCGCGGGATTCGGCGGAAATTTAAAAGGCCGCGCCGATGCCATGGCGGTTCAAGCGACTCTGAAAAACTCAGGTCATCGCAATTCGATAGAAGCACTGCCCAGGGCTGGAGAGTCTGCCGCGGTAGCTTCTCGGCCTGCCTACGAAGCGATCCGCAAGCGGCTCAACGCGATTTGGCGGGAATCGCCGAATCCATCGTATGATTTTGAAATGCTTGCGGAGATGGATCGGCTGCTTGGCAAGATGACGTCGGTGGAGATCTCGGAGTTTTTGCGGAGCATGCCGCCCGGTCTTGAGCGGCGGCCCGAGTATTTTCAAATGAGCCGGGATATCGTTGCTTGGTGGGCGCTCAAGGACGGACCCGCAGCGCTTGCCTATATGGGAAGTCGGCCGGATGCCGACGGAAACATGGGGCGGATGCTCACCACTCAGACCTTCATGATGTGGGCTGCAGATCAGCCGGATGCAGCGATGGAGTGGCTGAGATCGGGAAATTTAACAGACCGGCAGCGGAAAATCGCCGAACACCTGCGCTTCAATGTCACGATTCCCATGGTGGAAACCGATCCGGATCGGGCATTCCAAGAGCTGATCTATCTGAAGCCCGACGAGGTCACGAAGTATCTTGGAATTTGGGCGGGCCGCGTTGGCGAAAAGCCGGAGATGAGACAGAAATTGCTCGATCATGCGACCGCCACCGGCCGACCTGAAGATTTGGCAAAAGTCAGGAATGGCATCGTGGCCAAATGGGCAAAGACGGATCCGGACGCGGCCTTGGCGTTTATCGATTCCCTCCAAGTCACCGATCTGGAACGGCAGAATCTCGAAATGTCGCTGGCATCGGCCAGCGCCCGCAAGGATCCAAAGGCCGCACTCGACACCTGGCTGGAACGAAACGCCTCCGCCACCGTCATTCCGGATCAACTTCACAGCATCGTGGGTGAGTGGATGATGCCCGGCCCGGACAAGGCCGCCCAGTGGCTGGATGGCTTGCCCGAAGGTCCCCAGCGGGATGCCATTTACTCGGGTTCCATCCGCGCCTTAGCGGGTTTTGATCAATATCCAAAAGCCGCAGAATTGGCCGACCGCATCGAGTCGCCCGAGCATCGCGCGAAGGCGTTGCAGACCTTGGATAAGCAATGGTCGCTCAGCCAACCGGACGCCGCCGCCGCGTGGAAAGCCGGACTGTCGTCGGAGGATCAGGCGTTGCTGGAGGCGGATTGACGATCAATTTGCCGAAGGAGCCCCACCGATTTCAAACTTGGCGGAAAGGTCGCGCAGGCTGGCTTTGGAGTCGTCGGCCCCTTCGATGAGCAGGTTCACGGCAAGGGCTTCCGTTTGAATCCCTTGGTATTCCTCCAGCGTCTTGCGCACGGCGATGATGGCGAGGTTGAGGATCTGGCGAGTGGTGAGATCGACGTCTTCGGGGATGGAGAGTTCGGAAATGTTGAGCCGCACGGTGAGGGCGTTGTCGATGATTTCCCCGCTGATGCCGATGTTGCAGAGCACCAGCAAATTGGCCTCCGCGACCTTGTAGTTCGGGTTATTGGTTGGGATCAGATGAGGGCTGCGGATGGCATCGACCAGCACCTCAGGAAAGGCTCCGGTCAAGGCCATGGGACGTGGCATGACGGCAGCTTGCAGCGCCTCGCCGACTTCTGAAATCGCCTCGTCGCCATCGGTGCCGTGGAGGCTGATCGGTTCGTAAATGGGAACCACGGTGATGGTGGAGGATCTCGCACCGGTGGCGGTCAATGCGATCGATGCGAGCAAGGCGATCCAGGATTTCATAGCGGGAGATTGGTGAAGCGCGGAGGGAAAGGCGAGGCGAAAGGGGGCGCATCCAACACCGAACCAAGCGTCGCTTGCCAAGTGGGGCTGCGCTGTTATGACAGGGGGCATGGACTATCTGGCGCGCGCCCGCTCCGTGATCGAAACTGAAATTGAAGGCCTCCGGCGCATGGGAATGCGCCTCGACAACTCGTTGGTCGTCGCGGTGAAAATCCTGCAGGGCGTCTTGGAAAACCGCGGCAAGATTGTGGTGGTGGGCGTGGGGAAATCGGGAAACATCGGCCTGAAAATCGCGGCCACGTTGAATTCCACCGGCGCGACGGCGGTGGTCCTCGATTCCCAAAACGCACTGCACGGCGACCTCGGGTTGCTTTCCGACGGTGACGCGGTGATCGCGCTTTCCTACTCGGGAGAAACGCGGGAGTTGCTGGATCTGCTGCCCTTCATCAAGCGCTTCGATGTGAAAATCATCGCGTTGTCGGGCAAGGCTGGGTCCACGCTTTCGCGGTTCAGCGAGGTCACCTTGGACACCTCGGTGGAGCGTGAAGCCTGCCCGCTGAACTTGGCTCCGACCTCTTCTTCCACGGCCATGCTGGTGATGGGCGACGCGATGGCAATGGTGCTGCTGGAGTCGCGCGGGTTCACGGAAGAGGATTTTGCGCGTTTCCATCCAGGTGGTTCGCTGGGCAAGGCACTTCTCACACGAGTTTCCGACATCATGCGCGCGGATGCCGAACTGCCTACGATCACCGAGGAAGGAAATGTGTTCGCCGCTCTTGATGCGATGAACCGCGCCCGGGCCGGTGCCTGCCTGATTTTAAAACCGGATGGCAAGCTGGCGGGGATCTTCACTCACGGCGACTTTGCCCGTAGTTTCCGCAGCGATCCGCTGTTGGGAGGAAAGCCGGTGGCGGACCTGATGACGCGCAAACCGATCACCGTGCAGGCGGATTCATTGGCGGTGGAGGTGCTCAAGACGCTGGGCGAAAACCGCATCGACGACATCGTGGTGCTGGACGATTCAGGGAAACCGGTCGGGTTGATCGATACGCAAGATTTGGCGCGCTTGAAGATAGTCTAGCCGAAAATAGGTCCTATAGGGCTTATAGGACCGATTCTTCCTCCACAAAAAAACCGCACCCCGTGAGGGATGCGGTTTTTGTGAAAACCAAAGATTAACGCTTGGAGAACTGGAAGCGCGCGCGGGCACCCGGTTGACCTGGCTTCTTCCGTTCCTTCATCCGTGGGTCACGGGTGAGGTAGCCGAGTGGCTTGATGACCTTGCGGTGCTCGGCGTCGAGCTGAGTCAGCGCGCGGGAAACCGCGTGGCGGATCGCGATGGCTTGGGCATTCTTACCGCCACCTTTGACGACCACGTTGAGGTCGAACTTGTTGGTGAGCGTGAGGGCCAGGAACGGTGCGAGCACGGCGTTCTGCAGCTCGATGGTAGGAAGGTATTCCTCGAAGCTGCGGCTGTTGATGGTGATCTGGCCGGTGCCTTCGGTCATCCAGACGCGGGCGACTGCGGTTTTGCGGCGGCCGGTGGCGCTATTGGTGGTGGTGGCGGTCATTTTGGAAAAATTTCAGATTATTTGACGGCGTAGGCGGCAGGTGCCTGTGCCTCGTGCGGGTGGGACTCACCGGCATACACCTTGAGCTTGCCGAATTGGGCGCGACCGAGGCGGGTTTTTGGGATCATGCCCCAGACCGCACGCTCGACGAGGAGCACCGGGCGGCGCTCACGGACCAGACGTGGGGTTTCGACCTTTTGGCCGCCGACGTAGCCGGAGAAACGGGTGTAGATCTTGGCGTTTTCCTTGTTGCCGGTCAGGACAACCTGATCGGCGTTGATGACGACGACGAAATCGCCGGTGTCAACGTGGGAGGTGAAAGTGGGCTTGTGCTTGCCGCGGAGGAGGCGTGCGGCCTCAACGGCGACTTGGCCGAGGACCTTGCCCTTGGCGTCGATCACATACCACTTGCGCTCGACTTCATGCGGCTTGGCGGAAAACGTCTTCATGTGCTTGGATAAAAAATGGCTTCGGACACAGGCCGTGCGCGAAGGGGGTGGCAAACTAGGTAGCGGGTTTCCGGGTGTCAACCGGGAAATCCGGTGAAATTTGAGGAAGGGGTGAATGCGGAAAAGGAGGGGAAAAACCTCCCCCGGAGCCGTGGCGAGGGCCATGGATCCAAGGGAGGCAGAGTTGGGGAGGGAGGATTGGCTCAGTGGCCGAGCATCCACGGACGGGCGGTGGCCTTTTGCGACTGAAGTTTGCCGAGCTTGGTTTCCTTGACTCGATTGGGACGAATCTTGGTGCCGCAACCACAGCCGCTGCCGCAGGAATGGGCGTTGCTGACACGCGGTTCGTGGCGGCTTTTCTCATTCACGGCGTTGGCCTTGCGGACGACCGGGTTCATCAGCGCGAGGTTGGGCGCGAGGATGAGGCGGCGGGCGACCTTGGTGCAGCACGGGCAGGGCTGCGGTTCATTCCTTTCGGCAATCGTGAGCAGCTCGCGGAAATCGCCGCAGTCGTCGCAGGTGAAGTCGTAGACGGGCATGACGGTGGGTGGTTAGAGGACCTTGGCGAGATCGAAGCCCGGGGTGACACTTTTCGTCGGGCCGTTCGCGTTCGGCATGATGTCGAAATCGAAGATCTCCGTCGGCAACCAGAGCGTGGCGCAGGCGTTGGGGATATCGACGATGCCGCTGATGTGGCCCTCGACCGGTGCGGTGCCGAGGATGGCGTAGGCCTGCTCGCCCGTGTAGCCGAACTTCTTCATGTACTCGATGGCATTGAGGCAGGCCATTTTGTAGGAAACAAAGGGGTCGAGGTAGTGCTGTTTGCCGGACTCATCCACCGATATGCCTTCGAAGATGATGTGTCTCTTGTACTCCGGCGTGAGCGGGCTGGGGATGAACAGCGGGTTGCGGATGGCGTATTTTTCCATGCCGCCCTTGATCACGCTGACGCGGATGTCGAGGTAGCCAGCCATTTCGATGGCACCGCAGAAGGTGATTTCGCCGTCGCCTTGGCTGAAGTGGATGTCACCCATGGAAAGCCCGCCGTCTTTCACATACACCGGGAAATAGACCTTGGATCCTTTGGTGAGGTTCTTGATGTCGCAATTTCCGCCATGTTCGCGGGGAGGAACGGTGCGGGCTCCTTCTGCGGCGGCCTTGTCGCGCTCGGCACCGGTCATGCGGCCCATGTGGGCGGTGGGGGAGGATGGCAGGGCGCAGAGGGGCGGGACGCGCTCGGGATCGGTATCGAACAACTCCTTTTCGCGGGTGTTCCAAGTTTTGAGCATGTCGTGGGACGGCAGGCAGCCGATGAGGCCGGGGTGCATGATGCCCGCGAACTCGACATTCGGGATGTGGCGCGACGAGGTGTAGATGCCATGGAAATCCCAACAGGCCTTGCGGGCGTCCGGATAGTGGTCGGTGAGGAAGCCGCCGCCATTGGTCTTGGCGAAAAGCCCGGTGAAGCCCCACTCGGACTCTTTGAGCACGCCCACGTCGAGGATGTCCACCACCAGCAGGTCGCCAGGCTCGGCTCCTTTCACGCCGATGGGTCCTGATAGGTAGTGGACCTTGGTCAGGTCGACGACGTCGATGTCGTTGGCGGCGTCGTCATTCTTGATCTGTCCACCGGTCCAGTCGATGCACTCGACGCGGAACTCGTCACCTTGTTCCACCATGGCAACCATCGGGATATCCGGGTGCCAGCGATTGTGAAGATAGTCCTGAGATTCGGGAGTGGCGTCGAGGTCAACCTTGATCAGTGTTTTCATGGATTGTGTGTTGGAGGTGAAGTTGGAAAAAATTAGACGGCGAGCATGTGCTTGATTTGCTCGGCATCGACATCGGACCGGCGGTCTTCGCGGACGAGTTTGCCCTTATCGATGACCATGATGTTGTCGCAGGCATCGAGCACGAAACTGAGGACCTGCTCGCTGACGACGATGGTGAGTTTCTTGAGATCGCGGATCTCGCGCAGGCTGCGGGAGATGTCTTTGATGATGGAGGGTTGGATGCCTTCGGTGGGTTCGTCCAACAGAAGGACGGACGGGTTGGTCATCAGCGCGCGGCCGATGGCGAGCTGCTGCTGCTGGCCACCGGAAAGGTTGCCGCCCTTGCGGTGGCGCATTTCGTGCAACACGGGAAAGAGCGCGTAGATTTCATCCACCGCTTCGCGCTTTACCCTGCCAGCGACGCCGGAGATGAGGTTTTCGTAAACCGATAGATAAGGGAAGATCATGCGACCTTGCGGCACGAAGGCGACACCGCCAGCGACGCGGCGGTAGGACGGCTGGCCGGTGATTTCCTTTTCATTGAGAATGATCTTGCCCGCGACGGTGGGGATCATGCCGATGAGGGCTCGGAACAAAGTGCTTTTGCCCATGCCGTTGCGACCGATGATGCCGAGGATCTCGCCTTGGTTCGCAGAGAAGCTCATGTCTGGGATGACGACGCTTTGGCCATAGTTGACCTGGAGGTTTTCGACTGAGATCATGATGTTAGGTTAGTGTCCGATGTAAACTTCGATGACTTTGGGGTCTTGACTGACTTTTTCCATGGAGCCTTCTGCGAGGATCTTGCCGAGGTGCATCACGGTGACGCGGTCGGCGATTTCGCGGACGAACTCCATGTCGTGCTCGATGACGATGACCGAGCGGTCCTGCGAAATGGCGCGGATGAGATTGGCGGTCTCGGTGCGCTCACGGACGCTCATGCCGGCGACCGGTTCGTCGAGCATGATGACTTCCGGTTCCTGCATCAGCAGCATACCGATTTCTAACCATTGCTTCTGGCCGTGGCTGAGGATGCCGGCTTCGGTGTCGAGCTTGTCGGAGAGTCCGATCTTGGCGGCGACGTCGTGACATTGCTTCAAGATATCCGCCGTGCGGCGAAACATGAGGCAACCGATGACACCGCGACCGGACGGGTGGGAGATCTCCAGATTTTCGAAAACGGTGAGGTTTTCGTAGATCGACGGGTTTTGGAATTTGCGGCCGATGCCAGCGCGGACGATGCGATACTCGCGCTGGCCGCGCATCTCCTTGCCCTTGAACTTGATAGACCCGGAAGTGGCGGCGGTCTTGCCGCAGATGAGATCGAGGACGGTGGTCTTGCCGGCGCCGTTAGGGCCGATGATCACGTGGACGTGGTTCTTGGCGAGGTAGAAGTTAAAACCATCGACCGCTTTGAATCCGTCGAACGAGACGCCGAGGTCCTCGACCTCCAGCACGTTTTCGACGCTGGGACTAATGCTCATCTCGCAGTGGGGTGGTGGTTGGAGGTGTCATGGTGGAAGCGGGTTTCCGGAAGCGGGAGAGGAATTTGGCATAACTCGCCTTGGTGGTCGGAATCTTTTCTAGCAGGCCAGCGAGGCCGTTGGGGAAGAACATGACCACGGCGATGAAAGTGCCACCCATCAGATAGAGCCAGAGGTCTGGATAGGCTTCTGAGAAGGTGGTTTTGCTGTAGTTCACGATGAGACAACCAAGGATGGCTCCGAGCACCGAGAGTCTGCCGCCGACGGCGGTGAAGATGACCATTTCGATGGATGGCACGATGCCGATGATGGAAGGCGACATGAAGCCGACTTGGAGGACGAACAGCGCGCCGCCGATGCCGCTGAGCGTGGCGGCGAAGGCGAAGATGAAGGCGCGTATCATCGCGACGTCGTAGCCGGAGAAGCGGACGCGGTCTTCACGATCGCGGATGGCGACGAGCACGCGGCCAAGGCGAGTGTTGATGATGTATTTCGCGCCGAGTGCGACGGTGAAGAGCAGCACCACACAGAGGAAGTAGAGGATCATCTGGGCGCTTTCACTGCGGATGTCCCAGCCGAGCAGGGTGCGCAGGTCGGTGATGCCGTTGCGTCCGCCGGTGTAGCCTTGGTTGCCATCGATGCCGAGCGACATGATCAGCGCGATGGCTTGGGTGATGATGGCGAAATAGACGCCGCCGACTTTTCTCCGGAACATCGCCCAGCCGATGATGAAGGCGACCACGGCGGGCAGCACACACACTGCGAAAATGGTGAACGGCAGGCTGTGGAAGGGCTCCCAGTAGGCGGGCAGTTTCGTGATCTGATTCCAGTCCATGAAATCCGGGATGCCGGGCGTGGTTTGGATGGCGGTGGAAACCGGGTCCGAGGCTTCCAGTTTCAGGAACATGGCCATGCAGTAGCCGCCGAGTCCGAAGAAAACCCCTTGGCCAAGGCTGAGGACGCCGCAGCGGCCCCAGAGCAGGACCAGGCCGATGGCGACGAAGCCGAAGCTGAGGTATTTCCCAACAAGGTTGAGGCGGAACACCGGCAGGGCTAACGGCAGGATGATCAGCAAGAGGAACAGGAAGCTGCCGAAGGCGATGGCCTCACCGCGGGACTTGAACAAGGTTCGAAAGAAGAGTGGCATGATAATGTTCTGTTAGCGTGTTTCAATGGCCGCGGACCTTGCTCGGGAAGAGTCCTTGTGGGCGTATCATCAGGGCGACGACGATGACCAACAGCGTGGCGACCTTGCCCTTGGTGCCTTCCATGAAGAACTCGAGGATGGACTGGGCTTGGGCGATGCCGAAGGCGGAGGCGACGCATCCGAGCAAGCTAGCAGAACCACCGGCGACGACGACGAGGAAGGCATCCACGATGTAGCGACTGCCGCTGTCCGGTCCGGTAGAACCGATGGTGGTGAAGGCTGCTCCGGCGATGCCAGCGATGCCGCATCCGAGGGCGAAGGCGAGGCGGTCCACCTTGCCGGTGTTGATGCCGACAGCACCGCTCATCTTGCGGTTCTGGACGGTGGCGCGGAGGCGCAGGCCGAAGCTCGATCGATAGAGGAAGGCGAGGAGTGCGATGGTGACGATGATGGAGAGGCCGAGGACGAACATGCCATTGATGGGGATGTCGAGGCCTTCCTTGGGAGAGTAGGATCCCATCAGCCATTCGGGCAGCGTGGGGGTGACTTCACGCGCGCCAAAGATGGAGCGGTAAGTTTGTTGGAGAATCAGGCTGAGTCCCCAGGTCGCTAACAAGGTGTCGAGCGGCCTGTGGTAAAGGTGTCGTATCATCAACCATTCCACCAGCGCACCGAGCAGCGCACAGACAGCGAAGGCAATGAAGATGGCGACAATGAAATAGTAGGGCCCGAACAAGGGAGCATAGCTTTCGGTGAGCTGGGAGCAGTAGTAAACGGTGTAGGCACCAAGTGCCATGAACTCGCCGTGGGCCATGTTGATGACGCCCATCTGGCCGAAGATGAGGGCCAGGCCGAGTCCCATGAGCAGCAGGACGCTGAACAGGCTCAGGCCAGAAAAGCCCTGCATGATGAAAATGCTTTGTAATTCCTCGCTGGTGTATTCTCCCATAAGAGATGGTGGTTAGAAAGTGGCGGAAGGATGATCGTGAAAAAGGATGGAGGGCCGGAAACTACCCGGCCCTCCGGGTATAGGATGGGCTCAGAACGAGCCGGAAATCTTACTGATAGCCTTTCGGGAATGGATCGGGCTCGATCAGCTCGGATTCGTAGAGGACCTTGGCTTGGCCATCTTTTTGCCATTGGCCGATGCGCAGCTTGCTCCAGAGGTGGTGGTTCGGGTGAAGCTTGACGTAGCCTTCTGGGGCGGTGGTCAACTCAAGGCCAGGGGATGCCTCAGCGATTTTGTCGATGTCGAAGCTGCCAGCTTTTTCAACCGCTGCCTTCCACAACCATGGGCCGAGATAGCCCGCTTGGGTGACATCGCCGATGACGCTGTCCGCACCATACTTCTCCTTGAACGCGGCCACGAAGGCCTTGTTGTTCGGATTGTCGAGGCTCTGGAAGTACTTCATCGCAGAGTAGAAGCCCGCGAGGTTTTCACCACCGATGCCCAGCACTTCGTCCTCGGTCACCGAGATGGTAAGCAGCGTTTGCTTGCTGCTGTTGATGCCGGCGGCCGCGAGTTGCTTGTAGAAGGAAACGTTCGATCCACCGACGACGGCGGCGTAGATGACGTCCGGCTTCTTCAACTTGATCTTGTTGATGAGGGAGCCGAACTGAGTGGTGCCGAGCGCGTAGAACTCTTCACCGACGACCTTGCCCTTGAGCACATTCTCGATGTGCTTGCGGGCGATCTTCATCGACGTGCGTGGCCAGATGTAGTCGGAGCCGACGAGGTAGTAGGTCTTGGCCTTCTTCTCTTTGGCGATCCAGTCGAGACCCGCAAGAATCTGCTGGGTCGCTTCCTGGCCGGTGTAGATCACGTTCTTCGATTGTTCGAGGCCCTCGTAGAAGGTCGGGTAATAAAGCATGCCGTTCTCTTTTTCGAAAACCGGCAGCACGGCTTTGCGGGAGGCGGAGGTCCAGCAACCGAAGACGGTGCCGACCTTGTCACTGACGAGCAGCTTCTTGGCCTTTTCCGCGAAGGTCGGCCAATCGCTCGCGCCGTCCTCCTTGATGACCTTGATCTGTCGTCCGAGAACCCCGCCAGCGGCGTTGATCTGGTCGATGGCGAGTTGCTCGGCCTGGATGGATCCGGTTTCGGAAATGGCCATGGTGCCGGTGGCGGAGTGGAGCTGGCCAACCGTGACGGTGTCGTCAGTGACGGCGAGACCGGTGGTGTTGACCTCCGCCGTGGGCGGTTTCTGGGCCATGGCGGAAGCCGCGGTCAGGGCCACACAGGCGACCTTCAACAGGGGATGTGCGATTGCTTTTAGTTTCATGGTGATGACTCGTTTCAGGGAACCGGAAGGGGGTCGGGATGATTGCTTTCCGGTCCGCATCAGAGACTTGCACCGGCCATGCCATGAGGTGGAAACCTCTCTTGAAATCGATTCACCGTGGGCGGGATTGCGCGATGCACGACAGGTGGATTGTTAGCCCGTGGACATGAGCGGGCAGGCTTGCTTGGCATGCGCTTTGCTCATGCCGCTGACGTCAGCCATGTTGAATGAAATTCACGATAGCCGGTGTGAGCCGGAAAAGTTGCCGGTGATTGATGCCGGAATCATGGATTCGAAGCGGCTGCAGATGTTTTATGTGTCGGTCAAAGAGGGAAGCTTTGCGGCGGCGGCGCAGATTTTGACGGTGAGTCCGTCGGCGGTGAGTCATGCGATGAAGGCGCTGGAGGAAGATCTCGACTGCGCGTTGTTCCGGCGCAGCGGACCTCAAGTGACGCCGACGGGCGCAGCGATGCGGTTGCTGCCCATGGTCGAGGACATGCTGGTGCGCATGGCGGCGATCAAGCACGAGCTGGCAGCGACGCACGGGCGGCAGGAAAGCTTGGTGTTTCGTCTGCCAGTCGGCCTAACTGATCTAGTGCGGGCCGGCGTGTTGTCGACGTTTCACGAATGCTTTCCTGCTGCGGATTTGGAAATGATCCTCCGCGAAGAAGGCGGCGCGGTGGGGAAGCTGGATTTTGAAATCGACCATGCGCACCGGGTGCCGCGTGAAATGGTGAGGCGAGATTTGCTGGTGGAAGAGTTCCATGCGCACGTCGCTCCTTTCCACGAACTGGGGCAAAAATCGCGGGTCACGCCGGCGGAGTTGCGGCGATTCCTGTGCATCCTGCCGGATGCGTTTGTGAGCGAGTCGTTGGCGCGGCAAATGGAGCCAGGCGCGGCGGGGCGCATCAAGAAATGGATGGTGCCGGATGCGGCGGCGGCGAGTGGGTTGGCGCGGAATGGCCAAGGGATTGCTTTTCTAACGAACCTAGCGGCGGCCGACGCGGTGGCGGATGGGTCGCTGGTGAGGCTGAAATTGCCCGGCGTAGTCATTCGCCGGACTTGTTGTGCGTGGTGGTCACCGCAGCGCCCGCTGACGTGGGTGGCAGAGGTTTTCTTGAGTCTGCTAGAAACGCGGATGCTGTCCGCGGGAGATGGCGGTTAGAATGGGCTGGATGGCGGATGGCCATCTGGGCCTGTTGCTTTTCATAGACTCCGGCGGATCGGAGTCTGCTGTTCCTTGGGGCAGACCGTTTCGCCAACATTTCGCGAAAAGCGGATCTGAGAAGGTTCAGCCCGGCAGCAAGAGACGGGCGGTTTGTTCGTTCGCGGCGACTTGGGGCGGGAGGAAGGCTTGGGCGTCTAGCGCAAGCAGACCGGCGACGATGGTGGGAAGATCGGGCGTGCGGTCGTGATTCAAAGAGGGAAAATCGTGGAGCGCGGCGGCGAGGGCGAGATCATCATGGGGCAGCACCGGTTTGCCGCGCTTGGCCATGGTGGATGAGGCATGGAGAAACCCGTTAGGCGTGGCAAGGTCGGCGCGTGCGGTGGCGAGGGTGCGGAGGATTTCTTGCGACAACCCGGGGTGGTGGTCGTGGATTTCCTTTTGGCTCGCCATGACGAGCAACTGCGAGGATTTTCCAGGCACGAAGCGTGGGTCGCGTTTGCCGAATCCGGCGGACTCCGCGTGCATGCCCCAAGGTGCGGCGGCGATGACCGCGTCCAGCGCGTCGGCCTCGAGCGCCTGCATCATCAAATCCACCGGCAGCATCTTGAATTGCAGGTCGATGGCGGAGCCGCCTTTCCAGTGGCTCAGCCAGTCGAGCGCTTGAAGTTTGGTGAGCGAGTTCTGGCTTTCGATGCCGACGGTGAGGCGTGTCGGCAGCTTGGGGCGGGCACCCAGTTTGGTCGGATAGAATGCTTTGTGAAGGCGGTCGCAGAGAACCAGTTCGGTAGGGCAAGCGTTGACGAAAATCGTGATTTTCCAAAGGTTGCGCTGGCCAGGCAGGGCAAGCACGTCAGCGACAAAAATTTCCCACGGCAGGACGCCAGCCGTGAGTTGGCGGGTCAGCAGCTTGCGCGCGATTTCGCCGTAGCTGGCAAAGGTCTGGAGTTGGAAATCTGTCGCACTGGTAGCGTCAGGTTTTTGAAATTCTTCCGCGAAAAAGGGCAGCACTTCGAGGGATGGAAGGACTCCGAGGGTTTCGCGGCTGGATTTCGGCATGACGGCAGGATAGACGGAAGCTCGCGGGCTTCCGTCCGTGCACGATTTGCCCCGCACGGCCGTGCTTCCCGGCAGCGGCGAAAAGCAGATGATATACCAAGCGGCGATTCGCCTAGTGACAGCCGCTCACTCTGCCGCGTCCGTCGGGCGGCTGGGCGGTGCGTTGATCGGCGCGGGCAAGGGGCCGGTGCCCGCATCGCCGACGGCGGCTTGGGTGCGGATGGCGGCGGCGATGGCGTTGGCGAGTTTTTGGCGGTAGGCCGGTTCGCTGACGAGGCGAGCTTCGGACGGGTTGCTGAGGTAGCCGCCTTCGAGCAGGACACTGGGGATTTCCGGGTTGCGGGTGAGGCGGATGCGGCGGCGGACGAGGCCGCGGTTGCCGCTTTCTGATGGGCTGACGCCGGCCATCGCTTGCTGGCAGCGCACCGCAAGGCCGTGGCTATCGACGCGCCAATAGTACGTTTCTGGACCGCGCAGGCGGGATGGGCCGCTGTTGTAATGCATGCTAACAAGGATGGCACCGCCGTGCTGGTTGGCGCGCAGCACGCGGTCGTCGAGGTCGATGAAGGAGTCGCCGGAGCGCATCATGATGACCTTGAAGTCGCGGCTGAGGTTGTTGGCGATGCGTTTCGCGGTGTCGAGTGCGAGGTCTTTTTCGCGTTGGCTGGTGGTGGAGCTGACCGCTCCGCTGTCCTTGCCGCCGTGGCCGGCGTCGATGATGACGGTTTTAAATCCTTTTGGGCCAGGGCGGTGGCCGTATTCGCTGCGGCCGAGGTTGGCGGGTGAGGAGGAGGACGTCGTGCCGCAGGACGCGAGGAGGATGGCGGCGAGTGCGGCGGTGGAAAGCTGGAGGAACAAACGCATGGCCGAGATTCATTTCAGGAACCGACAAACAGGGGAAGCACGGCTTTATAGGGGAGACGGATTGGTGCCGCCCGGGCCAACTCGTCCGCCTTGACGGATCATGACCATGCAGCGAACTCTTCGTCCCTTGAAAATCATCCCATTCATCCCGCCCTTGCTGGCGCTTGCCGTGATCGGCATCTGGAATGTCCGCCAGACGCAGGCCGTCCACGTGATGGAACAGGACAACCGCGAGATGCGCCGCATCCTCCGCGAGGAAGAAGGGCGGCTGGTGAGCGCGCCGAAGTCGTCCAAGCTAGGTAAAATTTCCGCGGCCACCATGAGCGCGGCCATCGCATGGAAGGACGTGGCGGGGAAAATTTCTGCCACTGCGCCCGGAGGAGAGGCGGAGAAATTGCGTGCGGTGATGGATCTCCAGCAGCGGCTGAAATTGATGACGCGCGACGAGCTGATCGCGGCGTTGGATGAGATCGATCTGCTAGAGCTAAGCCCTGCGGAGCGGGCGGAAATGGTCTCCATGATCGTTGCGGAGTTGGCGAAAAAGGACACGCCTTACGCGCTGGACCGCTTCGTCGATCAGATCGAAGCCGATCCGGATGGGATAGGTTGGCAGCTCGGGGATGCGTTTGGGGAATGGGCGAAGAACGACCCGGCGGCGGCCACGGCGTGGTTTGATCGGCAGATCGCGGCAGGGAAATTTGAAAGCCGTTCGCTTGATGGACGCAGCGAGATGCGGGCGATGTTTGAGGCGGGAATTTTACCCGAACTGCTGACGTCGGATCTAGCAGCAGCGGGGCGGCGGCTGTTGGCATTGCCGGAGGACCAGCGTCGCGAGGTGCTGGAGCAACTGCCCTTCACCGATCTTGCGCCGAACGCGCGCAAAGATTACGCGGCGTTGGTGAGGCAGTTGGTTCCGGCGGACGAGCGGCCGGGGTCGTTTGCGAACATCGCCACTCAATTGGTGGAAAACGGAGGTGACTATCAGAAGGTCTCCGATTTCCTCGACGCGGTGCAAGCGACGCCAGACGAGCGCGCGGTGTCCGCCCGCCAGGCAGCGGCGAGCCAGCTTGAGGTGTTAGGCGAGGATGGCGAAATCAATGCAAGCACGGTGGACGCGCTGCGGACGTGGCTGGACGTGCAGGCTCCGGGGCAATCCAACACCATCACCGGCAAGGCGCTGGCGGAAGCGGCGCAGGATGGTGGCGATTTCAACTACGACCAAGCGGCGGAGTTGGTGCTGCGCTATCAGCAAAGCACAGGCAACGACGCGGTGCTGGTCGCTTTCCTCCAAGGCTACTCGGCGCACTCGAACTTGGAAGAGGCGCAAGCGCTGATTAACAAGATCTCCGACCCGCAACTGCGGCAACCCTTTCTCGATGAGTTGAAATGACCCAATCCACGAAGTTCTCTCTAGCAGCCACTCTTGCCATTCTCGTCATCGGCGGGATTATGGGCGGCAGGCATCAAAAGCAGTTGGGTGAGTTGACGGTGGCTCAGCAGGCGCTCGTTGAAAAAGCCAGCCGCCTCGGTCTGGCGGACAAGTTCGCTGGCTTGGAAACGCGGATCACCAAACGCCAACGCGACGAAGGCGGTGCCGAGGCGAAGTCGATGACGGCCGCACTCATCGGTTTCGCGCGCGAGATGGAAGCCCAGGCCAAGTCCGGCAAGGAAGACGAGGATTTCGACGCCCGGGCGATGGAGCTCATGAACCGGCTGATGAAGCTGGATGCCGCGAACCTCAAGCGGGTGATTTCTGGACTGCGCGATGACACGTCGCTTTCGCTCGAAAGTCGTTCGAACATGATGGGTGTCGCCATCATGGTGCTGGGTGAGGATCATCCGGCGGCGGCGCTGGCGCTTTACGCCGAGTCGGCCGATTTGTTAGGGGATGGGATTGTCGGGCTGGATGCCGTGGCCTCCTCGCTGCGGCTGTGGGCGAAGCAGGATCCGTCAGCGGCGCTGGCATGGGTGAATGCAAACGAAGCCGCGCATCCAGACATCGCGGATGAAGAGGCGCGGCGCAACATCCTCGCCGGAGCTGCGTTGACCGATGCGGGCTTGGCGCTGCGCTTGATGGCGGAAATGAAGCTGGAGGATCCCGAGGCCGCGATCGCCGCCGTGGTGGAAACGGCGGAAGGGCCTGAAAAGCGGACCGCGGTGATCGAAGCGTTGCGCAGTCATTTGGCGAATCTATCAGGCACGGTGGACAGCAAGGCAGCGATGGCCGAGGCGCTGGAATCCATGGGGCGTGACCTCTCGAACGAAGGCTTCGACCAGGTCACGGCGTGGATGCAGGAGGCAAATCTAACGCCAGAGGAAAGCGCGGCCTTTGCCGGGGGCTTGTCGTGGTTCAACACGGGCGAGGACACGGGCAAATGGATAGCCTGGATGGGGCAAAACCTGCCGGAAGCGGCGGCACGAGATGGCGCTGACAGCCTGATCGGTCAATGGACGCAGGAAGATTACCTAGCCGCCGGTCAATGGTTGGCCGCTGCGCCCGAGGGGCCAGCGAAGGATGCTGCCGTCGCGACGTACGCCGAGACCGTGGCCGAATACGAACCGCAAGTGGCCGTGCAGTGGGCGCTGCGCCTGCCGGAAGGCAAGGAAAGGCAATCGACGTTGGAAGTGATCTATCAGGAATGGCCGAGACGCGATGCGGCTGCGGGCGAAGCTTTTGCCAAGCAGTATGGGATTGATCCCAAGCTCAAGGGCGGCGAGTGAGGCTAGCCGGGAGAATGGCTTACGATCAGAGAAGCGCTTGCGCGGAGCGGAGGGTGTCGATGTCGGCGAGGGTTTTGTCGCGACGGATTGCTTGGATACGAGGGAAGCGCAGGGCAAGGCCGGAGTCGTGGCGCGGGGATGGACGAATGGCGTCAAACGCGATTTCTAGCACAATGTCTGGCTCGACGTGATGCTTGCGACGTTCCTTGCGCAGCGTGCGGCGGGTGAAATGCTCGGTGAGTTCTTCGATCTCGTCATCGGTTAGGCCGCTGTAGGCTTTGCCGAGGACGCGCAGTTGGCCGGACTCTTCGTCGCGGACGGCAAACGTGTAATCGGAAAGGACGTCGGAGCGCTTGCCATGGCCTTGCTCGGCGATGACGACGACGCAGTCGAGGGTGGGCATCACGCCTTTGAGCTTGATCCACGACTTGCCACGGCGGCCAGGCGAGTAGTGGCTTTCGGGGTCCTTGGCGATTAGGCCTTCGTGGCCATCGGTGAGGGATTGTTTGAAAAGCTCGGCGATCTGCGAGGTGTCGTCGGCGCTGAGCAGGGGAATGGCCTCGAAAGGAGCTGCTAGGTTAAGTGCTTCGAGCTGGGTGCGGCGGTCGAGCAGCGGCTGATCCAGCAGGTCGGTGCCATCATGCCATAACAGGTCGAAGGCGATGAAGCGCAGCGGGACGCCGTGATCCTGATTCCCTTCGGATAGAAACAAATCGCCGTCCGCCTTTTTGCGACCGAGGCGCTTTTGGAGATCGGCGAAACCGAGCTTGCGGCCTTCGGCGTAGGCGATGAGCTCACCGTCGAGGATGAAATCGCCGGGCAGTTTTTTGGCAGCGGCGAGCAGGTCGGGGAACTCGTTGTCGAGCGGGCGGAGGTCGCGGGAGAAGACAGCGACGTCGTTGCCGATCTTGTGGAGTTGGGCGCGGATGCCGTCGTATTTCGGTTCTAACCAAAACGGTGGAGCGAAGGGCAGTTTCTCGAACAACGGCGTGTTGTCACCGGCGTCGCGTTCCAGCGGCGAGGCGAGCATGCATTTCACCGGGACGAGCGGTCGCAGTGAGGCGGTTTGAAGCGTTCCTTGGCGGGCTAACAGCGCGGTGGAGCCGATGTCGCCCGTGAGCATGTGAGCGTGGCGGACGTCGGCTGCATCCGCGTTGAAGGCCGCCGCGATGGCGTCTTCGACAAGCCCTTCCTTGAGGCCGATGCGCAGGTCGCCCGTGAGCAGTTTGATCACGGTTTCTCCTTCGACCGGATGGAGCGTGGCGAGGCGACTGGCGAGCAGGGCGATGCGGTCGAGTGATCCGTTCGAAGAGGCGAGCGTGTTGAAGAAATTGGCCAGTCCGAGCAGATCGAGCGGCTCGGGTTTGACATGGATTTCTTGCAGGACGAGCCGAGCGGTGCGGGCGGTGTCGTTTTGGGCGAGGGAAATTTCGCGATAGCGTTCCTCACGGACGTTAGGAATGGACAGCAGCGCGCGGCGAATGGTGGCGGAGCCGACATGGAGTTGGCGGCGGCCCGCTTTGCGCGGCAGCGCTTCGCCGGTGAGCCAAACCGCGGCGAGGCGCAGGGCATCGTCGTTTTCTAAGCCTTTGAGGTAGTTGGCAAGAAACTCGGATTTCGCGACGCGGCTGCTGGTTTCTCCGACCAAGCGGCAGAGGTCGCCGAAATCGGCCAACGGACAGATCGCGCGGACGGCACGGGTGGCGTTGGCACTGGTCCGTTGGGCGGCTTGGTTGATGGAAAGTTCGAGCTGGTCACCGCCCATGGCGCACCACGCGTCCATGCCACGGCTGCGAAGTTCTGCGGCGAACTCATGGGCGAAACCATGCACCGTTAGGACGCGTTTGGGACGGACACGCTTGATGCATTCCATCAGCCCAGGATGGTCGGCGTGGTCGGAAAGCGGGATGACCTCGTCAACGCGATAGCGATATTTTGATCCCGGTTGCAGTGCCCATCCGGTGAGCATGGCGATGCGTTTGGATTTCAGCCCGCGCATGAGTTTCGAACGCACGGCGTTGGGCGGCATGATGACCACGTGACCGGGCGGCGCATGCCCTTCGAACTCGACGGGGAATGGCAATTCCTCGCGCCCGGCTTCACGGCAGGCGGTGGTCATCGCGGCGACCGCTGGGTGGAGCAGCGCGGGAATGCCGTGCTCGGTGAGTAGGGCGAGCGCTTCTTGGGCTTTGCCAAGGGAGTAGCCTAACAAGACGGGCGTGTCGCCATCGGTGAACGCGTCGTTGACGAAGCGGAGGATGGCGGCCTCGACTTCCATGATGTTAGGAAACTCGAAGTTCGGCAGGCCGAAGGTGGTTTCCAGGATGAGGGTGTCCGCGCTGAGGAAATTGACGGCCTCGGAAGTGCGGCCACGGCGGGTTTTGAAATCGCCAGTGTAAAGCAGGCTGGCGTTGTCCTTGATGCGAGTGACGTGGAGCATCGCCGAGCCGCAGATGTGGCCAGCGGGGAGAAGGCGCAGGCGGAATCCATCGCGGACGATGGGAACGTGGAAGGAAACCGGTTCAATCCGCGATTCGGCGAGGTGGAAGCGCTTGCGGACGAGCAGAGCGGTGACGTCTGAGCACAGCGCGGACTCGTGGCGGGCGAAGTGGTCGGCGTGGGCGTGAGAGACGAAGGCGCGAGGTTTCGCATCCCATGGGTCCAACCACAGGTCGAGTTCCGGTAGGTGCAGGCCTCTTTGAAAATGAACTTCGATCACGCGAGGCCGCAGACTACGGGACAACGCGGGAAGCGCAAAGGGAATCAGGTTGCAGCCGCAGGTGGGGCGCATGCCCGCGGAGTTTCACGCGGATGGATTCAAAGCGCGGCGATGGCCCCCATGATGCGGGCGGTGATGCGCTCGTAGCCTTCCTTGCCGCTAGCAGCTTGGAGTTCTTCGGGGGTGAAACGGATGGGCGCGCCGACATTCACCGTGATGCGGGCGAAGCGAATGCGGGCCGAGCCGCGGGGCAGTGCTTCGCGCGCACCGGAGATGCGGACCGGTTGGACGACGGCACCGGACTTGGCGGCGATGAGGCCGATGCCGGGCGCGGCTTCACCGATCTCGCCGTCGAGGGTGCGGGCACCTTCGGGAAAGACGAGCACGCGATGGCCTTCCTTGAGCCTGCGGATGATGGTTTTCAGGCTGCTCATGTCCGGCCTGTCTTGGTCGACGGGGATGGCATTCCAGCGCGGATAGAGCCATTTGAAAAAGCCGACAAAGAGCGTCTTGCGGGCGAGGAAGACCATCTCGGTCTGATAGAGGTTTCCGATCAGCGGCGGATCGAGAAAGCTCTGGTGATTCGAGGCGACGAGGACGGGCCCCTCGGTGATGAGGTTTTCACGGCCCTTGATGCGAAGCCCGAAGAGGGTGCGGAAGGCCGCGCCGAATGCCATCCAGCCGAGCCAATAGACCCAGCGCATCGTGGTGTTAGGTTTCAAAATTTCGAAAGCGGGGTTTCCGGCAGGCCCTGTTGCCTGAGGATGGCAAGAGCAGCTTGCACGCCACTCTCGATGGTGTGGTCCGAGGTGTCTAGCAGGACCGCGCCCTCGGCCATCACCAGCGGGGCGTGTGCGCGCTGGCTGTCGGCGGCGTCGCGTTTCGCCACGGAATCGACCTCGCCATCGCCACTGCGGCGAGCGGCGCGGACGGCTTCGTTGGCGTCGATGTAGATCTTGAATGGAGTGTCGGGGAAGACGACGGAGCCGATGTCACGGCCTTCCATGATGATGCTGGTGTGGTCGAGATACTGGCGTTGCAGGGCGACGAGAAGATCGCGCACCTCAGGAATGGCAGAGATCGCGGAAACGTTGGCGTTGATGGACTCGGCGCGCAATTCACTGCCGGGATCCACGCCGTCGATGGTGATGGTGGACTCCATGCCGGACTCGCCGCATTGGATGTCGATGCGAGCTAACAGGGCGACGACGGCGTCCGTGTCTGCGGGATCGATTTTCTCCTGAAGCACCTTCCACGTGACGGCGCGGTACATGGCACCGGAGTTGACCATGACGAGGCCGAGGCGGCGGGCGAGCTCGCGGGCGAGTGTGCTTTTACCGGACGCGGCGGGGCCGTCGATGGCGATGGCAAATCGTTTTTGGGAAGGGGAATCCTGGCTCACGCGATAGAAACGGTGGGAAGGTTGAAATCGGAAGCAAGCGAACGCTCGTGACGGATCGCGTCGAGGTGATGGGCAAATCCGGGGTAGGACGTGTTCACGCACTCGGTGTTCTTGATCACGGTCTCGCCCTTGGCGAAGAGGCCGGCGATGGCAAAGGCCATGGCGATGCGGTGGTCGCCGAAGCTGTCGATGGTGGCACCGTGAAGAGGATTTCCGCCGGTGATTTCCATGCCGTCCTCGAACTCATCCACCTCGGCACCCATGGCGCGCAGGCCGTTGACGGTGGTGGCGATGCGGTCGGTTTCCTTGACGCGGAGTTCCTTGGCGTTGCGGATGACGGTCTTGCCCTTGGCGAGCGCGGCGGCCACTGCGATGACGGGGATCTCGTCGATGAGGTTAGGAATTTCATCCAAGGTGATCACGGTGCCGGTGAGTTCCGCGCCGTGGATCTCGATGTTGCCGATGGGTTCGCCGCCGGAATTGTGGACGATCTCGGTCATGTGCGCGCCCATGCGGCTGAGCACTTTCAGGATGGCGGTGCGGGTCGGGTTGAGGCCGACGTCTTTGAGCAACAAGCGCGAGCCGGGCAGTGCGGCGGCGGCGACCAGCCAGAACGCAGCGCTTGAAATGTCGCCGGGCACGGTGAAATCGCAGGATTCGGGGACTTGGCCGCCGATGAGGGAGATCGCATTGCCGTCGCGGCGCGTGGTTACTTGGAACGACGCGAGCATGCGCTCGGTGTGGTCACGAGTTTCGGCGGGTTGGGTGACGGTGGTGGTGCCTTCGGTGAACATGCCGGCCAGCAAGATAGCGCTCTTCACTTGGGCGCTGGCCATCGGCATCTGATAGGTGATGGGCTTGAGCTTCGCGGCGTGGATGCGCAGTGGCGCGCAGCCGGGTTTTTCGCCGAGGGTTTCGATGTTCGCGCCCATCTGTCCGAGCGGATCGGTGATGCGGCCCATGGGGCGGGACGAAAGCGAGGCGTCGCCGAAAAGTTCGCTGGTGAACGTCTGTCCGGCTAACAATCCGGCGAGCAGGCGCATGCCGGTGCCGGCGTTGCCGCAGTCGATGGGCGCAGCAGGAGCGGTGAGTTTCATCGACTGGCCGTGGATGCGCAGGTTCACCGGGCCGTAGCCGGGGAGTTCGTCGAGCACCTCGTGCGGGGCGCCGAGCGCCTTCATGGCGTTGAGCGTGTTCACGCAGTCCTCGCTGGGGAGGAAGTTGCGGACGGTGCAGGTGCCGTTGGAAAGCCCGCCGAGAATGGCGGCGCGGTGGGACATGCTTTTGTCTCCTGGAACGCTGAACTCAGCGTGGAGCTTGGATATGGCTTTGACTCGGAATTCCGACATGGGAAGGGATCTAGAAACTAACAAAACTTGTTGAGTGGATCGCGGCGTTGCTTGGCGGTCACCAGCCATTGGCGGGCTTTTTCCTGATCCACGTCCTCGAGGTGGCGGACCATTTCGCCGAGGTCGGAAATTGTTTCCTCCAGCAGGCCGATGAGTGCTTGGCGGTTCTCGATGACGATTTCCGCCCACATGGTCGGATTGCCAGCGGCGACGCGAGTGGTGTCGCGCAAACCGCCGCCGCCGAACTTGCCTTCGGACGGGTCCTTGAGGCAGACGCGCGCCGCGCTCGCCGCGACGATGTGGGGCAGGTGGCTGATGCGGGCGACAAGTTCGTCGTGGATGGAAGCCGACATCCACGAGGTGCGGCAACCGATGGTTTTCCAAAAACGTTCAAGCGCGGCGGCCATTTCAGCCGGAGCCGCGTCATCATTGGTTAGAAGGCAAGCGGCATTTTCGAACAGCGTGGCACTCACGGCGCTGAGGCCATTCCGTTCGGATCCGGCCATGGGGTGGCTGCCGATGAAGCGGATGTTACGGTCCTTGAGCAACGGGGCGAGCTTGCGGTGCGGCACGCGTTTCACGCTGCCGACGTCGGTGATCAGGCAGTTGTCAGGCAGGCCGGCAGCCAGGCAGTCGCTGACGAGCGCGGCCATGGAGCCGACAGGCACGGCGAGGATCAAGAGATTGGCGTCTTGGATCGCTTCGGCGAGGTCGTGGGTCACGCCGGGGATGCCGAGTTCCTTCGCGGCGTCCACCGTTTCTTGCTTGCGCGCCCAGAGGTGGACGACAGGCGGTTCGCCGAGTTTGGCGAGGGCGAGGGCCATGGAGCCGCCGAGCAGGCCGCCGCCGAGGATGGTGATTTTAGGAAAGTCGGTCTTCATGAATGGCAAAAAACCGGGTCCGGTGCTCCGGACCCGGTAGGTTTTCCTGGTGAGGTCTGCCGGGAATCGCGGAGTGCTCAGGGCACGCGGAAGTACTTTTTCTCGGACTCAGGATAGGTTGGGTCCGAGACGAGGGTGCCGCTGGGCATGTCACGCACGTCGATGATCTTGTTGTTGTAGGGGCTGAAAACGAAGCCTTCCTTGCCGGGCACCTTGCTGGCGAAGGCGTAGTCGCGCTTCTTCTCGGCGGTGGGTTTAGGCGTGGTGTCCGGGGTGGTGGATGCGCCGGGATCGGTGGTGGTGGCTTCACCGCTGCCATTGCCGACGGTTTCGGACGGCAGGGTTTCGGTTTCTTTCTTCTTCAGCTCGTCCTGCTTCAGCTTGTCGCGCTGAGCTTGGATTTTCTGCTGATCGGGGGAAGAAACGGATTTTTCCGGAGGTTTGCCGGTTTCTTTTCTGCCCCGGTTCTCGTTGTACGGGTAGCAGGAGGCGAGCAGGATGCATCCCATTGCGGCGAATGCGGTGGAAAAACGGAGGTTCATGGCGGGGAATTCGGATGGATAGAACGGGGATTTACCAACCCGCAGGTTGGTGAGTATCCCGGCGGGATGATGAAGGTCACGGGCGGGTCGTCAAGCCAGCACCTCGGTCATGGGGAAAATCGCGGACGGTAGGAATGGAAGCAGGCTTGCCCCTCGCGGTGGATGCCGTAGAACCTGCGGCACGCCATGCCGGACGCCACGATTCACACGCAGGGGACCCTGCTGGAAAAACTCAATCCTGTTCTCTACCGAGTGAGTCTTCCTAACGGGAAGCACATCCTCGCGCACCTTTCGAAGCCATTGACCGAGGCGGGGGCGGAATTCGCGGTGGGTGGACGCGTGCTGCTAGAACTGACGGCCTACGACTTCGATCAAGCGCGAATTCTGGGCGAAGCCGCAGATTGTTAGTGGCCGTCTAGGCGAGTTCGCAGGCGAGGCGGATGGCGGCGATCATGGATGACGGATCGGCGAGGTTTTTTCCGGCGATGGAAAAGGCGGTGCCGTGGTCCGGGCTAGTGCGCGGTTTCGGCAAGCCGAGCGTGACATTCACCGCCGAGTCGAAATCGAGCAGCTTTAACGGGATGAGACCTTGGTCGTGGTACATCGCAAGGACCGCCTCGTGAAGACCGAGCGAGGCATCGCGGAAAATGGCATCAGGCACGGCGGGGCCGGTGAAAAGGGCCAGTCCGGTGGCATTCAATTCCCGGATCGCCGGGGCGATGATGCGAGTTTCTTCATCGCCGAATGAGCCGTTTTCGCCGGCGTGGGGATTCAATCCGGCCACGGCGATGCGGGGGGAGGCGATGCCGCGACGGCGCAGGAACTCCGCGGTGAGGCGGCCGATGCGGACGATGGCCTCGGCGGTGAGCAACTCGGGGACGCGGGCGAGTGGTTCGTGGATGGTCGCGAGTCCGACGGTGAGCGTGGGGCCGGTGAGCAGCATGCCGTAGTTTTCCAGCCCGAAGGCATCGGCAAAGAACTCGGTTTGGCCGGGAAAGGGGAAGCCGATCGCCTGCAGTCCTTCTTTGGAAACCGGGCCGGTGACGACGGCGTCGGCGGTACCGGATTTCAGGGCGGCCACGGATTGCTCCAACGCGGCGAGCGCTGCGGCGGCGGAACGGGCATCGGGTGCGCCGAGCGTGCCGGCTGTGCTGTCGCCAAGCACGGTGATTTCATGACCCGTCGGGATTTGGCCGGAGGCGAGCGCCTTGGCGATGACCTCGGGGCCGATGCCGGCGGGGTCGCCCAAGGTGATGAGGATGCGTGACATGGCGGGATGCTCGCCGCGAAGGAGGGAAACTGCCAAGCCGGGAAATCCGCGATTTGGCACACGGTTCCGGTTCCGCACTTGCGGAAGGCGGGTTGGCGTCCCTAGGCTGCCGCCCACATGATCCGCCACCTGTTGAAGCCACTCCTGCTGGGCATTTCCTGCACTTTTCTGACCCAATGTGGCACCAGCTCGATGGGCTCGGGCAACATGGGCGGACCGACGGTCGAGGCGAGAAATGCGCAGATCGCCAGCGAACCGAGCGGGGATTTTTTTTACGGCCGTCGTTACTACGTGAAAAAAACGCGCTTCTGGGGCTACGTCCGCAAGCCAAACCAAGCGTGGAGCCGCGCCAAGCTGGTGCTGATGCGCGAGGACAAGGTGAAGGTGCCCGACCGCCTGCCGGAAAACGGATCACCGGGCCACCGCTACGGCTACGACAACAATTTCGAATACCGACTGCGCGGCTACTACACCGGGCAAAATGGCTACGATCCGAACAGCAACCAGGTGCTGCCCGAGTTCATGCTGACCGGCTACGACGTGGTCAACCGCCAGCCGGGTTGGCTGTTCCGACCGGATGACCGCTATTCTGATCTGCGGGTCACGCTAACCCCGCGTTGAGCGTTTCCTTCTTCCCCCCCATGAAATCCAAACGCATACGCCGCGCGGTCCGCTCGGTCCATCCGGAGCGCGAAAAGGGCGATGCCCCGGCTCGACTGGGGCGTATTTCCAAAATCCGGTTGTGGTTTCTGCCCATCATGCGCCGCACGAAACGGCGGGGAAAACGCGTGCCGGAGCAGTCCGTGGAGCATCGCAAAAGGATCAACCGATGGACCGTCCGCATCGGTGCCTTGGCGATGGCCAGTTTAGCATTCGCGATCTGGAAAGGGATGCCCTTCCAAACGGAACGGACGACGGCCACTCCCGTCGCGCCGGCGATGCGCGATGACAGCGAGATTCGCGTCAAATCACGCTTCAAGTCGCTCGGAGAAGAGGAGTCCCTGAAGTTGGTCAAAGGGGCGATGGAAATCCGCGATCCGAAGCAGGTGGAAACGTATTTCCGCATGGGGAAATCCACGCCGGATGAGGTCATCGCGTTCCTCGAAAACATGCCTCAGAGCGATGGCCTTATCACCAGCTACCAATGGATGGGCAGCATGGATGCCAACGACCTGACCATGGATGGCGTGGTGGTGGCCTTTGATCACTCGGGGGCGCCTCGCAACCGCATGGCCATGCTGGTGCCGGACGAAAAAGAGCAATGGCGTGTGGATTTTCCGGCCTTTTCTCGCCAAGTGGAACCCGGCTGGGACGCCATCCTTTCCGGTGAGGCGAAGCAGGCGACGGTCCGCGTTTACGTCGCCGAGGATAACTATTTCAACGGCGTTTTCGTAGAAGAAGGCCATTGGCTGTGCGTGAGCATGGGTTCGCCAGACACGGACGAGGTGCTCATCGGCTACTTCAAGTCGGGTTCTCCTCAAGCTGCTGCGTTGAGACAAATTTCTGCCGTCGAAGTGCCCGCCAGCCGTACCGTGCTGGAAATCAAACGGGTGGAGGGTGGCGGTTCGCGACAAGTGGAGATCACTCGCGTGGTGGCAGAAGATTGGGTGGTGGGAGATGCTCCCTTCGACCGCAAGTTCGAGTGATTTCTGTTGGATTCTCTGGGCTTGCGCACGGCGACGGGATTTTCCTAGTTTGAGGAAACCCAAGGAAAGTCCCTCGCTTTCATGAACCCCCAACAGGCCACCGTGCCTCCATCCCCCGCGTTTCTTCGATGAATCCCAATGATTTCAAACGGGACATCGCGTCCCGTCATACCCGTGCCGGTGAGGATTCTTTTGGCATGGGGCGGTTGGGGCGCATGCACGAAACCGCATCCAGCGATGGACGTGTCCGCCGTCGAGGCGGTCGTTCGGGCGGCAAGCCGGATAAGGATCATAAGTGGCTGTCTTTGGTTCTCGGCGGAGTGGCGATGACCGTTTTGTTAGGAGCGGTGGTCATCTGGCTGATTTCAGTCGCTCAACGAGGCCGGTCTGCGGTGGCAAGCGAGATGGTTGCGATGGAAGGGTCGCTCTCCGAAGTCGAAGTGGCTTCCCAGTTTCCCTCACCGAGCAAGGATGAGGCCATCATGTTGGTGGAAAAGGCGTTGGAAAATCGCGACCCCGACCAGGTGGAGAAACTCTTCCGAATGGGATCTGCCAGCGTCAGCGAGGTGATCCATTTTTGTGAGGAATTGCCCAAACGGGATGGCACCTTCGACGGTTGCCAGTGGCTCAGCAGCATCGACAGCCGACAAATGCTGCTTGAAGGCGTGGTGGCCAATTTCAAGACCGCCGACCACGCGATCCATCAACGGCTTGTCCTGTTGACTCCGGATTCAAGCGGTCGCTGGCAGGTGGACTTCGAGGCCTTGGCCCGAGTGGTGAAACCGTCGTGGGAAAAAATCCTCGCGCCGGGATCGGGCAATGCGGTGGTGCGCGTGACGCTGGCGCCGGATTTTTATTACAACGGGCCGTTCAGCGACGAGGCGAAGTGGGTCAGCTACGGCATGAGTTCCCCAGACTTGGATTTCCTGATGCGAGCCTACTGCCGCAAGGGCTCTCCCGAGGCTGAAGCTTTGAAACGCATGTTCTCCGATGGGCAAAAATCGACCCGCGCGTTGCTAGAAATTCGCCACGTCGAAGGGGGCGAGGACAAGCAGTTCGAGGTTGCTCGCGTGTTGGCCCAAGATTGGGTGCTTCCTGCGGAACAATCCTCCCCGCTGCCCGTGCCGACAAAACGCCTCTGATGGGGCGTCACAAGGTGTGACCCATGCGCGTGCGCTTCGTTTCCAAATACTTCTCGTTGTGAGGGTTGGATGGCAGGCGTATCGGCATTTGCTCGACGATTTCCAGCCCGTAGCCTTCCAGTCCGACGACCTTTTTCGGGTTGTTGGTGAGCAAACGCATTTTCCGCACGCCGAGGTCATGGAGGATTTGTGCGCCCATGCCGTAGTCGCGCAGGTCGGAGCCAAACCCGAGTTTTTCATTGGCCTCGATGGTGTCCAATCCCTCTTCTTGTAGCTTGTAGGCGTGGATTTTGGCGGGCAAGCCGATGCCGCGGCCTTCTTGGCGCAGGTAAAGCAGCACGCCGCCTTCTTCGGAAATCTGCTCCAACGCAGCGGCAAGCTGGCCACCGCAGTCGCAACGGCAGGACTGAAAAACATCGCCGGTGAGGCATTCCGAGTGGACGCGCACGAGCGTGGGCTGGGTGGGATCGATCTCGCCCTTGGTCAACGCGAGATGATGGCTGGCGTCCGTGTTGATGCGGTAGAGATGGCAGTCGAACTCGCCGAAGTCTGTCGGCAACTTGATCGTTTGCTCGCGGAAAACGAGTTTCTCCGAACGCCGACGGTACTCGATCAGCTGGGAAATCGTGCATGCTTTCAGGGCGTGGCGCTCTTGATAGGGACCGAGCTGACCGACGCGGGCCATGGTACCGTCGTCATTCATCACCTCGCAGATCACTGCGGCGCGTGGCAGACCGGCCAGTCCGGTGAGGTCCAGCGCCGCCTCAGTGTGGCCGGTCCGGCGCAACACGCCGTCCGGCACCGCTTGCAGCGGGAAAACGTGGCCCGGTTGGACAAATGCATCGGCTCCGGTCTGTGGATCGGCCAGCAGGCGAATCGTCAACGCCCGGTCGGCTGCGGAAATACCGGTGGTGATGCCTTCGGCGGCGTCCACGCTGACGGTGAAGGCGGTTTTGTGGCCTTCCCGGTTGCGCCGCGTCATTTGCGGCAAGTCGAGTTCTTCGGCCCGTTCGGCGGTGACCGGCGCGCAGATCAGACCGCGGGCGTGGACGGCCATGAAATTGACCATTTCTGGCGTGCAGAGGGATGCCGCGCCGACGAGGTCTGCCTCATTCTCGCGGGATGGATCATCGGCGACGATGACCAGCCGACCGGCGGCGATTTCCGCGATGATTTCCGGGATGGGACTGAACGAAAGAGGCGTGTCTGACATGATGGGAAAGGGGTGTGGGCGCTCAGTTGAGCGATGGATCGTCTGGTGCCTCCGCGAGGATGCGATGCAGCGGCGACATCTGCCGCAGCAGTTCGTTCCAGAGGTGCAGGTCGTGGTCAAGACCGAGCAGATCCTTGGATGGGCGGGCGGTGATCCAAGAACTGCGGCGCAACTCATTTTCCAGCTGGCCAGCCGTCCATCCAGAATAGCCGATGAACGCGCGGACGATGCGGCCAGGACGGTGCGTACAGGCAACCGCATCCTCGGCGGAAATCCGCAACTTCCAGCGCAGTCCATGTTTCGCGCTCCACCAGAAGGTGGAGAACGTCAATTGATCGGATTCCACCGGACCTCCGGCATGCACCGCGAGCTGGCGCAGGGGAGCGAAAGCATCGTCGTCCAGCAGATCGCCCACCGTTTTTCCGATGGGGTGGTTGAGGATGAGTCCGAACGCTCCTTCATCGGAGCGGTGCCCGGCCAGCAGGATGACGGACTTGTTGAAAATCCCATCGCGCAACGACGGATCTGCCAACAGCAGTTGCCCTTGCAAGCGGATGGGGGAGTCGTGCATGGAGGAATCGTCGGCCACGGCTGAAAGTTAATCCGGCCCAGCACGTTCGCCAATCGCGGATTTTTTTGCAGCGGGAATCGGCTGCGCACCTCGAAAGCGCCGTTTAGAAGATCTCGATATTCGGCGGGGTGATATTGAGATTCACCGGGATGGTGCAAACCAACTGCGCTTGGGTGACACCTGAGCCGTCGCCGTCGAAGAAGACCCGGCCGGTGACAGAGTCGTAAATGACGCGGTGGCCTGAGTTGGTGGCGGCCGGGCCGATGCGCAGGCGGCTGGCATCAAGCGCGCCAACCGGCAGTCCTGGGAAAATGGCCGCGCTGAGGCCGATGACGTCCTGTGCGGGATTGAAATCGGTGATGACGTCGGCATTGGCGGGAGTGGGCGCGACGCGGAAAAGGAATCCGTCCGTTTCGGTATTTCCAGTGAGTCGGTCGTTTCCAGCGTCGCCCGAGATGAAGTCGATGCCGGGGCCGCCGATGAGCGTGTCGTTTCCAGCGAGACCGTTGAGGTCATCATCGCCTTCGAGGCCTTTGAGGACGTTAGGTCCGTCGTTGCCGGTGAGGATGTCCGAAAGGCGGGTGCCGGTGGCGTTCTCGATGCTGGCGAGCCGTTCGATCTTGATCGGGCCTGTCTGCACTTCGTTTTGGCTGAGATCGACGGTGACGGCTTGGTCGCCGACGACGTTGCTGTTGGAGCGAGCGCTGTAGTCGATGGTGTCGGTGCCGGTGCCACCACGAAAGGTGTTGGCGTGGCCTTCCGAGATGAAGGTGTCGTTGCCGCCGTCCCCGCTGTAAGTGCTTTGAAGCGTGGAAACGATGAAGCGGTCGTTGCCCGAGTTCCCGCGGACGACATCGAGGTCATTGAACGCGGTGAATCCGGAGCCGACGTAGGTGTCGTTTCCTGGGCCGAGCTTGATGCGGTTGCCGCCTTCAAAAAGGTTGAGAACCTTGTCGTTGCCAGGGCCTGCATCGACGGTGTTGTCGCCGCCGAGGTCATCGTCGCGAAGGAGGCGGATGGTGTCATTGCCGCCACGGCCGAAGATGTCGCTTTCGCCAATGCGGCGTTCGTCGAGATTGTCTTTTCCGGGGGTGCCTACGATTCTTACTCTAGCCATGGTTAGGACCCTGGAGGAGCGGTGGCGACGAGTCAAGATGGCGGAAGATGGGGCGGGGTGAAATTAGGGGAGGCGAGGGGTGACATTTCGGGCGAATTGGAGATTCGGCGGGATTGCCATGCATTGGATTTCTCCTAGGATGCGCCCGCCATGAGTTCCATCCAAGATTCCCTCACCGCTGCCGTCGCCAAGGGCGACCTGCTCGACTCCGCGAGAACGAACATCAACGCCCTGCTCGAGGGGGCGGCCAGTGAAGTGGCCCCGCAGGCGATTCAAGAACTCGTCGATGCTGGCGAATGGGAAGAACTCAACGATCGCTTTTTCAAAACCCTCGCGTTCGGCACGGGCGGGCTGCGGGGGCGGACCATCGGCCGCGTGGTGACCAAAATCGAACAGGGCAAGGGCGGCCCCAACGGCCGACCCGAGCACCCGTGCGTTGGCACCGCGACGATGAATTTCTACAACGTCAGCCGAGCGGTTCGCGGATTGATCGCGTATGCCAAGCAATTTGCCGGACCGGACCGCAAGGCGGTGCTCGTGTTCGCCCATGACACCCGCCATTTCTCGCGCGATTTTGCGGAGTTCTGCGCGAAAACCTGCGCCGATCTTGGGTGCGATGCCTATCTCTTCGACGGACCGCGCGCAACGCCGCAGCTTTCCTTCGCGGTCAGAGAACTCCGCGCCGATGCAGGCGTTGTTCTAACTGCTTCGCATAATCCGGCCCACGACAACGGTTTCAAAGCCTATTTCAACGATGGCGCGCAGATCGTGGATCCGCATGCCACGGCCATCGTAAGCGAGGTGAATGCCATCGTCAGCGAGCGATTCGAAGCGGTTGCCGAAGCCGAGCGCGGCACGGTCACGGTGCTCGGTGAGGAAATGGACGAGCGCTATATCACTCGCCTGAAAACGCTGCTGCTCAAGCCGTCGCTGCTCGAAGGCGCGTCCACCCGCATCGTTTTCACCAACCTCCACGGCACGGGTGGCCACATCAACGTGCCGATGCTGCGCGGTCTTGGGTTCGACGTCCTCACGGTGCCCGAGCAGGACATTCAAGACGGGCGTTTCCCAACCGTGGAATCGCCGAACCCGGAGAATGGCCCGGCCCTTCAAATGGCCATCACCTTGGCCGAACAATCCGGCGCGGAGATCGTCATCGGCACCGACCCGGACGCAGACCGCATGGGCGTGGCCGTCCGCGACGACAGCGGAAAAATGGTTCTGCTCACCGGCAACCAAATCGGTTCGCTCATGGCGTGGTATCGCCTGAAAACTTGCTTTGACCTCGGCTGGCTCACCCATGCCAACCGCAGCCGCGCCGTGGTCGTGAAAACCTTCGTCACCACCGAACTCCAGCACGCCATCGCCGATGGCTTCGGCGTCGGCATCGTGGACACTCTCACCGGTTTCAAGTACATCGCCGGCAAGCTGCGGAAGTATGAGGAAGCGATCCCTGCCGACAAAAAGGGCGACTACCGCTCGCTGAGCGAAGCGCAGACACGCGCGCTCCGCCTCGAATACTCACGTTTCTTCGTTTTCGGCGGGGAGGAAAGCTACGGCTACCTCGGCTCCGATGCCATCCGCGACAAGGACGCCAACGGCGCCACTCTGATGTTCGCGGAGGTTGCAGCCTATGCGAAGTCGGTCGGCAAATCGCTACCTGCGTTGCTCGACGACATCTACGGCGAGTTTGGATTCTATCAGGAAATGGGCAAATCGCTGGTGATGGAGGGAGCCGACGGCGCAGCGAAAATTGCCGCCCTCGCGAACTCCTACGCCGATCAGCCACCGACCGAGGTCGATGGCTCGGCAGTTCTCCGAGTCCGGGATTTCGCCAAGCAGGATATCTTCGATCAAGAAGGGGACCTCATCCCGAAGGAAAAAATGCTATTCGTGGATCTTGAGGACGGCCGATCCTTCGCAGTTCGCCCGTCGGGCACCGAGCCGAAGATCAAGTTCTACCTCTTCGGCAAGCACGCTCCAGGTGGTGATCTGGCGGCGGCCAAACAGCAGGTCGCGACGGGATTGGACGGCCTCTGGAGTTGGATCTCGGCGGATGCCAAGACGCGCTCCTGATCCACCTGTCGCGCAGTTATAAAAAACCCTCCGGCCCGCGAGGACCGGAGGGAAAAACCAATCAGATACAATCGAAAAACCGCAATCGTCTAGAAAGTAGACCCACTTGCGGATTTTGGCAACCACGTGATCGCGTAGGGTTCTCAAGACGCCATTGCGCCATCGGAGTTTTCAGTTGCGTCGGTCATGCAGCCGCGCACTTTCATGGGGTTCTCTCACACGTACCCTTTGAAATATCATGAAAAAGCCCACCAAAGCCTCCAAGGCAGATAGCACCGAAAAACTGCTAGGCCGTTTGCTCGCCGATACCTACGCCTTGTTAGGTCAAACGCAGTTCGCCCATTGGAACGTCCAAGGCCCCGCCTTTTTCAGCCTCCACACCTTCCTAGAGGCGCAGTATGAAGAGATTTTTCAAGCAGCCGATGTCATTGCCGAGCGTCTGCGCGCCTTGGATGTGATCTCGCCCGGAGGCCTCAAAACGCTCGCGGCGCTCTCCTCCATCACCGAGCTGCCAGTCAAGGCACACCCGGCCAAGGATCTCGTTTCGCACCTGCTGAAGTGCCACGAAGTTGTCGTGAAAACGGCGATCCAAGTGCGCGATCACGCGGGGGAAAGTGGCGATGCAGAAACCGAAGATCTCGCCATTGCCCGCCTGCGTGTGCATGAAAAGACGATGTGGATGTTTCGCGCCTTTCTCAAAAATCCCTGATGCTCGATGCTTGGCGGAATCTCAAGCCCTGCGCTCGGCACGCGGGTTGAGAAGTTTCTAACGAGTTGTGTCCGCGCAATTGGGCCTGCATCCGGCGTCCTTGCCTGAAGCCCACATGTGGGCTGGTGATGAGAATGTTCGATTGCTGGGACGTGTGGAATGAGCCATCACTCTCATGTCCGAAAACGGCCAGACAAAGGCCGGGTTTTGAGGCTAGATGCTCACTGTGAATCCGCTCGACGCCAACAACGACAACACGCTCTATCAGGCGTTGCGGTCGCGAGATCGCCGTTTTGACGGGGCATTTTTCGTTGGCGTGACGAGCACTGGGATTTACTGCCGTCCGGTGTGTCCGTCGCGCACGCCGTTGCGCAAGAACTGTCGATTCTTCGTCATCGCCGCGGCGGCGCAGGATGCGGGTTTCCGAGCTTGCCTCCGTTGTCGGCCAGAACTCGCGCCAGCCGTCCACCGCGCCGCAGAGTCGGGCGTTGCATCGCAGCTGGTCGCGCTGTTGCGGCAGGCGGCCTTGGAAGGCGGTAGCATGGAGGAGGTTGCGCAACAATCCGGTTGGAGCGTGCGCCAACTGAGCCGCAAGCTCGCCGAGGAATGCGGCACCACGCCCGGTTCCATCATGCGCACCGAGCGTTTACTTTTTGCCAAACGGCTGCTGCACGAGACGGATCTGAGTATGACCGAAGTGGCACTGCGGTCAGGCTTCCGCAGTGTCCGCCGTTTCAACGCCGAGTTTGCGGAAAAATCCGGAATGACGCCGGGAGCCATCCGCGAAAAGCGCATGGGCAAGGTCACGCCGGGATCGCTGCGGCTAAGGCTCGACTACCGTCCGCCCTACGCGTGGTCGGAAATGTTAGGTTGGCTGCGTGCGCGCGCCACTCGCGGTGTGGAAGTGGTTTCCGACGATGCATGGACGCGCGCCGTGCGCGTCGGCGGGCATGAGGGCTGGCTCCAAGTTTCGCAGGATTCGCTCCACGACTGCTTGATCGTCGAGTTATCCTCCAATCTAACGGTCTCTTTGCCGCAGCTGGTCCGGCGGCTGCGCAGTTTATTCGATCTCGACGCGAACCCTGCAGAAATGCTGCCGCTGTTTGAAAATGATCCTTTGTTAGGACAGGTTGCTGATCGCTACCCTGGATTGCGTATTCCCGGAGCGTGGGACTTGTTCGAGACCGCAGTGCGGACGGTCATTGGCCAGCAGGTGACGGTTGCTGCGGCCACCACAGTCGCGGGGCGTTTGGCGGCCCGATTGGGAGAGCGCTGCGCTTCCAATCCGCACGGACTGGAATTTCATGCCGTCACCCCGGCTGCGCTCGCCGTCGCCACGGTGGATGAACTCGCCGCGCTGGGCATGCCGGGGAAACGGGCTCTCGCCTTGCAGACGCTCGCTCGCCATGCGATGGACGGTGGGTTGGAAATTTTGCCTTTCGCCACGCTAGAAGAAGTATCGAGATCTCTAACTGAATTGCCCGGGATTGGGCCGTGGACCGCAGACTACATCGCAATGCGGGCGTTGCGACACCCGGACGCGTTTCCCGCAGGAGATATTGCCCTGCGCAAGGCGTTGGGTGACGGCATCGCTATTTCTCAAGCCGCCGCAGAAACTGTCAGCCAGCGATGGCGTCCTTGGCGTGCCTATGCGGCGGCTCTGTTGTGGCAACTTCCAAAAAACTAAGATGATGAAACCGATTGCATCGAACTATTGCTCCCCACTTGGAGATATGCTTTTGTTAGGATCGGGCGCAGGCTTGCGCGGCGTCTGGTTCCTCGGGCAAAAGCATTTTCCTAAAACCGATCCTTCATGGCGGTGGGACGATGCACCGTTGGCCCAGGTTCGTCAGACGCTCGACGCTTATTTCCTCGGAGAAGTGGACCTGAAATTGCCGCCGCTGGATCTGCACGGAACGGCGTTCCAACAGAAAGTCTGGCAGGCGCTGCTTGCGATTCCGGCTGGTGAGACGCGGAGCTATGGTGATATCGCCCGTGAAATCGGTGCTCCTACCGCGGTGCGTGCGGTGGGTGCCGCCGTCGGTCGCAATCCGGTGAGCATCCTAGTTCCCTGCCACCGTGTCGTGGGTAGCAGCGGAAAATTGACCGGATATGCTGGCGGATTGGAGCGAAAAACTTGGCTGCTTGCCCACGAGTGTGGCGGACTTTTTTAATCTAGCGAAATTCACGCATGACTCCCATGATTGCACTGCTGCGCGCCGTGAATGTCGGCGGTAATGGAAAGCTTCCCATGACGGAATTGGTCCGACTTTGCGAGGAATGTGCCTTCACGGAGGTGCGCACCTACATTGCCAGTGGCAACGTGGTTTTCACCAGCAAGCTGTGTCCGGAGAAATCCAAGGCTGTTCTGGAGAAAAAACTGCACGGCCACTTGGGTAAGTCCGTCGGTGTCTTCACGCGCAGTGCCGATGAGCTAGCGCGGGTTCTTGCGGAAAATCCTTTCCCCGACGCCGCACCTGATAGGACCGTCGCGATTTTCCTCGATGAAGCTCCGGCTGCCGATGCGCTCGAACTCCTGACTGGGCAAGCAGATGAGGAACTCGCGTTCGGTCGCCGCGAAATTTACGTCTATTATCCGTCCGGCATGGGGCGCTCCAAGCTGAAGATTCCTGCCGCTCGAACGGGCACGGCGAGAAACCTAAACACCATTCGCAAGCTCGTCTCGATGGCGGCGGAATGAATCGACCACGCTTGGACCGCGCGCAGTCCAAGGAGTTAGTCAGGCAGCGGCGGGGTGGGTGCGGGTTCGCGCTGAACACTCACTTTCAGCGGGCGGCGAGGGGATTTACCGTCAGCTCGATAGACGACGACTAACGACCTCTCGCCGCTGTTTTGGGTGATGACGCTGGAATGGAGTGGTTTCCAATTGCCGCTGCGATCGGGGAGCAAGATCTGAAAGGGTTGCTCCACACCCGTCGGCACCGTCCGCGCGAAGGATGTTCCTGCCGCGAGCACGAGCTTTTCGCTGGCGATGATAATCCTAACATCGTTTGATGATAGATTGGCAAAATAGATAGAGCCGGGAGGGCGAGCGGTCGCATCGTCGGGAAGAATCATGGAGCGGGCCTTTTCCCAACTGCTTGCCGTGGGGTCGCGCCAGAGTAGGACGAGGAAATTGCCGTTTTCCGGTCTATCAAGTTTGAGCCACGGCTCTGCTGCTTTGTCCGCTTCACGCTGTCTCAAGGCTAGGGGACCACTTCCGGCTGGAGCTTGGAGCGGCGGGCTGATGCGTCCCAGATGAAGCGCCACCGTTTCACTGGCATCGCTGCCGAAGTTGAGCATCACTTGTCGTGGCGGAATGCTACCTGGCGCAGGTTCCTGCTCATAGCGAACGCCCTCTCTAACGATTTGCCGAAAAGGCGGTGGTTCGCCCAATGCCATGAAACGAACCTCGCGGCTTTTTGCGTCGGGGGCTGCTTCGAGCAGATTTGCTGTTAGTGCGATTGCGATGAAGGAGAGAGCGATGATTTTCACGGTGCCGCAGAGTTTAGATTTCGTCCGGCGAGAGCCAGCGGAACGAGGTGATGATGAATTCGCGGCCGAAATCCGTCGCGGTTCCGGGATCTCGAGGGTTCAAGCCGCTGTCATCGGGAACGATGGGACGCGGCGTCCGCTGAAGCACCGCCTCACACCATGCGCGGGATTGAGGCTTGCCGCTGCCGTTCACGGCATCGCCGTAGGCACGGATGACAAAGGTGTCTGACCGCGCGGCGAGCGCTGGACCGATGACTTGCAAAACATCCGATTGTGTTAGGTAGGCCGGGGCGCCCCAGGCCTTGCACGCAGGTTTGAGGGTTTGTTCCATGCGCGTGGCATCAGGGATGTTGTCGGGGTGTTTGTAGTCCGGCAGCGAACTTCCATTGTCGAGCGGGTATTCGTCGGTGATTCCAGAGTTCAGTCCGGCATTTTCGATGGCAGCCTGCAAGGCACCCATTTTGCCAGTCTCATCGGTGGCAAGGCGACGATTCACAAAGTCTGCCATGGAGAGAAAGGGACCGCGTCGTTTCACCTCGACCACGATGGACTCGGCAAGTCGCCCGATTTCCTCTTCGGTCAATTCGCGGAAACCGGACCACACCTCATCCGAGTAGGCAGGATCGCTGTTCGACCAAGCGTCGCCATGAGGATGGAGAACGCGTGGAAAAGGGATTTTATCGGCACTGCCGAAGCCGGACTTGCGGGTCGATCCCAGCATGGCCTTCCAGGCTTCGACGCGGGTGGAGTTCACGTTGAACGCTCCATCCACCATCAGTGCAGAGGCGCAGCGGTGAAAATCGGTGAGATGGCTTGCCGTGTCATCATCAGAAATGCCGGGTGCGAGGCGCATTCTGCTGTTAGGAAGTGGTTTTCCTTCAGGGTGTGCGGCAAACGCGGCTTTTTCCTCTGCCGTGCCGCTGGAGAGGAAGAAGCGGTCCCACAGCTTGAAGTTCACCTCGAAGGACAAGTCGTAAACCAGATTGTCGTTAGATGGGGTGTCGGCCAAGATGGAGCGGGCATTTGCGGCCCATTCGTCTTTGCCCGAGGAGCGCTGCTTGTCGCCGGACCAACCGATTTCGCTAGGGCCAAAACCGCCTTGATCCGCTGCGCTGGTATCTGTGGGCAAGGCTGCGGTTCGATCCAAACCATCGAATCCACCGGTGCCAAGACGAGGGTCGGCGAGCGAATTGCCGATGGCATAGGATGGGTGCCAGATGAGGTCCGAGAGTTTCGCGTGCTGGAGTTGGCCCAACGAGATGACGCCCGTTTCATCGCGCGGGAGGTCAAACAACACATATCTTTCATGGCCTTCTTGCGGCGGGCCAAAGGGATTTCCATGATAATTTCCATTTCGTGGAACGGGCGCTTGGTCTTCCCAACCCACAGCCCCGTCGAAGAGATCCCGGGTGTAGGCCCCGAAGAACCATGGTGCGACGCCACCAATGTTTTCCCACGGTGAGCGCAGTGAAAAGGCGGCACGGGGATTCCAGTTTGCCAACAAGGCGTCTTCGAAAAACGGAGTGTTGGCCAGCGCTCCCGCACCTTCTAGATTCGACCGATGTTCGTCAAACCAACGCAGACGAATGCTCTCCCGCGTCCTAACATTTGGAATCAAGGTTGGCTTTGGGATGACACGGTCTAGCAACTCGATGGGCATGCGCTCGTCCTTGGCCCATTGCATGCGTGGCTCACGTCCGGCACCGTATTGCAAGGATCCTGATAGGACAGCCACCTGTGGCAACTTGTCGAAATTTTCAAAGGAGATCGCGCCGTTGCCGACGACTTGTTTGAGGATGGCTCGCGTGTCGTCGCCTTGGTTTTCCACGCCTTTGCGGCCACCTTGGGACCAATAGGGCGTGATGGCATACCAAAACTCAATAGGCTTGAAAGTCATGCCGCCGCCGATGTCCGATGCCGAGACATAGTAAGTCCGGGCTGGATCGGGTGAAACGGTGCAACTCAGTTCGTTTGTGTCGAGATTGTAGTTGCCCGGCCTGTAAGCGCTCAGGCCGTCGTATTCTGCCGAACGGGCAGGAGAGAACACCAAGCATTCACCCGGGCCGAAGGTGGTTGCGGGAATTGAGAAATAATAGGAACCCATGTAGGGATCGTTGTAACCGGATGAGTTCATGAGGCCCGATCCGTCGAAGAACGCAGTGCCACGGCCGCCCTCGAAGTTGAGCCATTGGGTGTCGAAACGATTGCCATTCGCAGAGATGTTGCGTGTCCACATTTCCTGGCGACCGTTGCCTTGGATCATGATGATGGAACGGTCGAAACTGAGATCGCAGTTGTAGGGGTTCCAAAGCACGACGCGCGGGTACAGCAGTTGACGAATTTGCCAAGTTCGTTGCGACGGGTTTTGTTCCTGATAGATGCTGATCTGGGTGAAGTTCGTCGCTTCCACCAAGATGGGATGAAGACCGGTTTTTACATTGCCCGCCAATTTGACCGGGAGTTCATTCGCGAGGGCGCGGGAATCGCTGTCATGGCCGGCGCTCGGATCGGATTCGGGTGGCTTGGCCGCCACGGTCTTGCCTGAAAAAGGCACCGCCATGTTTGCCCAATCGCGCAACAAGCCGAAACGCGGGCCTGCCCGTTGGTAACGTCCCGCTGCTCCTGCGGCTTCTTCACCCACAAGAGGATCGTCGTCTTTCAGCCCGGTGAGTTGCATGGAGGATGCCATTTCACCTTTTTCAAAATAGGCAGTTAGGTCCTGTTTCAAGCCGCCACGCGCCACGTCCGCGAGCACCCCTGCGGAATCCACGGTGAAATCGAGCGAATGTTCCAACGCCCAAGTTTTCCCCGCGTCCGAAAATGCCACCATGCCGCCGCTGACCATGCGGTTGAGATCGTCATTCTTGGTTTCCACGCCACCGCTCATCAACTTCATGTCTGCCGCTTGCGAGGCCATCACGCGGTAGAGTCCGCCGTTTGCTGGCGATTGAGGGTCGGCAACGATGTTGGCACGAGGATCGGCGGTTCTCAGGTTTGCGCGCACCCCGAGATCGCCGGTCCACCAGGCGAGGTGGCCAGAAACCTTTCCGCCCGCGTCCTTCACCTCCACGCGGCTCACTTCCACTCCGGGTTCGGTCTTGGTGGATTGATATAACCTAACGGAATTGCGAATCGTGCCCGTTGGTTTGTCATCGCCACTGACCAACCACTCGATCACATGGTCGGCGGACTGCATCTTCCCTTGCCAGCGAGCGTCACGCAGGCTGCCTGCGAGGTCGTCGCGCGAGAAAATGGAATCTCCGTTTTCGTGGGTGGATCTCCAGACGCCCGTCCAATGAGGTTGTGAGACGTCTTGGCGTAGGATTTGAGCGGTTGCAGAAACCCGTTGATCTGGCCCCATGGTGCGCTGGAGTTGGCCGATTGCTTGCATCAGTGCCAGTCGGGCATTGGCTTTCGCGGTGGCGGTGGCATCCAGTTGGCCGCGCTTGCGTGATTCGAGCGATGCGACGGATAGCATGGCGACGGCCAATCCTAGGATCAGGCTCATGAGAAGAACGCTGATGATCAGCGTGAATCCCGGCTTCAACTGACGATGCTGACACAGCTTCCTCACGACCGGCCATATACACACGGAGGCTTGGCTTCACCAGAGGTTTTGTCCCCCGGGCGCGGCTGCGTCACGGGCAACTCGCGCAGGGCTACTGCTTGGCGGGAATGTGGATTTCAAACGGCTTGCCATCCCACACCACTTCTTGGGTGAATCCTTGCGGGTCACATTCCACGCGTATCGCGCTTGGCCAGGTGGGCGTGAAATTTCCAGTGGCTTCCACGCGCAGAGTTCTTGCTTGGTCATTCCATTTCACGTGCAGCGTGCGGCTGGCTCCGTCTCGGTAGGCGAAGCTGCTGCCGTCGTCCTGATAGAGGGTCGTGTGGCCGTCGTTGCCGGGAAAAACGCGCAAGGTGAGTGGCTTTTCGGACTCCTCGGCGGTGAATTGGCGTACCGGGTCGAGTGGCAGGATGGCTCCGGCACGGACGTAGATCGGTAGGGTGGCGAGATCCGCCGGGCGAGTGATTTCGCGTCCGCCTTCGACACGCGTGCCAGTCCAGAAGTCATACCAGCCACCGGCGGGCAACCAGAGCGTGCGGGAGGTCGCGCCTTTTTCGACCACCGGTGCCACCAGTAGGTCCTGGCCCCACAAAAATTCGTCGCCACGGGTGGGCGCAGTGGCATCGACCATCCACAACGGTCGCATCATCGGCACGCCTGTCACGCTGGCTTCATGCGCCAAGGTGTAGTTATAACTCAGCAACTGATAGCGAAGATGCAGATACTTTTTGCAGATCGGTTCGATGCCGGGATTGAAGGTATCTTCGACCACCGGCAGCCCGGGGAAATGGCCATCATCTTCGATGGGGCCGAGCGTGCCGGTGTTCCATCCCCACGGCAGGCGGAGCTGCCATGCGCGCCCGTGGGAACGAAACGATGGGGTGAAACAGGAAAACTGAAACCAGCGGACATACAACTCAGAGGTGAGTTCTGCGGTTGGGATGAAGCCACCGGTATCGCTGCCCCAGAATGGGCTGAGGCTGATCGAGTGGTTCAGACCGACGGCGACCTGCGCCTGCAAGGTTTCCCAAAGGCTGAACGGATCGCCGGACCACATCCAACCACCGAATTTTTGCACCCCGAGATAGCCGGTGCGGTGGAGCGACCAGGGGCGTTCGTCGGGACGCTCGCGTTGTGGGCCAAGCTGATAGGCACGGTGACGGGCGACGCGGGCGTTGGTCGAGAGCTCGTCTCCATCGTCCGGCCACCATGCGTCCGCACCGGTGGAAAATGCGGGTAGATGAGATTCCCAGTAACTGCCTATCGAGTCGCCTCCATCGGGCGCGATGGTGGTGCCGTGCAAACCGGCTGGCGCTTGGTTGGCATGCAAAACCACCTTGAAATGCAGCCTGTGGAGGTCATCCAACATCTTGCGCGGCTCGGGAAAGATGTCGTTGTTGAAATCTAACGATCCGTGGCCGCGATTCCATCCGGCGGGACAGTAGCCGGTGCCCAGATAGATCAATGCATCGCACGGCAGTTGGTGATCGCGGAACGTTTGCGCGACCTCGCGCACTTGCTCGGCGCTGGCCAAGGTGCGGTGGGATTGCATGTATCCCAGTGCCCAGCGCGGTGGCAGCGGGGCGTTGCCCTCGATTTTGCCACGCTCGCCGACGAGCAACCTCGGGTCGTCCGCAAGCGAGACGAAAAGGTTTACGGGCAAGGCATCTTGGCTCGCGTCTGGGCGATATTCGGAGGCGGAATTTGTTAGGTCGAACTCGCCAAGCTGGCCGGGCAGATGGTTGAAGAAGAGCGACCAGCCGCCAGGGGAAATGAGATAAGGAATGGCCACGCGGCTGCCATGGGTCTCGCGCTTGTAAGCGCCCCAGCCATCCTTCATTGAGAAAACGTTACCGCGCCGATCAAAGCCCGGGCCGCCGCCGCCGAGACCGAAAGTCGGCGTGTCGGTGCGAAAGGAAAGCGTCTTGCCATCCGCCTGCCAGCGCAGCGTCTGGATTGATTTTTCCCCTCGGCGGATTTCCAGAGTCAGCGGGGTGGGGGAGATATGGATCTGATAGATTCCAAAGTCGATTTTCGATGGGCTATCCAGCGACGCGCCTTGCCAGAGGATTTTGCGCGGAAGGTCTGGTAAACTTGCGTCGGCGGGCAGTTTGAAATCGGTAGCAGCGGCCCGTTGCAAGCGGACTTCGAACGTGTTTTCCGAAACCTCAGACAGGGTCATTGTCACGGGTTCGCCGGCGTGTTGCAGCATCGCTGCCGAGAGCGAGGTGCAGGCAAGAAGGAAAGGCAGTAGGGTTTTCATCGGGAAACGGGGCCATGAGGCTCCCGCATCACGACAGAGGGCGGCAGCTCTGACAAGAACGCCGCTGGGCATCGCACCGCGTGCGCTCGCCCGTCACTTGCTGATGGTGACGCTCTTGACGGGGCCGATGGGGAACCATTTTCCGCCGAGTTTCGTGCGCAGTGCGATGGCGAGTTTGTCGCCAGGCTTGAGTTTTGCTCCCACCTTGCGGGAGTCCACAGTGAAGCTGGAGGTCTTCGCGAAGAGTTTGAGCGGACGCATTTCGGCGAGCCAGTCGCAGCGGTCGACGGCGATTTCGTCGAGGAAAATGCCAGTCGGCGACTTCGGGGCAGCCTCGTGGGTGTAGATGATGCCGCCGCGCGAGAAGTAGCGAAAACGGATACGGAATGGCTTTGAGGACTTCGGTAGATTGATCTTCGCGCTGGATGGAGTGTTGTCGTAGCGGGTGTCGGAAACCCCGTTGATGGGAGAGCCGAGGATTTGCCAAGAGACGCCGCCGTCGAAACTGCGCTCGACCGCGAGCGTGCTGTTGCGTGTCATGAAGCCGCGTCGGTAAGAAAAGGTGAGAGTTGCTTTGGTGGACGCGATGATTTCGCGGTCCAACTCGAAGGACTGCTCCGGAACGCTGCGCAAGATGGGATCGTAGGCGATGGGAAAGGTCAGGCGGAACGAGGTGTTTCCAGCGAGCGCGCCGAAGCCGCCCAGTGCGCCGCCTTTGGCCATGAGCGGGTAGTTCTTGCCGGTGCGATCGATTACGCGGGCCTTTTTCGGACTTTCCCCGTCTTCTTTCCACGTCGCCGATTCCTTCCTAAAAATGGCGATTTCCAAGGCTTCCGCCGCATCGGGCGGAGTGGCCGAGAAGCTGGCCTGTCCGCTGCTTGGAAGTTTGTTAGGACCTTTGATTTTCTGGTTTGAAGTGATGAGGTCCGGGTTGATGAGTGTGACCGAATAGTTGAGAGAGGTCGGGATGCCGGTGCCGCGTATGCCGGTGATGCTCACGTTGAAACGGGTGTCGTTCAGGACGCGATTGATGGACGTGGCCGAGTTGACGCTCCAGACGAGCGCCGGATCGCCGAAATCCCGCACCGTGTTGATGAGGGAAATCGGCAGCGATTGGCCGCGCGCGTCGGTCATGGAAACCCGGGCGGAGGAAAAATCGGCCCCTTCTCGACTGAGTGACCAGTAGGGCGTGTTCAAACTGGCGGGGAAGAAACCTGCGGGAGGGAAGGCGACGAATCCCGAGGCGGTTTTGGCATCGATTTCCGCAGGATTGGGGATGACGTAGAAGGTGTTGGATGGCGGGCGATAAACGGATTCTCCCGGTTGATCCCCGGACGCGAAGTCGGTGGCGCGTGGATAAAGGCACCAGCGGCGGTGGCCGACTTCCGAGTTCCAAGCGGAGATGACGGAGCCGCTGGAAATTTTTTCGATCATGTACTCAGTGATCGCGCCGGGGCCGTACAATCCGAAGGCGAGGTTGCCCTTGGCGAGGGCGTTCCAAGCGGCGGGCGACCAGCCGATGAGGTTGGGCGGTGGGAAGTGGGTGAGTGCCGGATCGTTGCCCGTTTTAAAATCGTAGTTGCGGATGAGCAGCAGAGCGGCGTCTTGGGCGGCAGCCGTCTTGGTGGTCGAAGCGACCGGCTTGTAGGCGTCTGCGGGATCGATGAAGACCTTGGTTCCGGTGTTGACGCGGGCATGAGTTTCGAGGCCGCACATGGCTCGAAAGTAGTTGAGCCGCCGCTCGACATCCGCCGTGAATGCAGGGGAAACCTTGCCCGGATTGCCGGTGTAATTGCCAGTCCAACCGACGCGATTTTCGTAGCCTTCCGAGGCTTGGTAAACGGCATGCCAGAACGCGATGACATCGTTGCGGCTCTGGTTGTTCACGGCGAAGCCCTGGCTTTCCAAGGTCGCGGCGTGGACACTCAAACCTGCACTGAGTCCGGTTGCGACTCCCAGAACTCTTAGTAAGAAGTCTTTCTTCACGGCCGCTAGATCGTGGGTTTTTATTAAAAACGTTCAATAATAAATAAAAATTTACTATTGGCTTGGATGTTAGGCAGTTGGAGCGATTCCGAACTCGTAGCGGAGGGCGGAGATGCAAAACAGGGTGGCCGTTTCGACTCTCAGGACGATGTCACCGAGCGAAACAGGGAGGAATCCAGCGGCGAGCGCGGCTTCGGTTTCTGCGGCGGAAAAATCACCTTCCGGACCGATGAGCAGGGTGACGGCCGTGGTGTCCGGGTGGCATTTTAGAATTTCCCGCAGCGGCCGGGCACCCGGAGCGAGCGAGGCGATGAGTTTGAGCCCGGGAGCGGCGGCTTGGGCGGGCAGCCATGCGGCAAAAGTGGCGGGATCCGGGATTTTAGGCAGCGTGTCTTGGCCGCATTGCTTGCAGGCTTCGAGCGCGTTGCGTCGCCATTTCGCGGATTTTCCATCGCCGGGTTGGACCACGGTGTAACGGGTGACCAGCGGTTGGATGGAAGCGACTCCGAGTTCCACCGCTTTCTGGACGATGAGGTCCATGTTCTTTCCCTTCGGAATCGCTTGGGCCAGCGTGATGGCAGGAAGTGGCGGCTGCGAGGGCAGGATTTCTCCCAGTTTCAACGGCACACGGTCGCGGGAAACGGAGACGACTTCGGCGCTGGCACGGCGGCCTTCCCCGTCGAAGACGACCAACGCATCGCCGGGCTTCATGCGCAAAACCTGCGACGCGTGGCGAGCCTCATCCCCGGTCAACGCGGGATCGGTGATCCAGGATGAGGCGGGGAGGAGAAAGCGGGCCATGGGGAAAAGGCATCAATCCGCCGGATCGGACCGACCCGGCGGATGTTTTAAAGAATTACAGATCGAAGAAGCGCTTGGCCTTTTGGAAAAAGCCTTCCTGCATCGGCGAGTTGTGATCGCCGATGGATTCGGAAAACGCGCGGAGTTTTTCCTGCTGCTCGCCGCTGAGCTTGGTGGGCACCTCGACTTGGACGGTCACATTGAGATCGCCACGTCGGCCGCCAGAAAGTGTGGGCATGCCTTTTTCACGCAGGCGGAAAACGGTGCCGCCCTGAGTGCCGACGGGGATTTTGATCGACGATTGGCCATCGAGCGAGGGGACCTTGAGTTCACCTCCCAACGCAGCCACGGAAAACGGCAGCGGGACGGAGCAGAAGAGGTCCGCATCGTCGCGCTCGAAGATATCGTGGTCGCGGACGTGGAGGAAGACGTAGAGATCGCCCGCAGCGCCACCGCGGACGCCAGAATCGCCGTTGCCCGATGAGCGCAGGCGGGTGCCGGTATCGACGCCGGCGGGGATGCGCAACTTGATGCGGCTGTCGCGCTGGACGCGGCCGTCGCCTTTGCAACTGGTGCAAGGGTCGGAAATCGTTTCGCCCGCGCCACGGCATTCCGGGCAGGTCGTTTGTTGGATGAAGATGCCGGCCTGCCTGGCGACCACGCCGCGGCCGCCGCAGGTGGAGCAGGCTTTCACGCCGCCGGAGCCTTTGGTGCCTTTCGCGCCGCACGGTTCGCAGGGGACGAAACGCTCGATTTCCAGATCCTTCTCGACTCCGCGTGCGGCGTCTTCCAGCGAGATTTCCAGATCGTAGCGGAGGTCGCTGCCTTTCTGCTTGCCGGAACTGCGGCGCGATCCGCCGCCGAAAAATTCCTCAAATCCGCCGCCGAAGGCCCCGCCGAAGACTTGCGAGAACAGATCCATCGGGTCGTGGAAACCGCCGCCGCTGGAACGTCCGCCGCCACCACCATTGAAGGCGGCGTGGCCAAAGCGGTCGTAAGCGGCACGCTTGTCCGGATCGCTGAGTGCCTCGTAGGCTTCGCCGAGTTCCTTGAACTTGTCTTCTGCCGTGTGGTCGCCCGGGTTCTTGTCCGGGTGGAATTTCACCGCGAGCTTGCGGTAGGACTTCTTGATGACGTCACCGCTGGCGTCACGGCTGACCTCGAGGATTTCGTAGTAGTCGCGCTTTTCCACGGTGCTCAAGCAACGCCTCCTTCCGCAGCGGCAGGGAGTTTCGAAACGACCACGCTGGCAGGACGCAGCAGGCGGTCACGCAGCTTGAAGCCGCGGCGGGTGACTTTGAGGATGCGGCCTTCCTCGCCAGCGGCGCATTCTTCCTGCGCCACGGCGTCATGCAGGTTGGGGTCGAACGAAATGTTCGTGTCGATTTCCTCCACGCCTTGGGAGGTAAGGAATTCGTTGAGCTGGCGGCGCACCATGTCCATGCCGATGTAAATCATCGATTTGGTGTCCTGCGAGGCGGCCAGCATGCCCATTTCAAAGTTGTCGATGACGGGCAGCAGTTCCTCCAGCAGGCGCTGGTTGGCGAAACGGATCGCGTCTTCGCGATCGCGAGCGGTGCGTTTGCGCAGGTTGTCCATTTCCGCGGCGGTGCGGAGTGAGATTTCTTTCCACTTGGCGGCTTCGGCCTCGAGTTGTTCCCACGGGTCGAGTTCGGCGGCGGGCGCTTGAGTGGCGGTTTCCACGTCCGGAGAGTCGACCGGGATTTCCTGGGCCTGGGGCGCGTCGTTGTCGGCTTGCATGGCGGATACCTGTAGTCAGAGCGGGGCGAGCGTCAACCCACTTGCCGCAAGCAAAGGTGATTAATGCACGGTTCTGGCCACGGGGACGCTGCGTCAGGAATCCGAGCTGGCTCACCCGGCACGGCAGATGCTTTTCCCTCGCTGCGGCTGTCGGCAGCCCGTCCAGAAGATGAAAAACAGGGGGAAAATTAGTTTAGATTCCCAAAGTAAGTGGCCGGAATCCTTTGTGAAATCAAGGATTCTAGCCCATTTGGGAGCTAGCAGTTTCTTCTTGCCCGCTCCGGACGCGTCGCCTATGCCGCCCTCGCCCCAAAGGGGACTAAACACGATGAACATGACCCGGAACCTAAAATCCGTGGCCCTGGCAATCGCCGGCGTCATCCTTATTCCCAGTTGCGCGTCAACGGGGAATGCAAACACCAAACCTCGAAACAACGCGACCGACCCGCAATATGCGGTGAAGTCCACCGAACAAGGCAAAGCATCCTGGTATTCAATTCGGACCAATTACGGCACGAAGACCGCCAGCGGCCAACGCCTCTCCAACGACGCTGCCACGGCAGCACACAAGACCCTGCCCATGGGCACCAAGGTCCGCGTGATCAACGAGTCCAACGGCAAGTCCGAAGTGCTCACCATCAACGATCGCGGACCCTACACTAAAGGACGCATCATCGACGTGACCGTGGGTGCTGCTGAGCGCCTCGGCTTCATGCACCGCGGGATCACCCGAGTGAAGGTGGAAGTCCTCGGCAAGATCAACGTTGAGAATCCGTAAAGCACGGCATACCGCCAAGTATTCCAACCCGTCCGCAGGCCAGTCCGCGGGCGGGTTTTTTTTGCCCAGTTTTGGCCCCAGAAGAGGCCGTTATTTTTCCAGCCGCCGCTCGATGTCGTTGAGCACCGAACTGGAGGTGAGCATGAGCGGATGGGCGAGGACTGGGTATTCCAGATTTTCCGCACGCTTCCAGACCGAGCTGCGCGGCGGCAGGATGATCAGGTCCATGGGCGTGCGATACGAGGTGACGGGAATGTCGCCGAGTTTTCCCTGAGTCGCGGCAAGTTCGCGGAGAAAAGGGCTGCCGGGTCGCATTTGGATGGCTCCGCGCGATGGATAGGCCCAAGCGGCTTTGGTGCCGTGGTGGGGCGAGGAAATGGTGATGAAATTCCGGCAGCGATCCGCGCCGCCGAGTTCTTGGAGATAATAGCGGCTGACGAGTCCGCCCATGCTGAACGAGACGATGCTCAGCGGGGCGTCAGGCCCGAAACGCGTGTCGATGTCCTGCTTGAGGTGTGCGGCGAGCAGATCGAGGCCGCCTCTGCCGTCGCAGTGGAGGAGTTCGGGGACGTAAACGTCGAAGCCGCGTTTTTCGAGTCGTTTCTTAAGCGGCTTGAAGGTGTTGCCATTTTCGAGAAACCCGTGGACGAGGACCACGCGCGGCACGGCGGGAGCGGCGACGGGCGGGGAATTTCCCGCGCAGGACGGCAGCACGATGGCCGCGAGGGCGAGCAATCCAGTGAGGTGGTTTTTCATGAAGTGAAATTTCTAACCGGGTGGCCACGCGAGTTGGCGACCGCCGAGCACGTGCACATGCAAATGGGGCACGCTCTCGCCGCCGTGCGGGCCGTTGTTGATCACCACGCGGTAGCCGCTTTCTTCGAGACCTTGGCTGCGAGCCACGGCAGCGGCGGTGAGCAACAAGTGGCCTAACAGGGACTCGTCGGTTAGCTGGGTCATGGCAATTCGAGGCACGGCCTTGCGCGGAATGACCAAGAGGTGGACAGGTGCCTGCGGCGAAATATCGCGGAACGCCACGCAGTGTTCGTCTTCATGGACGATGTCCGCCGGGATTTCCTTGTCACAGATTTTCTCAAACAACGTTTTGTCAGCCATCGGAGAGATTCAAATCGGGTGACTTGAGGGAGAGAAGGATAAAAGCAGTGGGGATAAGCGGCGAATCCGCTGGCGATGGCGCGACGGCCTAGCTAGCCTGCCGCCCATGGAAATGGCTCAAATCACGTGCCCCACCTGTTTCGAAGTGTTCGAAGTCGCGATGCCGCACCCGGACGAGATGCCGACGGAGGTGGACTACGATTGCGAGATTTGTTGCCGCCCGATGATCATCGTCTTCACCGAGGACGAGGTTTACGCGAGAGGGCTGGCGGATTGAATCGATTCTAACGGATTTTATCGCCCGTCTAGGGACGCGTTGTTTCCGTCAGGATGGAGTCTGGCTGTCGGCGGCCGCCCCCCCCCCCCGAATATGGCGTGGTGACAGACCGACTGAACGTGGTGAACTTCCGGCCTGTCGAGACCGGAAGCCTGCGCTTGGAAATCGAGTTGCAGCAAAATTTCTCCGGCGGACTGCTCTCGTTGAAACGGCAATAACCCATCGTTTCACGTTCTCTCGCCGCCACGCACGGTCGTCGTGTCATCTCTCCATTGCCTCATGAAAACCCGCCTCATCGCCCCGGCTCTCGTCCTTGCCATCCTCGCCGCAGGAGCGTGGAAGTTGACCCGTCCGCAACCGCAGCAAACCCATTCGGAAGAATCCTCCGCAGTCGCGCGCCCCGCCACAGCGGACACGGTGGAAACGGCAGCCATGTCCGTGCCTGCTGTGGCTCTTCCCGTGGCGGCTCCGCATGCGGACGCAGCGGTGAAATTGTTAGAAGGGGGGGAGCTTCAGACATGGTTGGGAGAAATCTCCGCTGCGGCGCAGACCCCGGAGAACGCCCACGAGCTGGTCATGCCGGATGGCAAAACATTGCAGATCACTTTCTCGCCGTCCGCGCAGGCCAATAGCCTCCAAGGCGAGGTGATCGCGCCGTCGCCGGGGCGATTCACCTTCGTCACGCGACCCGGCACCGGTGAATTGGTGTTTGCTGCCATCGCGTCCAAGGATGGTTCCTACGCCTACCGCGCCGAGCGTTTGAAAGGCGGCGGCGTGCGCCTCGTTGCAGCCACGCTCAGTGAAGTGGTTTGCGCCAGCGATGACGGCGGCGGTCTGCCGTTGAAACCGGAATCACCTGCGGGCACTGCCGAAATTCCCATCATCGAAGATCATCCGGACACTTCCTCTTACAATCCGGACTATCAGAATGGCGTCGTCTCGTTGCAGAGCAATCCCGGTGCGTCCGCTGTCGTCTATCTGGACTTCGACGGTCAGTCGGGACCCTTCAATGGCTGGGGCGATTTTGAAGCCGCGCATTCCGGCCTGAACAACACCCAGATCAAAGAAATTTGGCAATGGGTGGCGGAGGCTTTCGTCGCCTTTTCCATCAACGTCACCACCGATGAAGCGGTCTTTGACGCGGCGACGAACAAGCAACGTTGCATCATCACACCCACTCGCAACGCCATCGGCAATGCGGCCGGCATCGCCTACATCAATTCGTTCGATTCCGGGGGAAACACGCCTTGTTGGGCGCTTCCCTACACCGGGGAGTCAGGCGGCGTTGTGGTCGCTCACGAAATTGGCCACACGCTGGGACTCGGTCACGATGGGATGAACGCGGATGATTATTACGGCGGGCATGGTTCCGGGGCTGAATCATGGGGGCCCATCATGGGCACCGCCTACGGTCGCTCTCTCAAGCACTGGTCGCCGGGCGACTATCCTGGAGCCACCAACACGCAGGACGACTATTCCATCATCGGCGGCGGCAACTGGAGTTTCATCAGTTATCGCGCGGACCAGATCGGCAACACGACTGCGACGGCAGAAACGCTACGTGTGTTTTCTAACGGAGTGGTGGATGATAGCCAGATCATCGAAAGCCGCTCGGACAAGGACTTCTTCCGCTTCCGCACCAATGGTGGCAGCGTCACGCTGAATTTTACCCGCAACGTGGTGGTCGGCGCGCTTAACATCGAGGCGGCCCTTTATGATTCCACCGGAGCCGTGATCACCTCTCTGAATGATTCTAACAATCCGAATGTCACGCTCACGGCGAACCTCGCTGCCGGCGACTATTTCGTCTCGCTCGATGGCATTGATCGCAGCGGAACCAATGGCTTTAGCGATTACGGTTGTTTCGGTGGCTACAACATCACCGGAAATATCACCAACGTGGTCGCTCCTCAGCGCTTCACCGTGAATGAAGGAACGGCACCAGGAACCCTCGTCGGCAACGTGGCTGCTTGGGAAAATCATGGGGCTTTCGCGAAAACCTTTACCCTTCAAGGCGGCAACACCGATAGCCTGTTTGTCGTCGATGCTGTCACTGGAGCCATTTCTGTGGCTCCCGGCGCGGTGATCAATTACGAAACACTGGCCGCGAACTGGCGTAAGCCGCCTGAATATCTGCTGAGCGTGCTGATTTCCAGTGGCGGGGCCACCGAGACGCGCACGGTCTTCGTGCCCATCCAAAACGTCAATGAAACGCCCGTCCTCGTCTCCTCTTTCAGCGCAGACATCTTCACTCTAACGGCCAAAGGCGCGGCGCTTGGCAACATCGTGGTCACCGACCCCGATTTGCTCACGACGTTGACCCACACCATCACATCGGGCGATCCGGGCGGTGCGGGTAACCCGTTCTTCACCGTGGATGCGAAAGGTGTCGTGCGGGCGGCCCGCCAAATCCAGATCGCAGCAGGGACTCCGATCAATCTAACGGTCAGCATCACCGATGGCGGCTCGCCTTTGCTCGGTGTGACCGCATCTGTCGGCCTGACCGTGTTGGCAAATCCTAACAGTCATCCAGCGGGGACGATTCGGCAGGTTTTCTACAAGGCCATCCAAGGCAACACGTTGGCCAACCTTTACGCAGCGGCGAACTATCCGGGTTTCCCCGATGAAATGGTGAAACGCGACAGCGCGGATTGGTTTGGTTACTCGAATGCGCGCAACAATTATGGCACGGTGATGCGCGGGCGTTTCATTGCGCCCTATTCAGGCAACCACCAGTTCTGGATCGCCGGGGACGATCAATCGGACTTTTACCTGAGTATGGATGGCAGTGCGGCGAATCTCCAACTGCGCGCATCGGTCACGCCCTACACCGCCTATCAGAACTACGATGCAAACCCGGCGCAAGCCACCGGTCCTATCGCGATGGTGGCTGGGCAGGCGTATTATTTTGAAGCCCGCATGAAACAGGGGAATTTTGGCAATCATCTAACCATTGCGTGGCAGGGGCCCGGCAAGCCGCGCATCGTGCTACCCGCCCGTTTCGTCGCACCGCCCCTCGACAACGTGGATTTTCGCTACGATTTCGATGGAAATACCAACGACGCCATCGGCTCGGCCAACGGCAAGGCCGACGGAGGTCCCGTTTACGCGGCTGGAAAGGGTGGCCAAGCGATTGATCTCGACGGCACCGACGACTTTGTGACGGCGCCCTACCACGTGGCGAACTCCGATGACATCACGGTGGCGGCATGGATCAACTGGGATGGCGGCAGCAACTGGCAGCGTGTCTTCGATTTTGGCAACAGCACGTCGCAGAATTTCATGCTCACGCCGAAGTCGAGCGACAACACCATGCGTTTCGTCATCGTCAACGGCGGCGCGGAGCAGCAACTCAACACCGCCGTGCCTGCGACGGGGCAGTGGGTTCACCTCGCCGTGACGCTCAACGGCAATACCGGCAGGCTTTATGTGAACGGCGCGGAAGCCACCTCCGGAGCGATCTCGATCAACCCGTCCGACATCTCGCCGACGAAGAATTACATCGGCAAAAGCAACTGGCCCGACCCGTTGTTCAATGGCCGTATCGACGACTTCCGCGTCTACAACCGCGCTCTTTCGGCGGGGGAAATTGGGGCGTTGCAGACGATCAACCAGCCTCCCGTCTTCACCGCGAATCCGCTCGTGTTGCCTGCGGCCACGTTGCGGCGTTCTTACTTCGGCACGCTCGCTGGCCTCGCCACGGATGCGAATCATTCAGCCTCTGTTCTAACATTCGCCAAAACGGCTGGGCCCGCATGGCTTAAAGTGGCCGCCGACGGCACGCTGTCTGGGGTGCCCAATGAAGCGGAGGTCGGCACCGACAGTTTCACCGTGAGCGTGACGGATCCGGCATCTGGCACCGCCAGCGCGACGCTCAAAATTCCGGTCAACGGCGGAGGCATGGCCTCGCACCATGAGTTTTCTGACAACGTGCAAGACCGCATCGGTCCGTTCAACGGCACTGCGCTTGGCGGACCAGCGTATGTCGCCAGCACGCTCGGCAGGGCATTGGCTCTCGACGGGACAGACGATGTGGTGAGTTTGCCCACTGGTGTGGCGAACAGTGCGGACATCACCATGGTCGCGCGCTTCCGCTGGGATGGCGGCGGCATGTGGCAACGCGTCTATGATTTCGGCAACGACACGACGCATTACTTTTTTCTAACGCCTCGGTCCGGTGGCGAGACTCTGCGCTTCGGCATTGTCAATGGCGGCGCGGAGCAGAACCTCAATGCGCCTATCCCCGCGACCGGGCAATGGGTGCAGGTGGTCGTTACTCTGATTGGTAGCACCGGGCGGCTTTATGTGGATGGCGTCCTCAAAGACACCCAAAGCATCACCATCGATCCGTCATCGTTTAACCCAACGAAGAACTACTTCGGGGATAGTCAGTATGCGGCGGATCCTTTTTTCAAAGGTTCTTTCGACGACTTCCGGGTCTATCACCGTGGTCTATCGGCTTTCGAAGTCGGCACGCTGGCGTCGGCGGCGACCGACTCCGACGGGGATGGTTTTTCGGATGGCGCGGAAACCGATGCGGATGCCGACAACGACGGCACGGCCAATCACCTCGATACGGATAGCGACAACGACGGGCTGCTGGATTTCCGCGAACTCTTCATCGACACGGACAGCGACGGCATCTTGAACATCCATGATAGGGACAGTGATAATGACGGAGCTTCAGACGGATGGGAATTTACCCATGGCTTTGATCCTCTGGGCGCGGCGGACGGTGCGCTCGACACGGATGGCGATGGCCAGACCAACGCGCAGGAATATGCGGCGGGCTCCAATCCCAATGCGCTGAGCAGCTACTTCAAGGTGACGTCCAGCGAGCACACGGGAGCGGCCTTTTCGGTCAGCGTGGACGGCATCGCGATGCGGACCTACAAGCTCCAACGCCGCGAGGACCTTGGCGCTGGAATGTGGCTGGATGTTACCAGTCAAGGGCCGCTGGTTGCCAATGGGGTTGTGATTCTAACTGATGATTCGCCGCCTGCGGTCAGGGCATTCTATCGAGTCCTGGTTTCCGCACCGTAGCTGTCTTCGCGACAGGGAGAAGCGAACTCCGATTCGCGCGTCTTGAAGAATCGGTTCGGAGACCGCTTCTCCTTGGCGCTTGTCGTAGCGATCAGCGTTTTTGGTCGAGCACCAAGAAGGCGTCGCCCGCGCCGTTCTTCTCGGCGAATCCCGCCGGAAGCGCGCCGCTGTGGGCATGCAGGAAATCGCCGAAGGTTATCAGCGATTGCGCGGACACCCAAGGTCGGCTCCATTCCTGAAGATCGGTGAAATTCACATCTGCCGTGATGTCCTGCCGTCCCGAGTTTTGATAGATCGCCGGACCATCCAACCGCTGATGAAGCAGATAGGCACGCAAGGTGCCGTGCGGTCGCCGCTGATAGATCACATCGCTTTCCGCACCGTAGTCGATTGTGAGTAGTCGGCCGGATTTCCAATGCGGCATCCATTCCTTCAACGCGCGATGATACGATTCGTGGACCTCCACCCGCTGGCCCGGCGCATGGGAATCGAGAAACGCGGATGACTGCGGCAGCGGGGCAGGGGGCAGCAGCGATTCACGGACGGCTCCGCCGCCGGTTTCCACGCCGACCTCCTGCCAGCCGGACAGGGTTCGCTGGAACAGCCGCACCGGGAAAGCATCCACCAGTTCGTTCGACCAAATCACGGCCTTGCCGCCGCAGGCATCCAGCGCCGCTTGCGGGCTGTCATGCCAGAGGGCACGCTTGCCGAGCAATTTCCGCTGCCTCTCCCTTAGCGGCCCAGAGGTTTCCATCAGGTGGAGCTGCGTTCGCCAGCGGACTTGCCACGGCAGGTGGCGCAGCACGGCGGCGGCCAGCGTGCCTTCCCCCGGCCCCATTTCGATCAGGTTGCGGCAGCCCGTTTCCCGTAAGGCCGCAGCCGCCCAGCGGGCGATGGCACGGGCCGGGGCATCCGAGAGCATGGGGGCCGTGGTGAAATCCCCGCCGCGACCGACGGCCTGAATGCGCCGCGCGTAGTAACCGTGCTGCGGGTCGTGCAGCGCGTGGTCCATGAATTGCTCGAACGAGATGAGCGCCATTTCCTCAGCGGCTTGAAATCGATCTCAACAAAAACAACCGCGGTTCCTTGCGGAACGCGGTTGTTGAAAAGGTCGGGAAATCCGCTACAGGATCAAGCCTTGGCAGCAGCGGTGCGTGCCTTGCGGATGATGCTGTTGACGGTTTCGGAAGGCTTTGCGCCAACGCCAAGCCACTTGTCAGCAATGGCGAGGTCGATGGTGTAGTTGGTGCCTTCAAGCAGCGGATCGTAGGTGCCGAGTTGCTCGATGTAGCGGCCATCGCGACGCTTGCGGCTGTCAACGGCAACGATTTTGTAGTAAGGGCGGTCTTTGGTGCCCTTGCGGTTGAGTCGGATGGAAACGGCCATGATTTTGAAGATCTGATACGTGCCCGGAGACGGGCGGGCGCGGAAATTGCAAGATACACCCCAGCTTGCCAAGCAGAATCTTGGGAAATTCACGGGATCGCAGAGCCGACCCTAGCGCGTGACGGCGGCGGGATGGGGCCGCAGCCCATTTCGAGTCAACGCCTGACTGGTGAAAAAATGGCGTGCCCATCCCGGAGGATTGTGGAGACTGCGGTTTCATTTTCCGAAATCAAAGTCATGAAAACCCATTCCCTCAAGATCAACGGCAAGGCCCGCGAGGTGGAGGTGGTGCCGGACACCCCGCTGCTGTGGGTGCTGCGCGATCACCTCAACCTGGTCGGCACGAAATTCGGCTGCGGCATTGGCCAGTGCGGCGCTTGTACGGTCCATCTGGATGGCAGGGCCGTCCGCTCGTGCTCGCTGCCGATTTCCGCTGTCGGCACCGCCGAGATCACCACCATCGAGGGTTTGGCCGGTGAGGACGGACTGACCGCGCTGCAACAAGCGTGGTGCGATCTGGATGTCGCCCAATGCGGCTATTGTCAGAGTGGACAACTCATGAGCGCAGCCGCTTTGCTCAAGGCCAATCCGCATCCCGATGACGCGGCCATCGATCAGGCGATGGCCGGAAATTTCTGTCGCTGCGCTGCCTATCAGCGCATCCGCAACGCCATCAAAACCGCCGCCACACGATGAACGCCGACACCATGGATCGCAGGGGATTTTTCAAGCTCGGCGCACTCGCTGGCGGGGGCTTCATACTCGCATCGTGGGCCCGGGCCGAGGATGCCGGGGGAGGGGATTTCTCGCCGTCTGCCTTCATCCGCATCACACCGGACGGCAAGGTTACGCTGATGGCGCACAAGCCGGAGATCGGGCAAGGCGTGAAAACCACCTTGCCGATGATCATCGCGGAGGAACTCGATGTCGCGTGGGCGAGCGTCACGGTCGAGCAGGCACCGGTCGATGCGAAGGAATTTGGCGGCCAAGTGGCGGGCGGCAGCACCTCGGTGCCGTCGAGCTACGACCGGCTGCGGCGGCTCGGTGCGGTCGGCCGGACGATGCTGGTCGAGGCGGCGGCCCAGCAGTGGGGCGTCCCGGTTTCCGAATGCAGCTCCGCCAACAACGAAGTGATGCACGCCGCCAGCAACCGCAAGCTCAGCTACGGAGCGCTCGCCAGTGCCGCCGCGAAGTTGAAAATCCCGGACCCGAAATCCGTGACGCTGAAGAAGCCGGAGGATTTCAAGATTCTCGGCAAGCGCGTCGGCGGAGTGGACAACCAGGCCATCGTCACCGGCCGACCGCTTTTCGGAATCGACCAGCAGCTTCCCGGTATGAAATTTGCCAGCTTCGTGCGTTGCCCGGTTTTCGGCGGCGGCGTCCGCAGCGCCAATCTGGACGAAGTGAAAAAACTGCCCGGCGTGATCGATGCGTTCGTGGTCGAGGGCACGGCGGACCACTATCAGCTCATGCCCGGCGTGGCGGTGGTCGCGAACTCGACCTGGGAAGCGATACAGGCAAGGAAGGCGCTCGCGATCGATTGGGAAATCGGCCGCCACGGTGAGGAGAGCAGCGCGGGGCATACCGCGAGCGCCGCCGAACTTTTCAAAAAGCCGGGGAAAACGTTTCGCTCGGACGGTGAGGTGGATTTTGAAGCCGATCTGGAGGCGGTTTACGAGTACCCGCATCTTGCTCACAACACGCTGGAGCCGCAGAATTGCCTCGCCGTTTACAAGGGCGGCAAGCTGGAGATGTGGGCACCCACCCAGAACCCCGGCAGCGGGCTGGATGCCATCGAAAAGCACGTCGGTATCCCCGCCAAGGACATCACGCTTCACATGACACGCATCGGTGGCGGTTTCGGACGCCGCTTGATGACCGATCCCATGGTCGAGTGCGCGGCCATCGCGAAACGCATGGAGGGCACACCCGTCCGGCTGCTGTGGGAAAGGGATCAGGATCTCCAGCACGATTTCTATCGAGCCGCTGGCTGGCACCGCTTCCGCGGCAAGCTCGCGGCGGATGGCTCCATCGAATCCTGGGCGGACCATTTTGTGACGCTCGGACTGAACAGCGACCAGAAGCCGGGCAACGGTGCCAGTCTGGGAGATCGTGAGTTTCCTCAGGGATTCGTGAAAAACTTCAAGCTCGAGCAATCGGTCATTTCCAGCAACGTGCCACTCGGCTGGTGGCGCGCACCCGGCTCCTGCGCCTTGGCGTTTGCGATCCAAGGCTTCATCGACGAACTCGCCCACAAGGCTGGCAAGGACCCGCTTGAGTTTAAACAGGCGTTGTTAGGTGGCGATCGCAAGCTGGGGAATTACCACGCCGGCCGCATGAGCAAGGCGCTGGCGCTCGCTGCGGAAAAAGCTGGGTGGGGCAAAAAGTTGCCCAAAGGCAGCGGCATGGGCATCGCTTTCCACTTCAGCCATCAAGGCTATGTCGCCGTCGTCGCCGAGGTGGAAGTCTCGCCATCGGGCGTCCTCAAAGTGCGGCGCATGACCGCTGGCGTGGATGTCGGGCCGGTGCTCAACCGCAGCGGCGCGGAAAACCAGGTGGAGGGATCCATGCTCGATGGCCTCAGCGCGGCGTGGTTCCAAAAAATCACCATCGCTGGGGGTGCCGTGACGAACACGAATTTCTCCGACTACCCGGTGCTGCGCCTGCCCGACGTGCCGGTGGTCGAGGCGCATTTCCACGAATCCGACTCGCCGCCCACCGGACTCGGTGAACCGGCACTGCCACCCACCGCCCCGGCCGTCTGCAATGCGATCTTCGCCGCCACCGGCATCCGCATCCGCAAGCTGCCCATCCGTGAACAGGATCTCACTTGGAATGCTTGAGAGAAACGGAAATTGAGTCCACAACCCGCTGGATGTTTACCGATTCAGCCTAGCTCTCGGTTTGGTGCCGTGTCCCCCACCGGTGCATGCAGGGTGGAGGGAGGCTGGACGCCATGCACGGGTCACCTGCATGCAGGGGACGGGTAAACTGCATGCAGTCTCGGTGCCACTTGCAGCCAGTGGAGGGGTATCTTGCAGGGTGGCGGCGGGTGCACTGCACGCGATGCTGGGAGGTCCTGCATGCAGGTGCGGGGTGCGGTGGATGCAGGAGTGGGGTGGTCTGCATGCAGGTGGCCCTTAGCCACGGTGCAGGAGAGGGAGGGACTCGATGCCATGGCGGGCCATACTCGGTGCAGGCGCGGGGCGAGATGAGTCACTCGCTGGTCGGCACCAAAGGTGATGGGAAAGGCGGGAATGGAGGAAACAAAGGGGGAGAAATGGCAATCATATCTCCGTTACCTCTGTTCCACTCCTGTGGAACCTAAAGTCCGATCTGCTTGGGTGGATATTTTTTAAAGGTTGCGCCGTGGGCCTTGAGTTTCCCGGCGACGCTGGCCATCCATGGATCGAGGCGGTGACCGACGGTCATTTCTTCCTTGGGATCGAGGTAGAGGTTGAAGAACCATGGCGCGAGGCCCACGTCCTGGATGGTGGCCATGTCGATGTGCATGTGAGGAGCCTGCGGCAGGATGACTTTGATGTGTGCCTTGTACTCATGCATCCGGCAGGCCATGAGTTCCTTGCCCCACCAGAAATAGACCGTCTCGCGGTTCGATTTGCCGTCGTCTGCTAGAAGGAAGGAAGTTTGATCGACGAAGTCGTAGTAGCGGTCTGTTGGAAGCTTTTCGGTCGGAACACCGGCGAGTTTCAACGAGGTGCCGAAGAGATCCATCAGATCGAAGACATCGTCGCTCTGGCGGCCGGGCTGGATCATGCCTTTCCAGTATGCGATGCCGGGAACGCGGACGCCGCCTTCCCAAGTGGTTCCTTTCGCGCCGCGGAACGGGGTGTATCCGGCATCCGGCCAGGCGTCCATCTGCGGGCCGTTGTCGGAGGTGAGGAAGACGAGGGTGTTTTCGAGAAGGCCGGCTTCCTCCAAGGTTTTAACGATGGTGCCGACGTGCAGGTCCACTTCGGCCAGGGCATCCTTGTAGGGATATTTCGCGGCGCTGAGGCCTTCGAAGTCGGGGTTGGCGAAGTTGTCGCAATGCACCTTCATGAAGGCGTGTTCGAGAAAGAACGGCTGGCCCCCCTTCGCGAGTTCCTTGAGTTTCGCGACCGTGAAATCCGCCAGCCCCTTGTCCGCGCGGGCCATGTCTTCGGTGGATTTGATGGCGCTGACCTCTTCGGTTTTGCCGCCCTTCCAGCCGTGGACGAGGCTGTGGCCCATGCCGAGCTCCTTGTAGGCTTCGGCTTGTTCCTGATCGACGGACAGCTTGGGGAAACGGCGCTTGTCCACGCTCTGGGTGATTTCCTTCTGCGCCGGATAGCAACCGTAGTATTCGTCGAAGCCGACATCATGCGGCCGCATTCCGACGGCCTCAATGATACGGTGATGAATTTTTACGTATTCCGCAGGCTTGGCCTCGACCAACACGATTCCCGGACATTGGCGGCGAGCATCCCTTACCGAGGTTCCTGTTTTTACGCCAAACGCCTTGGCCGCGTAGTTGCTGGCAATGCAGCACGTTGTCTCAGCGACCATCGGCACAACCCCGACCGGGCGACCGCGCAGCGTCGGATCAAAGTGCTCTTCACAGCTCGCAAAAAAGCCGTCGGCATCGATGAAAAGGGCGCTCAGCGGATGGGACATGTTTTCGACCTTGCTCCCGTGCCGGGCGAGCGTCAACAGGGAGACTGTTCAGATGAGCACCTTTAGGCGTCACAAGCCGCCCGCCCAAATCCTCGCCGAGGCCAATTTGCTTAGAGGATTCGTGAACGCCTTCAGGATGCGAAGGCGGGAAAACGTGGTAGCATCGAGCACCCATGAAAGCATTCACCCCAAGATTTCTCATACTCAGTGCCGTAGCCCTTGCCGTTCCAGCGGTAGCCGACCGAGTTGCCCGTCGCGTCGCTGGTCGTGGCTACCTCGCGTTGACCGGCGACAGCCCACCGAGGAACCCCGCAACGGTTGGCGTGACATGGACTCAGGCAATCGTCTGGACGGCTCTAGCGGGTGCCCTCGGAGGCGTTGCCCGCATGGCGACGCGCAAGGCACTCAGCGGCGCAGGGATGCCAGCGGAGGAATAACAGAGGATCGGCCACGGCAATTTCCCTATAATAGCCTCGTTGCTAGAAACCTTCCACCGGGAGGTAACCATTTTCCTTCCATCCTCGCAGGAACCCCGCTAATCAGACCGACCGCATGATCGCCACCCTTGCCAAGGGTGAACTAATTACAGGTCAGGCCAAAAAACTGCTCTACCCGCGCATGAAGACTTCAAATACGAACCGAGGCTTCACACTGTTGGAGTTGCTCTGTGTTGTCGCATTCATTGCCATTCTGCTTGGCCTCTACGGCGGAGTGATTCAGCGCAGCTATCGATATTGCATGGACACGTTGTCGAGCGTGAAGAGCTCACACCGAGACAAATTGGATTCGTTGGAACGATGACAACGCGGCCTAACAAACTGCGCCATCTGCCGGAAACAAGCCCTCAGACTGATTTCCTGGGTCGCCCTTCCCATTCGGTGATTCTGAAATCTCAGGACCTCTGGAGATGCGCAGGAATTCCTGCGGATCGATCGGCGGATTTCCTTTAGGGTAGAAAATAGGGGGTAGATCCAACCGTTGATTCCCGTAACCTGCTAAGAATCAGAATGGTGCGCGCTGCAGGGTTCGAACCTGCGACCCCATCCGTGTGAAGGATGTG
>JAZKEG010000016.1:0-214653 GCA_040387215.1 Verrucomicrobiota bacterium | reverse complement strand
CTCCACTTCAGCTTCCACTTCTGCTTCCGGTGTGAGATCCGGCTCCACGAAAACTTCCGATTCGAAGGCCTCCACCGTGTCCCGCTCCAGGCTTCTTGCCAAACCGGCCTCTTGCCGCAGGCCAGCAGCCGTGTAGCGGATGAAGCGTGCCAACGTTTGTTCCATCGTCGGGGTGCCTGACTCGCCGCCGGAAACGCGCAGCAGCAGTTCCTGGTGCGTGAGCATGTGGATCATCGCCCCCACGGTGAAATGAATGCGCCAAACCAGTTCTTCGCTGGTCAATTCTGGCAGCGCCTTCGCAAAGGCTTTTGAAAACCGCTCCATCACCGGGCGCAATTGATCCTCGATCACCGAGGGCAGCCCGTCTCCTTGTTGGGTAAAAATTCTTCCCACCAGCTTAAAAAAGACCCGCTCTTTCAACTCCGACTTTCGCACCTGGCTGATCAACGGGCGCACCAGCGCCTCAATGATTTCCTCCAACGGCGCAGCCCCTCCCGTCGCCCTCGATTCCACCTCATCCAACCTGACCAAACGCTCTTCCGTCACCGGCACCATGTAACGCATCATCACCAGTGCCATCAGCCCGTCCCGGCTGCCAAAATGGTAGTTCACCGCCGCCACGTTGGTCTTCGCCAGCTGGGTGATGTCACGCACCGACACCGCTTCAAATCCCTTCTCCGCGAACAATCCTTCCGCTGCATCCAACAACTTCCGTTTCGCTCCAGACTCAGGAATCTTCAGTTCTCTCATAACGGCGGGAACATCAGATGAATGAAACCGCAATGTCAAACAGTCGATTCAATCAGACTCCCATCCAAAATTCCTCACCCTGCAACACAGGCGCTTCTTTCGCCAAAATCGTTGGAATCGGATGTTTGGAGATAGAACAGCAAACCGAATCAATTTACAACGCTCGTTCAAATGACCACCGCATTGACGGTTTTCCAATTTCATAAGCAACTTGTTATTCGCGCATTAAAACCATTCTTGAAGAGATTCGTAACTTACTGATTGCAACTTGTTTCACGAGATGAGGATTGCCAGCCTAAGCCAGTTTTTCTCAGAATTGGGCACAACGCCCCACAACCAACATCAAACAATCGTTCCAATCATGAGTTTTCCCATCCGCAGCCCGCGCCATCTCACCGGCGGAATCGTCATCCTTGCTCGGGTGATCGATAAAATTCGCCTGAACGCAGAAGGCAAACTGCCACCGGGCTACACCGTCGGTTTCGTTCCGGGCAACCGCAGCTTCGACGATCGCTTGTGCAAATTTCTCCACATCGATTTCGACGCGTTGGCCGAGCGCACGCTCCAAGGCGGCACCGATGAGGAGATTCTCGATTGGTGTTTCGTCCGAGGCAAACGACCCAACGAGGAGCAGATTGAAGTTTGGAATGGTTTTCTGAGCAAACGCGGTTGGCGCGACAACGGCTCCCCCGGCCTCCTCAAAGCCAAAGCTGCGGCCGGTTTCGAGCAACGCGACGACCTCCAAACCTACTTCGACGTCATCGATGCCGAGGAAGGTCGCGGTTGATGGAGGCGATTTCCCAAGGGAGTCGCCGCTTCGTTTGCCAAGATCCGGCAGCGTGACCGGGGGCGGCCTTTTGCCCAAGCTCCGTGCAATCCCGCCTGCTCGACTGCGATGGTTCGGATAAATTAATTTCGTGGTTATTTTAAAAATCTTGGCAGCCTACGCGTTAGAGTGTAATCGAACTCGTAGTCCCATACACCCTATGTCCCAACCAGCCCAAACACCTGTTTCGCGATTCGCCTCGTTCACCCCACGCCGGCTACTGACGTCCCATCTCAACGCACGCAGCGCGTCGATTCTCTTGCTGCTCTGCGCACCGCCACTGCTGCTCACCGCAGCGATGAGTCTGCCGTCTTTGATCTTCGCCTCGCCGGAACAGAACGCGTATTTCTACTTTGGCAAGATCATCAATCAGGACCTTTCCAGCAGCTTCGCGCTGTGGATGGCTGCGATCTGCCTGCTGTTTGCAGTCGCGCTGCCAGCTCCGAATGCTGGAGATGATTGCCGCACACGCGGTTGATCCAGAGCCGAGGAGAATCGGACTTTCGCCTCATTTTGGCGTTAGCTCGATCCAAGGGATGGCGTAAGGACGGGGAACCATTCCCTGTTTCAAGCTCCCCGTGCTGCGCCACTTCCTCATCCTCGTTTCATTTTCCGCCTCGGTCTACGCGGCGGAGAAGACGACCTTCGACGATCACGCGTTCCCGATTTTCCAACAGAGCTGCCTCAACTGCCACAATCCGGACAAAGCCAAGGGCGGTCTCGATCTCTCGTCCATCAGCGGCGTGCTGAAGGGCAGCTCAGGCGGTAAAATCGTCGAGCCCGGCGACAGCGCCTCCATCTTGCTCAAGTCGCTGCTCCCCGGTGCCGAAAAACCGATGCCGCCCGAGGGGGAGAAACTCTCCGCCGGCCAAATGGACATTCTGCGCCAATGGATCGCGCAGGGACTGTTGGAAAATAAATCCTCCTCGGCCCGCAAGTCGACGAAGCCGAAGTTCGAGACCTCGCTGCGTTCCGATCCCGCCGCAAAACCCGACGGCCCACCGCCCATGCCGGTAGACTTGTTGCTCGAACCGCCTGTTGTCACCCCACGCGCCGCTGCGGTCCGCGCCATAGCCGCCTCGCCGTGGGCACCGCTGATCGCCATCACCGGTCAGCATCAAATTCTGCTTCACCACACCGAGTCGCTCGAACTCGTTGCCATCCTGCCCTTTCCTGAAGGCGACCCCGCCTCGCTCGCTTTCACGCCCGATGCCCGTTACCTCATCGTCGGCGGTGGCGTGCCCGGGAAATCAGGCGTCACCGTCACCTTTGACATCACCACCGGAGCGCGCGCACTGCAGGTCGCCAAGGAATTCGACAGCGTGCTCGCCTGCGACATCCGCCCCAGCTTCGACCTAGTCGCCACCGGCGGCCCGTCGCGCTTGCTGAAAATTTGGAACACCGGCACCGGCGAGCTGGTGAAATCGATCAAGAAGCACACCGACTGGATCACCGCGCTCGACGTTTCCACCGATGGCGTGCTGCTTGCCAGCGGCGATCGCAACGGCGGCGTCTGGGTTTGGGAAAGTGAAACGGGCAGCGAATACCTCACACTGCGCGGTCATCAAGCAGGCATCACGGCTGCCAGTTTTCGTGCGGATTCGAACATCCTCGCCACCGCCTCTGCCGACGGCAGCGTCCGTTTCTGGGAAATGAATGGCGGCAACGAAGTGAAAAAAATCGATGCCCATACCGGCGGCGTCACCGCCTTTGCCTTCGGCCGCGATGGCTCGTCCGTGACCGCCGGCCGCGATCTCAAAGCAAAACTCTGGCAGGCGGATTTCAACCATGCCCGCGATCTCGCGCAAAATCTCCCCGCCCTGCCCACCGCCGTCGCGCTTTCTTCCGATGGCAAACGCGCCTTCGTTGCCGACGCCCAAGGCAGCATCCACGTCTATCAAACCGAGGACGCGAAACTCGTCGGAACCATCCAAAACAATCCCCCCACTCTCGCGTCCCGTCTCGATCAACTCGCCCCATTGATCGTCACTGCGGAGAAATCCAGCGCCGACGCCGAACGGACGCTCGCGGAAAAAATGGCCCATCGCGACCGCAGCCGCGACGAACTCGCCCGACTGGAGAAGGAAAATCCCGCCGATGCCGAGAGCGTGATTCCCGCCGCAAAGGCCCAGCTCGGAGCCGCAGAAACCTCCATCGCCGAGGCCAACGCCGCCGTGGAAAAAGCGCGCGCCACCGTCGTCGCGCTGCAAGCCTCCGCCAAACACTGGTCGGCCGCCGCCATCAATGCCCGCGCGATTTCCACTCGCCAGCGCGCCACGGCAACCGCGATCGCCCTGGAAGATTCGCAACTCGCATTCACCACCACCGCGACGGAAATCTCGCCCAGCGCCGCCGCGCTCCAAGCCAAACGGGCCGAGTTCACCGCCTTCGCCGTTCAACTCCAAAAACCCGGCTCAGCGCCCGAGATCGTCGCCGAAATCGAGGCCACGCTAAGCGCATTGCGCATTCGCATCGAGCTTGGTGAAAGCGCGAACCGCGCCGCCGAGGACCAGTTGCTTGCCCAACGCGCGACCAATGAACAAGCCGCTCGCGACGCCCATGCCGCCGCCGCCGAGGCCCGCCAACTCGCGTCCGACTATCAGGCGGCGAAGCGTTGATTCCTGCCCTTGCGCGCCTCCTTGCCGCCGTCTATCCCTCCGCCATGGACCTCGCTGCTTTCCGCAAAGAATACTCCGACCGTGGCATGACGCGCGAGGACATGAATGCCGATCCCATCGCCCAATTCGCGACTTGGTTTTCCCACGCCACCGAACTCGGCCTGCACGAACCAAATGCCATGACTTTGGCCACCGTGGACGCCACCGGCATGCCCTATCAGCGCACCGTTTTGCTGAAATACTTCGATGCCGACGGCTTCGTCTTTTTCACCAACTACCACAGCCGCAAGGCCCGGCAGCTTGAAGAAAACCCGCGTGCCAGCCTGCTCTTTCCATGGATCACGCTGGAGCGCCAAGTCATCATCCAAGGCACCGTCGAGAAAATCAGCACCGCGGAGTCGCTCAAGTACTTTGTCCAGCGGCCGCGCGAATCTCAGATCGGCGCCTGGGTTTCTAACCAGAGCGAAGTCATCACCTCACGCAAACTGCTGATGCAGAAACTCGCCGAGATTAAGGAAAAGTTCACCGCCGGCGAGGTGCCGCTGCCTTCGTTTTGGGGCGGCTACCGGGTGAAACCCACCATGATCGAGTTCTGGCAAGGAGGTCCCGCTCGCCTCCACGATCGTTTCCTCTACACCCACACCGAGGACACGTCTTGGCAGATCGACCGCCTCTCGCCCTAAGCAAGCCAAGGAAGGGCCATCGCCGAATTCATGGGGCGTTAAACCATCACGCTCCCCATCGACCATGCCTTTTCGGCGATCGACCGCCCTCGTCGAATTCTCTGCGAAGGTTCTAATTTTTTGACAATACGCACCTCCTGAATACTCTCCGGGTTGCTATGAACAAACTCCACACACCCAAAAGCTTGGTTCGAGTCCCTTCGATTCTGCTTTGCACCCTGATGGCCGGGATGACAGCCGCCCATGCCGACAACACTTCGAAATTCGAGAGCGCCGATGCCGACGGCTCCGGCTCGCTCGACTTCACCGAGTTTTCCACCACCCTGAACGATCATGCGCCTGCCAAGCAGGTGACCAAGAAGTTCAACCGCGCCGACGCGGACTCGGATGATCTGGTGTCCCTTGAGGAATGGCTCGCCTACAAATCCGACCTCGAAGAAGAGGACGAAATCGAAGAGCACACCGCCCGATTTGAAGAAGCCGATACGGACTTGGACGGTTTCGTCAGCTACGACGAATACATTGCCTCCTCACCTGGCAAAAAGCCGCTCATCCAAGTCCGTAAAAAGTTCCTCAAGATCGATACGGATGCGGACAAGCTGATCACCTTGGAAGAATGGCTCGCGGCCGAAGACGACAGCCCCGATGACTCTGGAAAGACCCCTCGCAAGTTTGTCCTCGCGGATCTCGATGACAACGGCGAGCTCACCTTCGACGAGTTTACGACCACCTATCCGCGCAAGACGAAGCTGAAGCCCATCCTCAAGAAGTTTGAAAAACTCGACGACAATGGGGACGAAGTCCTCACCCGTGACGAGTGGAACCCCGGCAACGGGAAGAAGGACGACAAGAAGCCAGCAGTCCTCTGATCCGAATTGCTCTCCGAACACCTTCAAAGCCCTGCCGGAACGATCTGGCAGGGCTTATTTTTGGATTGGCACTCAGCATTTCCTGATCCACAGCCTTTCTCCCAGATTTAACCCGAAAAAAAGGCCCGCTGTCCGGAGACAACGGGCCTTGGGAAATTAAAAGCGTTCGATCAGCAACCGCATCCACCACCGCCGCCGCCACCGCAGCAACCGCCACTGGATTCGACAAGGTCTTCTGCGCTTGGCACTTTGCCATTCTCGATCGTGCTGCTGACATACTTGCCTATCGTTTTTTGCAGGCCTTCCAGCTCGCGTTGGGCGGCGAGGAAATCGGCGGCGATCGGGTTGTCGAACAGCGCGTCACGTGCCGCCTCAAACTCACGAATCTCTGCGGCACCCAGTTCGATCCCAGCGTGCTGCTTATGGTGCAGCTGCTCACCGCGCTCATGCACGCTTTGATATTGAAGCTTCGCGGCGTCGTCGTTGAGGAAGCGTTCCACATCCGCCTGGAGTTGCAGGAAAACAGGATCCTTCACGATCGAAGCGCAAAGTTCCTTGGTCTTCGAGATCACGGCGGAATCCTCGGCAAGGAGGGACTGAGTTGGTTCTGCGACAGCGGACATGGCCCTCCATATCCGCACCCGTCGCCACTTGCAACGGACATTTCCCGGAAAATCGCCCACGTCACGGCCCTCCTCCCGCTCCTATTTCCCCGCCTCACACGAGGCGTGCGTAAATCCCGCGCAGTCCCGCACGCCACTTTTCGAGGAAAGCCAAGTTGCGCGCCGTCCGCGATGCATCCTCGATCTCAAGCTCGGCCGCCGCTTCATAGATGGGAAACACACCCGTCTCGCGCGCCATCCGAACATCCACCCCGGCGATTGCCCGCTCCACCTCTTCCCGGCAAAGCTGCGTCTCGCCTTCCAACATCGCGCGCACCAGCACCGACTTCGCCGCGTCTCGTTTGCGGATAAGTTCCTCCGCCCGATTGCTCACCGCACCGATTTCGGAAAAAAGATCCATCAGATCCGCATCCACCCGACCGCGCACCTCGCCCGGCGTGCCCCGCAGCTCCAGCCAATGCAGCAGACGCTTCGACGGACTGGATAGGAGGGCGAAGGCTGCCCGCAATTCCGCAAATCCATCTTCCGTGCCACCGGCATCCGGATGCGTAATTTTCCCCGCCACCCGCCACGCATCGCGCAAGGTTTCCTCGGGCAGTACCAGCGCGGGCGGAAGCGATAGAAGTTCGTAGGCGTTGATCACGGGTGAAGAGGCTCGCCAGCATGGGCAGGCGCGGCAAAGCTCCAACCACGCGCGATGACAGCCAAGCGAAAAATCGGACTCTTCGGCGGCACCTTCGATCCGGTGCACCTCGGCCACCTCCATCTCGCGTCGCTCGCCCGCGACGCGCTCGCCCTCGACGAAGTGCGCTTCCTGCCCTGCCGCATTTCCCCGCACAAACCGGGCACCGCGCCGGCCAGCGGTGAGGATCGCTGCGAAATGCTGCGCCTCGCCACTGCCGAGCTGCCCTGGGCAGTCATCGATGACTTCGAACTCACCCGCCCCGATCCATCGTTTTCCTTCCTCACCGCCGAAGCCATGGCGGCGAAATTTCCCGACGCCCAGTTGTTCTGGATCATGGGCGGCGATCAATGGGACGCGCTGCCCCGCTGGCGCGAACCGCAACGCCTCGCCGCATGCGTCGAGTTCATCGTCCTCGCCCGGGGCGACTCCCCCGCGCCGCGCAACGGTTACCGCCTCCATGCGGTCCGCGGCCAGCATCCGGCCTCCTCCACCGCCATCCGCACCGCCATTGCCAATGGCACCTCCCAGCCCCCTTGGCTGCACCCCGCCGTCACCGCATGGATCGCGCAACACAACATCTACCAGCCCTAAGCTCACCCGCCCTCGCGGCTCAAAATTCAAAGCCCTCCTGCCGCCCTTTTCTCAACCTAACTGCTTTGTCTCACAGCAGCCCGCAATAGCGCACCCTCGCCGCGAGCCCATCTTCCCTTCAACGTTTGATGTTGGGCGTTCCAAAAGAAGCCCCAAGAATCCACAAAGCGAGGAGTGTCCTGAATATCGTGCAAGTCGGATTTCGCGAATCAATCCAAACCGCTAAAGGACATCCAAATGAAACCGAAAATCCACGACGAAGAGAGTGTCAAAATTCCTTTGCGGACAAGATTCCCCCACCAACTCGCATCCCATTTCAGATTCGCCCGATTCGTTTGATTCGCTTCCCCCTCACCAAAACTCCCTGAAAAGCTCAGCCTTGCCTCCTCCGCCGCAGTTCAATATCCGTTAGACCAATCTGCGAGCCTCTTTCTCATCCGAGAAATCAACCCATCCAAGCCGAATCCCCAATCGCTTTAAAACCAGCGCTCAAAAACCAAATTTCTTCCCACTTGCCCGAGCTAACAAAATTTTTATCCTTCCGTGCTGTACCAACAGAATGTTCGGTAAGATGATAAAAGCATTCCAAATGATTCTGCGATTCATACCAGCAATCGCATGCATCGGTTGCGCAACCCGTCTTCTGACGAGTGAAGTTGCGGGCCACCCAACGAATGCCGTAGCAAAACGGGAAGTCTCGTTTAAGGTCCGAGTCCATAATCGGAGCCGAAAGACCCAAATACTCCCCACCCGATGCGAGGTGTTGTTCACTACATCATTGGGATTTTATTGCTGGGGCTCCTCCTGGTGAGTTGGTCTCGAAAATGATGACCTCTGGTAAGTTGCATTCGGGAGATTATGGGATCACACATAAATTCATCAGCATTGACCCTCCACAATTCGACCATCTTGAGCCAGGTGGATACAGGGAATACGATTTCAATTGGAAACCGTCGAACGAAGATCGAGGAACGGGGGCTTTTAGAATCGAGCTCCCGTATCCATTTCCTGAGCTACCCCTACAACCAATGACAATCATCACAAAAAAACCGAATCGAGTCCCCAGGATTGATTAGTTCCCGGTTCCCACACAACCCTGCTTACGGCCTTGACTCCGTCCCTGCGTCCATACAGTTAGCTTCGCGGGATTTTTAAAGACACCCGCGCGCCCAATGCATGGTCGAGGGCGGTTCCAATCAGACTCGGGCATCTGGCCCGTAATGAAGAAGCATCCAGATAGCTTTGACTTCGTCCATGCCCTCAGGCTTGGCATTGCTCAAAGCCGCTAGGCGCGGTCTCGGGTTTTTTTGATCAGGAAGTGTTGATTCGGCCAACACTCTTTCATGGGCGTTCGAAGCCCGAGTTATACATTCATCGATTTTCATCGAAGAAATGGTCAATGCGCTTTGCGAAGGGAGACTCTTAATCCAAAAAGGCGAGGCGAAGTTGAGTCGTCTCAACTTCGTCTCGCCGTTTGTGGAGTAATCGCTTTTGTTTCTCAGAGATCAGCGCTTGGCGACGATGGTGACGCGTCCGCTGAAGTCTGAACCCAGGGCGTCTCCCGAGAAGCGGACGACGATGGTGAGGGTTTTGTTTTCCACGGTGGCGCTCACGCGGGTGATGAGTTCACCGGAAAAATCTTCGTCGAAAATCTCGGCTTCGAAACTGGTGACAATGGGACGTGTGGTTCGGCCCTTCGCGATGTCGCCTTTTTTCTCAAGGGTTAGAGAGGATGGTCCGCTGACACGAGCTTCAACATCGACATCCAGATCATCGGCAAAGTCTTTGACGATTCGAACTGCGCCTTTTTTCTTCAGCTGCAAGGTGCGGTCCTGAATGGTGATTTCGCCGTCCACGACATTTACGATGCGACGCACCATCGAATCGGGAATGTTGATGTCATCGCCATCGAACTCGATGGATCCGGTGGTGCGAGTGACTTCATACGTGCCGTCCACTTTGCCAGCTTGGGCTTGGGGAATCGCAGCGAATGAGCAGAGCGAAACACACACGGTGCCAAGCATGGTTTTGCCCAAGCCAGAAAGGCGCGAAGGCGAAGGGATCGTGTGAAGCGGAGATGACAGTGCGGTGGAGTTTGTTTTCATGGAATGGTTATTTGAGGTTTCTCTGGGTCTGCAAAACGACGTGCGGATGGCGATCGCCGAGATGAGTTGCGAAATTGAATCGCAGTTCATGTGCCGCCACGGTCGATGCGCGTGCGGATGCGTGAAATCCCTGATGTTTCCAACGAACTCCGGACCAAAGCCCCCGCAAGGGCTACGTTTGGCCATGGGCCTGCGACAGGCGAAATGCATCACGATGGTTCAGAATCCGTGATGTGAGGCGTTTTCGGTAACCGTTGTGACGCCTCGTCCATCGCTGGAGAGAAAAGTTTCTTTGGTTTGCGGGAACGAGCATTGCCTACGCCTTCGCGTGAGGGCGGACCGTTGACGGAGCACAGCGCGGTTTTTACCCTCACGACTTCGTTGCGGAGGCTTTCCGCAGCTCATCCCCCTCATGAGAATCGTCGTTCACGATTACGCGGGCCATGCCTTCCCGATCTCGCTGAGCCGCGCCCTTGCCGCGCGCGGCCACGATGTCGTGCACGCCTACGCCAGTTCGCTCCAGACACCGCGCGGCGATCTCACTCGCAAGTCCGACGATGCCGATACCCTGGAGTTTCGGGAAATCGCAATGGATGCGGATTACCCGCGCTACAAGTATTCCTTCCGTCGCCGCCGTGCGATGGAGGTGCGCTATGGCAAGGAGGTCGCCAAATTCATCACCGCGTGGAAACCGGACGCCGTTCTATCAGGCAACACGCCGACCGAAACTCAGGAACCGATCACCCGCGCCGCCATCGCTGAAGGCGGGCGTTTTTATTATTGGGTGCAAGACTTCTACAGCCTCGCGGTGGATCGCATCCTGCGCCGCAAGATTCCCATCGCGGGTGGACTTGTTGGGTCGTGGTATCGTCGCCTGGATCGGCGGCAATTCGAACGCAGCTCGCGAGTCATCACCATCACGGAGGATTTCACCGACATTCTTGCCAACGAGTTTGGCGTGGCCGAGGAAAAAGTCGCCGTGGTGCCTAACTGGGCGCTCATCGAAGAACTGCCGGTGATGCCTCGCGACAATGCCTGGGCGCGCCGCCATGCGCTGCACGACAAGTTCGTGTTCCTCTACTCTGGGACCATCGGCATGAAGCACAACCCGGCCATGCTGTTGGAACTCGCGCGTCGCCACGCGGCCGATCCCACCGTGCGTGTCGTGATCGTTTCCGAGGGCATCGGCGCCGATTGGTTGAAAAAGGAAGCGGCAGCCGCGGGCATTTCCAACCTCGTCATCCTGCCCTATCAGCCCTTCAACGAGCTGCCGCAGGTGCTGGCCAGCGGCGATGTGCTCGTCGGCATCCTGGAGGAAGAGGCGGGTATTTTTTCGGTGCCGTCCAAGACGCTCAGTTATCTCTGCGCCGCACGCCCACTGCTGTTAGCGATGCCGTTGCAAAACCTCGCCGCACGCATCACCTCTGCAAACAACGCCGGTCTCATCGTCGCACCGGGCGATCTCGATGGTTTCCTCGCCGCTGCCGCAAAACTCCGCGACAGCTCCGAGCTGCGTGAAAAACTGGCCGGAAACGCCCGCGCCTACGCCGAGAAAACCTTTCCCATCGCCAAGACCGCCGCGCTGTTTGATTCCATCCTCGCCCGGTGATTCCCGTGTTCGCCAACACCGAAAGCCTCGACTCCGTTGTCTTCCCCACCGCGCGGCATGCGGTCTGGGTCGAGCGACTGCTGTGGCTGTTCATGATGTCCTTCGCGCTGGATTACCGCAATGACGTCGCGCGTGAAGGCGGCAGCGGCGCGGGACTGGATCAACTGCTTTTTCTGGGCTCCTGCGTCGGCTCATCGCTTGGAATTCTCGCCTTAGGATGGCGCTATCTCACCGTTAGGCCGGGCGCGTGGATCATCGCGTTCTGGGGCATCTTCGTCGCCTTCATGCTGGGAAACGCGTTCTTGCAAGGCGTGCCCGTCGGTCGCTCGATGCGGGTCGCGCTGCCGCTTGTGTTCTGCCTGTTTGGGATGATGAACGCGCACATCGCCGGCTGCATGGGCATACGGCCGGGACGCATCGTCTCGCCCATCCTCGCCGCCGCCTGCATCAACATCATCTGGCGCATCGTGCAGGGCTTCTTGTTCAAGGAATCGACGTTGGAAACCGTGCGCATCGAAGTCCAAAGCCCCGCCACGAACTGGCTTGCAGCGTGGATTGGCTGCTCCATCTTGTTGCGAAAACGCTTCCACTGGAGCTTGCCCGTCGCACTGCTTGTGCTGTTCATCGGCATCATCATCACCGTTACGCGTTCACTGATCTTTCCGGTCATGGCGTCCGGTCTCGCCTGCACGTTCTGCTATTTGTTAGGAATTCGTTGGGGCCTTTTCCGCTGGGCGGGTTTGGCGAAACGGCTGCTGCCCATCGGCGCGATCGCCGCCGCCGTCATCCTCGCCGTGGGCATCACCGCGCTTGTCCAGCCCGTCGTCATCGAGCGGTGGAATGAAAGGCTTTTCCACAATGCCAACGCCGCAAACCTCGGCTCGGACATTTCTTACCTCACCCGCATGGCCGAGGCCGATGCGATGTGGAAAATCCTCAGCGACAGCCCGGTGCATTTCATCCACGGCCGCGGCATCGGCACTTCTTACCATTGGGACCGCGCCTACATGCCGGAAATCTGGCTAGTTTTCCCCAAGGACGGCGAGGATTTCAACGACATCTGGTTCGCCGGCCATTCGATCTGGACCTACAGCCTGCTTTCCGGCGGCGTGATTGCGCTGGCCGCCTACCTTTCGTTGTTAGGCGCCACAGCAGTGTCCAGTCTGGGCGCCGCTGCGGCAAACGCCTCCGACCCCGGCCCCGACCAATGGCTGGCTTTTCTCCCCTTCGTCGCCACCTGCTGCCTGTTGAGTGAATCGTTCACGGCGAATCCATTCCAAGAGCGGCTCGTCGGCATCATTTTCGGCATGATGGCCGGGCTTTCCCAGGCCTTCATGATTCGCTCATCCTGGATTCACACCCGCCACGGACTTGACCCTCGCGCTCGCTCCTGAATCACTCCCTTCTTGAAATGACTCCGTCTGGTGGAAAGACCGTCGCCCTCGTCGATCCGCTCTGGATAGGCCACCACCCGATGTACTTCACCCAGTTCACCGCGTCGTTTTTGCGGCTCGGTGCCAATGTGATCGGCCTTTGTCCCGAACCGGATGCCGCGCGGCGCGACCTTCAAGAAGCGTTAGGATCGACCGACCTCACCGGACGCGTCCATTTCCACAAGCTGCCCGCCGGGGGCCGCAGCTTTTTCAATGGCCGCTTCGAGGGCGATCCGGTGCGCACGTTCTCGCGCTGGAAACGTGCCGCCGACACCCTCGCCGATGCGGAAGCTCTCAGCGGTCTGAAATGCGACCTCGTTTACTTCCCCTACCTCGACAGCTACCTGCGATTCCTGCCCTTTTCCATCGTCCCTCGCATGTTGCTGAACCGCCCGTGGAGCGGCCTTTACCTGCGCAACCACCACCACGGTGAAACGGCCTCGCCGCGCAAATCGCTGCGCCTCCTCGCCAAGGGAGATGCCATCCTCCGCAGCGACCTTTGCCGCGGCGTCGGCGTGCTGGACGAACGTTTCATCCCGGCGATGGAACGCCACTCCGGCAAATCCATCGTTCCCTATCCGGACGTTACCCAGGACGGCCTGCCGGAACTTCCCTACCCGCCCGCAGACGAGATCCGCGACAAGGCGCGCAGTCGCAGCATCGTCGGCATGATAGGCCTTGAGCGGCGCAAGGGATTTCTCACCTTGCTGCGCGTGGCGGAGCTCGCCCGCGAACAAATGCTGCCGTTCTATTTCGTCTGCGCCGGCACCATCAGCCTCGGCCAATTCACCCCGGACGAGCAGGATAGGATACGCTCCATCGCACGCGACATCGCTGCCGGGGAAATCGACAACCTCCACTTCGATCCCGCCGCAGGACGCATTCCCAACGAGTCCGACTACAACGCGCTTTTCCGCAGCTTTGACATCGCATGGGCTGCCTACGAAGGCTTCCAAGGCAGCAGCGGTACGCTCAGCAAGGCCGCTCTTTTCGAAATCCCCTGCGTCGCCACGGCAGGAGAATGCATCGGCGACCGCGTCGAAAGATATCACATGGGCATCACCATCCGCGAAGGCAACGCCGCCGATGCCCTGGCCGCCCTCTCCCAGCTCACCAGTGCTTCGGCCGACCTAGCGCTCCACGCGATCTATCGGGACGCGCATTCTCAACAACGGCTCGATCGCATTTTGGAAGATCTCTTGACGCAGCTTCCCGAAGGCCGGAGCAAATGTTAGGAAAGCATTTCCTTCACAGCACCGGTGAGGTGAGGCGGAAGGCATTTTCCAGAAAGCGTTGCAGGTTCGAGCGTTTCGCCCATTGGGCGGGATCGAGAAGGTCGGAATCGTCGATGTAGGACTGTTGCAGCGCGTGCAGTTCGTCGCCGAACTCGTTGCCATAGATGAAGGCGGCGACCTCGTAGTTGATCCAAATGCTGCGCATGTCCAGATTCACCGTGCCGAACATCGAGATGCGCCGATCCGCGGTGATCGACTTGGTATGCAGCAGGCCTTTCCGATAGAGATAGATGTTCACCCCGCAGTCCATCAGCTCGTCGTAGAACGAACGGCTGGCGTAGCGGGTGAGCAGCGAGTCCACCTTTTCCGGAACAATCATGGCAACTTTCACGCCGCGTGCCGCCGCCCCACGGATGGCGCGCAACAACGAGTCGTCAGGAACGAAATAGGGCGTCGTCAGCACCAGCTCGTCGCGCGCGGAGTTGACCGTGGAAAGCAACATCTGCAACAGCCCGTCCTCGGTCTGCCCCGGACCGGACGGGACGATCTGCACGTCTGAACCGCCCGTTCTCCGGACATGATGAATTCCCACGTCGCGAGCGAGTTCGTGGATGCTCTCGCCAGTTTCCAGCGTCCAGTCGCCCAGCATCGTCAGGGCAAGCGGCGCAACCACGGTGCCCTCCGCGCGGACCATGGCATCCACCCACTCGCCCACTTGGGCGTCCTGCTTGAAATACCGCGGATCCACCAGATTCATGCTACCCGTCCAGGCGATGCGGTCGTCGATGATGACGATCTTGCGGTGCAAGCGCACATCGTTGCGGCCAAACAACAACCTCACCAAGCCCGCTGGCAACGCGGCTCGCAAATGAACCCCGGCATCGCGCAGCCGCTGCGGTTGTTCCCCTTTCCACCAGGCGGATGCCCCCAGCCCGTCGATGAGCAATCGGCAAGTTACCCCGCGCTGGGACGCCCCGATGACGGCCTCCAACACCTCGTCCGCGAGGCCGCCCTGGTTCCAGATGTAAAACTCCATCAACACGCTGCGAGAGGCGTCCTTCACATCGGCGGCGATGCCCTTGAGGATTTCCTCGGTGTTTCCCAATAGCCTGCCGCGCGAACCGCTCACGCTCGGCAGCCCTATCATCAATCGTCCCATCTGGTCCATGCCGCGGGCTTCGGACGGATGGCGGTCCCAGTCGATGTCCGTCAGCCCTTTTTCGATCAACCCAGAGGAAAGTGCCGCGAACGACTCCTTGAGATGTGCAATGCGGCGGGCGCGCCCCTTGCCAATGCGTTTCTCACCGACCAGCAGATAGGCGATCGCGCCCACTCCGGGAACTGCCGCGATGAAGGAAAGCCAGGCCAGCGCGACACCCGTCGGCGGTCGCCGCATGACCACTCTCAAGCCGAGGACCAGCATCACCAAAGTCTGGGCGATGATGAAAAGTGTGGAGGGGTGAATCAGGAATTTCAGCATGAGGGATGAGGCATGGATTCACATGAAAAGCCGAAAAACTGCTAGTCCGACGCCGTATCGTCGCCGCGGGTCTGGATGTGCAGCAGCACTTGCACGCCGTGACGAGCACCATGCGCTTGGAGGATGCGGCGTATCGCCGCTGCGGTGTGGCCTTCGCGGCCTATCAGCATCGCAACGTCGCGCGACACCAGCACCACTTTGAAGCACAGCCCGCTGTTTCCCGTTTCGCGAACCTCGATGGAAGCCTGTTCCGGTTCATCGATTAGATTGACGACCACGTAACGCAGGAAATTGACCAACTTGGGTTTGAGCGTTTCCATGACGGGCGAAATCTCGGAGCTGGACGGATTCACCGCCTCCTTGCCCGCGTCGGCAGTCGAGCCGAAATCCCAGTCCAGCACCTTGGTTTGCGCGGCTTTGCGAAACAACCCGGCGAGGTCCACCTCACGGTTCGCCGTCTCACGGATGGCTGGCAGCACTTCGCTGAAATCCCAGTCCGTCACCTTGATCGCTCCGAGCCTGCGCAGCGATCGGCTCACCTCAAGTTCGCGGATTTCCGTGTTGAGCAGCCCCATAAAATCCCACTCTGCGACCTGGATGTCTCCGATCTGTTTGAGGGAACTGGCTATCTTAGAAATGCGTGCGGCCATCAGGTTCGCGCGGACCCTAAAACGGGATGTCCCTTCGCCTCAAACGAAAAGCAGCGCAGCTTGCCCACGATAATTCGGCTGTTTCCCAACCCGGATCCGTGAAATAGACTGCGCCTATGCCGAGGGAACGAGATCCTGACGAACCGAAAATCTATTTTCTGCCGAACTTGATGACGGCCTGCAACCTCGCGTGCGGGTTCTTCGCGGTGGTCATGATCATCATCGCGCTGATCGAGGTGCAGAAACAAACCGGCGAGGCCAAGCCGCCCGGCAAGCTCTACTTCGAGATTTCAAAGCACTATTACGAATACGCCATCCTGCTCATCTTCGGTTCCTGCCTGTTTGACCTGCTCGACGGTCGGCTTGCGCGGCTTGGCGGCCAAGAGTCGCCCTTCGGCCAGCAATTCGATTCGCTGGCGGACATCATTTCCTTCGGCATGGCACCTGCCATGTTGATGTCCCGCGCGGTGCTTTATCCACTTGGCAATGTCGGCTGGGCCATCGCCTTGATCTATCTGGTCTGCGGTGCGATGCGGCTGGCACGCTTCAACTGCCTCGCGATGATTCCAAAAAAACCCGGAGCCTCGACCGATTTCCGCGGCTTGCCCATCCCCATGGCCGCCGGCTTCATCGCTTCGGTGACGTTTCTCATCATCGACGTCTCGCGCAACGACCACGAACTCGGAGCGTGGAAATTCATCCTTGCCGGGACCATGCTCGGACTCTCGCTGCTGATGATCAGCGACGTCCGCTACCCGAGTTTCAAGCGCGTCGATTGGAAAACGCGCGGCACGCTGGGAGCCATCGTCATCGCCTTGTTGCTGGTTTTTATGACCGTGCAATTCCGCTACGTGATGCCCGTCGTCCTGTTCAGCATGTTCTTGCTTTACGGCATGGTGCGACCGTGGATCTCGCAACGCCTGCGGCGAGAAATTGAGGCCGAACAAACGGAGGACACGACTGCGGTCGAGGCGGTGGAGGAAGCTCACAAGGAAGTTTGAGAAATGGCCTCCTCCAACCAACGCCCGGGCTGGTTCACGTTCTTGCTCGTTCTGCTTCCGCTGTGGCTGGTCGCGTCCGGCGGCGTCGCGATGTGGTACTACTTTCACCGAGAAAAAGCCGAAGCGCTCGTCGAGCAGGAACGCTTCGCCAAGGCCGTTTCCATCCCGCTGATGGAGGATGACTTGAGAAAAATCGTCAGCATCATCGGCGAGCGAAACGCATCTTCGGAGCAAGCCGCGCGAGGACTTGGCCGCACCGCGTCCATGATCGAGGGCCTGCTCGGTCCCACCAACACGGGATACGCCATCGAAAAAACGCGAGGCCCCGCCGAGTGGCCGCTCATCCGCGTTTCTCTGGTCGGGAAAAATCCACAAGCCGCGCCGCTCTGGGTCGTCACCTCCTACGACAGCCGCGAAGGCTCACGCGGTGCCAATGCCAATGCGTCCGGCCTCGTCGCCAGCTTGGCGGCCGCCCAAGCACTCGCCCGCGACAAGCCGGATCACCCGGTCCACTTTGTCTTCCTGCCCCACGCCAACGATATTGAGTCGCCCGTCGTCGAGACCGCCGCCAAACTCCGCGAAATGATGCTTTCCGCAGGTCCGCCGCACGGCGTTCTTTGCGTCGAGGCGATGGCCGGCGGCGAGCCACTTTGGCTCACCTCACGCGATGTTGCCGCCCTTCCTCTCGGAAAAGTTTCCGATCTCGGTGCCGTCTATGGCGCGGAGGTCGTTTGCCTCGGCGACGACACCGACCTTGCCAGCATGTTGTTCGAGATGAATCTGCCCGCTGTCCGCGTGGCCACCCGCGCCCAACTCACCCCGGACGAGGAGGACGACCGACTTCCCTTTGCCCCCACACTCGCCGCCTCCACCGGTCGCCTCATCGACCTGATCCGCCGCTGCGCCGAGAAATGACCTCACCTCCCCGGCTAACATTCTCGGTTGCGCAATCCCGGATGCTCTCCAAAATCTGAGTCCATACGCACCGCGGCGGCATCGGCAACCATGCTCCCCCGCCCTTCGCCCTATTTTCCATGCGCCCCAACGACCTCGACCCCGCCTTCATCTCGCACGCTCCCGGCTATTGTCCCGCCGATGCCATGGAAAATTGGGATGACCACCGCTGGCAACTGCGCAACCGCATCGACTCGCTCGCCGATCTCGAAAAGCATCTGAATCTCACCGATGTCGAGCGCGCCGGCGTTCTCCTCGCCGGGACCAAGCTGGCCATGGCCATCACCCCGCATTTCTTCAACCTCATCGACCGCGACGACCCGGATTGCCCGATACGCCGCCAGGTCGTTCCCCGCATCGAAGAAGGCTGGAACGCGCCCGAGGAAATGGCCGACCCCTGCGGCGAGGATTCGCACATGCCCGTGCCCGGCCTCGTCCACCGCTATCCCGACCGCGTCCTTTTCCTAGTGACCGACCGCTGCGCCTCCTACTGCCGTTACTGCACCCGGTCGCGCGTCGTTTCCGGCGTCGGCGAGCAGCATCTCGAAACCCAGTGGGAACCCGCGTTCAAGTATCTGGAGGAACACACCGAGGTCCGCGATGTCCTTCTTTCCGGCGGCGATCCATTGCTCTTTTCCGACGATCGCCTCGACAAAATTCTCACCCGTCTGCGGTCCATCCCGCACATCCAGTTCGTCCGCATCGGCTCGCGCATCCCGGTTTTCCTGCCGCAGCGAATCACGCCAGAACTCTGCGCGATGTTGAAAAAGCACCACCCGCTTTTCATCTCGATTCACTCAAATCACCCGCGCGAACTGACCACCGAGGTTCGCGATGCGCTCGGCCGCCTCGCCGATGCCGGCATCCCGCTCGGCAATCAGAGCGTGATGCTGCGCGGTGTGAACGACAGCGTCGAAGTCCAAAAGGCCCTCGTCCAAAAGCTCCTCATGTGCCGCGTGAAACCGTACTATCTTTATCAGTGCGATCTCATCAACGGCTCCGCCCACCTGCGCACTCCGGTCGCCGAGGGCGTGGCGGTCATTGAAGGTCTGCGCGGCCACACCACCGGCTACGCCATCCCTCAATTCGTCATCGATGGCCCAGGCGGTGGCGGCAAAATCCCGATCAACCCGAACTATGTCGTGGATGCCTCCGGCGGCCACGTCACCCTGCGCAATTTCGAAGGCGGCATCTTCGAATACCCAGATCCCACGCCCATTCCCGAAACGGAGATCCAACGTCTCCACGAGAAGGCGATGAACCGCTGCTCCTGAGCCACACTGCCGGACGACATTTCTGCTGGGAATAAATGTCCTAGCTGCCAATAGAAAGTGATGAAAATCTCACCTTCCATTGTCCCTATACTGGTCGCGGTCAGTTCGGGATTTGCTGCGGGGTGGTTATGCAAATCCCTCCCCACGCTGTTAGCCGGTAGCGGAAAAACTTCCGCGCAATCCCGCTCCGAATTCAAGCCAACTCCTGAGTTTGTGGCTTCTTCTGCCCGGTTCCAAGGCCTCTCTCCTTCTTCCGCGTTCTCCGGAAATACCATTGAGGCTCACTTCGCAACGGAGCTCAAGTCCCTCAAGCGCCTCTCCGATACCGAATTTGCAAGCCGCATGGTCGATACTTGGTTGGCTCGCGAAGATCCCGACAACCTCCTCAGCAGAGCCCTATTTTCCGAAGCGTGTGACAGCGGCAAGGCCATGGCTTTTTACGATGAATTCAAACGCCGCAAGGGCATTTCTAACCAAGATGACGCGGGTCCAGCGTTGTGGAATTTTATGTTTGCAGCCGGCAAACGATACGGAGCGGAACTTGTGCAAAAACTAACTGAAACCAATCCCCAGGGAATTCTAGAAATAGACACAATCGTCCACGGCTGGGTCACCGTGGAGTCAACGCAGGCGGTGGAATGGCTGAACTCTCTCCCCGAGGACTGTCCCTTCTATTCTAAATCCCTCAAAGGAATCGTCTGGGGAATTGGCGAAACGTCTCCAGACTTCGCTGCGGACACCTTTCTCAAACTCCCCACGGAGGAGCGAAACCAAAAATTCGAGTCTCTCGCAGGCGGCGTCATCAACGGCCACGGCATCGCAGGGCTCAGCAAAATCGTCTCTCATTTGCCGGAAGAAAAAGACCGGGCAAATCTGCTGTTGAGCAGCCTGCCATTTGCTATGGAAAAGCCGCCTGCTGATTTCATCAATGGCATGGCCAAGTATCTTTCCTCAGTCCCCGATCTGTCGAGACCGATGCAAATCATGGCTGAGCGCTGGGTCAAAACCTCACCGAATGACGCGATCGCATGGTTGGATAAGAACGCCGACAACGCGGACCAAGCAGCCGCACTCGGTGTCATGGCCAGTCAACTTTCGCAAAGGGGGCACCGTGATGCGGTGGTCGCCTGGCTCGCCGCCCATCCTCAATCGCCCGGTCGCGCCGCCGTCGAGGCTTGGCGGTAATAGGGGAGCAGTGGGAATGCCGCCGCGCTTCCCCATTCGGCTTGCGCTCGCGGTCCGGTGACCTAGCATCCGGCGCTTTTCCAAGCTCCGTCGCATCCCGCACCCATGAATCGCATTTTCGTCGAAAAAAAGGCCGCCCACACCGCAGCCGCCAGCCACCTCTTGCATGACCTCCGGGAATCCCTCGGACTGCCAGGCCTGACCGGCCTGCGCTTGGTCCAGCGCTACGATGTGGATGGCCTCAGCGATGCCGAATTCGACACTGCGGTGCGCCTCGTCCTTTCGGAACCTCAGGTGGAAACCACCTCCATCCAGCTTTCCATCGCCGAAGACGAAACCGCTTTCGCCGTCGAATTCCTTCCCGGCCAATTCGACCAACGCGCGGATTCCGCCGCCCAGTGCGTCCAAATTCTCACCGGCAAAGAAAGGCCGCTGGTCGCCTCGGCCCAGCTCATCGTCCTCCAAGGCCACATTTCCTCGGACGAACTCAGCAGCATCAAGTCCTTCGTCATCAACGCGGTGGATTCCCATGAAGTCCCCGTGGCGGCGGCTTCTAACCGCCATGCCTCCACCTCCCCAGCCGACGTCGCCATCCTCACCGGCTTCATCACCGAGTCCACGGAGCAACTCGCCGCCCGTCGCGCCGCTCTCGGTCTCGCCATGTCCGAGGCTGACCTCGCCTTCTGCCAAAACTATTTCCGCGACGAGGAAAAGCGCGATCCCAGCCTGACGGAGATCCGCATGCTCGACACCTATTGGTCCGACCATTGCCGCCACACCACCTTCCTAACGAAAATCGACGAGGTCACCTTCGGCGAAAACACCGGCCCCGTCCAAGCTGCTTGGCAATCCTATCAGGAAACCCGCAAGGCGCTCGGTCGCCAGGACAAGCCCGTCACGCTGATGGACATCGCCCTCATCGGCATGCGCGAACTCCGCGCATCTGGCGAGCTCGACAACCTGGAAGTCTCCGAGGAAGTCAACGCGGCCTCCATCGTCGTCCCCGTTTCCATCGATGGAAAACCCGAGGAAGAATGGCTGGTGATGTTCAAAAACGAAACGCACAACCACCCGACCGAAATCGAACCCTTCGGCGGTGCAGCAACCTGTCTCGGCGGTTGCATCCGCGATCCTCTATCCGGACGTTCTTACGTCTATCAGGCGATGCGCGTTACCGGTGCAGGCAACCCGCTCACGCCGTTTGCCGAAACCCTTCCCGGTAAGCTGCCGCAGAAGAAAATCTGCCAAGTCGCCGCGCGCGGTTACTCGTCCTACGGCAACCAAATCGGCCTTGCCACTGGCCAGGTCGCGGAAGTCTATCACCCGGGCTACGTCGCCAAGCGCATGGAAATCGGCGCGGTTGTTTCCGCCGTTCCCCGCTCCCACGTGTTCCGCGGCGCACCGGCACCCGGCGATGTTATTCTGCTCATCGGCGGCCGCACCGGGCGCGATGGCGTGGGCGGCGCGACTGGATCATCGAAAGAACACACCGACACCGCGCTGGAAAATTCCGCCGAAGTCCAGAAGGGCGATGCACCCACCGAACGCAAGATTCAGCGCCTTTTCCGCAACCCGGAACTCACGCGTAAGATCAAGATCTGCAACGACTTCGGCGCAGGCGGCATCTCCGTCGCCATCGGCGAAATCGCGCCCTCGCTGGAGATTGATCTCGATGCCGTTTCGAAAAAATACGACGGCCTCGACGGCACCGAGCTCGCCATTTCCGAATCCCAAGAACGCATGGCCATCTGCGTGGATGCCTCGGAGATCGCCTACTTCATCGCCGAGTCCGACAAGGAAAACCTCGAGTGCAACCACGTCGCCAACGTCACCGACAGCGGTCGCCTAGTGATGAAATGGCGTGGCAAAACCATCGTCGATCTGTCCCGTGCCTTCCTCGACACCAATGGCGTCCAACAAAGCGCCACCATCCACGTCGCGTCCCCTTCCGCGCCGCAAACACCCGCTGCAGCCACGCTCACCGAACGCCTCGCCTCGCTGAGCCTTTGCTCGCAAAAAGGCCTCGGCGAGATCTTCGACGGCTCGGTCGGCGCAGGCTCCGTGCTCTGGCCCTTCGGCGGCGAACGCCAACTCACGCCTCCAGACGCGATGGTCGCCAAGCTTCCTCTGCTAGAAGGCAGCACCGACGTCGCCACCTTCATGAGCTGGGGCTTCGATCCTGAAATTTCTAGCAACTCGCCCTTCCACGGCGCGGTCTATGCAGTCACCGAGTCCGTCTGCAAGGCGGTCGCCGCCGGTGCACGCTTGTCGGACATTCGCCTGACGCTGCAGGAATATTTCCCAAAACTTGGCAACGATCCGACTCGCTGGGGATTGCCCTTCGCCGCACTGCTCGGTGCCTATCAGGCGCAGCACGGACTGCGCCTCGCCGCCATCGGCGGCAAAGACTCGATGTCTGGCTCCTTCAACGATCTCGATGTCCCGCCCACCCTCGTTTCCTTCGCCCTCGCCCCCGGCAAGGCAAGCCTCGCGATTTCTCCGGAGTTCAAGCAAGCCGGTTCCGCCGTCTCGCTGATCGAGGTGCCGCTCGACGCCGACGGTCTGCCAAACTACACCGCCCTAACAGTCACCGCCGACGCGCTCCACCAGCTCAACGTGGACGGCCACATCCTCGCCCTGCACCACATTGGCAAGGCTGGCATCGACGTCGCTCTCGCCAAAATGGCTTTTGGCAACGGCATCGGCGCGGAAATTAACACGACTTCCAACGCGAGCTACTTCGCGTTCCTCATTGAGCACTCCAGCGAGGCCGCAGATTCCATACTCCAAGCCCTTCCCAGCTCCACGCTCATCGGCCAAACCACGGCTGCGGAAACTCTCATCATCAACGGCGAAACCCATTCCCTAACCGACCTCCAACAGGCCTGGGAAGGCACGCTCGAACCCATCTATCCGACGCAGGCGAAACACGACGCGATGCAGGAGATTGCGGAACATCCGCATTTCTACATTCGCAACCGCCAAGTTGCGGCCATCGCCAGCCCCAGGGTCATCATCCCGTCCTTCCCCGGCACCAACAGCGAATACGATTCCGCCAAGGCCTTCCGCGAAGCCGGAGCGCAAGCGGAAATCCTCGTCTTCCGCAACCTCACCGCGAAGCACATCGAGGAATCCCTAGCAGCCCTTGCCGCACAGATCCGCCAAGCGCAGATCCTGATGATTCCCGGCGGCTTCAGCGCGGGTGACGAACCGGACGGCTCGGCGAAATTCATCGCCACCATCTTGCGCAATCCCAACGTGGCCGACGCCATCATGGACCTGCTGAAAAACCGCGACGGCCTGATCCTGGGAATTTGCAACGGCTTCCAAGCGCTCATCAAAACCGGCCTCGTTCCCTTCGGCGAAATCCGGGATGCCGCCGCCGACGCACCGACCCTGGTCCATAACAGCATCGGTCGCCACATCTCCTGCTACGCCCGCACCAAAATCGTTAGCACGCTTTCTCCATGGCTGGCTAACAGCGAAGTTGGCGACATCCATCGCGTGCCGGTTTCACACGGTGAAGGAAAATTCTACGCCTCCAACGAAGTCATCGCCGCGCTCGCCGCCAGCGGCCAAATCGCCACCCAGTATTGCGATGCCAATGGCCATCCCTCCATGGACATCGCCATCAACCCGAACGGTTCGCTTGCCGCCATCGAAGGCATCACCAGCCCCTGCGGCCGAGTCTTCGGCAAGATGGCGCACACCGAGCGCAGCGGCAGTTTCGTCGCGAAGAACATCCCGGGCGAGAAACACCAGCCCTTGTTCTCCGCCGGCGTTCGCTACTACTCGTGAAACCGCTTCACCACCAAGTTTCCATCTGCAATCCCCAGCTCCAGCCGTCGGTGCTGTCGATGTAATCCGCGCCGCCCACCTTGCCCTCCAAACCATCGCTCCACGCCGCGTAGGTGACAAACGCACGCAGCACCGGGCGACTGAAAAAGGTGTCTCCCAACGACACCTGCGGAGCCAGTGTGAGTTTCGTCACGCTGCCTCCACCGGTGAATGAGGTGCCGGAAATCCAGTCCATCCCGCCCTCGAAGGCCAAGCTGAACACCTCATTGAAATGCCAGATCGGCCGCACTCCGCCGGAGGCCCACTGCTGTTCCGGCGCGCCATCCCCATAATCGGTGTACTGATAGACCAGCGCCGAACCCAGGGAAAAACAATCCACCGGATTGATGACCACTTGGTCGGTGAAGCGAACGCGCCACGAGTCATCCGGGTCCGGCCTGATGTAGGTTCCGGTGGAATCCGTAAACGTGTCGAAACCGGAGGTGAACGTCTTCGCCGGACCGTTGCCGATTTGGACGGCCGTTGTGTGCAAGCTGTCGGGATCCGCAAACCCCTTGTCGGTGCGCAGCAAACTCAGCGCGACTCCTTCCGCATCGTCTGCCTGACTGCCACTCGAATCCACGCCTGAACTCGCCGTGGCATACACCAGCCCAACCTCGCCAGTGCCACCGAGAAAATTCCAATCGTAGTAGCGAAGGTCGAAACTCGACTTGCTAAATCCTGCTAGATTGTCCGGCGTCGGCTCACCCAAGCTCGCGTAAATCGCGCTCTCGGATCCATCGCCAATCCACGCCAGTGCGAACTTGCCGCCACCCACGGCGACATCCTCGATTCCGCCACCGCCGCCGCTCATGTCCCAGTAGTAGAAATCGTTGATGTTCAAGTCATGGCGTCGATAGAAACGGCTCCCCGCCCAAAGGCTCGCGTCCGGCATGTTAGGAATCACATTGCCCAACGATCCCCAGATCTCAGGCGAGGAAAATTCGGTGGCCGAGGCGCTGCCGTAATTGGCATAGGGATTGAAGATCGCCATTCGATAAACCATATGGGCCACAGGGTCATTGTCGCTCATCACCTTGCCACCACTGAATGCACCGGCCGGATAGAAGGTCTTAGAAAAGGCCAGCTCGCCGTAGTTTTCCGCTTCATTCCCTAACCGATACTTCGCCACACCGGGCGCGCCGAAGGCAGCCATCGGTCCATCGCTGTCAGACCGGCCATAACCCGCGCGAAAGTAGCCGTTGATGTCCAAATAGCCGTCGAGGACGTTCTCGATGCGCTCAGAAAGCAGTTCATTGTCCGCCGCTTGCCTGCGGAAATTTCGAGTTTCGGTGTCCTGCTCGAACCTCGCGTCCACCGCACGCCGGATTTGCTCCTGCTGCTTTTCCGCGATCGCCTCGCGTTCCCGCGCCGCGTCCAGTTCCACATCTCGCGCCGTCGTCGCCGGATCTCTAGCAGGCGTGGCTTCCAATTCGCGAATCCGCGACTCCAGTCTATCGATGCGGCTCTCGTAATCCGTCCGCAGGGCATCGAGTTCCTTTTTCAACTCGACCATTCCATCCTCAGCGACCGCCATGACGACCGATCCTAACAAAATTCCACCGGCGACGAAAACTGGGCTTTTCACGGATGCATAAAAGCACCGGACCTATCGCCGAGGTCAATCGCAATCAGCCAGCCAAACGCACCGATCCGCTCTAGCGCAGAATCGGCGCACCGCAAATATTTAAATTTTTGTTATGGCATGCATTTTGCTTCTCACTGGTTGATTTTCATTTAGTTTCGCCGTGGCAACCGCTTGCCGACCATGGCCGACGTTTTTCTCCATCAATCGCTTTCCCAGCAGCAGACGCTCGCGCCGCAGATGCGCAAGAGTCTGGAAATCCTTCAGGCCAGCACGCTCGAACTGACCCAGCTGGTCCAACAAGCGTTGGAGACCAACCCGGTGCTGGAAGATCTCACCGAAATGCTCTCGCTCGACGAGGAAGCGCCGGACGCCGAAGAGGCGGACTCGCTCGAGTACATGAACGAGACGGACGACGACTGGCGCGACCGCACGATCTTGGAAGGCAAAAGCTCGCCTTGGACCGCCGAGGACGAAGAGCGCCGCCAACGGATTTACGACAACATCGTCGCCCCGGAAACACTGCAACAGCACCTTCAAAATCAGCTCGACCTCGCGATGGTCGAGCCAGACGTGCGTCGCATCGCCCAAGCCATCCTCGGCAATCTCGACGAAAGAGGCTTTCTCGACCTGCCCGCCCGCACCCTCGCCACCCGTCTCGACATCCGCGCCAAGGAAATGGAAACCGCGCTGAAGCTGGTGCAGTCCTTCCATCCTCCCGGCATCGGCGCCTCGGGTATCCCGGAATCTCTGCTGCTCCAGCTGGAACGCAGCACCGGCCGCGACACCATTGAATACAAGATCGTCCGCGACCACTTGGAAGATCTCGCCCGCAAACGCCACCCACAGATCGCCCGCGCCCTCGGCACGACTGTGGAGCGCGTCGCTGAGGCCGCCACCCGCATCGGCCGCCTCACCCCCAATCCTGGCGGCGAATTCGATCCCACCGGAAATCCCTACATCCTGCCCGATGTCGTCATCGAACGGGACGACGACGGCAACTGGTTCGGCCGTCTCACCGGCGAGCATCTGCCCAACCTCCGCATCAATGACTTTTACAAGGACATGATCGGAAAATCCGGCACCGATGCGAAGGCGCGCCAATTCTTGCGCGACCAAATCCGCGACGGCCGCAGCCTCATCCACGCCATTTCCCTCCGCCAGGAAACCATTCTCGCCATCGCCCACAAGCTCATCGAGCACCAGCCGGGCTTCCTTTCCAAAGGCCCGCGCCACCTGCGGCCGCTGACGATGAATGACATCGCCGACGAGCTGAGCCTGCATGCGACCACCATTTCCCGCGCCGTCGCCGGAAAATACGTCCTTACGCCGCACGGCCTGATGGAGATGCGCGCCTTCTTCGCCACCGGCTATCAAACCAGCGACGGCACGGAAGTCTCCAACGCCGGCGTGCGCGAGGCCATCCAGCAGCTCGTCGCGGCGGAAAACCCGACCAAGCCGCTCTCCGACGAAGTGCTCATGAAGGAGCTCGCCAAACAAGGGATCAAGGTCGCCCGCCGCACCGTGGCGAAGTACCGCGAACAGCTCAACATCCTGCCCTCGCACTTGCGCAAAACCTTCTGACCCCCGATCTGGGTGGGCTTCAGCAACTTGACATCCGGAGCCTGGCCGACGATGCGTGTCGCGTCGTAAAACCCGCGGCCCATCTCATGATCGATTCAAAAACCCTTTTGCTGCTCGCCAGCAGCCTCTTCGCCATCCCGCTCGGAGCCCAGACCGTCACCCACCGCTGGAATTTCAACTCCACGGGGCCCAGCACCCACAGCACGATCATCCCCGACCAAATTTCTGCTGCACCTGGCACCATCGTCGGCATCAACGTCACCCGCACCGGCACCGCCCTCACCCTGCCCGGCGGATCAAATGGCCAAGTGGCCGCCAATGCCATCGCTGGGTATTTCGATCTTCCCAACGGCATCATTTCCTCGAAAACCAATTTCACCGTGGAAATGTGGGCCACCATCCACACCACCCGCCAGTGGCAGCGTGTCTTCGATTTCGGCCGCGTGAACATCACGGCCAACGGCAACGGCGAAATTTCTAACACTTCAGGCAATCCAGGCGGTGCGGAGTCAAGAGACAACCTCATGCTCTCCGCCCAGCGCGGCGACACGCTCAACGACAAACGACTCGCCGCCCGCAACGACGGAGCGGGAGAGCTGGGAGCTGACAACTCCGTTTCCACCTCGCTCAATGTCGAATACCACTACGTCGCCACCTATCAGGCGAACAGCGACCCCGCCACAGGTGGCCGTTTTACCTGGTTCCGTAATGGAACTCAAATGGCGGCCTTCGACACAAACTTTCCCCTCAACCAGCTTCAAGACGTCAACAACTGGCTCGGCCGCTCGCAGTGGACGGGTGACCAAAATTCAAACATCTCCTACAACGAGTTCCGCCTCTACGACTACGCCCTCACCCCGGCGCAAATTGCCGCCAGCGCTGCCGCCGGCCCCGACCTTTCACCCGCTCCCGTAGCAGTGGCAGATGCCATCTCCATGCATCGCGGACAAAAGGCCCGCATCGGCGTGCTCGCCAATGACAGCAATGTCCAGACCTTCGCCATCACCCAAGCACCTGCCTTCGGAACGGCCACTGTCACCCCGGATCGCAAGATCCTCTACACGCACACCACCGGCAGCCCGACCGGCGACACCCTGACGTATCAAATCACCAGTTTCAGCGGTCAGACCGCCAGCGCCACCGTCACAATCAACTTCGCGGAATCCCTGCGCCTCGCGAATCCTAATCTCAACGTTCCTGCCAACCCGCCGCCCACCGGCATTGGCCTGGTCGACGCCCTGCCAGGCCTCACGTTCGACCAACCGGTCTGCCTGCGCACCCCGCCGGGAGAAACCGAGCGACTCTTCATCTGCGAAAAAACCGGTCGCCTCAAAGTCATCCCCGACATCACAGCCCCAAGCCCGGTGGCTAACGTTGTCATCAATTTATCAAGCATCGTCAATTTCGACAACGAATGCGGACTGCTGAGTGTCGCCTTCCATCCGCAATTCGCCACCAACCGCTACTTCTACGTTTTCTACTCCCATTCCGCGAGCGGACTGCGCCAGCGCGTTTCTCGCTTCACCATGGACCCGGCCAATCCCAATGCCGTCCTTGCTGGCAGCGAACGCATTCTCATTGATCAGATTGATGACGCCGGCAACCACAATGGGGGAGACATGCATTTCGGCCCCGACGGCTATCTCTATATCTCCACCGGAGACGAGGGAAATGGCGATGACACTCTTAACAACAGCCAAACCCTCACCAAAGATATCTTTTCCGCCATCCTCCGCATCGACGTGAACTTGGAGCGTGACGAGATCGTCCCTGGCAACCCAGCAGAACAGGACGATGCCAACCTGGTGCCTCAGCCGCACCCATCCATCCCACTTTATTCGGGAAAACCGGCCTTCGAGATCCCAGTGGACAATCCCTACGTTCACACCGGTCGCGGCGGCAATTGGAACGGCATGTTCAATGGCTCTCCCGTCAACAACCTCGCAGCGGTGCGAGATGAGTTCTGGGCCGTCGGTCTGCGCAACCCATGGCGCATGAGCTTCGATACGGTCACCGGCGAACTCTGGTGCGGCGATGTCGGTCAGAACGTGCTCGAAGAGATCGACATCATCGTCAAGGGCGGCAACTACGGCTGGGCCTTCCGTGAAGCGAACAACAACGGCCCTAAATCCGGCCAAGCTCCCACCAACTTCGACACGCTCTATCACAACCGACCTATCTATCAGTATGACCGCAACACCACGGGCTTAAATGGTTACTCGGTCACGGGTGGACTCGTCTATCGCGGCAACCGCATCAGTTCCCTAACCGGAAAATACATCTTTGCCGACTACGGTTCCGGCAACATCTGGTCGCTCCTGCGCAACGGGACGAACTCGCCCACCGTAGAGCGCATCTCCGGTGAAGGCGGCATCGTGGGCTTCGGCACCGACCCATCCAACCAAGACGTTCTGCTCGCTGACATCAACGGCCGCGTTTTACGTCTCGTTTCCACCACCCCGACTGGCAGCTTCCCTCCGACGCTGACCGCCACCGGTTTGTTCGCCGATCTAAGTGATCTTTCACCTGCGCCCGGCTTACTCCCCTACTCCGTGAACTTGCCGTTCTGGAGCGACCATGCGGAAAAAAGCCGCTGGTTTATCATCCCCGACGGCACATCGTCATTCGGTTGGGCAAAGGAAGCGCCGTGGTCGCTGCCTGCGGGCACCATCTGGGTGAAGCACTTCGACATGGAAATGCAGCGCGGCATTCCTTCCAGTAAAAAACGGATCGAGACCCGCATCATCGTTAGAAATTCAGGCGGAGTCTATGGCGTGAGTTACCGCTGGAACGAAGCTGGCACCGAAGCATTCTTGGCCAACGACGCTGGCGAAAATTTTGTCTTGGCGATCACCGATGGGGGAAATCCAGCGCCACAGACATGGCGCATCCCCAGCCGCTCCGAATGCCTTACTTGCCACACTCCACAAGGTGGCTACGCGCTTTCCTTCAACACCCGTCAGCTCAATTTGGAGCAGTCCATCCTAGGTCACCCAGGCAACCAGCTCGACATCCTATCTGACAACGCGTTCTTCTCGGGTGCCGATCCCGGCCCACCGAACCTGCTTCCCCGTCACCTCCGGCCGGATGAATCTGAGTTCTCCGTAGAAGGCCGTGTTCGCTCCTACTTGGCGGTAAACTGCGCCTATTGCCACCAGAGCGGTGGCACCGCTCCGTCGTCATGGGATGGCAGCGCCGAACTCACGCTTGACCAAACCGGCCTCATCCTCGGCTCGGTCAATAATGACGGCGGCGATCCCGCCAACAAGCTCGTCGTTCCCGGCAGCCCAGTTCATTCGGTGATCCTCAACCGTGTCGCCGCCAGCAACGGCTTCACCCGCATGCCGCCGCTGGGCAGCAACGTCATCGACGACGCCAACGTCGATCTTCTCACCGAATGGATCACCGGAGAATTGGTAACCAATCCGAACTACGCCGCATGGCGGCTCGACGCGTTCGGCAGCTCGGACAGCCCGGAAGGTGCGCCAGATCAAGATCCCGACAACGACGGCATGAACAATGCCTCCGAGTTTCTAGCAGGCACACTTCCGCAAGACGGATCCAGCACCCTCATTCCCCAAGTCACCACCTCCGGTGGCCAGGTGAACCTGAGCTTCAACCTGCCGACGAATCGCTCCTTCATCGTCCGCACGTCCACCGATCTCGGCCAATGGACGCCGTGGGATATTCCCGGAAATCAAGCGCTTCCCGTCGCAGGAGGACTCATCGAGCTGACCGCACCGCAGGTCGATCCCGCGCGCTTCTTCCGCATCGAAATCCGCGGCAACTGAATGGACCGTGGCGGCGATCATCGGTCGCCGCGCCATTTTCTCTAGACGGTTTCATCATCTCACTCATCCACCCCAAGGAAAGGCGAACTCCGATTCGCCGAAGTCCGGGGGGGCGATGATGTAATCTGCTTCATCTCGGGCTTTGCTGAGGCTTGAAACCCGGCGGTTCGGAGACCGCCGCTCCTTGAGCCTTTCGTCCCGACGGCTTTGCTTTGGCAAATCGACCTAGCCAAAAGCTCCTAGCAGCACCGCCAGTTCCTCCTTCACCATCGCAGGATCCGCCAACGTGTGACCCACTTCGTTGCGCAAAAGCTCGCGGTAACGTTTGCGCATCCGGTGCACCGCCACCCTCAGCGCCCCTTCTTCCATTGCCAGTTGTGCCGCCACTTCCGCATGAGGAATCTCTCCTTGAGCGGAAGTTAGAAAACCTTTCATCCGATCAAAGCGATCCCCCTTCCCGTCTGCCACCCATTCGGTGCGCAGCTGATCCAACACTCGTTCTAGCAGCGCCACCGCCCATTCGCGATCAAACGCCTCGTCCGGCCCTGTCGCCGTCCCATCCGCGATCCCAAACCGCTCGTCCGCATCGCGCCAATCGAGCTGGAAATGCACCACTCCACCACCACGCTTGAGCCGCTGCGATCGATCCCGCTCGTTGGCCAAAAAATTCTTCAGGGATGCCAGCAGGAACGCGCGAAACTTCCCCCGCTCCGCATCGGTTCGCGAAAAATCGCGGCGGCGCAGCAAGTCTGCGAAAAACGCCTGCGTCAGATCTTCCGCGTCCTCTTTCCCATGGCCACGCCGCCGGACATAGGCATAGAGCGGAAACCAATACGCCTGACACAAGCATTCCAACGCATCCTCACCGCCCTGCGTCGCCGCCCCACCCGCCGCCCCACCCGCCGCCAACACCATCGTCCAACGCGTCGTTGCAAAAAAATCGTTAGACGCAGGCTTCATGGCGCGTCCACCCCGTGGCGGCGATCACCGGTCGCCGTGTCCAGAGCCGTCAGTTCCCTCACAAAATCCTCCGGCCTATCCGGTGAGACCACCACTGTGCGTTTTTCAAAACGCAACACCACCGTCCTTTCGTGATCGGTCACATAGGCGCTGAAGGTTCCCAAAGAGTTGTTCCAAAACCACCCAGTAAACGAAAACATTCCGCCGTTACCACAGGTCCGCAGGCATTTTTCCATCGCGTTCGGCACCGCCACGGCCGAGATCAACCCTTTGAGTTCCAGTCGTGTCTTCCACAACGGACGGCGAATCAAAATGGCGTCTGCGGTGATTTCATAGCCCAGCACCATGAACGGCAAGCATGCCAACACCACCGCCGCCAGTCCGAAGCGGGTGCCGATTCTCCAACCTAGCGTGCCCCCCGGGAGAAAGGATGCGCCGAACAGCATCGCCACGGCTAGCAGAACCATCACCAGCGAAAGCACTTTGAGTGTCTTGCCCCAAGGGGCTTGATAGATTTTCATGAATCTGTGTTTTATCGAATATAATAACCGGCGGGTTTCCATGCATTCTCGACCTTGATGAGAATGACGCTCTCAACTGCCTCTTTCTTGTGCTCAAACTCTGAAACGAACTGATAGACAAGGCACTCGCCGTCCGGCAGTCCGGGCACCTTTTCCAGTGGCTGAGTCGCCTTGTAGGTTCGGGAAATTTTGGCTCCCAGCGGCTTGCGCGCGGCATGGATGGCCGCCTCCCATTGCGCCGGAAGCACCTGCGCCGCGGCGGCCGGCGCAATCGCATCGTAAGCGTCCTTCAGCTTTCCCGCATCCATCGTCAGCAGCCAATCCTCGGCAATGCTGACGGGAGGATGCTCGGACGCAGGTGGAGCGATCACGTCCTCGCTCTTGTCCATGGTCCCGAAGGACAAGTTCCAAACGCCCTGACTCTGGCAGAAATCAATCACCTCAACAATCTTCTGATAGGGCACCTCGCTATCGCCACGGATGGTGACTTTCGCATCCTTCGCCTCCTTGAGCACGGTTTTCAATGCCTCAGCCAATGCAGGTCGCGAAATCGTGGTTCCATCCAAGGTGAGCTCGTCATTCTCCATCACACGAAGGAACAGTTCCCGCGCATTACCCGCCGGATTACTGTTAGGCAGCCCATTCAAGACATCCGTGAGCGCTTCAAGGCTTTTGAAACCCGATATCTGGAAATGATGCCCCAATTGCGACTGCACGACCGGCGTGGAGTGGATTCGACCGTCAACCACGATGGCCAGCCGCAGTTTGCCCGGTTCACCGGCCGTTGCCTGCGACAGACGTTTCCCCCCCTCCTCGTTCAGCGTGACATTGAGAACGTGCTCGTCCTCTTCCGAACGGATCCACGCGACTTGGACGTGCTCATCGCTGACGATCACTTCCCGGCCGACCCGCACCTCTTCAGAACTCACCTTCTGCCCATCATGAGTCACCTCCTGCGTCATGACTTCCGCCCCCACATCGTCGGGCGAAACTCTGCGGATTTCCAACCGGTTTCGGGGATGATCATCTTTCACAGCCGCTGCATCCTGTGAGGCATCAGACTGCAACTCGACTTTCACCTCGGGCTGCGCAGTGGGTTCATAGTTAGAATATTTACTTCCTCTCGTCTTGCTCACCTCGGATGACGCATTCTCCAAGTGCTCCATCTGCGGAGAGTGGTGCAACTCGCCCGCGCGCTGAAAAATTGTCAAATTGAAGAAATACGCGGCGGTAAGGCCGATAGATCCCAGGCCCAAGGCAAGCACCAACAGGATCGAGACAATCGCCATCGCCGAGCTTCGTTTGGTTCCCGACGCGTCCTTGATCTTTTCAGGAAACACCTTTTGCAACAGCGGGATGAGCAGCAGCGCCATCAAAGGGGAAAGAACCAGTCCGCCCACACTGCCGAGCACGAGGATTAGCGTTATGTTCGGTGAAACGGGCGATATCGGCAGCTGCGGATTTTCGTGAATGATGACTTCCCCGTCATAGCTGCGCTGATAGTGGCGGAGAATCGCCTGGGCAATTCCGGAAGCATCTTCCGCATTCGTATGCCGAACCTTGATGCTGATTAGGTCCGTGCCGCGAATGTTCTCGGTGCTTACGATTCCCTTGAGGATACGAATGACGGTTTCCTCATCCACACCCCATTTGTTGGAGAGTTCGAGTTCCTTCGAAACAAGCGTTAGCAGATCTCGTGATTTGATGGCCTCGAACTGAACCCCAAAAAACGAGGAAGTCGTCATTCCTCCGTTAGGAAATCTCAATTCGACTGTTGCCTCCGTTTCGTATGTTTTCGGCATCACGGAGGTCAACACAGCCGCAGCCGTAAAACCGAGCAGCGGTCCTAGCGGGATCATCACCAGAAACATCCACCACCAACGGCGCATCATGCCGCGTTGAGGAAGCGCCGGTGGTGCGCTGGCCGCAGGCAATTCGTCCAGCATCGTGCGGAATCCTAGCGCCGTCTGATAGCGGCGCTCAGGTTCCTTCTCCAACGCTCGCATGACGATCTCATCCAACCGCACATCGATGCGAACCTTGTTCGACGGTGCTTGCAGGTCCTTGCCTGGCAGTTCACCGGTGAGCATCTGATAGAAGACGACACCGAGGGCATAGATGTCGGCGCGGTGATCGACGTCGGAGGGATGGTCGATTTGCTCGGGAGCCATGTATTGGGGCGTGCCGAGGATTTTTCCGGCGATGGTCGCGTCTGTGGGGACAGGAGTGTCCCCACTCCTTAGCGGGTCTTCGCCGACGGCCGCAACCACCTTGGCGATGCCGAAGTCCGCGACTTTCACCCGGCCTAACCGATCGAGCAGGATGTTCTCAGGCTTGATGTCGCGGTGGACGATGCCTTGGTCGTGGGCGAATTGCAGCGCATCGCAGATCTGTGGCACGATGGCCAATGCCTCACGCGGCGAGATGCGGCCACTGCGCATGAGCTGGGCGAGGTTCAGCCCATCGACGAATTCCATGAGGATGAAATACAGCCCATTCTGCTGGCCGAACTCGTGGATGGTCACGATGCCGGGATGATTCAATTTCGCCAGCGCCTTGGCCTCGCGAGCGAAGCGTTCGGAAAAGCCGGCGGTTTCACTGATCGCAGGCGGCAAAATTTTCAGCGCCACCACGCGATCGAGATCCTTCTGCCGCACCTTGTAAACCGCGCCCATCCCGCCTTGGCCGATGAGTTCCAAAATCTCGAAGCGCGGAAACCAGGGCGTGAGTTCCTCGATAGCCGGCGGCTGGAAAGGCCCCGCATTTCCCCCCGGCAAGGTATCGTCCGCCGCGCCTTGACGCAGCAAATCCGCAGGGTCGAGTCCGGCGAGCGGGGCGTGGGGCGGGTTTTCCATCGGGTCTTCACCGGGGAGTGTGTCCATACCTCTCTCAGAAGCAATGCGCGGGATTCGTTACAAAAATTCTTTCAACGTAGCGGCGATCATCGGTCGCCGTTCGTTCTGCACGCCATTCGCGGCGACCGATGATCGCCGCCACATTCGTTGAAATATGGCTCCTTGCGTGGTGGGAAAGCCGCTGCCAATACTCCTGCATGACCGCCTCCGAACCGACCCGAAACTGCTCCGCCATCTTGGTGGCGGCGGGATCGAGTCGGCGCATGGGCTTCGATAAATTGGCCGCACCGCTCGGCGGTGTGCCTGTTCTGCGGCGGACGCTGGAAGCCTTCATGGAAGCCGCATCGATCGTAGAAATCGTCGTCGTTTGCCCACCGGAGCGGCTGGAACTCATCGAGGGAAATTTCACCAAACCTGTCCGCTGCGTCACCGGCGGAGAAACGCGGCAGGACTCGGTGATGGCTGGCCTCGCGGCGCTTTCCTTGGGCTCCGCGTTGGTCGCCGTGCACGACGGCGCAAGACCGCTGGTTTCGCCCGCCGACATCGATCGCTGCGTGGCTGCGGCCAGCGAAAACCGTGCCGCCGCGCTGGCTCGCCGCGTGACCGAAACACTCAAGCGCTCCGACCCGGTGGACTTCAGCACCGAAGGCGTTTCGCGCGAACATTTGTGGTTCATGGAGACGCCGCAGGTGTTCGAAATCCCCTTGCTGGTGGACGCCTATGCTGAGGTTGCGGCACGAGGATTGATCGTCACCGACGAGGTTTCCGTGATGGAAGCCGTCGGCATGCGGGTGAAATTCGTCGAATCCACCAGCCCCAACCTGAAGATCACCACGCCGGCCGACTTGGCATTGGCCGAGGCACTTTCCCGATGAGCAAAGCATCCTACGAATGGCAGCAGATTCCTAACGGCCCGCGACTCGCAGTGGCCACCCTCGCAGACTCCGAATGCGCCGCGCTGTCGATCTACATTCCGGCCGGCAGCCGCGATGAATCCGGCCTGCCCGCCGGACTCGCCCATTTCGTCGAGCACATGGTATTCAAAGGCACGGCACGGCGCAGCGCGCGCGAGCTGAGTTTTGAAATCGAAAATGCCGGTGGCCAGCTCAACGCCTGCACCTCCGAAGACCAAACCGTTTACGAAGGCCGGGGCGAAGCGGAACTGATGCCCGTCCTCGCCGACGTGCTCGCGGACATGGTCTGGCACGCGACCTTTCCCGAAGCTGAGATCGACCTCGAGCGCGAGGTCATCGGCGAGGAAATCACGATGTACAAGGAATCGCCGGCCGATCACATCGGCGATCTCGTTTCCGGAGCCTTGTGGGGCGAGCATCCGTTAGGCAATGCCATCTCCGGCTCGTTAGAATCGATCGCGCAAATCGACAAGGCCACCCTCACCGCTTTCCGTGATCGCCATCATTTCCGCAACGACTTGGTCATCGCCGCTGCGGGTCCATTCACGTTGTCCGAAATATACGCGATGATCGTGCCGCACCTGCCCGGCACTTTCCATGACGGCGGCAAGCCTGAGCCATTTGATCGCACGCAAGCCATTCCGCGCCAGATCACCGACGAGCGCGAAAGCGACCAACTCCAGCTCGCCTTGGCCTGGCACACGCCGGGCCGTGATTCGGAGTCCCGCCACGCGCTGCGCTTGATGAGCATGATGCTTGGCGAAACCGCCAGCTCGCGGCTCTTCCTCGAACTGCGCGAGGAACGCGGACTGTGCTATCAGATCAGCTCAGACGTCACGTTTTTCGACGAGACCGGAGCCTTCGAGATCAGCGCTGGATTGGATCCAGACGCCCGCGACGAGGCGATGGAATGCATACGCCGCGAAATCGCCGACCTCGTTTCGAACGGCCCGCGTCCCGGCGAACTCGACCGAGCGAAGAAGCTCACCATCGCACAAAGCAAGTTGTCCTTCGAATCCACCGGCTCGCATGCGGCGTGGGCTGGCGAGGGCGTGCTGGATTTCAACCGCATCCCATCCCCCGCCGAGTGGCGAGCCAGCGTGATGGCCGTGACCGACGCCCAAGTGCGCGCCGCCGCCGAGCTGGTCTTCAAGGACAAGGAACCGACGCTCGCCCAAATCGGCGAAGCGAATAGTTGAAGAAACTCAGAGTTGATCGAAGGATGCAGAAACGGAATCCACAACCTTTGGCTGTTATTGATTTCTAACGATCAACACTCTTGATGACGCAGCCGTTCCATCCATTCACCCAAGAGCATTTCCTCACGCTGGGAATTGGCATGGCGGTGACCGCAAGTTTCCTTTTCGCCGGAAAGCGAAATGAACGCAGCGAACGGCTCGCGCGTGCCTTGCTCGCCTTCCTTTGCCTCAGCGCCTTCGGCTTCAGCCAGATCGCTTGGATGCTGGTGGAGTTACCCAAAACCATCGACAACATCGTGCCGCTGCACATGTGCGACATCGCCGCGATCACGGCAGGCTTCGCGCTCATCACCGGTCGTCGCCTGCTTTGCTCGATCACTTATTTTTGGGGATTGGCGGCCACCTTGCAGGCCTTGCTAACGCCAGCCATCACCGTGGGCTTCCCTGCGCCGCCTTTCATCATGTTCTTCGTCCACCACTTCGCGGTGGTCATCGCCGCGCTCTATCTTCCCATCGTTTCCGGCTGGCGGCCACAGCGCCCGTTGTGGCGTGGGCCCTTGGAAATCTTCGGCATCTCCGTCCTCTATCTGGGAGTGGTGCTGGTGGTGAACCATTTCACGGGCAGCAACTTCGCCTTCGTCTCCCACCCGCCGAGCAATCCCAGCCTCATCGATCACCTCGGCCCTTGGCCCTGGTACATCGGTTCGCTGCTCGGACTTGCCCTGATTCTCTACTTCCTGCTCGTCCTGCCCTTCGCCTTCACCGATCGCCGAACGAAATCCTGACACCTGCATCATTCGCCGAACCGCAGGGGCAATCCTAGGTTCATTTTTGAGAAAATTGACGCTTTGTCGGCAGATCGACGCTGGCCATCGCGCTGAGGATGGGGTGAAAATCTCCGCCTTTCAAAGACTCCATGAAGACGACGCAGGAAATCCAACAACACATCGACGCGGCGATACGCGCGAACTTCGACGGCATCACTTCGGAGTCAGGAGAGATCCTGGCGAATGCCGGTGAGGACGGGCGATTTGTCGGCAAGGTGATCGCAACGCGCTATTCCGGACTGCCGGCAGGAAAGAACATCTTCGTCGCGATCGGGCAAACGGCACAGCAGGTTCAAATCGTCAAAGTGGGCAAGTCGGAGTGCCTGAAGCCTGATGATGGCGAGCTGGATTTCCTGCTTCAGAAGGAGCTGGGAATCGTCGCGCCAGAAGAGGGATGAGGCCTTGCGGCGAGACGCCGCAGCAAAGATTCCGAGCGGCTGATTCACGCCTCAGTCGATGCCGGGGCGCGGGTCGCGGTTGCGGTAGAGTTCGGGGCGGACGGCGGCGGTGAGGCTGGCGATATCTCCCTGAAGCTCGTCGCCGAGGAAGCTTTGCAGGCGGAGGAGTTCGCCTTCCGGGTGCTGGACAAGCGTGGGGAAATCGATTTCCAACAACTCGACGCGCGGGCTGCGGCGCAGGGATTCGAGGAGTTTTTCCACATGCTCCGTTTGGGTTTTCGCAAGGTGGGCGCGGTCGGACTTGGGGGCGACGTTGCGGTTGGCGAGCATTTTCCACTGTGAGTCGATGACCTCGTCGATGGGACGGCGCATGAAGACGATGCGGTAGCGGTGAACGGGCGGCAGGTTGGTGAGCAATGCGGAGACGATCTTGATGACCTTGCCGTCGGCTTGCTCGATGATGCGTGGGTTTTTCGCCAACGACTTGATGGCTTCCCATTCCCAATAGCCTTCGCGGTTGTCATCGTCCGCGGTGCGGATGCCGTCGTGCATGAGGTCCATGCCGCCGGCGCGGAGGATCTGCATCATCAGCGAGGTGCCGGAACGGGGCAGGCCGGAGACAACGGTGAAGGTCATCGGGGCGACCGGCGATGCGGGCTCTGGGCGAGGTAGCGGTTTTTCCCGTCCTGTGGCTTGCTGGCGAATGGTGGCCACGCGTTTTTCGCGCGAGGCTAGACGGGTGATGCGAAGCAGACGGGCTTGGGTTTCCAGTTCGGCGGCGACGCTCGGTTCGTCCATGGCGCGGTGGACTTGGGCGAGGTAGCGAAGGGCGACGCTATTGTTGGGGTTGAGCTTGAGATGGTTGCGCAGGGCCTGTCCGGCGGCGGGCCAGTCTTCCATCCCGACGAGGGCAGCCCCCAGCAGAAAGTGGCCGCGAGGATGGCCATATTGCAGCCCGATCGCATCGAGCGCGGCTTCCGCAGCGGCGGGGAAATCCCCTTGGTGGAGGTGGCAGCGGGCGAGGATGAGGTGGCCTTGGGCGCCGCCGGGATCGAGGCGAAGCATTTGCCGGGCGCATTGCTCGGCGTCGGACCATCGGCGCAGGGCGAGCAGGGTTTCGCTGAGCGAGTGGAGAATCTGGACGTTTTCGGGGTTTTTGGCGCGGACGAAATCGAGGTGGGCGAGGGCTTGGGCGTGGTTGCCGCGCTGGGTTTCGATGCTTCCCATGAGCAAGCGCGCGGCGTCGGTGTCGCCGAGGCTTTGCAGGCAAAGGTGCAAGGTTTGCTCGGCTTCTGCGAGCAGGCCGAGTTCGAGTTGGGTCTTGGCGAGGAGCTGGCTGTAGTCGGCGCGGTCCGGTCGTGCGGCGTGACAGTTTTCCAGCAGCGGCAGGGCTTGTTCGTATTTCCCGCCGTAGAGGCAGGCGCGGGCGAGGTTCCAGTCGTTCTCGCGATGGGTTTCCGCCGCTGCCTCGTTGGGATCGGTGGCGATTTCATCGATGTATCCGAGGGCAACGAATTGTTCGAGCAGGGCATCGCTGGCGGCGGGAGGGAGTGCGGTGCGCGCGGGGAAATCCCCCGTTTCCCATGTCGGGATGCGCTCGATCGGACGCGGCTCGACGAAGGCTTCCTCCAACACGCGTCCTTCCATGTCATCGCCCACAGGCAAGCCAAAAAAATGAAGGACAGTCGGCGTGATATCGAGCAATCGCGCGCCCCGGATCAATTCGTCCTGACGCATGCCCGGACCGTTGGCGACGATGACCCCTTGCGGCCGATGCCAGACGGTGATGCCGGCGGGGACGCGCGGGGTGAACTTGGGCCGCAGGTGATCGCTGTGGAAACCATGGTCGGAGACGAGCATCACGGCGGTGTCGGGCCCGGCGAGGTGCAGCAAGCGCTGCAACATCATGTCGTGAACCCGATAGGCGGCGGTGACGACATGCTGGTACATCTGGAAATCCGCCTCCGGCACGCCGTCCATGCGCGGCGGATGATAGGGCATGATGAAGTGCGAGATTTCATCGATGGCGCGGAAATAAACCGCCATAAAATCCCACTCCGGGTCGGTTTCCATCAGGTAGGTCGCGGCGGACTGGATGGAGTAGGCTTCTGCGAGTTTTTCCGCGAGGTGGTGGAGCCGTTTGTCCTTCGTTTGATCGACTTGGGGCGCATCCGGGACGAAGGCGCGTATCACATCGTCGCCCGTCATTTCCCATGGGCTAACGCGCAGGCTATCGAGTTCCGCACCAAGGTTTTCCGGCCAATAGGTGCCAGGCATGGGCGCGGGCCAGTCCTCCGGTTTCGCTTCGCGCGGCACCCCGGTGAGGTGCGGGAACATGTTGGAAACCATTTTGCCGTTCAGATCGTGTTCGCCTTGGGTGGCGAACCACCCGACGACGTGGCTGCGCAGACCGTGCTCGCCGAGCATTTCCCAAACCGTGCGGCAACTGCGGGTGGCCGCAGAAACCGGGAGGATTTTCCCCGTCGTGGGATGCACCTCAGTGAAGCCGCGCACGCCGTGGTGATAGGCCATCTTGCCGGTTGCGATGGATGTCCACAGCATCGGCGAGAGCTGGGGCTCAAGGGTGTTGAGATTTCCCGAAACGCCGCCTTCGACCAAGGTTTTGAGCCCGGGCAACTCACCACGATCCAGCATCGGGTGGATGATCTTCCAGTCCGCAGAATCCCAACCAACGAGCAAGAGGCGTTTTTTCCCGGAGGTCATGGGATGGATGCGGAAAGAGCCAGCCTCGCAATGACGCGGGCTGGCTCGGCAGGAGAAATTTCCAATAAATCAAACGGCGCTGCGCTTGCGGCGGGCGAGTAGGCCACCGGCACCGAGGGCGAGCAATGCCAAGGATGACGGCTCGGGCACCGCTTCAATGGCGGTTTTGCCGGCGGAAATGCTGATCGCGGAGCCATCATCGTTGGTGGCCAGCGCAACCAGATAACCGCCGCCGTTGCCATCGAGGTAAAATTGGCCAACCGATTCATACACGTTGTCCGCGACGCTGAAATTGAGCAGCACGAAGTTTTGATCTGAATTGAGCTCCACTCCGTAGACCGGCGAGCCATCTTTGATGTATTGGCCGTAGCCGAAGGTGTCGTTGAAAGCAAAGGTCAGATCGGCTCCACGGGTGAAGTAGGCATCGGCAGGAGTCGAAAATCCTGCGCCAGCTGAAACGGTGTCGACGATGTAGCGGTTGCCTGGGGAGTAGAAGCTGCCGACGTCAAAGCCAGCGGGTGTTGCAACCGGGGATGTCGGCGACTGCGCGCCGGGACCGAAAAAAGTCACGACGGTGGCGGCATCGGCTTGGCCGGCGAGGCAACTCGCGCTGATGGTAGCTGTGAGGTAGGTGCCGAGCTTGGTTCGTTTTTGGAGTGGAGATTTCATGAGGCGGAGGTGTGGGAAGGGAGAGACGACGCGAGGGAAGCTAGGAATTGTTGGATATTTGTAAACCCGGAATATCAGCTAGAATCGTGCGAGATTTGGGTGAATTGCAGTTTGCCTTCGCGGGCGTTGCCAAGGACTCGGGATTAGGAAAGGGTCCGCGCCATGAAAATGCACCGCATCCTGGCTGAGGCCGCCGCCACCATCGCCAAGTCAGTTTTCCGCGAGCACAAGGTGCTGGATCACGAGTTGGCGGCGGCTTTTGAGGAAAACCCGAAGTGGGGCAAGCGCGACCGCGGGTTCATTGCGGAGACGGTGTTTGAGGTGGCGCGCTGGCGGCGGGCGCTGTCGTTTCTGGTCGATAGCGAGGAAACGACCGCGCTGTGCACCGCGCAGTGGGTGCGCATGGGCTACGAAATCCCGGAGTGGTGGAGCTACAACGGCAAAACTCCCGAGGAGATTGTTGCCCGTGAAAGCGAGTTGGCGAATCAACCGCGTGCGGTCCGCGAGTCGATCCCAGATTGGATCGACGCGCTGGGCGTGGCGGAACTGGGCGACGCTTGGGACGCGGAATTGGCGGCGCTGAACCAACGCGCGCCCGTTTTCCTGCGCGTCAACACGCTGCGGACGACGCGGCCTGAAGTGATCGCGTGGTTGGCGAGTTTCAACATCGCGGCGAGCGAAGTGGATGGGCTGCCGGACGCGCTGGTTTTGGCGGCCGGGAAGATGCTGCCGAAATCGCTGCGGTTGGATGGGCGGGTGGAAATTCAGGACGCCGGATCGCAAAAAATCGCGCCCTTGGTGGACCCGCAACCGGGCGAACGCATCATCGACGCCTGCTCGGGCGCCGGCGGGAAATCGCTGCACCTGGCCGCGCTGATGAAGGGCGAGGGCCGCGTGTTCGGCATGGACGTCGATGCGAAGAAGCTCGTCGAGCTGGAGCGCCGGGCGAAGCGAGCGAACGCGAACAAGTGTGTGAAATCGAAGCCCATCATGTCAGCGACCACGACGGATTTTGCGGAAATCGCCGATCGCTTGCTCATCGATGCGCCGTGTTCCGGACTGGGCACGCTCAAGCGCCAGCCCGATTTGAAGTGGCGGCTCAAGCCAGCCCAGCTCGATCGCTTGCGCGGGATTCAAGCGGAGCTGTTGGAAAAATACACGGCCATGCTGAAGCCCGGTGGCCGACTGGTTTATGCGACCTGTTCGATTTTGCCGTCAGAGAACCGCGCGGCGGTGGATGGCTTGTTGGCCAAGGGCGGCTTCACGCTGGTGGAAGAATGCCCGGTTTCACCGGCGGCGACCGGTTTCGATGGGTTCTACGCAGCGGCCCTCGTGAAGAACGCGGGGTGAGGATGGGCGATGAGAACAAGTGACAAGTCGATGGCGCAGCGAGAAATTTCCATGATGGAGGATTGGCAGGAGGAAAGGCGGAAACTGGAGCAGGAACTGGCCGAGCGCATCACGCTGGACGCGTTGACCGGACCGCAAGGAATGGATGAGACCGAGCCGCTGCGTGACGATGCCGGCAGTGCGGCGGGCTGGTTGATCGCGCAGCGCAAGGGCGGGCATCGGCATTCCATCGATGACGTGCTCACCGCGTGGTATGCGTTGCAGGTTTCGCCGCGCGTGGAAGAGCATTTGGATCTGGGCACGGGCATCGGCACGGTGGGCTTGCTGACCTTGTGGGGAATGGGCGCTGCGGCGCGATTGACGTGCGTGGAAGCGCAGGAAATCAGCTTTCGCTTGTTGTGTTCTAACATCCATCAGAATGGGCTCGATGCGCGAGTGCACGCGGTGTTCGGCGATCTACGGGAACTCGCCGTGGACCAGAAATTTCCGCTGGTGACCGGCAGTCCGCCGTATTTTCCCGAAGGGACCGGCGTGCTGCCGCAGGACTCGCAAAAGGCGCACGCGAGATTTGAACTGCGCGGAGACGTGTGGGACTACGCCCGCGCCGGAGCGGCGCATCTCGCGGCGGACGGTTGGTTCGTGCTGTGCTTCCCGACGTCGCGCAAGCAACACGCACTGGATGGGATTTGGGCGGCGGGTTTGCGCGTCGAGCGCATGCGCGACGTGGTGCCGCGGGAAACGTTGGCACCGTTGTTCACGTTGCTGGCGTGTCGCCATGAGGCGGAGTTTTCTGGCGAAACCACCGTGGAAGAACCGTTCACGGTGCGCTGGGAAGACGGCAGCTTAACGGAGGCGATGCTGGCGGTGAGGCGTGGCTTCGGCTTTTCGCCGGATGGCCGTTAGTTTCAGTTTTCGCGAAAAACGGCTGTCCGCGAGACGCGCTGGGCACGGTGATCGATTCTGATGGAGATCATCCAAAATAAGGCGGCCCACGCGCCTCCCAAGGTCCAGCCTGCAAGAACGTCGGTGGGCCAATGGACTCCCAGATAGACGCGGCTAACACCGACGAGCAGCGTGATAACAACCGAAATGGCGACGACAAAAACGCGCACACGGTGGCGGGGTTGGGTGCGTGCGATGACCATGCCGAGCGTGAGCCAAACCAGCGCGGCCATGGTCGAGTGGCCGCTGGGAAAGCTGGGATTGGTCGCCAGCATGGCATGCTCGATGAGATCGGGACGGGGACGGTTGTAGCCGTATTTCAGCGCTCTCACCAGCAGGCTGCCGAGGACAACGGAGATCACGCCCGCCACGGCGAGACGTGGCTTGCCCGACAACAAGGCCACTCCCGTGGCGATGACGGTGACTCCTGTCAGCAGTGTGAATCCTCCGAGCGCGGTGATGTCACGTGCCATTTCGCCAAGCCAAGGCGGGCCGATGGCGGCGGCGGTGTCGCCAGGTTCGCGCATGGCTAACAGGATGAACTCGTCGAAGTCATGGGTTTCCTTCTCCATGACTTCTCCCGCCAGTGCGGTGAAACCCCAGACCGCGACGAGGATGACGAGCGCGAGTGCAGGCATCAGCGGTTGATGCGACCAGCGTTTTGCCAATCCGTGCAGGGTGTTTTTCAAACAGCCTAACATTTCACGCGTGGCGGGTTTGACCGCGCAGCTTTTTGACACCGAGGAAAAGGAGCAGAACCACGGTGCCCGCGACGAGTCCGCACAGGCCGTCGAGCAAAGTCGGCACAACAGGGGCGAGCAGCGCACCCACGCCTCCGCCGTGGGCAAGCGATTCGGCGGCATGCTCGATGGCGTGGTGCAGATCGGGAATGCCGTGGGTGATGATGCCGCCGCCGACGAGGAACATGGCAGCAGTGCCAGCGATGGAGAGCGTCTTCATCAGGTAAGGCGCAACCCACAAAATGGCGCGGCCGAGCGAACGCAGGAAGGCGTTGGGGCGTTCCGATAGATAGAGTCCCGCGTCATCCAGTTTCACGATGCCCGCGACCAACCCATAGACGCCAACGGTCATGACCATGGCGATGACGGAAAGGACGGCCAATTGGCGCGCAAAATCCTGACCGGCAACGATGCCGAGGGTGATGGCAATGATCTCAGCGGAGAGAACGAAATCGGTGCGGACAGCCCCTTTCACGCGGTCCGCCTCGGATTCGGCTTCGGCGGGTGCTGCGGCAAGTTCGGCGATTTCTTTGGCGGCGTCCTCAGGCGTCTTCGGGTGACGGTGGAAGAACAGGTGGGCAAGTTTTTCACAGCCTTCAAAGCACAGGTAGAGGCCGCCAATCATCAGCAACGGGGTCACCGCCCACGGCGCGAATCGGCTGATGAGCAGGGCGATGGGGACGAGGATGAGCTTGTTGACGAAGGATCCCTTGGCGACCGCCCAGACGACGGGCAGTTCTCGACGGGAAACAACGCCGCTGACCTGTTGGGCATTGAGCGCGAGGTCGTCGCCAAGAACGCCGGCAGTTTTCGCCGCCGCTTTCTTGGAGAGGATGGAAACGTCGTCCAGAATGGATGCGATGTCGTCGAGGAGGGTGAGCAAACTGCCGGCGGCCATGGGCGGGAGCTTGGGGGCAGCTGGCGCTGGCCGCAAGTTGAAGAGCGACGAAAATTCGAGAAAAGCGGATGATGCTGGGGCTTTACCGCAGCCCGCGTGGCCGCTAACACTTGCCTCGAGCCGGGAGTGATCCGGAGTTTATCCATGCCCACCTCCCCTCTCCGCATTGCCATCATCGGTTGCGGGACGGCGGGTCCGGCGTCGGCCGTCTTGTTGCGGCGGCAAGGACATGAGGTGGTGCTGTTCGAACGGGCGGAGGCCTGCAAGGCGGTGGGCGCTGGATTTCTCCTGCAACCGTCGGGCATGGGCGTGCTGCGGGAGCTGGGAATCCTCGAAGAAGTGATGGCGCATGCGGCGCGGGTGGAGCGCTTGCATGTGCTCGACGAGAAAGGTGCGACCCTGCTGGACCTGCGATACCGCGAGATCGGCGAGGAGAAATTCGGAGCTGGGCTGCATCGGCCCGTGCTGTTGCATCATCTCATCGAGGCGATGCGGTTGGCGGACGTCGACGTGCGCTGGGGGTGGGAAATTGCTCAGGTCGCCCGCCATGGGAAGTCGTGGGAAGTGGAATCGACGACAGGGCAACGCTGCGGTGGATTCGATTTGCTGATCATTGCGGACGGCGCACGGTCCGTGCTGCGCGACCTCGCCGGGACAGGAGGCGTGAACCGTGGCTACGCTTGGGGCGCGCATTGGTTCATCGGCACGAACGACGCGGTGTTTCCCGAGGATGAACTCTATCAGGTCGTCCATGGCACTCGGAAGTTGGGGGGATTCCTCGCGACGGGGCGAGATCTCAACGGAGGATCACCGCTGGTGAGCCTGTTCTGGAGTCTACGCATCGCGGATGATGCGGCGTGGCGGGCGCGGCCCTTGCAAGAGTGGAAGGACGAGATTCTGGAACTTTGCCCACGCGCGGTAGGCCTGCTCGGACAGATCACCTCATGGGATCAAGTGCTCACCGCGCGCTACGGTGATGTGCGGATGCGCCGCTGGCATGCTGACGGAGTGGTGGTGTTAGGCGACGCGGCGCATGCGATGAGTCCGCAACTGGGGCAGGGAGTGAACCTTGCGCTGGCGGACGCGTCGTGTTTGGCGGAATGCCTCGCCGAGTTTCCGCTGCCGGCGGCGTTGCGCACCTACCAACGCCGTCGCTGGTTCGCCTTGCGCTACTACCAACTTGCGACGCGCTGGCTGACCCCATGGTTCCAGTCCGACTACGAACGACTGACGCCCCTGCGGCATTTGTTTTTCGGTTTGACCCGGCGTTTGCCGTGGGCGCGGCGCTTCATGACGCTGACGATGGCCGGGCTGGTGGGATTTCGCGAGGCGGGTCGAAGAGGGCAGAAGTAGCTCTCGAAAATTTTCAGCCGACGGGCATGTTTTTCTTGTCAGATCCGGCGGGCTTCCTCATACATCCGCCCCCGCGACGCGGGAAACGGGTAGGTGGCCGAGTGGTTAAAGGCGGCAGACTGTAAATCTGCTCTCATTGAGTACGCTGGTTCGAATCCAGCCCTGCCCACCATCCTCTCCAGGAGGAACAAAAGGAGCCGAAAGGCTCCTTTTTTGTGCCCACGCGGATGAGCGGTGCGTCGAACCCAGTTCATTTCGCGAATTGCCCCGTCCGGGTGCAAGCTGCATCGCTTAGGGCTCAGAGCTTGGGCCGGATCCATGCGCAATCCTCGCACGGTGGCGGTATCGCGCTTTTGGCATATCTCATGCAAATGCGCCCTGCATGAAATCCTGCACCAGCGATGGAACGCCCCCGATGATGGCTCTGGAAAGATCGCGCACGTGCTGCGGTTGCACCATCTGACGGATCTCGTGATCGAACCCAACCACTGCAGATGAGCGAAAACCTTCACCGTTACCTAAATCTTCATCTAGCTGGTTCTGTTGGGGCCATCCCTCTCATCCAAGACCTTGCGGAGAGCATGGACGATGCGGAGGCGCGCGATTTTTTTATCACGCTGAAATCTCAAGTCGAAAGCGACCAAGCCATTCTCGAAAAACTTCTCCGATCCTTGAAAATGAATAGCAGCGGTCCACTCCTCGTCGCGAGCGAAGTCACCAGTCGCATCGGTCGTCTCAGGCTGATGTGGAAGGGATTCAAACCCGGCGAGATGGGCCTGTTGGAAGGGCTCGAATTGCTTGCGCTCGGCATTCAAGGGAAACGTCTGCTCTGGCTCGCCCTAAAAGAACTATCGCCCTTGTATCCGGAATGGAACGATGTCGATTTCACCACGCTGGAACTCGAGGCTATTCGGCAGCGCGATGGCGTTGAAAAACGACGTCTCCAAGCAGTGCGCAAGACATTGCCATCCTCCGAGAGGAAAGCGATGCCACCTAAAATTCAGATATAGCACCTAACGAAAAACCCATGAACTCGATCAATCGCAACCAAGCGGAGCACCATCTCCAACATCTAAGCCAAGCAGACGCTATCGCCAAGATCCGTGAGCTGGTGGACAAGGCTGGTACCTGCTTTTTCTGCACCGCGGTTCCCACCGGCGTATCCTCTGGAACCAGACCGATGAATGTGCTTGAGACCGATGAGCAAGGGAATCTGTGGTTCCTCTGCGCTGCCGACAGTCACACCCATGCGGAAATCTCGATTTGCCCGGATGTGAAACTCTATTTCCAAGGCTCGCCCCATTCGGATTTCCTGCAACTGGACGGGAAAGCCAGCATTTCCACCGATAAAGAGAAGATCAAGGAACTGTGGAATCCGCTGCTGAAGACTTGGTTCACCGAAGGAATCGACGACCCGCGCATCGCCATTATCCAAGTTAAGCCGCTTCAAGGCTACTATTGGGACACCAAGCATGGGAATTTAGTCGCGGGCATCAAGATCCTCATCGGAGCCGCGACAGGCATGACCTTGGATGATTCCATCGAAGGGAAGCTCTCAGTCTAGCAGAGATTTTGGTGATTAATCGACGATACCAATTTATGGTATCGCCGTTTTTTTGCTGAAAGGTAGTCAGGGTAATCACAGCCTGCCTATTTCTGACCTATCCCATCATGGATACCGGAGGATTGCAGTTCGTCGCGGCGTCAGGTTTTGACGTTTCAAGAATAGTTTGAGGTCGTCTGATTCATCGGCTTTTTGCACCTGATTGCATCCTTTAAATCGATCCAATAAATCATGAAGGAATGACATCAATGATTTGACGATTTTGCAAGTTAGTGTGGGATAAGAATTGCAGGATGCATTTCGAAAACGGCTAGTCATTTTTGAGAAAAGTCATTTTATCGCCACAGTTGCGACGATTGCGGGGATTTTTCAAGGCAGGCACGCATCATGCGATAGGTTCATCCACCGCAACCTGCGGCTTATTCATCCCAGAAGATATGAAAACAACCCTCAGCAAAAATTTAATGATCATGCTTGTGCCATTGCTAGCTCCGCTGGCAACGGGTGAGCCTACCGCCCAAACGGAGAAAGTGGTTTCATCCACCGCCCGGGACGGCATAACTTCGTCCTGGCGCTCTTCCGATATCATTGGAACGAATGTCAAAACCTCTAACGACGACACGATCGGCGAAATCGAAGATTTCATCGTGGATCTCAATTCTGGTGAAATTCTTGGAGTCGTCATTGCGACAGGCGGATTCCTTGGAATCGCCGATACACTGACCTCCGTGCCCACATCCGCGCTGCGCTATGATGTCAGGACCGAGGCCTTCAAGACCAAGCTCACCAAGGAGCAATTGGAAAAGGCACCGCAATACAAGAAGGACACTTGGCAGGCCGCCAAACAGAACATGGGCGAACAACTTCGCAGCTACCGAGATTCCATGGATGTCGATACTTCGGCACCGGACAACGCCGCACGCAATGAGAATGACAAGGGTTTAACTCCCATGGACCAAGGCAGCAGTGAAGCTGACATCAATCGCACCCAAGCCATTCGTAAAGCATTGATGGACACAGATCATTCCATGAATGCGAAGAACGTCAAAGTCATCACGCGTGACGGCAAGGTGACCTTGCGCGGTGTGGTCGATAGTGATGCGGAACACGCTGCTGTCGTTGCCCTTGCCAAAAAGCATGCCGACGCGTCAGCGATCAACGACCAACTTGAAGTTAAGACCAAAGACTAAAAAGATTTATCTAGCCATCAACAACCAACACTAAACCTATCATCACCATGAGCCATAAATCCGTATATGCTATCGCCCTTTCCGAAGGACAAGCCAACCAGATCGTCGACAATCTGACCCGCTCGGGTTTCTCGACAGATGACATTTCCGTGCTTTTCCCGGATAAGGAATCCACCCACGAGTTTTCCCATGAAAAGAACACCAAAGCACCGGAAGGGGCTGTCACCGGTGTTGCTGCCGGCAGCTTGCTGGGAGGCACGCTGGGACTTCTCGCTGGCATCGGTGCTCTCGCCATTCCCGGCGTCGGTCCCTTCATTGCTGCGGGTCCGCTTCTTGCTGCCCTTAGCGGGGCCGCTGCTGGCGGCGCGGTCGGCGGGGTTGCCGGAGCACTCATCGGCATGGGCATTCCTGAGCTGGAGGCAAAGCGGTATGAAAATCGCATCGCGCAGGGTAATATCCTCATCTCTGTTCATGCCGTGGATGGCGATCAGGTGGATAGAGCCAAGGAGATTTACAAAAACGCCGGAGCGGAAGATATCTCGGTTACTTCCCTGAGTGAGGTGAAAGCACGCTAAGTAAAAATTCGTCCACTCTCCCCCAACATACCCCGTGCAGTCTCGCTCCGGCGAGGCTGCATTTTTTTGACTTATCGTCTAATCCCCGTCATCCGAATGATTATTACCACAGCTTGATTCAGAATTTGTTAGGACATTCAATCCAGACAAAAAAGGAGGGGAAGCAAAAAATCCCGGTGCGAGGTTCTCGCTACCGGGATTTTGTTTTGCTGTGATTGCAGTCAGTAAGTTGTGGTCTTTTTCTGAGTGGTGACAGAACTGGAGTAAGGCGAATACGGATCAGCCGTGGTCCGGGTGGTCGTGGTGGTGGAAGTGGTCGGAGCAGGAGCTGGGACTGTCACATTGGGATCCACGTAGGTGGTGCAGTTGGTTAGAACAGCAGCAACGGAAGCGACAGCGAGGAGGTAGATAGTGGTTTTCATGGATGGTTGCATTCAGGGTTGGATGACGCCCGCCATATAGCTTGGCGGATGCCAGTCGCTGGCCCGATGCCATCCTGGCCCCATAAATCACACACCATGAATGCTTTGCAGTTAATCCCTCAAGCCGCGCGAGATGATTGATGGAGGCCGATTCGTGCAGAATGCGAACGCGCGAAGAAAAGGATCGCCAAAAATGCACGGGTCACAACAGGTGGGAAACTCAGCTTTCGCCGACCGCAAGTTGCTAGAAAAGGCAGTCGTTATTCATCGATTCCAGTGGAGACAGTACCACAGGCAAAAAGTTGTCGTCTGCGTCAGTCTCCCATCAGGCGTGGCTGACGATCTCCTCCAAGCGTTCCATGTTTTCTTCCAGCACGTGGACGAAGGCGAATTGGTTGCGACAGCGGTCGAGGTTGTGGCCGGGATGAGCGATCTTGAAATAGGTGTCGCCCTGCAGGTAGTCGGTGAGGAAGCGGATGCCACATTCCAGCGTCAGCAACTTGCCCGAAAAGGCAAGATTGGCGCGTTCAGCGTCCGTTAGGAAGGTGGCGCTCGATAGGTAGCCACGGACGAGCGCCTCGAAGCGGTCCAGCAGAATCCCGGCGCGGCTGATGTCAGGATCATCCTCTGCGGTGGCCGAGGCGGCCGTGCGCACCATATCGCCGAAATCGTAGAGCGCAGAGCCAGGCATGGTGGTGTCCAAGTCGATGACGCAGACCGCCTCGGCAGTCGTTACGTCGAGCAGGACATTGTTGAGCTTGGTGTCGTTGTGGGTGACGCGCTCGGGAATTTCACCAGACGCGAGCAAGCGCGTGATGCGTCCGCAGTCAACGGCGCGGGCATGAGCGAACGCGATTTCCTCTGCCACCTCGGCGGCGCGGCCCACCGAATCTGCGGCGATGGCGGCCTCCAGCGCGGCAAGGCGCTTCGGTGTGTCGTGGAAATCTGGAATAGTTTCGTGCAACCGGTCGCCGCCGAGGTCTGCGGTGAGTTTTTGAAACTCGCCGAACGCGCGGGCAGCTTGATAGGCTTGCTCGTTCGATTCTAGCAAATCGTATCCACGCGCGCCTTCAATGAACGGATAGGTTCGCCAGAGGTCGCCGTTGGCATCAAAGGCATAGGCATTTCCGTCCCATGCGGGGATGCACGTGAGCGTGTGGCGACGAGCCTGCGGATTGCCATCCGCAAGCAGCCGTGCCAACGCGTGGCGAGTGACACGATCCACGTTCTCCATCACCTGCACCGGGTTCTTGAACACGTGCTTGTTCACCCGCTGGTGGATGTAGCGAATCGTTAGACCCGCCTGATCGTAGGTCGCGCAATACGTGTCGTTGATGTGCCCGGAGCCGAAGGCACGTGCGCCGATGAAGTCGGCGCGCATGTCAAACAGCGCGGAGATCGCGCGCAGGTCATGCATGGACCGTCGCTCCTGATAGATTGGCGGGATACTCGCCGTTCGCGATGAGCTTGCGGATGGACTCGACGACGTGCGGCTTGTCATCAGGGTAGGTGACGCCGAACCAATGGCTGGTGGTGTCGAGCACGGAGCAATCAGCCTTGCCGCCACGGATCAGCGCGTCGACCACCGTGGGAATGTAGTTCTCGGATTTTTCCAGTTGCCCGAATTCCTTGATGAAGTGGGTGAACTCAACTTCCAAATGGTCGTAGAAATCGCGGGTGAAGGCCCAAAAATTCATCGAAACTGGGGATTTCTCGCAGACCTCGCGACGGCTGCCGTCAAGCGACTCGCCACGAACCACGCCGTCGGCTTCACGTTCGATTTTGACGTACTCTTCGACGGTGCTGAGCAGGCCGTTGTCGTCGCGAGTGCAGATGCCGCGGTTCACATCGCCGTGGTCGGAGAGCGTGTTAACCAGCGGATAGCCGATCATCGCGTAGTGCGCCCTTTCGCTGCCGGCACGTGGGTTGATGAGAAATTCAGCGGCGCGGACGTAGGCGTCGGCGCCATAGAAATCGTCTGCGTTGATCACGGCGAAGGGTTCTTTGACCATGTCGCGCGCGGCGCGGACGGCGTGGGCCGTGCCCCAAGGTTTGGTCCGGCTGGCCGGGACGCTGAAGCCATCGGGCAGGTCGGTGAGTTTTTGGAATGCATAGTCCACCTGGATGCGATCGGCGAAACGCGCGCCGACACCCTGGCGGAAGGCTTCCGCAAAATCCTCACGGATGATGAACACCACGCGGCCAAAACCGGCACGGATCGCGTCATAGACCGAGTAATCGAGGACGGTTTCGCCGTTGGGCCCCATCGGGTCCATTTGCTTGAGGCCGCCATATCGGCTGCCCATTCCGGCTGCGAGAACAAGGAGTGTTGGTTTCATCGGTTGGTGGGGATTTTGCGCCAAAAAAGGCACGCGGGTTGCGGCGGGAAGCAATGCCAACTGGCTCCACCGCTGGCAATCCCTCATATCGCGGAAAATCCGATTGCCGCCACGTCCGTGCGGCGCGAAAAATTCTCCCAGCGTCATGAAAATCCCTCCATCGCTAAGCCGTCTTGAGGAATTGCCTAACATCGGCCCGCGCATCGCGGCAGATCTACGGGCGCTCGGCATCCGCACGCCGGAAGATCTCGCCCACACGGATCCGCTGGAAACTTACGAGCGCTTGGCCGAACCGATGGGAAAACGCCACGATCCGTGCGTTTTCCACACCTTGCTGGCGGTCGAGCATTTCTTCGCCAGCGGAGAGGCGCTGGTGTGGTGGAAATTCACCGAGGAAGGAAAACGGCGGCTGCGTGAACGGCCGTGAGCCGCATCAGTAGGCCGGTTTGCGGCGGCGATTGCTGGAGATCTCGTTGGAGCGCAAACCCAGAATGGCCCGCCGCGATCCCGAAAACGACGAGTCGAGCAGGTTGCCTGTGCTTTCCCAAAAATCAGACTGCGCGCGCGCGGGTGTCTTGTGACCGGTCTTGGGCGCGAGCGATTTCTGCCAGTATGCGTAGAGGTGCGAGGTCAGGATGGAGTCGAGAATCTCCTTGAGAACCAACAAGCCACAGAAAGCGGCGATGCTGACCATGAGACCCGCGATGAGCCAGCCGCTCGAAAAACCCGCGCCGCAAAAAAAGCTGAGCACGAAGGAAAGCAAGGTGACCCAGACGATAAGAACGGCGGTGATGAGGAACCAGGAGCGTTTGCGGCGGGGAGAATTGCTCATGGAGCTTGAATATCAATTCCTCATCCCACTTCCCAGAAATCTCTGCTGACGTGATCGCGGAAGGGGGAGCATTGTGGCGTTAGGAATTGCTAGATCGAGCCGGTGCGGCGTGAAGCGACAATTCTGGTGCAATGGTTGCCCTTTTCCCGCCCCCTTGTGGGAAAACGCCAACGTCGCCATCCTCGGTTGCGTCCTGAAGTCGAAACACTCGCCACCAGCCATCCGCGAACCGCCTGATTCGTCGCTGCAGACGGCTTTTTTATGAGTTTTCAGTTTTCAGCGAGGGAAATCGTGGCACAACTCCCCCGCCCTGCTCGCTTTGCAAGGGCGAATTCCGACCCCTTTCTTGCCCGTGCCGACTGTCCAACTCAAGTACCAGAGCTTCCACCCCTCCATTTGGCCGAAGATGATCGGCGAAGTTTCGCGTGATGCGGAGCCCGGTTCCTTTGTGCAGGTGCTCGGCAAGGAAGGCCGGCCCTTCGGTTGGGGGCTGTGGAATCCAAAGTCGCGCATGCCGCTGCGCATGGTCAGCCATTCCGAGGACGAGCTGGAGGATGTGTCGTTTTTTGAAACCGCCATTCATCGCGCCGCCCGCCTGCGCCGCGAAATCCTCAAATTGGACGCGGAAACCGACAGCTACCGCGTCATCCACGGCGACGCGGATTTCCTCCCCGGCATCGTCGCGGACAAGTTCGCCGACGTGCTTTCCGTGGAAATCACCAACCTCGCCGCCTGGCAACGCCTGCCGAAATGGCTGCCGCTGCTGCACGAAAGCTTCGGCACCGAGCGCGTCGTCGTCAGCGTGGACCTCGACCTCGGCCGGGTGGAAGGCATCCCGCGCGTCGGCGGGGTGGAGTCTGACAACGTGCGATCAGTGAAAATCCGCGAACATGGCATCCGCTACGAGGTGGACTTTTCGTCCGGCCACAAGACCGGGTTTTTCTGCGACCAACGCGACAACCGCGCCCGCTTCGGCGCGCTGGCCGAGGGCCGCAACGTGCTCGATCTGTGCTGCTACACCGGCGGCTTCGGGATTTCCGCAGCCCTCGCCGGTGCTGCGGAAGTCACCTCTGTGGACCTCGACGAAAAAGCCGTCGCCATGGCCAAGCGCAATGCGAACCTCAACATGGCCAACAAGATGAAGGTCACCCACGCGGATGCCTTCACCTGGGCGCGCACGATGATCGAAAACGGCCGCAAGTGGGATCTCGTCATCGCCGACCCGCCAAAATTTATCCACGGTCGCGAGGATGACATCGGCACCGCGAAATACGCCGATCTCAACAAGCTCGCGCTGCAACTCGTCGCGCCGGAAGGCCTGTTCGTGACGTGCTCGTGCTCTGGGATGTTGGGGGCTGGCGAGTTCGAACGCATCGTCACCGGGGCGGCCCACCGCCAGGACAAGCGCATGCAGATTCTCGATCGCACCGGCGCTGGAGCGGATCACCCGACGCTCTCGAACTACCCCGAGTCCCGCTACCTCAAGGTGCTCTGGTCGCGCGTCATTTAAGTGTCGGTGAAACAAGGAGCGGCGAACTCCGATTCGCCATCCTCCACGGGCCACGGTTTGAAAGAACTTTGCCACAAGCTCGGATCCCTTTGCCCATTCCGGCGAATCGGAGTTCGCCGCTCCTTGGCAGGTCCCATTTCTGAACTTTGTATCGGCAAATTTTCTAACCGGATTCCCTTCGCGATCAGCGCCGTTGGTCGGCCGCTTTTGCCATGATCGCTTCAATCTCATCCGCCTCGATGGGAATGTGCGCCATCAGGTCGATGTTGAGCTTGGTATCGATGAGCACGTCATTTTCCAGACGAATGCCCAAGCCTTCCTCACGGATGTAAATTCCTGGTTCGATGGTGAACACCATGCCCACGGCGAACGGCTCGTGCGGTGGGCACACGTCGTGCACATCCAGCCCCAGATGGTGCGAGGTGCCGTGCATGAAGTACTTTTTCACCAACGGCTTGTCCGGTCCCTGCGCGGCGGCCTCCTTGGAGGAAAATAGGCCGAGGTTGACCAATTCGCGCTCCATCAGCTCGATCACTTGATTCTGATAGAGCATCGGTGTGTTGCCCGGACGCAGGATCTCATTGGCTCCCCGATAAACACGCAGCACGGACTCATACACCTGCCGCTGGCGGGCGGTAAATTTGCCGTTCACCGGCACCGTGCGGGTGAGGTCGGATGCCCAGCCGCCATACTCGGCTGCCACATCCATCAACACCATTTGTCCATCCTGACAGACCTGATCGTTCTCCAGATAGTGCAGCACACAGGCGTTTTTACCGCTGCCGATGATGGGCGAATAGGCGAACCCGCGTGATCCACTGCGGACAAACTCGTGCAACAGCTCGGCCTCAATTTCCCATTCCCCCACTCCTGGTTTGATAAACTCCAACACCCGGCGGAATCCAGCGCCAGTGATGTCGCACGCACGCTGGATGAAGCGGATCTCTTCCCTGTCCTTGGTGATGCGTTGGCGATGCAACAGCGGAGCGAGTCGCTCATAGCGGTGCAGCGGATAGCGTGCTTGGCATTCTTTGATGAAACGTGCATTGCGGGTTTCCACCACCACGCTAGCCCGGAGATGCTCATTGCTCGCCAGATAGATGTGATCCGCTTGCGGCACGAGACGATGCAAGAACCCATCGAAAGAACTCGACCACTCGATGCGCTCGATGCCGGTGGCCTTGCGCGCCTGCTCCTTGGTGAGCTTTTCCCCTTCCCAGATCGCAATCTGCTCGCTGGTTTCCTTCACAAACAGAATTTCACGGTCACGTGGATCCACCGCATTGGGCATCAGCACCAAGGTTGTTTCCTCCTGATCGACGCCAGTCAGATAGAACAAATCGCTATTCTGCTTGAAGGCCATACTGCCATCCGCATTCGTCGGATAGATGTCGTTGGAATGCAGGATGACAATGCTGCCAGGCTTGAGCTGGCCGCGGAGGTTTTCCCGGTTACGAACAAAAAATTGCGGTGAAATGGGGTCGTAGCGCACGCACGAACTTCAAGCGATTCAACGCCCGAGGGCAACCCACGAGTTCACGAAAACAGGAGATCCAACACGTCGCCTCACCCGTGCAGAGGGAACGGAAGTCACTCCACTTCCAGCTGATCCGTCATGAGCAGCGGATCGCGGGGAGAGACTGCGGAGAGTCGCGCACGAGCCGCGCTGAGTTCCAGTCTGGCCTTGGTCAACTGAACGCGCAGCCGCGAGGCACGCGAATTCCAAGTTTCCAAACTCCCTGGCACCGAGCGCTGCCGGGCGGAATTGGACACGGCCTCGTTGTGATCGGAACGCAAGCGGTTCACCTTGGATTTCCAACCGCTGTAGGTGATGCGCAAGTTTTCGAGATTTTCACGATCTTGAGCCAGTTGCTCCGGCTGCACCGTGACCTTGCTCACCCGGACTTTGCTCGGAATCACCCGCTTCGGAGGGTCGTTTTCGTGCGGAGTCTTGGGAGCCGACATTCGGGCGTGCGCAAGTTCCTCCTCTTTCAGTCGACTGCGGCGCTCTTCGTCATCCCACTGGAATCGCTCTTGCCATTCCTTCCCAAGGTCGGGTGCCTGAATTCTCGCGAATCCATGCTGATGGCGAATTTCTAGCCCGACATCGGTCACTTTGGTGATGGCGGATTCCAAGTACTTGCGTCCGTCACGCAGCGTCAGCGTGCCGATTTCCTCGCCGACCGCCTTGTTGCGCGACGTGAGTCGATAGTCCGCACGATACTTGGAAAATTCCTCCTCGCCACTTTGCACCGCCTTGACCAACTCGTCGCGAGACGTCGTCAGCAATTGCTTGCGCTGGCCGGCCTCTAGGATCGTCTGCTTGGTTTTGGCAAACTCCTTGGATGCTCGCGCTCGAGGAAGTTCCAAATCCGCCAACCGCCCGGTGACGAAATCCTGCCTATCCCGCAAAGCGTGGATTTCCTCCGCGAGAACCTCCGTTTCACGCTCCAGTCGCACCGCACCCGAAGAAAACGCGAAGCGCTTTTCCATCATCACGGAAAGTCCGATGGCGACCAACACGATCACGATGATCCCCACCATGAAGGTGAAAATGCCGGGATGTTCTTCAGGAGAAAACATGAGCCGTTCCGGATTTTCGTTAGATCTGAGATTGCAGGCGCTGGATGTCCGCTTTCAGCGTGGAGATGAACTCCTTCTTGCTGCGGATTTTACCTCGGATGTTGTTGGATTTGCTCAAATGCATGCGACCGGCAGCCCGAGCCGCCGCGGCAGCCGCATCCGCACGAACGATCTCCTGCTCCAACTCACGAATGTCGGCTTGGGCATCCGTGATTTGCGCCTGCTTCCGCACGATGTCTCGTTGAACCTTCTCTTTTCTATCCGTTTCCTCCTCAGCCCTTTGCTTGGCCAACTTCTGCGCTTCCTGATCCATGGCCACCCCCGCCGCGCTCTCATGCACCAAGCGTGCCGCCTGTTCTGCGGCCAAAGCTTCATCACGTTGAACCACATCATACTGATAGTAATCTTGCATCGCATCGGTCAGCTCTTCAAAGGGCAGGCGCTTGAAACCGTTCGCATGGCGGATTTGAATGCCGATGGCGGTGACCTCACGGATATTCACCTCTTTGTAGACGGTGCCATCCCGAACCTCTAACAAATCCAGATTTTCTCCCGTGGCTTTGCCTCGCACGAACGCGCGATACTCGTCCTTGTAGGCCGCCCACGTCTTTTCCAGCTCCGTGATCGCCACCGTTTCGCTCTCGATGTCGGCTTTCAACCTCGCGGCATTCTGCTCCAGCGTTTTGCCCTCCACCTTGACCAGGCGGAGTTCCTTCGCCGCCTCGATCCGTGCTGGGGATTGCTGCAGAATGGCCGTCTTCTCAATGACCGCAGCCTGCATCCCATTGATTTCCTTCGTTTGAGCCGCAATCTCCGCCTCAATTGTCATCTCCCCGCCTTGAAAGCCCTCGTCAAAGGCGAACATGAACAAAGTTCCGAATCCGATCAAGACCACCAAAGCCATCAACATTCCGATCACACCCGGTCCCCGGGCGCTCGACATCATATCACTGAACGACATATCCTGTTTTGATTGGATTACTTGGCCTGATAGCGGACGCGGTAGGAATCGAACTCCTCCTGCGTGGATCTCTTCTTCGCCTCAAGGGAGGCCACTTCAGTTTCGAGCGCAGCCACCTGTGCGGAGGTTTCCGCCGCGGTTTTCTTCGCCTCATCAAGCTCGTCCGAGACATCGGCGGGCATACTTTTCAGACGTTCGTCGAGGAGCGCGAGTTCCCCTTTCAAGCGGATGATTTCTGCACGCTGTTTCTCACGCTTTTCCACCAGAACTGGGTCCTCGCCACAGGATGTAAAAATTAGGGCGAGTAAGACGGCCATCGGCCAAGAAGGGCAATTAAACTTCATCGATTGGTGCGGGTGCGATTGGGAGTGTAGGGATTCCAGCGAGTTCTCTCGGGTGACCGGTTGATGTAGGAGATCATCGGACTGCAGGGGTTCCGATACGCTGGAATGTAAGGGTAATAATAGTAAGTCGGCCGAGACCGGGTGTAGCGACTCGAATAGCGCGAACTCACCTCCGACGAGGGCTTGGTCAGCGGATTCACATTGGCGGCGATGGTGGTGTCGCTGGCGCGGCTCCTTGGCCGTACTTTAGGAACGCTCGCTGCCGAGAGCTTCGCCAATTTCTCTTTGGCCGCGCGGTTGGCGGCCAGCTTCGAGCCGATCCATTGATCATATTCGATGGCATCGGCTTTTTCTTTTTCGATGGCCGCCATGGCAAGCTGGGCGTCCAATCCGAACATCATCCGCTGATCCTCGTTGAGATCCGCAAAAGTCACGCGGGCGGAGCCATCCGCGTGGCGGATGGTGACTCCACCGTCGTCCACCGACGAGATGGAGACCTCGCGATAAGTCCGCCCCTTCCACGTGGTGAATTCCGCAAAAGTCTTACCTGCGATGGCGGATCTCCGATTTTTCAAGAAATCCTCCCGCATCGTTTGCATCCCGGTTTCTAAAGAGACAATCTCGTCCTTCAGCAGGTCGCTTTTGGCAACCAAGGAATCCATCGATGACTGCAATTCAAGAAACTCCCGCTGCAAGCCATCCAAGTTGCCCATGCTGCCACCGCCTCGTTGGCTCAGCCGAAATTCTTTGAGCGCGAGCTGCTGCACGAGGTCCATCCGTTCCCGCTCCCCTTCCCACCACGCTTCATCCACTGGCTTTCGGCCACAACTCGCGAGGAGTAAGGCGGAAGCTGCGGTCAGGCACAGGAGCAGCGGGGAAGTTTTCATCAGGTTGAGCGGTCGATTTCTAGCGGAAAGAAATCGATAGAGTCAAAGCAATTTCGCGGTCGATTCAAATATGCGGCGAAACGCGTCGCACGACCAAATCATGCAAAACGCAACAACTCGCCATTTGAGTCGTGCGTCAAGGAGCCCCATTCCACAGATTTTCTAGGAAATCGAGGCGATTGAGACCATTTCAGCGGTGGCATTGCGTCTGCAAGAGCGATGGCGAACCCAAACCACCGAGTCATGGACAACCCAAACGAACCTTGCATCAACATCTGCAACCGCCTGCTTCGCGGCGAGCTTTCCGCCGTGGAAACGTATTCGCTCGTGATCGAAAAACACGGCTCGTTTCCCACCGCCGAGGCGCTGCGCCGAATCCGTGCCGAGCACTCTCAGGCTGCCAACCGTCTTTCGGCCAACATTCGTCAAATGGGCGCGCAACCGGACTCCGATTCGGGCGCATGGGGGATTTTCGCCACCGCCATCCAAGGGGCCGCCAACTTATTCGGCCCCGATTCCGCGATGGAATCCTTGCGCCGTGGCGAAGAAACTGGCCGCAACGATTATCAGGACGCCCTGCTCGATGACGACATGATGACCGACTGCAAGATCATGATCCGCGAGGAGCTACTCCCCAAGGTCATCGACCACATTGCCACTTTGGAAGGCTTGGAAAGAGAGCTTCACCCCATCGCCCGCTGATCCATGCCTACCCCCATGAAGAAAGCGACGTCTGCGGACTCGCTAGCGACTATTTCCAATGTCCTGCTGACTGCGTTTCTCATCGTCGCCCTCTACGTGGGACGTGAAATTCTGGTGCCCTTGGCATTGGCCGCCTTGCTCACCTTTATCCTAGCCCCACTCGCCACTCGGCTGGAACGCTGGTTGGGACGCGTCGGCTCGGTTCTCGTGATCACCGGCATGCTGGTCGTCGCCACTGTGGGTGCCGGATGGGTGCTCACCTCCCAAGCGGTCGACTTGGCGAACAAGCTGCCCGACTACAAGGTGAACATCCGCACCAAGCTGCGCTCTCTCCAGATGCCTCAGGGCGGGAGAATGAAGGAAATTTCCAAAACACTGGAGGAACTCAAAAAGGAAATCCCCTCCGAAAACGGATTGGTCGAGGGTGGCGGTGAAGGGGCAGAGAGAAAGCCTTCCGTGATGCCTGTGAAAATCGTCGAGCAGGAAAACGGCGCGGTGAAGACCATGCAAGGGATCGTCATGCCGGTGTTAGGCCCCTTGGGCACGGCGGGACTCGTGCTGCTCTTGCTCATCTTCATGCTCCTGCAGCGCGAGGACCTCCGAAATCGGATGATACGACTGATCGGCCAAGGTCGCATCGGACAAACCACACGCGCGATGGACGACGCCGGCTCGCGGGTTTCCAAATATCTCCGCATGCAGCTGATCGTGAATGTCACTTACGGCATTCCCATTGCCATAGGACTGTGGTTCATCGGCATTCCCAATGCCATCCTGTGGGGGGCTTTGGCAACGGTGCTGAGATTCATTCCCTACATCGGCCCCTGGATCGCAGCAGCCTTTCCCATCCTGCTTTCCCTCGCGGTTTCGCCGGATTGGCAGACGCCGCTCTACACGCTTGGCCTCTTTGTTGTGGTGGAGCTGATCAGCAACAACGTGATGGAACCGTGGCTTTATGGATCAAGCACCGGAGTTTCCCCCATCGCCTTGATCGTAGCGGCGCTTTTCTGGACCTTGCTTTGGGGACCGGTCGGACTCGTTCTTGCCACGCCGCTCACCGTTTGCCTGGTCGTGATGGGACGGCATATCCCAAAACTCGCCTTCCTTAGCATCGTCCTCAGCGATGAAGAAGCACTCACTCCGTCGGAGGAATGCTACTATCGCCTCCAGCGGTCCGGTGAACATGCGGGCGTTGAATTGGCTGACAATTTCCTGAAGAGTCACGCTCCTGCGGACCTTTACGACTCTGTACTCATCCCGGTCATCACCACCGCCGAGACGGATCGGCGTTCGGGTCAGCTCGACAACGATCAGTTAGGAGTTATCCATCGCGGGCTGAGAGACGTCATTGAGGAATTGGAAATTCGCCTCGATCCCGTTGCTCCCAGCCCCCCTCAAGCCAAACCATTCCATCTGGCTTGCTTACCAGCCAAAGGAGAACGGGACGAGATTGCCGGTGAAATGCTCCAACAGCTGCTTCGGCAATGCGGCGTCTCCGCAAGCGTCGCATCTTCTCGCATGGTTGCTGGCGAAGCCGTTCAATGGTTAGAAAATGACACCCCGGACGTGGTTTGCATATCCGCAGTTTCGCCCAGCACCGCACTCCATGCCCGCTACCTCTGCGCCAAACTACGCTCGGCGTTTCCGGATTTGCGAATTTTGATAGGCCTGTGGTGTCCTCATCCGGCTCCATCAGACATCGTGGAAGTCCTCAGAGCCTCCGGCGCAGACGAAGTTTTTCATTCGCTAACCACCATGACAAAGCGGGTCGCCGAACTCGCACCCGCTGGTGATGCTGCGGGTTTGGCCCTCGTCGATGAGGGATGACGCATTCTGCAACTCGGGCGATGCATCGCTGCCATCCTTGCGATTTTAAAACATCGAAAGAAATTCACCAATCCCTTCATCACAAGCGACTTAACAAACATTTCAAGCATGGACCACCGTCTGCAAATGAGTCCTCCGTCATGAAAATCCATCAACCCCGTCGCAGCACAACAGGCATGTTTCCACAGCTTTCCGGAAAGGTGGGCTGGATCCTGCTATGGCTCATCGGCATACCTGTTCCTGTTCTCATCGGACTCTTCCTCATCCGCGGTTGCACTTGAATCCACCATTCCCTCAACCACCCTCTATGAATTTCAAAGTCTCCTGCGAACTCGACTATCAGCTGCACGACCCAGCCACGTTTCTGTTTGCGCTCAAGTGCATCGAGACCCAAGGCCAGCAGATTCTCCACGAATCGATGGTTCCCACTCCTGAAGTGAACGTCGAGGACTTCACCATCGGCAGCGGCATGAACCGCTTTTCTCGGCTAAAAACTCTCAACCCTGGCAACTTCAAGGTTTCCTATCAGGCCGAGGTAAGCATCTCTCACCGCGTGGTTCCCGTGAGTGAACTCGGTGCAGACTCACCAGCCGACCTCACGCCAGAAGCGATCTCCTATCTATTCCCCAGTCGCTATTGCCCGGCGGATCGTTTTCGCAGACAAGCCACAGATTTGTTCGGCCACCTAGCAGATCATCACGAAATCGCATCCGCCATCAGCGATTGGGTCTACGAGCACGTCTCATACGTCAGCGGCAGTTCCGGGGAAACGAGTTCTGCTGTCGAAACCATGGAGCAACGCCAAGGCGTGTGCCGCGATTTTTCCCACCTCGCGATCACCCTATGCCGCGCGATGAATGTGCCGGCGCGTTACGCCACTTGCTACGCCTATCAGCTCGAACCGCCTGACTTCCACGCCTGTTTCGAGGTCTTTATTGGCGGCTGGTGGTATATCTTCGATCCCACTCGCCTCGCCCCGCTTAATGGATTGGTACGCATCGCCACCGGGCGCGACGCCGCGGATGCGGCGGTATGCACGATTTTTGGAAATCCCGACCTCGTCTCCAGCATCGTGAGCTGCGAATGCCATGACCCCAATTTCATCCCGGTGACCCGTGACAGTCTGGTGCGAAATCAGGAGGCGATTGCCTTGCTCTGATCCACAGGTGACCATGAAAATTTACGAGACTCCGCCGGAACAATGGGAACGCATCCACCTCGTTCATGAGACGCGTTACACCTATTCCCAAGCCGTACGATTCCTACCTCACCGCTTGGTTCTGCGACCTCGTGAGGGGCACGATCTAAGGCTTGTCTCTCAGAACCTAACCACAAAACCTGCTTCCACCTTGCGCTGGAGCCGTGATCTCCTCGACAACAGCATTGCCATCGCGGACTTCACCGGTGAGGCCGCCGAACTGCACATCCGAAACGAGTTCACCGTCAGTGTGCCCCCACTGCCTAAAGACGGACTCCCGCCGGTTTTCATCCCGCATCCTTCGCCCATCGCCGGCATTGAGCAGCTCGCGGCCACGCCCTTTCTTCAATATATCTATCCGCCAGAAGTGTTCCAGCTTCGACAATGGTTCGCGGCCACCGGCATTGCTCCGTCTCCAGGTCAGACCAGTGCCATTTTCGACGACATCGCCATCCTTATCCACCGCAGCGTCCGTTACACCCGGCGTGAGGAAACCGGTGTCCAGTCTCCCGCCGAAACGCTACGTCTCGGTACCGGATCCTGCCGAGACATGGCGGTGCTCATGCTGGAAATCAGCCGCTCGCTCGGCTATCCCGCGCGCTTCGTTAGCGGCTACCTCGAAAGTTCGAGTTCCAAAGTTGGCCAAGGATCGACCCATGCATGGACCGAAATCTATCTGCCAGATCACGGCTGGTGTGGGTTTGATCCATCCATCGGAAAACGCGCTGGCCCTGGCCACATCGCCGTCGGTGTGAGTCATCATCCACGCGGCGTGATGCCCGTGACCGGTGGCTTCAACGGCCTTTCCGGCGTGGGAAAATCGCTCACCGTTGCCATCACCACACGCCGACTGCCCGCCTCCTGAAACAACTCACGCCATCGCGAGCAGGACGAGTTCCTTGTGATGCACCGAGAGTTGTTGCAGGCGCATCGTTTTGAATCCCATCGCTCGCAAGGCGGCGAACCATTTGTCTTTCTCCACCACCTGCGCGGGATCCGTTAGTTTCAAGGTGACCAACACGCCGCGTATCGACGGAGCCATTTTGCGGAACCGAGCACATTCCTTGAGCACGACTTCCGGCGATTGATTCATGTCCGACATGAACCACGATACTCCCTGCCCGAGGTCGCGTTTGCTGACCAGCGCCGCCGGTTTCCGGCAATGCCAAAACCAAGCGCGGTGATCAATCGTTTCGTCGCGGTTCAAAATGGACTTTTCCATGACAACGTCGGCCATTTTTGCGGGATCAACGCCGATCACTGAAACGCCGCGATCGAGCAAGGCCAGCACCACGCCACCCGGCGCGCAGCCGAGTTCGACCACCACATCCTTCGGAGTGAAATCCAAACCCAGGAAACGCACCGCCTCCTCAAGTTTCAACCAAGCCCGCGACGGCGACCGCTCTGGCATGACAATTCCGGCATCACCCGCTGGATAGGGACTTTTCCAGCGTCCATGACGATGCACTCCGGACCAAAACTCGCCTTCGCCCAACTCCACCACAGTGCCAATCAAACATCCCGGTTCGGGATTTTTCGATAGATTATCATCAATCACCCCCTGCATCTTCCTGTCCTGAAAGTGCGCGTGATGAATCCATTCCACATCGATCAACTTGGCCACCGCTTCGTCGCGCGTCGTGGATTTCCCCAGCGATAGACAAAGCCGCCGCGCACAAGCGACATCGCTATCGAGAGCCGCCAACGAGAATGGCGCATCTCCCTTGAACGTCACGAAGCCACGCCGTTGATAGCTCAAGCGCCAGCCCAAGCCCATGGATTCGACCTCCAATTTTAGCGCTTTTTCCGTGCCCGGATTGGTGAGTGCAAACAAGTATTCCGTTTCCATCTGTTTCATAGCCATCCGAGTTTCTCCTGCTTTTCACGATCAACCACGCAGGAGATCCAGGCATGCGTGCTGCCACCATGCCTCGCAAGGGCGAAGATATCGTTCAAAAGACGCATTCGAGTTAGATAATGCATCAGAATCGGACGGCCTTGAGCGCGATGAACAACGGAAACTCCTCCGCCGCCGCGTGCTCCGCCTTGCTGAACGGACCCGTCGCTTGGGATCGGCGGTGGCTGTGGAGTTCCTCGCAACCCGTCACGGCGAGTCCGCCCTTACCCATCGCCGTGAGCAGCTCGGCGAGGGGCCGGTGATGGAATGCCGTTTGCTCGCCGCTGCCTTTTCCCGGATGGGTGGTGATGGGGATTTCTAACGAAGATGTGTAACTATCAAGCCGGCGGAATTGGATTTTCTGGTCGGCGTCCCAGCCCCAGTGCGATTTGCGGGGAATGCGGAAACACGGGTGCATGAAAACCATCACCGCCCGGCCGCCCGGTTTCAACGATGCCGCGACGTTGCGGAAAAGCGCAACGACGTCCGGCACGTCGTGAACTGCCATGATGCAGGTCGCCGCGTCGTGCGTTCCATCCGCCCAAGATGGGTTGGACTGACAGGCATCCGCGACGATCAGCGAGACTCGGGGATCGGTCGCATGGCGCGAGCGGGCGGCGGAAATGAGGCGCGGACTGGCATCAATGCCGGTGACTTTTCCCACGCCCACCTCCAACAGCGGCTTCACCAACACGCCTTGGCCACAGCAAACGTCGATCACGGATTCACCTGCCTTCGCATCCAACATGCGCAACGCGGCCGGCAAAATGACATTGCGGTGGTAATCCGATCCGGTCTCACCGACGAGCTTGTCATACCAGGCCGCGACGGGATCCCAACCGCGGTCATTTCCGGCGGATGGCGGTGCGGGACGTTTCCCCGGCGTATTGCGGTGCGGGCGGCGTGGTTGAGGCATGGCGGGAGACTAGGCGGCAGCCCGCCAGACCAGCAAGCCATGAGCGGCAGGAAAAAACGGCGGTGCTTGTGCGAGACAGCGCGCTCCCTATCGTCAGCCGCCATGCGCCACCGTGTCGTGATCCCAGAAATTCTCGACCACCTGCCTGCAGACGATCCCGAGGCCATGCGCAGTCGACGCGACCTGAGCCGCATCAATTTCCTGATGGGAAACGAGCGCTGGATTCGCCGCGAAGTGCGCCGATTCCCAGCTGCCGCGCGGCGCGGCATGGTGGAAATCGGCGCGGGTGATGGAGCGCTGTGCCATCGTTTGGCACAGGATTTCCCGGACGCGCCGGTTTCTGCTTACGATCTGGCACCGCGACCAGCCGGAGCAGGACGCGTGGATTGGCATCAGGGCGACCTGTTTAAAATGCCGCCCCCAGCACCCGGCGGCGTGCTCGTCGCGAACCTCTTTCTGCACCATTTCGAAGCCCCCGCGCTGGTGAGGCTTGGAAAATGGATGGAAGGCTTCGAGCGGCTCATTTTCAACGAGCCGGACCGCGCCCAGTTGCCGCATGTGTTAGGTTGCGCGCTTGATCCTTTCGTCAATCGAGTCACCCGTCACGACATGCAGGTCAGCATTGATGCCGGTTTTCGCAAAGGCGAGCTGACCGACGCGCTTGGATTGTTAGACAACCGTTGGCACATCCGTGAAACTTCCACATGGCGTGGTTCGCGACGCGTAGTAGCATCGCGCAGTTGAAGCGGGAAATCACCATCACGGGCGGCGGCTTGGCCGGATTGTCACTCGCCATTGCGCTGCGGACCCGCGAGGTGCCGGTCACGGTGATCGAGGCGGGAAACTATCCGCGTCACCGGGTTTGTGGGGAATTCATTTCCGGCGTCAGCCGTGAGACGCTGAAATCGCTCGGTATCGCCGAGCTGTTCGAGGATGCACGGCTCCAACGGTCCATCGCGTGGTTCGACAGCGGGCGCATCATCCTCCGGGGGAGCTTGAAACAGCCCGCCCTAGGAATTTCCCGCTACCGCTTGGATCAACGCTTGGTGGATCATTTCCTAACATTAGGAGGAATTCTTCGCAGCGGCGTCCGTTGCCAACCTGACAGCGCCGAAGGCAGCGTGTGGACCGCCGGTCGTCGCCCGGAGAATGGCCCGTGGATAGGGCTGAAACTGCATATCCGTGGCATCATGTCCGACGTGGATTTGGAAATGCATTCGGGGTCAAACGGCTACGCCGGACTCGCTGGCGTGGAGGATGGCTGGATCAATGTTTGTGGGCTTTTCCGCATCGATCGCGAGCTGCGCGCCCATCCGGCGAGTTTGCTCTATGCCTATCTAGCAGCCGGAGGTTTACACGCGTTGGCCGAGCGCATCGCCGAGGCAGAGACGAGGCCGGGTTCCGTCTGCGCGGTTGCTGGATTTCAGTTAGGACGGCAGCGTCGCCTCCCTGACGTGATGACGCTCGGCGATGCGCAAAGCATGATTCCGCCGTTTACAGGCAATGGCATGTCGATGGCCTTTCAAGCAGCGGAGCTCGCCCTTGCTCCGCTGGTCGCGTGGTCCGGCGGCAGGACTTCTTGGCAACAAGCGTGCAACGGCCTGCATCACTCGCTGATGCGCCATTTCCGCCGCCGCCTTGCCATGGCCCAGACGGTCCATCCTCTGCTGTTCCAGAACAGCACTCGCAATTGCCTCCGTTCGCTCTCTGCGGGCGGCGTCCTGCCGTTTCATTCTCTCCTCGCTCTCGTCCGTTAGAATTTTCCATGCATCTGCGCTCCATCGCCTCTTCCGTCCCTCCCCGTTCATTCACCCAGGCATCTTGTTGGGATGCCATGCGCGGCCACGGGTTTCTTGATTCCTTGAAACCCCGATCGGTGGGACTGCTGGAAAAAATTCTCACCAATCCCGAATCAGGCATCCATCGCCGCCACCTCGCGCTGGAGACCATCGACGAATCATTCGGAAAGGGAGCTGAGGAACTCAACCGCAGCTTCGAAGCGCAAGCACCGCCGCTCGCGGCAAATGCCTTGTCCAAGGCACTGGCGTTGGCGGGTTTGAAAGCAGAAGACATCGACGCCCTTTTCGTCTGCACCTGCACCGGCTATCTTTGTCCGGGAGTCAGCAGCCACATCGCGGAATCGATGGGACTGCGTGACGACATCTATCTGGTGGACCTTGTCGGCCTCGGCTGTGGTGCAGCCATTCCCACGTTGCGCGCTGCGCATGGTTTTCTAGCAGCCAATCCAAACGCGATTGTTGCCACGGTCGCGGTGGAAGTCTGTTCCGCCGCCTTTTTTGCCGATGACGATGCGGGAGTTCTGATCAGCCTCTGCCTTTTTGGTGATGGCGCGTCTGCGGCAATCTGGAGCGGCCAAGGGAAACCCGGCGACTGGCAAGCTGGCCATTTCACCACCACCCACCGGCCGGAGCATCGTGAAAAGATTCGCTTCGTGAACTCGGCGGGGAGACTCAAGAACCAACTCCACCGCGCAGTGCCGGGGCTGGCCGCAGAGGCCGTCGCGGGGCTTTACGAAAAACGCTCGGCGGATCCTGACCAAGTGCTCGCCCATTCTGGCGGGCGGGATGTGGTGGACGCCTTGGAAAGCGTGTTGCCATTCCGCCTAGCAGAAACTCGCGACGTGCTCAGAGACCATGGCAACATGAGCAGCCCATCCGTGATGTTCTCGTTAGAAAAAAGGCTAGCGGCGGATCACGCCGAGGATGGCCGCTTGTGGTTGACGGCCTTTGGCGCAGGTTTCGCGGCGCACGCCTGCGAACTCTGGCGGGATGCGAGGGCAAAAAAATAGGTCCTATCGAACGGATAGAACCTATCATGAGAAGCGAAGTGGCAGCATTGCACTGCCCGCTCGGTTTACTGCTTTCTGCGAATGCGCCAGATTTCGCAAAGCTGGTTACGCTCGGGGACGCGGCTGCTGAAGCGTGCGGTTTGTCCCAGATAGACCGCTTGGGCGAGTTGTTCTGGACGCTTGTTTTGAGAATAGAACTCCGCGACGGCCGTGGCTCGGTTGGACGACAGCGTCTGGTTGCTTTCTGGATTGCCCGTGCGCGAGGCATAGCCGACCACGAACAGCAAGTCGCCGTCTGGGAGTTGCTCGACCAGTTGACGAATCAACTGCTGGTTCTCGGTGGTGAGATCGTAGGATCCGGTGGCGAAGGTGACCGTCTGGAGAACGCTTGCGCCGAGATCGATGCCGAAGCGGCTGTAGGCCGATGTCAGGTCAGAATCGGGCTTATTTTCCAGCAAGCGCAACTCACGGAACAACTCGACAGCGGCGGGGAGCAGCTCGTCCTCAGACCGAGCGAACAACCTCGCATTGCTCAGGTCGCCCTCCAGCTCCTTGACGCGGGATTCGAAAAACTCCTTGGCGCGCATTGCCTCGTCCAAGCGGCGTTGAAGATCAGCATAGTCTTCAGAAGAAATGCCTGAAGCACTTTTCAGTTTCTCGCGAGCGGCATCGAGTTCAGCGGCAAGCGCATCCCGCTGGGAACGCAGGGAAGCCAGATCGGCGCGCAGGCGATCGGCGTCCGAGCCGCTGACCAGAGCTTGGTTGAGCTGCCCTTGGAGGCGGCTATTTTCGTCAAAAAGGCTTTTGCGCAGACGCTCGGAGTTGAGCAACTCCGCGCTGCGGGCGGAAAGCTCGGTGTCCTTTTCGGCGAGCATTTCTTGGAAACGCGAGGCCAAGGAAACCAACGCGTCGGCGTCTTTCTTAAGACGATTGGCGATGTCGCCAATGGGTTCGGCACTGCCTTCCAGCGGGGAAAGTCCGAGCGCGATGCGCTGACGGTTGAGATCCGCACGGCGGGCGTCCACTTCGGACTGGAGACTGCTGACGTCGCTGCTGCCGAAAGACGATGCTAACGAACCGTTGCGCAGCACCATGACGATGAGAACACCGAGCAGCGCGATGATCACGAATGCCAGCGCGACCGCAGGAGGCATGTTGTTTTTCCCTGAGCCGCTGCTGTTTTCCGGCTCGCGATGATCGGTTTCATGATCTTCGTGGGTGTCCTGATGCAATTTGTCGTCCGACATGGGCGCAGATTGGTCAGCGTGGCAGTCGGCTGTCAACCCGCTGCTTTCACTCACGGAGGGGAAAGCAAACGCAGGAAATCCTCCGGCTTGTCGAACAGATAGTCCGGCTTGGCAGCGGCCAACGATTCGTGCGAGTTGAAGCCCCAAGTGACGGCCGCGATGGGGATGCCCGCTTTCTGGGAGGCCTTCACATCACGCAGTTCGTCCCCGATGTACAACAATTCCTCGGGCCGCATCGTGAAGGTCTTGCGGATGGCTTTGAGGTGCTTCGACTTGCCGGTGAGCTTGGAGGTGGAGGAAATGAAATCGAACTCATCGCGCAGCCCATGGGTGCGGAGAAACAAATCCACGTTGGCGGTGGAGTTCGAGGTGAGGATGCCAAAACTGCGGACGTGCTTGCGCAGTTCAACAAGCACCTCCGGCATGCCATCGATGAGTTTTAGCTCGGTGATGTTGCCGCGCATCATGCCCGTTCCACGGGAAATCAATGCCGGGACTCGCCGTTTGGGAATCTCCAGATGCTCCAGCAACTCTTTGAGCGAGAGGTGTCGCAGATGGTCCAACTCGTGTTCGGCGACCTCACGAATGCCATAGTCTGGGGCGATGCGGTTGAAGATGCGCCGCGTCTCCCCCAGGGTGTCGGCGATGGTGCCGTCAAAATCAAAAACGAGGGTTTTGTAAATCATGCGGGTCACCATGGAAACCACAGCGGACCGCGTTAGACCAGCGGCAAATTCGGATGGATGTCGCCCTCCAACGGCGAGGATTCACCCGCCAAATGGCGCAGTAAAGCAGCGAACGCGATCATCGCCGCGTTGTCGGTACACATCCCGGGAGAGGCCGTGTGGATGTCGATGTTGGCCATTTTTCCGGCGGTCACGAAGGCCTCACGCAGCGCCTTGTTCAGACTCACCCCTCCCGACAAGGCGATTTCGCGGCGGCCCGACTCCTTCGCGGCGCGCAGGGTTTTTTTCACCAAAATCTCGATGACGGCCTGTTGGAAAGAGGCCGCCATATCGGCGACGAGCAACGGGGCCGATTGCTTCTGCAAGGTGTAGAGCACGGCGGTTTTCAGACCGGAAAACGAGAAATCGAGGTGCGGCTCATGCACCATGGAGCGCGGAAAATCGAACGCTTGAGGATCGCCATGCAGCGCGGCCTTCTCGATTTCTGGACCACCGGGATAAGCGAGACCTAACATTTTCCCAACCTTGTCGTAAGCCTCACCCGCCGCATCATCACGCGTGCCGCCGAGTTTTCGATAGATCCCGGCACGCTCGACATCCAACAACAGCGTGTGGCCGCCGGAGACGATCAGCGCAACATGCGGCGGCACCGCAGTCCTTTCCACGAAGGGTGACAGCAGGTGGCCTTCCAAATGGTTGATACCGAGGAATGGCTTGCCCGTCGCGCAGGCCATGCCTTTGGCCGCCGTGCTGCCGATCAGCAAGGACGACGCCAACCCCGGCCCGGTGGTGGCCGCGAAGGCATCGATCTCCGCCATCGCCACGCCAGCTTCATCTAACGCATTTTCCACCAACCCGCGCAAATGCAAGGAATGGTTGCGCGAAGCCAATTCTGGCACCACACCGCCGTGCTCGCGGTGCAACGGAATCTGCGAGGAAATCACCGACGCCAACACCTCCGTCGTCTCCCCTGCGCTGCCACGGACGATGGCAACTGCGGTTTCATCGCAGGAAGATTCGATCGCGAGCAGTAGGGCCATGCGCGGGTTCATAAGGGAAGCTCGCCGCAAAACCCCACCAAAAAAATCTGCGACAGCGATGTTTCGCGCCCGCTCAGCCCTTGGCCGATTGGAGCAGATGGTCGGGCTGCTTGTCTTCCTCCTCGGCAGCAATTTCCCGGATGTCGTCATCGGAAAAGTTCACCCGTGCGTAAATCCCCTGCGCGGCATGGATCATGGCAACCGCCGTTTCCACCTCGTCATGAACCACCTCAATATCGAGGGCGCGGAGTTGCTCGATCTCCGAAGCAAACTTGGCGCGACCGAAAATCACGATTCCAGGGTTGTGCTCACGCACCAGCGGTACTGCGGCCAAGGTCAGTTCCACCATCGGAAAGGTGAAGGCGACCAAGCGTGCGCGGCCGATGCCGGCGAGTTCGAGCGCTTCCGGATGGCTGGCATCCGCGAACAACACCGCTTGGCCCGCCTTTTTCAACATCCGCACCGTGTCGGCATTCAGTTCCATCACCAAGGTTTCCACGCCGGACTGGCGAAGCGCTTGATTGAGGGCGCGACCGACAGGACCGTAGCCGCAGATCACCGCGTGATCCGAAAGTTCCTTGATTCCATGGGAAGGAGCGAGGCTTTCCGACACTGGCTTCTTGCGAGTGAAAATTCCCCGTTTCTCCAAGGCCGCTCCCAATGGACCACTGCCGCGCATCAGCAGCGGCACCGTCGCCATCGTCAACGCCGCACAGCTCAGCAGCAGCTGCTGCATCGACTCGTCCGCCGGACGGTAGTCGGCGGCTTTCTGCAACAGCACCAGCGAGAACTCGCCAGAACTGGAAAGCGCGGCCCCGGTCAGCAGCGCGGGTTTCAACGGCAATTTGAAAAGGCGCGCCACATTGAAAGCAATAGCTCCCTTCACAATAAGAATCAGAACGCTGAAACCGAGGATGCGAACCCAATCCGACATCACCACGCCAAGATCGATTTGCAGACCGACGGACACGAAGAAAATCGCCAGAAACAGGTCCTTGAAAGGCATGATGTCCGCCATGATGCGGTGGCGGTAAATCGACTCACTCACAATCAAACCTGCCGCAAACGCCCCCAGCGCGGGCGACAATCCAAGCACGGCCCCTAACACCGCCACGCCCGAGCAAAGGCCGACGACTGCTAGAGTGAATAGCTCGCTGCTCCGCGTCCGCGCGACCGCATGCAGCAACGGCGTGATTCCGTAGCGCCCCAGCAACAGCGCGCCCCCCATGAATAACACGCCCTTGCCCAGCGCCGATCCAATGCCCGTAACGATAGACCCCTCGGTGTTGCCATACAGTCCCGGCAGAATGAGCAAAAACAGGATGACCACGATGTCGTCAAACAACGCGATGGCCAATGTGGTACGTGCGCTGGGGTTGTTAGGAAGCCCCATATCTTGGAAGGACTTCATCGACACCGCCGTCGAACTCAGCGCCACGGAAACCGCCAGCACCACGATCTCCGCACCGGGAAAGGTGGTGGACAACGCGATGATGGTGCCGCCTATCAGCGAAATGGTTCCCACCTGAATGGCCCCACCCATCAGCGAAACCCGCCACAGGTGTTTCAACTCGGTCAGCGAGAACTCGATGCCCAGCGTGAACATCAGCAGGATCACTCCCAATTCCGCCAAGTGGCTGATCACCTTGTCCATCTCCGCCGAATCACCGGCCAAGTGCATCAACCCGGTGTTGGCGATAAGAACGCCGCATATCAAATAGCCGATCAGGAAATTCTGCTTCAATTTTGCCAGCACCAGAGACACCAACACCGCCAGCAACAACATCAGGCTCAGCATCAGGAAAAGTGGGGAAATATCCACTGATCCGGCAGCCAGAGTTATCAAATTCAAAATCATCACGGCCACAGTCCCGAGTAATTAGCGCATCGCAAAGGATATTCCTTCACTCTCGCCTAACCGCAGAACGCGTGCCATCTGCCCCCTCAAAATACCACTGTTCCGCACCGCGCTTCACATATCCGAGCGCTTGCCGAACGCCATCCTCCACCAACGGAGAAATGCTGGTCAGTTCCCCGGAAGGCCGCCCGTCGTCATCGCACAGTGGACCGCAGGACACCTCCACCTGCGGATCCAGCGTGAACCGCGCCAAGCGCTTGTTCACCTTCCCTGCCGACTTGATGCGGGAAATGACCTCCTGTCCGATGTAACAGCCCTTGTTGTAGGAAATATCGGTTTCCTCCAACAACGCTTCGGGCGGCAAGATTCCCTCCACCAGCTCCCGCCCCCAAAGCGGAACACCGTTAGAAATGCGAAACGCCTCCAGCTCATCCCCCATGAGTGGGGAAATATCGAATGAAACGGTCGACAATTCGGGACACCAGAGGTCCGTGCCGGCAATCCCAAACCGGTTGATACTCCGCACGACAAATCCATCGAGCCCATCCATTTCGGCAGTCAGATGAATCAGCTTGAATTCCCCCGTTAGATTCGTCACCTCAACATCATCCGCGATGAGATAGCGTGTTAGGCGGGCTTCAAGTTCTTCGTCAAGATCCGCAGGTCCGGCCACCCACAGAGCACCGTCGACTTCGGTCAGCGACACGCGGAACTGAAGTTTGCCCTTCGCGTCCGTCACGCAGGAAAACAGCGAAATTTCACCGCCCGCCAGTCGCCGGACGTCTTGGGTCAGTTGCCCATTGAGAAACCGCACCGCATCCGGACCGCGGAACTCCAGCAGCGCCGGAAACCCAAGATCGATTTTTTGAATCTCGCTCACGCCTTGTCGAAATAAGGTTTCGCGACGGCGGAGAAATCCAATTCGCCGAGACCCGCCGCCTCCAACTCTCCCATGCGCTTGGACACGGCGGCGATGGCAGGCGTTTCGAGCTCAGCCGATTGCGCAAGCTTGAGCATGTAGCGACTGTCCTTGCCCATGTTTCCCAGGGAAAAATGCGTCTCGTAGTCCCCCGCTGCCATTTTCGGCAACTTCATCCCGCTGAGCACCGAGGCGCTGGCATTGGTGGAAACCGCTTGAATGAAGCGCTCCGGCGTCACTCCGTGGCGGGTCACGATCGCGAGTGCTTCAGCCATCGCCTGCACCGAACAGGCAGAAATCAGATTGGTCGCCAGTTTCACCACCGTCGCCGATCCCACCGCGCCGCAATAGAGCGTTCCCTTACCTGTGACCGATAGATAGCTGGCCATTCCTTCTGCCAGTCCCTCATCCCCGCCGGTGTAATAGAACAACTGTCCGGCCGCCGAAGCGTCTTTGCTGCCGGTGAACGGCGCGTCGAGAAAACGACAGCCGCGTGCGACACAGGTCTTTTCTAACCACAACGTCGTTTCCAAATCGAGCGTCGCATGATTCAACACGATCTGGCCCGGCACGAGAAAATCGGCAATGGCTCCGACCACCTCCCGCACGGCGGGCGCATCTTTCAGATAGATGGAGATGACCGCCGCGCCCTCGATCGCATCCTCCGGCGAGCTGGTTTCGCCATCCAATCCCTTGGGCGTGCGATTCCAGCAGCGCACTCGCCAACCGGCGTCGACAAGCCGCGCGCAAGCGCGGGATCCGATGATGCCGAGGCCCAACACAGCGGCGCGTGTTCCATTCGCGGCGCTCATTGTTGGCGTTGGAGTGCGAGTTTCACCAATTCCTGCGCCTGCTTGCGAATTTCCGACATGATTTCACGCGTCGGTTCAGCATCATCCGCCAAGGTCATTTCCGTCCGCAATCCTGCCAGCAGGTCACGCATCGCGAGATAATTGGGGCGCTCCGAAATCTTCGGCTCCAGCCCCGTCACAGACTCGGTGTAGTAATCCGCAATGTCCTCGCGCATCACCTTGCGCGCTCGTTCCGCAGTGAACTGGTTGTCCACCGCCACCGTGGAAACTTCCAAGGCCCGTATCCATCCGCCCAAGGAAATGAGATGCGCCAAATCCGCATCCCGCAGGCTCACCAATTCCACTTCCACATCGTGTTGGGTCGCGGTCAGTTCCTTTTTCAAAGCGTCCACATTCTTGTCCTTGGCGCTTTCCAACAACCCGGCCGCGTGGCGGTTCACCCTATCCCCTGCGCCCAACGCCTTGCCATAGCGCGTCAAATCGTTGGCCAAATCCTGCACCTGGTCGAGCTGCTCGGCCTGCACGATGAGGAAACCGTCGGCAATGAGAAATCCCAGTTCGATCGCCAAGTCCGCCCGGTCCGTCGGCATCCGCGGCGGCATCTTGCGCTCGACCTCGGCGATGGGCAACGGCATCAGGAATTGCAACGTATCAAACAGCTTGGCAATGGATGGCGCGGTGAACTCGTTGACTCCCAACTCCTCACGCACATGCTCGTCATCGACAAGATCCTTGGGAATGACCCCACGAGCAGCAGGCTCTTGCTCCTGAGCAGCAAGCGGCAACATCCCCGCGACCATGATTCCTAGCAGGCTAATTCGGCTGAATTTCACAGACCGAGAGTGACACCCGCCACCTCTTTCGGCAACCGACAAAAATAGCCTCCAGCAACGCCGTGCAGCGCTTAATTCCACCGTGAAAATTTGGATTGCCAAGGCGCACGCACTATCCCAGAGTCCCGGCGTTGGAACGATTGGACGGAGTTTCCTGTCGAACATCCGATCCATCTCTCCGGGTTGACACCCCGCCTGCCCGACCGGGTCCAGGAAGCTTTTCCACAAGCAAATCGGGCCGATCCACGCGCGGAACCGTCACGTTCAGCACCTCACCGCAGCCATGCGGGTGGCTTTCACCCGGATGCATGCCTTGACTTTCCCACCCCAACCCTAACAACACTTCCCATGGCCGGTCACAACAAGTGGTCCAAGGTCAAACACATCAAAGCCAGAGTCGATGCCATCAAAGGCAGGGTCTTCAGCAAGTGCGCGCATGAAATCGCCCTTGCCGCCCGCGCCGGTGGTGGAGACCCAGGCATCAACGCCCGCCTCCGCACCGCCATCGACAACGCCAAGGCCGTCTCCATGCCCAAGGACAACATCGAACGAGCCATCAAAAAAGGCACCGGTGAACTGGGCGGCGAACTGATTCAGGAAGTTTCTTACGAAGGCTATGGCCCCGCCGGCATTGCCTTCATCATCGAAATGGCTACCGACAACATCAACCGCTCCGCGCAGGACCTCCGCTCCATTTTCTCGAAAAATGGCGGCAGCGTCGCCACGCCTGGCAGCGTTTCCTATCAGTTCGATCGCTGCGGCGAGGTGCGCATCCCTGCGACTGACCTGCCGGAGGACAAGATGATGGAAGCCGCTATCGAAGCAGGAGCTGAAGATGTCCGCAGCGATGACAGCGAACACGTCATTCTGACCGCAGCCAATGAACTCGGCACCGTGGCCAACGCCTTGCGCGGCTCCGGCTTGAAGGTGATTTCGGAAAAACTCGTTTCGATCCCGCAGACACCGGTCGAAGTGGCCGATCTCGCCACCGCGCGCCAAATCCTGAAACTCCACGACCTGTTGGATGACTATCCAGACACGGTCAACGTCTTCACCAATTTTGAGGTCGCCGATGCGATCCTCACCGACCTCGCGTCTTGATCCAACCGACGCGCCCCCCTTTAAAAATTTCCCACAGATTCCGGATGAGCAACGACACCAACGAGGACACCATGCCGCAACAAGCCAGCGACGAGGCAGCACCCGCGCGCAAGCGTGCGGCCAAGAAAGCCGCCACCAAGGCCCCGGCGAAAAAAGCAGCCACCAAAAAAGTCGCGGCAAAAAAGGTGACCGCCAAAAAGGTCGCCACCAAATCCGCCAAGTCCGCCTCGGCGGTCGTCCATGGAACGCTCGATCTTCCATTCGCAGAACCCCTCACCACCACCCCACTGGCAGCTCCCGAACCGACCCGGGCTCCTCGCGCACGCAAGCCAGCCACAGCGCCGGAAGCCAGCGCAGAGCCAGTGCAACAGCATTCCGAAGATGGCCCGCGCCGCTTCGGCCGCGTTCCCGGCGGTGGCCCCGTCGCCTCCCGAGAGGCTCCGGAAGCGCGTGAGCCGAAGGCTCAATCCCCCACCCCATTTCCCGAAGCACGGCAAGATGGCTCAGAATCCGGTTCGGATTCTCGTCGCGAATCCCGTCCGCCCCAGCATGACGGACAACAAACGCAGCAGCGCGATGGGCAAGGACCACCGCGCGAGAGCCGCAGCAAGCGCCGCCGTGAAAAGCGCAAGCGTCGCAGAAACGAGCGCACCGACCAAGGTGGCCCGCCCCAACCGCAGCAACGCCAGCGCCACGAACATCCAGACCGTCATGAACGCCACGACCGTCAGGATAGACACGACCGCCAACCTTCCTCCAACGAGCAAGACGACAGACGGCCTAGCCAACTGAGCGGTCCTAAGATTGAGGCCGACGGCATGCTCGAACTCGCGCCCAAGGGCTTCGGTTTCCTCCGCATCCCCGGAAAAAATTTCGAACAGGCGCGCGACGATGTCTTTGTCACGCCAGAGATCATCCGCCGCTACAATCTGCGTCTCGGCCAATGGATACACGGCGTCTATCAGGAAGGCCCGCGCGGACCTCAACTCGTCGAAATTTCCAAGGTCAACGACCTCACGCCCGAGGAGGCATCCAAGCTCCCGCATTTCGACGAGCTCAAGGCGATCAATCCGAGCAAACGCATCAGTTTCGAAACCACGCCGGAGCGATTCACCACACGTGTCGTCGACATCATGGCTCCTGTCGGCCGCGGTCAACGTGGACTCATCGTTTCCCCGCCGCGTTCCGGCAAAACCACGCTGCTGCTCCACATGGCAGAGGCGATCCGTGAAAAATACGACGAAGGAGCCATCCATCTGATGGTCGTGCTCGTCGATGAACGGCCGGAAGAAGTCACCGAATTCCGCCGCGCTCTGCCGGGTGCGGAAATTTACGCCAGCTCGAATGACGAACAGGCACGCAGCCACACCCGCATCGCCGAGCTCGCCATCGAGCGCGCCAAGCGTTTGGTTGAAGCGGGCCGCGACGTCTTTCTCATCATGGATTCCATCACCCGCCTTGCTCGCGCCTACAACGGCAACATGAACAACCGCGGTCGTGGCACCGGCTCCGGCGGCATCACCATCGGCGCGCTCGAAGTGCCGCGCAGGCTGTTCGCTGCAGCTCGCAACACCCGTGGCGGCGGATCTCTCACGATCATGGCCACCGCGCTGATCCAAACCAACTCCCGCGCCGACGAGGCGATCTACATGGAGTTCAAGGGCACCGGCAACATGGAGCTCGTCCTCGATCGCAAGATCGCGGAAAACTACATCTATCCAGCCGTCGATATCTTCAAGTCCGGCACCCGCCGCGAGGAACTCCTGTTAGCCGATCACATGCTGCACAAGATCCACCTCATCCGCCGCGGCCTCTCCGGTCACCGCCCGGCCGAAGCGATGGAACGCCTCCTGTTCTTCCTCAAGAAATTCCCGAACAACCCGCAAATGTTGTTGGAGATCAAAGGCTGACCCCCTGATTCCAGCAGTCACCTCATCCGTTCGGCTTGAGCATGTCATTTAGCGCGGGGTGTTACCGAAAGCCCTTTAGAATGACAAATCAACAAGCAAAGGAGTCCCAACACCAAGGGACCAAGGCAGATTGCCGAGGTGATCTGAGCATCCTTGGCTGCCGATTGAAGATCAACTGTAGAGGGTATCACGCGCAGTGTCCTGTATTGAGTTAAGACATCTGGCATTGTAGGGTCATACCACACCTGAATCTCGGTGCCCGCGGGAACCTCGTGCACGAGTTCTTCGTATACCGATGAATGGATATTCATGCCCACCAGACTCATTCTCTCTCTGTTGCCTCCAATCGTTCCTTTCGCTGATCGATAAAGAGGCTCGCCTGGGAGCCGAGTTACTCCTACCTCACTAACAACGAAGACGGCCCGTGTATAGTTGTTGGCGTTCAGGGCAATGCTAACCTTATTGTAGACAACCGCGGACGAAGGCAGCGCGATGAAAGTTCCGATGATTAATAACCAGAATGTGATTTTTGGAAGGTTCATTTCATCACCTAACATCATTCATCGCCCGAACAAGCGTATGACTTTGCGTGACAGGCTTGGGCTCATTTCCTCGTGAGCCAAGCAGCCGAGGCATGAAGCGTCAAAGCAATCTGCCCGTTAGGACGGGTGGCAAGATGCGGTGAAGCGAGTTCACAGCAGCATCTATCCTCGCCTCACTCGCTGCGAAACTTCAGGACGCGCTCGCCCTCACGGTAGTAGTCGAGGCGGTCGCGGGCGTGGATTTCGAGGAAGTCGGGATCTTCGCGGAGGGCGCGGTATTCGACCTGATGGTATTCCTTCTCCGCGAGCACACTTTCTTCCTGCTCTTGGGCGAGCTTGAGTTTTCCCTCGAGCTGTTCGAGATGCCTGCGTTGAGGCAGTGCGGTGGCCACGACCACAAAGCCCACGGCCACGCAAAAGGCCATGAAAGCCGTCTTCCAAGCTCCCTCGATGACCCGCGTGCGGGCTTCGAGGCGGGCCAGTTTCACTCGTGGTGCTCCGCGCTTTGCCATTTCCGGGGATCAGGAATCCAACAAGCGTTGGGATTGTCAAGCCTGCTGAAGGATTCTTGCCGAGTTTCCCCGTCGCACACTCAGTGGTCGAGCTTGAGCTTCTTCAGCTTCGGCTCGATGACGAAGCGGCAATACGGGTTCTTCGACTTGTTCTCCTTGTAGTAATTCTGGTGATAGCTTTCGGCCGGATAGAAAGTCGCTTCCTTGGTGATTTCGGTGACGATGGGATCTTTGAAATCTTCTTGCGCCGCAGCTTTGGAAGCCTCGGCAATCTTCTTCTGCCCGTCATTGTGATAGAAAATCGCCGAGCGATACTGCGTGCCGACGTCGTTGCCTTGGCGGTTGAGCGTGGTGGGATCGTGCATTTTCCAGAACCACGCGAGGATCTTCTCGTAGGAGATTTTTTTCGGATCGAAAACGACGCGTACCGCTTCGGCATGGCCGGTGGTGCCGGTGCCGATTTGGTCGTAGGTTGGCTCGTTGACAGTGCCTCCGGTGTAGCCCGAGGTGGCGGAGAGCACGCCTTCGATCTGGCTGTATGCGGCTTCTGTGCACCAGAAGCAGCCGGTGCCAAGGGTGGCGATTTCGGCTCCGGCGGGGACTTCGGGCAGGACGGCGGGCTTCATGTCTTTTTCAGTCATGGGTTTGGAAGGTTCGCAAGAGGCAAGAGTTGGAATGAGCAAAAGCAGGGCGAGGAAAAGTCGGCGTTTCATGGCGGTGGGATGCGTGGCGTGGGTTTTTGTTCCGAAAAAAGTTTCGCTCACCACTCGATGCCCACGCCTTCCTCCGGGATGAGCACGCGGTCGCTAATGCCGAGACGATCCGCTTCCATCAGCAATCGCTCGACCGGTTCGTGGTGCGGTTCATTTCCTAACGGAAAGGTGCCGTAGTGCATGGGGATGAGAACTTTGGCACCAAGATCGGCGAAGGCACGGACGGCCTCTTCGGGATTCATGTGAACGTCGCGACCGCTCGGCGATTCGTAGGCACCGATGGGCATCAGCGCGACGTCGATGTCGAAGCGTTTTCCGATGTCGGTGAAGCCGTCGAAATACGCGCTGTCACCGCAGTGGAACACGCTCTTGCCGCCGGTCCGCACGATGTAGCCGCCGTAGTCGCGGTGGGTGTCGTGAATAAAACGCGCGCCCCAGTGGTGGCAGGGCGTGTGGATGACTTCCAGTTCCGCAAAATCCAAGCTGTCCCAAATCCGCATCTCGTGCGTCGCGGGAAATCCCAGTTTCTTGACGAGTGAGCCACTGCCCTGCGGCACCACGATGCCCTCGCGAGCTTGCAAGATCTTGAGGCTAGGCTTGTGCAGGTGGTCGAAATGCGCGTGCGTCACCAGCACCAGATCCACCTCGGGCACCGAGCGCAACGCGAGCCCAGGCTGGCGGTGGCGTTTCACCGGGCCGTGCCATTTCGCCCAGTTTGGATCGACGATCACCGAGTGGCCGGCGAATTGGAGGAAGAACGACGCATGGCCAATCCACGTGATGCGCACCTTGCCCGTTTCGGGTGGAGCGAGCACCGGTTCCAAGGCATTGCCATCCGCCTTGCGAAACATTCCGGGAACGATGCGGTGGCGCAGGAAACGGAAATTTCGTCCGGGCCATCCTCGTTGGGGCATCAACCCGGAATATCTTCCAGGCATCGGTTTCATCGGTGGCGGCTCGTCGTCTGGCACGGTGCGGGAGCGTAGAGGCACATGCGGGGGGATGCATCGGAAAATCCGAAAATTTCACTTCCCGTAGGCGGCGGAGATTTTTTCCGCCCAATCCCGTGCGCGGGCACCGAAGCCACGCTCATCCGCCGCGTAGAGGATGCCGCGCGAAACATTGATGACGTCCGGCGCACGGCGGGCGGCGGCGGCCAGCGAGGCGAGATCGCCGCCCTGCGCGCCCAGCCCGGGCACCAGCAGCGGCGCGTCCGGGATCTTCTCCAAAACTTCAGCGGCGTTGGTCAGGCCGACGACGTAGCCGACGTCGGTTTTGCGCTCTTCCGCCTTCGCCCGTTCGCCGAGCGCGGTGACGAGCTCGAACACGGATCGTCCATCGGCGAGTTTTTGCTGTTGGAAATCTGCCGAGCCGGCATTCGAGGTCACGGCGAGCAGGTAAATCCCCTTCTCGTCCCAATCGAGGAAGGGCTCGATCGAATCGTAGCCGAGGAAAGGATTGAGCGTCACGGCGTCCACATTCCAGCCGCCAAAATAGCCTTGGGCGTAGTATTTTTGCGTCTCGCCGATGTCGCTGCGTTTGGCGTCCAAGATGACCGGAACGTCGTCTGGCATGGAAGCGAGCAGATCCTCCAGCAAACGAATTCCCTCGATTCCCATGGCCTCGAAATACGCCATGTTCGGTTTGAACGCCGCCGCCCAGCCTGCCGTTTCTTCGATGACTTGATGAAGAAAATTGCGGGCGAAAGCCGCGCCGCCGTCGCCCGGCCGCGGGTCGAGTCCGACACAAAGGCGAGATCCTGTTTTGGCAATCCGTCGTTGAAGTTTTTCCGCGTAGCGCATGGCCGGAAGTCAGAAGCTATCCCCGCACGACGTCAATGCCGCTTCGTCTGCGGTGCTGCCGTTATCGTTTGTTGCCGCGCACGATGGACGCACGAATCAAATCGAGTGCGATCATGTTGGCTGGCTGCTCATTCACCCATTTCAAGGCAGCCTCACGATCAGTGCTCATCCACGCGATGACGGCCGACGTCAGCGGCGTGTAGTTGCTTTCTTTCGGGCTCGGCAAGTTGCTCGTCCACGCCACCGTACCGACGGCATCCTCGGCGACACATTTGCCGATGAAATCGACCATCGCGTTGTCATTTTGCGAGGACGCCTCGTAGTGCGACTTCACCCAGTCGATGGTCTCCGCGCGAGCCCCTTGGGAAATCCTTCCGAAAGCCGCTGACCATGCGGCCGGTTGCAGCGCCTCGGGCATTGCGTCGTAGGTGGCGGCGGGATCGAACGCGTCGCCCGCCAGCGCCGCCATGTCGAAGTACCGGTCCGCGCATTCGGCGCGGGTCATTCCATTCTCGGGCAGGGCGAGCATGGTGGCTTCCATTTTTCCCAAGTCGCCACCAGCTTCATGGCTCAGGGCAAGCGCTGCCGCTGCGGCATCCAGCGTGGCACGCTTCGGTTCGTGCGCCCAGAGGATGGCCGCATCCGGGTCGATTCCTAACCATCCGTGCATGATGGAGCGCGCGTCGTCGCGGCCTTTTCCGCCGGGCCTATCGACGAAATGTTGAAGGCCACCGAGCGGATCCACCCGCCCCCATTGCGTCCACAACTCGATCCAAATTTCCTGCGGTTGAAAATTCCCCCTGTCCTGCGCACCACCTAGCAGATCGGTCGCTTGCAGGATCTCATCCTTGCTGAGCGCGCCGATGAGGCCGGACAACGCCTCCACCTGATTGCCCGAGTTGAAAACCAACGCCGCGTCGGCGATGCGCGCGAGCCGTTCTTCCGGCGTCAATCGCCGCGCCTGCTCGACGGTGAGCCCATACTGCGGCTTGGGCATGCGGTCCGCGATGGTTTCGCTCACTTCGCTAGAGTCAGCCTTAGCACTAACGGAAGTCTGGCGCACCGCTGCCGTTGGCGATTCGTTAGAAAAAGTCACCTCACGAGCCGCGCGGAATTTGCCGACAAAAAAGGCGAGGGCAGCGACTCCGACGATGATGGAAACGGACGCTGCGGGCGGGAGCTTGGATTTCATAAATCGATTGCAGGAAGGAAGGGGTTAGCGCTCGGGAGTGGCAGGAGCGTTTTTTGGGGCGAACTTGGCTTCTTGCGCGGCCTCCCAGGCATTCGCGGCGGCTGCATCTTTCCCTTTCCAAATCGAGAGCGCGATCCACGACAAGGGCGGGCCTTTGATTTCGCCATTTGCGCGATTGTCCACCTCAACCCGCGACAGCCAATCCATCGTCCACGCCGGGTCCTCATTGCCTAGGCGATAGACCAATCGTTGCGTCGTCTCATAGTCCACGCCTGGGTCCTTGGCATGGTCTTCTACCCACTGCGCCGCTTCGCGCGGTGCAGTGTAGCCCAGCCGTTCGAGCGTCACCGGCCATGCGGCTTCTTTCAGTTCCGGAGCGAGGTTGTCATAAACTTCTGCGGCATCCGCCTTGCCACCCGAAACGATCGCAAGATCGTAATAGTCGTGGAGGCATTCGCGCGTCGTCACGGCGTCCGGCGAAAGTTTCACCATGTCCTTTTCCAGTTGCTTGAGATTGCCGCTTGAACTGCCAGTGATCGCGACGGCAACTGCGGCGGCATGCCCCTCGCCTGGGTTTCTCGCCTGCGCCCATGCCATCGCCGCAGCAGGATCGGCGGCCAACCATCCTTTCATAAAATTCCGCCAATCGTTGCTGGTCTGCGGTCCGGGATTTCCGGGCGTGGATTTCAACGCATCTTCTGGCGCGACCTGTCCCCATCGCTGCCACAAGTCGGCCCACACCCGGTGCGCTGAGTCGTTGCCAGCACGTTGAGCCGCTATCAATTGTTGGGTGGCGGCAGGCAGTTCATCGCGAGACATCGCCGCGATGAGTCCGCACAGGATGTCCGCCTGCTGGTTGATGTCGGTGAGCCGTGCGGCTTTGCTGAGCCATTCCAGCCGTTGCTGCGGGGAAAGCCGTTCTGCCTCGTCGCGCGTGACGGTGGTGAAGGCCGGTTTTTCCCGTTCGCGTGCTGGCTCATGAGCAACCGCGATGTCTGGCCGATTCCGAGCACGCAGCTTGTTCGATGCCAAGGGATGGGTTGCTGGAGCGCTGGGTTCCGAACGGCTGCCAAGCAGGAAGGCCAGGCTGCCCACGGCCAAGACAAGAAGCAGGGTGGTACGAGTGGTCATCGTGAAATCGTGGGTTTGAGCGGCGAACACCCGCCATCCGCGATTCCTGACGCATTCCAGTTAGAAGAGCAATGGGATTTTTTTCCCCGCAACGTGGCGGCCAATTTCCCCTCTGCGGACTTGTTGGCTGGTCGGTGTGCACGCTTCCTGCTTTGGTCCGCAGCGATGGATTGCGAAAAGAAGAGACTCGCCGAAGACAAGACGCGTGAGAAGAACTGGCGGCGTTGGGGCCCCTTTCTCAGCGAGCGGCAGTGGGGGACCGTGCGCGAGGATTACTCGGATCACGGCAACAGCTGGGCGAGCTTCCCGCACGACCATTCCCGCCGCCGCGCCTACCGTTGGGGCGAGGATGGGCTGCAAGGATGGACCGACCGCCAATGCCGGCTTTGCTTTGCTCCCGCCTTGTGGAATGGCAACGACACCATCCTTAAGGAAAGGCTTTTCGGCCTCGGCGGCAACGAGGGCAACCACGGCGAGGACGTGAAGGAATGTTATTACTACCTCGATTCCTCTCCCACCCACTCCTACACCAAGGCGCTCTACAAGTACCCGCAGCAGCAATATCCGTACACCGCGATCCGCGAAAAAAACCAGGAACTCGGCCGCACCGGACCGGAGCTGGAAATCGCCGATATGGGGCTGTTCCAGGACGGAAAGTACTTCGACATCGTCCAGGAAATCGCCAAGCGCTCGCCCGAAGACATCCTGTGGCGCATCACCGTGACCAATCGCGCCAAAAAGTCCGCGCCCATCCACGTGCTGCCGACGTTGTGGTTCCGCAACACCTGGAGTTGGGGAGAAACGCGTGAATCCCCGGTCGTCAAACCGAGCATCCAAGCGAAGGGCAAAACGTTGCACGCCACGCACGAAACGCTCGGCGATTTCCGCTTCATCGTGGACTCGCCCGACCAATCGGCCAGCTCACCCTGGTTGTTCACCGAGAACGAGACGAATTTCCAATCCGTTTTCGGCACCGAGAACCCGCAGCCCTATGTGAAGGATGCGTTTCACCGCTACCTCATCCACAAGGAAAAGGCCGCGATTTCGCCCAAGCCGCAAGGCACCAAGGCGGCCGCCCACCTCAAGTTCATGGTCCCGCCGGGGAAATCCATCACCATTCGCTGCCGCCTCCACGCCGTGGGCGAAACCAATGACGTGAAAGGGTTCGAGGGATTCAACGAGGTTTTCGAGGAACGCATCCGCGAGTGCGACGCGTTTTACGACGACGTCATCCCCAAGGGCATTTCCCACGACGAGCGGTTGATCTGCCGCCAAGGCTACGCTGGCCTGCTGTGGACCAAGCAATTCTTCCACTACGTCGTCGAGGATTGGCTCAAGGGCGACAACGACGCCGCGCCGTCCGCCGCTCGCCTCGGCGGCCGCAACGCGGATTGGCAAAATTTCTTCGCCCGCGACATCCTGTCCATGCCGGACAAATGGGAATACCCGTGGTTCGCCGCGTGGGACACTGCCTTCCACATGATCCCGTTCGCTGCGGTGGATCCGGATTTCACGAAACATCAGCTCCTGCTGCTGCTGCGTGAGTGGTACATGCATCCGAATGGCCAGCTCCCGGCCTACGAATGGAATTTCTCCGACGTCAATCCGCCCGTCCACGCGTGGGCTGTCTGGCGCGTTTACAAGATCGCCGACAGCAAGGGAGAGCGCGACCTGCTCTTCCTCGAACGAGCGTTTCAAAAGCTCCTTTTAAACTTCACGTGGTGGGTCAACCGCAAGGACGTTGAGGGTCGCCACGTCTTCGGCGGCGGTTTCCTCGGGTTGGACAACATCGGGGTTTTCGATCGCTCGCACGCACTGCCCGGCGGAGGCCATTTGAACCAAGCGGACGGGACGGCGTGGATGGCGTCGTTCTGCCTGACCATGCTGGCGATGGCGCTGGAACTCGCTCAGGAAAAGCCTGCCTACGAGGACATCGCGTCCAAGTTCTTCGAGCACTTTGTCAACATCTGCGACGCCATCAACTCGCTCGGCGGCACCGGACTGTGGGAAAAAGAAGACGGCTTTTACTACGACCAGCTCATCATTGACCACCAAGACCCCATTCCGCTGCGCATCCGATCGCTCGTCGGGCTGCTGCCGATGTGCGCCGTCACCGTGCTCAAGCAGAAGACCATCGATGGCCTGCCGAGTTTCCGCAAACGCATGGATTGGTTCCTCGTCAATCGCCCTGACCTGCTGAAATACATCACCACCCGCCGCGTCAAGGGCGACAAAAACCCGGGCCGCTGCCTGCTCGCCATCCCCTCCGAGGCACGCCTGCGCAAGAGCCTTGCCTACATGCTGGATCCGAAGGAATTCCTCTCCAATTTCGGCATCCGCTCGCTAAGCAAAGCCCACGCCGACAAGCCCTTCATCTTCGAGCATGAGGGCCAACGCCACGAGGTCCCGTACACGCCCGGCGAGGCGACCACCGACATGTTCGGCGGAAACTCGAACTGGCGCGGCCCAATCTGGTTTCCCATCAATTTCCTCATCATCGAGGCACTCGAGCGCTACGACTACTTCTACGGCGACACTTTTAAGATCGAGTATCCCACCGGCTCCGGCAACCAACTCACACTGCGCGAGGTTGCCATCGACCTTTGTGATCGCCTCATCTCCCTGTTCCTTCCTGGCAAAGATGGCGAACGCCCTTGTTTCGGCGGAGCCACCCGCTACCGCGACGATCCGCATTGGCAGGACCTGCTGCTTTTCCACGAGTATTTCCACGGCGAAACCGGCGAAGGCCTCGGCGCGTCCCACCAGACGGGCTGGACCGCGCTCGTCGTCCGCCTCGTCCGCGAGCGCCGGGAAAAACTCCAGCATTCGCTCGTCTCCGGCAACAACGGCGTGGAAAAGCCACCCGCCGAACTGACATCCAAGTAAAACGTCACGCCGGGCAAACCCGCGTCAACGGGCGAAAACCAAACAGATCGGCGACGGCGTGGAAACCGTGTGGATGGGCGCTCCCAGCATTCCCGTTTCAGGATCCAGCGGCAGGATGCTGATGGCATTGGAATCTTGCTGTCCGCAAAGCAACCACTTCCCAGACGGCGCGATTTTGAAATGCCGCGGCGTCTTGCCACCGCAAGGCGCGTGCTGGACGAAAGTCAGCGCGCCCGTTCTGGGATCGCGCTGATAGACGACGATGCTGTCATGGCCACGGTTAGAGCCATAGACGAAATTGCCATTTGGATGCACCTCGATCTCAGCCGTCGTGCTGCCGCCGGAAAAATCTGCGGGCAAGGTCGGCACGCTGGCCACGGCGCCATAACCATCCTGTTTTCGATTGCTGGTGGTGATCGCGTTTTCCAGCTCGTTGATGACATAGAGGTTCTTTTCATCCGGGGAGAACGCCAAGTGCCGAGGTCCCGCGCCGGGTTTCGATTTCAACGAAGGCAGCGGTTCGCTCAACGCCGAAGTCTCTGCGTCGAAGGGATGAATGAACACCTGGTCCAACCCGAGATCCGGCATCAAGAGCCGGTTGTTCGCCTTGTTGAAATAGACGCCGTGGGCATGCGGACCATTTTGCCGATCCTTGTTAGGACCGGATCCTTCGGGACGGAAAACGGAAACCGCCTTGCCCGGGATACCCGATTCATCCAAGCGGACCGTCGCGTAGCTGCCATCGCCGTAGTTCGCCACGGCCACCGTGCGGCCGGTAGCGTCGACCGCCACATGGCAGGGCCCTTTGCCCATGCACGACGCTTCGCCGAGGAAATCCAACCCATGGTCACGGCGAATCGCAAACGCGGCCACCGATCCACTGTCGTCGGCAAATTTTTGCTTCGGTGCCCCGCAGGCGTAGATCAATGGCTTGGTCGGATGCAGCGCGAGAAATCCCGGATTCCCATACTCCGCGGCCAGCGTCGGTTTCGTCAGTTTGCCGGTGACGTCGTCGAAGTCCGCCACATAAATCCCCTTGCTGGCCGACTTCCCGCCGGTGTTGGTGCCGATGTAGACAGGAGCCGCGTGCAACGACGCCGTGAGAGCGAGCAGAGGAAACCAATTTTTCAAAAACATGGCCACGAAACGCCACTGGGTTGTCGTTTTATACATCGAATCCGAAGTAGCTGCGTGCGTTGCCAAAACAAACGTCGCTGACCAATTTGGAGAGCGCCTCGAAATCGTCCGGCAATTCGCCGCGATCCGCTTCGCTGCCTATCAGATTGCACAGGATGCGGCGGAAATACTCGTGACGCGGGAAGGACAAAAAGGAGCGCGAATCGGTGAGCATGCCGACAAAACGCGTCAGCAATCCGGTGGCCGACAGCGCATCGAGCTGGAGCTCCATCCCATTCTTTTGGTCGAGGAACCACCAGCCGGAGCCAAACTGGATTTTGCCAGCCACCGTGCCGTCCTGGAACACGCCGGTGAGGCATGCGAAGAGGTAGTTGTCGCGCGGGTTCAGGTTATAGAGGACAAGTTTCGGCAAGGAGCCGCCGCTGGCCAACGCGTCCAGATAGATCATCAACGCCTCGCCTTGATGGGTGTCGCCGATGGTGTCGTAGCCCGTATCCGGCCCGAGCCGTGCGGCCATGCGCGAGTTCACATTGCGCGCAGCACCAAGGTGGAGCTGCTTGGTCCAGCCTTTCGCCGCGTCGAGCTGGCCGAAGAAAACCATCAGGTAAAATCCAAATTTTTCCTTTTCCTCGGCGTTGGCCGCCTTGCCAGCGCGAGCGCGGTTGAAGATCACCGCAGCCTCCTCGTCGGTGCAGCGCAGCGCCGGCATGCGATCCAGCCCATGGTCGGACAAGCGAGCGCCAGCCGCATGGAACGCATCGTGACGCCTTTGCAAGGCCGCCAGCAAATCGGATAGATGGACAATGGAAATGTCCGACACCCCTTCGAGTTTTTCCAGCCACGGCTTGAGCAGATCCGGCCTATCCACCAACAGCGCCTTGTCCGGGCGGAAGGTCGGCGCGACCACAGTTGCCAACCCGGAAGCGGCGATGGTCTCATGGAAATCGAGCGGATCCGCCGGGTCATCCGTGGTGCCGACCACCCGGACGTCAAATTTTTTCAGGAGCCCGTGGGTCGAGAAATCGCTCTCCGCCAGCGTGGCGTTCGTCCTTTCCCAAATCTCGTCGGCGGTGTCCGGGGTGAGCAGCAGATCGATGCCGAAGTAGCGTTGCAGTTCGAGATGCGTCCAGTGGTGGATGGGATTGCGCAGCGTGTAAGGCACGGTTTCCGCCCAGGCTTGGAACTTTTCGCGCGGCGAGGTGTCGCCCGTGATGCGTTGCTCATCGATCCCGTTGGCGCGCATCAACCGCCATTTGTAATGATCGCCACCCAGCCAGATGTCGGAAATGTCCTTCCACCGGTGGTTCGTCGCAATCTCCTTGGGCGAGAGGTGACAGTGATAGTCGATGATGGGTTGGTCCTTCGCGACTTCATGGAAAAGCCGGATGGCAGTGGGAGAATGGAGCAGGAAATTTTCGTCGAGATAGGCCATGGCGTGCGCGATCCCAACCGGAGAATCGCCGTGGGCCAAGAGCTAAAATGGGTTACTCGAAAACCTATCCTCACAGCTAGGCCGAGGCAAGCCACCGCCCCAAGGCCAAGACGATGCCGACTCCGATTAGGACCAGCGCAAGACCAGCGGCGAGCAGGAAAAAGATCGGCATCGTTTCGTCAAATGGCGGTCACAACTACGGTTCGGTGACGATGCGCGCGCGCGGCGGCTCCGGTGGAGCGGGCTCGCTCGGCGCGGGCGGAGTGCGCGTCATTCCCGGCGGAGTTGCGGGTGCTTCCGTCGGTGGGATTTCCACCTGGATGTCAAAATCCATCCCCGCGAGAAGTTGCTCACCCTCGTTTTTGGACAGGGAGTTGGCCAAATAAGATGAGGACGGCAGCCCTTTTTCCAAAACGAGGCCAGGACCGTGGTTGGAAGTCGCCTCGTTGGTCGTGACACGGACGGACTTCGCCGCCGCGCGAATGACGAGGCCACCGAGCAGGTTGTCGCGAGCGGTGTTTTTCTCCACCTGCCCTTTGCCCGCGCTGTCGAGGACCAAGCCAAACTCGCGGTTGCCGACGAGTTGATTGCCCGAAATCTCGACGCTGGCCAACCCGTTGTCAGCATGGATGCCATTGCGGCTGTTGCCTTCGCAGCGGTTGTTGATGAGGACCGCCGCCGCTCCCTGCCACGACTCAATGCCGTGCTCAAAATTGTTGAGCGCCGCAGATTCGCGCATCTCCAAGCGGCTGCCCTCGCCGACGACCGCCACCCCGTTCCAGCCATTGTCGCTGGAAACACAACGGCTTAGCTCCGCTTGACCGGCTTCGATCACCGCCAATCCATGCCCGCTGGCGTGATGAAACAGGCAATCCGAAAAAGTCGCCGAACCGCCGCGCACCAAGACGGCCGAAAATCGATCTTTGCCGACGGCGAACGAAGCGTGCCGGAAAGAAACACCGCTCACTCGCACGCCCTTGGCCGCCGGTCCCACCGTGAGCGCGCTGCCCATTTCCGGCGGACATTCCACGATGGTCTCCGCGGCCCCCGCGCCGCGGATTTCTACGGCAACATCCATCACCAGCGGCCCCTTCCAGATTCCCGCCGCCACCACGATGCGATCCTTGTCTCTCGCGTTCGCCAAAGCTTCGTCCAAGGTCGCAAACTCGCCCGGAACTTGCAGCGTGCGGGTGTAGCCGGAAAGCTTTTCCAACAACGCAGCAATCCGTGCATCGTCCGGCGCCAATGAGGCCGCCTCGCGTATCCAATCGATCGCCTGCTGGTCGAACTTCCCTTGGTCGCGCTCCGCCGCTTTGCGATAGAGCTGGGCGGCCATTTCGAGATCCGCTGCGACCTTCGCCTTGGCCAAGCGCGCGCCATCCAAAATCGATCGCGCGTCCCCATCGTCGGGCGAAGTCGCGAGGATTTTCTCAGACTGCTCGATGGCGAGGTCGAATTTCCGCAGGTTCAGAGCATCGCGCGCGGCGGCGATGAGCGCATCATGGACCTGCGTCTTGCGCGCAGCGGCAATTTTCAGGCTCGTTTCTGCTGCTTCTGGGTCGTTAGGAAATCGGTCGAGCACCTTGCGAACCGCCGCCTCAGCCTCGTCCAAGCGCCCGGCTTCGAGTTCCGCCGTTGCCTGCCCCGCCCAGTAGCCGAGAAACTGCGTCTGCTCATCGATCATGCCCACCTCGATGCTGCGCAGGCCACGCATCGCCATTTCAGAACCAGGCAGCAGGGTTTCAATCTCCGCGAACATCTCCCTGGCCTCCTGCCAACGGCGGTTTTCGATCAGGATCGCGCCCTGCCTTTCAAGAAAGGCCGCACGCGTCATCATCCGTTCGCGCTTCGCTTCTTGGTCCTTCAAAAACAACCAGCCGCCGCCTGCGACACCGACCAAGAACACGAAGGACCAGGCAAGAAACGACAGCGCACGGCTCGTCCGCACCGGTTCTGGAACGGCCTCTTCCGTGGCCGGCGGAGACTCTGGACTCGCGGCGGCAGGAATGGTTCCCAGCACCACCGTCGGGGCTGGCGGTGGGATAGGCTTTTCCTGCGCCGCCTCTGAAATCGTCACTTCAGCCGAAGCGTCATTTTCCGCAGCCGTCGGCTCCAAGGGCTCGGTGGCGGTGGCATTTTCCGGCAAAACGATCTCAGGCAACGGCGGCGGGGAAAGCGCGTCGAGATCGCTCGTTTCCCCAGGCGCTTCGCTCCGCATCACCGCCAAGGCCGCCTCAAATTCATCCAACCCTTGCTGGTAGCGCTTGCCCAAAGTTTCGTTCGGCGCACTTGCGACCATCGCGGCGATGCGATTGCGGGCCTCGTTGAGATCCACAAGATGAGCACTCGGATCATCCGTAGGTCCGAGTCCGAGGATTTGGCGGGCTTCTTGCGGAGTCATGGGTTCCTGAAAGGGGCTGAAAATCGTAGCGACGACCGACGATGAGAAATCGAATCCGCAGCGCAAAGGACGATTTCAGTTTTCCGCCAAAGCCAGCAGAGAATGCCCACCGCCCCACCCAATCCCTCAACGCTCAAGACGGCTTGCGACGCACGATGCGATACATGATGAGCAGCAACACCGCACCGCCGTGCGGATCATCCGACAAAACGTTGGGCCAGCGGCATGCGACGGCCCATGCCAAACGCCTTGGACGTGACACGCAATCCGGGTGCCGCTTGGTGGCGTTTCCACTCGTTCAAATCCACCCGCCGCTGGACCCAGCGGACGACCGCCTCCTCATGCCCGCGCGAGATGATCTCATCCGCGGAAAGCTGATGCTCGACGTAAAGTTCCAAAATCGCATCGAGGATCTCGTATGGCGGCAAGGTGTCCTGGTCCTTCTGGTCCGGCCGCAGCTCCGCGCTGGGCGGCTTGTCGATGGTGTTCCATGGGATGATTTCGCGCTCCCGGTTGATCCACCGGCAAACTTCATAAACCCTCACCTTGGGCAGGTCAGAAATCACCGCGAGGCCGCCGCACATGTCGCCATAAATCGTGCAATAGCCGACTGCGAGTTCGCTCTTATTGCCAGTCGTTAGAAGCAAATGGTTCTCCTTGTTGGAAAGCGCCATGAGCATCAATCCACGCAACCGCGCCTGCATGTTTTCCTCGGTCACGTCTTCATCCATCCCCGCGAAAACGGGTGCCATCGTCCGCTTCACCGAGTCAAACGCATCGGCGATCGCCAATTCGTCGCAGCGGATGCCGAGGTTTTTGGCCAGCGAGAACGAATCGTCCACGCTGCCGCGCGACGAATACGGACTCGGCATCGTCAACCCACGAACATTTTCTGGACCTAACGCATCTGCTGCGATGACCGCCGTGAGCGCCGAGTCGATGCCACCGCTCAAGCCAAGGCAGGCCGTGGAAAAGCCGCATTTCCAGGCATAATCCCGCAACCCCAGCACCAAGGCCTGATAGAGTTGCGACGAATCACAGCCTTCCATCGGCACATCGTCTTCCACCGTTAGAGCGGTATCAACGACGCGCGAGCATTCCGCAAAACCCGGCAGTTGGCAGGCGATGCGACCGCTCGCCGTGGCGACCAGCGAGTGCCCATCGAAGATGAGTTGGTCGTTGGCACCGACCGCGTTGCAATAGACGACAGGTACGCCCGCCTTGCGCGCCACGCCCCCTATCATCGCCCGACGCAGCAGCGGCTTGCCGAGGTGATAAGGCGAGGCGCTCAGGTTCAGCAGCAAGTCCATCCCCTTCCCCGTCAGTTCTTGCACGGGATCGCGATCGTAAAACGGCCGCTTCAAAAAATCCTCGGTCCAGATGTCCTCGCAAATCGTCACGCCGATGCGCTGGCCCTTCCAAACGATGGGCTCGTTCGAGTCGCCCGGTTCGAAATAGCGGCGCTCGTCGAAAACATCGTAGGTTGGCAGCAACGTTTTCCAGATGTGATGGCGAATCTCGCCATTCTCCAGCCACGCCGCGGCATTGCGGAATGGCTTGCCCGGCTTCGTCGGGTGGTGGTGATCGACGTAGCCGACCAGCAACGGCACCTCACTGATTTCCCCGGCCAAGTGGTCGAGCGCCTGCAAACAAAGCGGCACGAAGCGCGATTTAAACACCAAGTCCCGCGGCGGGTAGCCCGCCAGGGAGAGCTCGGGCGTCACCACCAGTTCCGCCCCCGCATCAAGGCATTCTCGGTAAGCCGCCAGCAAGCGTTTCACATTGCCGGGGAAATCCCCAATGACGGAGTTGATCTGCGCGATGCCGACTTTCATGGATGCGCCGAGGAAAACCCCGGCTGGGGCACCGGAGAAAGCAAAATTCACCGCCGCAACCGCCCTCGTTTGACCGCTCTTCCGGCGAGCGTGAAATTTCACTCACATTGATCGATTTTCCCGGTTGCCAAAACCGGAACACCCGGTTTAGCTTCCGCCCGCCGCAGCCGCAAGGCTTCGCAAAAGCCTCATAGTGTAATGGTAACACCCCGGATTTTGATTCCGTTATTCTAGGTTCGAGCCCTAGTGAGGCTACTTTTCCCCCATTCAAGGCACCACGTGCCGGGGTGTGTCAGAGAGTGGCTAAAATGCTGATCCTGTAAGCGCTCTGAAAATCAGAGCAGCTCGACCATGGGTCACCTAGGAATCAGCGTCATCCTGAACCGACAGTAATCTCGACTGTCACGGATCCAAAAAATCCAATCATCGTAGGAATAGGCCGAAAATCCTTCGATGTCTTCCGACCGCGTCCTCACAAGCAGCCTCACGAAGGCATCGAGTTCGGAAACTTCAAATCTGAACTCACCCTCCGACTTGTTCAAATCGAGATCATTCGTCATCGTAATCCGCCGACTCGAAGGCGGGATGATTTCGGGCAACCACCCCTGCGCAAAAACACTTTCGGATTCCGCATCTTCTTTCGTGGCATACTCCAGCCGCACAGACTCATCACATCCCGCAAGTAGGGCCGCAGCGACAAAGGGAAAGATTTTAAAGCAGTGTGTCATTTTCAAAAAACGAACTTAAATGCCATTTGCGATGGGGAGGTAAATCCTAATTCATAGTGGAACCCCATTAATTGATAGATGAGGCAGATTGTTGTCAGATTCTTTTTTGAAGCATAGCGAACTGTTTTTCGAGCTGCGTGATCTGCCGACTCCGATCGCCGCAAGAAGCCATTCACCACTTTTGTCGGAACTTCCAAACCGTAAACATGCGAAACAACTTATTTGTTAGATCGTCAATTCTCTGAAAATTGATCTGCCTGATCAGGCAAAATCCGATCTTAACCATGCCGGAGCAAGTCCACCCCATCGGCAGAACGGCGGCACAACCTATCAGAGCCACGAACCTATCCTCAAGCGCTGAGAAAATTGCGTCGACATTCCTGCCATCTTCGCGAGCAATCGGAAAAGCTGACGGGTTGACAGCGGATGATGGGTGGCGCACGAGTAGTCGGCGCGTGAGATTAAACCATACCACAGCTCGGGGTTTTTCATTTCCGGGGCGTTGGCTGGCAGTTTTGATCGCGGCATTTTGTCAACAGACTGTCGCGGCCGAGAGATGGCAGCCCTACGCTGCGGATAGCTGGACGCTCCATCTTTGGCATCTCGATGAGTCCCGGCCGCCGTTTCAAGACAGAGGGCTCAATCGGCTCGATCTGATGGGACTGATGAACAACGCAAAGCCCGGTTCTCCATCGATTCCTGGGCTGGGGTCCGGCGTTTCGTTTCATCATGATGCCGGCGGGCTGCGAGGGTCACCGGGTTTCAAGGGGGCCATTTTGTCCGCCGTCCCCAAATTGGCGAATGGGGACGAGGACAATGTGCCGCCTGATTTCCGGGTGGCGGGTGAAGACGGCGCATTCACCATCGAGGCGCTGCTCCGCTTCGATGTGCTGCCCGCCGACGCTGGGGCGGTGGCGATGGATATCGTCTCGCTTGAGGGAGACGACGGCGGAGTGAGGAACATGAGAGTTTTCAACTTCCGGGTGGAGACTGCGGGGTTTCTCGCCTTCACGCCGCTATCGGTCGCAGGAGGTGCGCTTGCCGCCATCCCGACGACCGGGCCGCATGCCGTGAACACGGACGATTGGTTCCACATCGCGGTGACCTATGATGGCAATGGGGGCAGCGTCGGGAGTCTTAAGCTTTTTTGGACACGCCTCGACCAACCTCGGGAAACCGCACACCTGATTGGCAGTGGCACGTTGGAAAAAGGTTTCGGGCCGACGACCGGAGATTTTGCGATTGGCAATGAAGCGCGGACACGCACGGAGGGTGAAAACGCCGAACAGGAACCGTTTCGCGGCGTGATCGACGAAGTTCGTATCAGCTCCGCCGCGCGCGATCCTTCGGATTTCATTTTTGTTCCCCAGCAACTGAGGAAACCACCGACAAGCTCATCGGATCAAGCTGAGGAAAATCATCCGCTTGCCCTCGAACTCGCCGGAATGACGGTGGACGGTGTTCCGGCAATCCTTTCCGCGTCAGGCAAGCCGCTGACGGTCCCGCCGGGTTCGCATCGCCTCGGGTTCGATTTTGGCATCCTGCCGGGAGCTCAGCAAGATCCGGTGATTCTGCGATATCGGCTCAAGGGACTGGATGAGAACTGGCATGAGAGCGGACGCGGCATGAGCATGATCTGCGAAGTGCTGGATGCCAACGGTGCCGTGGTTTCGCTGGTGCAATTGCCCGTTCTAGGAGCCAGCCGCGGATGGGAAACCGGGTTTGACGACTCCGCCATGACACCGCGCAGCGAACCGATTTATATGCCGGAATCAGGCAGATCGGTTCGCCTCACGGTTTCTTCTGGTGCCGACGACACCACTGGCGTGTTCGCGATTGACGATCTGAAACTGATCCCGAGTTTTCCAAATGCATCCGGTGATTCCATCTGGCTGAATCCAGAATTCAGTGCTGGCACTCAACTGGATAGCCCGGCCGGACTGCCCATGGGATGGAGTCGCGGCGGCTCGGCTCCCACCATCGCTCGGGTGGTCATGACAGAGGCCGGCACCGCGCTCGCTTTGGTGGATGGAGACCAAGACGCCTCGGGAGCCTGGACGTCCACCCAACCACTACCCGCCGTTCCACCGGGCGGGATGACGATGTTGCTGAAATGGAACGAGAAGTTCAACGTGATCGGCGGCAGCATGCACAGTGCGATTTTTGTGAGTGTGCCTGCGGGAAACTACACTTTTGAAGCCATTGCCTCATCGGCCCAAAACACCCGTGTGGGCGGCCACATCGCGGTGCCTTTCATCATTCTCGCCCCAGTCTGGGAAAGGCCTTGGTTCTGGGCCTTGTTCGCCACCGTCGTCGTGGGTTCCGTGGCGTTAGGGATCGTCGCCCTACTGCGTCAACGAGCCGCGCGAAATGTGGAACAGCTGCGCGTCCAGAACGCGCTCTCTCACGACCGCGCGAGGATCGCACGCGACATGCATGACGATCTAGGAACACGCATCACCCGCATCAGCATGAATGTGGCGCTCGCCCAGCGGGATCTCGATCGAAACCCCGAGCAAACACGCCGCCACCTTGGCAATCTATCCACCTCCGCTCGTGATCTGGTAACATCCATGGATGGCCTCGTCTGGTCGGTGGACCCCGCGAATGACAATCTCGACCAACTCGCCGAACGCTTGGCGGGATTGGCCGACGAGCTATTTCAAGACAGCAACGTGCGCTGCGCAGTCGATATCCCACACCTGCTGCCGGATTGGCCGCTCAAAGCCCCCATGCGCAATCACCTTTTCCTCGCGGTCAAGGAAGCCTTGCATAACATTCTCCAACACGCAGCCCCCTGCGAGGCCACTCTATCACTTTCAATGGATGCCGAAAAAATGGTCATCCTCATTGCGGATAGCGGATGCGGATTTGATCCTAGCAAGCCACCCACCGGGAACGGAGTGAACAATCTCAAGCATCGGTTGGAAAGCATCGGGGGCACATGCGAAATCGAGTCGTCTCCGAAAAAAGGCACCCGTGTCACCCTGATCTGCCCGCTTTCCAGCATCCTGCGAAAACCCCAAAAGAAACCATGACCCCTGCCAAGAAACGAGTTGCCATCGTCGAGGATGATTCCGAGCTGCGAAGAACCCTTGTGGAAATTCTTTCAGACGCTGGCGGCTGGGAAGTCAGCGAAGCCTATCCAAATGCGGAAGCCGCCCTGCCCGACCTCATGGCCAATCCGCCCGACCTCGTCCTGATGGATATCCAGTTGCCAGGCATGTCTGGCATCGACTGCACCGCCGCCCTCAAATCCGCCCACCCAGACATGCGCATCCTCATGCTCACGGTGTATGATAACTCCCAGCGTGTTTTCGACGCCTTGGCTGCCGGAGCTTCCGGCTATCTCTTGAAGCGCGATGTCCCTACCCGGTTGAGCGAGTCCTTGGGCGAAGTGCTGGAGGGCAATTGTCCGATTTCCAGCACCGTCGCTCGAAAGGTCTTCCAACATTTCATGAAACCCGAGCCAGCCATCCCCGGGGGGGACTTCGATCTCACTCCCAGAGAGGCGGAAACCCTCAACCTACTTGCCAAGGGAAAGCTATACAAAGAAATCGCCGACAGCTTGGGGATCTCCACCGACACGGTCACGTTCCACCTGCGAAACATCTACAAGAAACTCCACGTCCGAACGCGAACAGAGGCCGTGATGAAGTATTTCGGGCCGCGCTGAGCCGCCCCCCCCCATTTACCATGGGATCGTCGAAATGGAGTTGAGTCAACTGAATGGATGAGGTCATTCAGGGGATCAGGGTTTGCTCATGTCTCCCAAAAGGATGCAAGGCACCTGCAAAAATCCATCAAAACTCGACTCCATGAAATCCCAAAATCACCATCTGCTGGCAGCTGCCTCAATTTTGTTAGGAACAACCTGGCAAGCACGGGCCGACATCATCGGCCCCTACAGCGAGACAGATGCCAATACCGTATATCTCCTCCATCTGGACGACATGTCCGGATCGACCGCCACAAACTCGGCTGCGGGTGTTGCTGCGTCTCCCTTCGACGCACTCACCGTTGACGGCAATCCCTTGACTGCCGGAACAGCCACCAATCTCTTCACGCTATGGGGAGCCACCGCCTACTCCGGTTTCGGCAGCGCCGTCGATCTATCTGGGGGAGATGACCTAGCCATCCCTGTGGACGTCACTGGCCCAACTCCCGGAACCCCTGACGCATTGTTTGTGGCATCCGGAGGCGTCAACCAAGATGTTATCACGATCAGCAACATCATGGGAACCGATAGCTCGTTCACGATTGAAGCTCTGATTAAAATTCCGAACCTGACGACCACCAACCGCTCGATCTGCCAGACAGATAACAACAGCGCCAATACTCTGCGTGGCTTCCAGTTCAAAATCAACGGCCCGAATATCCAGCTGAACTCAATTGGTAGCTTCAGCAACAATGGCGCCACGGCCACCGACTTTGCCATCCCCACGACCGGTGATCACGCCTTCGTTCCCGATGAATGGTTCCACGTTGCTTGGACATACACCAATGCCGGTGGCGCTGAAACTTCGTCCATTTACTGGACACGAGTCAGCCCATCCTTCACGCAGGCGAATTTACTGGGCACGACGACTAATGAAGGCGTCGATCCCAACTGGATCGCCCCACTGGTATTTGGCAACGAAGGCCGAAATAGCTCTACGGGCGCAAACATGAGGGAATGCCTGCGCGGTGCCATGGATGAAATCCGCGTCAGTAACGTCGTCCGTTCCTCCGCACAATTCATCTTCGCTCCTATCGCGGATACGGATGGCGATGGCCTGCCAGACTTCTGGGAAATTGAAAACGGACTCGATCCGAACGACAATGGCACCATTGGTGAGAGTTCCCCCGGTGCCAAAGACGGCCCCAATGGCGCTAGCGGCGACCCTGATGCTGACGGCGATAGCAACCTCGAAGAATTCAACGCCGACTCCGATCCACAAGACATCAACTCGACCGTTCTCGACACCGACGCCGACGAGTTGCGTGACGCATGGGAAATCACCCATTTCAACGATCTCACTCACGATAGTTATGGCGACGAGGACGGCGACCTCAACTACAACTACGATGAAGAAGCTGCCGACACAGATCCAACCGACGACACCAGCTTTCCCGACGGCGATGCGGACGGACTCAGCACAGGTTTCGAAAACTTCTACGATCTCAATGACAGCGACAGCGCTTTCCCAAATGGCGCTGGTGACGATCCGGATGGCGATCTCTACAGCAACCTCCAGGAACAGCAGGCCAAATTCACGGACCCCCTCGTGCAACTCTCTTCCATAGATAGCGACGCCGACGGTCTCGTAGACGGCTGGGAAGTGAAATACTTCTTCCAAACGAATCTGGAAACCACTTTGGCCAGATTCAACGGCTCTGCAGATCCGGACAATGACCGCTACAGGAACGAAGCCGAGGAGACTGCTGAGACCGATCCAAACAACGTGGCCCAGAAACCCACGGACATCGATGCCGACGGACTTCTCGATTCCTTCGAAAATTTCTACTTCGGCAGCCTCGATCCGAACCCCACCGACAACAGCAACGATGCCGACGGAGCCAATTTGCTAGCCGAGCAGAGCGCAGGCTCAAATCCGCTCGATACAAATTCAACACCCACAGATACCAATGCCAACACAATCCCGGACAATGCCGAGGTTTTCCAACCCTACACCACAGATTCCAATACGCTTCATCTTTGGCATCTCGACGAAATCGATCAGGCCGTAGCCGATATAGGAACGGATCCGGTGGAACTAACAACCATGGCCCATGGTGCGCACCTGTGGCAGCCCTCGATGGGCGGATTTAAAACCGGGCTCAACCCATCGGCAAACCGTGGCACAGGTAAAGGTGGCGTGCTTTCCGCCCACCCATTGGTAGAAGGCACTGCGGATAATACCGCCATCGAATACATGGACGCCACCACCGGAGCCTTCACCTACGAGGCCATCGTGAAACTCGGCTTCGATCCAAAAATTGCTCAAACGAGCACGACTGCGATGTCCATCATCAGCGCCGATGGTGAAGCCGCCGAACGTCTATTTAACTTCCGTTTGGTGCCGATTGGCCATGCGGACAATAACAGCGGAGGCACAGCGACACAGCTTGCGTTTCTCAAAATTGGCGGCGGCATTGAGCAACATCGTGTGAATCTTCCCGGTGCAGGCGATCCCAATGAAGCACTTCAAGACAACTGGTACCACGTGGCCGTTACCTACGATGGAAATGCGAACACCCCCGGCAATCTAAAACTCTATTGGACGCTGTTGGATCCAAGCCGAACCGCTGCCAACGAAGTTCTCACATCCCAGATGGTGGCTGACTTACCCACCGGTTTGCAACCGGACTTCTGCCTCGGCAACGAGGGACGGAGTTTCAACGGGGACAACGCCTCGAACGAAACCTTCTTGGGCGCGATTGACGAAGTCCGCATGAGCAGCATCGCACGCGCCTCCACCGGTTTCTTCCTATCCGCTGGAACCAGTGGAGACACGGACAACGACAGCATGAACGATGCTTGGGAAACCGCATACGGGTTGAACGTCGGCGTGGATGACTCAGCGCAGGATCTCGACCATGACGGAACGAACAACCTAGTCGAGTTCCGCCTCGGTCTGATTCCTAACGACGGCAAATCGAGCTTCCTCGTGGTCCGCGCAGCAAGTAACGGCGCACTCACTTGGCCGAGCGCTGAGGGCCGCACCTTCCGTATCGAACGCAGCACCGGCTTGGAAAGCTGGATCACGTTGGAAGCCGCATGGCCTGCAGCAGCATCCCCCGCAACGACCACCAGCTACACGGACGGATCGCCACTTCTAGGAAAAGCCTTCTATCGAATTGGACTGAATCCGTAGTCCATCCTGATAGAACCACTTCAAAAAACACCCGAAGCATCAATCGGCGACCCGAATCCTAGATTCGGGTCGCCTTTTTTTGCAATTATTTCAGCAAAATTTGCCATTTACAGGAGTCACTACATACTCCCCACCCATGGACGCATGAGAATGTTGCCAAGATTCCATAAACCATCGAATGGCATGGGATTTCCAAAATACATGAAACGAATCACCTATGATGGCAAATACTAAACAATACATATTGGCGTCGATTACGTCGTCTACCGCCGCCATTGCAATCGCCGAATTCAGCGGCAACGATGTTATTCATCGTCGGAATCGACACCAATGTTTGTAGCACAAGGTCGCTAGAACCCCTCGATAATCCAGTGCCCTCCGGGCCGTCAGTAGCACTTCTCGGATCCTTTACATTACTTACTTACTTCATCATCGCCACGCTTAAGCCCAATTCTTTCAAGACAGCACTGATAAGGATGCCGTATTTCGATCTTCCCCACACACCATCCAATAGCTCAAGACTTGATATAAATCGCTTCTTTGACTTGGGTGCTTCCGATCAATAGATGAATTTCACTCGATAAAACGCTGTCCCGGGCAGCGGATTCATATCGGTGAATGAATTGATGCCGCTCACCCCTTCTTGGGTCGACACATCACCCCATGACATCGCATCGGGAGAGCGTTGTATGATAAACAAAGCACCTAAAACTCCGGGCCAGCGGATCTCTAGGCCGTTAATCACGGCCGAAAAACAGGAGGTTCCGTTGTTCGGATTCAGCCCGAGACATTGTTCGGTGCGATTGCTCGTGCCATCGCTATCCGCATCCCCCTCCGCATTTTGTGCCTCAATCGTCCCAAAATGTTCCGTTTCCCAGTCGTCTGCCAAACCGTCGATGTCCAAGTCATTGGGATTTATATCCGGAGAAAGAGGATCGGTTCGATTGAGAAACTCATCTGCGTTGGAATAGCCATCGTCATCAGGATCCGCCAAATCGCTCGACAGGTGCTCATTCAAAACGTCTTTACCGAACATGCTGACTCGCCAGTTTTCCATGAGCACCGCTGAGCTCGGATGAGTGGTATCGCTCAACCAGATGACATGATCGCCACCAGGGAGATTTCCCAACACCAAGTGTTCATCGATCACCGGAGCGAGGATTACCCGACCATCCACGACCAATGCGGGATTCGCATGACCTTTTGAGGGCACCAGAATCTTAGACATCATGTTGCCTGGGGTTTTGATCTGGAGTTTGAATGCCGTAGGGGAATTCACAACATCGATACCAACATTACCACGGATGGTAGGAATGGTGCCAGAGGCTTGAGTGAGACCGGAGACGCCGTCGCCGGTGCCAAGCTGGGGTTTGATTTCCGCCTCGCTGAAGCCTGGAGTGAGTGGTTTGAGACCCAGCACGAAACGTGGAATGATGTTGCCCGGAGCCGCTCCCCATGCGTGATTCCAGTCTTGGTTGGATTTGTAGTTATTCCCCCATGCTTCCATCGCGATGGTCGACCCCTTGGCAATCATGTTGTACCAATGACGATCATACGTCGTGGAGTTGTCCGCCATCAGGCTGATGGCATGATCTTCTTCCCCACCCTCAAACAAGGCTTCCAGCAGATACTGCGCGCCATAGACACTGCACGGCATTTTTCTGGATTTTAGATAGGTCATGACCGAGGAAACTCGGTCCGCTGGCACCAATCCCAGCGCCATCGGAAAAAAGTTGCCGTGGGCCGAAACGTGATTGGTGCTGCCTTCTCCGTCCTGATATTGGTTGCCATTCCAGAACACCAAGTTGAAGGAATTTTTCATCTGCTCGGCCTGCGCGGTGAAATTTGAGGCCTCTTCGGTTTTGCCCAATTCTGTCGCAATTTTTGCAAGCAAATGCCAGGATTGATAATAAAAAGCATTCACCGCATTGTTCATGCTGGAAAACGAATAGCCGTCTCTCTCGCCCGTGGGCCAATCGACAATGTTGTTGCCAGACCCGTAGTTGAGAAGACCGTCACCCCGCTCGTTAGTACTGTATTGATTGATCTGGTTGACAAGAGACGCGTAATTCACGGCCAGCGCCTCCTTGTCACCCGTATACATGTAGTCTGCCCACGCCATGAGCGGGAAATGAAGTTTCCACTCTGTAGGCCACGTCGAGTGATCCAACAAATACTCATAGCTGTAGCGAGCCGTGGTGAACTCGCGATCCACTCCGTAGTGACTGAGTTGGTTGATGTAAGCATCGGCCTCGTAGGGCAGACGCTCGCGATCGCCATCCACATAGATGCTCGCGAAACTGGTCGCTTTCATCGAATATTTGCACATTTCCCAGACTGCATCTAAGATGGTGTTGGATGAAGCAAAGTTCGAGGCGCTATCGTCAAAAGGCACATGCAACACATGTTGCCGGATATCACTCGACGTGACCGTGCCCGGGCAGCCGACGAGTTCGACATAGCGAAATGGCGTGATCACACCGCCCGTCCATCCATTCACGTTGATTCCGCCACCACTCACATCTGGCGTGCGGATCTGGTAGGTGACATCACCGTTCTGGAGACCGACTGTTTTCGAGGTAAAAGTGGTGGTTCCTCCGGCATCGACGACTGACGAACCGTTCGCATGTTCACTGAACTTGACCGTCATCGATTGCCCCAAATAGTTCCCGTTCAACCGCACAGTCAGATAGCCAAATCCGTCCTTGCCGAAATCGGCGAAGTAGTTTCCACCTCCTTTGTTCACGAGAGAGGAAGCCACCACAACCGAGTCGAAAGCCGATTGATATCGTCCCGCCCAGTTGTAGCCCGTGGAGTCGTTCGCGGATGCCTTGTAAATCGCGCGTGCTCCGGCTTGGGCGTTGGTCGGATCGATGACAAAAGCCTGAACTTTGGACCAAGCGCTAGGAATCGCGCCCTCCCCCCAAGTGCGCACGCGCCAGTAATATGAGCTCCCCCGGTTGAGAGCGGCTCCGCCGTAGCTGATAGAAACTGAATCATTGGAGCGAACCCGGCCGCTTCCCCAGACGTCACCACTGCCAGAACCAGCCAAAGATGCCGATGATGAAACAATGATTTCATAAGCACTCTGCGTGGCACCGCGCTTGTCAGGGTGATAGATCCAAGTGAACTCGGGTTGAGTGTCCGCGATCGTGGTTCTCCCTGGATAGGCCAGCAGATCAACCATCTGCCCCGTCGGCTTCGCGGGATCCACGGGCGCCCCCGGATAGTCCAGCGGATCATGGGGATCCGATCCTCCGGCGTGCTCCGCATCGTTATTGAATGAATCTCCGTCCGGATTGTTGCTTGCGGCGTTTGAAAGGGTTGCAAAGTGATCCATTTCCCACAGATCCTGAAGGCCATCACCATCAGCATCACCAGGCACGGACTGCAAGTTGTTGGGATCCGTGCCGGCGTTCAGCTCCTCCTTGTTGGTAAAACCGTCTCCATCCCTATCATCTTGAGGCGCGAATCCGAGGGACTCAAAATGCAACATCTCCCAATTGTCCGCCATGCCATCGTCATCGATATCGTTAGGGTCATTGAAATTGAGAGGATTTGAGTCCCGCTGATATTCCACGAGGTTTGTGAATGTGTCGTGATCTGGGTCTCCATTTGAATCATGTGACCAAATTGTCGAAAAATGAGTCAGTTCCCAAACATCAGGAAGGCCATCGGCGTCTGCATCGTTTGGGTTGTTGCCAACGGTTGGGTCCGTACCAAGTTGATATTCTTTGAGATTGGAGAGTGTGTCCGAATCGTAGTCATCTCCCGATAGCACCTCGTTGATTGAGGTGATCGCATCATTGGGATTCGCATCAATGATCTGTTGCTCCCACGGATCGGGGAGAAGGTCTGAATCCAGATCGACAATGGAAAAAATGAAATCGTCCGCACGGCGGGCGACTCTGCTGATACGAGCCTCATCGATCCATCCGGGAAACCCTTCACTCATCGGCCCTCGTCCCTCATTTCCCAGAACCAATTGCGACGAAACCCCAGGAGTGATCGCAGTGCTGGTCCAAGAGTGAAGCACCTGAGCCTCGGTATTTGTACCACCAAGCGGTGTCCAATGCATCGTAAACAAACCTCTTCCCGCGATTTGCCCCGCCTCGGTATAGGTCAGCGCAACATGATACCAATGATTCGCGTGCAGCTGGCCGGTCAGTGGAATCTTGATATTGCCGCCACCAAAGTTCAGTCCGTTGTATTCGAGTTCCTCGGCGCTGTTGATTCGAAACTGGAAACCACGACTGCTCGCATCTGAATCGGCACACCAAATTTGACCGTGCCCCGCAAAGTCGCTTGTGCTGGGCTTCACCAATGCCTCTAGCGTGAAGGCTTTGTCTGATCCTAGCAGGGTGTTGAGTGTAAATCGGTCTGCTCCTGCGGTGGTAAAGACTCCATCACCACTGAAATCGATGCCAAGCGCACGAGCCGAAGAAAAGCCCGCAGCACGGCTGAAATAGCCGGCTGCGCCATTGACGTCCGACGTTGTTGCGCCAGCGCCGTCAGTCGTGACGCCCGAATAGCCAGCCCACCCCTCATTGTCGACCAGCGAGGTGCCCACCGTTTCATCGAGATGAAATAAAAACACCGTATCGCTATCGGGCGAATAGGGTGTCAAACCGTGGCTGAGGGATACCATCAAGCCCAGAACCGCGAGAGAATCATAGAGGGTGGATGCAGTCATCAGGCTTCAGATGGCCCGGGCTCATACAAACGGGACCACCCCTTTCGTTCCAAAGCCAGCATGCACATGCAAATTGATTCCCCAAAACTCCTCGAAATGGGGGGTATTTTCCCACGGAATGGCCAATGATTCTCCCTTCAAGAAATGGAACTCAAGCTCACAGAAACCTGTGCAATCATCTTCAAGAATACGAAGGATGGAGATCTGCACGGCTACGGATCCAAGAACAGATTTCGTAAACACAGGAAGCTATAAGACCGGATAACCAGCTCGGCGGATCCCTTCCCTATCGAATGGTTCGCTTCTTTGAAACCAAGCTGACAACTTTCCCAACCTGGATTTCACCTTCCGCATGACATGATTATGAAATCCACCGCTTGCCAGCCCTGCGCAATGTGGCCAGCGTCTGGCATGCGGCTTTATCAGGACCAGTTGTATCAAAAGGGGGATCGCTTCATCCGTATTTTGCGGTTGGATCGCTACGAGGTGGAGTTCAAGACCACTGAGGGCGACCCGAAGGCCGAGGGAGAAACTCAGGTTTTCGCCAAGAAGGAGTTTTGTCGCCTACTCAAGGGAATGACGCTCGTGATGCCCTGAGTGAACCTAGCCTCTTTCGAGTTTCCCCTCACCCACAGCGTCGTAGGTCAGTTTCGGTCCAGCCTACCAACTCCATTCGATTTCACCACTCAGCCGCTTTCGCCATTCGTGAATACCCGCCCATTTTTCACCGCTTTCCTGCTTCTTCTCACCCACCCGCTGCAAGCGTCACCGGTGCATTTGGTGGACGAAAAACCAGTCGTGGTGGAGCGCATTTCGCCCAAGGTCGTGTTGCTCGATTTCGGCAAAGTCGCGTTCGGCAATCTCCGCATCACGCCACCGGCTGGTAGCGCCACACGCATCACCCTCCATTTCGGCGAGGCGTTGAAAGGCGGTCGCATCGATCGCAAGCCGCCGGGCACCGTTCGCTATCAGAGCACCGAGCTGAGCCTTGCTGGAGACAAGCCGCTCGTTGCCGCTCCTCCTGTCGATAAACGCAACACCGAGATCGACGGCAAAGGCCACCCGCCGGCCATTCTCACGCCGCCGGAATGGGGCGTGGTGATGCCGTTCCGCTGGGTAGAAATCGAAGGCTGGCCGGGCGAGGTGAAACCTAGCCAGATTCTCCGCCAAGCCGCGTTTTCCGCCACTTGGGATGACGCCGCCGCATCCTTTTCCTCGTCCGATCCGGTGCTCAACCAAATCTGGGAACTTTGCCGCTATTCGATCAAAGCAACCACTTTTGCGGGCATCTACATCGATGGCGACCGCGAGCGCATTCCTTACGAAGCGGATGCCTATCTGAACCAGCTCAGCCATTACGCCACTGACACGGATGTGCAAATGGCGCGCGATAGCTTCGATCATTTGATGAAGCACCCGACTTGGCCGACGGAATGGGCGTTCCACATGATCTTCATGGCCCACGCGGACTTCATGCGCACCGGCGACAAGGCATGGCTTGAGGCGCGCTATGAATCGCTCAAGCCCAAGCTGCTTTCTAACCGTGCTCGCGCCGACGGGCTGCTAGTCAGCTCGGATGCTCAAACGAAGCACGATGACATTGTCGATTGGCCACAAACAGAACGCGACCAATACGATTTCAAACCGGTCAACACGGTGGTCAACGCCTTCCACATCCGCTCACTCGGCCTGATGGCAGAAATGGCATCGGTGCTCGGCAACACGCTGGACGCCTCCGATTATTCGACCCGTGAGGAAAAGGCGCGCGAAGCGTTCAACGCCATCCTGTTTGATCCCGCCGCAGGAGCCTACCGCGATGGCGAAGGCTCAAGCCACTACGCCCAGCATGCCAGTTTGTTCCCGCTCGCCTTCGGCTTGGTCCCGCAGGAACACCGCGCCAAGGTCGCCGCGTGGGTCGCCGAACGCGGCATGGCCTGCTCGGTTTACGCAGCACAGTATCTGATGGAAGGCCTATTCATGAACGGAGCCGAAAAAGAAGCGCTGGCCCTCATCACCGCTCCGGGAGACCGCAGCTGGAAGCACATGTTAGACAGCGGCACAACAATCACCTGGGAAGCATGGGATCAGAAATACAAGCCGAACCAAGATTGGAACCACGCTTGGGGGGCCGCTCCTGCCAACCTCTTCCCGCGCTTCGTACTCGGCGTTCAACCACTCGCGCCCGGCTGGCAAAAGGCGTTGATACGCCCGATCACGGGTGATCTGAAATTCGCCTTGGGCAAAGTTCCGACGGCCCTCGGCCCCATCCAGGTGAAATGGGAAAACCCGAAATTGATGAAAATTTCGATACGCCTGCCAGAGGGCATGAGCGGTAAGGTCGAACTCCCCGCCCCTGCGGCCTCCAAAGGCGTCGTCGAAAATGGCAAGGTGGTTCCTGCCACTCGCCAAGGAGATCGCTGGTTGCTCGACGAGGAAATCACCGGCACACGAACCTTCGAGGTCCGCTAAACCCCTCCCGCCACGTCAGCAACGTGGCGGTATCAGCGTTTGTGAGCGGGATGAATCTCGCTCCGGCGTTTCACATCTCCAACAGCAAGCGCGTCGGATTCTCAAGGCAATCCTTGATGCGGATGAGGAAGGTGACGGCTTCCTTGCCGTCGACGAGGCGATGGTCGTAGCTGAGCGCGAGATACATCATCGGGCGGATGACGACTTGGCCATTGAGCGCGACAGGCCGCTGCTGGATGGTGTGCATGCCGAGGATGCCGCTCTGCGGTGGGTTGAGAATCGGCGTGCTGAGCAGCGAGCCGTAGGTTCCACCGTTAGAAATCGTGAAGACACCACCATTGAGATCGTCGATGGTGATCTTCCCTTCCTTGGCCTTCTGGGCGTAGTCGAGAATGTCTTTTTCGATCTGCGCGAACGACTTCTTGTCGGCGTCGCGGAGGACAGGAACCATCAAGCCCTTGTCGGTGCCGATGGCGACGCCGATGTCATAGAAATGGTTTTCGATGATATCGGTGCCATCGATGCGGCCGTTGACGGATGGGATGTCCTTGAGCGCTTGAGCGACCGCTTTGACGAAGAAAGACATGAAGCCGAGCTTCACACCGTGCTTTTTCATGAACTGATCCTGCACGTTTTTGCGCAGGTCCATCACGGCGGTCATATCCACCTCGTTAAAAGTCGTTAGAATGGCTGCCGTCTGCTGAGCGTTGACGAGATGCGTGGCGATCTTCCGGCGCAGCATCGACATCTTCTTGCGCGTGGTGCGACCGTCGGTGGTTTCCGACAGCGTGATGCGTTCTGCCGGGGCTGCTGGAGCGGAGAAATCGGGTTTGGACGCAGGGGCTGCGGCTGGTGCAACTGCGGCGGGGGTCGGCGCAGCTGCGGGCTTGGCGGCAGGAGCTGCTTGAACCGGGGCCGTTTGAACCGGAGCGGCAGCTGGCGCGGCTCCAGAGGCGGCGGTGTCGATGGTCGCGATGACGGTGCCGATGGAAACTTCTTCGCCTTCGGGGACGAGGATTTTCAGTTGTCCGGATGCGGGGGCTTCGAGTTCGTTAGAAACTTTGTCGGTTTCCAGCGTGACGAGGATTTCTCCAGCGGAAACCTGTTCGCCATCTTTCTTTTGCCATTTCGCCACGTTGGCGGAAGTGATCGACTCGCCAGCGGCGGGAACTTTCAGCTCGATCGTGCCGCCGGATGGCTGCGCGGCAGGCGTTGGGGAAGCAACTACTGGAGTGGCTGCGACTGGCGCTGCCGCAGCAGGTGTTGCACTCGCGGCTGGGCTGGCCGCTGCGGTGCCGGAAATGCGGGCGATCACGGTGCCGATGGAAACTTCCTCACCTTCGCCGACCAGGATCTCAAGCGTGCCGTCTTCGGCGGCTTCGAGTTCGTTAGAGACCTTGTCGGTTTCAAGAGTGACGAGGATGTCGCCCTTGGCGACGGCATCGCCGTTTTTCTTGTGCCAACGAGCGACGTTGGCGGAGGTGATGGATTCGCCGGCGGCGGGGACTTTGACGTCGAGTGACATGGATGAAACGGAGTAAAGGTTGAAAAAGCAGAAGAACGGTTAGACTTCGAAGGCCTTGGCGAGCAGAGCTTTCTGCTCGCGGTAGTGAATCGCCTTGGAGCCAGGTGCCGGGCTGGAGGCAGTGCCGCGGCCCGCATAGCGAATCTTTGTTCCGACGGCACGTTCGAGGCGCGGGAAGATATACGACCATGCACCCATGTTCAGCGGTTCTTCCTGGCACCAGACAAAGTCGGTGGCATTCGCATACTGGCTGACGATGGCTTCCACCATCTCTCGGTGGAACGGATAGAGCTGCTCAATGCGGATGATAGCGGCATTGGTCACGCCGAGTTCGTCGCGCTTGGCCATGAGGTCGTAGTAAACCTTGCCGCTGCAGAAAATCACACGACTGACGGCGGCGGGATTTTCGAAAACACGCGTGTCTGGCAGAATTTCTTGGAAACAGGTGCCTTCAAGGAAATCCGCTTCCTGGGAAACCGCTTCAGGTCGCCCAAGCAAGCTCTTAGGCGTCATCAAAACGAGCGGTTTGCGGAACCCGCGGTGCTTCTGGCGGCGCAAGGCGTGGAAGTATTGGGCCGGCGTGGTGAAGTTTCCGACGATCATGTTCTTCTCCGCACAGAGCTGGAGGAAGCGCTCCAGACGGGCGCTCGAGTGCTCCGGTCCCATGCCTTCGTAGCCGTGCGGCAGCAGCATGACGAGGTCCGTCGGCGTTTGCCATTTCGACTCCGCGGAGGAAATGAACTGATCGATGATGACCTGCGCGCCGTTGGCGAAATCGCCGAACTGCGCTTCCCACAGCGTGAGCATGGTCGGATAAGACAGCGAATAGCCGTAGTCGAATCCAAGCACCGCAAACTCCGACAGGAACGAGTTGTGCACGCAGAACTTCCCTTGATCGGCTGCTAGATTTTCCAGCGGGATGTAGCGGTCGCGCGTGACGTGGTCGTAAAACACGGCGTGGCGTTGGGAAAAGGTGCCGCGGCGGCAATCCTGACCGGATAGACGGACCGGAGTGTTTTCGAGCAGCAGTGAACCAAAGGCCAGCGATTCGGCGAAGGCCCAGTCGAAGGGGCCGCCATTCACCAACGCCTCGGCGCGGCGTGGGATGAAGCGCTTCTCCAGCGTCGGGTGCAGGTTGAAACCTTCCGGAATGGTGGTCAGCGCGTGGCCGATTTTTTGCACCACATCGCGCGACACTCCCGTCGCCACTGGAGCGTGGGTGTAGGGCTGTTGGACGACGCCCGTGGATCCGCTGAAGGCGGTGCGGTCGCCCGCTTCCTGCAGCTCTAACATTTTCTGATAGCCCGACTCCAGCTTGTCCCAGATCGCCTGTTCGAGCGCTTCAAGATCGGCTAGCGAAATGACGCCCTCGGCGACGAGCTGCTGCTTGTAGATATTGCCGAAGGTCGGACGCTCAGCGATTTTCTTGGCAATGATGGGCTGCGTGAATGCCGCTTGGTCCGCCTCGTTGTGGCCTTGGCGTCGGTAGCAGTACATGTCGATGACGACATCGCGGCCGAACTTCTGCCGGAACTCCAAAGCGAACAGCGAGGCCCAGTAAAGTTCCATCGGTTCTTCGCCATTCACATGGAGGATGGGCGCATCGATCATCTTCGCGATGTCCGTCGCATAGTCGGACGAGCGCGCATCGGCGGGAGACGTGGTGAAACCGATCTGATTGTTGATGATGAGATGGATGGTGCCGCCAGTGCGGTAGCCTTTGAGCTGGGATAGGTTGAGAACCTCCGCAACCGACCCCTGCCCCGCAAACGCGGCATCGCCGTGCAACAGGATGGGCAGCACTTGGTGGCGGTCGATTTCCCCTTCGGCGCCGCGTTGCTCCGCGAGCACCCGTTGACGGGCGCGGGCCTTGCCCTCGACGATGGAGTTGACGGCTTCCAAATGGCTTGGGTTGGCGGCGAGGCTGATGCGGACATTGCCGTCGGCCAGCTCACGCACACTCTCGTAGCCAAGGTGATATTTCACATCGCCATCCCCGGCGACGAGGCCCGGCTCGTAGTTTGGCGTGAACTCATAGAGCACAGTCGTGAGTGCCTTGCGCACAAAATTGGCCAGCACGTTCATGCGACCGCGGTGGGACATGCCCATCTCGATTTCCTGCACGCCATGCGAAGGACAGGCTTCGAGCAGCGCATTGAGAATGATCATCGCGCCCTCGCCGCCTTCGTTGGAGAAACGCTTTTCGCCGAGGAAGCGCTTGCCGAGGAAATTTTCAAAAGCCTCGGCTTCGAGCACCCAACACAGCGAGTTGAGCTTGCGCTCGGGCGAGGAAATGTCGCGCAAGGCATGCATTTCGATGCGTTCGCGCACCCAGTGGCGAACCACCGTGTTGTTGATGTGCATGAACTCGAAGCCAATCTTGCCCGAGTAGGTCACTTCTAAGCCTTCGACCATTTCGCGCAGCTTCATTTTCTCGCCGTGGCGGAAGAACGAGTTGGAAACTTCGTGGTCCAGGTCCGCATCGGACAGACCAAATTGTTCGAAACGAAGGCGCGGATTGCGCTCAGCATCCTCGATCGGATTGATGTTCGCTTGGGTGTGCCCCAGCGTCCGATAGTTATAAATCAAGCTGGTGACTCGTCCGTAGAACGCAGAATCCGCAGCGGCCATGGGCGGCGCGGATGCGACTGGAGCGGCGACGGCGGTCGTGGCAACAGCACTGCCGTCGTCCTTTTTGCGAAGTTGCGCGCATCCGAGTTCAAAGCCCTCGAAGAAAGCGGCCCAGGTCGCATCGACCGATTTCGGATCTTCACACCAGCGGGCATATTCCGCTTCCATCAAATCCGCGTTCTGTCGCGCCGCAACCGAAGAGTTCATGAGAAATGGGTAGAATGGGGCGACGTTCCCGCGAATTTCCCGCTTGGCCCGCCACGCACGGGCCTTCATTAAGGGGCAGGCCTCGTCACGTCAACCGTGCAGGCGTGAATTTCATCCATCTTCAGGGCACATCCGAATCATGATCGAAGTCAACCAACTCACCAAGCGATACGCTCGCCACGAAGCGGTCCGCGGAATCTCATTTTCCGTCCAGCGCGGCGAGATCGTCGGCTTCCTCGGTCCCAATGGAGCCGGCAAAACGACCACGCTGCGCATGCTCACCGGCTACCTGCCGCCGACGTCCGGCACGGCGACCATCGCGAACTTCGACATCTTCCGCCAGTCCATCGAAGCACGCCGCAAAATCGGCTACATGCCCGAGAACGTGCCGCTTTACGAAGACATGCGGGTGAAGGAATACCTGAAATTCCGCGCCCAACTCAAAGGCTTGGGCAACAGCGACTCGCGCCGCCGCGTCGGCCATGTGCTCGACACCTGCGGGCTGGACGGCGTCCGCCGAAAGATGATCAAAACCCTTTCCAAAGGCTACCGCCAACGCGTCGGCCTGGCAGACGCGCTGGTCCACGACCCCGAGTTGCTCATCCTCGACGAGCCAACCAATGGCCTCGACCCTAACCAAATCCGCCAAATCCGCGAACTCATCCGGCAGCTCGCAGAAACGCACACCGTCCTCGTCTCCACCCACATCCTCTCGGAAGTCGAAATGATCTGCAACCGGGTGATCATCATCGACGGCGGCGTGATCAAGGCGGCCGACACGCCAGCGAACTTGATCGAAGAAATGCGCGCCGCTGGCCGCATCCAAGTGGAGATTCAAGCCGATCCAGAAGTCGTCGCGGGCGCGATCAACCGCATGGAACATGTCAAAAAGGTGTCAACCGAGAAGCTCGACGAGAGCTGGACGCGCTACACCGTCTGGGTCGATTCCGGCACCGACTCGCGCGAGCGGATCGCCCGCATGGCCGCCCAATACGGCTGGCCATTGCGGTCGCTTTTCCGTCACGTGGCCACCCTCGAAGATGTGTTCGTGGAACTCACCCGCAAGGATTGAAGTGGCCTGGAGGGCGGAATCCATCCGCCCTCCAATTTTTAGAGATTCCCTAACTGCTTGGCTCAATCCAGCAGCTTGGGGTTCTTCTGATAGGTGTTCCACAGCAGCTCACCGAAGATGGTGTTCGCCCAAGCAAACCAAGAGCGGGTGAACTTCTTCGGATCGTCCTTGTGGAAAGCCTCGTGCATGAAGCCGGTGTCCGCGTGAGTTTTGCGCAGCGTTTCGATGCAACCTTTGAGTTCCTCAGCGCTGGTAGCGGTGAGTCCTTGCACGATCACACCGAGTGGCCAGATCATGTCCACACCGACGTGCGGTCCGCCGAGGCCATTGGCAGCTGTGCCGATGCACCAGTAGGGATTTTCCGCAGAAAGCAACAGCTTGCGGGTGTTCTGATAGGTCGCATCGTCCTCCTTGACCGCGCCGAGGTAAGGCAGCGAGAGCAAGTTCGGGATGTTGCCGTCGTCGGTGCAATAGTAGTTGCCGAAGGCATCGACCTCGAAGGCGTAGACCTTGCCAGCCTTCGGGTGATTGACGGTGGCATACTCGTTGAGCGCCTTTTCCACTTCGTCCGCGAGGGCGCGGCACTCGGTCGCGAGTTGCGTGTCCTTGGCGATGGTCTCGACCATTTCGGCCGCTTGGCGCAGGCTCACCACGGCGAAGAAGTTCGATGGAATCAGGAACGGGAAAATCGTCGCGTCGTCGCTGGGGCGGAAGGCGGAGTAAATCAGGCCCACCGGTTTCGCCGGATTGCCATAGCCGCGGCCGGGCAGTGAATCGGTCGCCCACTGCGTGGTGCGCATGAAGTGATAGGGCCCCTTGCCGTCTTTGCGCTGCTGCTCGATGAAGGTTTTCACCGTCAGCTTGATCGCTGCGCGCCATTGGTCATCGAACGGAGCAACGTCACCGCAGGTTTTCCAATACTCGTGCGCCAAGCGAATCGGATAGCAGAGCGAGTCGATCTCCCACTTGCGCTCGTGGATGCCGGGCTGCATGTCAGTCAAGTCCGTGCTCCATTCGCCGACCTTCTTGTCGTCGTCATAGAAGGCATTCGCGTAGGGATCCTTAAGAATGCAGCGCGTTTGGCGGTTGATCACGCCAGCGATGAGGTCTTTGAGCGGCTGGTCCTCTTTGATGAAATGCAGGTAAGGATAAACTTGCGCCGAGCTGTCGCGCAGCCACATCGCGTCGATGTCGCCGGTGATGACGTAGGTGTCGGGACGACCGTCGATCATCTTGAACTCGACGGTGGTGTCCAAGGTGTTAGGGAAGCAATTTTCAAACAACCAGCCGAGCTCCTTGTTGCCGACGGATGCCTTGAACTTTTCGATGGCGGCTTCGATGGCCACACTCTTGAACTTACGCTTTTCCAACGGCGTGCGAACGACGGGAAAGCTGGTCTCTGCGGCGTGGAGCGATGGGGCGAGGGCCAATGCGGAGGCCGCCAATGCCGTGCGCTGCATGAAGTTACGGCGGCTCCAGGTGGACTGGCCAAGGTCTTGGGTTTGCATGTTAGGTGGGTTGTCTGAATTCATAGGAATAAGGTCTGCAAAATGCGATTGGGGAAACGGACGATGGAATCGCCAACTTCCACGAGCGGAAAGAACTCCCTATTTGGGATGACTCACTCCGTCTTCAAAAGGGTTGACATGCCAGAAGTCGGCAGACCTTCCGGCGCGGTGGACCACTTGTGATCGGTGGTGGGGCGCATGTCGAAAGACAGCTCGCCGCCCTTCACGATCTCACCGTGCTTGAGGTAGGTGCGGTTGAATGGATCGCCATTGAGCCAACCGTCGCCGATGTAAGGTCGCTGCGGTCCATTGTTCATCGCCTTGACGACAAACTCTTTGCCATCCGGCAAGGTCACGGTTGCCTTGTCGAACAAGGGGCTGCCGATCAGGTATTCGTCGGTTCCTGGGCACATCGGATAGAATCCCAGCGCGCTGAAAACATACCACGCGGACATTTGTCCGGTGTCCTCGTCGCCGCAGAAACCGTCTGGCGTGCTTTGATAGAGACGCGCCATCACCTCGCGGGCGCGGGCCTGGGTCTTCCACGGCTGGCCGACGTAGTTGTAGAGATAGATCATGTGCTGGATGGGCTGATTGCCATGGGCGTATTGACCCATGTTGGAAGAAACCATCTCAGTCATCTCGTGGATCATGCCGCCGTAGCTGCCGACATTCACATCCGGTGGGGTGTAGAAAACCGCGTCGAGCTTCTTGCCGAATGCTTCGGGGCCGCCGAGCAGCTTCACCAAGCCGGGCACGTCCTGGAAGACGCTCCACGTCCAATGCCATGAATTCCCTTCGGTGAACGGGCCACCCCATTCGGTGGGATCGAAGGGTTCTTTCCATGTCCCATCGTCTTTGCGGCCACGGACGAAGCCGATTTCTTTGTCGAAAACATTCTCATAGTTCATCGCCTTTTTCGCAAATTCCTGAGTCTCCTTCTCCTTGCCGAGGCTCTTCGCCAAAACAGCGGCGCAGAAGTCATCATAGGCAAATTCCAGCGTCTTGGCCGTGGCTTCTTTGAAATTTGGCGAGGGCACGTAGCCGACACGATTGTAAAACTCCGCGCCATCCCGGCCGATGGCTTTGCAATTTTCAGGAGCCTGCGTGTTCGCATCGTGAACCATCGCCGCGAGTGCTTTTTCCGCATCGAAACCGCGTATTCCCTTCACCCAAGCATCGGCTAACAACGAGAAGGCGTGGTTGCCAATCATGCAATCCCGGTGACCTGGGCTGCTCCACGATGGCAAGAAGCCGCTCTGATCGTAGGCGGCGAGGATGCCTTGCAGGATCTGGCTGCTGATTTCCGGAAACAGCAAGTTATACAATGGATGAGATGCGCGGAAGGTGTCCCAATACCCGGTGTCGGTGTAGAGATAACCTTCGTGCAGCTTGCCGTCGTAGGGGCTGAAATAGACCGGCTTGTCTTGCGCGTCGTATTCGAAGAAGCGGTGCGGGAAGATCACGCTGCGGTAGAACGAGCTGTAAAAAGTCCGCTGTTGTTCCAGCGTGCCACCTTCGATTTTGATGCGAGCAAACGTGTCATTCCACGTCTTCTCCGCGCGCTGGCGCACCGCGTCGAAATTCATGCCACCGATCTCGCGATCCAGCGTCCGCTGCGCCTGCTCCGCACTGATGTACGAGGAGGCAACCTTGCAAGTCACCTCATTCACGCTGGAGGTGTCGAATTTTAGATAGGCTCCAACATGGTCGGCGGCAAGCTTGGCCGAGCCTTCTTGAATGGCCTCAGGCGTCCAGGTGCCGTGGGCGGTGAAAGGACGATCGAAGACAATGACAAAGTGGTTCGCGAAATTTTCAGGAACGCCCCCGTTGTTGTTTCGGCAGATGCCGACGATCTTGTTTTCGGCAGGAATGATTTCGACGGACGAGCCCTTATCGAAGGCGTCGAGCACCACATACGAGTCGCCCGGCTTGCTGAAGGTGAAGCGAAAACTCGCCCCCCGCTCGGTGGGCGTGACTTCTGCGGTGGCATCCCAAGTGTCTAACTTGACCTTGTAATGCGCTGGCGTGGCCGATTCGTGATCGTGACTGAAGGTCGATGCGCGGTCATCCTCGGTCACCGCGAGTTTTCCAGAAACAGGCATCAGCGAGAAGTTCGCGTAGTCGCCAATCCATGGACTCGGTTGATGGGTTTGGCGGATGCCGCGTATCTTGTCCTGGCGATACTGATAGTAAAACGTGTCCTTGGCGGGCTGGGTGTAGGGCGCCCACTTATTCATGGGGAACGGCAGAGCAATGGCCGGATAGGTGTTGCCGTGGGAAAAATCGCGGATGGAGTCGGTGCCCTGCAATGGGCTCGCGAGGTCCACCAGCGCGGGTTCTGCGGCCGACAAGGACAAGCTGCCGAGCAGGATAATGGCGAATGGAATGGGTTTCATGATCTATCGAATTCTATCAAGTTGATCCAAGGCATAGGCGTAAGCACCGATGGCGACCGCCTCGCTGGTGCCGAGGCGTGACATCCCCACCCCGACACGTGGCAGCGGGTCGTAAGCAAGGATTTCCCCGGTGCCCGGGACCGTGATCTCGCGCCGATCGCCTTGGAGGAAAGTCGCGAGTTGTTCTGGATCTTCTAAGTTGAAGGCGGCCTGCGCGAGGCGTGGAAATTTCCCGCCTTTCGGATCGGCGTAGCTGCTGTTCATTTCTGCGACCACCGCCGGCAGGAATAGCGGCCAAGCGCCGGAGACACCGCCACCAATGACCGTTAGACCATCGAGCAGCGTGGTCGTTAGTGAAACCACATCACCCACCGTCTCACCCAGCCTGCGGAAGGCTTCCACCGCGGCGGCACGGTCGCCCGTTGCATGGCCATTGCCGATTTCAAACAAGGTTTTGGGATCGGGGGAATCGCCGAAAGCCGTTCCCGTGAGTTCGGCGTAGCTGCGTTTCACCGCCCGGATGCAAGCGCCTTCCTCGGCATTCATTGCGGGATGCCGCTTGTTGCGCATCTGCCAAATTTCACCAGCGCAGATGTTGTCGCCGCCGAAGAGTGTGCCATCGCGCACAATGCCGCCACCTAGGCCAGTCCCTAGCGTGACGCCGAAGAGGTTCTTGTAGCGCTTCGGGCTGCCCGCCTTTTCTAACAATGAGTTGATGTGTGGGAGAAATCCAGCCAGAGCCTCGCCATAGGTGAACAGGTCGCCGTCATTGTTGATATAAACTGGCACGCCGAACTCTGCGGCCAGCATCGGCCCTAACGGAACCCCACCCCGAAAGCAGGGCAAATTCCCTAGGTCACCGATGATGCCACGGGCATAGTCCGTTGGGCCAGGAAACGAAAAGCTGATGGCCACCGGCGCATCCGGCAATCCTTGGCGCACCTTGGCGAAACCCGCCCGCAAGGTCGCCAAGCAGCGATCGAGATCATCCGCATTGGACGGCACCGAAAAGGGTTCGGCGACCGCCACATTTCCGCGAATGGCGGAGAATTTGAAATTCGTTCCGCCCGCATCGAGCGTCATCACGATGCGGGAATCCTCTGCGAGCTTCGTCGTCATGTTTGGTGGAGTCGCTCGATTCAATCAATGGCCGCCACTGACTCGGACGCTCTCCCCTTCGCTGCCCGGTGCCTTGGGAGCGAAGAAGCCGTAGAAAATCAGATAGAGGTAACCGAACAACACGATGCCAAGCGAAGCACGGATGCCATAGGTGTCAGTCAGCCAACCTTGCGCCAAGGGCATGATCGCGCCGCCAACAATCATCATCACCAGCAGCGAACTGCCTTGGCTGGTGTCCTTGCCCAGTCCACGGATGGAAAGGCTGAAGATGTTCGACCACATGATGGAGTTGAACAGGCCGATGCCGAGGATGGACCACAGCGCATACTCTCCGCTGGTGCTCATCGAGAAAACCGTCAGCACCGAAGCGACGAGGGCAAACAAGCCGACCATCTTGCCGGCGCTGGATTTGCCAAGGTAGAAGAAGACGAAGCTCAGAGCGATCAGGCCGATGAAAGGCAGGATGTCCACGGGGTGGAGATGCTGGCCGGTGGTGAGAAATTCTTTGCCACTCGCGCAGGCATAGATGATGGCGGTGGAAACCGTCGCTGCGAGGATCATGTACGGCAATTTCCGCGACTCTTTCACGTCGCCCAGCGAGATGGCCCCCATCAAACGGCCAATCATCAAGCCGCCCCAACAGAACGAAAGGTACTTGGCGGACTGGCTCTCCGTCAGTCCCATGACACCTTTATCTCCCAGATAGTTGATCAGGATGCTGCCGATGGTCACTTCACTGCCGACATAGAAGAAGATCGCCAACCAGCCCCAGACGAAATGCTTGTGTTTGAAGGCGGTGATGCCCGGCTCGACCTTGCCCTCTTGGGTGAAATTCGGCAGCGAAATCATTTTGAAAATCGCAGCGATCACGATGAACAGCAAGCCAAGTCCCACATACGGCATTTTCAGCGAGTCCAAGCCGACCTTGTTCGCGCCTTTGAACACATCCGATCCGAAAATCAGGATACCGCCGATGAATGGCGCGATCACATAGCCGAGTGAGCAAAACCCTTGCGCAAGGTTCAGCCGCGATGAGCCACTTTCCTCAGGTCCGAGGATGGTGACATAGGGATTCGCGGCGATCTGGATGATCGTAACTCCAGCGGCCATCACGCACAGCGCGCCGAGGAAGAGCGAGTAAAGGTGATACTCTGCGGCCGGGTAGAACAGCAAACACCCCACCCCGGCAATCAACAGCCCGAGCACCAGGCCGTTTTTGTAGCCGATCTTGTTGATCGGATCGCCCTTGGCGGCGGAGATCAGGAAATAGATGAGCGAAATGACGAAATAGGCTCCGAAGAACGCGAACTGCACCAAATTCGCCTGGGTCTGGTTCAGCGAGAAGTCTTCTTTAAACTTCGGGATGAGCAGGTCGTTCATGCACGTGATGAAGCCCCACATGAAGAATAGGGCGGTGACGGCGATGAAGGCGAAGCGATTGCTGGATCGGGCGGGCGGATGGGTCATGGTTTTAGGAGCTGGATGCAGAAAAAGTTCCCGCCCTTTCCGGCGAGGGCGACATTCAAAGTCAATCGGGTGGATTTATGGAAGGGATTTAGCCCCCCCAAATGGGGGGTTTTTGCTCCACACCTCCGTAGCAGGTCATCCGGCGAACGACAGCTTGCCGTCGGCGATTTCGCTGTTTAGCCTGCCGCTATCAGACGCCCATGAAAGCCACCCATCTTCTCTCCCTCCTCGTCTTGTCCACTCCGCTCGCGGCCCAAGAAGCCCCTGCAACGACGGAAAAGCCTGCGGTTCAGCAGGAACTCACCGCAAACCAGAAGGCCTTCCTCAATCTGCCTGAGGAAAATCGCAAAGAGTTCGGCAAGCACATCGGCGAGGCTGCCCGCTTGTTCCAGCAGAAGCGGGTGTTCGAGACGATGGACGAACTCGACAAGGCGGAGAAGATTTTCATGGACAGCCCCGAACTCCACAACCTGCGCGGCAGCTGCTATGTCGAGATGCGCGCCTTCGACAAGGCGTTGGCAGAGTTCCAAGAGGCCGCCAAATTTTCCAAAGACAATCCGAGCCTCGAGTTCAACATCGGTGAGGTCTATTTCTGCACTCAAGAATGGCAGAAAGCGCTCGAAGTGTTCCAACGCATCATCAAGCAACTGCCCAAGGAGAACACAGCGCTCGGACGCTTGGTGGAGTTCAAAATCCTGCTCTGCCAAAAGAAACTCGGCATGACGGAGGAAGTGGCAAAAGGGGCCGAGAAATACACCTTCGAGGACGATTCTCCGTATTACTACTACGCCCAAGCCGCCCTCGCATATGAGGAGAAGAATCTCGCCAAGGCGGAAGAATGGCTGGCCATGGCGAGCCGCGTTTTCCGCGACCCTAACATCCTTGCCCCGTGGCAAGACACCCTCGTCGAGTACGGCTACATCAAGAGCTTCTACGGCGATGATGCGGCGGAGGCGAAATAAGCACGCTCACGATTCGCTCGCCGCCTTGCGCAGTTCCTCAATGAACGTCTGAAGCTGCGGCGAGGCGTCGGTGGTCGCGGAAATCCCCGCCGCCACCGCGATCGGCTCCGGCTCCTCGGCCAGAAATCGGGCGACCAATCTCGCCCGTGGACCGCGATCAATCCCACTGCTTTCCGCCAGCAGTGCGATCCCAAGTCCGCCCTCCAGCGCCGCCGTCAGACTGCTCACGCCGTCGAACTCGCCTGCGATCTTTGCCTGCATCCCGTGACTGCGGAAAAAACCAGTCACCTTGTCCCAGTAGTCGGGATAATGCTCGCGGTCGTAGAGCAGCAATTTCAGCCCGTCTAGCAGCTTGGCAGGAATGCGCTCGTGCACTGCGAGCGGGTGGTTTTCCGGCATCACCACCTGCCAGCGGTAGTCCCGCAGCGGGATCCACCGTATCGGTTCCAGCATCCCCTGACACGGCGCGGCGACGATGAGATCGAGCCGACCATTCGCCAGCCCGTCGCGCATTTCCGCCGAGGACCAATCGAACAAGCTGACTCGTGCCCGTGGGTGAAATTGCGTGAAGCGGCTGATCGCCACCGACAAAAATTCTCCCGCCAGCGACGGCGCATAGCCAACCCGCAGCGGCTCGCCCGCCGCGATCGCCTTCACCCGTGCCACCATCGCGTCGCTGGCTTTCACCAGCTTGCGCGCTTCGGACAGCAGCAGCTCTCCCGCCGGGGTGAGTTGGATGGAATGCGCGCCTCGCGTCAGCAACTCCGTGTCCAATTCCTCCTCCAGCGCCTTGATTTGACGACTCAACGCCGGCTGCGTCAGTCGCAACTTACGCGCCGCTGCCGTGATGCTCCCGTCCTCGCCCACGGCGATAAAATGTCTCAGCTGCCGCAACTCCATGGGCCGATGCTAGCAGTCCCCCTGCCCCGTGCGACGATCCGAAAATTTGAGGTCACGCCACGGCGGCGTTTCTCCGATCAGCCAGCAGTCCTTGCACGGCTCATCTCCCACGCATCTCCACGCGGAAGTTTCCCCAATCGGTGCGTTGCAAGCCTGTTGGAAGTGGTTCAAATTTGCGCCATGGGACTCGAAAAAATCACCCAAAAACTCCAGGAAGGCCTTCAGTCCGCGCAAGGAATCGCCTCGAAATCCGCCCATTCCGAACTCAAGAGCGCGCACGTCCTGCTCGCCTTGTTGCAGCAGGAAGGCGGCATCGCCACGCCCATCCTGCAAAAAGCGGGCGTCGACATTCCGCAGCTCAAACTCGCCGTGACCGCCGCACTGGCGCGCGAACCGAGCGTGCAAGGCGCAACCACCCAACCGCAAATCAGCGTCGGCCTGCGCGCCACCTTGGATGCCGCCGACTCCGCCCGCGAATCGCTCGGCGACGACTACCTCAGCGTCGAGCATTTCATCCTCGGTGCGCTCAAAGGCGACTCGCCCGCCGGCAAACTGCTCAAGGACGTCGGTTTGACCGAAAAGAAAGCCCGCGAGGCGATCACCGGAGTGCGCGGATCCCAAAAAGTCACCGACGAGAATCCCGAGGGCAAGTATCAGACGCTGGAGAAATACGGCACCGACCTCACGGCCCGCGCCCGTGCCAACAAGATCGACCCCGTCATCGGCCGCGACCACGAGATACGGCGCGTGCTGCAAGTGCTTTCCCGCCGCACCAAGAACAACCCGGTGCTCATCGGCGAACCCGGCGTGGGCAAAACCGCCATCGTCGAGGGACTCGCCCGCCGCATCGTCTCGGGCGACGTGCCGGAGTCGATGCGCGACAAGCGCATCATCGCCTTGGACTTGGGCGGCATGCTCGCTGGCGCGAAATTCCGCGGTGAGTTCGAGGAGCGGCTCAAAGCGTTTTTGAAAGAAGTCACCGAGTCGGAGGGCCAAATCATCCTCTTCATTGACGAGCTCCACACCATCGTCGGCGCGGGTGCCAGCGAGGGCGCGGTGGATGCCTCGAATTTGCTCAAACCCCAACTCGCGCGCGGCGAGCTGCGCACCATCGGTGCCACCACGCTCGACGAATACCGCAAGTACATCGAAAAGGACGCTGCCCTGGAACGTCGATTCCAGCCCGTGATGGTCGGTGAGCCGTCGGTCGAGGATTCCATCGCCATCCTGCGCGGCCTCAAGGAACGCTACGAGGTTCACCACGGCGTGCGCATCCAGGACAGCGCGTTGGTCGCCGCCGCTGTGCTGTCCGATCGCTACATTTCCGGTCGTTTCCTCCCTGACAAGGCGGTGGACCTCATCGATGAAGCCGCCGCACGGCTCAAGATCGAGCTGGATTCCATGCCCACCGAGATCGATGTGCTCGAACGCCAGATCTTGCAGTTGGAAATGGAGAAGAAGGCGCTGGAAAAGGAAACCGACAAGGCGTCTTCGGCGCGGCTGGAAAAGGTCAAGGAGGAGCAAGCGAACCTGCGCGAGCAATCCTCCGGACTGATGGCGCAGTGGCGCAACGAAAAGGCCATCATCGACCTCGTGCGCGCCGCCCAGGAAAAGATTGAATCGCTCAAAGGCGAGACGGAGCGCGCCCAACGCATCGGCGACCTGACGCGTGCTTCGCAGATCAATTACGGCGACATTCCCGAAGCGCAGCGCGAGTTGGACGCAGCGAAGGAACAACTCTCTGCGCTCCACGGCCAAGGCGCGCTGCTCAAGGAAGAAGTCACCGAGGAAGATGTTTCGCGCATCGTCTCGTCGTGGACCGGCATTCCGGTGAGCCGCCTGCAAGAGGGCGAAAAGCAGAAACTCGTGCGCATGGAAGAACGGCTCGGCGAGCGCGTCATCGGCCAAAAGAAGGCGATCAAGGCGGTTTCCAACGCCGTGCGCCGCGCCCGCGCCGGATTCCAAGATGAGAACCGCCCCATCGGTTCATTCATTTTCCTCGGCCCCACCGGCGTTGGCAAAACTGAGTTGTCCAAGGCGCTGGCCGAGTTCCTGTTCGACGACGAGTCCGCGATGATACGCATCGACATGTCGGAGTACATGGAAAAGCACAGCGTCGCCCGACTCATCGGCGCGCCTCCTGGCTATGTTGGCTACGAGGAAGGTGGCCAACTCAGCGAGCAAGTCCGCCGCAAGCCCTACTCCGTGGTGCTTTTTGACGAGATCGAAAAGGCCCACCCGGATGTCTTCAACGTGCTGCTCCAAGTGCTCGATGACGGCCGCATCACCGACGGCCAAGGCCGCACCGTGGATTTCCGCAACACCGTGCTCATCATGACGTCGAACATTGGTTCGCAGTTCATCCTCCATGAGGCCAACGACGAACAGCGCGAGGCCAAGGTAACCGAAGCATTGCGCGGCCATTTCCGCCCCGAGTTCCTCAACCGCATCGACGAGATCATCATCTTCGATCGCCTCCAACGCGACGAAATCACCACCATCGTCGATCTGCAACTCGCCCGCGTCCGTCAGCGTCTCGCCAAGCAAGGGCTCGGCCTCGCCCTCACCGAAGCCGCCAAGCAATACATCGGCGATAAAGGCTACGATCCCATCTACGGCGCACGCCCCTTGAAACGCGTCATCCAACACCTCCTGCTAGACCCCCTGAGCCTCGACGTACTGGATGGCAAATTCGTCGATAGCGACATCATCCAAGCCGACGTCGGCGACGGCGGCATCGTCTTCACCAAGTGACTTATCCCCCAAATGGCTTGCCTCCCATCAGCAGCCCCTAGAAACAATAACTGTTACTCGCAACACCTTCGCCTTTGAGCCATCGGTTGCATAAGCAAGGTCTAGCTCATCCACGGCGAAGTAGAACATCGAATTCCAATAGGAAGTTTATCGCCGTTGGATGAAGATTCTTGTGAGTCATTGGGTTCGCTTTCCTTCATATTTTCGACGGTTACTAAACAACACACCCACGAGCAGCAATCCGACCCATAGCCAAATTGTCCAGAAACCAACCGTGCGATCAATGTGGTGCTGCGCGCCCCAAGAGATAGACCCGAACAGCAACAGCAAAAGAGCCAAAGTTCGAAGCGGATATTTGACCCAATTGAAACCGCGCAGCGATGCGATGGAACAAACCGATGCACCTATCAAGGGAAGAAATAGCCAGTAATCCCAGAGCATGCTGTGCTCTCCAAATCCGAAGCTTAGAGGCCACCCGACAGATAGGATCGAGAACACCACGAGCAAGCCGCTGCGTGTGATTTGGTTCATTTTCTTCTGACTAACGAATCAAACTCAGCGGCAGCTTTCGGCGGAGAGGAGCGTAAATCTTGAGCCAAGCGCCGTCGCTCAGAGCTATTCGCGGCAGTGGTCTTGTTGAGCTCTTCCGGAATTCGGAAAAGCAATTTGGGTAGCATGCGATTCTGATCAGGGCTGTAGAACTCACCAATTTTTCGGGCACCCATCTTAAGGTAAAACCCCTCAGCATCAGCGTCAGAGATGATAAGAAGCGTCTCCATGCCGAGGCTGCGAGCCACTGAACCAGCATGCGTAAAAGCAAATCGCCCGACTCCCTTTCCGATCGCTTCGGGAACAAGCCAAAGATGATCAAGCAATCCTTCTTCTTTTTTCAGAGCGTAGAAGCCGACCAGATCGCCATCGACAATGATGGAGCGTACGCTGCTCTTCCGAATGCAGTCGGCAGTGACGATCATCGCAGGGCGCCACGCTTCGAGTTTCTCGTGGGAATAACCCCAGTGGCCCTTTGAGCGCACGCGAATATCGCTGAGCGCTCCGGCTTCCGCTTCGAGAGCGTCTCGGATCTCAATTTTCATTTTTGACCGACGTTAAATGTGGTGGCACGGCGGCTCAGGACTCATAGAGCGAAGCGAACGAGGGAGGTTGTCCGCCGTTGCCACCCGTGACGGGTTCGGCTTTTTGTTTTGGGACTTCATGTTGATAGATTCCATATCTTTGTCTCGCTACAGTATTCCCAAGTGTTGATCAATCCGCCCGGCTGAGGGAACGAGAAGGAGTAGCTGCTCCCATCTGAACGATAACCGAAAGGGCTGCGAAGAAGACGTGGAAGGGATGGCCTTGCTGGAAGCTGCGCAAGGTTCGTCGGGTAAGCTCCGTGGGTGGTGCGGTAAGCCTCCAGCATTGGCGCTACACGGGATGGATAATCCTTGGCTGCCACGACTGCGCGCTCTTGGACAACGCGATTTGACGGGATGGCGAGTCCGATAAAGCAACCGAAAGCCGCGACTATCGAAAGAATCGTCAATGCGGGGCGGTTTGAGCGCCTGTAGTGGAAAGCAAACAACCAGAAAATTCCAGCCACAAGTAACGCGGGTATTCCTATCCATGCGACTAGGATGCCAAGCATCATTAGAATAAACGGGTCCACGAACCAGACGACGGCGATAAAGCACGCTACAAACACCGCGGCTATGATCGGCCATCGATTTCTGGTGAGTTGCTGGCGCATATTCATTTCTGCGATGAGCGCATGCACCACTACCAGCGAGGGCGAGCGTCGATCACGGGGTTAGTGTTGTAATTACGAGAAATCATCGAAACAGGGCGGCTGGTAGTGGTTGTCATGACGCGGCTTGTTGGGCTTTCTGTATTCTTCTCATCTGATTCAGGATCTGGGTGGATTATCCCATCTCGCAAAGATGTCGAGATCGGCGCGAATCTGCGGGTCGACGGAGGAGTCGTCATTCGCAATGGGAACGAACTCGAACTTATGACTGTGAACTTCTCTGATCACGGTCTGCAACCGAACGAAAGTCTGGGATATAGAATCTCGTCTTCCATGGGGAGGTTCGTGGCCAGCTGCTCGATGATATGCCTCCCATCGGGCAACGTATGGATCAATCAGGCTGCCGATCGCGCCTTGTTCGGGAGCCGTGCGAATCATGCCGCGGTCATGAAGGGCGAAGATCATCTCAATCCGAACGAACAGCTCAGCGATCAACTCTTCGTCATACTCGTGCCCGTGCGGGTCTTCCATAAGCGCTCTGACACGCCTGAATAGCTCATCGGAAAGGTCAGCGAGAAAATCTGCTGCCGCATCATTGTCGAGATTCCCGTCGCCTTCGCAGCCCATGGTCTTAAATTCTTGCCCAACAGCGTGTTGGTTGAGTTGGCGAGAATAGAAATTTTGTTAGCTCCGGCAAGCGGGAAGAAATTGGATTTTTGAGGGCTGATTTTCAATGGCTTGGGGATTTGGCTTGGATGGGTTGATTTTTCGGATGGGAAAGAAGCTCTCAGAACGGTCCTAACAAATATCGAGCTGCGGGGAGGAGGTCAGGTCTGAGTTTTTCAGAGGGTTTTGGAGGGGTGACCGCGAATCGAACGAATCGACCGAATCCGGCGAATCTGAAGATGAGATGCGGGATGGTGGGAGATCTTGACCGCAAGAAACGCAGGGAACTCAGAGATTCAGGTCTGAATAATGTTGGGCTTTGCGATCTCTGTGCTCTTTGCGCTGAACCGCTCATTTTTTGGGCGCTCTCCCGGACAAAGTGGCCGCGCGGTCTCTGCCCAGAGGGCGGCAAGCGGGTTGGCGGTCGGGGGGAGATTTTGGCAGCCAAGACGCGGTTCGGAGACCGCGACTCCTTGCGATTGCGTGGGGATCTTGACTGCAAGGAACGCAGAGAAGCGCTCATTTTCTCGGGCTAGATCCCCGGACCGGGAGAGGATCAGCGACATCCGACTTATACGAAATTTGTTACACTCCTGATCCAACTGGAAATGGCATCTGGGAATTTGGCGGCTAAATTTGCATTTGGCGGCAAGATGATGTTGCTGCGAGACGCAGCAACCACCTCAAAAACTCCGCGCCGCTCTCTGCGACCTTCGCGGCCTCGGCGTTTCGATCGTTCAAATCCCTTTGCGTTTCCTCGGCGACCTTTGCGGCTTTGTGGTTCAATGGATGGGAACGTCGAACACCCAACGCCCAACATCGAACCTTGAAGGGAAGAGGACTTCGCGGCGAGAAGCTGCGGGCACGTTGAAAAATGAGCTGCCCGCGATTTTTCGCGGCGCGCTGTCAGCTGTTCGGATACAGCCGCGTCTCGATTTGTTTCAAGAAGCGTTCTTCGGACGGGCTGATGCCGTCGGCACCGAGGACGCGGTAGAGCCAGGTGAGCGCTGAGGCTTCTTGGCCGTCGCGCTTGAGGATGCCCGTGCGCGCATTGAGAAAGGTTTCTGCTTTGAGGGCATCTGCCGCCGCTTCGCGCGCGCCGGAGAAGGCGGCAAAGATGAAGCGTTCGCGCGGGAAGGGTGAATCCCAACCGAGCGACTCCATGGCCTCGCCAAAGATCTCATCCTCGGCCAGCGAGAGTTCACCATCCAAATAGAGCGAGAGAAATAACAGCTCGATGAGAACCTGCCGGGAGTCTTGTGTCATGGTCCGCAGGCTAGCCGCCGCCGCTGGTTTGACAATGGGATTTTGCACGGCCTCGGCATGGCGGCAGCAGCCTATCGTCGTTCGTTAGAACCCAGAATAATGCGACACGCCGAGCTGGAACCCGGCGCGCCGGAAATTCAATTCTTGCCGGTGAGTGAGCGGATCAGCTGCACCTCGTCACGTTTGTAGGGCATGCCGTCGCCGCGGAAAATGTCGTGGAACCACAACTCGGGTTCGCCTGTGTATTCCTTGCGCCACGAGTCCCACGGATAGATGGTCTGGCTCTTGCCATCGACAAAGCCCCAGTTGTAAGCCCCGATTTTCTCCTTAGCGAAGAAGGGCAGGATGTTGCCAAAGGTGCTGCCGGTTGGCCGCGCCATATATTCGGTGCAAACGATGGGGCGTTGGTATTTTTTCAACGCTTCCACCTTTTGAGTGGTCACTTCGAGGGTGTCGTAGGCGTGGAAGTTGATGATGTCGGAGAGGTCGAGCTGCGCCTGTTGGAGTTCGTTAGGTTTGGCGTAGTCGCCCGACCAGATGCCGCTGGAAAGCGGTTGGGTTGGGTTCGCCTCGCGCGCCCAGGTGAAGGTTTTGCGCAGCAAAACGAGGGCGTTGGCCACCTTGTCCTTCGCTTCGTTCGCGGTGAAGCGCCCGCCATTGTCGTTGTCTGGCTCGTTGTAGAGATCCCACGCGAGGATGCGCTTGTCGTCCTTGAAGCGGCTGATCACGCCGACGACGTAGGGTTTCAGGCTGTCGTGTTTCGCGGGATCGCCGAGGATTTCCGCCGCCGGGCTTTGCACCCAGCCGGAATTGTGGACATGCGGCCGTGGATCCGGTTGCTTGCCCGCCTTGGGTTGGGGATTCCAGACGCTGTCAAAGAGGACCAGCATGGGGCGAATCTTGTGTTTCTCGCAGATTTCCAAGAAGCGTTCGATGCGTTGAATGAACCCTGCAGAATCGCTCTGCCAAGGAATGTCGTGCAGGAACACGCGCATCGTGTTGAAGCCAAGTCCCGCCGCCCAGCCGAGTTCCAGATCGATGCGCTCGGGATCAAACGTCTCCAGCTGCCACATTTCCAACTGGTTGATCGCGTTGGCCGGCACGTAATTCGCGCCGATGGGCCACGCCTGCTTGGCATACCATTCGTTGGCCTGATCTGCGGTCCAGCGCGGCGAGGGTTCGGCATGCGCGACTAGGGCCGCCGCCAGGAGGAGGAGTATGGATTTCTTCATTGCGGAATCGATCTGAGACGCCCCGCTGGATTCGGTCAACACCCCGCTCAGGGTGCCACTTTTTTGACATACATCGCTTTGAGCGCGATCGACAGGCCGTCCATCTTGCAATCGATCTCATGGTCGCCGTCCACCAGCCGTATCGGTTTGGACTTGGTGCCCACTTTGAGCACCTGCGAGGTTCCCTTGAGTTTCAAATCCTTGACCATCGCAACGATGTCGCCGGTCGCTAAAACGTTGCCGTGGGCGTCCTTCACCACGCGCTCTGCCGGTGCCTCATCCGCAGGTTTCTCAGCCACCCATTCGTGGCCGCAAGTCAGGCACTCGATCTTGCCGGGGTGCTCCAACACTTCGGACATCTCACACAAGGGGCAGACGATTTCGCTCATGGCCGGCAGGAAAGCCCACCCCGTCTGGGAACTCAAGCGCTCACTCGATGATGCGCGTGTGGCCATCGACGATCAGCTTCGTGGTGTCGTATCCCTGCGCGGCGGCGGTGGCTTTCAACTTCTCAAACGTGGTCCGGGAAATTTCCGGCGAGCGGGACAGGAACCAAAGCGATGATCGATCCGGCGTGCCGACGATGGCCTGCTGATAGCCCGGCGTCACTTCGAGGATCCAGTAATTTCCCTCGGCGGGCACGGGGATGAAATTCGTCGCCCACGAATCCATGAAATCCACCTTCAAGCGGTTCGCGGAGGCATCCACCGGCACGGCCGATCCAGTGATGGTCTTGGTCGAGCCATCCTTGCGGATGCAGGTATTCACCACCTTGATGCTGCCGTCTGGATTGACGGAATAGTCCGCCGTCGCGGAAACACAGCGCCGTTGGAACCACTTGGGCAAACGCGCGACCTCGAACCATTTCCCGGCATAGCGCGCCACGTCCACCTTGGCCTCCGTCTGCGGCACCGCCATGCCAGTCGGCGTCTGGGTCACCGAACAAGAAACGAGCGAGAGGGCGGCCAGTGACAGCGTGAGTTTGGAAATCATGGATGCGAAAATAGGCAGCTGCCGGGCCATTCAACATCCTTTTTCTCGGACAGGCATTCATGGATTGCAGCCCGACCGCCATCGCCCTATCAGAAACAGGATGAAACCCAAGAACTTGGTCCCACTGATCCTTGCTTGCCTCGCTCTCCCTGCCTCCGCTTTCAACGAGGAAACCACGCGCCTCGGCGATGAGCTGGTGACCTTGCTTCAAGCCGAGCAAAAAGCACTCGCCCCCGATAACAACCAAGCGCAAGCGGTCCGCCAGTACCTGCGCCAAGTCCAATCCGCCATCACCCAAAGCAACGGGCGCGTGTTCGATCAATACCTCGACAACCTCGGCAACTACGAACCTTCCGAGAAAATCCAACGGGCCATCGATGCGTTCAAAAATGCGGTGCGCAAGGAGTTTGCAGAGAACACCCACGCCGTGATCATCGAGTTGCGCGGCATCATCGACGGCGCTCGCGAAGCGGTCACCCGCGCAACCGAACCGGACGAACTCGACAAACTTTTAGTCAGCCTATCGCGCAACCGCTTTTCAAACTCAAGCGACCGTGAAGAATTCGACAGCAACGACTCGGACATCCGCGCGCTGCTCTCTGAGATGAGCAACGCACGCCAATTTGTCACCGCTTGGCAAGACTACCTGCAAGCCAGCAACAGCGGCGACACCAAGCGCGCGATCCAGCAGTTGCGCAACATGACCAGCCAAGATTCATCGCTCATCCCGCGTTCTAAAATCATCGCTCGCATTGAGTTCGAAAGCGCCAGCCCTGAGGAAATTGCCGCCGTCACCGCTTCCATTTCTAACTTGGACGCCATGAAAGGCGGCATCGAAAAGCTTTCCGCCATGATCGGCGATTCCAACTCCTCTAGCCATGACAACACCACCCTCCGCAACACGGTCACCACGCTGACAACCTTAGAAAAAACCTACCGCGAGCACCTCGCGGGCCTGCCGGTGAGTCTTAGCCCGTATTTTCGCTCTCAGAGCACGACATCTCGCCTCGGGCAAGATGACTTTCTTTCGCTGCGCGCGGATCTCCTGCGACTCATTCTGCCACGCTGTTTGGATTTGCCCGACGAACTGCACGCTCAAAAAGACGAATCCGTCGATGACTTCCTCAAGCGTGCCCTCCAAGAAGCGACCGCTCGCGGCGACACGGCCACCGCTCGTCGCATCCAAGATTGCCGTTTGAAATTTGTCGAAACCTCGGTTCACAACCAACCGGACTTGCTAGGCCTAGAGGCTTGCACGGTCGCTCAGACACAGCTTGCGGCCGGACAAACGGCGCTCGCTGTGGTTTCCTTTTATAAGGCGCTCGCATCAGGCAGCGATCTCGTTCCCGCCGCCGACATCGGCAAAACCCTCACCAAGATCGAGGCAGAGCACCCCAAAGAGTTTGAAAAAGGCATGCAGCAATATCTCGACTCTCGCCGGTACCAAGATGCCGGCCCACAACGCCCACGCATGCCCAATGCCGATGTGTTGGACGCCGAACGAGGATACGGCGGCTTCCCTATGCCGAGCAACATGGATCCATCCAGCCCACTCTTCCGCCACCTCATGCGTTCCAGGTCAGGTCGCGAGGAATGAGAGGCCCCCTCGGTTAGGACGGCTGGCAACTTCACGCCCAAAATTTCCCTTACCAATCCTGGCTTGCCCATTTCACGAGTTCCCCTAGCTTCCCGGCATGCGCCCGCCTGCCAATAAGCCCACCCTCCCGGTTTTCCGGTCGGCGGCTAGGTCGCGGATATTCGCGCCTTTCCGTTAGCGACGCCACTCGCCTCGCCCCGCCGCTGCCTTTGCGGAGATTTCCCGCAGGCCTTCCCACCGCATTTTTTCCGCATGGACTACTCATCTCTCATTTCAAAACGCCGCGACCGCTTCTCCGAACTGGAGGAAGCCGTCGGCGATCCGGAGCTTTTCGCCGACCCCAAACGCGCGACGGAAATCCTCCGCGAGCATGGCAAACTCAAGCAAACGCTCGCGCTGTGGGACAACCTCGAATCCTCCAAGCGCCAGCTCGCCGATAATCAGGAACTCGCCAAGGCCGACGATCCAGAATTCGCCGCCATGGCCGCCGAGGAAATCCCCGGCCTCGAAGCCGAAATCGCCCGCCTCGGCACCGAAATCCAATACGCCCTCCTGCCAGCCGATCCCAGCGAGGACCGCGACGCGCTCGTCGAAATCCGCGCCGGTGCCGGTGGCGACGAAGCCTCGCTCTTCGCCGCCGAGCTGATGCGGATGTATCAACGCTACGCCGACCTCCGTGGTTGGAAATCCGAACATCTCGAAAGCTCGCCGTCCGAAGTCGGCGGATTCAAGGAAGTGATCCTGAAAATCACCGGGCAGGAAGTGTTCCGCTACTTGAAATATGAATCCGGCGTCCACCGCGTCCAGCGCGTGCCCGCCACCGAAACCCAAGGCCGCGTCCACACCTCCACCGTCACCGTCGCCGTGCTGCCCGAGGCCGAGGAAGTCGATGTCGAGCTGAAGCAGGAAGACCTCCGCATCGAAGTCTGCCGCTCGGGCGGTGCAGGCGGACAGCACGTCAATACCACCGACTCCGCCGTCCAGATTTTCCACCTTCCCACCGGCCTCTACGTCCGCTGCGAACACGGCCGCTCGCAGATCAAAAACAAGGAAATGGCCCTCAAAATCATGCGCACCCGCCTCTACGAGAAGAAGATGCAGGAGCAGCAGGCAGAATACTCCGAGAACCGCCGCGCCCTCATCGGCTCCGGCGACCGCTCGGAAAAGATACGCACCTACAACTTTCCCCAAAGCCGCATCACCGACCACCGCATCGGCTTCACCTCGCACAACCTCACGGGCGTCATCGCCGGAGATCTCACCGAGTTCACCGCCGAACTCCAAAAAACCGAGATGGACGAGCGCCTCGCCGAGGCCGGCCTCTGAAGCGGTCGCCCGCACCAGACGGCCCCATCCCGGCTTGCCATGCCACGGCTCGCCATGTTTCCTCGGCGCGGCACGTTTCATGCATTCCGCAATTCGCGCTCATCCCTTCACTTTCCAAATTCATGTCACGCAAATCGAAGATCATCATCACCCTGGGTCCTGCCACCGAGTCCGAAGAAATGATCGGCAAGCTCATCGACGCCGGAACCAACGTGTTCCGCCTCAACATGAGCCACGCGAAACATGAATGGGCCGCCGAAATGACACGCCGCGTCCGCTCCGAGGCCGCCAAGTGCAAGCGCCACATCGCTGTGCTCTTCGACCTCACCGGCCCGTCCATCCGCACCGGTGACTTGGAAACGCCCTACTCTCTCCTCGAAGGCGACGTCGTCGAGTTCCGCAAAGTCGGCACCGCCGCCAGCGTTCCGCTTTCCACCACCGTCAACTACGACGGCCTCATGGGCGACGTCGCCGTCGGCAACACGCTCGTCGTGGACAACGGCGCGCTGCTCATGCGCATCGACGAGGTCGAGGCGGACCGCATCCGTTGCCATGTCAAGACACCGGGCTCCATGGGATCGCGCCGCCACATCAACTTACCCGGCGTGCGCCTCAACCTCCCTGCCCTCACGGAAAAGGACCACAAGGACCTCGCGCTGGCGGTGGAATGCGGTGCCGACTACATCGCCGGATCCTTCGTGCGAGATGCCGCCCACGTTCACGAACTCCGCGCCGCCATGGAAAAAATGGAGGGCGAGGCCCAGATCGTCGCCAAGGTTGAGGACCAGGAAGCCGTCCGCAACATCGACGCCATCATCAACGCCGCCGACGTCATCATGGTCGCTCGCGGCGACCTCGGCACCGAAGTCGAGTTCGAGGAACTCCCCATCCTCCAACGCCGCATCGTCAAGCGCTGCCACGAACTCGGCACCCGCGTCATCGTCGCCACCCAGTTGCTCGAATCGATGATCCAAAACCCGACGCCCACCCGCGCCGAGGTCACCGACGTCATGAACGCCGCCTACGAAGAAGCCGACTGCCTCATGCTCTCTGGCGAAACCTCCGTCGGCCGCTACCCCGAGCGCTGCGTCGATGCGCTCGTTCGCATTTCTTCCCGCATCGAACGCTCCGGCGGCCACGGCTTCGGCCAGACCGTCCTGCTTCGCGACGAACGTCAAAAAACCGCCCGCGCCGCCGTCACTCTAGCAGACTCGCTGCCCGACGCCCGCCTCGTCGTGCTCACCCGTCGCGGTGTGCTCGCCAACCACGTCGGCATGCTGCGCCCTCGCACCTCCGGCTTCTACGCCTTCACCCCCACCGACCGCGTCTGTTGCCAACTCTCGCTGACCCGTGGCATCCGCGCCTTCAAGATGCCCTTTGCCTCTAACATCGAAGAAACGATCCAACGCGTCTGTGAACTCCTGCGCAAGGAAGACCTCGTCCGCACCGGCACCCCACTCGTCATCGTTTCCGACATTCTATCCGATCACTTCGCCGCCAACTCCATCCTGCTCCACCACGCGTGATGGAAATTGGTCCTATAACATCCATAGGACCGATGCATCTCCTCCACGGCGACTGCCTCCAAATCCTCCCGACGTTGGCGGAAGCTTCGTTCGATGTGGTCGTCACCTCGCCGCCCTACAACCTGGGCATTCACTACAAGTCGTTCAAGGACACCGCACCGCGCGAGGAGTTCCTTGCTTGGTGCCAAAAATGGTCCGCCGAGCTGAAGCGCGTGATGGCGGACGATGCCTCATTTTTTCTCAATGTCGGCGCGGCCCCCGCGAACCCGCTGATGCCGCACCAGCTCATCCTCGCCCTAACTGACGCTCCAGCACCACTCTTCACCCTCCAGAACACGTTCCACTGGGTGAAATCCATCACCATCGAAACCCGCGCCGGCGAGTCTGTCAGTGCGGGCCATTTCAAGCCCATCAACTCGCAACGTTTCGTCAACGATTGCCACGAGTATGTCTTTCACCTGACGAAATCTGGCACCGTCCCGCTCAACCGCCGCGCGGCAGGCGTCCCCTATCAGGACAAATCGAACATCGCTCGCTGGGGCCACACCGGGGGCGAAGACCTGCGTTGCCGCGGCAACACCTGGTTCATTCCCTATGAGACCATCAACTCGCGCGACAAAGAAAGGCCGCACCCCGCCACCTTCCCCGTCGCTCTGGTCGAGCAATGCATACGCCTTCACGGAAAGGGCAAAGAGACACGACTGCTCGATCCATTCCTCGGCATCGGCACCTCTGCGATCGCCGCCCATCGCCAGCAGCTGAAAAACTTCACCGGCATCGAGCTTGATGCCCATTACCTCGAAACCGCCCGCGAGCGCCTCGCGGCCGAGCATGCGGCAAGTCAGGCAGATCTCCCCTGACACTTCTCGCGCCTTGCCTCAGCCACTGGCTTGTCCAAGGTGATATCGTGAAATCCTTTCCCACGGTTCCGCGACGTCTCGTCACCACAGTCATCGGCCTCATCTCCCTCGCCCGCGCCGACCCCATCGACGTTTCCGCTGACCTCGCCGCATACACCCAGGACGGCCAGGTTCCCGCCCTCGCCGCAGCCGCCATTCTGGATGGCAAAATCATCGCCGCCGGAGTCACCGGAGTCCGCAAATTCGGCGACCCGACGCCCGCCACTCTCGATGACAAGTTCCACATCGGTTCCTGCACCAAGTCGATGACCGCCACGCTCGCCGCGATGCTCGTCGCCGATGGGAAAATCCAGTGGAACACCACCATCGCCGAGGTTTTCCCCAACTTCAAAATCTCCCCTGACTACCGCGAAGTCACCCTCGTTCAGCTGCTTTCCAACACCGCGGGAGTTCCCCACGATGTTCCTCCCGAACTGTGGACATCGACTGTCGCCAACCGCGAAGAGCCCGAGTCCAAGCAACGCCTCGATCTGGCCAAGGCCTTGCTCAAACTCCCGCCCGACTCTCCACCGGGCACGAAAAACGTCTATTCCAACGGAGGCTTCACCATTGCCGGAGCCATGTTGGAAAAAGTCTCCGGCTCCTCCTATCAGAAACTCGCTGCCGACAGGCTTTTCACCCCGCTGCACCTCACCACCGCCGGTTTTGGAGCTCCCGCCACCGCGGGAAAAATCACCCAGCCCTACGGCCACATCCTTCGCGATGGCGCTCCATTTCCCATCCCGCCCGGACCGGACGCCGACAATCCTCCCGCCATCACCCCTGCCGGACGCGTCCACCTCTCCATCCTCGACCTCGCCCGGTACGCGTCCTTCCACCTTGGCACGGAGAAGAATGCTCTGCTGCCCGCGGCTTCCCTGAAATTCCTCCACACCATCGTCCCACCCGCCACCGACTACGCCCTCGGCTGGGTTCTCCTCGAACGCCCTTGGTCGGGCGGCCCAGCACTCTATCACAATGGCACCAACACCATGAATTACACCGTCATGTGGCTAGCACCCGGGCGGAGATTCGCCGCCGTCGCCACCTGCACCATCGACTCAGGCATCGGCTCCAAGGCCTGCGACGACGCGGTTTCCCTGCTCATCCGCCGCTTCTTGAAACAGTAACCCTGCCTCCGTCGCTCTTCCTGCTTCGGTCACCCGAAACTCATCCTTCAAAGCCACTTCAATTTCCGGAACACGATCAACTGGACCACCGCGATGGTCAGCATCACGCCCATCACCACGACATAGCCGTGCGGCTGATAGAGTTCCGGCATGTTCAACGGCAGTTCCTTGCCATCCGGCGTGCTCGGCGCGAAATTCATGCCATACACCCCGACGATGAAGGTCAGTGGAATAAAGATAGACGTGATCACCGTAAGCGCTCGCATCACCTCATTGGTGCGCAGGCCGACGCTGGAATGATAGAGTTCCATCAGTCCGGAGGTGACTTCTTTGTAACTTTCCACCAGCTCCATGAGCTGCACGGTGTGATCGTAGCAATCCCTTAAAAAGACCCGCGTCGGACTGGTGACGTAGCCGGACGTGTCGTGCAGCAGCGAGTTCACCACATCCCGCAGCGGCCAGATGAAACGCCGCAAGGCCGTTAGATTGCGTTTATAAATATGAAGGGTGTGGACCATTTCGCGCGACGGCTTGTCCAACAACGCTTCCTCCAATTCCTCAATCTCCGTTCCAAACTCCTCCAGCACCGGATAGTAGTGATCGATGATCGAATCCATCAGCGCATAAGCCAGATAGTCCGGCTTGCTTTTGCGCAACGAGCCGTGCCCCGAGCGAATCCGTTCGCGCACCGGATTGAAGACATCGTAATCCTGCTCTTCTTGCAGAGTGATGAGGAAATTTCTCCCGAGAAATAGGCTCACTTGCTCGCCGCAAATCGCCCGTTGATCGTTTCGATAGACCATTTGGGCGATGATGAATAAATGCTCGGGATAGGGCTCCGTCTTCGGCCTTTGCCCTGTGTTGAGCACGTCCTCCAAGGCCAACGGATGCAGGTGAAACATCTCACCCAATTTCCGCAGAGTCTCCACATCGCCAAGTCCGTCGATGTTGATCCAAGTCACCTTGCGGTTGTCCACATGCCCAGCCAACTCACCGATATCAGCGATCTCCCGTTCCTCGAACGTGTTGCGATCATACTCGATGAGAGTGATCTTGGGCGGAACCGCTTTACCATCCACCAGATGGGGAAACAGCGTCGCAGGCGAGGATCCAGGAATAGGGCGGCGAGTTTGGAACATGGTTCAGTTCGGAATGGAGTTCACCAAGTGATTTAAGCTAAAAAAAGATTCTCTCAATCGACGACATTCGCGCACAGCCGTTCGGCCGAAAAATCAGATAGATTGGCCACGGTCGTTCGCGCGATGTTCTCCAGTGCCTCCTGCGTGAAGAACGCTTGGTGACCCGTGACCAGCACGTTGGGGAAGGTCGTCAGCCGCATGAACACATCATCTTGGATGATTCCAAATGACAAATCCTCGAAAAACAGCTCGGACTCCTCCTCATAAACGTCCAGCGCCAACCCGCCGATACGCCCGGACTTGATCGCCGTGATCGCCGCCTCCGTGTCGATCAACGCGCCGCGGCTCGTGTTCACGATGAAAACTCCGTCGCGCATTTTTCCTAACGTAACAGCATCGATGAGATGGTGCGTCGCCGGCATCAACGGGCAATGCAGGCTGATCGCATGCGACTTTGCGAAAAGCTCGTCCAAGGGCACATAACGCACGCCAGCCGCCACACAAGCCGCGTCCTCGGCGATGTCGTGCGCCAGGACTTCGCAGCCGAATCCGGCCATGATGCGGGCGAAAATCCCACCAATGATGCCGGTTCCTATCACCCCGACCGTCTTGCCGTGGATGTCCATGCCCATCAGCCCATCGAGCGAGAAATTTCCTTCCCGCACCCGGTTGTAGGCCTTGTGGATATGCCGGTTCAAGCACAACAAAAGCGCCACCGCGTGCTCCGCCACGGCGTGTGGCGAGTAGGCGGGCACCCGAGCGATCGTCAACCCGGCCGCCTTTGCTGCGGGTAGATCGATGTTGTTGAATCCGGCGCATCGCATCGCGATGAATCGCGTGCCGCCCTCCGCGAGATTTTGCAGCGTCAGCTCGTCCAGCTCGTCGTTGACGAATGCGCACACCGCGTCTGAGCCACGCGCCAAAATCGCGGTTTCGGACTTCAATCGGTTTTCGATAAACACCAATTCGTGCCCTGCCCCTCGATTCGCGGCCCGCAGAAACCTTTCATCATAGGGCTTGGTGCTGAAAATGGTGACTTTCATGGCTAGGCCAAGATTCATGCCATACACGCCCCCGACTCAAGACCCAACAGCAGCGAAGGGGTTGTTCTTTCCCGCCCTCAATCGCCCCTGTCACGGTCGTAACGGAAAATAGATCGAATAACGCTCCAGCCCGATCTGATAGAAAGGCACCAGATTTCTCTCGCCCAAAGTGGTTTGCAACGGATAGCGAACGCCAGCTTGGGTGCGCTTGCCAACAAGATTGAGAGCGGATGCCGGAGTTGATCGCAGCGCGGGGATCTGGTCGTCGGCCAATGGTTTGCGACCTAACTGGGTGAAAGATTCACTGCCGTCCGCATGAAAATCCTCAGCATTGAGTCCGGCCTGCCCCAGTGAGGTGGCAAGCAAAATAGGACCATGAAAGTAGGAAACGAATTTTCCACCCGGTGTGGTCTCGACGCTGAGGCGGGGGACGAGATTGATCCGCACCCCATCGCCAGATTTCCAAGTCCGCTTCAGCTTGATCCAACCATCACCGCTGACGACGGGCATCTCACCGTCCACTTCATTGACGCGCAGCGCGAGTTGCGATCTCTCAACCCACGTCGGGCAACGGATAGAAAGGGTGAACTCCACGGGCTTTTCCGACTTCACGGAAAAGTGAATCACTCCATCCTCCGGAAACTGCGTGTTTTGAGTGATTTCCACGCCCTGCTCTTTCCACACCAACCTAGACGGAATGAATAGATTGACTCTCAGCTGATCACGTTTGGCAGAATAGATATAACTTCCGGTGCGTGCGTGGTTCTCCATCCCGCTGCCGACGCAGCACCAGAATGCGTCAAACGGCTTTGAATAGCGCTTGTAATGGCCAGGCCGTGTCGGGGTGTAATAGGCAAATCCGTTCTCCGGCGCTGGCCCTATCGAGGTGAGGATATGGTTGAAAAGAGCGCGTTCAACATAGTCCGCATATCTCGCTTGCGACCTTCCCTCCTGAAGCTGGCGCGTCAGCTTGAGCATGTTGTAGGTATTGCACGTTTCCGGCCCACAATCCTCCATCAGTTTGCGCTCAAACTCAGACGGCGGGATGAAAGCTTCCCAGATGCTATTGCCGCCAAAGGCGTAGGTTTGATCACGAATCACGGCATCCCAGAACCGCGTAGTCCCTTGATGCCAACGGTCCTCGCCAGTCGCTTCGTAGATTCTTTGGTAGCCGACAAACATCGGGATTTCCGTGTTGGCATGGCGACCCGAAAGCGCTGCGGCATTCCCTTCAATCATCGCCGTTAGAATGGATTGCCGAGAGAACTTTCGCGCGAGCTCGAGATAACGTTTCTCCGCCGTGGCGGCGTAAAGATCCGCGAAAACTTCATTGGGCGCGCCGATTTCCTTGGCCGTCATTTCGTCCCATTGCGCGTCGGTGAGTTTCGAGGTGATGGTCCCGCACCAGTCAGCATAGCGAAGCAAAACGGCCTTGGCCTGAAGATTGCCGCCAGTGAGCCAAGCGTCGCGCAATCCAGCCAATGCCTTATGACCGACATACCAGGGCAGCACGTTGCTGAGACGCAGCTCACCACGGCCTAGCGCATCATACCACCGATCCGCTTCCCACGGTGAGGCGTAGAGACCTCCATCGCCACGATGATTCTGATAGGACGCCATTTCTCCGACCATGTAATCCATGCGCTGGCGTATCCGCTCATCACCCGTGGCAGCAGCCATCCACGCGCAAGCACTCAGGTAGTGCCCAATGATGCCTGAGCCATTCTTTTCCCAGCCCCCGTAGAGAGGCGCTTTCGGTTTCAACCCTGAAGCCGCGCGCATGCCGGAGAGCAATCGATCAGGATCCAGCGAAAGCATGTATTCCAGATCTCGCTTCTGAGCGTCAAGAAATGGGCCGCCCAGCAGCCTCACTGCAGACACAGGAATGCCTGTCATCTGCTTTTCCGGCACAGCATGAGCCCACTCACCAAACAGCAGCCCTAACATTGAGTAACACCAAACTCTGACCATCTCGTAAAAAATCTCAGTTCGTAATCTCCCCCATCAATGCAACTCACTTCTTCTCGTCCCAGATGGACTTTAAGGCATAGACCTCCATCGATCGAATCACGACGCCGTCTCCTTCCGCACTCACCGATAGCCCATCCACCTGCGGCTGAAAAAAGCGCGTGCAGGAAAACTCGCCGCGATTCGCGAACGTCTCCACCGATCCCCTATCCACGAGGATTTCCACATTTCCGACCGTATCTAGCAGCTTATGCGACCCCGTCCCCGACTCCACCGTCTTCGAGGACAAGGTGACGGGAAAACCACGCAGGTTGAATACCAGTTTTGCGCCCGCCGGAATCATCACCGCCGCCTTGATGCGGAAACTATCTCCCCGATCCGCGAGTTTCACCGCTTCGCCCGGCATCATCTTTTCATCCGTCCATTTTTTCTCCGCTCCATGCAGTAATTCCACCTCTTTCACCGGTTGTCGGAACAGGCGCAATCCTGCCGAAGTTTCATGCAGCGTGATCTCGCAGGGAAACGAAACCTGCTGACTGAATGGCATGTCTTTGAAGTTCGATCCGCGTATCCACGCCATCTGGATTCTTCGTCCATCCGCCTTGTCCGTGTTATCAAAACTTTGCGTCGCATAGAACTGATCCCCTCCCATATCGGATCGATACCGCGGCGTTTCTTCGCTGAACTTACGCCCATCGAAACTGCCCAGTGAATAACGTCCGTCTGCATGGATCAGCGCCCATTTCTTCACCGAGGGCTTGCCCTCCACCGGCAATTCAAAAAAGTCCGGACATTCAAATGCATCCGGAATCGTGCTCTCTTCGTTCTTCCAGTTGAGTAGGTTGTCCGAGGTGAAAAGATGATAACTGCCCTTGCCATACATCACCATCACCCAGTGTTTCCCTGGCTCATACCAAAAGACTTTCGGATCGCGCTCCGGGAATGTTAGGACGGGATTATTCTCATGATGTTTCCACGTCCGTCCGTGATCCAAGCTGTATGAAATGCAATGATCCGGGCTATTTCTCGACCAGAATGCCACCATCGCTGGCCTTGAGGGATCCGTCGCTAAACCTGAAGTGTTCTTGTAATCGATCACGCAAGTTCCGGATTGCACCGCCGAATCGAGTTTTTCTTCCCAGAATGCAGGTTCCAATTCTTCCCAATGGATCAGATCCTTGCTCACCGCGTGGATCCAGCACTTGTTCCAGCGCTGCGCGAAGAGATGGTATTCGCCGTCATAATAGACCATGCCATTGAGGTCGTTGAGCCAGCCATCTTGTCTTTGGCCAGGGTTTAAACGATCCATTGTCCATTGGCGCGCGGTGAAGTGAAATTGCGGACGGAGCGCTTCCTGATAGAGCACACCTTTTTCGATGGGCATCACCTCCGGCTTGTCCGTCTGCACGATATTTTCGACATTCACGTGGCCCCAGTGACCCTCCGCTTCATCCACCACGCGGATCACCGCCCTCTTCCCCATCCACGCTTTCACATCCCAAGCCCCCGGCATGAGCTTATCGCTGTTCCTTCCCGTCGCGCTTTTGACGATTTTTCCTTCCACGATCAGATCGAGGCAAGCGTGGCGCTCATAATCGCCGCCGCCGATGCGATAGGATAGATAGGGCATCGAAATCACAAACTCCGGCGAAGTCAGCGTCCCCGTCGGTGCATCTCCTTCCACCTCGCTCGATAGCACGAGTGCGCCGCTTGAATTCTCGATTTCCAGCTCGGCCAGCAGCTCCCCCGTGACTGGGCCTTTGGCAAATGCCTTTCCTGCCGCTGTCCAATCTCCGTAATCGGATTGGCCTATCGCCTGATCTTCCGCTCGGGCCATCGTCAAAAATGCCGGTAGGATTGCCAGCATCGCGGCCGTGCGCGGGACTTGGAAAGTTAGATAATGGATGGGATTCATGGGCGATCGAGGGTTCTCGGGTGGGTTTTCAAAAATTTCAGCGCGCTTCCTTCCCTGCATGACAACAAGGTCAGTCCTTCACGGGAGCTCCTCATACCCGCAGGCAAGGACCGTATTATCATCCACTCACCGGACAGAATGGATGATCGCACCAAATCCATGTGGCATCCGCCTTGATGCTCTCCCTGAGACACCTCGACTGAACCGCAGGATTGGCTCCGCTTTCCTGAAATTGCCCAACACTTGGCAGGTCCGCGTGATGCCTTTTTCGCCCCCGCGTTGCCCATCTTGCGGCCTTGGCATCAAGCCGCGCAAAATTGTAATTCAAATCCCGCTCCAGCTGAACCAGCCTCTGCGCCCATGACGAGCTCCCCGGAAACCCAGACACCCAGCCGCCGCGACCGCTGGGCGCTGGGCTTGCTGATGTTTCTGCTAGGCGGCTGCGGGCTGGCTTACGAATACACCCTGAGCAAAATCGCCTCCGACTTGTTGGGAAACTCGGTCCAGCAATGGGCAACGATGATCGCGACGATGCTTTTCGCGATGGGGATGGGCGCGGATTTGCAGAAGCACACGCCGATTGACCGGCTGACGGATCGCTTGATCACGACGCAGGTACTGCTCGCGTTGCTCGGCGGATTCGGGCCGTTGATCATGATCCACGGGTTTGCGCTGCTGCCCCAGGTTTACATCATCATCCAGTACGTGCTGGCATTCACGGTCGGCCTGCTCATCGGCTACGAAATCCCACTGGTCATGCGCATCAACGAGGAAGCAGAGCCTGACATGCGCATCAATCTCGCGCAGGTCCTCAAAATGGACTACGTCGGCGCGCTGGTGGGAGCACTGCTTTGGACCTTCTTGCTGATCCGCTACCTGAGCATTGACCGCATCAGCTTCGTCGTGGGTCTGGCGACTATTGCCTCCTCGGTGCTGTGCTATTTCCTCTATCGAAATCGCCTGGCCCGCCCCCGCACGCGGGCGCTGGAAATCGCGGGGGGGGCCGTGCTGGTGACCTTTGGGCTCATCATCGGCCGAGACCTTACGCTCAAGGCCGAGCAATTTCTCTACCGCGATCCCATCGTCACCTCACTGACCACGCCGTTCCAGCACATCATCCTGACCAAGAATCACGGCGGTAATCTCCGCTGCTACATCAACGGCCATCTGCAATTCAACGAGTCGGACGAACAGATTTACCACGAAAACCTGGTCCATCCGGCGATGCTTCTCGCAAAAATTCGGGCAAAAGTCCTCATCCTCGGCGGCGGCGATGGCTTGGCCCTGCGCGAGGTTTTGAAATACCCCGAAGTCCGCGCGGTGACGCTGGTGGACTTGGATCCGATGATGACCGACCTCGCTTCCACCGATCCCCACCTCGTCCGGATGAATGACGGCAGCATGACCGACCCACGTGTCACCCGCCTCACCGCCGCAGGAATCCGCCAAGGCGAGACCTACCGAAATTCCCAAACAAGCCACTACGACGCGTTCCCGACCCAGCTCCATGAAACGGCCACGCTTCACGTCATCAACCTCGACGCCGCCGAGTTCGTCAAAACGGTGACCGAGCGCTACGACGTGGTGATCATGGATTTCCCCGATCCCAACTCGCCCGACCTCGCGAAACTCTATGGCCGTCCTTTCTACGATCACCTGGAAAACCTGCTCAACCCCGGCGCAGCTATCGTCCAGCAATCCGGCGGCTGTTTCCAAGCGAAGGAGGCCTTCCTCTGCATTGGCCGCACACTCAAGGCCGCCGGGTTCGATGCCGTTCCGTATCACGACAACGTGCCCTCGTTCGGCGAATGGGGCTGGTGGATCGCCCGGACGGGCAGCTCTGCGGCGGACACGCGTGACGCGCTGGCCCATTTAAAATCCCTAGAAATTCCCACCCGCTACCTCACGCCGGAGCTCATTTCTGCGTCGCTGGTGTTTGGAAAAAACCACTTGGATTCCACTAACAAGGATTTCACTTCTCTTACCCAACCGCGCGTTTACCACTACCACCTTCAAGGCTGGAACATCGAAGAAACCCCATGAACGTCCTCACCAAAATCGGCATCGGCATCTTTGCGATCATTATCGCCTTTTCCATGGTCTCGCAGTGCAACCGCAAAAGCATCGCCCCGCCCCCGCCATCGGCAGACGTGATCCTCAAAGAATATGCCAAGGGACTCGATCTCAATGCGGTCACCGTGTTGGCGAAAAAGGCCAAAGACGCCGCAGATTTCGAGCAATTGCTCAACAGCCGTGCGGAAGCCGTAAATAACATCGACCTCAACGACGACGAGAAGGTCGACTACATCAAAGTCACCGAATACGGCAGCGGCGAGCGCAAGGGGTTTTCCCTCACCACCGAAATCTCTCCAGGCAAAACCCAGGAAATCGCCACCATCGAATTCAGCCGTGAGGGCGACAAGGGCACCGTCCAGACCACCGGAAACCCGTCTCTCTACGGCCCCGGACAATACCACCACTCCAGCTTCGGCCTCACCGATTTCCTGCTGCTGAACTGGCTGTTTTCTAACCGCCCATCTTACACCTCGCCCTATGGCTATGGTCACTACCCGACCTCCTACGGTGGCGGCTGGAACCGACAGGACGACTCCACCTACACCGGCTCGATGAGAACTCGCACCGCAGGATCGACCGTTAGGACATCCGCCCAACCGGTGATTTCCAATCCCGCCACCTCGCCCAATGCCGACAAGGTCGCCGCCAAGGCCAAGGTCCTTGCCAATCCCACCCAATCGCAGCGTTCGTTCGGCAGCGCCGCCAGCACGTCTAGGACCTCAGCATCGAGTTCCAGCCGCTCCGGGGGCTTCGGTGGCTTCGGTCGATCTAGCAGTTCGGGTTCCTCCCGCAGCGGCGGCTCCTTCGGTGGCGGCAAATGATTCCAAACCCATCCTACCCGTGAACGAACACCTTCAAACCTGGCTCGACACTTCCCAAGTCGTCGAAATCTTCACCTCGCCCGCCATCCTCTACTTCGCGGCGGGACTCGTCCTCGTCCTGCTCGCGAAGCCGATCAAGGGCTTCACCACCCGCTATCACCTCAGCGAGGAACTGACCAAACACGACAACAAGGCGGTTGGCGTCGCCACCGCGGGTTATCTCTTCGGCGTTCTAACCATCATCCGTGGCGTGATCATTTCAGGTGGCGCAGCGAAGGAAACACTCTGGCAGGAACTGCTGGCCGTCGCCATCTGGACCGTCATCTCGCTTTCCCTGCTGCTCGCATCCGCTTGGATCAACCGCAAGTTTCTCCTGAACCGCTTCGAGATGTTCAAGGAAATGATCACCGACCGCAATGTCGGCACCGGCGCGGTCCTTGCAGGCACCTACATCGGCACCGCGTTCATCGTCTCCGCCTCTATCAGCGGCACCACCGGCGGCGGATTCGCCATGGAAATTCTCGACACGCTGGTGTTCTTCGTCATCGGCCAACTCGGCTTCATCCTGCTCGGCGCGATCTATCAGCGCACCTGCGGCTACGATGTGCACGACGAGATCGAGCGTGACAACGAAGGCGCGGGCATCGCATTCGGAGGGACTCTTGTGGCACTCGCCATCCTGATTTCCGGACAAATCCGCCGCAGTGATTCGCTGGTCGAGCTGGCCATCTGGATTCCCATTTCCCTGCTCGTCCTGCTGGGCAGCCGCTGGCTGGTGGACCTCGTCATCCTACCAGACGCCCGCCTTCACGAGGAAATCGCCCGCGACCGCAACTGGGGCGTAGCGCTCATCGAAGGTGCCGCCGCCATCGGCATCGCCCTCCTGCTCGACGCATCCTATTCCTGATAGAACCATGTCCGACGAAACCATCGACGAACCCTGGACCGTTTCCGAAGAGCAGAAACTGCGCTTCGCCGGACTGTTCCTGTTGGAGTTCATGATCAACCACCCACAGGTGTTCCAAGTCTGGCTGGAACGCGACGACGCGGATCTGGAGCCCATTCTGGAATGGCTGTTAGTCAAGGAATGGATCCTCATTCGCGAGAGCAAGGAGTATGTCCCGTCCGAGGAAGGACGGAATGTCATCAAGCGCTTCATGGAGCGCTACGCTCGCTTCGTGTATTTCTTCGATGTCTTTTCCGCCGTCGATCTGGGCAGCGGCGAGTTCGCCTTCGAGCGCTATTTCGAAATTCTCGATGAGCACGAATGGCGCGACTACCTCCACGACGAACGTTTCGAGGATGTCCGCATCGCCATCGCCGAGCACCTTGGCATCGATGCGGTGGAAATCGTCTTCATGAGTTTCATCCGCGAGGACCGCTTCGGCCGCAACGCCGCAGGCTGGCAGTTTGACCTCTTGTTAGGCAGCGTGTGGGATGAAATTCTCGGCGTCTGCAACAACGCCACCGACCTCCACGAGCTCGGCTATCAGGACGGCGATCGCTGGATCGACGGCTCGATCGTCGCCGAGGACATCCTCCAACAAGGCGGCGCTCTGCTGGGAAAACTGCTCGCCCGCGCCAACAGCGAACTCAAAGGCACCAGCCCGACCCGCGGCGGCGGCAACGAGGCCGACCGCATCGTCGCGCCGGTCGAATTCCCGCCCGCGTCGGATTTCAACTTCGCCAACTACATTGAACCCGCCAACCGTGACCGCTTCTGGGAAGACAACTGGGACCGATGATTCTGCTCTTGATCCGCCGCTGGTCCTGTCAACGCCACAAGCCATTGGTGCGGGTCGGCACGGCGCTGGGCATCGCGCTGGTTCTCAATCTCATCTTCGGTGCCGCGTTCCTGCTCGCAGAATCCGGCAAGCAGCCGGACCTGAGTTTTTGGGATTCCGTCTGGTGGTCGATGGTGACGATGACCACCGTCGGCTACGGCGATTATTTCCCGAAAACCTTCCAAGGGCGATTTTTCGTCGCTTACCCCTGCCTCTTGTTAGGCATCGGCCTGATCGGTTACTCGCTCGGAGTCATCGTCGAGGCGATGATGGAAAGATTCAGCAAACGTCAGAAAGGCACCGCCACCATGCACTTTGAAAACCACCTCGTGATCTGCCAATGCCCGTCCACCTCGCGGGTCATCCAACTGGTCGAACAATTCCGTCTCGCCCATGCCGACCCGAACCGTCCGGCCGTCGTCGTGACCAACGACCTAACGGAACTGCCTGTCGAGTTCCGGGAAAAGGCCATCCATTTCGTCAAAGGCCTGCCGACCTCCGAAGAAGTGCTCGTCCGCGCCGGAGTCGCCGATGCTGCCGGCGTGATCATCCTCGCCCGTGACCGCAGCGACGAAGGCTGTGACGCGGAAAGCTTCACCGCCGGCACTTTGGTTAGGCTGATCGAAGAAGGCGGCACGCGATCCATTTCCGTGGTCATCGAACTCGCCCACCGCCGCAACCTGCGGATGATGGAGCGCGCCGGAGCGGATGGCATCGTCCCCGCCGAGGGCATCACCGACATGCTGCTCACTCAGGAAATGGGCAGCCCCGGTCTGCGCCACGTTTTCGAAAATCTGGCCACGCACGACACCGGCTGCGAGTTCTACATCGTCCCCCACCGCTTCGCCGGACGGCCGCTGCGGGAAATTCAGATGGCAGCGTTAGACCACCCATCCAATTTGCAAATCGTCGGCGCAATCCGCAATGGCGTCGCCCTGATGCCTCCTGAAAAATCCCTGCGTCTTGCGCCGGAAGACCAACTCATCCTTCTCGCTGGAAAACGCACCGACTACGACGCGTTTGAAGCCACCCATCTCAACTCCAATCCCCTACCCCAAACCGCATGAACAAAGTCTTGATCAAAGTCCAGCGTGAGGACGAACTCGCACGCTTCCTGGAATCCAACGGCTTCACCGTCGAGGAACTCTCTAACGACGTCTTCCGCGTCCAGCGCGAGGATGAACTGCCCGTTTTCCTCAAGGTGGACGACAAGCAGATCTACTTCGAAGTCGATCTCGGCAACATCGAATCGATTCTCACCCAGGAGCTCCTGCTTTCCCTGTTAGCGCTGAACACGGAGATCCTTCCCGTCAGCGCTGGCCTCGACACTAGCAACCCCGACGACCGCCGTCTCGTCCTCGTGGAAAGCCGCGAAACCGGCGATCTGAACGACCAGGAACTGCTCGCCGTTTTCGATGCGCTCGAACTCGCCGTGGACCGCGTCACCGAACTCCTCAGCCCATCCATCAACGCCTAACATTTTCCCGTCATGAGCATTTTCTCACGTATCTTCAAAATCGGCCAAGCCTCTGCTAACAAGGTGGTGGAAAGTTTCGAAAAGCCCGAGCTCATGCTCGAGCAAGCCATCGCGGACAAGGAAAAGCAGATCCGCGAGGTGAAGCAATCGGTCCAACAGGTGATTGCCACCGAGCGCCAAACCAAGGCTCAGCTCGAAAAAGAGAAGGCTGAAAAATTCCAATGGGAGCAGAAAGCCGAAGCCGCCATGCGTTCCGGCCGCGAGGACCTCGCGGTGAAAGCGCTCGAACGCGCCAGTGAACACGAAGCGCGCGCCGCGTCGCTGGAGCCAAGTTGGCAGAGCCAGCAGTCCGGCGTCGCCGAGCTCAAGCAGGAGATCATTGCGATGGAAGCCGAAGTCGCCGAATACCGCCGCAACAAGGATTTCATCATCGCCCAGAGCAAGGCCGCGCAGGTCAAGAAGGACATCTACGAGGCCAAGGCGAAGATGACGAACAAGCGCAGCCCAGACGATCTCATGGCCCGCATGAAAGCCAAGGCCGAGCGCCAGGGCTACGAAGCGGAAGCCGCCAAGGAAATGGCCGCTACTCCCGGCGGCACCAGCTTGGAAGATGAATTCAAATCACTCGGCACCGGCGCGGGAAATCCCGATGTCCAAGCCAAGCTCGACGCGCTCAAGGCCAAGCTCGGCACATCCACACCCGGTTGATGATCGCCTCTTTCACACCTCCGGCCCCGGAAGGCAGACACGTCCTCGCGGAGATGACCGGCTGCCCGCCGGAGGTGTTGAATGACGTCGCGGGTTTGGAAATCTGCTTTCGCGAATGCGCGGAAAAGGGCGGTGCCACTCTGGTTTCATCGCATTTCCACCACTTCTCGCCGCAAGGGGTGAGTGGCGTCGTCGTCATCGCGGAAAGCCACGTCACCGTCCACACCTGGCCGGAACATGGCTATGCTGCGGTGGACGTTTTCACCTGCGGTCGACCGGAAATCGCCGAAGCCGTCATGGCGTTGATCATCACCGCCCTCCGCGCGGAACATGTCCACCGCACGTCGTTCCACCGCGGACCGCACACCGTCCCCGTCGAAGTCCTGACCTAACCTATCTGCATGCCAGCACCACTTGCCGAACGCGCCAGCCGCGGAGTTTCCGCCGTTAAAAAGTCGTTGATCGCGGAGCAAGGCTGCGAAGCGCTGGAGCTCGATTACGAACTCAAGCTCGTCCTCTTCCTCACCGCTCGCATCGACGGCGAGACGAATCACGCGGAGAAACAATACGCCGCCGATGTCGGTCGACTCGTGGAATGGTCCGCCGCGCAGGATCGCTTGCTAGAAGCGCGCGTGCTCGCCCAACCGAGTTACGATCTATCCGCGCTGCGTTTCGGCAAGCTGCATCCGGCATGGGGCGAGCAGTTGTTCCGCATCGCCGCCGGCGTGGTGCTCGCGGATGGCATCGTCAATCACGACGAACGCCTGTTTCTCGGCAACCTCGCCTATCAGCTGCTCGGCGGCGACATGGCGCGCCTGGAGAAAACCCTCGCTTGGTTGGAATCCGGCGCGGAAGTACCGGTCGAACCACCGCCGGTCGTCGTGCCCAAGGAAGATCTCGAAACCTGCCTCGCCGAACTAACCAAACTCGCGGGCCTCGCCAACGTGAAGCAGGAAATCGAAAGCCTCGTCCGCTTTTTGGAAATCAACAAAGCCCGCGAGCAACACGATCTCAAAGGCGCGGCGATGTCGCTGCACATGATTTTCTCCGGCAATCCCGGCACCGGAAAAACCACCGTCGCCCGCATCGTCTCGCGCATCTTCGCCGCGCTTGGCGTGATTGAAAAAGGCCACCTCGTCGAAACCGACCGCCTCGGTCTCGTCGGCCAATACGTCGGCCACACCGCAAAGAAAACCGACGATCTGGTGCAACAAGCGCTCGATGGCGTGCTCTTCGTGGACGAGGCCTACGCGCTCGTCTCCGGGGGCGAAAACGATTTCGGTCGCGAGGCCATCGACACGCTGGTGAAGCGCATGGAAGACCACCGCGACCGCCTGATCGTGATCGCCGCCGGTTATCCGGACGACATGAAACACTTCATCGACACCAATCCTGGTCTCCAATCGCGGTTCACGATCCACCTAAATTTCGAGGACTACACCGCGCCGGAACTGGTCGGCATTTTCAAAGGCTTCTGTGAAAAAAACCAATACACGCTCGATGCCACGGCGGAATCCGCGCTCGAAGCGCGCATCGCTGGCGAGCTCAAGACCGCCAGCCGCGGCTTCGGCAACGGCCGCCACATGCGCAACCTTTTCGAAAAAGCGATCCGCAAGCACGCCGTCCGCCTGACCCTGAGGAAACGCGAATGGAGCAAGGAGGAGCTCACCGAACTGACCGCCGAGGACCTCACGTAGCTCCGATCATCGGTCGCCACAGGTGGCGGTGATGGGGAAATTGGATGAATTCGCGGCGACCGGCGATCGCCTCCACATTCCCGCAACTCCGCGCTCGCCACCCCACCGCCACCGCGCTTTCATCCGCCCGCCGATGGCCTCCTCGTTCTCATTCGACTCCCTCAACCAAGCGCAACGCGAAGCCGTGGGCGCTCTCGACGGCCCGGTCATGCTCCTCGCCGGGGCCGGCACTGGCAAGACGCGCACCGTCACCTGCCGCATCGCCCACATGCTGGAAAAACGCATCCGGCCGGAGGAAATCCTCGCCGTGACCTTCACCAACAAGGCGGCCAGCGAAATGCGCGAACGCATCGGCGGCATGGTCTCGAAAAAGGCGGCTGAGGAAATGACCGTCTGCACCTTCCACTCGCTCTGCGTCCGCATCCTGCGCGGCGGCATCGAGAAACTCGGCTACAAGAAGAATTTCTCGATCTGCTCGCACTCGGACCAGGTCGGCATGATGAAGCAGCTGCTCGTCCGCAAGGGCGGCGCGGATGTGAAGGTGAAACCGGACGAAGTCCTCTCCGCCATCTCCAAGGCGAAGAACAAGGGCATCGAGCCGAATGATATGGAGGACGACTTCTTCGCCACTCTCACCGTGGCCTATCAGAATGAATTGCGCGCTCAGAACGCCGTGGATTTCGACGACCTCCTTTTGTTAGGTGAAAAGATCCTGCGTGAGCACGCCGACGTCCGCGACATGTTCCGCCAGCGCTACACCCGCGTCACGGTGGACGAGTTCCAGGACACCAACGCACTCCAGATGCAGCTGCTCCAACAGCTCGTCGGCGGACCGAACTATCACGTCTGCGTCGTCGGCGACGATGACCAATCGATCTACGGCTGGCGCGGTGCGGAGGTCGCTAACATCCTCCAGTTCGAGAAATTCTTTCCCGATCCGAAGATCATCCGCCTGGAAGAAAACTACCGCTCCACCCACGCCGTCCTCCACACCGCGAACAGCCTGATCAAACACAACATCGGCCGCCGCGAAAAAATCCTCCGTTCCACCCGCAAGGACGGCGATCCCGTGCGCATCGTCGCCATGCCCGGCGACGATCAAGAGGCCGAGTTCATCGCCGAGGAAATCCTCGCGGAAAAAGGTGCGGTCGGCCGTGAGTGGGAGGATTTCGCCATTCTGTTCCGCACCAACGGCCAGAGCCGCAAGCTCGAACTCGCTTTCCGCGAACGCAAGATCCCCTACCGCATGGTCGGCGCGCAGAGTTTTTACGATCGCCGCGAAGTCCGAGATGTCCTCGCCTACGCGCAACTGTTAGCTTCGCCTGAAGCCGACGTCCCGCTGCTGCGCGTGCTCAACGCACCGAACCGCGGCATCGGCCAGTCCACCGCCATGCTCGCCACCGATTGGAGCCGCGAGCATCACGAATCGGTCTGGCAGGCGCTGTGCGATCCGAATTTCACCGACCAGTTAGGTGCGAAGTCCGCCAACGCGGTGCAAGAGTTCGTCGCCACCATCGCCGGGGCGAAAAATCGCATCGACGTGGCGAAGGAAAACCCCGCCGATGTGCTCGACGCACTGATCAAGCAAATCGAATACACGCCGTGGATCGAGCGCGCTTGCAAGACGGACAGCGAACGCCAGCAGCGCGGTGAGGGCATCTTCAGCGTGATCGACAGCCTGCGCCAGCACCTCGCAAAAGGCCCGAAGAAGACCATCCAATCCTTCCTCGACCACAGCGCGCTCGCCTCGGAAAAAGAGGACGACCTGGAGAAAAAGCAGGGAGCCACGCTGATCACGCTGCACGCGTCCAAGGGCCTCGAATTCCCGATCGTTTTCCTCATCGGCCTCGAAGAAGGATTCTTGCCGCACACGCGCAGCATCGCGGAAGGCACCAAGGACGAAGAACGCCGCCTGTTGTACGTCGGCATCACCCGCGCGCAGGACCAACTCACGATGACCTACTGCGCGACCCGTATCAAATACGGCCAGGAAACCGGTTGCCAACCGAGCAGCTTCATCGGCGAGCTCGACGACGAGCACCTGCTCCACACCACCTACGACGACATCCTCGGCGCCGCCCCCAGCACCGACGAACTCGACAACTTCTTCGGCAGCCTCAAGGGGATGTTAGACGGAGCTTAAGTCTGTAGCGTCGCTCTGTGAGCGTCTGCCGAGCACCGCGTCTTCATCCACCACACAGAGAAAGCGTTCCATCGACTAGCAGGGCATCTCCAATTGCATTCCCTCAACCCCGGATGGACACAGATCTCAGAGAAAAAGAAGCGAGTTTCTGCGATGATGGATGGCTGTAAATTCCAGCATCCAAACAGGGATTCCTTCTTCCATCTGCGGTTCCATTTTGAAATCGAGATGCCCTGATCGGCTAGGTTTTATGGATTGCCACATCCATTCCCACCCGGAGAGTTCAGGATCTGAGGAAGACCGGGGCACCGCGGACGCTCACAGAGCGACGCTACATTTGCTGCTCACTTCGCCGTCTGCAAAACGATGTCCTTGAACTGCACCGTCATCGGCGGGCCGGCGTGGAGTTGGAGGGCGAGCACCCCAGTCTTCGCGCCCACGGCGGTCTCGTCGGTGACATCGATCGTTTGCTTGCCGTTGATGAAATGCTGCAGGTGCTTGCCCCTGGCGATGATCTTGTATTCGTTCCAATCGCCGGGCTTAATCGCGGCCTGAATGTCTTCGGATTTCCCGACCTCACCAGTCACCTCGATCTTCGGTTTGTCGGCTGCGTCTCCTTCTTTAAGCACCACTTTCTGCCCGCGTTGAGCGAGGATGCCGCGGCCTTTTTCCTCATAGAGAATGCCGCTGTAGGTTTTGCCCACTTCGAAGTCTGCCTGATAGCCCGCGACCACGGAATACGCCGGATTCACCACTTTGCTGCGATACTGGACGCCCGAGTTGCCGGTGCCATCCGCCTTGCCGTTCTCATCGAGGACCTTGTAGCGGAAGGTCAGAATGAAGTCACTGACCTCGCCTTCCCAGATGAGGAAGGTGTTTTCCTTCACTGGCGTGGCCTGGGTCGTTTGCCCAGTGATCGCGCCGTCCTTGACACTCCAAAACTCCGGCTGGCCTTTCCAACCGCTAAGATCCTTGCCGTTAAAAAGCTGTTTTTCCGCCGCTTGAGCGAGTGTCGCACTGGCGGCGAGGGCGACGAGGAGGGTGAGGTTTTTCATGAGTGCTGAGGAACGAAGTGTGTCGCAGCATTCTTTCGCTTGTCCACCTCCCTGTTTCCGCAGGGAAATCCCACTCCATCGGTCGTCGGAAACGCCTTGCCGGTCAGGGTGCCTGTGCTAGAGATGCCGCCACTTATGGATTGGCCCCGTGCAACTTTTCCCTCGTGGCGGACTGGAATCGCCGTCGCTTTCGCGGTGCTGATGAGTTGGGGCGGAATCTCACAAGCCGCCGAACGCGTCACCCTCGCCGACTACATGACTCCGAACGGCGAAGGCTCCAGCTGGATTTACTCGCGCTCGGGAAAAGCCAACGCCGCCACCCGCATCACCGTCGTCGAGGACCACTACTTGTTTCAATTGCCCATCGGCTCCGTCTTCACCTCGCAGAAACTCGAAGAACGTGGAACTTGGAAAAACGGCCGCTTTGTCGCCCACAAGGGAGCCAAGCGCGAGCCGCTCTTCACCTACACCGGCACGGAAGACCGTTACCGCTTGTATGGCATGGATGAGCCGGTGCCAGGCTCACCCGGCGAGACGAAAAGTCGGCTTCGCTTTGACAAGGGATTCAACGTCGGCCCCACCATGAAGATCGGGGAAAAGGCTCGCCAGCGGACACTCGTTTACCGTGGCAACAAGCAGTTAGGCTACACCATTTGCACCACAGAGCTGGTGGAAAAAACCCGCGTCAAAGTCCCAGCAGGCACGTTCCAAGACTGCATCCGCCTCCGTTTCACCCTCGGCGTGGATGCCGATGCAGAGATCGCCGAGGAATGGTGGGCCAAGGGCGTCGGGCTGGTGAAATGGAAGGGCATCGCCGGCGCATCCGCAGGCGTCTCCGAGGCCTTGGTCGCGGTGGATCTCCAAGAGGTCATCCCCTACGTCCCACCTGGCTTGGCTCTAACTGGCGAGCATCTGAGCAGCAGCCGAAAGGGGAGCTTCGCCTTGGCTTTCCCACCCGTCTTCATCCCCGGCACGCTTCTTGAAGAAACTGTGGTGCTCAAAAACACCGGATCCGAAACACTCAAAGGAGTCCGCGCCAAACTCATCGCCAACCCCCATTTCAAGATGGACCCGTTTGAGACGCGCGATCTCGCCGGTGGAGAAAGCGTCACCCTCACGGTCCGTCTGCTCATCCCCGCCGGCTCGTTTGAAGCCATGACGCAGCTGGAAATCAAAACCGACGATCGCACGGTCGAACCCAGCACCATCTGGATGAGCCTTTCCCACTGGCTCTAACGCGGACCGCTCTGCATGCCAAAGTCACGCTCCCTGTAGTGTCGGGGGGTTAGAACGGTTCGTCGTCGCTCCAGGGATCGGAGCCACCGACTTGCCATTCCTCGACGAGGTCGGCGGGAAAATCTTCGAGGAAGCGCGAGGGACGGCAGATGATGTCACCGCTGTAGGATTTCGGGTTCATCATTGGGAAGGTGAGATAAAGGTCATCCTTGGCTCTTGTTAGCGCGACGTAGAAGAGACGGCGTTCTTCTTCGAGCGCGTCTTGGTCGTCGGCTTCCAAGATGCGGCCGTTGGGGAATTGCCCGTCCACCAGCCAGATCACAAAAACCACTTTCCACTCCAGCCCTTTCGCTTGGTGGATGGACGACAGGGTGACTTTTTCGTCGTCGGCTTCGCGGCGGTCGCCCGTCGGTTCGCCATCGACCGAACTCATCAAGGACAGTTGGGCGAGAAATTCGAGGATGTCGTCGAAGGTGGCACCGTAGTTCGAGAGCTGTTCGATGTCGCTGTGGCGGTTTTCAAAGTTTTCAAAACTCGCCTTGAGATACTCATCATAAACTCCTTCTAGGATGCTGAAGATCATGTCGGACGGGCGCGCGAACTCGCCATCCGGTGTCAACTCATCCAGCGTAAAGCAGAGCTGTTCCCAATGTTTGGCGGCCTTTTTCGGCACCTTGAACTGGAGCAAGATGTCCGACCATTTCGGCGGCAGTTCCTCGCGCGAGGCCCAGCCGCTTTTCAGCCATTCCGACCACAGTTTTAGCGCGGAAACCGGGCCGCATCCCGGCAACAGTCCAACCATGCGCATGAAACTCACCTCGTCCTTGCGATTCACGACGAAGCGCATGAAGGCGGAAATGTCTTTGATGTGCGCCTGCTCGAAAAACCGCAACCCGCTGGTGATGCCGAAGGGAATGCCTCGCACCGTCAGCTCCATCTGCACCTCCAAGCTCTGGAAATGCGCACGATACAACACAGCCATTTCCTCCAGCGGGATTCCCTCGTCGCGCAGCTCTAACATCCTCTGCGCAATGAACGCCGCCTGCGTCCGTGGATCCGCTAAGGCGACCAAGGCCGGCTTCGCACCCGCTTCCTCGCGCGACGAGCGCAGGTCCTTTTCAAAGCGTCCCGTGTTCGCTCGTATCGCCGCGTTTGAGAGTTCGAGAATTTCCGGCACGCTGCGGTAGTTGGTCTCGATCGTGAAAACTTTAGCGCCCGGGTAGCGCACCGGAAACCCGAGGATGTGCGCCATGTCCGCGCCACGCCACGAATAGATCGACTGCGCGTCGTCGCCCACCGCCATCAGGCTGTTTTTCGCCCCTACCAGCAGGTCGATCATGCGGCCCTGCACCGAGTTTGTGTCCTGATACTCGTCCACCAACACATGGCGAAACTTCACCTGATAGAGTTCCAGCACATCGGGGTGCTCCTCGAAAAGTTTCACCGTCGTGACTAACAAGTCATCGAAATCCATCGAATTCGTTTCCAGCTTCTTCGCGATGTAGCCGCTGCGCACGAGTTCGATTTTTTCCATCCAATCGTAGAAATGATCGTAGCGCGCGGCGATCACCTCTTCCAACGATGCGCCGGTGTTTTCGATCAAGCTGAACATCGACGCGAGCACATCCGCCTTGGGAAAGCGGCGTTGCTTGGTGTCGATGTCGCAGGTCGCGATCACCGCATTGAGCAGGGATTTCTGGTCGTCGCGATCGAGGATGGAAAACGAACGCGTGAAGCCGATGTCTTCCGCATGGCGGCGCAGGATACGGCTGCCTATCGAGTGGAAGGTGCCAGCCCACAGGTCCGACGTGTCGTGCGGCACGAGTTCCCTCACCCGCTCGATCATCTCGCGCGCCGCCTTGTTGGTGAAGGTGAGCAGCAGCACTTGGTTGGCCCCTACCTCGTGGTCGAGCAACCACGCCACGCGGTAGGTCAAGGTCCGCGTTTTCCCCGATCCTGCACCGGCGATGACCAGCGCCTTGCCCGGGGGCGACGACACCGCTTCGTATTGCTCCGCATTGAGCGCCGCCACGTAGTCGATGCCGGACGCCGGAGCGGATTTCGTGCGGTGGAGCGTGTATTGGCGGGCCATGTGCGGCCGCAGATTGGCACTTGAGTCGGCGGGCGACAACCCGCATTCGTCACGTCGTGGGGGCGATCACGGGGCTCCAAGAAACGCCCCGTCGCAGGCCTTCGATGGAAAATCAAAACCAGATTCCAATCGCCAGTTCAGGGGTCCGCTTGCAGCCTCCGTCATGATTTTGCCGTGGGCTATTTTTATCGGGTTTGTGTTGTTGATGCTGGCGCTGGACTTGGGGGTGTTTCACCGAAAATCCCACGTCGTAGGCTTTAAAGAATCGCTCGGCTGGTCGGCCGTGTGGATTACCCTAGGTCTCTCCTTTTCGGTGCTTGTTTACTTCGCCTACGACGCCCACTGGCACGGCCTCGGCGTGACGCCAGACAGCGTGGATGACATGATCAACAATGGCAAATTGGCCGCCACTAAATACCTAACAGGATACGTGGTCGAGAAGTCGCTGAGCGTGGACAATATTTTTGTCATCGCGATGGTCTTCGGCTCGCTCTCCGTGCCCGCACGCTACCAACATCGTGTCCTGTTCTGGGGAATTCTGGGAGCTCTGCTGATGCGCGGCGCGATGATTGGCTTGGGTTCCGCCCTGGTAAACAATTTCCATGGGGTGCTCTACGTCTTCGGCGTCTTCCTCATCCTCACCGCCTTCAAGATGCTTTTCATGAAGGAAAAGGAAGAGCATCCGGAAAACAACCCGGTCGTCCGCTGGCTGACGAAGCGTTTTCCCATCACTCGCAATTTCCACGGTCAGCATTTCATGGTCAAAGCGGGCAGCGACAGCTCCCATGAAGCCGCCGAACCCGGTGAGGCCGTAGTGGTCGATCCCGTCGTGGAATCCGCCCCTAACGGAAAATGGCTCTTCACCCCGCTGGCGGTGGCGCTGATCTTGGTGGAGGTGACCGACCTGATCTTCGCGGTCGATTCCATCCCCGCGATTTTCTCCATCACCGCTGACCCCTTCCTGGTTTTCACCAGCAATGTCTTCGCCATTCTTGGCCTGCGCTCGCTCTATTTCGCGCTCGCTGGAATGATCAACCAGTTCCGCTATCTCAAGCCTGCGCTCTCGCTCATCCTGCTCGTCGTCGGCGTGAAAATGCTCACCGCGAAATGGCTCAAAGTCTGGCTGGGAGATTCCTTCAACCTCGTCGTCCTCGGCGTAATCCTCGGCATTCTTATCACCGGCGTCGTGACTTCGATCATCGTCGGGAAGAAGCAAGAAGCCGCCTAATTTCACCAACCATGCCGACGTATCCGGCGAGTCTCCATTCGAAGACTCGCCGCTACGACGGAGTGGGATGATTTCACAAGGAGTGGCGGACTCCGATCCGCCAAGCTCCTGAGATGATATGGCTGGGTGCGAAGCTCTTTTCATGGGCTTGCTAAGCATCATGGCGATTCGGAGATCGCCATTCCTTGAGATTGCTGCCGGAATCTCTTCGCTCGATGGATGCGCGGGTTGCAGGCGGTGCGTATTCCCGCTTGAGTCCGCGCATGTTCCGCCGTCTGGCCGTTCCTTTCATCCTCGTCGCTTCCATCCTGGTGGCGTCGTTCGGCCTGACACGGCTGCGTTTCGACACCGATATTCTGTCGATGATGCCGGGCGAGTTGCCGGAGGTGAAGGGGCTGAAAGCGTTTCACGAAGCGTTTTCACGCAACGACGAGCTGATCTTGGTGATAAGCGGCGGCGAGGAAGATGCGGGCAGCCTGTCGCTCGCCGCAGACTCGCTGGGTGCAACGCTGGAGGCAGAGGGACTGGTCAAGCACGCCCGCTGGAAGCCGCGCTGGCACGAAGAGCCTGAGGGTATCGCCGAGTTGTTAGCCTATCTCTGGCTCAACGGAGATCCCACCGTCACCGCCGCGCAAGCCGCACGGCTTTCCCCAGATGAATCCGTCGCCACGCTGTGCGATTCGTTAGAACGAGTCGCCACCTCGATGGAAGGCATCGACATGGTGATGCAGGCGCACGATCCCTTCGGTTTCCTCAAACACCCGGCAGTGACCTCGCTGATGGACTCGTCCGGCCAAGGCGGCGAGGCGTTCGAGAGCGCGGACGGGCGGACGCACCTTCTTTTTGCCGACTCCCCCACCCCCATCGCAGGCTACCGCGACGCGGATGTTTGGCTCAAGAAACTGCGCCAATCCATCGCCCGCTGGCAGACGTCCGATGGGGCCGGATTGCAGGTCCAGCTCACCGGTGAACCGGCGTTTTCCTCGGAGATCGGCGTGGCCATGGAAAACGATCTGAGCGGCTCGATCAGCATCACGTTGGGGCTGATCGGCATCCTGTTTTGGTGGATGCAGCGGCGCTTCAGCCTTTTGTTAGGCCTGATCGGCATTCTCGTGCTGGTGTTCGCGGTGGCGCTAGGGATCGCGGGTTGGCTGTATGGCGAGCTGAGCATCATGGCGCTGAGTTCCATCGAAATTCTCATCGGACTGGCGGTCGACTACGGGTTGGTGATTTGCCAAGAGGCGAAAGTGGCTGGGCACAATCGCAAAGCTCTGCTCGCGGCGAGCGGCAAGCCGGTGCTCTTTGGCGCGCTCACCACCACGATGGTCTTTCTTGCGCTCAACCTCGGCGGCCTGCCGGGCATGGCGCAGCTCGGCAGCATTGTCGCGTTCGGCCTCACCGCAGCGGCGGTGCTCATGCTGGTGATCTATCTGCCCTTCGTGGCGAAATTTGGGGTGAACCGCCAACCGGCTCGTGGCGACGGCAGCATCCTGCCACGACGCAAGCGATCTTGGGCGATCACTGGCTTTTTGGCGTTGGTAAGCCTCCTCATTCTAACCATGCACGGGCTGCCGGGCGCGGAGTTCAGTTCCAAAATCATGCGCCCGCGCAACAGCGAGGCGATGGAGACGTTCGAAAAGATCCAACAAGCATTTCCCGCGTTCGGGGGGGAATCGCTCGGTGTGGTGATCGAGGCAGACAGCGATGCCGCGATGCTGGAAAAACTCATGCAGGCTGAGCAGAGGCTAATAACCGCGCAAAAATACGGCTTTGTTCGCAGCGGCACCCTGCCCGTCGGCTGGTGGCCTGATGCCGCAGCGCAAGAAAAGAATCGACCTGTGCTGACGCAGCTCGCCAAGGACCGCGAACGACTGCTGCTAGAGGCGGATACCGCTGGCTTCGCGGAAGATGGCCTTGCGCTGGGCAAGGCGGTGCTCAGTGCGCTGGCGCAGCAAGCGAAGCGCAGCGAGTTGCTATTTCCTCAATCGGCCTCCGCGCGCGAGGTGATGCGACTCTTCCTTTCCCGCAAAGACGGTGGCGGCGGCTATTTGTTAGGTTCATTGAATCCAGCCGACGGCGTAGATCCATCCGGCGAGGATTATCCAAAATTCCGTGCGATGACGGGCGACGGAATCTGGTTGAGCGGCTGGAGCCTTTTTAAACCGGCGATTTCCAAACTCGTCCGCGAGGACATGACCCGCATGCTGGCACCGATGTTTGTCCTGCTGGTCGGCATGATGTTTTTCATCTTTCGCCGCGTCGGCGATGTGTCGCTCGCCTTGTTCGCGATGGCCATCAGTACGCTGGTGCTGCTGGCGATCATGAGCCTAACCGGATTGAAATGGAACTTCGTCAACCTGATGGCGACGCCTCTCCTGCTAGGGACAGGCATTGACTACGCAATCCACGTCACCCTGAGCCTGCGCCGCACCGGTGGTGACTTCAAAGACCTCTGGCAAGGCACCGGAAAGGCATTGCTGTTCTGCGGTGCGTCAAACGTGATCGGCTTCGGTTCGTTGATATTTTCCTCCAGCGAGGCGCTGGTGAGCCTAGGAACCGTCGCCGTCATCGGCATCACCTTGAGCATGGGAGTTTCCATTTTCCTGCTCCCCGGCTGGCACCGCGGCGAAAATCCATCGCGGCCATCAGACGATGCAACTTAAGCGCCGAGATAACATTCTTGAACTTTTGGATCTGCCTTGAGTTGGGCGGATGGCCCCTCTAGCAGAACCTTACCGGTTTCCAAAACGTAAGCGTAACTGGAAATATCGAGGGCTAGGTTCGCATTCTGTTCGACGAGAAGAATGGTAAGTCCTTGCTCGCGGTTGATCTCCACGATGCGCTCGAAAATGGTTTTCACCAGCAATGGCGCGATGCCGAGCGAAGGCTCGTCGAGCATGAGAAACTTCGGCTTGCTCAGAAGCGCGCGGCCAATCGCGAGCATCTGCTGTTCGCCGCCGGAGAGCGTTCCCGCCGCCTGGCTTTCGCGCTCCTTGAGGCGCGGAAAAAGGCTGAAAACGTAGTCCGTCTGCGAGGCGATCCACTTCTTGTCGCGCTGGAGATAGGCGCCCATCTTGAGATTCTCCGCCACCGTTAGATTCGAGAAAATCATGCGCCCCTCCGGCACATGGCAAAGCCCACGACCGACGATCTTGTGCGCCGGGAGTTTGGATATTTCCTGGCCGTCGTATTTGATGGAACCTGAAACAGACTTCACCAAGCCGGACAGACCGCGCAACGTGGTGGATTTTCCAGCGCCATTGGCACCGATCAGCGTGACGATGCTGCCCTGCGGCACTTTGAGGGAAACACCGTGGAGCGCCTTGATCGCGCCGTAGGAGACGTGGAGATTTTCGACGGAGAGCATGGAAATGGATTGTTTAGACAGCCGCCGCGCCCAGATAGGCTTCGATGACTTTGGGGTGGCACTGGATTTCCTTTGGATTGCCCTCGGCGATCTTGCGGCCGTATTCGAGGACGGCGATGCGTTCGCAGATGCCCATGACGACCTTCATGTCGTGTTCGACGAGCAGGATGGCCATGCCGAAGCGCTTGCGGATGAACTCGATGAGATGCATCAGGTCTTCTTTTTCCGATGGATTCATCCCGGCGGCGGGTTCGTCTAGCAGCAGGAGTTTGGGTTGGGTGGCCATGGCACGGACAATTTCCAAACGCCGCTGGCCGCCGTAGGGCAGGCTTTTCGCCAGTTCGTCGCGGTAGTCCTGCAGTGAAAAGACTTCCAGCAGTTCGAGCACGCGATCCTCGACTTCCTTCTCGCCCGCCTGATGGGAGCGGCCGCGCCAGAGCGCCTGGCGGATGCCGTGGGCGCGGTGGAGCTGAGTGGCGGCGCGCACGTTGTCGAAGACGCTCATCGAATCGAACAGGCGGATGTTCTGGAACGTCCGGGCCATGCCGCTCTTCGTGAGGACGTGCGGTTTCTGGCCAGCCGTCGGTTTTCCGGCGAAAGTGATCTTGCCACCGGTCGGCTGATAGACGCCGGTGATCATGTTGAAAACCGTGGTCTTGCCCGCGCCGTTCGGACCGATGAGTCCGATCAGCTCGCCCTCGCCGACACGCAGGTTCACCTCGCTAACGGCCACCAACCCACCGAAGCGGATCGTGACATTCTCAAGTTCCAGCAAGGGCGCGCTCATGAATTCAAAGGCTTCTTTTTGCGTTCGAAATTGAAGAGCCCCTGCGGCCGGGCGATCATCAGGAAAATGATCAGCAGAGCGTAAATGATCATCCGATATTCCGCGACGGAGCGGAGGAACTCCGGTGCAAGCGTGAGCAGGATCGCCGCGAGGATCACTCCGGCGGTGCGGCCCATGCCTCCGAGGATGACCATGACCACGACTTCAAAGCTCTTCATGAAATCGAAAACCTGCGGGGTGATCGACGTCTTGTGATGGGCGAACAATCCACCGGCGATGCCCGCGAAGAACGCGCCGATGACGAACGCGGTGACCTTGTAGCGGGTCGGATTCAAACCCATCGAACTCGCGGCGACCTCGTCGTCATGCACGGCGATGAAGCCACGGCCATAAGTGGAATTCACCAGACAACCGACGACATACACGGTGACTGCGGCCAGCGTGAAGGTCCATGTAAGGCCGGTGAGTTTCGGGATCCCGCTCAGTCCGCTCGCGCCACCGGCGGCTTCGACGTTTTGGAAAATCACGCGGATGATTTCACCGAATCCCAGCGTGACGATCGCCAGATAGTCACCTTTCAAGCGCAACGACGGCACGCCGACTAACAACCCGGCGATCGCGGCGACCACTCCGCCCGCGACCAGCGCAGGGAGGAACGCCCATGGCAACGCGTCGGCCCCCATGCTCTTCTGCAATTCGAGCGTGATCATCGCGGAAACGTAGGCTCCGACGGACATGAAACCCGCATGGCCGAGGCTGAACTGGCCGGTGTGGCCGTTGATGAGATTCAGGCTAACCGCGAGAATGATCGCGATGCCGATGTCGGTGACGACGCCGCTGTAATAGAGATTCATTTGACCCGCCCCCAGTCCGGCAACCACCGCCAGGACGATGGCGGCGAGCAGGAGGACGCGGGGATCTTTTAAAATGCCGGGCATGATTTCAGACTTTCTCGATCTGTTTGGAACCGAGCAGGCCGGTCGGTTTGAAAATCAGGATGATGATGAGGATGGCGAAGGCGATGCCGTCGCGGTAGGTCGAGATGCCCGACATGCCACCGGCGTAGGTTTCCACGACGCCGAGGACGAGTCCGCCCAGCGCCGCGCCGGGGAGATTGCCGATTCCACCTAACACGGCGGCGACGAAGGCTTTCAATCCGACATTCACTCCCATCAGCGGCTCGATGCCGGTGTAGGTCATGCCGTAGAGGATACCGCCCGCGCCGGCCAACGCGGAGCCGAGGCCGAAGGTGAAGGAGATGATGAAGGTGTTGCTGATGCCCATCAGCGAGGCGGCGGCGGAGTTGTGGGAAACGGCGCGCATCGCCATGCCGATCCGCGTTTTTTTCACGATGAAGGTCAGCGCGGCTAACAAAACGAGTGTCACGCCTAGCACCACGAACTGCGTCGTGTTGAACGACAGGCCGCCCATGGTGAAATTGCCCGCAGGAAGCAGTTTCGGAAACGCCTTCTGCGAAGCACCGAAGAACGCCTTGTGCTGGCAGGTGTATTCGATGAGCAGTGAAACCCCGATGGCCGTGATCAGCACCGTAAGCCGCGGACGGTTCCGCAGCGGACGATAGGCTAACAACTCGATCACAATCCCGATGATCGCGCAAGTGATCATCGTCAGGATCATCACCGTCGTCCATGCCCCCCACCCCGGCAGCGGGAACCATTTCGCGACCTGGGGCGCGAGGTAATACCCGGTGAACGAACCGAGCATGAAGACATCGCCGTGAGCGAAATTGATGAAACGGAGAACGCCGTAAACCATCGTGTAGCCGATGGCGATCAGGGCATAGACGGCACCGAGGGCCAGACCGTTGACGAGCTGTTGGGAAATCTCGTTCACTGGCGGTCGGCGGAGGTCGTTCGTGGAAACATCGGCAGTTAACGCGGGCTAACGGATCAAGGGGCGATGGTTTCGAGGAACTTGAACTTGCCGTCCTTGATCTGGAGAATGGCGGCGGATTTGACCGCGTCGCGCTTGGCATCGAGCGAGAACTTGCCGGTCACGCCTTCGAAATCCTTGGTGGCGGCGATGGCATCGCGCAGCTTCGGACCTTCAGTGGTGCCCGCGCGCTTGATGGCATCGGCGAGGACGTAGGCGGAATCGTAGCCGAGGGCGGCCATCGCATCGGGGGTCTTGTTATACTTCTTTTTGTAGTTGGCCACGAACGAGGTCATCTTCGGCGAAGTATCTTCCGGCGAGCAGTGGGTGGAAAAATAATGGCCTTCGACCGCGTCCTTGCCGACTTGCAGGAGGTTTTCCGATTCCCAGCCGTCGCCGCCGAACAAAGGGATGCTCAAGCCGAGCTCCTTGGCCTGGATGGCGATGAGTGCCACGTCGTTATAATAACCGGGAACGAACACCGCATCTGGAGCCGCGCCCTTGATGGTGGTGAGCTGCGCCTTGAAATCCTTGTCGCCGCCGTTGTAGTCGAGCTCGGAGGCGAGCGTGCCGCCGTTTTTCACGAACTGCTCTTTGAAATATTTCGCGAGGCCCTTCGAGTAGTCGCTCTTGGCATCGGTGAGGACGGCGACCTTTTTCGCCTTCAGGGTCTTGGTGGCGAAGTTGGCCATCACCGTGCCTTGGAAGGGATCGATGAAGCAGACGCGGAAAATGTAGTCGCCCACTTCGGTGACCTTCGGGTTGGTGGACGCCGGGGAAATCAGCGGGATTTTCGCCGCCTGGGCGATCGGCGCGGCTTCGAGCGACCGGCTCGAAGCGACCTCGCCGAGCACGGCCACCACGCCGTCGCGGGAAATCAGCTTGTTGACGATGTTGGCGGGCTCGCCGGCCTTCGATTGGTTATCCTCGGTGAGGAGCTCGATTTTTTTGCCGAGCACACCACCAGCAGCGTTGATTTCCTCGATCGCCAGTTCAGTCCCTTCATGCGAGGACGTGCCAAACGTCGCTTCCTTGCCGGTCAGCGAAGCGAACTCACCCACCTTGATGGTGTCCCCGCCTCCGGATTTGCAGCCAATGACGGCAGTGGCGATGGCGGCTACGACGGGGAGTAGGAGGAATTTGGATTTCATACGACGGCTAGGTGGAAAGTGGCCCGCAAACTAGGAAACCCACCCGGTGAGCGCAACAGCATTTTGCATGCCTTAAGGACTTCCAATCCCTTCCCGGACAGGCCCGTTCGCGACCGCTGCAAAAATCCAAAAAACCGACTCAATCCGTGCCATCAGCGGCCGTTGGGTCCGAGGATGCGGCGCAGGAAATTTGGAGCCAACGGTCCACCGCGTCCACCAGCAGCGGATAGCTTGACGCGTCGAACGAATGTCCGGCACCTGAAATGGCGAGAAACTCTTTTTCGCACATCGCGGCTTCGAACGCGTCGCGGCCGTCCTGGAGAGGCACCAGATCGTCGGCATCGCCATGAATCAGCAGCCATGGCTGCGTCACGGCTTCTGCCGCCGTGAGCGTGCTTTGGATCTGCGAGAGGTCGTTGACGTAGGTTTCCGACAGCGGGTGATCTTCCTCATCCCACATGAAACCCTTGCCCGGCGTGACGTCGCCGAACTCGCGCTTCACGAAATCGGCGGTGTGCGTCATGCCCGCCAACGAGATCAAAGCTCGGATTCTGAGGTCGCGTGCGGCGGTTAGAACACCGACCGCACCGCCCATGCTATGGCCGACGTAGGCAACCGTCACGTCACGCGGCACAATATCTAACACCGATTGAAGATCGCCGACTTCCTTGCTGATGCAGGAGTCTTCGAAGCGTCCTTCCGAGCCACCGTTGCCGGAGTAAGAAATCCGCAGGCACGGCCAGCCGCGTGCGGCAAGCCCTTCCGCCAAGGCCACGAGATGCGGCCTATCCTTGTTGCCCGTCACGCCGTGCGCGAGCACGACAAGCATGTCCGTGCGGCTGCCCGGATGGAAGGTGTGGTCAATGCGTTCGCCCGAACGGTTGCGGATTTCAAGGTCAGTCATGATGGAAAAACGTTAGACTCCAGCGCGATCGGGAAAGGTCAGCTCGGCGATGCCCGACTTGTCGAGTTCACCGAGTTCGAGTTCGATCATCTTCTGGTACTGGGCTTCGGTCGCGCGGGATAGCGGGACGACGATGCCCGCCTTGTCCGCCAAGGCGTTGGCGATGCCGCTGTCCTTGGCAGCGTGGGCAGCGGAGAAATAGCAATCGTGCTCGCGGGAAATCATGTCGTCGCCGTCGGTTTCCAACACGCGCGAGTTCGCACCGGTCTGGGAAAAGATTTCCTTAAGCAAGTTCAGGTCCAGTCCGAGCGCCGCGCCGAGGCCGAGCCCTTCGGCGAGGCCTGCGGTGTTGATGTTCATCACCATGTTGACCAGCGCCTTGATCTTCGCCGCGTTGCCCACGGGACCGACGTGACGCAGCGAAGCGGAGAGATCCTTGAGCAAGGGTTCGGCTTTCGCGAACACCTCATCGTCGCCGCCGACCATCAGATAGAGCGTGCCTTGCCGCGCTTGGGTGATGCTCGATGCCATGCTCGCCGCCAGCGTGAACGCCCCCACTTCCTTGGCCGCGAGTTCCGCCGCTTCTTGGGCTTCCGGGCTGATCGTCGCGCAATGGATGAAGGTTTTGCCTGCCGCTCCTTGAAGCAGCGATCCGTCGCCATCGAACAGCTCGCGCATCGATGCGTCATCGGTGACGACGGTGAAAATCACGTCGCTCGCGGCGGTGACTTCCGCCGGGGATTTCGCCTCTTGGCAACCGAGTTCCGTAGCCAGCGAGGCGGCCAGCGGTTCGTGGTGATCAAACACCGCCGCCACCGTGTAGCCGAGGTCCGCCAAGCGCCGCGCCATGTTCGATCCCATCCTCCCAACGCCGACAAATCCAACCGATGCTCGTTTCATGGCGCGGAATCTGGATGGATTCCCCGAGCCGCGCAACCCATCGTTTGCTGGCTTCTTTGCCGATGGAATGATTGCTGGATTCGCGCCGCAGGATGCGTGCATGGTCGCGCCATGAACGCAGCCGGATTTTCCATGCCTCCCGAATGGTCACGCCAAGAAGCCGTCTGGCTGTCCTGGCCCGTGGATGATCCACGCCACTGGGGCGGCGCGAAACGCGACCTCATGCACGCGAAATTTGCCGAAATCGCCGCCGCCATTTCGCGCCACGAAGCGGTCCGCATCAACGCGCCGGGAGCCGATCACGCCGCCATTTCTGCTGCCTGCAACCGCGCCAAAGCCGTGCCCGAAAACGTCCAGCTCTTCGACCACCCGCACAACGACGTCTGGTGCCGCGATCACGGACCGATTTTTGTCAAACACCACGCGACCGGCGAGGTGGCCGTCACCGATTGGGAGTTCAACGCCTGGGGTGGAAAATTTCCTCCCTTCGATCTCGACAACTCCATCCCCAGCCAAGTCGCGCAAGCCCTCGGCATGCGCCTTTTTAAAGGCGGGATGATCCTCGAAGGCGGGGCCATCGAGATCAACGGCGAGGGTCAACTGCTGACCACCGAGGCGGTGCTGCTCAACAAAAACCGCAATCCGTCGATGAGCCGTGAGGCGATCGAACAAAAACTGCGCGACGGCCTCGGCGTCGCCGAAATCCTCTGGCTTAAGCAAGGCATCGAAGGCGACGACACGGATGGCCACATCGACGATCTCGCCCGCTTCATCGATGCGAAAACCATTCTCGCCTGTGTCGATCCCAACGCATCGTCTCCGAACAAAGCGATCCTTGAGGAAAATCTATCTGATTTGCGCAGTTTCATCGCCCCCGGCGGACGGGCGTTCGAGGTGTTGAAAATCGCGCTGCCAGAAGCCTGCGAAGTGCCGGGCTGGCGCTTGCCCGTGCTGCCCGCATCCTACGTGAATTTCCTCATCGTCAATGGCGGCGTGCTGGTGCCGACCTTCCGCCAAGCGCGCAACGACGACCGCGCGCTCGGCCTGCTGCGCGAGCTATTCCCAGACCGCGCGGTTACTGGCATCGATTGCTTGGACCTCGTCGAAGAAGGCGGCACGCTGCACTGCATTTCCCAACAGCAACCGGCGGCCGGTTAGATCCGCCGCATCAGCCCGATCTGTCGGATTTTTCGTCCAGTTTCACGCGTCCGCGCCGGTGATGATTTGGCACTTAGGCAGTTTTTCCTGCAGCGCCTTGATCGCCTCGGGCGTGACGGCGGTTTTCCACAGGTAGAGGCGTTTGAGGTTGGGTAGAGCGCTGAGTTTTGAAACTCCGGCGTCGGTGACTTGGGTGCCGTAGAGGTTGATCGATTCCAGTGCGGTTAGACTCAACAAGCTGTCGATGGCCGCATCCGTGATGCCCGTTTCGGCGAGACGGATAAGACGTAGGCCCTTGGCTTCGGCAAGCTGAGCCACCGCCGCGTCGGTGATCTTGGTCGCGGAAAGGTCCACGGTCACGAAATGGGAAACCACCGGGGCGGTCTTTTTGAATCCCGCATCATCCAGATTTCCGCGCAGCGAAACAGCGGTGAAGGTCAGCTTGTCGGATCCTTGCGCTTCGAAACTCAGCGCGCCGGGATAGTCCTTGGAAATCACCTCGACCGCCTTCACCAACGCCTCATCCGGTGCCGTGGTCGGGCCATGAGGATTTTCCGTCGCGGCTTCTTCGGAACTGCCCGCCGAGGCGGTGGCTGGGGAAATGCTCTTGATGACTTCCAGCAAAGGCGCTGGAACTTCGAAATCTTTGACCGCCTTGGTCGGGTCCGCGCCGTTGTCGATCCACCATTTTAACAACTCCACCTCGCCCGCTTCCATCTGCGGCTTGTTCTCCGGCGGCATGTGCTCCTCGTCATCCTCGGGCAGCGCGATGCGGACGAGGATGTTGCTTTCCGCCGCATTTCCCGGCTCGATGCCCGGCCCTTCCTTGCCGCCTTTCAGGAGCAATTCGTAGGTGTCCATGCGCAGCTTGCCCTTGGCCTTGCTTGCTTTGTGGCACTGGACGCAGCGGTTTTCGAGGATGGGCGCGATGACGTCGGTGTAAACGATGCGATCTTCCAGCGGCTTTGCGGTCGCCAAGGGAACCACCACGCCTTGCGTCTTCGCCTCTTGGATCGCTTGAGAAACGTCTCCGGGGACTTTCACCAACTGCTGAGAGTCCTTTTTCCGCTCCATGCCCAGGGCGACGCGCACGGGATCCGGCGCATATTGGGTCAGGTAGCCTTCGCCGTGGGTGATGGTCGCGCCGTCGTGGCTGGCAAATCCCATGATGCTGACGCTACCGAAAAGCAGCAGTCGATAGTAAGCCGGATTGCTTTCACAGGCGACCGTCCACGCCTTCACGATGAAGGTCACGATGGCCGCTGCGGCAAAAATGATGCCGCCCCACAGGTGCCGTTCCGCCAACACGCTTTCCGCGTAGTCATCCGTTCCTTGATAGAGAAAAAATCCCGCGAGCACTGCGAGGACCGAACTGGCTGCGCCAAAAAACAGCGGGAACAACGCCGGATTCGCGACTTTCTCGTGATGCCGCCGACCGAAAATGGCTCCCAATTCTTGCATCACGATCAGCGCAAAAACGCCGATGGGCAGATGCAGCAGCACGGGATGGAAATGGCCGAGGAAACGCACCATGTCCGGCATTTTGTCGCCATCCGGTGGTCCTGCCAGAAAAGGCATTGCGACCAACCCGCCAGCGGCGATGAGGCCGAAGAATGTAAGCGCCCAAGGTTTGCGGCGGCGGGGAATTTGGATTTCGGGTTCGGCCATAAAGTCGCCGCATTACGAACGCGGCACCGCCCATCTTCCAGCGCGAAATGACAATCTCAGACATCCACCGTGCGGCCGGCACGGGTGGGCTTCGCCGCTTTTCCTTTGGACAAAAAGGGCACCCAACGCCTCACGTCGTAGCCGAGGAAGGCCATCGATTTCACGAAAATGAGCAAAGCAGTCGCTTCATCGATGACCGGGATGGGATCGGGCAGCGGCCCCGCGATGAGCAGATAAAGGCCCGAAGTCCCGGCGAGAATCCATGCGATGCGTCTTTTCACGCAGCCACTTTTGCATGCATCAGCCGGGATGCAACCGATTGTGCGGCAGCTCCAGAATGCCACTTGTCAGCGTCCGTCGCCGCATCCCATCTTGCGGCCATGATCTCGCGGCGCTCCTTCCTCAACACCGGCACCCTGGCCTTTCTCGGTTTGCATGCTTATGCCTCGGCAGAGCAAGTCGCCCCGGCATCCGAGCCATTCGGCCCGTTGATCGCTGATCCGGACGGCATCATCGATCTGCCGCAAGGGTTTTCCTACCGCATCCTCGCGAAGCAAGGCGAGCCGATGGACGACGGCTTTGTCACACCCGGATTGCCCGATGGCATGGCTGCGTTTGCCGCGCCCGATGGCAAACTGGTGCTCGTTTGCAATCACGAGCTCGACTCCAGCCGCAACGCCCGCGGCCCATTCAAAGACAACTCGCAGTTGCCCGATGGCTTCGATCCCGCCGACAGCTACGACTCAGGAAAGGATGGCAAGCAACCCTTTCTCGGCGGCACGTCCAATCTGGTTTTCGATCCCGCGACCGGCCAGCGAGTCGCGCATTTCCTTTCCTTGACCGGCACCGATCGCAACTGCGCTGGCGGCGCGATGCCGTGGGGATCCTGGATCACCTGCGAGGAACCCGGCGATCTCACCAGCGAGCGCGGCCTCAAGCACGGCTGGTGCTTCGAAGTCAAAGCCACCGCCGAGATCGGCATCCAAAAACCCGTCCCACTCAAAGCGCTCGGACGTTTCCGCCACGAAGCCGTCGCGCTCGATCCCCTCAGCGGCATCCTTTACCTCACCGAGGACCGCAACGACGGGCTGCTCTATCGCTTCATCCCGGCCAAAAAAGGCGACTTTTCGCAAGGCCAGTTGCAAGCGCTGATGGTCGTCGACCAGCCATCCGCCGATCTCCGCAACTACGATGCTGCCTCAAAATGGCCCGCCGTTTCCCAAAAACTCGCGGTCCGCTGGATAGATCTCGCCGACACCGATGCGCCGCAGGATGACCTGCGCCAACGCGGGTTCAAGGACGGCGCGGCGCGATTCGCTCGCGGCGAGGGCATCCATTACACCGACGGCGCGTTCTTCATTTGCTGCACCGACGGCGGACCGACGCGTCGTGGACAAATTTTCCGACTCGATCCCGCCGCCGATGCCGCAGCCGCCGATCAGCTGGAACTCTTCCTCCAGCCCGGAAAAAGCGACCTGCTCACCAACGGCGACAACCTCTGCCCGGCTCCTTGGGGCGGCATCGTCGTGTGCGAGGACCTCATCGACCCAAAATTCTCGCCCGCCGCGCACGTCCGCTGCGTGACGTTGGAAGGGAAAATCCACACGCTCGCCCGAAACCGCCACGACGGCGAGTTCGCCGGCTGCTGCTTCTCGCCCGACGGCAAGTGGTTCTTCGTCAACATCATGGCGCAAGGACTAGTGCTCGCCATCACCGGGCCATGGGAAAAGGCGTAAGGATCGCTTCAACGAATCGGCCGTCCCGTGGCGTCAATGATCGTGGATTTCAGCAGCACCACCGTTTTCGATCCATCCGGCCGTGTTTGGACGACAAACCTGGATCCGCCGTCACTGGAAAAACCCTCGTCGGACATGTCCGTCCTCACATTGAAAACAGGCTTTCCGGTGGAGCTATCCACGGTCGTATCCGTGTAATTGAGCGACACTTCTTGCCCAAACCCTAACATGCCGCCCTTCACTTTCATGACCTTGCCGACATCGCGGGTTGCCATCGTTTCACCGGAATCGTCTGTTGGATAATTGACCTCGTTGATGATTTCGATCGCCGTGCCCTGGCCCATTTTAGCGGTGACGGATGGCAGCGATTGCAAATCCGTTCCAGCGCGTTGGGCCAGATCCCGCATCACCTTCTGCACTTCCGGCTCCGTCATCTGCGAAATATCCGGCGGCGACCAGTCGGCACCTGCGGCAAGCTCCAGCACCATCGGGTCGAATTTCAACTGCTTCGGTGTGGATGCGCTGAGAAGCTTGGTAATTTCCGCAATAACGGCGGCATCGGCGGCACTGCGAGTTTCCAGATTCAGCACTCCCGCAAAATCAAGCTTCAGCTGAGTTGTCGGATCGAGTTCTATCCCAAGCGCCTGCAGGCTTTCGCTCACCGTTTTGTGAGAAACAGTAGGCGGCTCGGCAAAGGGGTCGAAATCTGGCGGAGGCATGACTCCCGCCATCGCGTTGAGCATGCTGTTGAAATCTGGAGGCACCCGCATTTCCCGGCTCACTGCCGTGTCATCTTTGGGGATAGGCACGAAGCGAAACTCCCGTCCGTCGCGGGTGACTTTCATCCCCGCCAAGGTGGCGAGCAACCGCACCGAGGAACTGAAATTTCCTGCGGGAAGATGGAACGTCAGTTTGCGCGGCCTTGCCTGAGGATCGATGGAAAAGGTGAGCGGCAAGGGCGTTTCACCGGATTTCGCACAAGCCATCTCGTAGGCATCCATCAATTTCTGCAGCGCGTCTTCTAAGCTCAGCCTTTCGATCTTCAGCGCAGGCACGATGAACTCCCGCAAGCGCTGTGGGCCGTGCGTCGGCTGGGCCTCACCGACGGGGCGCGACGACGCTTTCGTCCGGAAAGGCCCCGCGTCATCGCTGCCATTCGAAGCCTCGTGCCGCGATTGTCCCGCAGCGTTTCCAGCGACTGTCGCGTCCGAACCCAGCGTGCCGCCAGACCGCAACCCCAGCCAAAGGCAAAGCGCCACCACGGCCAAAATCGCACCTCTCCAAATCCGCTTGTTCACCCTCGCAAACTGCGATTCCGCCGCGCCATGGCAAGCCCATTCTCGACCCCGTCCTTTCGCGGAAGGATCGATTCCCACAAACGGAAACAGGCAGGTTACGCCTTGCTTCTCGCACTCAGCTAGAAAGACTGCGGGACTTCAATTTCCCATGGACCCCTACCTCCTCAAAACATTGCACATCGCCGGCGTCATCGGACTTTTCACCTCGCTCGGCGCGACGATGCTCGCCGGATCCGGCAAAAAAGGCGCATCGGCGCTGCATGGCATCTCGCTGCTTTTCATCGCCTTGGTCGGCTTCGCCATGCTGAAAAAGCCGCAAATGGACGTTTACTGGTGGATGGTGAAACTCGCGCTCTGGTTGTTTCTCGGCGCAGCACCGGCCTTGGTGAAGCGCAAGGTCCTGCCCGCTCCGGTGGTGCTCACCCTCTGCATCGCCGCTGGCGTTTTCGCCGCTTGGCTGGGACTGCGGAAGCCATTCTAACGCGAATTCAGCCATGTCCACCCAGCAACCCGTTCCACGCGTCATCTTCTGGGTCATCTGGTTCGCCCTGCTCAGTGGCGTGCTGATGATTCATTTCGTCATTCCCGGTTCGCGTCCCGTCTCGGATGGCGACGCGTCGCCGCTGTGGCTGGTCGCAGTGCTGCCGCTGGCGATCAGCGCGCTCGTCCGCTGGTTGGTGCTGCCAAAAATCCCCACCGCGCAGGCCGCGCTGCCGGTTTTCATCATCGGCATGGCGCTCGCCGAAGCGGCTGCCTTCGCGGGAATCTTCATTTTCCCCGCCCATCGCATGGAGTTGGTGGTGCTCGGCATCCTCGGCATCGTCCAATTTATGCCGCTCTTTGCCGGCCGCTTCGGCACGGATCGTTAGAATCGGCTCAGCGGATTTCTTCCACCTCCACCAGCACCTCCATCCGGCAATCTCCGGTGCCGAAGTAGCTGCCCCTCACCGGCGTCACGTCGTCATAATCGCGGCCGATGGCCACCTTGAGGTAGCGTTCGTCGGCGAGGTTGTTGTTGGTCGGATCAAAGCCAATCCATCCTGCGCCGGGGATGTAAACTTCCGCCCATGCGTGGGACGCCTGCGCGCCGACCAGCGTGTCGCGAGGACCATTGTAAAGGTAGCCCGACGCGTAGCGGGCGGGAATGCCAACCGATCGGCACATCCCTAACATGACATGCGTGAAATCCTGACAAACGCCGGAGCGCAGCGCAAATGCGTCCTCCAAATGCGTGCTCGCGTCGGTGACACCCGATACATAGCGGAACTCCGCATGGATCCAGGCCATCACCGCGCTCGCTTGGGCGAAGACCGCATTCACCCCGCTGGTGATGTCCAACGCCTGCCGCCAAACTTCAGGATGACTGGAAACCCAGCGGCTTTCCTGCAAGTAAGTCCACACCAGCTCGCGCACCGAGCTTTCCTTCAAGGCTGCCATCCCCGCCTCTTGGCTCACGGCGGAAATTTCTAACGGTAAGTTGTGCACCGTCACCCGGCTCTCGATTTCCAACCTCGTGTGCTCACCCGGCAGCTCGAAGTGATGCGTGATGTTTTGGAACAGGTCGGTGAAACGTCGCACCCGCGTCGCCGGAAACACGACAACCTCCGCCGCGAGCGTTTTCTGATAGGGAAACGTGCGTGGCTCCAAGTGCAGCGTGTTGACGCTGCGCACCACCGGCGAGGCGTAGTCAAAAGTGGTGAGGTGTCGGACCGCGAGCCTGGTGCCTTGAGCCGTGGCCGGCGCGCCTTGGGATTGCTTCACTGTTGCTGCTGTTGCTGCATCTGTCGCGCCGCCGCCTGAGGGCGTGTCGACTGACAAACGGTTGAAACGAGCTGCGAAGCCGCAGATGCGCTTGGGATCCTAGCGGTCTCAGCGACCCTTCCCCCAGCCACTTTCCCCAAATTGTGTTTTTCAGGCGATTCCATGATCCATGTGGTTCGCGAAGAGCAGCCTGCGAGCCAATTCTCCCGCCCCCAAGGAATGGCGAACTTCAATCCACCTCATCCCAAGGAATGGCCGATCGGAGTCCGCCGCATCCCATGAAATCCCCAGCATCCGTGAACAAGCGCGATTCATCATCGCCCCTTTCCCCCCGGCGATTCGGAGATCGCCGCTCCTTGTTTTGAAGGCTCGCCGCCGACCCGCCGATGGACAGCCCGCATCTGGGCAATCGCCCCAGCCTCCCCCACCTCACGCAAATCCTACCATTCCCCAGCCCGATTCCGCTTCTGGGCCAGTCTCCCCTTGAAATGCCGCATCGGCCTGTCTATTCCTCGCCCGGTCCGCGCCGATACGCCCATTTTTCCTTCGTCATGAACGCCATCACCCGCTTTTCCACTTCCTGCTGGTCCTCTTCCATCGGGAAAAAGCTCATCGTCGCCCTCACCGGCTTGGTGATGGTCGGTTTCCTCTTCGGCCACATGACGGGGAACTTGCTGGTCTTCGTCGGCCCAGACGCGTTCAACACCTACGCCGTTTTTCTCCACCACTTGCTGCATGGCGCAGGCATCTGGATCGCCCGCATCGGCCTGCTCGTCGCACTCGTCTTGCACGTCGCCGCCACCATCTCGCTGGTCCGCCAAAACAAGGCCGCGCGCAAAGCCTACGCCTGCCAAAACACCATCCAAGCCAGCCGCTCGTCGCGCATCATGATTTGGAGTGGCCTGACCATCCTCGCCTTCGTCGTCTATCACCTCATGCACTTCACCGTGCGGGTGGGAAATGAGTACAACAACCCCGCGCTCTACACCGACGCCGCGCACTTCGCCGCCACCGGGGAGATCCGCCACAACGCGTGGAAAATGGTCATCGATGGCTTCTCCGTTTGGTACGTCGTCCTGTTCTATCTCATCGCCATGACGCTGCTCTGCTCGCACCTCAGCCACGGCGTGCAATCGATTTTCCAAACCCTCGGCTGGCGCTCGAAACGCTCCGCCTCCGCCATCGATCTGATTGCAAAAGCCTACGCCGCGATCATCTGGATCGGCTTTGCCGCCATCCCCATCGCCATCTTCTTCTTCCGTTACGGCCGCTGAACCTCGCCGCGCCACCCATTCCCATTTCCCCAATCCGCCATGTCCAACGTCCTTGACAGCAAGATCCCGTCCGGCCCGCTCGAACAAAAGTGGTCCAAGCACAAGATGGACTCCAAGCTCATCAACCCGGCGAACAAGCGGAAATTCACCGTCATCATCGTCGGTTCCGGCCTCGCCGGAGGTGCCGCTGCGGCCTCGCTCGCCGAGATGGGCTACCAGGTGAAATGCTTTTGCTATCAGGACAGCCCGCGCCGCGCCCACTCCATCGCCGCGCAAGGGGGCATCAACGCCGCCAAGAACTATCAGAACGACGGCGACTCAGTCTATCGCCTCTTCTACGACACCATCAAGGGCGGTGACTTCCGCTCCCGCGAGGCCAACGTCTATCGCCTTGCCGAGGTTTCCAACAACATCATCGATCAGTGCGTCGCCCAAGGCGTTCCCTTCGCCCGCGAATACGGCGGCCTGCTCGACAACCGCTCCTTCGGCGGATCGCAAGTTTCCCGCACCTTCTACGCCCGCGGCCAAACCGGCCAACAACTCCTCATCGGCTGCTATCAGGCGCTGGAAAAGGAAATCCACAAGGGCGGAGTGAAGATGTACCCGCGCACCGAGATGCTCGATGTGGTGCTCGTCAACGGCCACGCCAAGGGCATCGTCGTCAGAGACCTCGTCACCGGGGAAATCTCCACCCACGCCGCCGACGCGGTCATTCTCGCCACCGGCGGCTATGGCAATGTCTTCTTCCTTTCCACCAACGCGATGGGCTGCAACGTCACCGGTGCTTGGCGCGCTGCGAGACGCGGTGCCCTTTTCGCCAACCCTTGCTACACCCAGATCCACCCGACCTGCATCCCCGTCAGCGGCGACTATCAGTCCAAGCTCACGCTGATGTCCGAGTCGCTCCGCAACGACGGCCGCATCTGGGCGCCAAAAAGCCAAGAAGTCGCCGCCAAGCTACGCGCCAAACAAATCTCCGCCGCTGACGTGCCCGAAGACGACCGCGACTATTTCTTGGAACGCAAGTATCCGTCCTTCGGCAACCTCGCGCCGCGCGACATTTCCTCCCGCGCCGCCAAGGAAGCCTGCGACGATGGCCGCGGCGTCGCCCCCACCGGCCTCGGCGTCTATCTGGATTTCCGCGATGCCACCAAGCGCCTCGGCGAAGCCACCATCCGCGCCCGCTACGGCAACCTGTTCCAGATGTACGACAAGATCGCCGGTGAGGATCCCTATCAAGGACCGATGATGATCTATCCAGCCGTGCACTACACCATGGGCGGCCTGTGGGTGGACTACAACCTGATGTCCAACATCCCCGGCCTGCACGTGCTGGGTGAAGCCAATTTCTCCGACCACGGCGCGAACCGCCTCGGCGCCTCCGCCCTCATGCAGGGGCTCGCCGATGGCTATTTCGTCATCCCGACGACCATCGCCAACTACCTCGTCACGCAGAAGCCGGGTTCCGTCACCACCGACATGCCCGAGTTCAAGCAAACCGAGGCCGAGACCAAGGAGCGCATCAACAAACTTCTCACCATCAACGGCAAGCGCACCGTGGACTCGTTCCACCGCGAGCTCGGCATGACGATGTGGGACAAGTGCGGCATGGCTCGCTCCCGCGAAGGTCTCACCGAAGCGCTCGAGAAAATCCCGCAAATCCGCGAGGAGTTTTGGCAAAACCTGCGCATCCCCGGCAGCGGATCGCAGGTCAATGCCGAGCTCGAAAAAGCCGGCCGCGTCGCCGACTTCCTCGAATTCGCCGAAGTCATGTGCTACGACGCCCGCGACCGCGAGGAATCCTGCGGCGGCCACTTCCGCAGCGAACACCAGTTCTTCGACACCGACCCAGACGTCATCGCCGGCAGCACCCAAGCCGGCGAAGCCAAGCGCCACGACGAGCACTTCTCCCACGTCTCTGCCTGGGAATATCACACCGACGGACGCCCGCCCACGCTGCACAAAGAGCCGCTCGTTTACGAAAAGGTCCACGTCTCCATCCGCAGCTACGCCTGATCTCCCCACCGGGACCGCGAAATTCATTTCGCCCGGCTGCTGTCGTCTCATTCAAATCGCGAATCCAGCGGCTCCTCTGCAAGCGCCTATTGCGTCCCGCAGCAAGCCGTGCTCGCTACGTCTCGACGCGAGTCTTACTTCGACGTTCGACGTTCCAAAAGAAGCCGCCGAGTCGGCGAAGAAGGCACAAAGCCAATGCTTTTCCTTCTGCCTCATCGCTCGCTCCCGCTTTCGTGCGTGCCGCAATTCCAGCGTGCGTGATGCAAGGCGGCGCAGGGCCTGATATGCCGCGAATCCCGCGTATTTCCTGCATTCTGCGTCCGGCACAGGAATTGCGAAGAAAAGAATGGCGGCCCCGTCTCCCCTCGTAAGCGCGCTTCGAGGGACCTAGCCGTTTCCGTATGGGGAACCGGGCAACCGTAGATCGCCCACCGGGGCCGCCACCTCTTTCCCCTCACTCCAGACCATGAAACGCCTCCATCCTCCCGACATCCTTTCCCATCAGCTATGGCAACTCCATGGCATGGAAACACAGATCGCCCGCGAGCTCCCCGTCCTCGCCGGCAGTGTGTTGAATGCTCCACTCCGGCGCTGGCTCTCCCGCCGCGCCATGGCCGCACGTCAGCGCCGCGACCAACTCGAAAATCTCCTCCAACACCATGCCTCCCCTGTCGCCACCCGCACCCACCGCTCCATCCGTGCCATCTTGGTGGAAGGAAACCGCGAACTCGCGCGCATCCACCACCCCTACGCGCGCGATGTCGCCATGATTGAGCACTGCATCCGCATCGAGCAACATGCCACCACCTCCTACGGGATTGCCGTTCCCATGACCCATCGATCCGGCTTCCCCGCGATCAGCGGCGAGCTCAATCGGCTGCTGGAGGATCTCACAAACGCCCGCAGCACCTTCCAAGCCCTCGAAGAAACCGTGTTTGCCATCGCCGCCTGCCACCCCCACTTCGGCGCAAGCGCCCCATCCCTCCCAGCAAGAAACCGCAAACCCAAAAAAACCGCCCCCATGCCAGCCATGGCCGTCGGTTACTAAAGGATTCTCCAATCACAGACCGCAGCCGTAAAGCCGGGGGGTGTCAAAATTTTGTATAAGTTCGGGATCGCGGGATTTTTAGAAATACTCGTGCGGCTGAGACAGACGATTGAGACCGTCACGACCATGTGATAGACGCATGAAACTAAGCCGCATCATCCCACCCGAAACTGCTGCGGGCTGGGTTTCTTGTGATGGAGAAAATGAGGAAACCAAGGAAGCAGGAACAGAAAGATCAAAGCACCATTTTTGATCTATCACCACTCCCCACATTCCTGCCTTCAAATCGGGAACTGAACTCCTTGTTTTTCTAACACACGGTTGTTTAGGGACGACTGGCAGGACGGGTTCCGGTGTCGCGACGCGACACGTGGTGCTCTTATGACGGGTCCGTGGACTGAACTACGGCTACCATCCTTGACCGCGACGCAGGCGGAGTGGGGCGCGACGCGGTCAATGGCGACCGCGCCGGGATTGAGGTAGCGGCCCGGGCTCGAATGGGCATTCAGCTACTAGGAGCGGACTTCTTTCACGTCGCCTGCGCGGCTTTGGCAGTAACGAGGCGTTTGACGGTGGGAATGAGTTCGGAAAGTTCCTCCACCACGACGAATTCGCTATCGAAGCACCAAGTCCCTAGCAGATGGATCAACGGATCCCAGAACGCTTTTCCATCAGTATCGCGGCGGTTGAAGACAATCACCGGTTTTCCTTCCATCGATGGGTTGCGCTGATGTTTGAAAATCATCAGCGCGATCATTTCCTGCACGGTACCAGAGCCGCCGGGGAAGATCACAAAAGCGTCCGAGTTGCGAATCATCACGTCCATGCGGGTGTAAATGTCCGCCCTCAGCCAGAAGCTCGACATGCCGGTTGGCAATCCTTCCAGCTCGATGATGTGCGGCACGTTGGAGCCACCGGTCCAGCCGCCGCCATCCACCGATCCACGGACGACTTCGCCCATGATGCCGGAGCTGCCCGCGCCGGAAACACAGCCAAGTTTGCTCTCTGCGAGTTGTTTGCCGAACTGATAGCCGTCTGCTAGATACGCCGGATCGGCGATCGAGGCGGAACAGAACACACACACGTTGCCTTCGTGATCTGCGGGCAATGGCGTGTCGAAGGACTGCACGGTGCTGGCACCGATGCGCTCGCGCTCCACCGCCGGAACGCCCTCACGACGGGCGGCCTCCAGATGTTCCAGCACCCCCTCTGGCGACTCCGCGAGCAACAGGTAGTCCTCGTGATTTTGGCTCACGGTGCCCATGCGGTTGAGGTGTTTCAACAGCGCGAAAAGCGGGTTCCACGAACCATCCGAGTTGAGCAGCACCGTCGGCTTTCCTGCTAGATTCACATCCAGCGTCTGATAGCCGACAAAAATAGAAACTGCCTTGAACATGTCCTCCAGCGTCGCTCCCGGCGTGAACACGAAGGCATCGGACTCGATGATCTTCCGCTCGATGTTAGACAACGAGATGCGCTGATCGCCATTCGAGTTGTAGATGTCCCAGCCCTTGCGGAAGAGGCTGTAAAGCAGACGAGCGCGGATTTCGCGGTTGGGATCATTTTCACCGGTGACGGTGCCGGCGAGACGGACTTTGGGCATGGATTTTCGGGTGGATGGGTGAATCCTCGTCGGCTAGATGGTTAGGTTTCAATTCCGGTGGAAATGATGGCAACCCGGCCTGCGAGCTGCATATACAAAAGCCATGGATCCATTCATGCAAGCGGCAGTTGACGAAGCCCGGCAAGGACTTGCCGAGGGCGGCATCCCCATTGGCAGCGTCCTCGTCCATCGCGGGGAAATCATCGGCCGCGGCCACAACCGCCGAGTCCAGCAGGGCAGCACCGTGCTCCACGGAGAAATGGACGCGCTGGAAAACGCCGGTCGCCTGAGCGCTGCCGTCTATCGAGAATGCGTCATTTACACCACACTCTCGCCCTGCCCGATGTGCAGCGGGGCCATTCTGCTTTACGGCATCCCGCGTGTTGTCATCGGCGAAAACCGCACCTTTCTCGGCGATGAAGAGCACCTCCGCAGTCGTGGCGTGGAGCTCGACGTCCGCGACGATGCGCAGTGCGTCCGCCTGATGACCGATTTCATTGCCGCCCGTCCTGACCTCTGGAACGAGGACATCGGCGAACCTTGACGGTCCGGAAACGTTGCTATCTGATCCGCCTCACAGGCATGACTTCCCCCGTCCCTATTTTCCTGACCCTCGCTGCCACGGCCTTGACGGCCGGCGCAGCCCCTCGTCTCGCGCTGGTGCGGGTGACGGAAATCTACGCAGCGCTCCCCTCCACCATCTCGCTCAAGGACCGCATCAAGAGCGAGCGCGAGCAGATCATGCGTGACCAACGCGCCGAAAAACTCCGCAAGATCGTTTCTGAACTGCAAACACTGCAAGGCCAGCTCTCGGACAAGGCGAAACCGCTCGATGAGGTGACCGCGCGCTCGCTGGCCCGCGCCTACGAACTCAAGCGCCAAGAAGCACTCACGCTGCAGCAAGATTTCGAGAGCTACCAATCCGAGCAGGAAAAGGAAATCAACCGCCGCATGGTCACCGGCATGCGAGCGTCGCTCGACCAGATCGCCGAGGTCACTCGCACGGTCGCCAAGGAACGCGGATTCGATGCGGTCATCGACAGCTCCGGCAACACCAATACCGGCGTGCCCTTCGTCCTTTACAGCAAGAACGCGCCCGACATCACTGCGGACGTCAACGCCGCGATCAAGGACCTCGCCACGCCAGCGCCCGAGGCGACGTCCGCCGACAAGCCGAAGAGCGCAGCCAACTGACGATCTAACCGCTGGATTGCCGCTCAATCCTCGTCATCTTCCCGCCATGGAAACCTTCACCGAAGCCCTTAAAAACCCTTTTGTTTTGGGCCTGCTGCTTGGCCTGCTGATCACCGCGTTCATTTGGAAAGCTGGCTTCACCGCCCGCCGCAACATTTCCCGAGAACTGCGCCGGGTGGAGGATGAGCTGAAAACGATGCAGGGCCACCTCAACACTCAGCTCAAGATCAACGCCAGCGGCAACGAGTCGCTCCAGGCCGAACTCGACAGCCTGCGCCTGCAAAATGAAACGCTGCGCGTCAACAACGCCGCCCTTCAGCAAAAGCCTGGCCGCGCCGAGCAACGCCAACTTCACATCCAGGAAATTGCCATCCGCACCATGCGCGAGCAGGCACCGGGGTTCGCTCCGGCTTGGGAAAAGGCGTTTCGTCAGGCGGAGGCCGAGGTGGAAGCCGCCGATTCCGGCCTCGTGAAGCTGGTCCGCCGCGTGATTCCCGGCCTTGGCAATAGCACACCCGGTGGCCAACCCGTGCTCACGGTCAACGACGATTCGAGAGAATCCTAAGCGTCGTGGCGCTGACGTTCGACCTCCACTTCCCAGCATTCCCGCAGCCGGTCCGTGCGCGGGTGAATGAACAGGTTGCGTCCGTCCATCCGAGAAACGGCAAAGGGACCGCGCGTGGCCGAGGACAGAAAAATTTCGTCCGCCGTTTGTAAATCATCCAGCAGCAGCGGTTTCTCCTCCAAGGTGAACCCATGGTCCACGGCCAGCTCGCACAGCACCTCGCGGCCGATGCCCGGCAGGCAGCCCGAGTCCAGTGATGGCGTCCGCAGCACGCCATCCTTGATCAGAAAAAGGTTGGCTGTCGCCGACTCACAAAGTTGGCCGGAGGTGTTGAGGAAAACCGCTTCATCGAAGCCGCGTTTACGCGCGTCATCCAGCGCGATCAAGTTTTCCGCATAGCAGGCGGTTTTCATGCCCGCTAAGGGTGAGCGCTCGTTGCGTGGCCACGGCGATAAACAGGCGGTCACGCTGAGGGGGCTTTCGCTCCCCGCAAAGGCCGCCAACCAGACCAACCTGTCCGTCCCCGGCGTGAGATCGTTGTGCGGCCCACTGCCTGCCGTAACGATGAGCCGCAGCCGTGCTCGCCCGACCGCCAACGACTCGCGCTCCAGCAATTCACGGGCAACCTGCATCAACTCCGGCATTTCGATTTCCCACCCCAGCCGTGCACCACTCTCGCGCAACCGCGCCAAGTGACGCTCGGCGAAGAGCACTTTCCCGTCGATGGCCGCCATCGTCTCGAACAATCCCAGTCCAAGAAAAGCCCCCCTATCCTGCGCCGCTCCCGGATAACGATCGGCCGCCAGCCATTCTCCGTTGCACCAGATCGAACTCATGCACCAAGCGATAGGTGGATGAGCATCAACGGTCAACATCGCTTGGCAAGGGCGACGAGTCCGCTGATTGCAGGGATAGGTCTTGCGGCCAGCAGCCTGCCGCGTTCCACTCCCGCCAGCATGAGCATCGCGGAGAAACAGGAGACATTGCTGGAGGAACTGGCACTTTTTCAGGATTGGTCGGAGCGCTACGAATACGTCATCGGTCTGGGCAAACAGCTCGCACCCATGGACGACGCCGCCCGCACGCCGGAGCACCTGATCAAAGGTTGCCAATCCCAGGTCTGGCTCGATGCCCGTGCCGAGGATGGCAAGGTGCGCTTCACCGCCGACTCGGATTCGCTCATCACCAAGGGCATGATCGCGCTGTTCGTCAAAGTGCTCGATGGCGAAACGCCGGACACCATCCTCACCGCGGACATGAGTTTCATCGACCGCACTGGGCTGAAAGAGCACCTCGCGCCGACCCGCGCCAACGCGCTCAACCTGATGGCCAACCAGATGAAAAAGCGCGCGCTCGAAATCGCCACCGCAAGCTGACGGCTATTCCAAGTCCGCCAGCCGCTGGCGACTCCACGCCAGGCCTTCGGTGTATTCCTCACTGTGCGGCCTGGATGCCACCAAGCTTTGCCAAAGCGCAACCGCATCGGTGAACGCTTGGATGGCTTCCGACTTGCGATTGGCGAGCTGCAACGCGTGGCCGAGATCGCCCAACACATAAGCCCCCGATCCTTGCAGCTGATCCGGCCGCAGACCGTTCGCCGAGGGCGTGGCTTCCAGCCCATTGAGCAGATCCTTGGCCTTGCCGATCAGGGAAATTTCCTCCTCACGGTTGCCCGCAATACCGACCATGCGCCCCTTTTGCCACCACAACAGCGCCAGCCGATAGGTAACCAAAGCATTTCCCGGGGCCGATGCACGCAGGTCTTCCAGCAGGCGAATCCCGGCGTCGTAGCCCTGCATCGCCTCTGCCGATTCGCCGCGATCACGCTGGATTCCGGCGCGCAGTCCGAGTTGCGACGCCTTGCGCGAAACGGCCTCCGCGTTGTCCGGCTGTTCGACCACCAAGCGATCCAGCAGTTTCATCGCTTCCGTTGAAATCGCTTCCGCGCCAGTGATGTCGCCGGACAACACGGCGGACTCCGCCATCGCCGCGTAGCAGCCAGCCAAATCAAGCCGCAACGCGAAATCACCCGGCTTGTCCTTGAGCAATTTCACCAACTCCACCGACGCCTGCGCCCTGACCTCACGTGCATCACCCAAGCTGCCAATCCCTTCCAAAATCGTCGCGGAGGACAGGTAACAGCTCGCCAACTCGGAGCGCAGGATGGCCGCGTCCGGCCTCTGATCGGCGAGTCGGTTGAGCATTTGCGTCGCCCGCATCAACTGCGCCAGCGCTGTGGCGTTGTCGCCCGTGGCCGCGAAGAGCTTGGCCTCATTGAAATCCAAGATGGCGAGCAGTTGGTTGAGCCGATCCGTATCGACCTCCGTTTGCGGAACCTCTTCGAGGGCTTTGCGCGCCGCGACAAATGCCGCTCCCGTTTCGGCATGGTTCCCGGACTGCCGCAGCAGCGCGAGCAGCAGCCAATCGGTGGCTACCCGGAATTTCAACTCCGCGTCCATCGGCAGATTTTTCCATGCTTCCAGCGCCACGGCCAAGCGCTTGCTGGCATTTTCTGAATCCCCTGCGGCGATGGAAATCTCCGCCAACTCCAGCCGAGCACGCGCACGCTCGTCGGCCAAAGCGACGATATCCGCGCTGCGCGTCAAGAAATCCACAAAGTAGCGTTCCAGCCGTTTTAAGCGCAATTCGCGACCATCCAGCGGCGGCAGGTTGCGGTTGCCCTTTTCCATGGCCCACGCGAACAACCGATCACCAACCATGCGCGACGCCTCCAGCCGGGCGACCGCGAGATCGCGTTCGTAGGAAAGATCGTGACGCGCCTTAGCCAGTTCCTCCTGCGCTGATTTTTGCTGCGCCATCGCTTGATCCGCAGTCGCTCGCAGGCGTGAAATTTCCGCCCCATGGACCTGCTTTTCTTGATCCAACTGGGTCCGCGACAAGTGCCACAGCCCCCCGAGCACCAGCGCCGCCGCCGTCGCCCCACCGGCGTAAAAAACCGTCCGCCAGGATCGCCGCTCCGAGCGACGACGCTGATCAAGGATAGCCTCACGCTCGGCATCCTCCGTGACCTTGCGCTCCAACCTGGCAAACCCTTCAGCGACTTCCATCATCGAGGCCGGTCGCTGCGTCGCATCCAAGGGCAAGCAGCGGTCAATCCATGAGCGGAAACCCGCCTCCAATTCATTGCTCGGCGCATCCGGCCACGTGTGCCCCACTTGCGCTTCCAAGTTGCGGGCGATCTTGCCCAGGTCTGCCTGAATCCCATCCTTGCGCGTCGTCCCGGAGGCCGGCGCGACAAAATGAAACGTGTCATGACAACGCGGGAAACGACCCGTTAGAATGCGATAGGCCAGCACGCCAAACGCGAACACATCCCAGCGGTAGCCTTCCTCTTCCAGATAGCCCGCAGGCCGTCGGAGCTGTTCGGGAGACTGATAGAGAACCGCGTCGGTGAATTGAAACTCGCGTATCCCCGGCATGTTGCCCAGCGCCCAGTCTGCCAGCATTACCTCGCCTCCATCCGTTAGAAAAACATTACCTGGCTTTAGATTGCCATGCGCCACGCGATGTTCGTGCATCCTCGCCAAGGCGCGGGCCACCCCTTTCACCACCTTCCACGATTCCGTCCCCGGATGCTCGTTGAGCAACATCTGCACGCAGCGCGGCGTCACCGCTCCTTCGCTGCTTTCACCGACCAGCGGCATGATCCAAAACGGCAGCTCTCGGGAAAAATCGGCCGAGATGAACGGCATCACGCCTTGCGGCCAGCCGCCACTTTCCAACCTGCGCATCATCTTCTCCAGCAGCGGCACCGACACCGCATCTGGAGTGAGAAACTTCACGGCGTAGTTCGCCCCCTCCGCGTCTTTGGCATGGAACACCCGCCCGCAGCCACCGAGGCCGATCTGCTTGCCTTGCTTCAATCCAGCCACTCGCGGTGCATCCATCGCGTGACTTCCTAAGCCATGATTTCCTGCCAGCCAATCCCGAACCTGCATGGATTCGATCTTTGAAATGATGCCGGAACCGCAGCCGTAGTTCGGGATCGCGCCGCCTTTTCAAACCCACCGCCGTAGCTTATGAAAATCAAATGCCCGGGAAATCCCCTTCAAAGCAACCGCTCGCGCCGTGAGTTTCTCCATGTCGGACTGCTCGGCGGACTCGGCCTGACGCTGCCCGAGTTTCTCCGCTGCCAAGCCCGCGCAGACACCAAAACCTACGCCACCCACAACGCCGTGGCCACCGGCGTCATCCACATCTTCCTCCCCGGCGGCCTCGCCCACCAAGAATCATTCGATCCCAAACCTTACGCCCCAGCCGAATACCGCGGGCCTTTCGGTGCCATCGACACCAAACTGCCCGGAATCCAGTTCGGCGAGATGATGAAGGACACCGCCGCGCTCGCCGACAAGCTGACCCTCATCCGTTCCATGTCCCACGGCGAGGCCGCCCACGAGCGCGGCACGCACAACATGTTCACCGGCTACCGCCCGTCGCCCGCGCTGCAATATCCATCCATCGGCTCGGTCATCTCGCACGAACTCGGCTCGCGCAACGACCTTCCACCGTACGTTTGCGTGCCCAACGTGCCGAACGAGTATGCCAATTCCGGCTACCTTTCCTCCTCTTTCGGCCCCTTCTCCCTCGGCTCGGATCCTGCCAATGGAGATTTCCAAGTGCGCGACTTGAATCTCCCCCAAGGCGTCTCCGACGATCGCTTCGCCCGTCGCCGATCCTTGCTAGAAAGTGTCGACCACCATTTTCAATCGCTGGAGGAATCCGATGCGATCGACTCGATGGACGCGTTCTATCAGCACGCCTATCAACTCATCTCTTCGCAAAAAGCACGCGAAGCTTTCAACCTCAAAGCCGAGCCAGACGCGCTCAAAGACGAGTATGGTCGCAGCGCGCCGGGCCAACGCATGCTGCTCGCGCGCCGCCTCATCGAGGGCGGCGTGCGCTTCGTCTCGCTCACCGCCGGCGGCTGGGATCACCATGACAATCTAAAATCCGGCATCCAAAACGAACTCCCGCCCACTGATAAAGCCATCGCCGCACTCATCCGCGACCTCGACCGCCGCGGCATGCTCGACTCCACGCTGGTCATGGTCACCACCGAGTTCGGGCGCACGCCCAAAATCAACGCCACCGGCGGCCGCGACCACTGGCCACGCGTGTTTTCCACCCTGCTCGCGGGCGGCGGGATGAAACAGGGCTACGTCCACGGGTCTTCGGATGCTCTCGGCGGCGAGGTCGATACCGACGGCGTCGGCGTTGCCGATTTGGCCACCACCATCTATCACCAGATCGGCATCAACTCGGATTCAGAACTCATGTCGCCCGGCAACCGCCCCATCGAAATCGTCGACGGCGGCCAAGTCATCGACGCGCTCCTCGCGAAAAAGGCATAACGGCGATCACCGGTCGCCGCGCTATTTGCTATGAAATTCGCACTCTCCATTTGCTTGGCGCTGGTCTCTCCGCTGCTCGCGTTTTCCCCGGAACTCCACCTGATCGAGCCACGCGGTGGCCAACGTGGAACGGAAGTGGAAGTCCAGTTCCTCGGCAAGCGGTTGGAGGAAACCCAAGAAATCCTTTTCTATCAGCCCGGCATCCATGTCGTCAGCTTGCAGAGCATCGACGAACGCCACTCGGTCGCGAAACTCGCAATTGCGCCGGACGCCACGCTGGGCGAACACTCGATACGCGTCCGCACGGCCGGCGGATTGTCGGAACTCCGCTCCTTCTGGGTCGGCCAGTTTCCGACCGTTAGAGAGGTCGAACCCAATGCCAATTTCGATCAAGCCCAACGCGTCGAACTCAACACCACCGTCCAAGGCGTGGCCGCCAACGAAGACGACGATTACTACATCTGCACCTTGAAAAAAGGCCAACGCCTCTCGGTCGAAATCGAAGCCATGCGCCTCGGACGCGTCCTGTTCGATGCCTATGTCGCGATTCTCGATCCAAAAAAATTCGAACTCGCCTCCTGCGACGACACCCCGCTGCTGCGAAACGACGCCTTCGTTTCCATCCTTGCCCCGGAGGACGGCGACTACCGCATCGTCGTCCACGAAGCCGCCTATGAAGGCACCGACGATTGCCAGTACCGCCTGCACATCGGCAGTTTTCCGCGTCCCAAGGCGGTCTTCCCCAGCGGCGGCAAACCCGGCGAAACTCTCGAGTTCACCTTCAGCGGTGATCCTGCCGGGCCGATTCAACAGAGCATCACGCTGCCGTTAGAATCAATCGATCGCTTCCCGCTGTTTCCCGTGCAGGGTAATCTATCAGCGCCCTCCCCGCACTGGATTATCATTTCTCCCCTCGAATCGATACGCACGACAACCGCCCACGCCACCTTGGAATCGGCGATGGCCGCGCCCGCCCTTCCTTTCGCCGCCCATGGGATACTCACCGACAAGAACGGCTGGTTCTCGTTCACCGCCAAAAAGGGCCAAAACCTCGTCTTTCGCGTCCTCGCTCGCGCACTTCGATCGCCTCTTGATTCCATGCTCTCCATCCATCAGATGGACGGCAAGCAGCTCGCCGAAAACGATGATCAAGGTTCGCCCGACAGCCTCATCCCATGGACGTGCCCGGATGACGCATCCTATTTGATCCACATCCGCGACCAGCTCGGCCGCAGCGGATCCGACTTCACTTACCGCATCGAGGTCACTGAAAAAACTCCATCCATCGCGGCGAACCTGCCCACCGTCGAGCGCGTGAACAGCCAGAAATGGAAGACTTTCCCTGTCCCACGCGGCAATCGATATGCTGCCCTCGTCAACGTCGCGCGGGAAAACATCGCCTGCGATGCCGTGTTCGAAGCCGCGTCACTCCCCGCCGGAGTCACGATGCATGCCCCGGCGATTCCCAAGTCGGTCACCAGTTTCCCCGTGGTTTTTGAAGCCGCAGCAGACGCACCGCTCGCCGGTGCTCTCTATCCGTTTTCCATCCGCGCCATCGGCGAGGTTCCCCTAACTGGAAAACTCGCCGACACCATCCATCACGTCGATGTGAACAACCAAGGTCCCTATCACTCCATCGCCGTGGATCGCATCGCCGCCGCCGTGATTCATGAAGCACCTTTCAAAATCGAGGTGGAAACACCGGTCGTCCCCATCGTAAAAAACGGCACCCTCGCCCTCAAAGTTCGAGCCACCCGCGCAGAAGGTTATGCAGAAAAAATCACTGTGCGCTTCCTGTGGAGCCCACCGGGCGTGAGCGGTCCTGTCACCCTCGACATTCCCGGAGATCGATCGGAAATCCTTTACGAACTCAATGCCAACAACGATGCCGCCGTGGCCGACTGGCAGGTCTGTGTGCTTGCCGAAGCGAACACCCCTCAAGGCTCTGTGCTCGTCTCATCGTCGCTGGTTCCGCTGAAAGTCGCCGAACCCTTCATCGCCATGACGCTCGACCTTGCCGCCACCGAACCCGGAAAAAACTCCGCCATGTTGGCCAAGATCGAGTTGCTTCAGCCCTTCGACGGAGAAGCCACGGTTGAATTGTTAGGATTGCCTCATGGGGCGACCACACCACCCGCAAAGATCACCCGGGACAGCACGGAAATCACCTTTCCGCTCAACATCGCGCCAGACGCCGCCGTCGGAAAGCACAACGGCGTCTTCTGCCGTGTGAGTGTCCCTCTGAACGGCAGCACCATGGTGCATCAAGTCGCCATGGGCGGCACCTTGCGCATCGACCAAGCAGCACCAACTGCGGTGGCGAAGGCCGATGAACCACCCGCAAAACAACAGCCACCCGCAACTGCCAAGCCGCTTTCCCGCCTCGAACAACTCCGCCAGAACGCACGCTGAAAGCTTGGCGCTCTTCTCAAGAAAAAGTCATCCACGCCTGCTGCTAGACCCACGCGATTGCGTGGACGCGCTGGCGTCGTTTAATCTTGCCTCTGCGGCGCGCATCATGCTCCTTCCCCAGCGCAAGCATGTTCGAAGCCCGACCCATACGGCGCATCTGGATTTTCACGGCTCTGGTCGTGATGCTCCAGCTTGGCTTCGTACAGGCGATGGCGGTGAGTGGTGCCTTTCACAAGGATTGCCACGAACATGCCGACGATCCCACCCACGTGTGTGCCGTCACTCTGGTGCTCCATGGGGGCTATCAGAATGAGCTGCCAGACATCGTGCCGGTGCACCTCGTCTCGGAGCCGCCGGATGTGCCGGTCGCCGCTCCCAAACCCTGCGACATCACGCCCACCCATTTGGTTGGCGGCGTTCTCGCGCAGGCACCTCCTCGGGGTCCGTAGGTACGGACGTTTCCCCGACTGAGTTGTCTGTTAGCGGTCCCACGATGCCTTGGCGGCGCGTGTCGACATGCCGCTGTTCGTGATCCCACGCGCCGCCGTGTTTCCTATTCCGTACCTTTTATGAAATCATCATTCCATCCCATCGTCCGGGTGGCAGGCCTCCTTGCGGCCACCACCTCCCTCGCCCTTGCTCAAGAAACATCGACCTCGGGAAATGCCGAGATCGAGGCACTTCGCCAACAGGTCCAAGACCTCACGCGCGTGGTCCACGACCTCCAAGCGCAAGTCCGCGAATCCAATCCAGCCACGCCCGCCCGCAAACCTGCTGCGGCAGCGCGGAAAGAGTCACCACCAAGCGCCAGCCACTCGGCGAAAGCAGAGCTAACGCGGCCTGTCAGCCATGAGGCCGACCTTGCCGCTGACCTGCCAAGTCACGACGAGCACGGCACCTTCAACCCGCAGCTCACGCTCATCCTCGATTCCATCGCGTCCTATTCCTCCAGCGCAAACAACGCCAACTTCATCATGCGTGACATCGAGCTGGTGCTGCAGGCAGACGCCGGAGAACTCGCCCATGCCTACGCGGTCTTCAATGCCGGCACCGAACTCGATCCATGGACCAAGACCGATCCCTTCGAAGACATTTCCCTAGGCGTGGAGGAAGCAGCCATCGAAACCACCAGCCTTCCCTACGGACTGGGCATCAAGGCTGGCCAGTTCTTCGCCAACTTCGCGCGTTTGGGGAAAATGCACAGCAACGAGCTTCCCTTCACCGACAGACCGGTCGCGCTTGAGGCCATCCTCGGCGGTGAAACCAAGGCACGCGGCGTCGAATTCTCATGGACCCCACCGACCCACAAGCGCACCCACTTCACTGTCGGTGCCGTCGATCAGATCGGCGCAGAAACCGCCGTCACCGGAGTTTTTGAAACGCTGGATGGCGAAGAAGGCGATCTGTTCTCGTCGCGGTCGGATCGATCCATGAGTGATCTCACTTGGTACACCCGCGCCCAGACTGGATTCGATCTCAGCAACTGCGTTTCGTTAAGCCTCGGCGCCGACTATGCCCGCGGCACCGACGCTGGCACTCGCCAACTCGCGTCTGGCGACGTCGTCCTCACTTGGACGCCCGACGCTGCGGCCGAGCAACAACTTGAAGTCGGCGGCGAATTCCTCCACGGCTCGACGGATGGTTCCTTCGCTTCAGATGCCCTCTTCGCCGGTGGCCCACGCAGCGGCTCATCCACCACCGACGGGGCTTATCTCTACGCCCAGTATCGCATCAACAAGGTCTGGGAGCCGGGCATCCGCTACGATTGGTTCCGCCCCGAAGCTTGGTCGGAAACGGATGCCAATGCCGACGGCATCGCCGACGGGTTGTCCCGCTCCACCTCCACCCTGAACGCGGTCTCCGCCTACCTCACCTGCCACCTCGACGAAACCAATCGTCTGCGCTTTGAAGTGAGTCGTTTCCAAGGCGATTCCGGATCCTTCTCCGGTCACGATGGCGACTGGGTCGGCTACCTCCAGTGGACCGTCGTTCTCGGCGACTCACACGCCCATTGCGATCACTGAAATCTAGACTCACGGGCGGCCGGGAAAACTAGTTGCTAATCCCGGCCGCCTTTGCTTGCTTCTCCCCGTCATGGCCAATCCGACAAACGTCCTCTCCAGCGGAATCGAAATCACCGGTTCCATCCGCTTCTCCAACGACATGATCATCGATGGAAAAATCGACGGCGAAATCACTTCCGACAAGGGCCGCGTCACCATCGGTGAAAATGCGACCATCAAGGGCGACGTCACCGCCGGCGAAGTGAAAGTCTACGGCAAGGTCGAAGGCAAAATCACCTCCCAACGCTGCGAACTGAAGGACAAGTCCAAGATCAACGGCGACATCAAGTCCAAGGTTTTCTCGATGGAAGAAGGTGCTCAGCTTTCCGGTCGCACCGACATTGGTGGCTGATTCCAGCTTACTCTCCCTTTTCAAGAAAGAGCCCGCACATGTGCGGGCTCTTTGTTTATCCTCCTGGCCCGGAATCCGAGACTCAAGAGTTTCTCTAGATCCGTGGCTGGCTGCGGGGGGGAAGATACCCGAAGCCTACCAACTGGATTTTGCTGTCCTTTGTCCGGACGGCGAAATAGTCATACCCCGCCCATGCGCTCGCTGAAATTACGTGATCGCGGTGGCTTCATCCCGCATCCATGCCCGCCAAGAATTTCCACGTCCGCCAAGCCGCTGTCTCCGCCCTCCGCGCTTGGGCCAAAGGCCATGACTACGCCGAGACTCTAATCGATCGCCACTCGCAACGCCGCAAGCTTTCCTCATCGGACCGCGGCCTGTTGCAAGCCATCCTCTTCGGCGTGCTGCGTCACCGACGACTGTTAGACCACTGGATTGGCCAACTCCGCGATGGCAAGCTGGATCCCGAAACCCGCGACATCCTGCGCGTCGGACTCTGCCAGATTCTCATCCTCGGCCTGCCCGACCACGCCGCGGTCAACGAAACGGTCGAGGCTGGCAAAGCCAGTGTCCGCAGCCTGATCAATGCCGTGCTGCGGCGCGCCACCCTTTCCCGCAAACGTCTGCTTGACGATGTCTCGGACCGCCCCCAGCCCGTCGCCCACTCGCACCCAGACTGGCTCTACAACCGCTGGCGGCAGGCCTTCGGCACCCGCAATGCCATTTCCCTGATGGAGTGGAACAACCAACCGGCCACCACCTATTTTCGCGTCAATCCGCTCGCCCCGCCCGCGGAGTCCCTGCCCGGCACTCCCGTCGATGGCGCACCCGGATTCTATCAGCTCGATGGCTCCCTGCCCTCCAGCCTGCTCGCGTCCGGCTCGGTCTACATCCAAGACCCCGCCACCCGCCATTCGGTCGATCTGCTAGACCCGCAGCCCGGTGAGCGCATCCTCGACGCCTGCGCCGCTCCCGGCGGCAAAGCCTTCCTCATCGCCGCCGCCCTTGGCTCCGCCGAAACGCTCGTCTGCACCGACTCCAACGCCAAGCGCCTGCCACGGTTAGAAGAAAACCTCAGCCGCCTCCACGCCAACCAAGCTGAAATCTCCGTGCACGACTGGACCCAATCCGCGCCGGAAAAATGGCACGCAGCCTTCGACGGCATCCTGCTCGACGTCCCCTGCTCGAACACCGGCGTCATCCGCCGCCGCGTCGATGTCCGCTGGCGACTTCAAGCGCCGGATATCGACCGCATCGCCATCACCCAGCGCAAGATCTTGGAAAATGCCCTGCCCTGCCTCAAGCCCGGCGGCCGCATCGTCTATTCCACTTGCTCCATCGAGACCACCGAGAACCTCGCCCTCGTTGAAACCTTCCTCGCCGACCACCCGGATTTCGAACTCCGCGCCACCCGCGACGCCTTGCCCTTCCGCGATGCCACCGACGGCGCATTCGCCGCCCTCATCGTCCGCAAGCAGGCAATTCCCGCTGGCTAGCCCAATCTCATCTCGGTAGAAAACGCCCATGAAATCCTGCCTCGGCATCCTGCTCGTCTTCTTCACCTTCATCGCCGTCATCGGCGGTGCCGGGCTGATCTGGTACTTGAGCAGCACCGCCGAGTTTGCCCGCAAGGATCGCGGTGCCCCGCCCGTCAACATCCCGCCTCCCATCCCCAAGGCGAATTTGGCACCACCCCGCTAAAGCATCCACCCCTTTTGTTAGGCGAGGCAACGACAGGCGGAGCCTAACTGATTCCTACTTCACGGCAACGTCGTTCCATCGGGGATATCGAAGGTCTTGAAGCGCGAGGTTTCGCCTTTTTCCAGCAACACTTTTGATTTCGGCAAGCCCAGCGCATGGGCGAGGAAATCGCGTAGGGCAGCATTCGCTTTGCCATCCAACGCTGGTGCGGCGATGCGGATTCGCAGCACGAGTCCTGCGGTGGCGTCCTGTTCCCAACCGATGATCTCGCTGCGGCGGGCGTTGGGCGTGGCGCGGACGCGGAGTTTCATGGCGGAAAACAAACAAGGCCCGGTCCGAAGACCGAGCCTTGATAGATTTCGTTAGAGCGATGGATTATTTCGCGGCTGCGACCACAGCTTCCTTGGTCATGCCGAGTTCCTTCATCACCACGTCGCCTGGGGCGCTGATGCCGAAGCGGTCGATGCCGAGCGCCTTGCCCTCGGTGCCGACGTATTTCCACCACAGACCGGTGACGCCGGCTTCGATGGAAACGCGCTTGGTGCAGGCTTTTGGCAGCACGCTTTCGCGATACTCGGGGCTTTGGCGTTCGAAGCGCTCGAAACAAGGCATGGAAACCACGCGCACGCCGTCGCCGAGTTCGGCGACTGCGTCCATCGCGTGCTGAAGTTCGGATCCGCTGGCGAGCAGGATGGTCGTCAGCGCGCCGCTTTCCTTTTTGGCGATGTAGCCACCGCGCAGCACGCCATCGCGGCGGGCTTCGACGGAGAGCTCATTCATCAGCGGGATCGCTTGGCGGGTCAGGATAAGTGCGGTCGGTCCATCGGTGCGGCCCATCGCAGCGACGAAGGCACCGGCGGTTTCTTCGGCGTCGCCGGGGCGGATCACGTCGAGGTTGGGAATGACGCGCAGGCCGCTGACAGTTTCCACCGGCTGGTGGGTCGGGCCATCTTCACCGACACCGACGGAATCGTGGGTGAAGATGTAGGTGACCGGGAGATTCGACAATGCGGCGAGCCGGATGGAGCCGCGCAGGTAGTCGGCGAAGACGAGGAAGGTCGCACCGCTGGCACGGAAAATACCGTCGTAAGCGATGCCGTTGCAGATCGCGCCCATGGCGTGCTCGCGGATGCCGAACCAGATGTTGCGGCCCAGCGGATTGCCGATGGAGTAGTCGCCGCCGTCCTTGATGTAGTTCTTCGTCGAACCAAAAAGGTCGGCGCTGCCGGTGAGAAACTGCGGCATTTCCTTGGCCACCGCATTGATCAGGTTGGATCCAGCGGAACGGGTCGCGTCCTTGTAGTCGGCGGCGAAGGCTGGGAGCTTCGCGCTGAGATCGGACGGCACGGAAAGCGCGACACCGGCGGTGAGTTCAGCAGAGAGTTCGGGATTGGCCTTGGCCCAGGCGTCGTAGGTCGCCTGCCACGCTTGGAACTCCTTCTTGGAGGTTTCCTTTTTCGCCGCGAAGAAATCGACGGTTTCCTTGGAAACGAAGAAATGCTCGTCGGCAGGAAGTCCGAGACCGGCGCGCGCGCTGTCGATGAACTTCGCACCGCCTTCGCCGTGGCCCTTGGCGGTGCCAGCCACTTCAGGAATGCCTTTGCCGATGAGCGTCTTGGCGATGATCACTTTAGGACGGCCATTCTTGTCAGCCTTCGCCTTGGCAAGCGCCTTGGCGATCTCGTTGAGATCCTGGCCGTCGATGGTGACGGCGTCCCAACGCTGGGAGATGAAATAAGCTTCTGCATCCTCGCCTTGGGAAACGTCCGCCATGGCGTCGAGCGTCACGTCGTTGGAATCATAGATGAGGATGAGGTTGTCCAAGCCATTGTGGCCGGCAAAGGCGATGGCCTCCTTGGCAACACCTTCCTGAAGGCAACCGTCACCATGGATGGCGATGACGTGGTGGTCGAAAATCGTGTGGTCCGCGGTGTTGAAACGGGCGGCGGCGCGCTTGCCGGAAAGTGCATAACCGACGGCATTTCCCACGCCTTGGCCGAGTGGGCCGGTGGTCGCCTCGACACCCGGCGTCTCGTGAAACTCGGGGTGCCCCGGCGTGATCGAGTGCAGCGCGCGGAATTTTTTCACCTCGTCGCGCGAAACCGCGTAACCGGCAAGGTGCAGCCAGCTGTAGAGGAACATCGAACCGTGGCCGGCGGAGAGGACGAAGCGGTCGCGGTTCAGCCATTTCGGGGCATCCGGATTGTAGCGCATGGATTCGCCGAAAAGGACGGCACCGATTTCGGCACATCCAAGCGGCAGGCCAAGGTGGCCGGAGTTACAGGCGTGGACGGCATCCATGGCCAGGCCACGGGCTTCATTGGCAGCTTTTGCGAGCAGTGTCGTATTCATCAGATCATTTCTCAGAAAGGAGAGGACGGGACCCTCTGGAATCCTCCCCCAATTGACAAGTGGGGAAACGCGCCAATCGCTTGATGGAACACGAATGAGGCTCATTTCCGCTATGAATTTGCGCCTTTGAAGATTTTCTCCAAAATAATCTTGCACCGGATCGGCCACTGCGCTTTTTTTCCGCCGTCGCCGCGAACGACCCGTTCGTCTATCGGTTAGGACTCCAGGTTTTCATCCTGGCAAGAAGGGTTCGACTCCCTTACGGGTCGCCATTTCGGCAAATTCAGCCTCCGCCCCGCGGGGGCTTTTTTGTTGGGTTCCATCCCGCATTTCCGCGCCCACCTCCGTGACCGCACCGCACAAAGCCGCAGCCATCCTCGCCCGCAAAGGCGGCCTTCCGATCACCGCGCTGACCGCCTACGACTATCCGACGGCACGTCTGCTCGACGAATCGGGCATCGATATCCTGCTCGTCGGAGATTCGCTCGGCATGGTCGTCCTCGGGTTTCCGGACACCACCCACGTCACGCTGGACCACATGCTTCACCACGTGGCCGCCGTCGCCCGAGCCAAGCCGTCCGCGCTGGTCGTCGGCGATTTGCCCATCGCCACCTACGACACGCCCGAGCAGGCGCTGGCCACCGCGCGGCGTCTCGTCGAAGCCGGTGCCGAGGCGGTGAAACTCGAAGGCGGGCTGCGCCAGGCAGACAAGGTGCGCGCCATCACCGCTGCCGGCATTCCCGTCATGGGCCACCTCGGAATGCTACCGCAGCGCGTCGTCGAAGAAGGTGGCTATCGGAAAAAGGGCAAAACCCCCGAGCAGGCGGAAGCCTTGCGCGAAGGTGCACAAGCCATCATCGACGCCGGTGTCTTCGCCATCGTACTCGAATCCGTCGTTCCAGCGACTGCCCGCTTTCTCACCGAATCTCTAGCCGTCCCACTCATCGCCATCGGCTGCGGTGATGCTCGCTGCGATGGCGAGGTGGCCGTAGTCACCGACATGTTAGGATCCTATCCATGGTTCGTGCCGCCCTTCGCCCGCCCTGCTGCGGATCTCGCGGGAATCACCCGGCAAGCGGCAGCCAGCTACATTTCCCGCGTGCAGCGAGACTAACCGAACCATCACGCGCCAAGGAGAGGCGGACTCCGATCCGCCATTTTTCTTGGAGCGTTTACGCAGGTTGAGGAACCGCAGCCCATCGACTCCGGTAATTCGGGATGGCAGCGCAGAGAACATCCGAGGGCAAATCCCCCTTCCTTACTCTGGCAAACCGCGCACGAAAGAGGGCCGGAAGATTGCTCCTCCGGCCCTCAACCCATGATCGCGATGAAATGAAACGCTACTTCGTTAGAGTCCTCCGTTCTGAGTCACGGCGCGGAGGAAACCACGTGGCCCACGCGGAGTGACACCGCCGATCGCCCCATCAAGACGGAAGGTCTTGTAGACCCATTCCGCACCGCTCAGGGGAGGCATGCCGACCGAACTCTCGGCGATTTCGGTGACCCCTTGGTCAAACACGCCGAGCGTGTTCGATCCTTGGATGGTGTAGATCACCTCATCCCGAGTCGCGGTCTTGAATGGAGACCCGATGAACAGATCACCGGTGCCGACGCGAACGGGCAAGGTGATCACCAGCGCTTGTTCCGCACCCACGGTTTCGATTCTCGAACGCACCTTGCCACTGGTGGCCGCAGACGTTGGATCCCCGTCGAACGCGAACTCTTGCAGGTTGTTCATGCCGTCGTGGTCGGGATCTGCGTCTTTCGCCTTGTCCGCAGGGTTTGTTAGGGCGGCGAATCCGTCGATCCAGCCCGAGAAGGCTTCGGTTCCAACCACTTTCAACGAGCCTGAGCCGGTGATGCGACCGCCGCTGTTCGCGCTGGTGAAGGTGCCCGCTCCTTGAGCCACACCGTTGATGCGGAACTCGGAAACCGTGTCCGTCGTGCCGTGGGGCAGGTTAAGCACCGCACCCGAGGCGATGTCGACAGCGGCGAGATCGTCGAGCGTCGCGGTGCTGAGAACCAAGGTGCCTTGGTTGACGAGCGTTTCCCCGGTGTAGCTGTAGGCGCCGGACAAAGTGAGCGTTCCTGCGCCCTCTTTCATCAGAGTCCCGGTCCCGGTGACAGCTCCGGAAAGCGTGATGGCTTGGGCAACATTCGCTGCGTTCGCCGCTTTGATGGTGAAGGCGGCAGACGTGGCGACGGGAATTGCGGTGCTCCACGATTCCTTGGCTGCTAGAATTCCACCGCTGAGTCGCAGGGTGGAAACGAAGCCAGCCTCCGAAGTGCCAACCACCATGCCACCGGAGCCGACGTAGAGTTCGCCTCCGCTCACATGCACCGTGGACGATCCGCCCAAAGCTCCTTGGCCAAACTGGAAGCGCTCAACGGTCGAAACGCCGCCGCGTGAAAGGAATGCCGCATTGCCCTGAAATGGGCCACCGAGCCTAACACCCGTCACTGTATCGGTGCTATTGAACACCCCACCCGCCACATCAATGACGGACCAACGACCGCCATTGTTGAGACCGACGGTGACAGCTCCAGCAATATCCAAACTGCCGGCGTCCATGCGAACGGTAACCGAAGAGTTAGCAGCGCCCGTAAGTCCCATGTCGAGTGCACCGGTGATATCGACATCACCTCCAGTAATCTGAAGGCCGTCGCCGGTTCCTGCCGCAGCGGGTTCAGCCGTGAAAATGCCGGAACGTCCCAACGCCATGGAACCTGCGGACAAGGTGCCAGAATTCACATTGATCAGATAGGCCGTGGTGCCATTGCCCAGCGCGTTCAAGCCGCCAGGAAAACTCGCAGACGCACCGGAGAACAATTCGAGCACCGCCCCACCAGCAGAACCGGACGCGACATTCGACAAGCCGGGAGCCGAAACACTAGCGCCAGTAAGGGTTAAGCGTCCCGTCGGGTTCACGTTGATCACCGAACCGGCGGTAATGGTCACTGTCGGATCCAATTCCAACGCACCGCCGTTGATGGTGGTGGCACCGGTGTAGGTTTGCGGCGCGGTTAGAGTCATGATTCCCGCCCCCGCCTTGGTGAACGAACCCAGCCCGCTTAGAGTGCCGGTGTAGCTGGTGGTGGCGCCATTGCCGCCTGCGGTGAGGACCACGCCTTCCGCATTTTTGTTGTTCAGCACGAGGCTCTTGTTGCCTTCCAGCGCCCCGAAGGTCGCCGCAAGAACGAAGTCAAAGTCCACCGTGCCACCCGAGTTGTTATAGACCAGTTTGCTGCTCTGAATGGCCTGGCCATCCACCGTCACCAGCGACCCGCTTGGGTTGCTGATCGTGGTGGTTCCGGTGAACGCGTTGGGCAAGACCAACGACTGAGCACCAGGTCCCGCCAACACCAAGTTGCCAGCACCGTAGATAATGTTAGAAATCACTGGATCGCCGGAACGGTTGATGGTCAGCACGCTCGCGGCGTTCGCCAGATCGATCCCACCCAAGGTCGAACCAGTCGTGCCGCCGCTACCAAGGTTGAGATTGCCATTCAGCACCACCACATCCCCCGTGAAGGTGGTGTCTGCGGTCAGGGTGAGCGTGCCGGTGCCATCCTTTTGGAGATTGGCTAACCCCGTGAGACCGAAATCATTCGCCAGCACCACGTCATCCGTCATCGAGAAGGTGACGGGATTATTGCCAAACGTGATCGTCCGGGTGGTGATGTCCTCAAAGTTCCCCGGTGCCCAAACGAGCGCCGCGTTGTCCAAGGTCAGATTTCCGCCACCAAGAGCAAACTCGGCGAAGGTGAGCACGCCATTGCTGAAAACAATATCTCCGAGGAAACTGTTACTTCCCCCCAAGACGAGATTCCCCACCGACGACTTGTTGATGCCGCCGGCTCCGCTGATGTCTCCAAGCAGCGACAGCGTGTCGTTAGCGGAGAACAGCGTCACGTTGAGAGAATCGGTCAACGAAAGCTTCGACGCGATGGCATGCGAACCGGATAGAACACTGATCTCTGCGTTGCCCACCGTCTGGTTCAGCGTGATGGTGAAATTGCCATCGATGGTGTAGGCATTCGAGTTATTGAACTGCATAAACCCGAGCGTGCGATTGTCCAACATCATCACCGCCTGCTGTGAGGAGATGGCAGAATTGAAATCCGCGAAGGCACCTACGCCATTGGGCGAGCCATTGAGCCAGTTGCCGGAATCCGTCCAATTGCCCGAAGCATCAACATTCCAAGTGGACGGAGGCGATCCGCCGATCTGGAGTTGAATCGCGTTACCCACCACGGCAAACGAATAGGTCAGGCCAGGCTGACGACTGGCGACAGGAACCTCAAACAGATCATTGGCATTTCCAACGAAGGACCCGCTGAATTCGATGATGTTAAAATTCCCAGGAGAGGTCCATTTCGCGGTTGAGTTGGCGAAGCGTGGATCCACCCAGACAGGATTGGCGAGCGAGGCAGAGGACGTTAGAGCATTGCTGCCGGTGACGACGACCTTGTCAAAGTTCAGCGCGTCGCTGAGTTCGAAGCGCATCACCGTGCCACCTGCGAGAGAAAGCCCACCGACCGTTAGCGTGCCGACGGCGGAAGAAGTGGGCGTGACTGGGCCTGGCTTCAATTCGACGCCCGTCGCGGTGCTAACAGCCCCAGCGATGGAGCCAGTGCCACCGAGCTTACCGCTGGTGAGGGTGACGGCACCCGCCGATGTTGCACTGCCGGAGGCATTGGCGACAACCAAGCTGCCAGAGGTCACCGTGGTGTTGCCAGCATAGGTGTTGTCCGCAGAAAGAGTGAACACACCATCGCCCTTCACGCCCAGCGCGCCCGCGCCGGTGATGGAACTGGTGATTTCCAGCGAGTCCGCTGCGTTCACTCCTCCGAAACTGGCGGTGATTCCAGTTCCGATGGTGAAACTCCTTCCGGAGATCACTCCCGGGGCGGTGGCGACCACGCCGCCATTTGCACCCGAAAAGCTGACCGCACCCGCTGTGTTGCCTAGGGATGAAGTGCTGTTGATGCCGATGGTGCCTCCTTCGATCAAGGTACCAGCGGTGTAGGTGTTAGCACCGTTGAAGTTCACCTGTCCTGCACCTTGCTTGCGGACCACGGCTGGACCGGAAAGGATGCCGCCGTAGGTGCTCACCGCGCTATCATCGCGGTTGAAAGCGATTTCGGTCCCCGCCAAGGAGATGACATTGGTGAGGCCGAGGCTACCCGCAGCACCGCCGGTGCCGATGATGAGTTTGCCCGCATTCAACTGCGTGTCACCCGTGTAGGTGTTGTTGCCGCTCAGCGTGAGCGAACCCGTACCAACCTTGTAGAGGCGGGCGGCACCGGCCGAGTTTGCGATGACCCCGGCATATTCGGAATCTTGGTTGAGCGCCCCCACTTGCCAGTTGACGAAGCGTCCACCGACCGAGCTTCCTCCCATGAAGGCCGCGGCCGTCCCGGAGAGTTTTCCAATTTGGTGAGTGGTGCCGATGGCATTGTTAGGCGGATTGTAAACTTGGATCACGCTGGCATTCGTGACGTTGAGATGCATGTTGGCGTGCAGCATGTTCGCTCCGTTGATGCGCCAGTCCGAGTTTCCAGCACCTGCCGAGGCGGCATTGATGATCCCAGTGAAACCCAGCCAGTTGCCGTTCATGTTGCCGCGAACATAGTTGCCGACAATGTTGAACGTGCCCGCGCCAGTCACGGTCGAGTTGAAGTCTCCCCGCTGGGCCGTATAAATTGTTCCCGTCTGGCCAGTCGCGATCACCATCGGCTGGAGGACTTGCCCCACCGTAGGACCGTTGCTGCCCGTGCTGCCGTTGACGGCAAGCGCCCCCCCTTCAAACGTGATTGTCCGGGTGGTGGATCCGAGCGGCGTCTGATCGAGGGCGGCCCCGGTAGCGCTCTGCGCAACAGCGCCGCGGATTCGCAAGGTTCCCCCCTTGAGTGTCAGAGGACCGGTGAACGTGGCTGCATTGCTGCCGTTCAACAGCAATTCACCCGCACCATCCTTGGTAAATGTGCTGGCGCTCGTAATCACGCCACCAACGTTCAAAACTCCGGCATTCGTGGTGACGATGCGTGCCGCTGGAACCAAGACAGCACCCGCGCCGAGATTGAGATTGGCGGTTCCGGTGAAACTGAAATCGCTGTTCCAAGATTGGGTGTTGTTGGTCGTGAGCACCGTCGCCACAAGGCTGTCTAACGAACCGCCAGCGATGGTCAACGGACCGGTGCCGATGGCCGTGGCCGTGTTCAACGAGAGTGTCCCCGCATTGAGTGTGGTGCCACCGCTGTAGGTGTTCAATCCGCTCATGGCGAGATGTCCGGGACCAGCCTTGGTCAGGCCAGCAACCCCAGAAACTTCTAACGCGAGATCGGCGTAGGCACCCGTGCCGAGGGCATTCACCGTGACAACGGGAGCGCCAGCGAGAGTCAGGATGTTGAATGGGTCGAAGTTTCCATCAAGATGCCACGATCCAACGGTGGTGAGGTTGGTGTCACCGAAGGTTAAATTGCCGATGGTGCGCGGGCTATCGACGACCGCGTAAAAAATTCCGTCCGGCACGTCGATGGTGCTGAAATCGGCAGTGTTACCACTGCCATTCGCAACGACACCACCGCTCCAATTGGTGGTGTCACTCCAGTTGGTAAAGCTGGTCACCCCCGTCCATGTGCCGTTCTGGGCATAGGCGGAGGAAACCGCGCAAACGGCGGTGCAGGCGAGCAAGGTTTGCCGGGCGAAAAGGGCGTTCGGTCGGAATTTCATGGGTTTGGCGGGTCTTTGATTTTCGAGGTAGATGCGGGTGAATCCCCGCGCCTTACTTGAACTGTTATCCGAACTGTCGACCCAAAGCGTCGATTACCCCATGCGGGGTATGGGTGTAAATCCGGGCTGTGAAACCAGCATTCAGCAACAATTCTGCTAGAAATCCCCTAGCTCCACACGCCCCCGCGAGAGGCTACCCTATCCGGGTTATTGACGCTGAAAGCCACGTGTTGAGGCTTCTATGGAACCATGGGTAGGAGGCGTTCCCGTGACAGCTTGCTTCCGCCTCATTCTGTGTGCTTCAGCCAAAAAACCCATTGTTCATGAAACCCTCGAAATCGTCTGCCTTCCCTTCCCCCCTTCAACGCGGCATCTGCTATGGCGTGGTCACGGCATTGAGCCTGCCGACCGCCTTCGCGGCGGATCGCACCTGGTCCTCAGCCCCAGCGAGTGGAAGTTGGTCGGTCGCCGCAAACTGGGGCGGCACGGCTCCAGTTGCTAACGACACTTTGCTATTTGCCACATCAAGCACGTTGGCGCTCACCAACGACCTAGCGCCTAACATCTTGATTCGCGGGATGACTTATCAACCCGGAGCCAGCGCATTCACCATGGCCGGAAACGCCGTGAACCTCAACGGAGACATCACCAACAGCAGTTCCAATCTCCAAACCATCGGGTTTCCCATCGCTCTTCGCGCCACCATCGTCAACGTCACCGGCAGCGCGGCGGTTCGCATCACTGGCAAGACCACCGTCGGCATATTGGGCGGCGTGGCTGGAGCCAATCGCACGCTCATCAACAACCTCAGCGCTGGCTCCCTCACCCTCGGCAATGTGGATCTTTCCATCGATCCGGACTCGGTAACCCGCATCCTCACGCTCGAAGGCACAGGCAACACGGTCATTTCTGGCGTGGTCGCCAATGGAACTTCCTCCCTAACGGCAAATAACAGACTGACCTATTCCGGTGCCGCCAGCCTGCTCATCAATGGCATCAACGGCAGCACTTACACTGGGGCCACGACGATCAACAGCGGCACCTTAAACTTGGATTTTTCCAACATGGCTGTTCCCACCAACTTGCTGGGATTGTCCAACCTCACCCTCGGGGCCAACTGCATCCTCAAGGCGAAGGCTGGAGCCGTGAACAGCCAAGCGTTCAATGGCCTCACCGCCATCGCCAACCGATCCTCCAGCTTCGTCGTCAATCAAAACGGCGCGACCGCCGTCAACATCAGCCTCGACGGACTCACCCGCGGCGACCGTGCGACCCTGAATTTCGTGCTTCCCACCAGCGGAGCCGTCACCACCAGCACCTCATTCTCCGCCAACGGGGTGGCAACCAACCCATTCGGCACCGTCTATCAAACCGTCGGCGGCAGCACCTGGCTGGCAAAAACGGGCGCGGGTCCATACACCTTGGAAGCGCTGCCTAACGCATCGTATTCTGCCACCTACACCGCCACCGACCATGTCGATGTGAGCAACGGCGACATCGCATCTGGCGTCACCGTCTCGACGCTCCGTTTCAGCGGCGCGCCCAACAAGTTTCTCTATCTGGATGGCATCAACACGATTTCCACCGGCGGCATCCTTGTCACCCCCGCCGCCACCGGATCCGTCATCACCGGTGGCGCTTTGCGCGGCAACCCCAATGGCGGCAATCGTGAACTGGTTGTCATCAACAACGGCTCACTCGAAATTTCCTCCACCATCGCCAACAATGGATCTAGCAGTTCACTCACCGTGGCTGGCACAGGCATCACCACCCTCGCAGGGAACAACACCTTCAATGGAGATGTCTCGATCAACCAAGGAACCACCCGCATCGGCACTTTTCAGAACGGTGCCATCTCCAGCGCCCTCGGCATTGGGGGAGCCGGTGCTCCAGCGGTCACCATCGCCCCCGGGGCGATCCTCGATCTGAACGGCTTCGACCAGACGGTGGGCATTTTGGGCAGCTCTGCGGGAACCATTCTCAACAACAGCGGATTCCCGTGCATTCTCACCGCCAAGAACAACAGCATCCAAAACGGCGTGATCATCAGCGGAGGTGACATGGACCTTGTTTCCGACGTCGGGGCCACCAATGCCTATCAGATCAACGACAGCCTTAAAACCTTCGCCGGGCGCTTCGTCCATCGCAGCGGGATTGTCCGTTCCACCACCTATCAGACTGACTTCGGCACCTCCACCATCGTCCTCGACATCATTTCTGCCGGAGCTGTCGGCACCAATGCCACCGTCGGCGTGGACAACAGTTTCACCCTCGTTTCCGGCAGCGGCAGCCTTCCTAACAACATCGATGTCGCCAGCACGGGTTTCCTCAACCACAGCGGTGGCCGCACACTTGACGGCAACATCACCGGGGGCGGCGTGCTCAACATGGCCGCCGGAACCGCCACCCTAACGGGCGACAATTCACTGTTTTTCGGCACTTTCAACCTGTGGCGCAACGGCGCATCCATCTTCATCAATTCCACCACAGCCTCCAGCGCTTTGGCCAAATACACATTTAGTACCGAGGGCACCCCTTCGGGCACGTCCACCTACGCGGCTAACCTTGCCAGCGGCGGCATCGTGGAAATGGGCGAGCTTTCCACCACCGGAGCCACCAGCAACTCCCGCCTCCGCAACAACGTCAACAACACCACCGCCACCTTTCGTGTCGGCGCGCTGAACACGGACAGCAGCTTTGGCGGCACCATCGCCGACGGTACCGGCACCGCCCAAGTCACCGCCCTAACCAAAGTCGGCCTCGGCACCTTGACCCTCACCGGCAACAGCACGCACAGCGGCCCCACTCAGGTCAACGGCGGCACGCTCGTCATCGAAAGCCCACGCAGCGTTTCCGCCGCCAGCACCGTCACCGTGGCAGTCGATGGCACCCTCGGCGGCACCGGCACCTTCGCTGGCACAGTCAATGCCGTCGGCAGCATCGCCCCTGGCCAAGGGATTGGCACTCTCACCGTCGGCGCGACCGTCCTCAGCGGCACGCTTGCCACGGAAATTTCCGCGGCCACGGCCGACAAGCTTGTTTCCACCGGAAACCTGAACCTCACCGGAGCGACTCTAACTGTCACCGAAATCACCGCAGGAACGCTTCCTTCCTATATCATTGCCGAAGGAAACAGCCGCACCGGCACCTTTGCCCAAACCAACCTGCCGCCTGGCTATTCCGTTAGCTACAATGCCACCCAAGTCATCGTGAGCAGAACCGCCGCGAGCGGCTACGACGCTTGGAAAAGCCTGCCAGCCAATGGCCTGAGCGCTGGCGTCAACGATGGTCCTAACCAAGACCCTGATCTCGATGGCATTTCCAATCTGCTCGAGTTTGTGCTGAGCGGCATCCCAGCCGGAGCCGGTGCGGCCAACACCGGCGTCCTGCCCACCCTCCAACTCACCCCGACGGCGCTGGTCTTTAGTTTCAAGCGCGCCGATTTGAGCGAGGGCGACGTGACGCTCAAAGTTCAATGGTCGAGCGACCTCGTCACATGGGGAGCGGCCAAGGAAATCACGATCACCGCAGTCGACGCAGGCATCGTGGATGTGACCGAAGACGATCCGAACCCAGCCACCGACACCATCGCCGTTTCCATCCCGCGCAGCGAAGCCGTGAACGGCAAACTCATGGCGCGCATCCGCGTGAGCCGTCCCTGATGCAATCCTGAATCGGATCGGACAGGCGAGTTCGATACGCGAGTTCGATAGAGCATCCCCGCCCTGTTCTGAGAATTTCCGCGCAGGGACAAATCCGGCTTTCTGCTAAAACCTCGACGTGCCAGCGTCCGGCCATGCGACTTCTCATTTTCCTCGTCGGCCTTTGCGTGCTGGCATCCGGCGCGGTGGCACTTCAGCAACTGCCCAAGCCGCAGGCGATGCAGTTTCTCGACGGCGCGCTCAAGCTCGGCGGTGGCATCGTCATCTGCGGGATTTTCTCCCTGAAAATGCGTTGGCACGGGATCATCGGCGCAGGCATTTTGGCCATGCTCGGATTGGCTCGCGGGTTGGCCAATCTGCCCGGGCTGTTGAAATTTATCGCCGGCGACCGCAGCCATCAAACCGCCCCCTTGCTAGAGGCTGGCGTGATGTTTCTTTGCCTGCTGCTTTTCGTCAGGGTGATCCGGGAGCTGTATCGGGAGCGGGTGCGTCGGCTGGTGGAGCAGCAGGATTGATCTGCGGCGTGATGGCCGGAATCGCGGGTGCCTTGCCGGGCGGCACCACCTGCGGCGTCACCGGCGGCACCAACGGCGGCATTTCCTCGTTCACGGGGGCTGGTTCAGGCTCAACCACCGCAGGCTTGGGCAACAAATCTTCCCACTGGTGAAGTTGGTAGCCCTCGCCAAGGCCACCCATTTCGCCAAGCAATTCGTGGCAGCGCTGCCGCCACTTTTCATAGTCCGGCGCGCTGCGTTCTTTTTCGCGACTGCCAGGAAAGACGACGTAGCTGACTTTGAGATCGGATTCCGGACGGCTGTAAGAATTCGCCTTGGGGTTGATTTCACGCGCCATCCGCAACGACGCTTCGCCCACTTTGAACGTTGGACCGCCATCGCCCACGATCGCCGGGTAGACTTTCTCGCCATGGATGACCACCGCGTAATCGCCCGCATTCGGGGAAAACTCATCGTTCGCGGTGAGCACGTTGACGGGCAGCACGATGAATGGATCGTAGTCGGCGATGAGGAAACTGCGGCCTTTCAAGTCCGCAATGCCGCGCTGGAGGTAGCCAATGCGGTCCTTGAGCCAAGCCTTGCGCGCCGCGCTGGTCGCCTTGTCCGCCATTTCGACACGAGCTCCAGCCATGCGCTTTTCCCATCCCGCGACCATCGGATTGGGCGTCTGAGTTTGTTTCGGCCAGCCGTAACTGGTGAACGGCTGGTAGTGCGGGGAATTGACAATTTCCTCCGGCATGGTCGCCAAGCGGTCGCCGTCGGAACCGTCCGAAACGACGTCCATTTCCGCCTGCATGAAGAGCACCTTGCGGCCGCTTTCTGAGCGCAGATTCAGAATGGTTTCGCAGTCGTAGAGGTTGTGCTTGGTGAGCAGTTCGTTGAGCGAATTCGCGTCATTGCGGATGCGACCCACCTTGTTGTTGTAAAGCTTGGTGAACCACGGGGAAACTTGCGCCTTCTCGGCCATGGCTGGCAACGCGGGCAGGATTTTCGCGATGGCGGGGTTCGTTTGCTCCAGTTCAGCGATGGTCTTCGCCGGTTCCGGCACCCGTAGCGAAAGTTGATAAGTCGCGGCGTAGCTCGTTTGGTCCACCCGTTCCTTCGAAGCGATGCCACCCTTCGCAACGGTAACTGCCGACTTAAAAGGGATGCCTGAACGCAATTTGCGGACATCGGTCACCGTGCCAAGCGCCAGTTCCGGCTCGGGCAAAGGCTGTGCAGGTTTGTCCGCCGGTTTGCGCAATGCCGCTTCGTGTTCCTCGTTGAGGATCTTAACCTTGCGCGCATATTCCTGGTCCAGCTCGGCACGGATTTCCGCCTCGGCCTTGCGATAGATGTCCTCCGCGTCCAGGGCTGCCTTGGTTTCGAGTTTGGGCGGAATCAACTGCCAGAGTTCGCGCTTGATGCGGGCAAAATTCCCACTGATGAGCAGACCAATGCCGATCAGCGAGAGGTAAAAGACATCCCTCATGCCGAACCACCGAAAGCCGCTTTTCCGGTGCTTGTTCCTGTCCCTCGAATCGCTCATGAAGCGGACACTAGCGATTTCCCCTGCCCCTTCAATCCCTCTCCGCCAAAGATTTTCGAGCACTTTCCGGCAATTTTCCACCTCATGCAAAACCGGCCATGACAAAGCCGCCGCCATCCCTACAGTCGCCGCCGTGAGTTATCAGGTCTTCGCCCGCAAATATCGCCCCAAATCCTTCGACGACGTGCTCGGCCAGGACCATGTCGTCCGCACGCTGCGCAACGCTATCCTCCAAAAACGGCTCGCGCACGCCTACCTCTTCGTCGGCCCGCGCGGCACCGGCAAGACTTCGACCGCCCGTATTCTGGCCAAAGCGCTCAACTGCACCGACGGCCCCAAGGCGGACTTCGACCCCAATGAGGACGTCTGCGTGGAAATCGCCGAAGGCCGCTCGCTCGACGTGCTCGAAATCGACGGTGCTTCGAACAACGGCGTCGAGCAAGTCCGCGACCTGCGCGAGTCGGTCCGCTTCGCGCCGACCCGGGGGCAGTTCAAAATTTTCTACATCGACGAGGTGCACATGCTCTCGAACGCCGCCTTCAACGCGTTGCTCAAGACGCTGGAAGAGCCGCCGGAGCACGTGAAATTCATCTTCGCCACCACCGAGCCGAACAAAATCCTGCCGACCATCCTGTCGCGCTGCCAACGCTTCGACCTGCGTCCCATCCCCACCGAAACGATCGCCCAGCACCTGCTGCACATCGCCAAAGAAGAAGGCATCACGCTGGAAGACACCGCCGCTTGGGCCGTCGCAAAAGGGGCCGACGGCGGCATGCGCGACGCCCAGTCCATGCTCGACCAGTTGGTTTCCTTCTGCGGCGACCACATCACCGAGGCCAACGTGCTCGATGTCTTCGGTTTCACCTCGCGGGAAAAAGTCGCCTCGCTCACCCGCACGCTGCTCTCTCGGGACAACCCGGCCGCGCTCTCGCTCATCCAAAAGGAAGCCGAAAGCGGCCGCGAGCTGTCCCAACTCCTCGGCGAACTCATCGGCTGCCTACGCGCCTTGCTGGTCGCGAAACTCGACCCTTCCGCCGATGGCGAGGGCATTCCCGCCGCGCTTTGGACCGACCTGCTCGCCGCCGCCAACGACTACGCGCCGGACCGCATTCTCGCCGCCATCGATGTTTTCGCGGAGACGGAAGGCCGCATGAAATGGGCCACCAACAAGCGCCTGCATTTCGAACTCGGCGTCATCAAGGCCATCCAATCGCTCGGCGAAGTCCGCATCACCGACGTCATCAAGGTCCTCACCAAAGGTGCCGATTATCTGCCCACCGCCCCGGTCCCGCAGCAAGCCATTCCGAGCACTCCAGCAGCCCTCC
>JAZKEG010000015.1:0-25244 GCA_040387215.1 Verrucomicrobiota bacterium | reverse complement strand
GCTTCATGGGCCGCACCCATTCGAACGCCTACTCGCAACTCGCCCATTTCTTCGACACCGAGCACTATCCCGTCCGCCAGGCCGTCTGCGGCCGCGACTCAGAAAAGGTCGCCGCCTTCGCTGAAAAATGGGGCTATGCATCCTACGAAACCGACTGGCGCGAATTGGTAAAACGCGAGGACATCGACGCCGTCGACATCTGCACGCCGAACGATTCGCACGCCGAAATCGCCTTGGAATGCATCAAGCACGGCAAGATGATCCTCTGTGAAAAGCCGCTCGCGCTGAATGGTGAGCAAGGCGAAAAGATGGTCGAAGCCGTCGAAAAATCCGGCCTGCCTAACCTAGTTTGGTACAACTACCGTTTCCTGCCCGCCGTCACCCACGCGAAGAACATCGTCGATGCGGGCGAGCTCGGCCGCATCTTCCATTACCGCGCGAATTTCCTCCAAGACTGGACGATCTCCGAAGAGCTTCCGCAAGGCGGCGCAGGTCTCTGGCGGCTCGACGCAGCGGCGGCGGGTTCCGGCGTGACCGGCGATTTGTTAGCCCACTGCATCGATACCGCGCGTTGGATCAATGGCGACATGGTTTCCGTGAGTGCGATGACCGAAACCTTTATCAAGGAGCGCGTCCACACCGCGACAGGACAAAAGCAGGCCGTCACCATCGACGATGCTTGTGCCTTCCTCGCCCGTTTTGAAAACGGCTCGCTCGCGATCTTCGAGTCCACCCGCTACGCCCGGGGACACAAGGCACTCAATACGTTTGAAATCAACGGCGAGAAAAAATCCCTGTCATGGGATCTTCACGATCTCAATTACCTTCAATACTTCGATCACGGCGTGCCCGGCGACCGTCGCGGCTGGAGCAGCATCCATTGCTCGGACGGCGACCATCCTTACGCCGGCAACTGGTGGGTGCCCGGTCTCTGCCTCGGCTACGAGCATTCCTTCACCCATGAACTCGCCGAGTTCTTCAAATCGCTCGATGATCCAAGCGCGGAAAAACGCTACCCGGATTTCCGCCACGCGCTCGGCACGCAGTATGTTTGCGATGCGGTGTTAGAATCCGCCCGCACCAAGCAGTGGGTGGACGTTAAAAAAGCGTGAAGATTATTAGAACAGGGAAGGCTTCGCTTTCCCTGTTCAGTCTTCGATGCGGATTTCCGCAGGATCCCAGTTGATAGGCGGGAACTTCATTTCCAGCTTTTTCAAGGTGTCGAGCATGATGCGGGCGACGCACAAGTTGCGGTACCACTTTCGATCTGCTGGGACCACATACCACGGCGCGACCTCGGTGGACGTCTTGGAAATCACATCCTCGTAGGCGGTCATAAACTCGTCCCAACGCGCGCGATCGACTAGATCATCTGGGTTGATCTTCCAATGCTTGGCCGGGTTATCGAGACGGGCTTGGAGTCTGCGCTTCTGCTCGTCCTTCGAAATGTGGAGGAAGATTTTCACGATCGTCGTGCCTTCCTCGGCGAGCATGCGCTCGAAGTCGATGACATGGCGCTGGCGGCGTTTCCACACCTCGTCGGGGAAAATTTTCTTCACGCGCACGGCGATGATGTCCTCGTAGTGGCTGCGGTTGAAAATCACCAACTCGCCGTCACGCGGCACCCGCGAATGGACGCGCCAGAGGAAATCTCGCGCGAGTTCTTCCTCACTGGGTTTTTTGAACGAGCGCACGTGGATTCCTTGCGGGTCGATGCGCGAGAAGACGTGCTTGATGCAACCGTCTTTGCCGCCGGTGTCCATCGCCTGCATCACCACCAAGATGCGGTGCTTGTTCTGTGCGTAGAGCCGCTTTTGCAACTGCTGCAGTTGGTCTTGCAGCTCGTCAAACTGCGGCGCGAAATCCTCCTTGCTGTCGCCGTTGAAGAGCGATTTCTCGCCGCTCTCCACCTTGCTGAGGTCTAGCTTCCCGCCCGGTTTCACCCGATACCGCTCCAATGCTCCACTGACTGGCATGGGCGGTTTATCGCGGTCCAGCACGCTGCTGACAAGCCTCGACTGCCAGAGAGTCCCGGTTGTCACGAATTCGGGATTGAACCGGCGCGCTTGCCGGGCTGTCCTTTGGCGATGCCGAACGCCCCCATGTCCGTGAGCCAAACTGGCCCCGCCACTCACCTTTTCACGGCCCTTCACATCGGCGCGAGTTCGGTTTCCATGATGGTCGCGGAAAAGTCTGCGGACGGCTGCATCACCCCGGTCGATTTCCTCGAAAAACCCGCGCCCATCGCGCAGGACATTTTCCGGGACGGCAACGTCAGCGCAGCCACCACCGAGCGCGTCGTTTCTATCATCAAAGGCTATCAGAAATCACTCGCCGAGCTGGGACTCAATCCCCACGCCGTGACCCGTGCCGTGGCCACCAACATTCTCAGCGAGGCGACGAACCATGAAACGGTCATGAACCGCATCCGCATCGCTTGTGGGTTGAGGATGGCCACCATTGATGACGGGGAAATGACGCGCCTCATCTATCTGAAAACTCGCCGCCGCTTGCTGAACTTGCCCGCCATGCGCAAGGACAACACGCTGGTGCTGCACGTCGGACCGGGAAACACCCGCGCCTTGCTTTTTCAAGACGGCCGCATCAGCCGCTACACCAGCTATCGGATGGGCACCCACCGCACACGCGAGGCGGTGGATGGTTCCCACGCAGAAGGTTCCGCGATGCTGCGTGTCATCCGCGAGCACGCCTACGGCAATCTTGCCCAGATCCGTTTTGATTATTCAGACTTCCAGGTCAACGGCCTGGTGATCATCGGCTATGAAGTGCAGTCCGTCGCGACCGCGCTCAATGGCCAAGGCCAAGCGTGCAGCGTGAAGGCGATGCGGCAGTTCACGGCCAATGCCGCCAACCTGAGCGACGTGGAGTTGGTGAAACGTTTCCAACTCGACTACCAAACGGCCGAAGCGCTCATCCCCGCGCTGGAACTCAACCTCGCGGTCGCCGAAACCCTGAAACTGAAAGAAGTTCACATCCCCACCAGCGAGTATGAGCAGGGATTGTTGCACGATCTTCTCGTTTCGCAGGAACTTACCGGTGCCTTCGCCGAGGAGGTGATTCGCTCCGCCCGCATTCTAGCAGAACGCTACCAATCGGATCCGGGCCACGGCGAGCATGTTGGAAACCTCAGCAAACGCTTCTTCGACGAACTGCAAGATCTCCATCAGCTCGGCCCGCACGATGCACTGCTGCTGCAAGTTTCCGCCATCCTCCACGAGGTCGGCACCTACGTTAGCCCACGCGCTCACCACAAGCATTCCGAATACCTCATCCTCAACTCCGAGGTGTTCGGGCTGGACCGGCTGGACGTCACCATCGTCGCGTTGGTCGCTCGCTACCACCGCCATTCCGGGCCTCAGCTCACCCATCCGACCTACGCCGCTCTTAGTACCGACGACCGCATCCGTGTTTGCAAACTCGCCGCGCTGCTCCGCGTGGCCGATGCGCTGGAACGCACGCATGCCCAGCGCGTCGGCAAGATCGAGATTCGCATCGAAGGAGGCAACATGCGCATCCGCCTACCTGGCCTCGCCGACGCCGCGGTGGAACGCCTCGCCATGGAAACGAAAGCGGATCTGTTCGAAGAAGTTTTTGGACTCTCCGTCGTCATCGATGAGGATCGTTAGAAAACAAACCTCATCCTCACGTCTTCGTCCGTCACTTTTCTCCTACCCTCACTTCTCCATGGCCATTCCCTATCTCAATCGCGAGCTTTCTTGGGTCGAGTTCAACCAGCGCGTCCTCAATGAAGCACTGCGCGACGACCTGCCTTTGCTGGAACGCGTCAAGTTCCTCGCGATCACCGCTTCGAACATGGACGAGTTTTTCCAAGTCCGCATCGGCGGACTCATGCTGATGCGGCGCAGCGGTCGCAAGGCACCCGACGCGTCTGGCCTGACACCGGCAAAAAACCTCATCGCCCTGCGTCAACGGCTGCTGCAAATGGTGACGGACCAATACGCCTTGCTCACCGACACCTTTGTTCCGGCGATGCGTAAAGCGGGCATCCATCCGATGCACCCACGCGACCTAACCCTTGAGCAATCCGCCCAAGTCGCCGCCACGTTTGAAGATTCGATTTTCCCACTGCTCACGCCGCTGGCCATTGATGCCAACGGCGCTCCACCCGTCGTTCCGGCTCTCCAAATCACGGTGGCTTGTCGCCTCTATGATCCTGAAACCCAGGCCGTTCGGTACGCGCTCATTCCCATTCCTGAAGCGCTGGGTCGTCGCATCGCGGTGTCCGTGGCGGGTGAAGGATATGGCTTTGTCCTGATCGAAGACGTCGTCGCCAGCCGTGCACGCGAGCTTTTTCCTGGGGAAAACGTCATCGCCACCACCGCCTTTCGCGTCACCCGCAACGGTGACATCGCGGTGGAAGAAGAGGACGCCATTGACCTTGCCGGAGAAATGGAAGACGTCCTAACCGCTCGTCGTTTTGCCGACACCGTCCGCTTGGAACTCCGCTCCGACGCCCCGCGTGAATTGGTCCGCGTGATCAAGGCGGTCACGGCCGCGACACCTCAGGAAACCTACCGCGTCGAAGGCCCGCCCGGGCTGGCTTCCTTCATGGACCTCGCCTTCCTGCCAGGCTTTGACCACCTGCGCGACGTCGATTGGACACCGCAAAACTCGCCTTCGATCACGCCCGGCGTTTCCATGTTTGAAACCATCGCTGCCGGCGATGTGATGTTGCACCATCCTTACGAGTCCTTCGAACCGGTGCTGCGCCTGATCGAGGAAGCCGCCAAGGATCCCGACGTCATCGCGATCAAGCAGGTGCTCTATCGGACGTCCAAAAAGTCCCGCGTCATTGATGCGCTCATCATGGCGGCGGAAAACGGCAAGCACGTCACCGCATTGGTCGAGCTCAAGGCGCGTTTCGACGAGGCTCGCAACCTCGATCGCGCGGACGAACTCCAACGCGCCGGGGCTCAAATCGTCTATGGCGTGAAGGGCCTCAAGACGCATGCAAAAATCTGCCTCATCGTCCGCCGTGAGTCCGGCCACTTGCGCCGCTATGTGCACCTCGGCACCGGCAATTACAACGAGACCACCGCACGCCTTTACACGGACATTTCCTACCTCACCTGCAAGCCTGAGTATGGCAACGACGCCTCGCTCTTCTTCAATGCGGTCACCGGTCGCTCCAAGCTGCTCCATTTCCAACGGCTGGTCCCCGCGCCCACGGCCATGAAACCCGCCCTGCTGGACCTCATCGCCAGCGAAGCGGAACGCGCCCGCCAAGGCTTGCCCGCTCGTATCGTCGGCAAGGTAAACTCCCTCCAAGATCCCGACATCATCCACGCACTCTATCAGGCGTCGCAGGCTGGGGTCGAGATTCGCCTCAACGTCCGCGGCATCTGCTGCCTCAAGCCCGGCGATCCGAAGTATTCGAAAAACATCCAAGTCATCTCGGTGATCGATCGCTTTCTCGAACACGCTCGCATCTTCCATTTCCACCAAGGTGGCGACGGCGAGGTCTATATCTCCTCCGCCGACTGGATGACGCGCAACTTGGAAAAGCGCATCGAGCTGATGATTCCCATCGCGCAAGCCGCGCTCAAACGCCGTCTGCTGCGCATCCTCGAATCCTTCTTCACCGACAACACTCAGGCATCCCGCTTGCTGCCGGACGGCAGTTCCGAACGCATCGTCCGCCATCGTGGCCAGAAGGCGATCCGCGTGCAGGATCAATTCTATCAGAACGCGCGCAAAGTCGCCAAGGCACGCGAGCATGAACGCGCGATGACCTTCGAGCCGCACGTGCCTGCAGAGTAGACAATTGGCCCGAAAATGGCTATCAAGCCCCTTTCCCCGCATTGTCACTCCACCCCCTTCCCCATTCCCCCATGCACCTCCTGTTCGATCTCGACGGGACGCTCACCGATTCGCGTCCCGGCATCATTGCCTCCATCCGCCACGCCCTTGCCGAAAACGGGCTGCCTGTTCCCAACGCCGATGACCTCGATTGGTGCATCGGCCCGCCCATCCTGGAAAGTTTCCGCAAACTCGTCGGCCCCGAGGCGTCTGAAACGCTTTTCAACCAAACCATCACCACCTATCGCGAACGCTACGGCACGCTCGGGCTTTACGAAAATTCGGTCTATCCGGACATCGCCGAAACGTTGGCGGAACTGCGCGCCGATGGCCACACGCTGCACGTCGCGACCTCCAAGGCAGAATGCTACGCTCGCCCCATTGTCGAGCACTTCGCCCTTGCCGGAAATTTCATCTCCATCAACGGCAGCGAGTTGGACGGCACTCGCGCGAACAAGGCCGAACTCATTGCTCACATCCTCCAGCTCTACCGCATCCCCTCCAGCGACGCCGTGATGATTGGCGACCGCGAGCACGACATGCGCGGCGCTGAAAAAAATGGCATCCCCGCGATTGGCGTGCTGTGGGGCTACGGCAGCGGCCGCGAACTGATGAGCTCCGGCGCCACCGCCACCATCCGCACGCCAAGGCTGCTGCCCGAAGCCCTCGCCGCCGTCCGATAAGGGGCGGGGACGTCTCGTCCCCGCACATGGACGAGACGTCCATACGCCTTACATCACCGCCTTTGCCCTCTCCCCCTCCCAAAGCGTAAAATCGGATGGCTTGAGCACGGCTCTAGCAGGATTGTTCCGGATGTATCGGACCACGTTTCTAAAATGCTCTTCACCCCGGATCAGCGTATCCCGGTAGTTGGGTTGCCAGATACTCCCTTCTCCGATCCGCTTGGCCGAAACCGACTTCCATGCCTGGATCAACTTCTCCAGCGGATCGAGCGGTTTGAACAGCAAATGAACATGGTTCGGCATGATCACCCAAGCATGATGCTCAACCCGCGCCCCTTGGAAACGCATTAGAATTTCTTCTAGGATTTGCCGCCTTTCCGCACTTCGGAACAAACAAGCACCCGCCCCCTGATCTAGCCATCGCTCCAGTCTTCGAGTGAACCTGCGGTGATAATCCGCCTCCACCTCTGCCGTCCATGGCTTCGGCCAGGTATTTCGGAATGCATCACTTTGCACCTTCCATTGCATCACGTTTTCCTTCGGCAATGCGTCTCCCAGACGGAAGGTCACGAACTGCATGACCTCGTCCTGCGCCCAATGCGGCAGATCCCCGTCAAGATGCTTCTCAATCGGCAGCTCGGGATTGAGATAATCGCGAGACATGACATTGCGTGGTTCATGGAAGTGCGCGGGGCGGGGACGTCTCGTCCCCGCACATGGACGAGACGTCCATGCCCCTTATCCCCTTACTGGTTCGCCTTATCGAACGCCGCGTCGAAGGCAATCTTGCTGGTCGGGAAATCCACCGAACGGACGAACGCCGCGGCTTCTTCACCACCGTGCACGCGGTCCATGCGGATGTCTTCCCACTCGACCGAGAGCGGTCCGGCGTAGCCGACGTCGTTGAGCGCGACGATGATGTCCTCAAACTCGATGTCGCCATGGCCCAGCGAGCGGAAATCCCAAAAACGCCGCGCGTCACCAAAGTCCGTGTGGCCGCCGAAAACACCCACCGTGCCATCGCCGTGGTTCCACCACACGTCCTTCATGTGGACGTGATAGATGCGCTCTCCCAGCTCACGGATGAATTTCACATAATCCACGCCCTGATAGCCGAGGTGCGATGGATCGTAGTTGAAGCCGAAACGCTTGTGGTTGCCGACGGCTGCTAGAGCGCGCTTGGCCGAAGCGATGTCGAACGCGATTTCGGTGGGATGCACTTCCAGCGCGAAGTTCACATCCACCTTGTCGAAGGCGTCGAGGATAGGTGTCCAACGCTTCGCGAAATCTTGGAAGCCCTTTTCATAGTAGGCCTGCGACGTCGGTGGAAAGGCGTAGATGGAATGCCAGATCGACGATCCCGTAAAGCCATTGACCACCGCGGGGAAGTCATCCTTGCCGGCTCTTCCGGGCTTGGCGTCGAAAAACTTCCGTGCAGCCTTGGCGGTCGCGATCATTTGCTTCGCGGCACGCTTGCGCACGCCTTCCGGGTCGCCATCGCCCCAGATCTCCGGCGACAGGATCGCCTTGTGGCGCTCGTCGATGAGATCGCACACCGCTTGGCCGACCAAGTGATTGGAAATCGCGAAACTCGTCAGGCCGTGGTCGGAAAGCAGCTCCCATTTCTCCTTCACGTAGGATTTTTTCGAGAGCGCGGCATCGACATCGAAATGATCGCCCCAACAGGCGAGTTCCAGCCCATCGTAGCCCATTTCGGAGGCCAGCGGGGCGAGTTGTTCGAGCGAAAGGTCGGCCCATTGGCCGGTGAAGAGAGTGACTTGACGTGACATGGTTTTACTGCGGTTGAGCGGGCGCAGAATGAAGAGATCCATCGCAGGGAATAAAGGAAAAACGCCCGCGACGTGATTTCGCGCGCTTCATTTTTCCCGTTAGGCAGAACATCCGCCCCCTCATCGACCTTCTGAGTGATCCCCCCTGTCACTACCCCACCGCGCGAGCGGTCACGGACGCTAGCCGGGGATTCATCCCCCCGACCCCAGGAGAATCTTTCCGCGCCCTCTCGACGTGGTTGCTGCGTCTCGCAGCAACGTGAATAGATGATCCCCTCAGGACGCCCTTTCAAGTTGTATCCCGACGTTTTCAAACTTGAAAAAGATGTTTTCGAGTTTGTTCTTTCCGTCTTCAAGTTTGTTCTTCCCATCTTCGAGTTTGTTTTTCCCGTCTTCGAGTTGGATCACTCCATTTTCAAACTTGAAGATGACGTCTTCGAGTTTGTTTGTTCCCTTTTCAAACTTGAACGGGGAGTTTTCGAGTTTGATTTTGCCATCATCCTATTAAAAGACCGGGTGACTGACATGGGTTATCCCGCGATCAAAGATGAAAACAGCCCCCGCGGGTAGGGACTGGCCGGGAGTCGGACGAGAGAAAGCGGGATTTTCCCGACACTCAAGCGTGGCCGATTCCATGGCTCAGGGTTCCACCCACCCTGCTGAGCGTTGAGTTTCTAGCGGTTGGCTCACGGGCTGCGTGCCGCCTGCTGCCTGCTGCCTGCTGCCGCTTTGGGATTCGCAGCCTGCTGCGAAGTCCAGGCCAGCAGGCTGCCACCGGGAAAGCGGCAGCAGGCTGCATGCAGTCCATGCTCGGGATTACGACGCTTATTCAACCGACCCTAAGCCGATGATATCCACCCTAGCAGCCCGCACCCAACAGGCGTTTCAAAATCTGCCGGATAGACACACCCGGAACTCAAAAATCCCTTGCCACCCAAGGACTTGACGACCAATCTCCGGACCGTGGCTCTTCTGGATATCACCTCCCGGCAGAAAAATGAAGTGATTAAACTCGTTGTGGCGTCAGTTACGGCGATGATCCTAGCCGGATGCCACGCAAATACTGGCCACACGCTAGCCACTAGTGATCCGCTCGCAATTGAGTCCGATCGCGATTGGACCATCACGTGGACGCTCACTGCTCCGAAGGCGAGGCGAGAGCTTCCGGATCGAATCCGAGATGCCATCTGGAACTACAGAATAGATGGTGGAACATGGCAGCAGACAGAGTTTTTGATCGTGCAAGTTGATGCTGCCACCGTAGAGATGAAGACCAATGTCCCGAGGGAAAAGCTTGCTCACGCCACTGCAATTGAAGCTTATCCAGTTTATGTATTCGATGGCAATACAGAGGGCACCGAGAGAGCATCTACGCCAAGAAAAATAACTATCAAATAAAGCCGAACAAGATGCTGCGCTGAAAGAGCAAGAGTAATTTGGTGATTTTTTGGGTTCGGCTTTGGGTTCTTGGGGGGAGATATCAAGAGCCTGCGAAGCCGCGTTTCTCCGGGTTGTAGGGTTGGTCGGATTTCAGGATGCCATAGATCTGATGGAGGAGTTTGCGCATGACGGCGATAATGATCTGTTTGGGCTTCTTGCCATTTTCCTTGAGTCGTTCGGCGAAGGTTTTTAGCAAGGGATTGAACACGCGGGCAGTCATGGCGGGCATAAAAAGTCCACGCCGGAGGTGCACTGAACCGATCTTGGTAATGGGCGTGCGGGTCCTTCCCGAGGTGCCGCTATCGTAGTGCTGCGGGGTGAGTCCGGCCCAGGCGGCGAGCTTGCGCGCGTCGGTGAACTCCCCCAAGTCTGGAAGCTCGGCAATGACGATCTGGGTGCTGACTTCTCCGAGGCCCGGGATGCTTTTAAGCAGCTTGCTTTTGGCGAGTAGCTCGGGATTGGCCTTAATGAGTTTGGAGATGCTGGCACGGGTGCCGGCGAGCTCCTTTTCCTGCATCCTGATGCGACGATTGATAGAGATGGTGATGGATTTTTCGGGTTGGGCCTCGAGTTTGGTTTTGAGACGGGCGGTGTCCTGAGTGAGCGAGTCGGCGTAACGACTGAGCTCGGTGATCCTTTGCTGGTCAAGGCTTCGCGGGTGCCAAGGGAGGAGCTCGAGGTGCTCGGATTTGAGAAAACGTGCGATGAGTTTCGCGTCGGCAGTGTCGCTTTTGTTGCGCCTGAGTTTCTGCATCCCGAAGGCTTTGATGCGGTGGGGATTGACGAGATGGATGCCGTCGGGGTGCTTTTGATAGAGAGCGGCGACGACGGCATCGCCATAACGGCCTGTTTGCTCGAGACAGGCCCGGAGCTGCTTGCCAGGGGCGGTTTTCGCAAGCCATTTGGTGAGAAGTCGGATCCCTGCCGCCGAGTTGGCGAAGCTTTCGGAGCAGGTCTCCTGCGGGCCGATGAGGTGGCAGAACAGTTCGGCTTTTCCGACATCGATACCGAGGAAAAAGCTCGGCGGATTGGTGGGTTCAATGGTAGTTTTCATCAATGGTTTGTTTGTCCGTAACGGGCACTCAAAACATCTCATGGCGGAGGAGTCGCAGTCTCATGAAAACAGATTCGAATGATCTAAGATGCTGCCCGGACTTAAAGCCTTGAGAGCCGCGTGATGCCTGATCTTGTTCACAGACTCATCCGTTTGGAGCGGAGGTCTTTTCGAGACTTCAGATTGCATCACGCGGCCGTTTTGGGTTCCCATGTTGGAACGATTGTTGTAGCCTCTTTCGTGGCTGAAATCCATCTTATGAGTCGAGACACACAACCGCTACTAGTCGCCCTGTTTACATGCTCTTCCCTATTTCCAACCTCAACCCCGAGTTCCAGCCTCGCCCCCGGTCAGGCGTAGGAGGACTCGACGTTCGCCAGAAAATAAAATCAATCTTCGCTCTCCTATTCTTGGTCATACTAATTCCGATACGTGCGGAAGAAGTTTCGGCAATCCAGGTAGCCTCGGAAGCATTGCGAACAAGCAAGATAGCCAAACTCGAACTGCATAAGGTAACCTTTGAGCAGGCACTTTCCATAGCTCGCGCCGATTGGAAGCGGCAGCATCCCAATCTTGATTTTCCAGTATCGATCGCGGAATATGAACAAGATGAGCAGGGGCATCCTCCGCTCATCACCATGTCGCTTCATAATGTGCCTTTCGTCATGGCTCTCAAGTACATCAGTCAGGCAGCAAGTCATCGATTTGTGGAGAGACCTGGCCTTGTCGCTTTGGAGGAGGTCGGCGTGATTGTTGAGGACTGGATCACCAAGACACATCCAGCACCTGAAGAGCTATTGACAAATCTTGGACTTGGGAAGGAACCGACGCCTGAACAGCTTTCTTCAGCTTACGCCCAATTCAGTGTAAAGCTGGAGGACTGGATGAAGGTGAGCTATAATGACGGCTTCATTGTTGTTACCGCATTCGAACAGCAACAAGAACAGATAGCAGGTATCAATTTTCTCCTGTCCAAAGGTTACAAAATCACAAAAGGCGAATCGGGTCTTCGTGATTGACTGCTAGAGCCAGCCACGGGTCCCACACCACCGTGCTTACGGGGTTGACTTTGTCCATGCGGTCAAGCTTCGCATTGAGTTAGAGCCGCTGACGCGACCGGGGCATTGTCCACGGTGGTTCCGCTCGGACGCGGGACAGCCCGCGTAAGGAACAAGCCGAAGCTTGCGCCTGAACGTCCCCATGCTTCTCATCGCAGCGGCTTTCGGTTCCACCTCGCCGTCTGGCGTTATCGATGGATTGACCGAACGCCACGCGGTTTGGACGTTGCCATGCAGTTCAGCCCTTCGTTGGGTGAATGCCATGGCTGCGCTAGCATCTCAGAGAATCCTTCGAAGCCCAAACCGCATGGTCGGAGGCAATCCTCCGGTATCGTTGTTGACACGGGCATCGCGCCCCCGGCTCGTTTCTCCAGCGTGCTGCGGGCGAATCAGAGGCAGGATGAAATTCGCCGGAAGTCGATTTTGAGAGGTGGATTCAACTCCCGGCCAGCAGGCTGGCAGATGAAAGCGGCAGCAGGCTGCACGCAGTTCAGAGGACCCGCCATTTTCGCCGCTTTGTCGGTTGCGTTGATTCTCCGGCGTGGCAGAGTCGGCCACGAAATCAATGACTACCGATAATTTGCAAGAGCGGATCGCCGACTCCAGCGGCTGGATCCAGGCGGTGAAGAAGGAAATGGCGCAGGTCCTCGTCGGCCAGGAAAGGCTGGTGGATCGGCTGTTGATCGGCCTGCTCTGCAACGGCCACATTTTGCTAGAAGGCGTTCCCGGCTTGGCCAAGACGCTGGCGGTGAAAGCGCTTTCCGGCTCGCTGCACGCCAGCTTTGCGCGTTTCCAATTCACGCCGGACCTGTTGCCCGCCGACCTCGTGGGCACCATGGTCTATCACCCGCAGGAAACGAAGTTTGAGCCCAAGCTCGGCCCCATTTTCAACAACCTCATCCTCGCGGACGAAATCAACCGCGCCCCCGCCAAGGTCCAGTCCGCCCTGCTCGAAGCGATGCAGGAGCGCCAAGTCACCCTCGGCGACAAATCCTATCCGCTGCCCAAGCCTTTCCTCGTGCTGGCGACGCAGAACCCCATCGACCAAGAAGGCACCTATCAGCTTCCCGAAGCGCAGCTCGACCGTTTCCTGCTCAAGGTGACCGTCGGCTACCCGAGCAAGGATGAGGAGCTGGAAATCCTCGATCGCATGGCCACTTCCGTTCCGCCTTACGAAACGAAAACCGTCGCGACGCCGGAGCAGGTCGGCCATTCCCGCGAGTTGGTCAACGAGGTCTACATCGACCCCGCGATCCGCAAGTACATCGTCCAAATCATTCACACCACGCGCTTCCCGGCCTTGGTCGATGCACCGTTGAAAAACCTCGTCCGTGCCGGTGCCTCGCCGCGGGGAACGATCAATCTCGCCCTCACCGCCCGCGCCCGCGCCTTCATGCAAGGACGGGCCTTCGTCACGCCGCAAGACGTCAAGGACATGGCGCTCGACGTCCTGCGCCACCGCATCCTGCTCACGTATGAAGCCGAAGCGGAGGAGATGACCACCGATTCCATCATCGAGCGCATCATGAGCAAGGTCGCGGTGCCCTAAAGATTTGAAATTTCAGATCTCAAATTTGAAATCCAGAGAATGCTAACGGACGAACAGATCGAGGAAATGATGGCGCGCGTGCGCAAGCTGGAGCTTAAAGCTCGGCGGCTGGTGCGCGAGTCGTTTTCCGGCGAATACCTGTCGTCGTTCCGCGGACAAGGACTCGATTTCGACGACTTCCGCGAGTACCAGCATGGCGACGAAGTGCGTTTCATCGACTGGAACGTGACCGCCCGCATGAACCAGCCGTTTGTGCGCAAATTCCGCGAAGAACGCGAACTCTCGGTGGTCATCGCGGTGGATGTTTCCGGCTCAGCCGATTACGGCAGCGTCTCGCTGAGCAAGCGCGAGATTGCCGCAGAAACGGCGGCGGTGTTAGGTTTCAGCGCGCTGCACAACGGCGACAAAGTCGGCCTGCTCATTTTCGCTCACGAGCCCATCCTTTACATTCCGCCGGAAAAAGGCAGCCGGCACTTGCTGCGCATGATTCGCGAAATCCTCGTCGCGAAACCCGCGAAACCCGGCACTTCCGTCGCCGAGGCTTGCGATTTCCTCATCCGCACCCTGCGCCGGAAATCGGTGGTTTTCCTCATCTCGGATTTCTTCGCCGACTCCATGGACAAGGCGCTCGGCAAGGTCGCCAAAAAGCATGAAACCATCGCCCTGCGTGTGCTTGATCCGCTCGAAGGCAAGCTGCCCAAAGCCGGTCGCGTCATCATGATCGACCCGGAAACCGGCTTCGAAACGCTCGTCAACACGTCCAATCCCAACCTGCGCATGGGCTACGCAAAACTCATGCGCCGCCAGCTCGAAGGGGTTTCGACCATTTTTAAAAAGCACGGCATCGATGCCGCCGACCTCATGACGGACGGCGACACACTCGCAGCCCTCCATTCCCTCCTCAAAAAGCGCAGCCGCAGGCGCTCTGGTTAGATCGACGATGGAATCCTCCGCCGACAACTTCGAATTGCTCGATCCACCGTCGCCCGACGCGCTGGTGCCAGATTCTCTGATTGAGCCGTGGATGGTCGGGGTCGGCGCACTCATCCTGTTAGCACTGATGCTGTGGCTGATTTTCCGCAAAGGAAAATCCCCCGTCATGCGGCAACGCGAAGCTCGCCACGCCGCCCATGCCGAGGCGGTTGCGGCGTTGGACTCGATACGTCCCGACGGCCCGCGCGACGCCGCCGTCCAGTGCTCGCTCATCCTGCGCAAATATCTATCCATTGCCGCTGGCGATCCTGCGTTGTTTGAAACCCACGAAGAAACGCTCGCCCGGCACGAGGCGTTCGTGACCTTCAACGAAGACACCCGTCGCGCTGCGGCGGACGGTTTTAGCCGCTTGGCCGCACTCAAGTACGCGCCAGACCTTCCTGACATCCTCACCAACGACGTGATTCGCGAGTCGCGCTCCTTGCTGGAATCCCTTCACCTCGGCTTTCAAGCATGAGCGAGTTTATCAACCATTTCCGTTTCGCCCAACCCGGCTGGTTGCTCCTGCTGCTGCCCGCGCTGCTCTTGCTCGCGTTGCGTCGCGGAAAAGGCTCTGGCGCAGCCGTCGTTTTCCCCAACCTCGGCGTCCTCGTCAGCCTTGGCAAACGCGTCCGCCAAGTGTCATGGAGCTTCGGCCTGCCACTCGCGTTCACCGCGCTTTTCCTCGCCGTCCTCACCATCGCTCGCCCGGTTTGGCGCAACCAATACCAGAGCCGATCCGCCTCTGGCATCGACATCATGATCGCCTTCGATGTTTCGCTCTCGATGGAAATCGACGATTTCGTCGATCAAGGGATGCGCGCCGAACGCATCGATGTTGCCAAAAAGGTCGTCGATGAATTCATCACTCGCCGCCCGGACGACCGCATTGGCTTGGTCGCCTTCGCCGGACGCCCACGCGATGCCAGCCCGATCACGCTTGACCATCCGTGGCTGCGCGACTCGCTCAACGCCTTGCGTCTCAACGATGATCGCCGCCGTGGCACCATCCAGGAGCAAGGCACGGCGATCGGCTCCGCGCTCGCCGCAGCGGCCAGCCGCTTGGAAGATCGCGATGCCCGCAGCAAAATCATCGTGCTCATCACCGATGGCGCGAGCAACTCCGGGAAAATTTCCCCCATCGAGGCGGCTGAGCACGCCAAGACGCTGGGCATCAAGATCTACACCGTCGCCATCGGCACCACGGAAGGGCGCGTGGATCCCAGTGTCATGCGCTTTCCCTATCAGGAGTTCGACCTCCCCACGCTCAAGGAAATCGCCCGTTTGACCGGGGCCGAGCACTACTGGGCTCAGGATTTGGAATCCCTCAAACGCACCTTCACCACCATTGACCGCTTGGAGAAAACCGATGCAAAAAGCCTAACCGTCATCGATGACACCGAGCTTTTTCCGTGGTTCGTCGGTTCCACCTTGCTTGCTGCGATGGCCGCAGCAGCCTACATGGCGCTCAATCCTCCACCATCCGCCTGATCCCATGAACCTCGCCCAACCCGGCTGGCTTGCCCTGCTCCTGCTCATCCCACTTTTGGGTGTGGCAGCGGTCATGACATCGCGTCTGCGGCGGCGCCAATGGACGGTGTTCATGGCTCCTCGGCTGCGCGCTTCGTTGCTCAAGCGCGGCAGTTCGTTGCCGCGCTGGCTGGCGCTCTTTTTGCTGCTCGCGGCTTGCTCTGCGTTGGTCATCGCACTGGCCCGGCCACGCGCCGATGCTGGCACCAAGGTAGAAAAAACCATTGGCCGCAATGTGATCATCGCACTCGATATTTCGCGCAGCATGCGCGTCGCCGATGTGAAGCCCGATCGCCTCGCCCAAGCTAAAGTGATCATCTACGAACTGCTCGATGCCATGCCGAACGAACGCATCGGCCTCATCGCATTCGCGGGCTCGGCCTATCAGCATGCGCCACTCACCATCGATCACAGCGCCGTGCGCGAGATCGTGGATCAGATCGATGAACGCTGGGCACCGCTGGGCGGCTCCGACCTCGCGGCCGCCGTGCAACTCGCCACCGAAAAGCTCAAGGAAACGGGCCAGAAGAACAACGCGCTCATCATTCTGAGCGATGGCGAAAAACATGAAGGCGACCTTTCCGAGATGATTTCCCAAGCGGAAAGCTCGGGCGTATACATCGTTTCCATTGGCGTCGGCACCGAGGATGGCGGCTTCGTGCCTAACAAAAACTATCCGGACGGGCAAATGCGTGACCGTGATGGAAATGCCGTGATCAGCCGGCTCCAGCCTGACGTCATGCGCAAACTCGCGGATGAAACGAAAGGGCGCTTCACCATCGCGGGATCAGGCACCGACATCCCGTCCATGGCAAACTCGGTGGTTAAGGATCTTGATGCCTTCGAGATGGATGGTCGCGAGCGCCGGATTTCGATTGAATTCTATCAGTGGCTGGTGTTGCCAGCCATCCTATTCATCATCGCGTCCATCATCGCCGGAACCCGCTGGAAAGGCGTTTCCGCCACCGCGGCAATCGTGGCGTTCCTGTTCATTTCCCCCAACGCCTATGCCAGCGAGGCGTCTCGCGCCAAGGCGGCACTTCGCGCCAAAGACTACCCGACCGCCCGCGAGGCTTACCGTGGATTGGCTGAAAAATCGCGCATCGGCGAGACTCGCGCGCGCTACCGCCTCGGTGAAGCCACCGCGCTCTATCAGACGAACGATTTTCGCGAAGCCCGCACTGCCTTCAGCCAAGCTCTGATGTCAGGCGATGCGCAAGTGGACGCCAGCGCCCACCTCGGCATGGGAAACTCGTTGTTTCAACTCGGTTGGCACGGCTTGGCCGGAGAAATCTATCCGCAGGATCCCGAAGCCGTGCCGGACCTCGATGCCTTCGATGAGATCGTCAAGGATGCCCTCGCCAAACTGCGTGAGTCCGAAGAACCGGACGAAGGCGACACGCCTGGATTCGGCCCCATCGAGGCGCTCGTCACCAACTGGACCGACGCGATTCGCCACTATTCCTCCACCCTTTCGATCCACTCGTCCGACCGTGTCGCGCACAAGAATCGCGACCTCACGATGATCTATCTGAAGCGCCTGCAAGAGCTACTCAAGGAAGAGGAAGAGCAAACCCAACAGTCGATGCCCCAACCGCAACCCGGCGAAGGTCAGCCGCAAGAAGGTGAAGGCGAGGGCGACGGTGAGCCCAAAGATGGCGAAGGCGGCAAAGAAGGCGAGCCCGGCAAGAAAGGCGACGGTGACGAGCAAAAGGATCCTAACGGAGACGGTGGCAACGAGCCGAAGGACAAGAACGGCAAGCAGGAGGAAAAAGACGGCGACGAAAAGGGCAACAAGGGGGAGAACCCAAATGAAACGCCAAATGAGCGCGCCCGCCGCCTGCTCAAGGAGAATTCCGACCTCGAACGTGGTCCACTCACACGCGGCCGTCGTGAATTCCAAAACCCGGAGAAAGATTGGTAACATCATAAGCAGCATGGGAAAATTCATCCTCACTCTCCTTCTCCTCGCGACGGGTGTCGCCAGCGCCCAGCCTATCAGCCGCTTGTCCACGTCCTTTCTCGTGCGCGGCGAACAAGCGACGCTGGAAGTGGCCGTTTCAGACGGCACGCCGATTGGCCAGCCCGAGATCACGCAGGTGAAGGACATCCGCATTCAGGAAACCAATCTCGGGCCGCTCACCCAGATGATCCCCGGTCGCAACTTGGAGTATGTCTATCAGTATCGCGTCACCGGCTATGAAGTCGGCAAGCACACCATCCCGCCGATACGGGTGAATGTGGATGGCCAGATTACGATGACTGAGCCGATCGAGTTCATCATCTTCAATCCCGATGAATTGCAACCGACCGAGGTGACCGTGGGCGATCGACTCGTCCGTTGCTACAGCACCTTTCGCGTGCTCAACAGCAAGCCTTTCGAAAACGAAACGACGCCTGCGGAAATCAAAATATTCGTCCCACGCGACCTCAATGTGCAGGATTGGGGCATCCCGGATTTCCAGCGCGATGGCCTCGCCGCATGGCGTTTCCAACCGTCGCGCCAAACAGGAGCCGTCAACATTCTTGGCGTGCCCTACTATTCCATCGCCTATCCGAGCACCATCACGCCGACGCGCACCGGCCCGATTTCTATCGGCCCCGCCAAAGTCCGCCTGGTGACCCAAGAAAACGTGATGAATCCCTTCTCGCGCTGGGTGAACGTGGAAATGTATGTCGAGGTGCCCAAGCTGGAGATGGAATCCCAGCCCTTGCCTGCAGGCGCACCTGCCGGATTCGACAACGCCGTCGGCAGTTTCGAACTGTCCGCCCGCACCGACACCGCCGAAATCCAAGAGGGCGATCCAATCACCGTGGATCTCACGCTCACCGGCTCCGGCAACCTCGATACGCTGCGCCCGCCGCAGCTCTCCGACACGGACGGCTGGAAAGTTTACACCACCACCACCGATCAACGCGGCGACGAGCGGCGCGAGCTTTCCGGACGCGTCGATTTCCACCAATCGATACGGCCCTTGGAAATGAAGTCGGAAATCCCGCCCTTCCGCTTCGTTTACTTCGACCCCAAGGCCCGCGAATACAAGACGCTCGTCACCCAGCCCATCGCGTTGAGCATGACGCCTAACACATCGATTTCCCCCGAAGCCGCCGCGCAAACATTGCCCGTCCCCTTTGAGCGCATGAACGACATCCTGGCGCTGATCCCCTCCCCAGCACTGACCACTGCGACCGCCCCAGCGATTCAGCCGTGGATAGGCCATGGAATTGCGGCCTTGCTCGCGCTCGTCCTCATCCTCAAGGCGCTCTGGATGCGTCTCGCACCCGGCCTGCACAAGAACCCAGACGAGGTCGCCCGCACCCGCGCGCTCCAAGCTGTGAGCCAGTCAAAATCCTCGGGTGACAGCGAGTTCCTCCGCGCCGCCGGCAGTTTCATCGAACGTCATCTTGGCAACCATCCCAGCGCAGAAATTCGCCAAATCCTCGCCGAGCGCGATGCCGTCTGTTTCCGCAACGACAAACCGACGTCCTCGCTCGATCGCAAACGCCGCGACGAAATCCTCCGCGTTTTGCGCAACTCCGCCTTGGCCATCGCTGCGATGCTCGTCTTCGGCAATGCATCCACGGCCCGCGCCGAGGACATCTCCGCCCAAGCCACCGCCGCCTACGATTCCGCCAAGTATGAGGACGCGATCAAACTCTGGCTCAGCGCCGGAAACTACGATGAACTGAGCGCCGACACGCTCTACAACATCGGCAACGCCTGCTACCGCGCCGCATCGCCAGGCTACGCCGCGCTGTATTACCGCCGTGCCTTGACGCGTGATTCCAGCCACCAAGAAGCGCGCCAGAACCTGCGTTTCATCGAACGCAAATACGGAGCCATCACCATCCAACGGCCGGACTACCAATACGCCGTTGCCAAGTTTCCGATCACCTCTTGGCAGAACATGCTGTGGAGCGGCCTCTGGCTCTGCGGCCTCGCGTTGCTTGTGTTCCCCGCCACTCGGCCCGGTGCCCGCCTCCGTTGGGCGGCCATCGCGGCGCTTGTTGTCGGGCCGCTGCTTGTCTCGGGCGGCCTCCTCGGTTGGCGTTATTTTCCCAACGATGCGCAGTTCGCTCCGGTCACGCGTCAGGCCGTCATCGTCCAAGAAAAAGTCGCTCTCCACACCGACGCCGCGCGCACCGCGCCCGAGGTCATCGACGCACCGCCCGGCTCGCTCTGCGAGGTCATCCGCGAGTCCGGCAGCTGGGTTTACATCGCGTTTGCTTCCAAGACCCGCGGCTGGGTTCTTCGCGAAACCTTGGAAATGGTCCAACCCGCGACCCCGCCCGCGCCGCCGAAGTTCCGCAAACCCAAGGGCGACGGAAAATCCGCCTGAATTGGCGCGCAGACGGCGGTTCCTGTCTCGGGCCTAAAGTCGCTCCAAAGCCACACTGGTGTGGCGCGAAGCTTGCTTATGCCCTGACCCATCCCATTAACTCCCTGCGACTTATTATGCCCAATCTCAAAGACAAAATCGGTTTCACGGACCATGGCCCGGCCATCGCATCACCCGACGAAGAGAACCGCTTGCGCGAGTTCGTCAATCTCAAGCTCGCCGCGCGCGGCTACGCCATCGTCGGCAACGAGGAAGACTATCCCTTCCTCGACCTCGGCCGCTCATTGATCGCCAATTTTCAGGAAAAAAACCGTCTCCTTTCCGACTATCTCTGCCCGGCAGACGCCTCCATCGACGCCTTTTTGCGCGATTACTTGGGTGAGGAAATCATCGCCGAAGTGTTCCCCGGCGATGCCCGTCTGCTGCCCGCCAGTCCGCTCATCATGGAGCGCCACGGCATCGCACGCATGCTCTCGTTGCCGCCGGACGAGGACGAATTCAAGTCGTCCATCCTCAGCTCCTACCGTGTGTATCAGGGCGTTTGCCACAATCCCGCCAACGACCGACGCACCACCGAAGGCGTCTTCCACGTGGCCGATGGCGGCCTGCCTGTCCCTGCGGACAAAAAGGAAGTTCCTAAAGCGGTGTTCGCTCGCCTGCTGAAGCACGCGTTGGCACCGCCAGAGGAAATCATGACGCTGCCCTTCACCGGCACGAGCAAGGACCCCGCCAAGGTTTTCGTCACCTTGCTGTTGCGCCCCATTCTCGCACCCGAAGTTCCCGGAGTTTCGCCCGAAAAATCGATGGAAGTGCGCTTCTTCGCCCCCGGCAATCTGGTCAGCAATTTGGACTTCGTGGAAAGCATCTTCGGCAACGCTGGCGATCCTTATCTCCCAGAAAACGACTCCCGCCTCGATGCCGAGCACTGGTCCGGCCACACCGGCTGCGTCCTGCTCGCGCCCCACCTCGTCACCCTCACCAAGAAGGAGCTTGGCCTGCCTAACATCGCCGATGCCAGCGCCCGCCAGAAGCGCGACGGCATGTGTTGGACTTCGCCCGACGAGCTCTACAACGACGGCGGCGCTTTCAAAATCACCTGCCGTGACAAGCGCGGCACCGTGGTCACCATCATCGCGGACAACTACTACGGTTACTGCAAGAAAGAGGTGAAAACCCAACTCAGCTACGCCGCGAACCTGTTTGGCAATGCCGAGGAAGAACACGCCGGCGGCGCGATCGCTTTTCCGAGCTTCGATCTGGGCGAAGATTTCTCGCTCAGCGACTACTCGCGTCCCGTGGATCACACGTTCTCCGGCATTGTGAGCCGCTACGGTTCCATCTTCGATCTCCAGCCAGAAGGCTACGGCATCGACAAGCAGTTCGCGGACATTTTTTACGTCCCCGAAGACGTTCACATCGACCTCCACAGCCAAAAAGTGACGTGGAAGAACGAGGCCGGTGAGCAAGCGATTTCGCTCCAACCCGGCATCACCTACGTGCTGCCCTCCGGCTACAAGGTGGAAATGGTCAAACCCAGCGCAGGTCAACGCTGGCGGCTCATCGGCACCACCGCCGAAGGCACGTTCTGCCACAAGCCCTGCACCGTTTCCGGCGGCGGAAAATCCGAAATTTCCAAGTCCCTATCAGACGCGATGATCACTGCCTCGGTGCTCGTCAACGATCTCAAAAAAGACCTCGAAGCGGCGTGGGCCATCATCAACCACGACTTCTCCGACCGCTACACCGCGCGCAAAGACCCTGGCAAAAAAGCCCGTCCGCTGCTCAGCCCGGAGCGTTCGCTCGGCTCCGTCATCCGCCTGCTCACGCAAAATTCCGCCTACACCGCAGAATACAACGCTTGGCTCGGAACCATCGGTGCCTCCATCCGCGACCTCGTTTTCATCATCAAGCGCTTCTACAAACCGAGCTGGGAAAACGATAACTGGCGCAAGCGTTTCAGCGTGGATCTCATCAATGGCCAACCCGGCCGCCAGCTCATCTACCGCCGCGATCGCCTCATCACCCAATACCTTCGCGTCGGTTTCAGCGAAGACGGCACCTGGCGCACCTTCAGCATTCGCAAAGACTTCGCCCCAGCGAAAAAGGTCCAGACCGAAGATGACATCAGCGCCGCCATGGTCGTCCCGCACGGGGCGGTCGCGGGCCTCCATCCCGATATCACCAACCCGTCGCTCAAGTTCATCAAGAACTGCGAATATCGGCTGTTCCAACGCCCGGATGATGCGATCCACCGCGGCTACGACAAGAAGACCGAGAGCGATTTCAGCCAAGGCGGGTTGTTCTTCTCCAACTACGAACCGATCAACCGCGACACCGCGCGCGGCATGGTCAAGGACTCGATCCGGTTTGAGCAGTTCACCTCACCGATGCGGAAACTCATCAGCAGCTTCGTCGAGGATGCCAAACCGGAATACTTCGTCAGCTCGCACTTGCCGCGCATCGTCGATGGCAAGCCGACGAAGAACCCGCGCTACTTGCAAAACCGCCCCGACCTCGAAGACCCGCGCGGCATCTATCTTGCGAGTCTCGGCGCACGCTTCATTCGCCGCCTGCCGCTCGACGCCGCCGTACCCATGCCGGTGAACTCGGTGCTCGCCGGACGACGCAACAATCCTCCAGACGAAGCGGCCGGCATCCGTGCGCTCGCCGTTTACAATCCCATCCACTATCAGGAACTGCCAGAGCTGTTCATGGATTTCATTTCCTCGCTCACCGGCAAGAGCCCGTCCACCACCGGCGCGGGCAGCGAAGGAGCCCTAACCAAAGGTCCCTTCAACGCCATCCTGCCCATCCATGACGTCAATGCCGCGCTCGTCTCCTTCCTGCTAACAGGCTACGCGGGCTTCACCAGCGCCGCTGGCCACATCGGCCGCAAGTACCGCGTCGATCACGACATCAGCCTGCTCGTCCCTGAGGTCTGGTCCCGCATGTTCATTCCAGAACGTGACCCGAACTACCTCATCGAAAACGGCTACCTCGAAAAAATCGACGACTTCGAACACGCTGGAAAAACCATCGAAGCCAGCCGCCTCGGCTACCGCATCACCGAGAGTTTCGTCAGCACCTTCTTCGGTCGCATGTTCTCCGCCGCAGACACCGTCTTCAGCCCCGACATGCTGCGGCCCGAACTCCAGTCCATGGATGACTTCGTGGATGGCCTCGACAACATCATCAGCACCCAACGCAGCGTCGCTCGAAACTACTTCGAAGACGGCAGCATTGATGCCGCCTGCCCACCGCTCAAAGCCCTGCTCAACATCATGGCACACGGCGAGTTTGAGGGAAAAACCATCCACGATCCTGCGATCCGCTCGCTCTTCACCCGCGAATCGCTCATCGCTTCGGATTGGTATCAAGCGCGCCTCGACGCCAAGGCCAAGGTCGACCAAGCCCTGTGGCAACGTCACCTCGCCTATCTGGAAGGATTCCTCGGCAAGCCAAACTACCAGAGCGAACTCGAACGCCTCCGCATCCACGAGCGCATCGCCACCGCGAAAGAAACACTCGCTCGCGTCAGCTCGCCGGAATACCGCGCCAGCCTCGTCGGCATGATCGGTGCCGACCCGCACCTCGTTTAATCGTCGAAAACTCAACCATCGTGCGGCTGGCCTTCATGACTTCAACGTCAAGGAGGCCAGCCTTTTGATTTTCGAGCAGCGCCGTCTCACTCGGCGAGATCCTCGTTGAAGAAGATTTTGATGAAACGCATCTTCTTTTCTTCGTCGAAACCATGCTCCAGCAGGTTCTCCGGTTTGGCTGCGAGCGAGGGCTTGAGCCGGACCTCCGCACCGGTGTCCAATTTCATCACCGTCTTGATCTTGTTCTTCGCCTTGGTGATGTCCTTTTTGGAAATCTCGAACGAATCCTCCAACGGCTGCCCCTGCTCTTCTTCAATTTTTGACCGATGCTCGGCAAACTTCGCCTTGGCCTCCGGCGTTTTGAGCACCTGCTCCTCAAACTCCTGCAAACTGAAGTTTTCCTTCTCTTCAAAGTAGGTAATCGCATCGCGCGCCGCGCTGGTCGTGTCCCACGGCGGTGTGTCGTCGTCCGCCGCCTTCGGCTTCTTCTCTTTTTCCAAAAACGCCACCGCCATGTTGGCATACTTGTTGGTGAGGAATGGGCTGTCCGTGATCGGCACCACGCCGAGGAAATCTCGCACCCAAAACCGTGAATCCGTGCCAGTGCGGTCAAAGGTCAACACATAGTATCCCTTCGCCGCGAGGTGGTTGAGAATCAGGCAGCCCTTGTCGATTTTCTCTGGGTTGATCCCCTGCTCGGTATGCAACTCGAGATCGCCGTCGCGGGTGGAAATGCTCAGGAATGGCACCACGCTCTCCGATTTGAGGATGCACAGCCCCTGCGTGAGTTCGCCATTCACATCGATGTCCTGGATCCGCGAAATGCACAGGTCACCGGACTTGATGTTGGGGTGGTTGGATTTTGCGTAGAGCCGTTTGGCGATCTCGCAGCCTTTTTCGAGCAGGCCGTCCTCGGCCGCAAAAATCGCCGCCACGTAGGCATTCATCTCGTGCTGATCGAGCGAAGCGTGGTGGCTGAAACGGTGCGCCGTGAGGTTTTTGAATGGCTTGAGAAAGATCGCAGCAAGGGTTTCCTGATCCTCATCGCCCACTTTAAAAACCTCCTTGGAGGTCTGCAACGGTTCGTCGCGCTGCGGATGTCCCACTTTAGCGAGAACGAGGCCAGTGGCGGTGGCGGAGGTGAAACGGATTTTGTCGGGCATGGGGGGAGGAAACTAGGCCGCCGCCGCCGTTTGAAAACTCCTAAATGGTCGCAGTCATCGGGGCCGCTCCATCCCTCCAAATCGGCCTGAGTTTGGCCTCAAAAATTAAACGTAATCTGCGGCCCCTTCTCCGGCAGCCCCTTGGATTTGGCGAGTTTGATCCGCTCTGGCTCCACTTCAGCCTCCACTTCAGCCTCCACTTCAGCCTCCACTTCAGCCTCCACT
>JAZKEG010000014.1:0-99811 GCA_040387215.1 Verrucomicrobiota bacterium | reverse complement strand
CAATTTCCACAATGCCTCCGACCCGACATGAGCCGTAGTCGATGATTTTCACGATGCCGTCGTCGCCGAGGATGATGTTGTCGGGCTTGAGGTCTTGGTGAAGCGTGTCGCGGCGGTGGAGCGAGCGGACGCCCTCGACGACTTGTTCGATCAGGCCGATGACGGTCTCGACGGGCGGCGACGGGTTGGCGTCGCTCCATTTGCCGAGCGTCTGGCCCGAGACGGACTCCATGACAAAGTAGAGAAATCGGCGCGGGCGCTCGCGGCGGTGGACTTTGGCGAGGTGCGGGCTGTCGGTGCGCAGGCCTATCCATTCTTCCATCGCGAAGCGTTCGAGGTAGCCGGCATCGTCCTCGAAGTTGACGGACGGGGTTTTCAGGACGAGCGGGCGGTCGCCGTCGTCCATATCGGTCACCTGATAGAGTTGTGAGTTCTTGGAGGCGGAAATGAGTCGTTCGACGTGTAGACCATCGATGGATTGGCCGGGCAGGAGGTCGGGCGGAATGGGGAGCGAGGATAGGTGACGGAAGACGTCGTCCTTGTCGCTGTCGGGCAGCGAGAGCACGTCGATGACGATGCACGAACGGTTGTCCGGGCTGTGGGCGGTGGAATCGCCGAGGTGGTTGGCGAGTGACTGCGTGTCGAGTTTGGCGGTGGCGAGTTTTTCGAAATCGTGCTCGGAGATTTCACCGTGGATGCCGTCGGTGCTGAGAATGTAGCGGTCACCGGGTTCTATCGAAAACGAATGGTAGTCGATGCGCGGCGAGGCGGTGAGGCCGAGGGCGCGGGTGAGGTAGCAGGTGTCGGCAGAGACACGGGATGCGTGGTCGCGGGTGATTTGTTCGACCTCGCCCGCGCGGAGCCGATAGATGCGAGTGTCGCCGATGTGGAAGACATGGGCGGTGCGCGATTTTAGAATGAGTGCGGTGAAGGTGGTGACGCAGCCTTTTTCCGCCGCGCGAAATCCCTGGCCCTGGGAGAAGAGCCAACGGTTGAGCGCGGTGAGCACGCGCTGGCCGGCGGTTTTCACCTCCCAGGCTTCTGGCGTCTCGTAGTAGTCGGAAATGAAGCCAATCACGGCTGCTTCGGCGGCTTCCTTGCCGGCACTGGCGGCGGAAACCCCGTCAGCGATGCAGGCGACGACGCCTTTGGTGGGCAGCAGCGCGTCGGCCGGGATGTGGACGCCGAGACAATCCTCGTTCTGGGGCTTGGGACCGGCTGAGGTGAACAGTCCGGTTTCCAAGACGATACGGCCCGTGAGGTGCATGGCCGGGAGGGTGGCAGCGGACATCGCCAAAGATCAAGCCACCTCGATGAGTTGGACAGAGCCGTCCTCGGCGACCTCGGAGATGTGGCCCTTCGGCTCGGCGAGGAAGCAGGAGGCGAAAAGACCCAACACCGAGGAGGCGGCGATGATCATGAAGAACGTGGGAGTGCTAACAAACGAGTAGATGGTGAGGAAAATCACGCCGCCGACATTGCCATAAGCACCGGTCATGCCTGCGATTTGTCCGGTCATGCGGCGTTGGATGAGTGGCACCATGGCGAACACCGCGCCTGTTCCCATGTGGACGAAGAGTCCGCAGCCAATGGTCGCAGCCACGGCGAGGGCGAGTGGCCAGGTCGAGTCGATTTGCGAAATCAGCAGGTAGCCGACCGCAAGTCCGGCAAGTACGACGAGCATCGTTTTACGGCGTCCAAACTTGTCGGAAATCCAGCCGCCGCCCGGACGCGCAGCCACGGTGATGGTGGCGAATCCGGCAGAGATGAGACCCGCCTTGATGGGAGAAAGGCCGAAGGTGTCGGCGAAAAATCCGGGCAACATGGAAACCACCGCGAGCTCGGAGCCAAAGGTGATCAGGTAGTTGATGTTGAGGATGGCGACTTGCTTGAAGGGATAGCGTTGGAACTCGGGAACTCCGCCCGCTTTCAACATCTCCGCATTCACGCGATAGATCTGCCAAGCCTGCAAGATGAAGAGCAAGAACAGGACGACGTAGATGCTATTCACAGCGGTGGTCGGCATGAGGTTTACCCCGGCAGGCGAGAGTTTCCATGCGAGAGCGGCGAGGGCGGCGAACATCGGAATGTTCATCAGCAGCAGGAAGACGAAATCCCCGGGCGTGGAAACTTCAAGACCGCCAGATTTCTTTGGCTTGAAATAGGTGGAGCCTTTGGGCGTGTTACGGATGATTTTGTAGAAGTAAATGCCGTAGAGGAACGACACCGCGCCAGCGGAGATAAAGGCATATCTCCAGCCTTCTTCACCGCCGAAAATCAGAGCCACGGTGGGCAGCACGATGGCCGCTGCGGCGGAGCCGAAGTTGCCCCAGCCGCCGTAGATGCCTTCCGCGAGGCCCACTTGTTTCGCTGGAAACCATTCGCCCACCAGACGGATGCCGATGACAAATCCCGCACCCGCGAAGCCCATCAGGAAACGGGTGAGGGCAAGCATTTCAAACGAATTGCTGAGTGCGAAGAGCGTGCATAGAATGCCGGAAATCATCAGCAGCAGCGAGAACGTCACGCGCGGCCCGAACTTGTCCACCAAGATGCCAATGACGATGCGAGCAGGAATAGTTAGAGCAACGTTGAGAATGAGCAGTGCCTTCCATTGCGCCTCGCTCATGTGAAATGCGGTGACCAGCGCACCCTTGAACGGAGCATGCGCGAACCACAAGACGAAGGTCATGAAAAAGGCAAACCAAGTGGCATGCAGCGTCCGTATGGACGGCGCTTTGAAATCGAGCAGGTTGAGATGACCGGCAGAAGGGGTGGACATGTGGAACGTGTGTTAGTTGATAGGAAGTTTGATCAAATACCGGTCACGCAGAGTTCTGCAGCGTGGTAAAGGTCCTCTCGGAAGATGCGGGAAAGGGCACCACAGGTGCCTTCTGGGATGGTGCCGGCGTTGCGCAGTTCAGACAGCACCCAAGACGCCTTGTCCATGCTCGGGCGGTTCATCGAGTCGCCATGGAAGATGTGGAATCCAGCGGCGCTGACGCGTTCCACTCCGGTGTCAAAAGTCGTGCCTAGGCTGTTGCGGAGGACTTCTGGCGAGGTGCCCGTGTATTCCGGCTGGGCAAGGATGGAGATGAGATCCTCACGAAACGCCGGACTTTGGCAAAGCTGGCAGGCTTCGATCAGCGCGGCGATGAGGTTGATCGCTTTCTCCTTTTCCTCACGCAGGAAATTGCCGGACACGATGAGGATTTTTTCGGGATGGCCCCGGGCGATTTCGGACGAAGTCACCGGGCACCAGCCCGTGCCGGCGATGATGGACTCGGAGTTCCAAGGCTCGCCGACGCAATAGCCGTCGATGTGGCCCGCCTTGAGGTGGCGCGGCATCAGCGAAGGCGGCAGGAAAATGATCTCCACATCCTCGGGCGAGACCACGCCATGGCGGCTCAGCCAGCTTTTGAGAAGGGTGTAATGCGACGAGTAGCGGTGAGTGACCGCCAACGTGAACGGGCGTTCCTTTTTCCACCCGTAGGCGAGGAAATTGCGCAGCCCTTCGCCGCGGCCGATCTTGTCCATGCCGATTTCGGTGGAGAGCGTGATCGCGTTGCCGTGCAGGTTGAGAATCATCGGCACGGCGACCTCGCAGCGCATCTCGTTGATGCCGAGGCCGAGGGCCAAAGCAATGCCAGCGATGGATTGCGCGGCGTCGAGATGGCCGTAGATGATTTTGTCTCGCACGCTGGCCCAGCCGAGTTCGCGGGAGAGTTGGACGTTGAGGCCGTGGCGGTCAAAAATCCCAGTTTCACGCGCCACGGCGATGGGTGCGCAGTCGACCAGCGGGACGTAGCCGAAGCGCAGCGGCCGGGTGGTTGTGAACGATTTTGGAAGGACCATCGCCCCCGAATAAAGCGAACGGGATGCCAACTCTTTGGCAACCTCCTCACGAAATTCATATTCGATTCATGGGATGATGAATCATGTTCATTGATTCAGCGTTCGATGGACTGGATGGAGCAGACCATCGCTCTTGCTCTCACCAGCACCGCACGGTGAGGCCCATTTGTCCGAACCAGCCGTCGTCGAGTTCTTGCTCAAGGAGAGTCCGGCCGTCCCGTTCCCTCAGGCTGATTTTGTTGCCGAAAGTGGTGCCGATGCCCACCTCGACGCGGATTTCCTCGACCAAAAGAAGGCTGGTAAACACGCCGATCTGATAAGTTGTTAGGTCGATGAAGCGGGAGATTCTATCGTCATCAGCAATGTTCCAAATTTCACCCGGCGCAGCGGATCGGATGCTGAACTCCCAGACGGAATTGGGAGCATAAGTTGCGCGCCATTCCAAGCCACAGCCTTGGAGGCGGATCTGCTCGGTGATCGTCCAGTCGAGAGCCACGCCCGGCAGGTAGGTGGGGAAGTGGCTGTTGAAATCCATCGCCGCAGCGCCGACACCCATCATGAAGCGATCCGTGAATCGGTAGCCGAAGCCGCCAGCGGCATCGAAACTGAAATCGTCATGGTCGATGTCCCTGAAATCGGTGGCCAACTGCGCTCGCGTCCAGAGTCCGACGATCCACGGCGAGTTTGCGGGCGAAAGCTGTGCTAGGCCGCTCAATTCGACCACCGTTGGATAGACGCTGAAGGTTTCGAGCTGACTCGTATCCACCGGAAGCGTGGTGGGAACGTCGTTGAAGGTCAGGATCGTCGATCTGAAATCGATGGCTGGGTAGAGTTCCAGTGCTGGAATGGCCGTGGCTCCAGACGTTAGAATCGTGTGGAGATCAACGTTAGAAATCGCGAGGTTGCCCGGACTGAGTTCAAAACCCAAGTTTTGGATGCGGTTGTAGTCGATCCTTGTCTCCTCCCATCCAGGGATGACCGGTTGCGCCACGCCAAGCAGCGTGAGGCTAGAGGTGATCGCTAGAAGTTTCAGATAGATGGACATGCTCCGCTGATGGGATGTTAGGAGTGAGGCGGCGATCGGTCAGCAGAAAATAGGGCGTGGAATGAACTCCACGCCCTGTTTTGATTTTCAAGATAACGACCTGTGCGAGATCAAGCCCGGACACGCTGGCAGGGCATCAAGCAAGGGCTATGGCAAGTGGGTGACACCCATCAAGAAGCGATCGCACTCGCGAGCCGCTCCGCGTCCCTCGTTGATGGCCCAGACGACGAGCGATTGTCCTCGACGGACATCGCCTGCGGCGAAGACGCCAGGAACATTGGTGGTGAAGGTGCCGTGCTCAGCCTTGATGTTAGAGCGGGCGTCGGTTTCCAGAGCAAATTTCTCGATGACTTCGTTTTCGGGACCGGTGAAGCCCATCGCGAGCAGTGCGAGTTGGCAGGGGATGACGCGCAGGGTGCCCTCGACGTCCTTGGGAACGAAGCGGCCTTGCTCGTCCTTGGCCCACTCGATCTCGACGATTTCGAGCCCAGACAAATTGCCAGCGTCGTCCTTGATGAAGCGCTTGGTTTGGACGAGGTAATGGCGAGGATCGCGGCCTTGAATGGCGGCGGCCTCTTCTTGGCCATAGTCCATTTTGTAAACCTTGGGCCACTCGGGCCATGGGTTGTTCGCGGCACGCTTCTCGGGGGGCATTGGCATGATCTCTAGCTGGATCACGCTCTTGCAACCATGGCGCAGGCTGGTGCCCACACAGTCGGTGCCGGTGTCGCCGCCGCCGATGACGACGACATCCTTGCCGGTGGCGTTGAGGTCAGGGTTGCTGCCGTCAAACTGATGGTCGAGCTGGTGGCGGGTGTTCTCGGTGAGGAATTTCATCGCGAGATGCACGCCTTCTGCGTCGCGGTTTTCGATGGGCAGGTCGCGGCCTTGGGTGGCACCGCAGCAGAGAATGATGGCATCAAAATCCGACCGCAGTTTCTCGGCAGTCCATTCGCTGTCCTTGCCGATGAAGATGCCAGTCTTGAACTCAATGCCTTCTGCCGCCATCAGATCCACGCGGCGTTGCACGACAAGTTCCTTGTCGAGCTTCATGTTAGGAATGCCATACATCAACAGGCCGCCGATGCGATCCTCGCGCTCGAACACGGTGACGCGATGGCCCGCTTGGTTGAGCTGAGCGGCGCAGGCAAGGCCGGCGGGGCCGGAACCAATGACGGCGACCTTTTTGCCAGTGCGGATCTCAGGGATTTGCGGAGTGACCCAGCCTTCTTCCCACCCGCGATCGATGATGGCGCACTCGTTGTTTTTGATGGTAACGGGCGGCTCGATGACGCCGAGCACGCAGGATCCTTCGCACGGCGCGGGGCAGACACGGCCGGTGAACTCCGGGAAATTGTTCGTCTTGTGAAGCCGTTGCAGCGCCTCTTTCCACCGCCCGCGGAAGATGAGGTCGTTCCATTCCGGGATCAGGTTGTTGACCGGACAGCCGCTGGCCATGCCGGAAACCATGTGGCCGGTGTGGCAAAAGGGCGTGCCGCAATCCATGCAGCGCGAACCCTGCGCCCGTTGGACCTTCTCGTCCGAATGGATCTTGAACTCGCGCCAGTTCTTGATGCGCTCGACCGGTGATTTCTCTGGATCGGTCACCCGTTCCACTTCCATGAATCCTGTTGGCTTGCCCATGTCGATTAGAGATCTGAAATTTAAGATTTGAAAAAGAAGACGGTCAGTTGCCGCCGACGCGGGCGAGGTCCCGCAGGTTTTCCTCGAAGGCGGCCATCGCGGCCTCGTCGCCGGTGAGTCCTTGCTCCTCGACCTTTTTGAAGGCGTTGAGCATGCGTTCGTAGTCGCGTGGCATCACTTTCAGGAATTTCGGCAACTCCGTCTCCCAGTGGTCCAACAGGAATTTGCCGCGTGGCGATCCGGTGTGGGCGACGTGTTTCTCAATCTCGCCACGAACGGTGGCGATGTCCTCGTCGGAGCATTCGATGAGGCGATAGAGGTTCACCATTTCTGGGTTGAGACGTTTCTCAAAGTTGCCATCCAGATCGTAGACGTAGGCGACGCCGCCGGACATGCCTGCGGCAAAATTGCGACCCGTTAGGCCGAGCACGATGACTTGGCCGCCTGTCATGTATTCGCAGCCGTGGTCGCCCACGCCCTCGACGACGGTGCGGACACCCGAGTTGCGGACGCAGAAGCGCTCACCGGCGATGCCGTTGATGTAGGCCTCGCCTTGAGTCGCGCCGTAGAACGCGACGTTGCCGATGATGATGTTGTCCTCCGCTTTGAAGGTGGATCCCTTGGGCGGATAGATGATGATTTTCGCTCCGGAAACGCCCTTGCCGACGTAGTCGTTGGCATCGCCCTCCAGGCGGAACGTCATGCCCGGTGGGCAAAACGCGCCGAGCGATTGGCCAGCGCTGCCGTGGAAGTTCAGCTCCACGGTGTCCTCAGGAAGGCCCTTGCCGCCGTATTTGCGGGAAATTTCGCTGCCGGTGATGGTGCCGACGACGCGGTTCACGTTGATGATGGGCAGCTCGACGCGAACCTTTTCGCCACGTTCGATGGCAGGTTTGCAAAGCGCGAGCAGGTGAGTGTTGTCCAAGGCGAGCTTGAGTCCGTGATCTTGCTCTTTCTGGGCGTAGGCACCGACCTCGTCGCCGACGTCGGGCTTGTGGAAAATCCCCGTTAGGTCGACTCCGTCCGCCTTCCAGTGGTTGGTGGCATCGGCGGTGTCGAGGCACTCCACCTTGCCGACCATTTCATTGATGGTGCGGAAGCCGAGTTCGGCCATGATCTCGCGCAATTCCATCGCGACGAAGGTCATGAAATTGACCACGTGCTCCGGCTTGCCTTCGAAGTTTTTGCGCAGCACCGGATCTTGGGTGGCGATGCCGACCGGGCAGGTGTTTTTCTGACAGACGCGCATCATCAGACAGCCGACGGTGACGAGCGGTGCGGTGGCGAAGCCGTATTCTTCCGCTCCTAACAAGGTGGCGATGGCGACATCGCGACCGGTCTTGAGCTGGCCGTCGGTTTCTAACACGACGCGGCTGCGGAGGTCGTTCAGCAGGAGAATCTGATTGGTTTCCGCGAGTCCAAGTTCCCACGGGGCTCCGGCATTGAAGATGGAGGACGAAGGCGAAGCTCCGGTGCCGCCGTCGTGACCGGCGATGAGGATGACGTCCGCGTGCGCCTTGGCGACACCGGCGGCGATGGTGCCGACGCCGACTTCCGCCACGAGCTTCACGTTGATGCGCGCGCGCGGGTTCGAGTTTTTCAGGTCATGAATGAGCTCTGATAGGTCCTCGATCGAGTAGATGTCGTGGTGCGGCGGAGGGGAAACGAGGCCCACGCCCGGAGTCGAATAGCGGACTTTAGCGATCCATGGATAGACCTTGGAGCCAGGAAGCTCACCGCCTTCGCCAGGCTTCGCACCTTGGGAAATCTTGATTTGGATTTCGTCCGCATTGACGAGGTATTCGCCGGTGACGCCGAAACGGCCGGATGCGACTTGTTTGATGGCAGAGCGTTTGCTGTCGCCGTTAGGCATGGGCACGAAGCGCGACGGATCCTCGCCGCCTTCACCGGTGTTCGACTTGCCGCCGATGCGGTTCATCGCGATGGCGAGTGTTTCGTGGGCTTCCTGCGAAATGGAGCCGTAGGACATCGCGCCGGTTTTGAAGCGTTTGGTGATGGCTTCCACCGATTCCACCTCGTCGAGCGGCACCGGTTTGCGGTTGGTGCGGAATTTCATCAGGCCACGCAAGGTCGAGAGGTTCTCGCTCTTGTCGTTCACCTTTTGCGCATACTGCTTGAACACCTCGTAGCTGCCGGTGCGGGTCGCCTTTTGCAGCAGGTGGATGGTTTCTGGATTGAACAGATGATACTCGCCATCGCTGCGCCACTGATAGACGCCGCCGGCGTCGAGCGCCGCATCTTCGGTGCTGATGTGACGGTCGGGAAATGCCTCGCGGTGGCGGATGAGCGCCTCTTCGGCAACGCGTGAGATGTCCGATCCTTCGCAACGGCTGGAGGTGCCGGAGAAGTACTTGTTCACCAAATCGGTGCTCAAGCCAATGGTCTCAAAAATCTGCGCGCCGCGGTAGGAGGCGACGGTGGAAATGCCCATCTTGGCCATGGTTTTGACCACGCCTTTGATTGAGCCTTTGAGGAAATTGTAGACGGCCTTTTCGAATGGCACGTCGAGCATGTCCTCGGCGATCATCTTGTGGAATGACTCGAAAGCCATGTACGGATTGATCGCATCCGCACCGTAGCCAATGAGCGTGGAGAAATGGTGGACCTCGCGAGCCTCGCCGGTTTCCAAGATGATCGAAACGCGGGTGCGAGTGCCCTTGCCGACCAGATAGTGGTGGATGCCACCCATGAGCAACAGGGTGGGGATGGCCGCGTGATCCTTGTCGATGTTTCGATCTGATAGAATGAGCAGGTTGGTGCCATCGGCGATCGCCTTGTCAGCGCTGGCGCAAACCGCTTCGAAGGCCTTTTCCAATCCAGCCCCACCTTGGTCGGCGGGGAACAGCGCGTCGATGGTTGCTGACTTGAAGCCGTCGAGGTCGATCTCGCGTAAACGGGCGAGCGCCTCGTTGTCGATGATCGGGTTGTCGAGGCGAATCATGCGGCAGCTCTTCGGCCCGGGCTGAAGCAGATTGCCTTCGGAGCCGAGGAAGGTCTCGGTGGCGGTGACAAGTTCTTCGCGGATGCAGTCGAGCGCCGGATTGGTGACCTGCGCGAAGATCTGTTTGAAATACTGATAGAGATGCTTTGGCTTCTGGGAGAGAACGGCGAGCGGCGTGTCATTGCCCATCGATGAAATCGGTTGCACGCCGGTGCTCGCGGTGGGCCCGAGCAGCATGCGCAGGTCTTCATAGGTGTAGCCGAACGCGATTTGGCGCTCGGTGATGCGACTTTCCTCAACGGTTTTCGGGGACTTCGCCGCAGGCAGGTCGGCCAGCATGACACGGTTTTCCGCGAGCCATTTGCCGTAGGGTTGGGCGGAATAGACACGCTTTTTGACCTCTTCGTCGGGGACGATGCGGCCTTCCTTCATGTCCACGAGGAACATGCGGCCCGGGCGCAGGCGGCCTTTTTCCACCACGGTGAGCGGATCGAGATCAGGCACCACCCCGACCTCCGAGGCCATGATGACCAGATCGTCGTCGGTGACATAATAGCGGCTCGGACGCAGACCATTGCGGTCGAGCACAGCGCCAATCATTTGGCCGTCGGAAAAGGTGATGGATGCGGGGCCGTCCCAAGGCTCCATCAGGCAGGCGTGGAACTCGTAGAACGCCTTTTTTTCCTCGTCCATCATGGTGTGGCGCTCCCACGGCTCGGGGATCATCATCATCATCGCGTGGACCAGGTCGTAACCACCGAAGTGCATGAACTCCAGGGCGTTGTCGAAACGTGCGGAGTCTGACCCGTCCTCGTTAATGACCGGAAAAATGTTCTCAATCTCGGTGCCGAATTTGTCCGACGCGCAGAGTGCCTGGCGCGCCTTCATGAAGTTCGCATTGCCCATCACCGTGTTGATTTCGCCGTTGTGGGCGATGAAGCGGTTCGGGTGGGCGCGCGACCAACTGGGGAAGGTGTTGGTCGAGAAGCGGGTGTGCATCAGTGCCAGCGCGGATTCGAAATCTGGGTCGTGGAAATCCGGGAAATACTCGGAGAGCTGACAGGGCGTGAGCATGCCCTTGTAGATCATCGTCTGCGCTGACAGGCCGGTGACGTAGTGGTAATCTGCGCCGGGAAACTTGTTGCTCTTGGTGCCGTGGACGTCGCGAAATTGATTGGGCAGCTCGTTCTCGCGTATCATCTTCCCGACCCGCTTGCGGATGACGTAGAGCTTGCGCTCGAAGGCCATCGCGTCGGTGAGATCCGCGCTTTTTTGGATGAAGATCTGCTTGATGACTGGCTCGTAGCGGCCAGAAGTCTTGCCGAGGATTTCGCTTTTCACCGGCACGGTGCGCCAGCCGAGGAATTTCTGGCCTTCATCGCGGATGACGTGTTCGAAAATCTGCATCGCCACTTCGCGCACCGCTGCTTCCGGGGAAAAGAAGATCAGGCCGGAGCCATAGTCGCCTTCCGGCGGCAGTTCCACGCCTTTGGCTGCCATTTCCCGGCGCAGAAACTTGTCCGGCATTTGGATGAAAATTCCCGCGCCGTCGCCGGTTGCCGGATCCGATCCGCTAGCTCCGCGGTGGTCCATGTGCTCGTTCATCGTCAACGTCTTGAGGATGATGTCGTGCGAGCGCTTGCCCTTGAGATGGGCGATGAATCCAACGCCGCAGGCATCTTTCTCGCGGGAAGGATGCCAAAGGCCCTGTGGTTCAGGCCAGCCGAACGGGGATTTCTGCGGAGTGGACGTGGAATTCATAGGAGTGCTCGAAAGAGGGGGCATTCCGGCGCAGATCCTAAGGAATCAGCCCGGGTTGACCGCATCCCGGGATTCGGGCTGGGATTGAAAACCGTGCAAGCCACGGAGATCATCCAACTTGAATAGGAAACGGGGGGCGAATCTGATTTTCAAGCATCAGCCTGTCAAGGCTGGCGGATAAGCTGGCAACTCGGAAATCCTAGGTCTTCGGTCTTCTCTCAATGTCCCTATTCGAGAACTCGTCCGTCAGGGAGTCGCGACACCACACCGATCGATCGGTATGTTAGGGTTTGTTGCTCACCCTGGCGACTTTTGAAATTTTTAGGGAAGTGAAGATTCTCTCCTCACAAGCGCGGGAAATACAAAAAGTTAAACGGTCACGCTTCGCGACACCTTGGAACGAGGTTCGGGTTTAACTTGATGTAAATTTTCATGCCAACGCCGTTGATTTTTCGTGGGTTCCATCACCTTTTCCCACATTCTAGGAAAAAGCCTGAGGAATTCTTCCTCAAGGGTTTCCTCGCCTGGCTTGCGTTTCCGGTGAATTTCGACCTCTTGGCAGCCGAATTTCCAGTTGCGGTTTCCATCAATTTTCCAATAGCTGAATGTTTTGTTGATGATCATGGCTCAGAGCGATTTTAGGCGATTTGGTAGGTTTTGAGTTTTTTTGCGGGGCGGTGGAGCAAATTTCCAAGCGGCTGAAGATTGGAAATTTCGCGGCCCTGACTCTGTGTTTCAATCCCTTAGCATTTGGTGTTCCTCGTCATTTATCAGTGAGTTATGACGATCTTTGTGGCGAGATCGTGCATTTCCTGCGTATCACCTGAGCATTTTTGCAACGCCCAAAAGGAGGAGCCAAAGGTTCATGCGAGCTGAAATGATCCCGCAATCGCGTGTCTTGACGCAGGAAGTGCCAAAAGAGCGCAAAATGCCCGCTATTAGTTGCTTTTTGCACTTTGATAATTGCGCTTTGCAAATGTTTTTATGAACTCGAAATAAAACTTTTGCTGATTGTTAGGCAGTTGTGGTTGGGTCGCATCAGGGCATACGAAATGCGATAGGCTGCATCCCCCACGCATTCCCCCACCGTCCATCGGCATGGGAGTGTTGCCGATCTGCCAAGGTCGCATCCCTTTGTTTGGTTTGTCTCCCCCTCGTTTTTCACCCCCAAGAATCCATGAAAGTTTCTCCCCGTTTTTTCCTGCAGTGCGCGGTTGTCGTGCCCTTATTCACCACGCCAGCTTCCGGTCTTCAGGCCGAAGGTGTGCGATCATCGTCGCACATTCATCTGGTGGTTACTGCCGTTTCTGAGCCCTCTCGGCTGATCGCTCGGCTGTCTCCCGATGATGTGAAATCGAAATTGGATGGGACTCTCAATTTTGAAATCGCCGCCGATGCCATTCATGTTGCGGGCGATGTTTCAGGATTGGATTCCGACAAGCTCTACCGCTTGCATCTTCCGTTGGCCAAGGCGGTGGCGCCTGGTGGAAAGCCGTGCGTCCAGAGCCCTGAAAATCCGGCCTTGCGCCAGTTTACGGAGTCCGTCGGTGATCTTCGTCCTGATGCGAGGGGGACGCTCAGCATCAACACGTTCGTGAAGGGGGCGCGTCTAGGCAGCAGTTTTCAAGAGATCGTCGGCAAGCCTGTGGTTCTCATGGAAATCGGGAAACAGGGCGTGGACCGTGAGCCCATCCGGGTTGCTCGCGCGGTGGTGGTTTTGCCGACGAAGCAGGAGGGGCTCATCCCGCCGTCCAAGCTCGACGACTTGGAGCCGGGCGAGCATTGGTTCTGATCCGTTGGGGAAATCGGGTTGATCGTCGAGTGGATAGGCAAAGCGCTTGGCAATTCGGCGGTGAGTGGCTAGCACCGATGCCACTCATGAAAAACCCGCTTTCTCTATGCCGTGCCGCCGCCACTTTGCTGCTGCTTGCCCCTGTTTTAAAAGCGGCGGACCAGCCTTGGGTTCCGCTTTTCAACGGCAAGAATCTGGACGGTTGGACGGCCAAATTTCGCGGTCAAGAGTGTGGCGAAAACTTCGCCGACACCTTCCGGGTGGTGGATGGAATGATCCAAGTGTCTTACGACAGTTACGAAAAATTCGACAGCCGCTTTGGTCACCTTTTCACCAACATCGCCTATTCGAGCTACATCTTGCGGCTGGAATATCGGTTCACGGGAAAGAAAATGGACGATGCGCCGAGCTACACGAATTTGAACAGCGGGGTGATGTACCATTCCCAGACTCCGTTCAGCATGGCCAAAGAGCAAAGTTTTCCCGCCAGCTTGGAGTTTCAATTTCTCGCAGACGAGGGCAAGGGGCCGCGCCAAACCGGCAATGTCTGCACGCCAGGCACCAACATCGTCATCGATGGCAAGTTGGTGGTCGACCACATCGTGACGTCCACGGCTCCGACTTTTCCCGAAGACGAATGGGTCAAGGTGGAGTTGGAAGTGCGTGGCGACAAGGAAGTGATCCACCGTATCAACGGAGTGGAAGTGCTGCGCTTCCAAGGACCTCAACTCGATCCACGCGACGAACTGGCCCCAGCCACACCTTTGCTGAAGCTCGGCGCGCCGAAAATGCTTGAGTGGGGCCACATCGCCTTGCAAGCGGAAGGGCACCCGGTGTGGTTCCGCAACATTGAGTTGAAATCGCTTGAGACACCTTGATTTCAAATACCGGCTCGACGGCGGACCGCCGCTCGCTTTTACTGCGTCCACAAATCCATGAGTTTTCTCTTCTTCAAGCGCGTGCTGGCCAACCCCATCCGCGTGGGTTACCTCGTCCCGAGTTCGGGGTTTTTGACTCGGCAGACCGCCAAGCGCATTGATTTCTCAAAACCACGGGTGGTCGTCGAGCTGGGCCCCGGCGAGGGGTGTCACACCCGCCAGATCGTCCGCCGCATGAACGCCGAATCACGGCTCATCCTCATCGAGCTGGACGAGCATTTCGCCCGCCATTTGAAAAAGCAGTTCGCGCATGATTCCCGGGTCACCGTGGTGCAAGCGGACGCGCTGCATCTGGTGGAGACGCTGGCTGAACTTGGGATCGAAAATCCGGACTACATCTATTCGGGCATTCCATTCACCATCATGGTGCGTGAGCTCCGCGAAAAGCTTTTGGCCAACATCGCCATGTGCATGGGGCCGGAGACGGTCTTTATCACCTATCAGGTGTCGCTGCTGATCTCCGAGCACGAATTGTTCACGCTGTCGCGCAGCGAGCAGTGTCTCTTCAATGTGCCGCCCATCAAAGTGCTGGAGCTGATCAAGACGCCCGTGGCCGTGCCGGCGTGATCGGTGGCCGCAGGAGGATGCCGCTTCTTGAGCTGGGCCGTGAAGTCTGCCCTTATTTCGACTGCTCCAGCATGAGCAGCAGCGGTTTTTCCGCGCGGGCGCGGAGGGATTCCTCCATCTCGACGCGGGGTTGCAGCGTATCGAGGCAGTCGCGGAGTTTCTGCAGCGTGTTCATTTTCATGTAACGGCAGTCGGCGCAGGCACAGCGGTCGGTGGGGCCCGCGATGAGGTTTTTGTCCGGGCACTCCTTACGCAGGCGATGCAGCATACCGCTTTCCGTGACGACGATGATGTCTTTCACCGGTGCGTTCTTGCAGTAGGCGATCATCTTTTCCGTTGAACAAACCTCGTCCGCGAGCAAGCGAACGGCTTGAGTGCATTCTGGATGGGCGACGACAAGGGCTTCCGGGTATTCGGCCTTGATGCGGTTGATGGAATCGCGCGTGAACTCGACGTGGACGTAGCAATTGCCTTTCCAGAGGTCCATCTTGCGACCCGTTTGCTCCATCACCCAAGCGCCCAAATTTTCGTCGGGGACGAAAAGGATGGGTCGATCCGCAGGGGCTTGATTGACAATTTTGATGGCGTTGCCGGAGGTGACGATGACGTCGCAAAGCGCTTTCACACCGCCGGAGCAATTGATGTAGGCGATGACGTAGTAGTTTTTCTCCGCGTTCGCCTTGAGGAAGGCTTCGAGCTGCGGGGCGGGGCAGGATTGCTCCAGCGAGCAACCGGCGTCGGCGTCTGGCAGGACGACAATTTTCCCGGGATTCACAATCTTGGCCGTTTCCGCCATGAAATGAACGCCGCAGAAGACGATGACGTCGGCATCGGTGGCTTTCGCATGGTAGGCGAGGCCGAGCGAGTCACCCACATAGTCGGCCACGTCCTGGATGTCGCCGGTCTGATAGTTGTGGGCGAGGATGACAGCGTTGCGCTCTTTCTTAAGAGCGAGGATTTCTTCTTTAAGATCGAGGGCTGCGGGCATGGGGATCTGTGATTTGAAATCAGGCGTTGGGCGTGGCTTGGACCATTTCGATGGAGCCGCTATGCTTCGCGCCGGGTTTGATGACCAGCGAGGTGGTGCGGACTAGGCCTTGAAGACGAGCACGTTTTTCGAGCGTGACGGCACCGGTGCAGGAAATTTGGCCGCGCACGGTGCCATCAATGTAGGCGGTGGCGGCGGTGACAGGGTTGAGAAACTCGACCTTGGCACCTTTTTCCACGCGGAGGTTACGACAATGCAGTTTGCCGATGATTTTGCCGTGGCTGCGAATGATGAGGTCGCCGGTGCATTCCACGGAGCCGGCCAGTTCGCCGAGCACCGTGAGATGATGGCACTGGATATTGACGCCGGTGACCACGCCGGTCTTCTGGATGACGACATCGCCGCAGGTTTGGATGCGGCGGTTCCAATGTTCGGTGATCTCGTGGTTCAGCAGGCTCACATAGCCACCGCATTTTGGGCACTGACTCGACTGCGCCTCGGCGATGGCGTGGAACTGATGCTGGCAGCCGAAGCAGGTCACTTCGCGTGGTGGCTTGATCGGGTGAAAAAGCCGCATGAAAAACGAGCGTGGCGGTGGAGTCGGGCGCTTTTTGAGATATGGCTGGACCTTCTGCGTGGTGCTGCGGATTTCCGGTTCTGGATCCGTGTCCTTTCGGGGCACGGCTAGCCGTGTCGTCGGCCGTTTTCGGATCACGCCCTTGCCGTCCTGCACCTGATAATTGGCACGGCATGCCCTGCATTGAGTGGAAACAACCAGTGCGGGCTCGAACTGTTTGTGGCCGCATTCAGGGCACGCCAATTCAATGCGATGACGTTGAGGATCATCCGCCATGACGAAACAAATCAGTTCTCAAGGAGCGGCGCGAAGGGCTCAGGATGCGGTGCCGCTGAGGGTTCCTTGTTCAGGAGCCTTGGGCGCAGGCGAAGCCGCTTTGGCTGGCTGCTGCGCGGCGGGAACGTTTGCCGGGGTGCCGACGGTGGATTTGCCGACGAAAATGGCACCGGCCTCGATGGAGAGCACCTTGGCCTTGATGTCACCGACGACTTCAGCGCTGGCCTTGAGTTCGACGCGCTCGGAGGCGGTGAGGTTGCCGTGCACCTTGCCGTAAACGACGATGGTGGCGGTTTTGACCTCTGCCTTGATGCGAGCGTTTTCGCCGATGGTCAGGTTGCCGTCAGAGTTGATTTCACCCTCGATCTTGCCGTCCACGACGAGGTCGTTGGTGAATTTGACGGTGCCTTTGATTTCGACATCGGTGGAAAGCACGTTGCGAGTCGCGGCGGGGCTCTGGCGAGCAGGAGCTGGCGCGGCGGCCGGTTGCTGTGAGCCGTAGGAAGGCGCCGGTGGCGCTGGAACGGGCTCCGCATGACGGGTTTCGGGATGTGGAGGAGCGGAACGCTGAGTTTCGCTGTTGTCTTGGCCGATTACTTTCTTAAACACGGTGGTGAAGAGTGGTTGGAGTTATAGGGATGTCAAATGGATAGGTTGCTCAGGGATTCTCCACAGGAGCTTCTGGTTCGGGAGAGACTTCGATACCGGGGGCTGAGGGGGCTTCTTGCGGCGCGCCTTCTGCGGGGATTTCGACTTCAGGTTCGTCGTCGGTCACTGGAGTGACGCTGAGGCCGGGAGACATGGTGGTACCGGGAGGCAGGGTGATGGACGGTTCGGTCGGGGCTGCTGCGTCGGGAGTGGCAGGTACCGGTGGCGGCTCGATTTCAACGGGCAGCTTGGCCTTGAGGGTGGCGATGCGCTGAGTGGCGGTTTCGGTAAAATTGCTCTCAGGGAAATCTTGTTTGACCTTCACGTAGGAGCTTTCCGCCTTGGTGAGGTCGCCATCGGCCTTGGCGATGTCGCCAATTGAGATCAAGGCAAAAGGAGCAATGTAAGCAGCGGCCGGATCGGAAACGATCTCGTCGAACACCTTCACGGCGTCGCCAGATTTGCCTTGAGCCATGAGTTTTGAGCCGAGGCTGGCCTTGGCGCTTGAGATGGCGGCGTGTTCTGGGTTCTCCGCGACGAATTTCCGCAGCGTGACGATGGCGTCGTCTTTTTTGCCGTCTGCCCACTGGGAATTGGCGAGAAGCACCATGGCGCTGCCGGCGGCGCGAGTGTCTTGGTGGCTGTCAACGACCGCTTGAAGGGAGGCAAGATCGCCGGCTTTGACGAGCGCTTCACCCGCGTCTTGCTGGCGATTGGATTCCAGTCCGCGCTGGATCACCAAGCCCGCCGCTCCGAGCACCAACAGGATGGCGAAAGCGGCGATGCCTTTCTGGTTCCGGTCCAAGAACACCTCGAAAGCATTGGGGCCTTGCGAGATTTCACCAAGTGGGACTGAGGATTCTTTGAGGTCGTCGGACATGGGTCAATGAGAGAAAAAAGAGCTGCGGGGGCAGATCAAAGCGGCAGCGGCACCGAAATCAATGCGGAAGTCCGGAACTGCCGAGATTTCACGAAATAGTTGGGAGGGTGTCGGGAGGTGCATCGATTTGGAGTGGTCAGGGCGAAGCTGCCCGCCTAGTCCTCGCGCATGTCGAAACGGGTCTATGTGGTCGCCGGGGAATTGAGCGGGGATGCTCACGGAGCGGGTTTGCTGGAATCGCTTTGCCAAAAAGTGCCGGGTGTTGAGATCCGCGGGGTGGGGGGGCCGAAAATGGCGGCCGTGGCCGGTGATGGCCTGCACGATTGGGTGGAAGATGCTGCGGTGATGGGCGTGTGGGAGGTGCTGAAGCGCTACGGTTGGTTCAAAGAGCGCTTTTACGAGATGCTCGCGGAGCTCAAAGAATTTCAGCCGGACGTCTTGTTGCTCATCGATTATCCCGGCTTCAACCTGCGCTTTGCGGAAGCGGTAAGGCGTGAGTGTCCGGCGACTCGCATCGTCTATTACATCAGTCCGCAGGTTTGGGCATGGAATCGGAAACGCATTCCAAAAATGGTCAAGTTGCTGGATGAAATGCTGTGCTTGTTTCCGTTCGAACAGCCGATTTTCCAGAATGCTGGACTCAAGACAACCTTCGTCGGGCACCCGCTGGTGGACGAACTGGAGATCGAGCGGATGCGTGGTGTGCGGCGCGACGAGCTGCTCGTCGGGCTTTTCCCGGGCAGTCGGGAAAGGGAGGTGGCGCGGTTGTTTCCGATGATGATCGAGTCAGCCAAACGACTCGCGGCAGGGAATGACAGGCTGAAGTTTGAAGTGCCGGCTGCCAGCGCAAAGCTGGCCGCGCAGATTCGCGAGTTGCTGGCCGCGGCGGGGGCGGAAAGCTTGGTTGCCGTCCACATTGGCCGCAGCCATTCGTTGATGCAGCGCGCTTGTTGTGCGGTGATTGCCAGCGGCACCGCGACCTTGGAAGCGGCCTACTACGGCTTGCCCTACTGCCTGGTTTACCGAATGGCGCCGCTGACCTACCTCACCGCGAAGGTGATGGTGAAAATCAAGCGGATTGGTTTGGTCAACATCCTGGCCGGGGAAGAGGTGATTCGGGAACTCATTCAAGATGAGGCTGAACCCGTGGCGGTTTCCTCCATTTTAAGGGAATTTCTAGAATCGCCGGAAAAGCGCGAAGCGCTCCAAGGGCGGCTGGCCGAGGTCACCGCGATGCTTGGCGGACCTGGTGCCCATGAACGGGCCGCAAGTGCGGTCGCGGAGTGGCTCTACACTCCAAGAACGGCGGGTTGAAGCCTGACGGGACGGGTTTTTCCCAATTTCAAGCGGCGGGGTGGGCACCCCGCTTTCGGGGGGGTTGATGGTGCAATATGATGCATTTAGTTTCCCGCGACCCAATCTGCTGAGATTCCGGGGCTTTGCCAGTCGGCAAATCGCTCGGAAAGCGTTCAAAAGCCCAACTTGAAATGATCTTTCATTCACCCGTCCGGAGCGTTTCCGGTCAACTTCGTCGTGTCGTCCTATTTTCGGTCGCCGCGCTCCAATTCGCATCCCAAGGCATGGCTGGAACTCCAGGCTTGGATGCCGGTGCGGCTGTCGGCCCTTATCTCAATGGCAACCTGCCTCCGCTCGGACCGACCTCGGAGATGACGGTTTTGGAGTATTACAAGGGCATCAACATCAACTTGCCGATGCATGTCATGCCTTACCCGGGCACCAACAAGTTGATCTGTGTGGCCAAGGAGGGGCGCATTTTCACGTTCGACGACGCGCCGAATGCCGTCGCCCCAGTGGCCGCGCCGGATGTGTTTTTGGATTTCAGTGCGAAGACATTCACCAACAGTGACTGCGGGATGACGTGGCTGGTTTTTCATCCACAGTTTGGTCAGCCGGGGAAAAACTTCGTTTACGTCACCTACAAGTGGAAGCCACCTGTCGAGTCCGGTGTGGTGGCCGCGGGCAACGGCAGTGAAGCTTACTGGCGGCTGGTCCGCCTGACGGTGATCACCGATGGAAATGGCAAGCCCATCGCGGATCCCGCCAGCGAGCAAATCCTGATCCAGCAGTATGACAGGCAGCAGTTCCACGACAGCGGCTGCATGACTTTTGGTCCGGATGGATATTTGTATGTCGGAATTGGCGACGAGGGCGGCGCAAACGACCAGTACAACGTCGGCCAAAAGATCGACGAGCGATTGTTCTCGGGAATCCTCCGCATCGATGTGGACCAGAAGCCTGGCAACCACGCGCCGCTGCGCCAGCCTGTGCAACTCGCGATGCCGATGGGTTGGCCGGACAGCTACACCGCCAACTACAGCATCCCGGCGGACAATCCATTCAACAATCCGGCGGGCACGGCGCTCGAAGAGTTTTACGCCATCGGTCTGCGCCAGCCGTATCGGTTTTCCTATGATCCCGTTTCGCAGCTTATGTGGCTGGCGGAAAGTGGTCAGGACAGCCGCGAGGAACTCGATATCGTGCAAGCGGGCGACAACTACGGTTGGCCATTCCGCGAAGGAATGATTTCCCGTCCCACGGGTCCGCAGCCGCCAACCGTGCCGAACCCTATCATCGGTAACTTGAAGGATCCCATCTGGGACGCCTCACACGCGACGGATGCCTGCACCGTGGGTGGCTTCGTCTATCGCGCGGCGGCTTTTCCTCAGTTGATTGGTAAATACCTCACGGTGGACAATGTCACCGGTCACATCCGTGCGCACAGCTACGACGGCACCGTGGCGACCAACGATTTGCTCACCGACATGCCGAGCGGCAGCGTTTACAGCGGAACTTCGACCATCGGTTGGGACACGGCGGGCGAACCGATTTTCGTGAAAATCAACGGCACGGGCACGCGCGGGAGTTTCTACAAGTTGGGCATCGCGCCGCCGGCCAGCACGCGCTCGGTCTGGTATCGGTTTGAGGATCAGGACGCGACTAACACCACGGGCTACGTTTCTGACAACCCGGAAAACGCGGTCACCAACAGCTTGGTCGGTGGCGTGGCGGCGGTCGCTTACGACAACGAAAGCAACCTCAGCGGCAATGTTTTCTACAATGCCGGATCTGGGCAGAATCCGACCGGATTCACCAACAGCCATGGCGTCACCATGGCTTCGGGAGATGCGAATGGGTGGCCTGGCAATCGGCAGGGCGATCTAACGACGCAGTACAAGCTGGGCGTGATCAACGATTTCACCGCCGAGGTAAGCTTCAAGCCCGGCGCGGGTTCGTTGGCTGGCGGCTATCAATGCTTTCTGGGGCTCGATGGGCTTGGGGGAACGACGCCGCCAGCGGATGGCGAGGATGGTCCAGCGCTGCAGACCTTTCGCTTGATGCGCTGGGGGCGCGACGATGCCGGGGCGGTTCCCGGTCTTGATCTCCACAATGGCGACCTTTTCCTCAACATCCGGACGCTGAATCCAGCAACCAACCAATGGACGACCGTGCCGATGAAGGTGCTGCCTAGGGAGTCTTTTCTCGCCGACGAATGGTATCATCTCGCGATCGTGGGGGATGTGGCGGCTGGCACGCTGACGGTTTACCGCTTTTCTGGAGGCAGTTATTCTCAGCTCGGGCAAGTGACCGGATACGTGGGGAATTTGCAGTCGAACTTCTGGTCCATCGGGCGGGGTGCCTTTGGCGGCAATCCGGCGGACTGGGTGGTGAATACCGACTTCGATGAGGTGAAGATCACCAATCAGGCACTCGACACGTCGGAATTTTTGTATGGAGCCGCGCCTGTGGTCCCGGACATTCCTCCGGTGGAGCCGCCCTTCTTGCTTTCGCAAACAGGGGCCTTTTCGGACACGCCCAACATGGTGCCTGCGCAAGGTGTGCTGCCTTATGACGTCAATGCGCCACTCTGGTCGGACCGCGCGCACAAGCTGCGTTGGATCGTGGTTCCCAATGATGGCATCCACGACAGCCCGTCGGAAAAGATTCAGTTCAAGCCAGAGGGCAGTTGGAAATTTCCGGTTGGCACGGTTTTCATCAAGCACTTTGAACTGCCGGTGGACGACGCGAATCCCACGGTTTACCGCCGTTTGGAAACGCGCTTCTACGTCATGCCCGAAACCGGCGAACCGTATGGCTTCACTTACAAATGGCGGGAGGACAATTCCGACGCCGAGCTGATGCCCGCGGGCTTGGATGAGAACATCGACATCGCTACCAACGGTGGCGGCACGCGCCAAGAAACGTGGACCTATCCCAGCTCCAGCGACTGCCGTTTTTGCCACAACAGCAACGCGGACCACATTCTTGGCGTGAAACCTTGGCATCTTAACGGGGATGTCACTTATCCCGAGACCGGGCGCACGGCGAACCAGTTGGAAACGCTCGGTGCCATCGGCATTTTCGACAACGCCTTCCAGCCCAATCTCGTGCCATGGATGCTCAAGAGCCGCCATGTCCAGGATAGCGCGGCGAGCCTGACCGAACGGGTGCGATCCTATCTCGATTCGAATTGCTCGCAATGCCACCAACCGGATGGCGTCCGCGCGTTTTTCGATGCCCGCATGACCACTCCGCTGGAAAACCAGGGCATCATTTATGGTGAGTTGGAAAACAGCGACGGCGATCCCGCAAACCGAGTGATCCTGCCCGGCGATCCGAATCGGTCCATCATGTTGCGCCGCTTGTCCTCGGTCGGAGCCATCAAGATGCCGCCCATCGCCAAGCACATCGTCGATCAACCGGCCATCGACCTGATGACCGCGTGGATTCAAACTTTGGGCACCGGCCCGCTGGTGACCCTTTCTGGTCCCGCGACGACGACAGGTCCGTTTCAGGTGGCAGTGCATTTCGACCAAGAAGTCACCGGTTTGACCGCAAGCGATTTCAGCATCCTTGGAGGAACGGCCAGCGGATTGACCGGTAGCGGACAGGATTACGTGCTGACAGTGGCCATCACCAACGTCGATCGAGTTGATGTCTTGTTGCCAGCCGCTACCGCTCAGAATGCGGGCGGTGCTGGAAACTACGCATCCGCCATCTATTCGCAGACGGTCGTCGATGGAAATCAAGCGGACCCAGCCGGATTGCTGGCGTGGTATCATCTCGACGAGTTGTCCGGAACCGTAGCCGCTGACAGCTCGGTGGACGGGATCCAAAACAACGGCACTCTGGCGGGAAGCTCCTTGCCGGTCTGGAACACGGGCAGCTTCGACGGCGGACTGGGCTTCAACACCAACGGTCATGTGTCCATTGCCAACCCGATCGGCAACGATTTCTCATTCTCATTCTGGCTCAAGACCACGCAGGTATTTCCGCGCGTCACACCCGCTTACGCCGGAGCGGTGATCTTCTACAGCGACAGCCCTGGCAGCGCGGCAGATTTCGTAATCGCAGGCACCCGCAGCACAGGCGGCACGAATCGGATCACGATGATGACAGGCAATCCCACGGCGGCAGAAACCAACACTCACGGCACCAGTTCGGTGAACAACGGCCAGTGGAATCATGTGGTGGTGACGCGTGAAAAAGCGTCCGGGCAGGTCAAAATTTACGTCAACGGGAATTTGGAAAGAACCGCGACCGGCACGACCTTCACGCTCAATTCGAATCCTGCCATTTCCATCGGCGGCACTCCCGGCGCGGCGGCTAACAGTTTCAATGGCAGCCTCGACGAGATCCAAATTTACGATCGCGTTCTCACGCAAACTGAGGTGACCGAGTTGGGAAGCGGACCGCCGGAAGTCACCCCGACCATCATCCCTGCGTCCGATGCTTACGATGATTGGACCAAAGCATGGTTCCCAGGAATCTATCACCTTCAGGGCCTCAAGACCGCACCAGGAGATTTCGATCTAGATGGCACCACGAACTTTGGCGAATTCGCCTTCGGCACGAATCCGCAGACGCACGATTTCATCACCGTGCCTATTTCCCACAATGCTCCAGGCGGACCGGTGATGCTCAGCTTCAACGCGCTGAAAGATAGGTCCGGCGCGGGCTATCAGGTTCTCGTTTCGGACAACATGAATGCTTGGCAGGACGCCACTGCAAACATCAGTGCGACATCCACGACAGACATTCCGGGAACGGCTTATGAGGTGGTCAACGTCACCTACACGCCGCCCGTCGGCACCAACGGCAAGCAGTTCTTCCGCATCCAAGCGAAGCAGAAATAGGGCACGGAATACCGGAATTCTTGATGATTCGCTTTGACGGACTACGGCAGGTCTCGTAGAAAAATCCGTCTCGCGAACCATGAAGTGCCCCCGATGTGTCCAGCGAATCCACCGTGCCGCGGCGTCCTGCCCGCATTGCGGATTCACCTTGGCGGATGCGGACGCTGAATTTGGTCACGACGAGGTGCGCATCCGCAGCCTGACGGATTGTGCCGGCATCCTGCGGAAAGGCGATCGACAACGGGTTGAGGTGGCCTTGGAAAAATTCAACCGCCGTTTCCCTCAGTTGTTCGTTGCCGTTTACACCGGCTCCTTGGGCGAGGTGGCAAATCTGCGGCAATTCGGGTTTTGGCTGCTCAATCGCGCCGCCTTCGAAGACGTGCCCGTCGAGAAACCCAACGAAGCGGGCATTCTCCTCACCATCGATCCCGACTCGAAGGCGGCTGGAATGGTTTTCGGCTATTTGTTGGATCCCTTTTTGGAGGAATCGGACACCTTTGACTGCCTTTCACGTGGCCACGCTTACTGGCTGGAGGAACGTTATGCGGACGGCATCCAGCGGGTGATATCCCATCTGGATGCGGTGTTGGTGAAACGCAGTCGCCAGGCCCGCCGGGATCCCGAATTTTTCGAGCGCAAGGTGCGACCACCCGCGCAGATGGGGGATCTCGTGCGTCGCATCCGGTCGGGGCACCGCCACTCCGCAGTTCGGGAAGATGAGTCCACGGAGGTGACGCAGTGAGATGGTGCATCGCCACCGCTTTCATGTGCACCAGCTCGGTGATGTTGACGTTCGGTGCGGCCTTGGAACCCCCTCTGCCTTCTTGGGATCCCGATGAGCGCAAGGAACTGGAAGCTGCGGGTTGGATCGCAGGGGCGGTCCTTCTAACGGGTGATCCGATTGAAGAAAACCAGCCACAGACTGAGGCGCCACTCACGCTGGAACTGCCGAATCCAGAGGAAATTTCAGGGGATCATGAGCCGATCACCGAGGTGGCTGAAAACTACCTTGAGGCTTACTTTGCGGCCCGTCCGGGGAAGTTTTTGATCGATCCCCAAGGCCTGCTGAGCGAGGCCGCGTTCCGCGATCGGCTCGCTTTTCTTGACTACCATGCGGGCGATTCTTCGATCGATCTCTTCGTCTATCTGATAGGTGGCGATCAAGAAATCCCAAGTGAGGTCCGGCAAGAGGAAATGGTGGAGCGCTTTTTCAGTGAAGGCCGTCCTGCGGCGGTCGTTTACTACTACCTCGGCGCGCCGCAGCGGTCGGTGGTCTACTTGAGCCCTTCGCTCACCGATTCCATTTCCGCGCCGGAGCAGCACCGCGCCTTGGAAAGCTCCATCATCCAAGCGTTCGAAAAAACCGATCCAGCCGAGCAGTTCGAGCGTTTCCTCGTGCAGATGTCCATCCGCATTTACTGGATGGAGCGCAAAGTGGGCGGCCAATCGATCTCGTCAGACAGTATGGGTGAGCCTGTGTCGGCGGCCCTTGTCGCGGCAAAAGCGCAGGAAAAGCCGATGAAGTTCGAGGCTCTGCGGCGTAAGGTGCTGGAGTTTTTCATCCCGGGGATGGTGCTCATCGGCGCCGTCTTGTCCGGCATGGCGATGCGCCAATGGAGCCGGTGGAAGTCTCGCTACCGCTTTCCGGATTTCGAGGTGGAGCCGCGACTGGGAGGTTCTCACGCGGCGGGCGTCGGTGCGGTGATTTCGTTTGCCAGCGCGGCTCAGCCGCCGGCATCCCAGCGCGACCAAGTGCCAGATTATCTGCGCCGCGCTTAACTTTACCCATAGGGGTAGGGTTTTGCCGAGCTGAAGGATGGCCGGAAGGATTGACGTAACGGCCCCCGCGTGTTTCGTCGGGTTCAGACGACTCGCTCATCCCATTCATCGATCTTATCATGCGCCCGTTTTTCGTAATTTCCATTCTCGGTCTGTCCCCACTCGTTGCTCGAGAAATTCCCATCCGTGCCCTTCTTGTCTGTGGTGGCTGCTGCCATGACTACGAAAAGCAGGCGGCCATCCTGAGGGACGGCATTCAAGCAATGGCGAACATTCAGGTCGACGTCGTGAGAAGCGAAGACAAAGGCACCAGTCCGTGGTTCCCGATGTATGAAAAAGCGGATTGGGCCAAGGGCTATGATGTGGTCATCCATGACGAGTGTGCCGCCGATATCACCGACGAGAATTACATCGGCAACATCGTCAACGCCCACAAGGCCGGGCTTCCGGCCGTGAATCTTCACTGCGCGATGCACGGATATCGCACCGGGTCCGATCTTTGGTTCGAGTTTCTCGGTCTCCAATCCAGCAGTCACGGACCTCAACTGCCCATCGCCATCGATTTCAAGGGGGCGGAGCACCCTATCACGAAGGGGATGGCCGACTGGACGACGGTCAACGAGGAGCTTTACAACAATGTGAAGATTTTCGATGAGGCGAAACCGCTCGCGCTGGGCAATCAGACGCAGAAGGACGGTCGCACCGACACGGCGGTGATCGCTTGGACGCACGACTATCATGGCACCCGCGTTTTTGGCACCACGCTCGGCCATAACAACGACACGGTGGGGGACAAGCGCTATCTCGAACTTGTCGTTCGCGGCTTGCTCTGGAGTTGTGGGAAGTTAGATGCAAAGTATCTTGAACCCTACGCCGGACCGGCGGGGCATTTCGATGTCGTTGCTGCGCAAGGGGAGCAAAATCGCATGGGGAAAATCCCCGCAGATGCCACCCGCGTGGAGGTCACGGCTTCATCCACGCAAGATAAGAACTCGGCTTGGAGAGTGGCTGATGGCAGCCGCCAATCGCGCTGGTGCGCGGAAAACGAATCGTTCCCACAATGGCTTCAAATCGAGTTTGCTGAACCCAAGTCAGTCAGTGGTTTGGAAGTTCTTTGGGAGAGCCGCAATAACATCTATCAGCACAAGGTGGAAGGATCGGTGGACGGCAAGAATTGGTCCGCGCTCGCGGAATCGGGAGCTGATCTGAAACCTGGTAGAACCCACGACAGCTTTGCGGCGGCTGAGGTGAAATTCATTCGCGTCACCGCCACCGGATCATCCGAAGGTGGATGGGCGTGCATCCGCGAGATCAAAGCGATCGGAAAAGACATCGGTCCGCTTTTCGCAAAACTGCCAGAAGGAGACGCAAAAGTGACGGATCCTAACAAAAATCAAGGCAATATCCGGCCCAGCATTCCGAAATATGATGCGAAACGTGAAGCGGAGATTCTCCAAGATGTGAAGGTGGCCGATGGGTTTGAAGTGAGTTTGTTTTCCACCTCGGAAGCGGCGAACTATCCGGTTTATGTCGCGGCCTCGCCGTCGGGCGACCTTTACGTTGCTTCGGATGGAAACGGCTCGCTGGGCCGCGATCCCGGCCGTGGTCGCATTCTCCGACTTCGCGATGTTGACCATGACGGCCGAGCAGACGAGGTCACTGAGTTTGTGAAAAACTTGGACTCGCCACGCGGCTTGGTCTGGGATCACGACAGGCTTTATGTCGTCCACCCGCCGAATGTGAGTTGCTTCATCGACCACGATGGAGACGGTCGTGCCGATGAACAGAAGACCTTGGTCTCGGGGATTGCGTTTGGATTTGCGGACAGACCTGCGGATCACACGACGAACGGGCTGACGCTCGGCATCGATGGCTGGCTCTACGTTGCCGGCGGGGATTTCGGCTTTATGGATGCAGTTGGCAGCGATGGTCGTCATCTTCAACACCGCAACGGTGGCGTGATCCGATTCCGTCCAGACGGCAGTGGACTGGAAATTTTCAGCACGGGCACTCGCAACATCCTCGGCACGCCTGTTAGCCCGTTGTTGGATATTTTCGCTCGTGACAACACCAACGACGGTGGCGGATGGGACGTGCGATTCCATCATTTCACCGGACTTGACGACCACGGTTATCCGCGCCTCTACAAGAATTTCCAACAGGAAATCGTCCAGCCACTGGCCGACTATGGCGGTGGTTCCGGTTGTGGCTCGGTCTATCTCTCCGAACCGGGAATACCGACGCAGTGGAATGACGCTCCGTTGACCTGTGACTGGGGAACCGGCGCGCTTTGGAAACAGAATGTGGAACCCCGTGGCGCCACCTTCCGCGAAAGCGCTCCACCCGAAGCTCTTGTCAAAATGACCCGTCCCACCGATGCCGATGTCGATGGCATGAGCAGCATCTATCAGGCGAGTTGGAAGGGCGCGACCTTCAAGTGGGAAGGGCCTGACGTCGGTTACATCGTCCGTGTGAAACCAAAAGGCTACACGCCTGAGCCATTGCCGGATTTTGAAAAAGTGAGCGATGCGGAGTTGGTGAAATTGCTAGAGTCGCCGAGCCAAGTGCGCACGTTAGAAGCGCAACGGGCCATCCTGCGTAGGGTTTCCGCAAATGCCGGGGCGATCAATCCATTGCTGCTCACCTTGGCGGCGAATGGTGACAAGGAATTGCCTGCTCGTGTCGCCGCGCTCTACGCGCTGACCCAACAGGCTGTGAAGGGCGCGCAGCATCAGGAGCTTGTCAACAAAGTTGCCCGACTCGCGACCGATCCGAAGCTCCAGCGATTTGTCATGCGTGCCCTTGCCGACGCCGGACTGGACCAACTTCCCGAGGGCAAGACCATCGCCCCTGAGGCGATTTATGCCGCAGGATTGGAAAGCGCTGAGCCACGCACGCGCGTCGAGGCCATCATTGGTGCGACTCGCCAGAACATGAAGTCCTTGGCGTCCCGCATCATGGCTTCTGCGGATCACGCTGATGCCGTCGTCGCCCACACCGCCTTTCGTGGGCTGGCATCGTTAGGCGCTTCAGATGCTTGTTTCGCTGTGCTCGATAGCCCAGAATCCTCCCCGGAAAAACGCCTCGGCGCGCTGCGGGCGTTGATGCGCATGCACAAGATGGAAGTCGTGGACGGTCTCATCCTCCGCGGTGGAAAAGCATCAGACAAGGCTGCACGCGAGGGGATTCTAGCAGCTCTGTGCCGCCTCCATTTCCATGAAGGAGAATGGAAAGGGGATTCATGGGGCACCCGACCGGACACCCGTGGACCCTACTATCAGCCCGAAAACTGGAGCGCGACGGCCAAGGTGGCCGCATTTTTGAAATCCACGTTGGACCAGGCGTCTCCTGAGGAAGCTGCCTATATGCTGCGGGAAATGTCGCTCAATCGCATCGAATTTGACGGTGGCCTTGAGCGGCTGCTGGAACTCGCGAAAGGCAAACCGGAGATGCTTGCCGAGGTCGTGGCGCAACTCGCGACCCGCGAACGCATCCCACAGCAGGGGATTGCGTTTTTGATAGAAGCGGCGCGTAGCGACGGGCCGAAGCCAATGATCTTGCAAGCCGTCGAGCGCTTGCGAGAAGTCGATTCCGAAGACGCGTGCTTGGCATCTCTCGCAGCTCTTGAAACGCTCGCGCAGTCGGACGCCGACGAGAAACTATTCGACCAAGCGAGAAAGTCGGTACTGGGTGGCAGCAAGCTGGAAAATCATCACCAGCGGCTAGAAGACCTCGCCGAGCAGCTCGATGGCGCGAAATCGATGTGGGCGGACGCTGCGCTGCTGGCTTTGAGTTCTCGCAAGCAGGGAAGTCCAGAGGCAAGGGAACTTTCCGAAAAAGCGATCGCGCACGGCTGGGAAACCCCGAGCCGTCGCGTGCAAATCCTCAAGGCCATTCAGGCATCAGGATTCCGCCGCTTTGACGACAAAGTCCTCACTGCGACGAACGATGCAGATCCTGAGGTGGCGAAGACTGCTGCCGCTGTGGTGAAGGCTCTAAACATCAAGAAACGCGCCAAGGATGAGTCGCCCGTCGTTGGAACCTTGTCACCCGACAAGGTGATCGCCGCTGTGGTCGGCATGCGCGGTGACGTTGCGGTGGGGGAGCAAATGTTCGCCCGTCAGACTTGCGTGGCCTGTCATGCCGTCACTCTCGAGGAAGCTCAAAAAGGCCCCTATCTTGGGACCATTTCTCAGACCTACACTCGGGAAGTGCTAACGGAGAACATCTTGGATCCTCAGAAAACGATCGCCCAAGGGTTCGCGACCGAACTGATCACACTGAAGGATGGCAGCCAGCAGATGGTGTTCATCACCTTGGAAAGCGCCGAAGAGGTGAAAGGCCGCAATATCGCGGGTCAGGAATTTTCGTGGAAGACCGGAGACGTCGCCAAGCGCGAGAAAATTCCGGTATCCATGATGCCTCCGGGACTGGCTAACAGTATGACAACCTTTGAGTTAGCCAGTCTGTTGGACTACCTCGAGTCGCTCTCGAAAAAGGAGTAGCTGGGGTGCTGCTTTTGTCCGCCATGGCCGTTGGCGGACCGTTTTGGAATGGCGATGATGGGAAAATAGTTAGGTTTTCTCAATCATCGCCGCAGCCTTTCAGCGCTGTTGGTTGCCGGATCTTTCAAGCGATTCGACAAAAAGATCTTTTCAAATCTATCACCTGCTAGTAGTGGCTAGATTGTTTGAAAAATCCAATAACGTATGAAACAAAAATCCCTGTTTGCGGCTCGTTTGCTTCCTGATCATATCATCGTTCGTTTCGGCAGTGTGGCTGCTGGGCTATTATTTCAAGTCGCCCAGGCGGCCGAACTGGCCTGGTCCACGGCTCCCATGTCCTCCTTTTTTAGCAACACGAACTGGACGTCCGGACAGATTCCGGGTGGCTCTATCACCACGCCGGTGAGTGGTGATAGTCTCTTCTTTGGCAACAGCACGCGGCCAACGCCGCTCAATGATCAAGTCGCGTTCACCTATGCGGGACTCACGTTCCACTCCGATGCGGCCTCGTTTTGCACCCTCGGAAATTCGTTCACGCTCGGCGGCGGAATCACCAATAACAGCCCCAGCCTTCAGACGATTGCCAATTCGATGGCCCTGCCAGCCACGCAGACGGTCGATACCAGTGCCGGCGAGGTTCGTCTGCACGGCGTCATCAGTGGCTTAGGATTTGGACTCACGAAAACAGGTGGCGGCATGATGACCCTCACTGGAGCCAACACCTACACCGGAGCTAACACGTTTCATGCTGGAACCGTCGCCATCGGTCTCGATAGCAATTTGGGGACTGCCGCAGCGCCTGTCGGGTTGAACGGAGTCACCCTGAAAGTGAACTTTGGAGCAGGCTTTCAGAACACCCACGTGATGACTGTTAATGGAGCTAACTCTCTCCACATCAACAATCAAGGGCCGGGAGCGCCGACTTTCGGCTTCAACACGGCATCGACCCTCACCGGCAGCGGACCGCTGACTGTGGTTGGCAATGGCTCGCTGGATGTGAGCGGCCTGAACACGGGCATCTTGGTGCTCAATGCGGCGGACGTCGCATCCACCTACACGGGTTCGTTGACGATGGAGAGCGGTGGACTGCTAGAAATGAACAACAACACCGCCTTGCCTGCAAGCGTGCCCATCATCCTGAACGGCAACGGCGGACTCGGAATCAACTCGGGCGTCACCGCGATGGCGAGCCTCATCACCGTCAATAACAGCGGGAACATTCTGAATTTCGGCAACGGCAACGCAGGAGTCGTCACCGGAAATATCACCCTCAATAGCGACCTAACGATTGGGATGAGGGACTGGTACAACTGGGCCACCCAGCGGGCAGGCGCGATCCATGGCGAGATCTCGGGAACGGGCGGGATGACGGTGATTTCTTCGAACAGCAGCACCGCGCTCACCTTGCCGAGTGCGAATACTTACAGTGGTTCTACCTCGCTTTTTAACGTGGTCCTCACGCTCTCGACAAACACGACCAGTTCGATCTCCGCGTCCTCCGGGCTTACGCTTTGTAATGGCACGCTCAATGCGAATTACACCGCGGGCATCACCGACAAGTTGAAGAACACCGGCAAGTTGTCGATGAGAAACAACTCCTTCCTCAACATCACTGGCAACACGAGCTCCACGACCGAAACGATTGGTGAACTTGAGATCGCGGGTGGCAACAACACGATCAGCGTGATCACTTCAGGATCCGCTGTCACCACGCTTGCCGCCTCGTCACTCAACCGCGTGAACATGGGCACCGCCGTTTTGATAGGCAGCAGCTTTGGTCTCCAAAACTCGTCGGTTAGTAAGATTTCACTGACCACACCACCGAGCGGTCCGAATCTTGTCGGAGCAGGTGGCGCTCCTGCTGGAACCGGAAGCACGCGCAATCTCGGCATTGTCCCGTGGTTGGTCGTCAATCCGACCGCCGCAGGCACTGCTGGCCGTGAGTTCGTGACTTATGATAGCGCCCTAGGAAGCCTTCGCGCGCTGACTTCGGGGGAATACGATCCCGCCGGAAACATCGCTGGCTCTTCCGCGGGTAACAACGTGAAGACTGCGGCCGTTTCTGAAAGCGGACTTACCAGCAAGACTCTGAACGCTCTGTTCCTTGCACCGACTGCGGCCCAGACGATCACGGGCACGCCGGGATCCACGCTGACTCTTTCCAGCGGCACTTTGATCAGTGGGGTTGCCGCGGGAGGTATCGGATCCGCAGCGTTCGTTTCTACGATTTCAGGCTTTGATGCGTTGGCGTTTGGCAATGGCGAGGCGGTGATACGGACGGCACAATCGGGCGGAAATATCGTTCTCAATTCGCCAATTTCGGTGACGGCTGGAGGCGGCCTCACCAAGGTTGGACCCGGCACGGTGACGCTTGGAGCGGCTAATACCTACAGCGGCACGACCTCTGTGATGCAGACCGTTCTAGCAGCTACTGTTGACAACGTCTTCAATGGCACAACCGGGACGCCTGTGGTCTTATGCAACAACGCGACCCTCAACATCGACGCGACCACGCAAAAAATCACCACGCTCACCCTCAATGGTGCTGGCGGCACGGTGAGTGGAGGCGGTGGCACTTTGAATCTTGGCGGTGACGTCACCTTCGACACTTCCCTGACTCAGCCCAACGGAGGTGCCACTCTTTCGGTGAGCAATCTCAACTTGAATGCCGATCGAGTGGTGACGGTGGGAGACGCTCCAACCGTCACCGGCCCGGACATGACGATCAGCTCGGCCATTGCGAACGGTGGAGCGAGCAGTGGCCTAACCAAGGATGGGCCGGGTGTCCTCGCACTATCTGGTGCCAACACCTACGATGGTGGGACGACGGTGAATGAGGGCACCCTTCAGATCGGTAGCGGTGGAGTGATCGGTGAAATCACCGGGAATGTGCTGAACAACGCGGAGTTGAGGTTCAATCGGAGCGATGCCGTGAACTTTGCGGGCAGCATCACGGGTAGCGGAATCATTGGTCAGTACGGCGCGGGCACGACGACACTCGCCGGTCCTGGAATATCCAGTGGCAAGCTCGTCATTCGCGCAGGATCTTTGGTGACTCCCAGTCTAGCAGGTTCGGGTTCTATCGAAATGGGTTTAACGACGGCTGCCATCGGACTGATTTACGCGGGAACTGGCGAAACGACAGCACGCCCACTTAACTTCACCGGAACGACGGGCGGCGTCACGATTGCCCAAAATGGCAGCGGTTTGCTCAAGTTTAGCAGTGACGCTGCCGCCGTGGTTAGCGGGGGAAAGGTGATCACTTTGACCGGTACGGGTGACGGTGAAATCGCGGGAAGGCTGTCGGATAGCAACAATGGCGTTACCGCAATTTCAAAGACGGGATCGGGATCCTGGTCTCTCTCTGGATCGAACACTAACACGGGATCGTTCAACGTGACGGCAGGGACGTTGAATCTCTCGGGTTCGATGGGAAATAACACCACCAATGCACAGTTCAGAGTGGGAACGGTGGTCGGCACGCCAGCGGTTCTAAACATCCAGCCTGGCGCCGCGGCAAGCCGACATAACCTCTTCGTGGGGGATGCTGGCTCTGGCTCCGGCGGTGGCGCGGTTTATCAGACAGGTGGCAATCTATTGTTGACCCAGGCTGCGAACAACGATGACTGCCGCATCGGATCGAATGCGACCGGTTACGGCTATTACAAGATTTCGGGTGGATCTCTCGTTTCAAACGACGTTTCCGTGGGAGGCAGTCTAGCAGATACTGTTGGCGTGCTGGAAGTTTCCTCAACAGGATTGGTCAAGACAAACGGTTCAATCACCATGGGCCGTGGTAGTCTGACGAGCTCTGGCTGTTTCCATGTCACTGGGGGCTCCGTCAGCGCTGTCCGTATCGACATGAACTGGGGAACGAGCGCCACCGCTCAATCGGTTTTGACGCTATCCGGTGGCAACGTGGATCTATCGGGTTTGGGAAGCGGTTTGAACTTGGCGAACAGCAGCACCGTCGTGGGCGTGCAGGGCGTAGTCAATCTGTTGGGAGGCACTCTCACGACCACCATGGTTCGTTGTGGTCAGGCGGCACCCAGCACCTCCGTAAATTTTAATGGTGGCACGCTCAGGGCGCTCTCGACGAATGCGGGAGCCACGTTTTTCAACGATGCTAATGTGGATAGAGTGAATGTGTTTCCTGCGGGAGGGACCATCGACAACAACGGCACGGCCATCACCATTGGCAACGCGTTGGTCGCTCCAGCGAGTTCTGGCGTCGGCGCGTCTTCCATCGCGGTTCCTTCTGGCGGATCCGGCTACATCGGTGCCCCGGTGGTGAAATTCTCTGGTGGCACCGGTAGCGGGGCGACTGGATATGCGATCCTCTCCGGGGGCGTGGTGACAAGCATCGCGGTAACGAATCCCGGCACGGGCTACACAGCGGGGGATTTTCTAACGGCTAAGTTTTTCGGGGGCGGTGCGGTTACAGCTGCCACTGATGTGACGAGCATCGCCGTTGCTGTGAACGGCAGTGGCGGCATGACTTTTCAAGGGAGCGGCACCACGAGCTTGTCTGGAGCGAATACCTACGCTGGCCATACGAACATCACCAGCGGCACAGCGTCCTTCCTGTTGGAGAACCCGAACAACGACGCATCTACGGTGAATCTATCAGGTGGTGGTCTCTTTGGGATCGAGTTCGCCGGGAGCGATACCGTCAACAAGCTGTTCATCAATGGCGTCCAACAGCCTGCGGGAAACTACACGGCAAGCAGTCCGTCCTTCACCGGATCCGGCGCGGGAATTCTCGTGGTCATGTCCGGTCCCGCTGCCAGCGGATACGCGACGTGGTCATCGGACCATGCAGGTGGACAGGCTGCGGGGCTCGATTTTGACCTCGATGGCGTTCAGAATGGCATCGAATACTTCTTAGGGGCGACGGGATCATCGTTTACGCCGGCCCCGGGCATCGTCAATGGCGCTGTCACGTACAACAATGGAGGTAATATCTCGTCCAGTGCCTACGGAACTCAGTTTCGCATCCAGACGTCTCCCAACCTGACGGCTTGGACGAATGTGCTGATCGGCGATGCTAACTTGCTCAATACCACAGGCTCGGTGAAATACACCTTGCCGGCAGGGGCTGGCAAAGTTTTCGTCAGGCTTAATGTGACGCCGGACTAACAATTGTTAGGTGAGGCTCTTGCTTACTCATCCGCGTCATCCGACAAGAAAATCATCTCACTCGTCCCATTCAAAGCACCCGTGATCGCAGCTGCGATCGCGGGTGCAAGTGTCCGAGGGCGTGGATGGATGCCTCAACGCCGTGAATCCGACGCTGGGTGTCATGAACCTATTGTGCCCCCGGAGCCGCAGGTGCGGGTTTGCTCGTCTGATTGGCGCGTATCGCATCGAACAGCGAGCCGCCAGTCTCCTTTTGATGACGTATCGCCAGTCCGGCATAGAAAGCAATCACCGCGAACAGCACGAACAATAAGGTCGCTCCAAAACCGCTGCCGGAAGAAGCGGGCGTGTATGAGGTCGGTTGTCGCACCGGTTTCGGTGCCGCGGAGGGAATTTCCGCCCCACGGACGACAGACGCTTGGGTCATGCCGCCGGGCTTTTCGCCAGCTAGGACCTCCAATTCTTCATCGGTCAGGATAAAATCAAAAGCGACATCGCCGATGTGGATCTGCGCCCCGTTGCGTAGCGGGATGGAAAGCAAGCGCAGTCCATCGAGCTTGATCCCATTTGTGGATCCTACGTCGTGAAGCTCGTAACCGCCCTTGAGGCGGCGCATTTCCGCGTGATTCACCGAAACCGAACCCGATTCGACAACGATATCGTTCTCGCTGCCGCGTCCCAAGGTGACCACCTCACGGTCGAGTTGGAATCGGTAAGGCTGGGCATTCTTGTCGGGGACGGTGATCGTGACGCGGGGCATTGGGGTAAAACGCTGGGTTCGCGAGCTTTCTAGCTTCAATGGCCCCGGTGATGCACGAAATTTTCTTCACGGTCTGCAAAGCTTTTACCCTCAAAAATAGACCAACAAGATGGCAAGGGCTGGATTGCTTCACCAAACCCTGCAACTTTTGAAGCGGCAAAATGAAATCCGCAGGATAATCAAGCCCCTAGATCGCCTCCAGCCCCAGACAGATCGCCAAAAGTCGAATTCTGATTTTTTCCCTAAAGTGGCCATTCTCCATGTCCGAGTAGATGAAATAGCGGCGGCATTCTTCCGTCAGAGGGTTTTGGGCTGTGTGCGTAAAGCTAAAAAAACTGGGAAAAACAGCCCTTTTGAACCTCATTCGAGGTCTTTAAAGGAAAATTCCTAAAGAATACTCTTGCGTATAGTATTTGAAAAGGTGGGAATTCGCCGCGCGGACGAAAACGTCGCTCAGTCTACGTAGGCAGCGACTGCGCAAGACCGGCGGAGATCAGCAGTATGCCAAGCCCACGTGGGCAGCGACCGATCCTTCCATGGTCAATGGTGACCCCCATGCAGGGAACCTGAAACCTCGGCTCTGACTACCCCGTGATGCGGGATGTTGCCCCGAACTCACGGCCTCTGCCACTCGGAAGGAGGGCAGGAGATATCTGAAGCATCGTCATGCTCAGTCCTGACGATCCGAACTTTTGCAATCAACTCAACATTTTGTTAGAACACATGAAAATTAATTCCACGAATCTCAGGGCGTCATCCCTCACGAAACTGCTGGGCATCGTTCTTCTCCATGGGATGGCCGCAAGCGGTCAGGTCCATGCCGCTCTGGTGGTTCAGGCCACGCAAGGCGATGTCCTGTTAGCCTTCAGAAACACGGCAGACAGCTCTTCGGGGTCCTACTTGGTCAACGTGGGATCTGTCTCCCAGTTCGTTTCTGCGTCTCCTGGATCGACGACAACCCTGTCAGCAATAGGAGCGCTTGGGGCTGACCTCCAAACGTTCAACGCGACCGACGAGGAGAATAACCTAATTCCTTGGCATACCAACTCAAACGTCGTGTGGTCCGCCTTCAGTCGAAATTCGGCGGACAACAATGCCATCTTCATATCTCGTCCGAGACCTTTGATTGCCGTGAAAAGTAACTCGTATGCGCCTCGCAGCGGTTACGTGCATAACACGGCTCTTGGCGAGATCAGTTCTGTGATCGTTCAAGGCTACAACACCAAGTCCGCGACTCCGGGAAATCCTCGCGGAGCCTTCCAAACCAGCCCGCTAACTGGATCCACCAGCTATTATGCCCAAGTGGCTACCGAAGCACGGCAGGATTTCGGGACTTGGGCCACGGTTGAAAAGGACTTTGGTGCAGGGGCTGCCACTTCGGCCATTGACCTCTACGTGCATCGTCTCGGCCCGTCCATCGCCAGTTTGGGAACGGTCACCTATCTCGGATATTTCACCATCACCTCGAGTGGTGTGGTGAAATTCACCGCCCCATCCGCACCGGATCCGTTCGCCCTTGATTCTGATGGCGACGGCTTCAGTGATGGCGACGAGGCGTTGGCGGGAACCGATGCACAAAGCGCAGCATCTTACTTCAATTTGTCAGCCCCCGAAGTTGTTCCAGGCACTTCCACGACGTTCAATCTGCCGACCATTGCGTTGCGCAAGTACACGATTCAATACAACGACGATCTCGCCGGTCCTTGGCAGAATGTTCATGTTCATCTATCGGGTTCAGGATCTGAGCCACTCCTGTTCATCGATACCGATCCTATCCGTATCGGCCATAACCAGGGATTCTACCGAGCTTTTGTCGGCAATCCCTGATGCAGAACGTCAACGATCAAAACACACTAAATCATAATTTAAGAAAACATCCAAATCTCATGAAACTATCGAAAATTGCACTGGCTGGCTTTACGTTGCTCGCTTCCAACAGCCTTACCCGCGCCCAGACCACCATCTATTTCTCCGCCTCAAACGGAGATCGAAATGCGACCCAGGTTGCCATCAGCCGCTTGTTGACGAACTGGACCTATCGCGGCCTCACGGCGGGTGCCGCTGGTGCGGGGGGGAGCGGACAAGCCTCCAACGACAACTTCCGAACCTCAAATTTTGGGACTTGGAGAGGGACATGGAACGGCCAGACCGTGATCATCAAAACGAACTATGCAGGAGCATTGGCTGGCATCGCGGCGGTGGCCAATCAAACCATTCAAGTTCGCTTTGATAAGACCGATGGGACGTTGCCAAACCCAGGCAACCCAAGCGACACCACTAACAAAATTCCGGAAAACCCTCTCACTTCGACCAATACCAATAACTATCTAGAATCGTCAGTGGATTTTGGGCTTTCCACCAATTTTCAGGCAACCTCTCCGTTTCAAGGAACCTACAACGGGGTGGAATACAACGCGATCAAACAGATTCCAGTGGGAATTTCTCAGTTAGGATTCTATGGGAGTCCAGGAACTCCCGTAGACAACATCACCAGCCAGCAGGCACGGCTTCTCTATGACACAGGGGCAATCCCTGTGGCGCTGATCACCGGCAACTGGGCCACGGACAACACGAAATACATTTATGCCATTGGACGGAATACGGATGCTGGCCAGCGCTTCGGTGCTCAACTCGAAATTGGACGTTCCGGTATTGGCTTTCAGTATGTCTATCAGGCAAATCCAGCCCCAGCCGCCGGGGGGGCGGCCAACGCCCCGCTGATCGAAAGTCCAGCGGGCTCAGGCAATTGGATAGCCAACCCGTCCCATGACCCCAACAAGTCATACGCGATCGGGACAGCTGTCATCGGAGGAATCGTTTCCGATCACCGCCAGTGGAACAACGGAGTTGACGAACTCTTTTCCGGAATTACTTCAAGCGGGGGGCATAACAGCGGCGCAAACGTGGCGATCAACCTCACCTACAAGCTTGGTGCTACCGCTTATAAAAAAGTCGATCCCGCGGCCACAGCCGGTTGGTATGTCGGATACGTGACGCCAGGTGACGCTTCTGCGACGGTGCTGGGAATCGGCCAGGGATCGGCCAGGCCGGCTAACAGTAAGGGCGTGTCACTGAAATTCAACGGCGTCGAAAATACGCCGGAGAATGTCAAAAGTGGCAAATACACGCTCTGGATTTACAACCGCATCCTCACTCCGCTCTCCGGCGTGGCGGGCAAGGTTGGCGATCCAAGCCCTTCTTTCCGAGCGAACTTTGTGACCGCCCTCACCAACCGAATCAAGATTGACGTGGCAAGCCAGCAGGGGATCGCACTCGACGACCCTGACCTCAAGGTCCACCGGACTCAAGACGGTGGTCCTGTCATCCCGGGTCCTTTGCCCGCAGAAGAATGATTCTATCGAAAAACGCCTGAAACCAGGCGGGTCCGTGCGTGATCAACCACGCGCGGACCTGCCAGTGGTTTCGTCGGAAAGCTCACAACGCATCCGGTTCCTTGTCCTCAATTTTTAGGTGATCGAATACCTGTCATATCATTATTTCCACGGGAAAAAGTGCCTCTATCCAACGAGGTGGCTCGTCCCCTTGGTGATCCTATCAAGTGGTCTCGGCCATGCTGTCGGGCAAGAAATCACCTCGTTTTACATCCGAGAATATCGCGTCGAGGGTGCGCATCGTCTTACAAACCTCGAAGTCGAGGAAGCCGTTTACCCTTATCTTGGACCTGCTAGAACTCCAGATGATGTGGAACAGGCGCGCTTGGCACTGGAGAAGGCTTATCACGAAAAAGGTTTTCAAACTGTCTCCGTCGTCGTTCCCCAGCAAGATCCGCGCCGCGGCATGATCCGTCTTGAAGTCGTCGAGGGGAAGGTGGGTCGTCTGCGGGTCCATGGAGCTCGCTTTTTTCTCCCAAGCAGAATCACGTCCGCTGCCCCGTCGCTCGAGGAAGGCAATGTCCCGGACATGAACCAGGTGTCCAAAGAAATCGTTGCTCTCAACCGTCTTGCCGATCGCCGTGTCACTCCCGTGCTGAGGGCTGGGGGCGAGCCCGGCACCGTGGACATCGACCTCAATGTCGAAGACAAGCTCCCACTTCACGGATCGCTCGAACTCAACAATCGCTACAGTTCAAACACCAGTGAACTGCGGCTGAATGGCTCCATCAGCTACAGCAATCTCTATCAACTTGGCCACACGGCCGGATTCAACTTCCAGATCGCGCCGGAAAACATTGATGATGCCAAGGTGCTGTCGGGTTATTACCTCGCCCGCGTTTCGGACAGCGTCAGCTTGATGCTCCAAGGCACCAAACAGGACAGCGACGTTTCCACTCTTGGTGGCGCAGCCGTCGGCGGGCGCGGTGAAATTCTCGGTTTGCGCGCTCTTTTCGATCTACCGTCCGCGGACACGTTCTATCACAATCTGAGTCTCGGCATCGACTACAAGAACTTCGCAGAGGACATCGTCATCGGCAAGGACACCATTTCCTCGCCCATCGAATATTACCCTCTCAGTGCCGATTACGGCGCCACGTGGCTCGCGCCGAATGCTTTCACTGAGTTCAATACTTCGCTCAATTTTCACCTGCGCGGCCTTGGCAGTGAGGAAAAGGACTATGCCAACAAGCGTTACAATGCCGGTGGAAGTTACGTATACCTCCGCTCTGATCTCGCCCACACTCGTGACCTCAAAGGTGGATCCCAATACTTTGGGAAAATTCAAGGTCAGGTCGCTAGCCAGCCTTTGGTCAATGGCGAGCAAATTTCCGGCGGTGGTCTTGGGTCAGTTAGGGGGTATCTCGAAGCTACCGCTCTTGGCGATAATGGCATCTTCGGGACTACTGAATTTCGCAGTCCCTCGTTGATCGGATCGGCCGACGAAAGCGGGAAGTTCATCAACGAATGGCGCTTCCATGGATTTATGGATGCCGGTCTCCTCCACATCTACGACGCGCTGCCTGGCCAGCAAAAGCGCTACGGTCTTGCCAGCACTGGCATAGGTACGCGCTTCAAGCTGCGCGACCACTACCACGGTTCACTCGACGTCGCCGTGCCCTTCATTACACAGACCGACGCTCGTTCTGGCCAAGTCCGTGTGACATTTCGAGGCTGGGCTGAATTCTAACATAATTACGGGAAATTTTCATGAAACCATATCTTCTTCTCTTTGCCGCACTCACCGCTTCCCTTCATGGGGAAGACTCTACTTGGTGGAATCCCGCCTGGTCCCACCGCCAGGCACTCACTCTTAATACTGAGGTGATCGCAGAGGCTCCCGGCGCATCCACCGCTCTCGTCCGTTTGTTCGATGGAAATTTCCAATTCGATTCCGCCCGTGAGGACGGGAGCGATCTGCGCTTTGTCGCCGCTGACGGCAACACCGTCCTGGCACATGAGATTGAATCATACGACAGCTTGCTTCACGAAGCCTTCGTTTGGGTCAAATTCCCCGACGTCAAACCCGCTGCCAAGGAGCGCATCCACCTCTACTTCGGCAATGCGGATGCGGCTTTGCCGCCTGCACCGCAAGCCACTGACGCATTCGACGCAGACACCGCTCTCGTCTATCACTTCGCTGGACGCGGTGCACCGCCTACAGACTCCACGGTCAATGCGAACAACGCAGAGACCGCCAGCATCACGGCGGAAGGCTCGCTGATTGGCAACGGTCTTCGCTTGTCCGGAACCTCCGTTCCTATTCCCTCCACCCCAATTCTCACATGGAAAGAGCGCCAGGCCCTCACTCTAGCAGTTTGGGTCAAACCCGCTACGCTTGAGGAAAATACCGTCATTCTCAGCCGGGGAGAAGGCCCATCCACCTTCCAGATTCTACTCGATCAAGGCGTCCCTGTTATCAAACTGGGGAACTCGCAGAGCCAAGCTGCGGCTCCTGTAATGGCTAACAGTTGGAGTCACCTTGTCCTCGTCGCCGACGGCCAAAGCCTAAAGCTTTTCCTCAACGGGGAACCTTACGCCACGCTTGAGGCCAGCCTACCCGCTCTGGAGACACCGATTCTTCTCGGAGCCTCGGAGAACAGCTTTACTGGCGAGTTCGATGAACTTTCGATTTCCACCACCGCCCGTTCTGCGGGGTGGATCAAACTCGCCGCCATCAACCAAGGGACAGCCGATTCCGCTCAGCGCATCCTCTCACTAGGTCCCGTCGAAGGCGATGGGGCAGGGGAGCAAAGTCATCTCATGCAGCACCTTTCGCTCTTCGGAGACATTGCGAACAATATGATGTTCGACGGCTGGATCGCGATCGGTGTTTGCGCCATCATGATCGTCGTGGGTTGGACCGTCGCGGTCAAAAAGTTTCTCTATCTGAACTCCATCGAAAAAGGCACGAAGGTTTTCCTCAGTCAGTGGAAGTCGCTCTCCACCGACCTCACCGCTCTCGATCCAGCCGACAAATCGAACGTCAGCAGCCTTGGTGGCCAGGTCGCAGAATCCGACCAAGCGTTGATCGAAAAATCCCCATTGTTCCATATCTATCAAATTGGTTCCGACGAGATTCGCCACCGCCTCGACAAGGACAACACCCGTGCCCAAGGCCTCAACGGTCGCTCTATCCAGGCCATTCGTGCTAGCCTCGACGCCGGACTCGTCCACGAAAGCCACCGCCTCTCGGACGGGTTGGTCTACCTCACCATCAGCATCGCGGGTGGACCCTATGTGGGTTTGTTAGGCACTGTTGTTGGCGTCATGATCACGTTCGCCATCATCGCTAAATCCGGCGAGGTTAATGTGAACTCCATTGCGCCCGGCATCGCTTCAGCCCTGCTTGCCACTGTTGTCGGCCTCGTCGTCGCCATCCCAGCGCTCTTTATCTACTCCTACCTCAACGGCCGCATCAAAAATTCGTTAGGTTTGATGCAAGTCTTCATCGACGAATTCGTCGCCAAGATGGCCGAGTTCTACCGCCCTGCGAACGAATCTGACTACACCGGCGGTCAGTGAATCTGAGATCTCAGATTTTCAATTTCAAATCCTCAGCTCTATGGCCTCCGCCGACGACAAAAGTTACGACGACATCAACGTCACTCCCATGGTGGACCTCTACCTCGTCCTCTTATTGATCTTCATCATCATGACCACCGCCGGTGTCCAAGGCGTGAAGGTGAATTTGCCCAGCGCCAGCAAAGCTTCATCGCCTAAGTTGGACGCGCCGAAAACTCAAGCCATCAGCATCGATACCGAAGGGAAGATCCGTCTTAACACCCTTCCTGTCACTCTCGCCGATCTTGAAGCCAAGTTAGCCGCGATCAAAGCGGCCACTCCCGACGTTCCCGTTGTCGTTCGTGGCGACCGCGCCAGCCAATATCAAGGCATTATGGATGTGCTCGACGTGTTAGGTCGACTTGGCATCAACCAAATCGGTTTGGCCACCCAGCCAGCAAAGTAGCATCTCTTTCAATTTAGCATTTCAAATCCCCAGTCATGTCTCCGCGTCCACCCTTTCCGCCGCCACCTCGCAAGAGTGGCAAGCACCGCCTCGTCATTGGCATCATGCTTGCCGTTGTTCTGCTAAGTGGAGTCATATCATTCCTAACATCATCGGCGAAGCCAGCACGCAAAGCCGCTCCTCGGCAGGAAATCATCACCATCACCCTGCCGCCACCACTGTCCCCCCCACCGCCGCCTAAGGTCGAACCGCCGCCTCCTGTCGATGAGCCGAAGGAACAGGAGATGGTTGAGCAGGAACCTGTCGCTGATGACGAACCGCCACCCGAAGACTCTCCGCCCGATGTCCCGCCAGCCGAAGATCTATCAACCGGCATCGCTGGAAACGGCCCAGACATGGGCCTTTCCCGTGGTGGAAATGGCGGCACCGGGAAAATTGGCGGCTCCGGTCGCAAGGGCGGAGGTAGTAAATTCGGCTGGTACGCCGCCAAGGTCCAGACTGCCATCGCTGAAGCACTGCGGAGAAATTCGGCCACCAAAAACGCGAGCATGACCCTTCAGGTTCGAGTTTGGCCGGGCTCTAACGGACGCATCACTCGTGCCCAACTTGTCGGTTCGTCTGGCAGCTCCGCTGTGGACCAAGCCATTCGCAACCAAGTCTTAACTGGCCTTCAACTCTCGCAGGCCCCGCCTGCCGACATGCCCATACCTATCGTTCTCCGCATCACCGCACGTAAGTCAGGAATCTAACATTATATGTCTCCCGCACGCACATTCGCCCTTGCCGCTCTTCTTGGCGCTTCTTCTCAGCTTCACGCCCAAGATGCCGCTGCCCTGACGGAAACCCTTGATCCCGCTCTTGATGTCCCTTTGGCCACGGACCTCCCGGCCGCGGCCACGCAAACAGCCGCGCCCAGCTCCAACGTCACCGTTAATCTCATCAACCGGCTCGTCCAGAAAGGCATTCTCACCGAGGCCGAGGCCAGTGAAATGATCCAGCAGGCCGAAGCGGATGCGGCTGCCGTCGCTCAACAGAATGCCGCTGTTGCTGACATCGCCGCACTCACGCCCGCGCCAAGCCCAGACGACATGCGCGTCACCTACATCCCTGAGGTTGTCAAAAATAACATGCGCGATGAGATCAAGCAGGAACTCATGGCCCAGGCTCGCGAAGAAAAATGGAGTGAAAAATCCTCTCCAGATTGGACCTCCAAGTTCCGTCCCTTCGGCGACATCCGGGGGCGTTACGAAGGCATCGCCTTCGGCGAGGGCAACGATAACACCGGTGCATTTCCAAATTTCAACGCTATCAACAACGGTGCTCCTTTTGACACGTCCGGAACTCAATTTTCGCCACAGTATAACGTCGATCAGAACCGCGAGCGTGCTCGTCTCCGCGCCCGCCTCGGCACGGACATCATGTTAGGTGATGGATTCAATGGTGGACTGCGCATCGCCACCGGCGACAACAACAGCCCGACTTCGCCCAACCAGACCCTTGGGGGTAGTGGTGGAAACTTTTCGAAATACGCCATCTGGCTCGACCGCGCCTTCCTCAGCTATGATGCCGGTCCTGGCGACGGTGAGGAACTGACCTTTCTGCTAGGTCGTTTCGACAACCCCTTCCTCTCCACCGAGGTCCAATGGGATGACGATCTCGGCTTCGACGGCCTCGCGGTGCGTGGAAAAGTCCACTTCAACGAGAAGGCCAGCACTTTTTTCACCGCTGGCTACTTCCCAGTCTACAACACCGACTTAAACTTCGCATCGAACCAGCCGTCGAAATTTGATAGCACCGACAAGTGGCTCACGGGGGCTCAGCTTGGCATAGACTGGAAAATCACCGACGACCTCACTGCTAAATTCGGCATCGCTTACTACGACTTCAGTGGCATCAGTGGCGAGCTCTCCGACCCATTCACCCCGCTCTCGGCCAGCGACGCTGGCAATACCGATAGCACTCGCCCTGGTTTTGCCCAGCGTGGCAACACTTACATGGCCCTACGAGACATTGTTCCCACCGCAGCCAACGATTTCGGCACCAAGTATCAATACCAATACTATGGTCTCGCCTCTGAATTTCGTAATCTAACCATCACAGGTAAGCTGGAGTACGATGGCTACGATCCCGTTCGCCTCGCGCTCACCGGTGAAGTGACCAAAAACATCGCCTTCGATGCCGGAGCCATCAATGCCATCGCCGTCAATAACCGGGGGCCCAATGCTGGCAACAAGGCTGGCGAGTTTGAAGGCGGCGACACGGCTTGGAACCTTGCCTTCACCGTAGGCAAGCCTGCCATGGAAAAGTTCGGTGATTGGCAGGCCGGTTTTGGCTACCGCTACGTCGAGAGTGATGCCGTTGTGGACGGCTTCACCGATTCAGATTTCGGAGGCGGAGGCACCAATGTTCAAGGTTTTCTCCTCGGCGGCAGCATGGCCGTCAGTCCCGCAGTCCGTCTCGGTCTCAAATGGATGAGTTCTGACGAAATTATCGGTGCCCCACTCAGCTCCGACATCCTTCAGTTCGACATCAATGCGAAATTCTAACCATGATTATTCATTCCTTAAACTCGTGGCAGTTGCGTCTCTCTGTCAACCGCATTGGCAGCGTCGCGCTGCTAGTTTTCATTTCCATGCTTCAATCTCTCCAAGCTCAGGAAGAAGCCGACCCTACGGTCAAGCTTCGCGAACAACTTCGTGCAGTTACGCTCCAGCTCCGCACCGCCCAGACCGAGTCAGCCAACGCCCAAGCCATCACCGCCGCCACTGAGCAAAAATCCAAAGATTTGGCGACCAAGATCGACGATCTCGAGAAGCGCAACACCGCCCTTATTCAACAGAGCACGACTGACAAGGCGACCGCTGTTGAATCCATCGCTTCGCTGGAAGCCAAACTCAGCGACCGCGAGAAGCGCATCATTCAATTCCAAGAAGCGCTCCAAAAATGGAAAGACGGCTATGAGAAAGCTGCGGCCATCGCCCGCAGCAAGGAAGAGGAACGTGCGACGCTCGCTGCCGAACTTGCCTCCACCAAGAACACGCTCGCCGACCGCGAACGCAAGAACATCGGCCTATTTAACACCGCCAATGAAGTGCTCGACCGTTTTGAAAACTACGCTCTCGGCAAAGCCCTAGCCGCACGTGAGCCGTTCATTGGCACAACTCGCGTGAAGGTTGAAAACCTGGTCCAAGGCTACAAGGACAAGATTGTCAACAATCGCATCGAAGCGAAAAACGACTGATCGAACGATCCTCAATCAAGAATGAATCCTCCATCTCTTGATTCCTGATTCTTGCTGCTCACCTCTTTCTCCCATGAAACCTCGCCGCCTCCGCTTTCGCGCCACTTCGATTTTCGGCACTCCGCTCAAATACGGTGTGCCTGTTTTCATCGGCTTCACCGTCTGGGTCAGCGGGCTGGACGCTCAGGCCGGAGACATCCTTCGTGGTGGCGGCTCTATCGGAAACAAACCAGGACGTGCAGCTGCTGGGGCGCGAACTCCGACAGCCACGGATGCGGCCCGTGTTCATGCCAAGGACACCCTGGCTCGCACCACGAAAACGCTCGCCGACGTTCGAAATCTGCAAAATGCGGCTAGGAATGCTGCGATCCGGAATGGTGCCAATCACCTCGGCAAAAACCCGAACAATCTGACCGTCAATCTTCCGAAAGTTCCTAACGGAATCGCTCTAGGTGGCCTCACTCCAACCGCCAACCCCACTAAGTGGACCGGTGCCAAAGCTCCAGTCCAAATCGTCAAAAACGGCAAAACCAAGGTCATCATTGAGCAGACGGAGCAACAAGCCCTGCTCGAATGGCAGACCTTCAATGTCGGGAAGAAGACCACGCTGACCTTCGACCAAAAGGCTGGTGGTGCAGATGCGAGCAAATGGATTGCTTTCAACAAGGTCAACGATCCCTCAGGAAATCCCACCCAGATTCTCGGCCATCTCAAAGCAGACGGCCAAATCTATCTCATCAACCAGAATGGCATCATTTTCGGTGGTTCCAGCCAAGTCAATGCACGCAGTCTGACCGCATCTTCGCTGCCCATCAACGATAACCTCGTTTCGTCCGGCTTGCTCAACAACCCGGACTCGCAATTCTTGTTCAGCGCCTTGGCGATTCCCCAAGGCGCCAAAGGAACTCCGGCCTTCACATCGTCAGCTCCGCTCACCCTCGACGGAAGGATCGGAGATGTGACTGTCCTAGCAGGATCAAGCATTGAAACCAAAGTCAGTGCCGACGGCAATGGTGGGCGCATTCTTCTAGCAGGCGCTAATGTCACCAATCACGGCACACTCAAATCCGAGGCTGGCCAAGTCGTGCTGGCCGCAGGACTTCAGGTCGGCCTTTCCGCGCATGATAACAGCGACCCTTCACTGCGAGGGGTGGATGTCTATGTCGGTGCCATTTCAGATCCAGCGTCATCCCTTGAGCCTTACGCGGGAACTGTGGTCAACGGCGGCATCATCGACATCGCCCGTGCCAGCACCACGCTCGTGGGGAAAACGATTCATCAACTGGGATTCATCGACAGTTCCACCTCCGTTGCCCTCAACGGACGCATCGATATCCTCGCCAACTACAATGCGATCGGCAACCCCGGCTTCGATGCTGCGAACGTCAACACCGGCAGCCAGTTCGTCAACGGTTCCACGGGCAACATCACCTTCGGCACGGGCAGCGTGCTCCGAATCTTGCCAGAAACTCAGAGTTCCGCCAAGACCGTCGGCTCCGAACTTGCGCTCCGATCGCAGATCAACATTCAGGGAAAAACCGTTCATCACGCTGCCGACTCCATCCTGCTGGCACCGAACGCAAAAGTATCGATCCTCGCGGGCTCTTGGGATTTCATCGATTCGCCGTCCTTGCCTACCTCCAGCTTCATTTCTTCCAACGGTCAGGTCTACCTGGATAAGAGCGCGGTGATTAATCTAGCAGGAACAGCCGGTGCTTCGGCCTCGGTGACCCAGAATGTTCTCAATCTTGAACTTCGTGGTCCTGAGCTTGCTCCTTCGCCGCTTCAACGGGACGGAAAATTGCGCGGCATCGCGATCACGGTGGATGCGAACATCAGCGGTGTTTACCAAGGGCGCGAATGGGTGGGAACGCCACTCGCAGATCTAACGGGATATCTCGGTTTGATCCAACGAGACGTCTCGCAGCTCACAGTCACAGGTGGGGATCTTGTGATCTCAGCCGGTGATTCTGCCGTGGTCCGCGATGGGGCGGTCATCGACGTGTCGGGAGGATGGACGGATTTCAAAGGCGCAACGGTCACCACCACGCGAGTTTTCCAAGACGGTCGCCTCGTTGACATTGCTGAGGCGACGCCGGACCGCGTCTACTCCAGCATCTACAATGGCATTTCCACGATCACCAATCCGAAATGGGGTGTTTCGAATGTCTTCAAGCATGCTCTGGCCCTGACTGGTTCACGATTTCAAGAGAGCTACACGAAGGGGGCTGATGCCGGAAAGGTGAGAATCACCGCTCCGGCCATCGTGCTGGATGGCAAATTGCGTGGCTCGACCGTTGCTGGCGAATATCAGAACCGCAACAGCTCTGGGACCAGTTCGTTGCCAAAAGCCGCATCACTCACCCTGAATTTTCGCGGTCGGGAGAATCTCTCCCCAACCTATCATGTCACCTATCCTGATGCGCTCGACGTTTCCTTTGTAACGGGTGTGAGTCAGCTCGATGTGGCGAATTTCGCGTTGGATGCGAACGGTGACCCACTCGCATTGAGCGACGAAAGAAAGTCCAAGGTCTTCATTTCGCCCACTCTTCTCGGTAAGAATGGATTCGGGAACTTCACCCTCAACAACGAGGAAGGAACGATCACGGTTCCTGTTGGGACGAATATCACCACCGCGCCCGGTGGCTCGATCGCGCTCACCGCATCCAACATCAATGTGCTGGGCAACATCACCGCTCCGGGTGGATCGGTGTCATTCACTGCGCTGAATGTTTCGCCTTATGACACGGCGGTGTTGCTCGGTCAACCGACTCCCGAAGCTCCGGCGGTGCAGGCGGGAAAAGGGATTTTCACTCTTGGAAGCGGTGCAAAAATTAGTACAGCCGGACTCATCACCGACGATAGGGCCGGAGTTCTGTTGGGCAATTCCGTCAGCCGTGATGGGGGTAAAGTCAGTATCAGCGCATTTGCTGTCAGTCTTCAGGAAAACAGTGAGATCGATGTTTCTGGAGGCTATTCCATGGCCGCGAACAGCTCCGGCGCGTATGGAGATGCAGGATCCATTGCGATCCTTGCAGGCAAAGATCCTAATGTCATTTCAGCTCTCGGCGGCAGCCTGATACTGGACGGCACCCTGCGCGGGCTCTCTGGAGCCAAGGGCGGAAGCCTATCTCTTCAAGCCGGCGCGTTCCAAATCGGTGGCAGCAACCCCGATTCTAACATCTTCGCAATCGATCCGGATTTCTTCAATCAAGGCGGATTTACGCGCTTTGATCTCACGGGGCTTGGTGGGCCGGCCACCACGGCCGTTTCGGTCACGGCGGGAACGGTCGTTCGCCCCGTTGCCAAGATGCTGACGTTGGATGCGAATCCTCTTGGTGGCGGACTCGTGTTGCGGGATTTCGAGAAGTTCAATGGCCGCGCTCCCGGGGTAGGGGAGCGCCACGCCGTGAGTCTCGGTCTCTTCGCACCGGGCGTCAGTGACTCGGTTTCTGGCGTGTCTTATCGAGGGGATGTCGTGATCGAGGAAGGCGCTATCCTTCGTGTGGACCCGAAAGGTGAGGTGACCGTTAGTGGAAACACGGTGACGGTTCTCGGGGCTATCATCGCACCCTCAGGCGCCATTCGCATCGGCGGGGGGAGTAATTCCACCAGTGTGTTTGGTGACGTGAATCAAGCGCTCACGACCACCTACATCGGCTCAAAGAGCGTCTTATCCGCATCTGGCGCGGTGGTCCTCGTGCCGGACGCATTCCACCGCCGCGTGGGCAATGTCCTCGCGGGCGGCTCGATCTCGTTGAGCGGAAATCTCGTCGCAGCCGCTGGCGCGAAGCTCGATGTTTCTGGCACGAGTGGAATTCTCGATTTCGAGGCATCGCAGGTTTCCGCTTTCGAACCCGTATTCTCATCGCCTAACACCGGGCTGAATCAGCCGCTCCGCATCACCGAGGTGGTCCCGTCGCGTGTGGACAGCAATGGCGGCTCCATCAACTTGAGTGGCGGGCAATTTCTGTTCTCCGATGCGACGCTGATCGGCAAAGCAGGTGGTCAGTCGGCCATCGGAGGAGTGCTTTCTGTTTCCTCGGGACGATTCTATCTGCAATCAGAATCCCCGCTGCCATCCGACGTGACAATGACCCTTGTTCAGTCGGGGCCAGTTCTTGCTGCGCCTTCGATCGGCAGCACCATTGGGCAGGCCGTGGAAGGCTCGCAGGGCTCGGGACACGGTTTCTTTGCCATCGATGATTTTCAGGAATCTGGATTCGATTCGCTCAATCTGATGGGCGTTTTGGATTTCCAAGGGCCAGTCCGCATTGATGCCAAAGGCGAGGTCAAACTCGCCGACCGTGGCATCCTCTACAATACTTCGGATCTAACGATAAAAGCAGGTGCGGTCACCATAGGCACCGCGTTCAGTCCTCCAGTTCTACCGCAGGAAGAGGTCAGTCCCATCGTCTTTAACAACCAGCCCTTCATCATTCCTCCCTTACACGGGGAGAGCACTTTCAACATCAAGGCAAAGCACATCGACGTCGGCAGTCTCAGCTTGCAGGGGACGGGCAGCGCGAAACTCATTGCTGAAAACGGCGATGTGCGCGGCAATGGAACCTTCGTCATCGCAGGTGACCTCACCGTTCGCGCGGGACAGATTTATCCGACCACCGCGAGTGAGTTCAACCTGATTGCCTACGACTATCAGGAAAATGGCGTGACGCTTGAGGGCTCGATCACGCTCCGCAAATCAGGCGATCGCCCGCTGCCGTTCTCGGCGGGGGGCAAGCTTGGGATTTATGCACCCACCATCCTTCAAGACGGTGTGCTACGCGCTCCATTTGGCACGATCCAACTCGGATACGATGGTGTCGGCACGTCTCCACGAGACTGGTTCACCGGCAGTTCCAAGCCGTTTCCCATCACCACAAGTCTAACGCTAGATGCGGGAAGCATCACTTCTGTTTCCGCCGTGGATCCGTCTAGCGGCAAGGGGCTCATCCTGCCCTACGGCAGCAGTCCCGATGGAACTCTCTGGATCGATCCGCGCGGCGTGGACATCACTGCGGGTGGTTTGCCTGAAAAATCGATATCCATTTCCGGCATCAACATCGACCAGCGCGCTGGCTCGACCATCGACCTCCGCGGCGGAGGAGACCTCTACGCGGACCGCTGGGCCTCTGGTCTTGGCGGACGTTTCGACGTGTTGGACACAGACACCAGTTTCGCCATCCTTCCCGACTACGGTTCTGACTTCGCGCCCTATGCACCTTATAACAATTCGGCAAACCCCGCCAACTTGATCCGTGATGTGTCGGGCTACACCAGCGAAGGGCTGAAAGCTGGCGATCGAATCTATCTGGAGGGCAGCACGACACTGGCCGCCGGCTACTACACGCTGCTGCCCGCGCGCTATGCCTTACTCCCGGGCGGCGTTCTGGTCAGCCCCACCCAGATTGGTGGGATCGGATCCTTCAACATGCCGGAGGGCTCCAGCATCGTTTCGGGGTTCCGCTACAATTCGCTCAACGACACGCGAACACTGCCAGAGTTTGCCACGCGTTATGAGGTCGCTTCTGCGAAGTTTGTCCGCGCGCGGGCTCAGTACACAGATTTCCTGGCGAACACTTTCATTAAGGCAAGCGCTGCTACGCTCAACGCGCCGGTGCCCGTTCTTCCATCCGATTCCGGCTACCTGAGGTTCCAGGCGACGGAGGCGATGAGTTTGCTCGGTTCGGTGAAATCGAAATCTATCAGCGGTGGACGTGGCGCATGGATCGATATCAGCACCCAGCTCGACACGTTCATTTCCAACGGCTTCACCGTGGGCGCACCCGGCTCCATCACCCTCCAGTCTGCAGCACTCCATGCATTTGGCGCGGAAAGCTTGCTCATTGGCGGGGTTCGTTCTCACGGCAAGGAGTTTACCGAAGTTGATGTCCGCACCGGAAAAATCATCGTGGATAACTCTGGATCGTCCCTCTCTGCCGGCGACCTTACGTTAGCCAGCACCGGAGAGCTGATCATTGCCAGCGACGCAGAAATCGAATCTAGCGGAAGCATCACCACCATCGCCGAGACTCTTCAGTTCAGCGGCGACGGTGCGCTCATCCGGGTTGCTGCGAATCCTACCGCCATCACCCTCCGTTCGGATGTTACTCCAACGTCCACGGCGTCGCTTGCCATGGGCTCCGGCGCGATCATCAAAGGCGGCAGTATGGTGCTGGATTCCTCTTCAGGACTTACACTCGACCCCGATGCAATCCTCGTGGCAGATGCTTACACATTGGGAGCAGGACGTGTCAGTGTTCTGTTGGGAAATGCCGCCACATCGCCCGCAGCGGGCAGCTTGGTTCTGACCGATGGCCTTCTGCAAGAGCTGCGCGGCGCGTCGAATTTCAATCTGCTGAGCTATTCCTCGATGGATCTTTACGGCCAAGGAGAGTTCGGCAACAGCGGTCTGGATCTAACATTAAGTGCCGGGCAAATTCGAGGTGTCGGTCAAGGAAGCGGCACCGCCCGCATCGTCGCAGGAAACCTAACGCTCCAGAATCCGAATGCATCTACCGCCACGACGCCGGGAACGGCTTCAGGAACCTTGGAGATTTCTGCGCGCAATCTCATCCTCGGAATCAACGAACTGGCCATCGATCAGTTCGCCGATGTCGTGCTTTCTGCCAGTCACGGGATTACCGGAACCGAGGTCGGCGGTCTGACTGCCCAGGGCGCTCTCACGCTCGATACCTCACGTCTCACCGGTGAATCGGGCGCAATTCGGAAGATCTCCGCCAGTGGTGACTTGAGGCTGATCAACAGTTTCGGCAGGACGAGCGACCTCGTGACCGGTGGACTTGGTTCCACGCTGTCACTCACCGGCACCTCTCTATCAACCAGCAGCGAGATCTTCCTCCCCAGCGGCGTCCTCTCGCTTCATGCCACCAGCGGCGATCTCGATATCTCCGGCAAACTCGATGTTTCAGGAAGTCGTCAAAATTTTGGAGATCTCTTTAAATACACCTCCGCAGGCATCATTCGTCTCTCTTCGGACGCGGGTGACGTGAACATCGCCTCTACTGGAAAACTTAATCTATCCGCTCTGTCAGGAGGCGGAAATGCAGGATCGCTTGCGGTTCTCACTCCAAGCGGAACCTTCACGCTCGATGGGAATCTCTCGGGCAAGGGCGGCAGCGACGGCCGCAATGGAAATTTCTCGCTCGATACGGTTGCCCTTCCGTCTTTGGGCGATCTCGCTTCACAACTTCGATCGGCATCCTTCACAGGAAGCCAGAATTTCCGCGTGAGGACCGGGAATACCCTTATCAATGGACTTTCCCGCGCCCGGAATTTCACGCTCTCCTCCGATCAAGGGGATATCACCGTGACTGGCAGCATTGATGCATCCGGGACGATTGGCGGTTCGATCAGACTTGCGGCTCATGGTTCATTGATCACAGCTGCGGGTTCCAAGCTCACAGTTTCTGGCGAAGAGTTCAGTGCTGCCGGGAAGGGGGGAAGCATCACGCTTGAAGCCGCAGCTCAGCGGGAAGGCGTTGTCGGCACCGGAGTGCTCGACCTTAGACGCGGATCCATCCTCGATCTCTCGGTGGCAGCAGAAAATGCCGCCAGCGCAGAACTGGGTCATTTTACGGGCAAACTCCACCTGCGTGCTCCCCGAATTTCCGGCGATGTCGCGATCAATGCGCTCGATGCAACCATCGTCGACGCTTCAAGCATCTTGGTGGAAGGCTACCGCATTTACGATCTATCCGCCGGGACGGGAACGATCACCTCGACGATACAGAATCAAATCCGCAACGACGCCCAGTCATTCATTGGCACCGCAGGCACCACGACAGCCGCCTACACCGCCATCGTCGACCGATTGCTCGCCCATAACAACGGGCTTGAGTCATCTCTCGTGCTCGCGCCGGGTGCAGAAATCGTCAAACTCAATGGCAACCTCACCCTTGGCACAACTTCGGCCACCAATACTTCGGATTGGAACCTCGCCAACTTCCGCTTCGGCGCGAAGAGCGCGCCAGGCGTGTTGACGTTGCGGGCTTCTGGAAATCTTGTTTTTAACAACGCCCTGAGCGACGGCTTCGTCACCAGCGCGCACAGTTCCCTGTTGCTCGAAAGAAATCCGCTGTTGCCGGTCAACACCCAGAACTGGTCTTATCGTCTTGTTTCGGGAGCTGACTTCTCTGCCGCAGATTACGCGGCGACCCATGATCCGAGTGCACTCGCCGCCAACAGCGGATCGTTGCTTTTGGGCCGTAACAACACCACAAACCTCTCCAGCAGCAACGGGTCTAACAATCAACCGGGCAATAACGCAACCACCGCCTCTGCGCTGACCAATCGCTACCAGGTGATACGCACTGGCACCGGCGACATCGACATCCATGCTGGCAGCAGCGTTCAGCTCCAGAACCATTTCGCCACCATCTACACTGCCGGCACGAAAGTGCTCGACGCAACGCTAGGCGGTAACTTCGACGTGCCCATCCTCGATCAGAACGGCGGAAACGTCACCCTCGGTGCAAACCAGCAAATGCCCGCGCACACGCCGCAATACACCCTAGCAGGCGGCGACGTTTCGATTTTTGCCGGTCTTGACATCGAGCACATCACCCGCACAAACCAAGGCGTTATCGTCGCCGATTCTCAGCGTCAGCTTCCCAACAATTGGCTCAACCGCCGCGGTTCCATCGATCCTCTAACGGGCGAGTTCGGTGTCGGCCGCTTCGGCGATGTGTCGTCCACGACCTGGTGGGTCGATTTTAGCAATTTCTTCCAAGGCGTCGGCGCGCTCGGTGGCGGCGATGTCTCGCTCATCGCTGGACATAACATCAACAATGTTGATGCCGTTATCCCGACCAACGCCCGCATGACGAAAGGTGTTCCGAGCCGCGCCAATTTGCTCGAACTGGGCGGTGGCAATCTCATCGTCCGTGCGGGGAATAACCTCGATGCTGGCGTCTATTACGTCGAACGCGGGAACGGTGAATTGACCGCTGGAGGCAGCATCGTCACCAATTTCACCCGTTCGCCGTCTGTCACCCAGTTAGGTGGTTCAGGAAATGTTTTCGATGAATCCACCTGGTTGCCGACCACTCTGTTTCTCGGAAAAGGAAATTTCGAGGTCATCGCACTTGGAGATTTACTGCTAGGTCCCGTTGGAAATCCCTTTCTGCTTCCGCCCGGGATCAATAACACCTACTGGCAGAAATCTTATTTCAGCACATACGCACCGGACAGCGGCGTGACCGCCACTTCCGTTGGTGGCGCGGTGACGCTGCGTGAGGGAGCCACTCTACCGGCCGCAGGGGCAGGAAATGTCACTCCACTGTTGCTTGCCTGGGTGGAGCGGCAGCAACTTTTGCGCTCGAATCCCGTGACCGCATCATTCTATCAGCCATGGTTGAGACTTGCAGAGACGAGCGTCGAGTCCTTCCGCACCGTGCTTTCGCTGTTGCCTCCGAATCTCTCGGCCACCTCCTTCAGCAGCGACATCAACTTGGTCGGAAACCTCACCCTGTCGCCGTCTGGGACTGGAAACATTCAGCTGTTGGCTGGAGGATCCATCAACGCTCTCCAGCGCAACGGACTCGTCACCTTCAACGGCTCAAGCTCATCCTGGGGAAGCTCCCGCATCATTCTATCTGATGCCGATCCAGATGCCATTCCGGGTATCACTCAGCCGTTTGGTTATGCGACATTGGTAGGAACCGACCAGACTCAAGCGCGCCAGACACGCGGCGGATTTCTCAATTTTATCAATCGTCTTTTTGCGGAAACGGGGGCGACTTTAGGTCCCAGCGCGGTTTTGGAAACCAAACAAACCCTGCACGCACCTGGACTCCTCCATCGTGATGATGCTGAACCTGTGCGTCTTTTCGCGGGCCTCGGAGATATATCTGGGCTGACTCTCTTTTCGCCGAAATTTGCGGAAATCCATGCCGGCAACGATATCACGGACGTTGCTCTCTACATTCAGAACAATCATCCCAGCGACACCACGACCATCACTGCGGGGCGCGACATCATCCCGTCCAATGCGAATTCTCAATTGCGTCTGGCCGCGAGTTCGTCGGAAAATGTTGTGAACCTCGACAGTCCTGCCCTGTCCGGGGACATCCAGATTTCAGGTCCGGGTACCTTGCAAGTTCTTGCCGGTCGCAACCTAGATCTTGGCACCGGTGCCAGTTTCAGCGATGGAACCGGCGCGGGCATCACCAGCATCGGCAACGCCCGCAATCCGGCGCTAACATCCACCGGTGCCAATCTGGTCATCGGCGCAGGTGTCGCTGGCTCCACGTCATTGGCTAACAGCAGTCTGGATTTTGACCGTTTTATTGACGCCTATGTCCTGACGAAAAAGGGAGCCAAGTATTTGAAGGAGATCGCTCCTGGAGTGGAATTCATGCAGCAGAGCGATGAGGAGCAGGCCCGTCTCGCTCTAGAAGTGTTCTATTTGATTCTCCGCGACGGCGGCCGTGATTTCGCCAAGGTCGGCAACTACAAAGCTGCGAAAAAGGCGATCAAGCTGCTCTTTGGCGACGAGCTCAGAGTTGGTGAAATTTTCGCTCGCGGTCGCGACATTCGCACCGCCAGCGGTGGCAACATCGACATCATCGCACCCGGCGGTGGACTGGCTCTAGCCAACACCACGATTGGCAATCCGCTCTCGCCTCCGGGCATCATCACTGCCGCCGGGGGGAATATCTCCATTTTCGCCAATAACGATGTCAATATCGGCATCGGTCGCATCTTTACCTTGCGTGGCGGTGACGAGATTATCTGGTCGTCCAAAGGCGACATTGCGGCCGGTTCGTCATCCAAGACGGTGACCTCCGCTCCGCCCACCCGCGTTCTTATCGACCCGCAAAGCGCGGCGGTGCAAACCGACCTCGCGGGCCTCGCCACCGGTGGTGGTATCGGAGTGCTCGCCACCGTCGCTGGAGTTAAACCGGGAGACGTCGATCTAATCGCCCCCCAAGGCACCGTGGACGCAGGCGACGCCGGCATCCGTGTCTCCGGCAATCTCAACATCGCTGCAAATGTGGTGCTCAACACTGGCAATATTGCAGTCGGTGGGACCAGCGGGGGAACTAGCGTCTCAGTCACGGCCGCACCGAATGTCAGTGGCCTAACGACGGCTTCGAACACGGTCGCCGCCGCAGCCACCACCACCACTCCGCTTCCGGGAACGCAAGCTCGCGAGGATGAACTCCAAGCAACCGAAACTCCATCCATCATCACCGTGGAGGTCATCGGCTATGGGGGAGGCGATGATGAGGAAGAGAAGGACAAAACCGACACTTCCCATGAATGAGGTTCCGCAATCTCATTTGATCGTATGACTATCAACCAAGCAGAGCATGTCACAAAGATTTCCAGTCCGTGCCTCCATTGAGCGTGCCAGAGCATTGGCTGTACTATCGCATGCTGAGCAATGGTGATGGCGTTATCCTTGACGATATCCATATCCGATCGCGATCCTAGATACAGAAAGGCTGTGGCTAGGTTCCATGGGGAAGCTTCCATTTCAGCCATGGAACTAGAATCGCGTTGTTCATGATATCTCGCGAACTCCGCATCTTGAACTTCATGAAGTAAGCCGAAATGGATGAAATCCGGAGTATCGGAGCAAACGCAAGATTGCGTGCAGCATCTTCAGATCGGTGATGAAATTCGATACTTCTGCCCTTTGAAGACTTTTATGGTCGGCGTAGCTGAGACAGGCGCCTCGTTTTCTCCATCCTTTGCGAGTCCGGACGGAAATCGGAATCGAAGATCCACCGGAATCTGGGTTTTCAGGCAACGAACTCAACAACCATCTGCCGTTGGCAGTTCGTCATGCTACCAAAACAACCCTGGATCGAAGCCACGCCAAGCACTGGCGGGCCTCGATCCAAGGTTCACCGCGGGTGAGTTCCGCAGAAAGGGGAATCAGGCAGAGCGTCGCCAGCCCGCGATGCCAGGAGTCACGGTTTCGTGTGCCTGCGGATGCACAACACGGGCTCCATGGATCGTTGTTGATGGAAGCGACTGGCGTAGGCTCAGACTCTTGGATCCGAAGATACGCACAAAGGCTGCGGCGCTGGCAGCACCTGTCGCGGCTCCCACGGCTTTTTCCCGCTGATCGGAGATGAGGGAAAGGCTCTCTGCCAGTGCATCGGCGAGGTGGTTGTGGTCGTCTTCCGCATCAAACGCGCTGGCGAGGATGTCGTGGGACGCTTGCGCGCTCGCCGCCAATGCGGCGGCAAGCGACGTCCCCGTAGAGTTTTCATGGAAGATGAATCCTTGACCATGTCCCAGAATGGAAATCACTGCGTCGTGAATGGCTAACAGCCTGATGGATTCAATTTGATCTGCGGCTGTTTGGTGGGTCTTGAGTCGCCTGAGGAAGCGGGCAGATATATGATCCCAGGCAAGGATCATGGAGTCGAGGGATGGGTTGTGGAGATCGAAAGCGAGGACCGTTACGAGACGGGAAAATTGGGGTGTTGGAAGATGCATAAGATGTTTGGGTAAAAAATTTGGTGCATAGTGAGGAGGCGAAAGGATGGGCGGATGGGACCGCTCCGGCAGAGGCCGAAACGGTCCCTAACAACCAGCCAACCATGGCTCACAAGAAAATCAGGCGGCCGACAAATGCGGCGTGCGTGGAGAGAACTCGATCAACGACAGCAAGGCTGTGCCGAGATCGCCGATGCTTGGATCGGGAGTGGCTGCGTCAACAGGAGCAACCGATGCGCTGGAAACGAGAAGGACTTGTACGAGGTGAAGTGACTTTCATAGGATTGGATTCTGTGTATGTCGAAACCCATGCTCGGTTCGTACCGTCGAACGTTGTGACGCCCAAAGAGACCATGATTGGTGCGAGGGATCAAGGTTAAAATACCAAGTTGGGCAATTTAGTCATGAATCTTGCTGGGCTCTTTATCCGTGTCAGTCATCTCGCTCCCATGAGGGTTTCGGTGACATCATCGAGAGTCACCCATCCGACATGCGTTTCATCGCGACTGTGGACAAGTGCGGCGATTTCGCGGTTTTCGAGGAATTCCGCGAGCAGGTGAGTGAGTGAGGATTCGCCATCCATTCGAAGGACGGGGCGAACTCGATTTAACCAATCCGCCTGCCCATCGGTAAGGAGGTTATCGACGAACAATTCGCGAACCCGGATATAGCCATGGACCTTCTCAAGGGTGCCGTCAAAACTAACAGGATAGCTGCGATGAAGCTTGTCGCCTGCTTGCAGGACATTTTCCAGTAAAGATAGGCGAGCGTCGAAAACCTTAACTCCGGTGGCTGGAACCATCACCGCCCTTACCCGTCGCGCAGACAGGGTGGCAGCATGGATGATGATGATTTCCTCTCGATTGTGGATTGCCTGCTCTGCCTTGGCTGCTTGGACCAAGGTGATGATGTCCATGATTTGGTCCGATGAGCTGGCTTTGGACTGAGGTTTGGATTTCAGCCTTTCGCAGAAACCTTCCATCGCGGAAACGAGCGGATGCGCGATCCAAAGCATCACTTGCAAGGGCCGCAACAGTGGCCTGGCGAAACGGGCCGCATGGTGCACTCCGATGATTTTCGGGGCCATTTCACCTCCAAATAGAATCGCGATCGACAGGATGAGGGAAAATAGCCAGAGCCATTCCGCTCCGAATCCTTGGATGAAGACAGCTCCTGCTAGAGTGGCCAAGCCGGTGTTGGCCGCCGTGTTGAAAACGAGGATCGCCGCAATGGGGCGCTCGATGCGCTGTTTTAGCGACAACCATTTGCCGGCCCGTTTTTCACCCCTGCTTTTCTCCAACTTGAGCTGGAGCGGGTTCAGGCTCAACAGCACGGCTTCTGTCAGTGAGCAGAGGAAAGAAGTGGCGAGAATCAAACCGATGAGCAGGAACAGGGAGAGTAGAAGCATCGTTTTTTCAGTATGAATTCACCTGCTGCCTCGCTAAGCAGCCAACAAAAGCCGAAATCAGAACCGAGTGGAAATCTCAGGGGCCGTCCTCACGGCCACCTCGTCTCCGCTGCTAAGCGCGAGGTCTTCTAACTGCTTTCGCGAAAGCTCAACATCGATGAACTGGCCATCGGCCAGACGAAGGCTGAGCGTGGCAATAGGGCCAGCACTGAAGAGGTGGTGAACACGGGCTAGGCGGTCGGTCTCCGGGTTGTATTCAGCGGCAAAGACCACTTCAATTTCGTGGGGGCGGATGTAACTGGTTTCGCCATGGGACTGGGCGATCTTGTTCACGTTGCCGAGGAATTCGTACACGAAAGGGCTGCGTGGCTGGTCATAGATGGTCTGAGGGTTGCCGACCTGTTCGACGCGAGCATTGCGCATCACCACCACTTGGTCAGCGAGCTCGAGCGCTTCCTCTTGATCGTGCGTGACGAAAAGGGTGGTGAGACCGATCTCATCGTGAAATTGGCGCAACCAGCGGCGCAGGCTTTTGCGAACTTGGGCATCGAGCGCACCGAATGGTTCGTCTAGCAGCAGAACCTTGGGCCGTATGGCGAGTGCGCGAGCGAGTGCGACGCGCTGGCGTTGACCGCCAGAAAGTTCGTGAGGGCGGCGTTTATCGAGACCTTCGAGTTTGACGAGTTTGAGGAGTTCGAAAACACGATCGTGAATTTCAGCTTTGGCGGGACGAGCGGATCGTGGGAGGACGCTCAGGCCGAAGGCGATGTTCTCGGCAATCGTCATGTGGCGGAACAACGCGTAATGCTGGAAGACGAATCCGACACCGCGTTTGCCGGCGGAAACATCGCTTACGTCTTCGCCATGAAAGCGGATTTTCCCGACGCCAGGATCGGGGAACTCAAGGCCAGCGACGATGCGGAGCAAGGTGGTTTTACCCGAGCCTGATGGACCCAGCAGTGCGGTCAGCGACCCGTCTGGCACTTCAAGCGACACGTTCTCAAGCGCGGCGTAGTTGCCAAAGGTCTTGTTGATGGATTGGATCGATATCGACATGGGAGAGAGGTTTGAAATTTGAGATTTCAGATAGAGAATTGGATTACTTGTGGCCGGATGCTTGGTGGCCTGATAGGTGTTCGACGAGGCTCTTGATGCCGAGCGTGAACAAGGCGAGGAAGGCGAGCAGGGTGGCGCAGGCGAATGCTGCGCTGAATTGATACTCGTTATAAAGCACCTCAATGTGGAGGGGCAGCGTGTTGGTTTTACCACGGATGTGGCCGGAAACCACGGAAACTGCACCAAATTCACCCATGGCGCGGGCGTTGCAAAGAAGGACTCCGTAGAGCAATCCCCACTTGATGTTAGGCAAGGTGACACGGAAGAAGATATGCCATCCTTTTGCGCCAAGCGTGACAGCGGCTTCCTCTTGATCACTGCCCTGCGATTCCATCAGCGGGATCAACTCGCGGGCCACGAAGGGAAAGGTGACGAAGACGGTGGCAATCACGATGCTGGGAAATGCAAAGATGATTTTCGGATTTGCCAGCCACTCGGACAGGTCGGAGAACAGCCAGCTGAATCCGCGATACTCCGCAGCCCACGCCGTGAACTGCGCGGCGGGCGCAAGGAATTCAGTTAGTGCGGCCGGTGGAAACCAGCCCTTCGAGCCGAAGATCATCACCCACACCAGTCCGGCGATGACTGGAGAAACGGCGAATGGAAGGTCGATGAGTGAGAGCAGGAACGCACGGCCTTTGAATCGGTATTTGGTGACCAACCAAGCTGCGGATAGTCCGAACAGCGTGTTAAGAGGCACGGATATGGCAGCGGCGAGTAGAGTCAGTTTGATTGCAGATAGAGCGACGTCATCATGCAAGGAAGCGAGAAAGACTTCCCACCCCCGACGCAACGCTTCTGAGAAGACAGCGCCTAACGGAAGTAGCAAGAATAGCGTCAGAACAATCAGCGCCGTGCCGATGAGTAGGATGCGAACCAGCGGTGATTCAGCGGTGGAAGGACGATAGGCCATGGGATCAGCGGTGCTGCCAGTCGAGCCGGCGCTGCAAGAGGTTGATGAGGAAAAGCAGGGCAAATGACACGATCAGCATTGCGGAGGCGATCACCGCAGCGGCTTCGTATTTGAACTGTTCGAGCTGGGCGACGATGAGCAACGGGAGAATTTCAGTTTTCATCGGCAAGTTCCCCGAGATGAAAATCACGGAACCGTATTCGCCAATCGCACGGGCGAAGGCGAGGGTGAAGCCGGTGATCAAGGCTGGCACCAGAAGGGGCAGAATCACCCTGCGGAAGGTTGTCCAACGATTGGCTCCTAAGCTTGCTGCAGCCTCTTCGATCTCTTTTCCGAGATCCTCCATGACGGGTTGCAAGGTTCTAACGACGAAGGGAAATCCAATAAAGGTGAGGGCGATGAAAACCCCCAGCGGACTGTAGGCTGCCCCTTTTTCAGCCCAATCACTGACTTGATCGCCGATCCAACCGGTGGGTTGCCAATTCGTTTTTACCCAAGATGCTGCTTGGGCAATGTATTGGCCAAGCCATCCGTTAGGAGCGTAAATCTGTGTCAGAGTGATGCCCGCAACGGCGGTGGGCAGAGCGAAAGGAAGATCGACCATTGCATCTAACAACCGGCGGCCGGGGAAGTCATAGCGGACTAACACCCATGTCACCAGTAGCCCCAGCACCATGCTCACCCCGGCGGCAGCTGCGCTGGCACCAAAGGTGAGTTTGGTTGCGGCGATGACCCGCGGTGTGGTGAGTAGATTCCACCATTCATTCCAGCCGAGGCCGGCAGCCTTGATGAACAAGGCGGCCAGTGGGATGAGAATGATCAGGCTGAGATAAGTCACCGTGAATCCCATGGTCAGGCTGAACCCCGGTATGACGCGTCGTTTGGACATGGAGGGTGGATCGGAGATTGATAGACTGGGTTTACTTGGCTTTATAAATCTTGTCGAAGGTGCCGCCGTCGTCGAAGTGTTCCTTCTGGGCCTTTACCCATCCGCCGAAATCGGCATCCACCGTGACGAGAGGAAGCGTGGGCAGCTTCTCCACATACTTCGCGGCGATTTCTTGGTTGCGGGGTCGATAGAAATGCTTGCCGGCGAGGTTCTGAGCGGCGTCGGTGTAGAGGAAATCGAGATAAGCGCGGGCGACCTCGGCGGTGCCATGCTTCACGGCGTTTTTCTCGACGACGGCGACAGGTGGCTCAGCAAGAATGCTGATCGACGGATAGATGATGTCGGTTTTACCAGGGAATTCCTTTTCGATCAAATAAGCCTCGTTCTCCCATGACAGAAAGACATCGCCAATTTCACGCTGAGCGAAAGTGGTGGTGGATCCACGTGCGCCAGTGTCGAGCACAGGGACGTTTTGGAAGAGTCGAGTGATGTAGTCGAGGATTTTGGCTTGGTCGCCACCGAACTCCTTGCTCGCCCAGGCCCATGCGGCGAGGTAGTTCCAACGCGCACCACCGGATGTTTTTGGATTCGGGGTGATCACTTTCACGTCAGCTTTCACAAGATCGCCCCAGTCCTTGATGCTCTTGGGATTGCCCTTGCGGACGACGAGCACAATGGTGGAGGTGTAGGGCGAGCTGTTATCTGCTAGCTTGGTCTGCCAATCTGCGGGAAGGCTTTTCGCTTCCTTGACGATGCTATCGATGTCGCCTGCGAGGGCGAGGGTGACGACATCCGCTTCAAGGCCGTCGATGACGGAGCGCGCTTGCTTGCCTGATCCGCCGTGGGATTGCTCGATCTCGACAGTCTGGCCTTTTTTGGCGAGCCAATCTTTTGAGAATGCTTGGTTAACCTCGACATAAAATTCGCGGGTGGGATCGTAGGAGACATTGAGGAGTTTTACGGTTTTAGCCGTCTGCTCCTTGGGTTCATTTTTCCCGCAACCTGCCAGCACGAGCACGGAGGATAGAATGGCGGGTAAGATGTGTTTGGTTTTCATGATAGAATTAAGGTTGATAGATTTGATCGAAGATGCCGCCGTCGGCGAAATGGAGTTTTTGAGCTTTTTCCCAGCCGCCAAACTCATCGTCGATGGCGACGAGCTTCATGGCGGGGAATAGGGCGGCGTATTTTTCCGCGACCTTGGGATCGCGGGGACGATAAAAATGTTTGCCAGCGAGGTCTTGCCCAGTCTCGGTGTAGAGAAATTCGAGGTAAGCTTTTGCGAGCTCAGCGTTGCCTTTTTTAAGGGCGTTCTTTTCCACGATGGCGACGGACGGTTCAGCAAGAATGCTGATGGATGGATAGATGATTTCGGTTTTCCCGGGGAACTCTTTCTCGATCAGGTGTGCTTCGTTTTCCCAAGAAAGCAGGACATCGCCAATCTCTCGTTGAGCAAAGGTGGTGGTGGAACCGCGGGCTCCACTGTCGAGAACGGGGACGTTTTTGTAGAGGCGCTTGATGTAGTCCTGCACTTTCGCTTCGTCACCCAGAAACTCCCTGCGGCCCCATATCCAGCCCGCTAGATAACACCAGCGCGGAGCACCTCCAGTTTTCGGATTGGGCGTGATGACTTGGACGCCGGTAGTTACGAGGTCGCCCCAGTCCTTGATGGCCTTGGGATTGCCCTTGCGGACGACAAAAACGATGGTGGAGGTGTAGGGACTGCTGTTGTTGGGAAGTTTGGTTTGCCAATCTGCAGGCAGGAGCTCGCGCTCCTCATGGATCATGTCGATGTCGAGTGAGAGCGCAAGGGTCACCACATCCGCCTCCATTCCATCGATGACGGAGCGGGCCTGTTTGCCTGAGCCGCCGTGAGATTGATCGATTTTTAAATCTTGGCCGTGATCTTTTTTCCATTGTTTGGCGAAAACATCATTCAACTCGATGTAAAACTCTCGTGTCGGATCATAGGAAACATTGAGCAGCGTGGCGCTGGTTTTTGCTCCGGTCACCGCAGGATTTTTCTCGCACGAGGGCAAGAGGATGCATGCTGCCCCGAGCAAGGCCATGGAGAGTTTTGATTTGGACATCGATGGAAGTTGTTAGTTGATCAGTCTTTGACTTGAATTTTTGATTCGGCATCAGCGAGCGCCGCAATAATGTCATCTGAAGAAGCCGCAGTTTTCAACGCGTCGAGTGTTCCGCCTTGGAGCACTCGAGCGAGGCGGGCAAGGCCGTGAAGGTGCGAACGGTCGTCGGGAGTGCAGAGCAGGAAGTAGAGCGAGGTGCCTTCGCCATCTTCGGCTCCGAAATCCACCGGGGCTTTGGTCCGCAGGAAGCAGAGGAATTGCCGCTCGATGACAGAGGGAATCGGACGGCGCGGATGAAGCAGTGCGACTCCGCCAGGCATGGCGGTGCTGCAAAGCGATTCGCGATCCACGAGTGACGCGAGCAGGTGCTCTTGGTCGAACAGCAGTCCCGTGGCACCTGCCAGAGTTACCATCGCGCGCAGGAGTTCCGGCTTGGTGGTGACTGGCACATCGAGCGCGATGCCCTTGAGCGGAAGCCGCGAAGTGAGGCGATCCGTCCGTGTGGTGCGAAAAATGCCGTCGGCTAACAGGGAAGATTCCATTTTGGCTTCCAACTCCGAAACGCGTGCGGTGTCGAGGGTTTGGATCTTCTGTTCCAGCCAATCCACGACGTCGTCGCGGCGAAAGCGCCATTGGCCTTCGATCTCCAGTCCAGGAAGATGTTCACCACGAACCAATCCTTCGATGAAGCGGGGTGACCACCCGAGGTAGGCGGCGAGTTGTCCGATGTTGATATATTCTGATTGGATGATGGTTTCAGGAGTCATGATAGTCGGTGGTTGAGGTTTGCGAGTGATCCGTTGAAGCTAGAAGGAGAAGCGGATGCCGGTTAGCAGGGTAAAGCCGTCGAAGGAATCTTCTGTATCGTTTTGAAGGAGTGCCCATTCAGCTCCGGCCATGAGTTTGAGCTTATCCCCGTAGATGAAGTATTGGGCTCCGCCGTAGATCGCATGATAGGCGTCGCCAAGGCCGCCGTTTGCAGCGACAGTGCGCTCGTAGCGGCCCTGACCAACGACTCCGAGTGGGCCATCGCTGTTGGCATACGAATAGCGACCCACCAGCTGGAGCTTCTTCGGAATGATGTCGTAGGTCGGCTGTATGAAGAATCCAAAAACATCGCTGTTGGTTCCATCTCCGCCGCTTGCGAAGTAGGTTTCGAGTACCACTGTGGCGGCATCTTCCTTCACGATGAACGACGCGGAGGCGATGTCATCGTAACGGCTTAGCACAAGATCGCCCGCTTCTCGGTCACTGTGGAGCCAGTCGAAACGAAAGTCCGCCTTGTCTGTTCCTAGCAGGCTTTTGAAGTCGTATCCGACTCCGAGCGAGAAGGATAGACCACCGTTCAAGTCGCCGAATTCTCCATCTCCGAAAGCGCCGGAGCCTCCAGTAGTTGCCGGCGTGTCATTGGAATAAATTCCGGCGCGCCATGAGAAGGAATCGATCGCATGCTCGACCGTTAGTCCCGTGGCACGGTTGATGTTGAGCTGGTTGAAAATCTGCGAGCGCTCGAAAGTCGGCTGCGAATTGGTAGACTCCAGCCAGTCGTACTGGCCGATGAGAGGTTTCGTTTTTCCCAAGGTAAAACTGAGAGTCGAAGTGGGTTTCCAACGAATGTAGGCATCGACGAGGCCATCGTAGAGGTCCTCGAAACCATCATTGCTCTGAAAGTCTGCACGCAGTTCAAGGCTTTTTTCGAACAGCTTCGCATCGAATCCGAAGCGTGACCGTCTATCCTCCCAATCGCTCTGGCTGCCGTTGGCATCATCGACATCCCAATACTGACCTTGATAGCGGCCGCGGAGTTTGAACTCTTCAAGGATAGGGTTTTGATTATCTTGATAGAGAATGGCGTAGTTCCACAGTTGATCGAATTTTTCGACAGGTATGCCCTGGGCATTTGCAGGCGCGTTTAGAAAAATCAGTGCTGCTGCTGGGAATAGTGCGCTGGTGTGGAGTTTGGATTTCGAATTGAGGGATGGTTTCATGATACTTTCGCTGCTGGTGGACCGGATTGCGTCGGTTGTTGAGTTAAGGGTGATCCTCCCGTGTTAGGGTGGGAGATCGATTTGAGTGATGTACGTGCGAAGAGACCGATCGGATGCGGGGATGTGAATGCGCAGGAGCTTCGATGCTTGAGGCATCGTAAGAATCTCGCGCCTTCGATATCCTCCGGTGGTCCGGTCGGTCTCTTGCGGCGTGGTTGCGGGCGTGAAGCCCGGTTGATGGAACTATTTCAGTTTGGACGTTTCTTCACGAGGCGACACAAAGCGTGTCTTCTCGATGCTTTCGACCTGGGTGACTCGTCCGTCGTGGACGGTGATCTGCACCGAGCCGAAGCGGAGATTCGCCACGTTTTTTTGAACGATCTCGAGCCAGTCGGTCTTTGAACCGTCGGCAGAGGATTGCTCAGAGGTGATCGTGCTCATTGGAATCTTGGGTGAAAGTTGCAAGTTGGGAGAGTCCGGCGAGGAATCCGTCGGCAGGGTCAGCTTTACGTTTTGGGGGATCGCCAGAGACGGCGAAGGATTCAGCGGTGGCAAAGGGTGGAACGATACCGTCACGGCGCATTTTCCGGAGAGTCACCTCGACGACTTGCGCGACGGTGTAGCGGTCGAGGATGTTGGCGATGGCGTTGCGGACATCGATCATGATCATGCGCAGACCGCAGTGCTCTTCGTCGGGACAGGTGCAGGGCTGATAGGCGTTTTCGCTGGCGCAGCAGATGGGAGCGAGGCGGCCATCCATGAGTCGGACAATCTGACCGATGCCAATTTCATCGGAAGGTTTTGCTAGGGAATAGCCCCCGAATTTCCCGCGATGCGTTTCCACGATGCCAGAGTCGCGGAGTTCTTGGAGGATGCGCTCCACAAATTTGAGAGGTAAGCGATTCGCCTCGGCGAGTTCGGCGCCTGAAACCGTCTTCCTCCCCACATCAGCAGCAATGCCGAGATTGATGGTGGCGCGGAGTGCGTATTCAGACTTTTTGGAAAGGTGCATGGAGTTGTGTGAACGAATTGGTATAGATTAAGTTTGAGCCCGCAAGCGTTTTTTCGGATTTTTCCAAAACGGATTCATGAATCATTGGAAATAAGGTGGTAGTGGATCTTTTTTGGTGGGACTTTGTGAGTTGTCTCAGTCGCTTTGAGCTAATACTCCCTATTGTGTATGCTTTAAAGTAATGGTTGGAGGAGGCAAGGCGGCATGATGAGGATGGCCGCTGAGTGGGGTTGAGTCCCCACTCGTGCGACGTCGTCTCGCATCGAGTTTCCTCCAAGTGCTTCAGGCCGATTTGGAGGAGGGATTTCGAGATGCGTGCTCCCGCGTGCGGATTGAAGGGGGAATTTCAGGCCGGATTGACTAACAGAGATCTCTGTTTCTTGAGCATGCCGACCTATCAGTATCCCTGCAGCGTGAGGGGGGTGCATGATTCGTGCTCTGCGAGATCTTGGCGGTCTCGCTTGCGGGTTGAGCGGTGAACCTCCTGTTAACTGGTGGGATGGGCGATCCGTTTGGAGAGATTGATCGCCTAGGGGCCGATGGGAGGGAAGTCATGCAGAGTTGCATGCCCACGGGCCGCATTCACACGTGCGGCAGCAAACCTTTGTCCTGTTGGGTTTCAGGAGGTTTGGGAAGGAAGTACGAGGACTGGGACTCGAACCCAGGACCAATTGGTTAAAAGCCAACTGCTCTACCAACTGAGCTATCCTCGCTTTCACTTCCCGCGCGGCGGGGCGGGACAATTAGGGTCAACGGCTCCGGATGGCAAGTGGTTTTTCGGAAAAATCTTGGAATCTTTTGTCGCGGAGAATCGCGGGATCACTTGGAGCGCGGAAGCCCCCAAGTCCGGTATTTCTCAAGGGACTGCTTCGTCTCGGGATTCATCTTGATTTGCTGGTCTACCAGGTCGGGGAGCTGGACCGCTAGCAGCAGGGCGATGGCCACGCTGTAGCCGAGCACCACTGCCACAAGCTTGGCGGGCGTGGGTGGGACTGCGGTCACCTGGTGGTTGCCAGCGGCGTCCCAGAGAGTGGTGCCGAGGCGCTTGGAAACGACCAGACTGAGGATTTGGCAGAACGCGGCGAGGTAGCTGAAACCGAATCCGATGCCGCTGAAGAGCACGCGCATGCTGCGCCGCGTGGAGGTGGCGAGGTCGAGGTGAGAACCATCTTGGTTGAGGACGCGCAGCCCGAGCAGCCATTTTCCTGGGGTGGTGGCGAATCGCTGAATGAGTACCGCTTCCAGTGCAAACCAGGGGACGAAGCGAAAGAACATGACCCAAGGGTTCGTGATGGCCGCGGCAATGTCCTGTCCCGCCGCCCACATGCCAATCCACCATACTCCTTCGTAGAGCGAGAGATCGAGCCAGCGCGCCCAGAAGCGGCGCAAGAAGACCGGTTCGATGGGCAAGGGCGGCGGCGTGGCGGACGGGGCCGAGCTCGGCGAGGCTGCCTCAAGGGGGCTGATCTCGTCCTGCGGGGATACCCGCTCGAACTCGCGGGTGAAAATCGGGATTTCGACGAGAGATTTCCAGGCGCTCAGCCCTTCATGCCATGCGGGAGTGGTGGCGGCCAATTCGCCATTGCTGATGCGACGGCGTATCTCGAAATCGTGAAATGGGCCGACCTTTTCGCCTTCGAGGATGATCCAGACCTCCATGGTTAGAGATTTCTAAGGGATTTGGCGGCATCGCTGCGGGCGGCGAACCAGGCAGGAACCAGTGCTGCGAGCGAGCACAGGACGAAGGCCATGAGGCCAAACAACGCTTGTTCCAGCGGATTGTTGTGGGCGGGCAGACGGCTGAATCCAGTGAAGGATGAGGTGAATGGATCGAAGCCGAGCGTGCGCATGAAGCCTTGGATTTCCGCAATGTAGTGGATGACCAAGCGCCCCAGGCCGACGCCGAGAATTGCCCCGAAAGTGCCGAGAATCATGCCCTGATAGAGGAACACTCGGACGATTTGGTTAGGCGCTGCACCGAGGGCCTTCATCACGCCGATTTCGCGCCGCTTCTGGATGGTCACGGTGAACATGACCGCCATCATCGAGAAGGCGGAGATGAGCATGATGAAGGAGAGCGTGAAATACATCATGCCGCGCTGTTGCTCGATGAGGGCGAAGAACGCGCCATACTGCTGGCCCCAGGTCAGTAGTGACCAATCAGGCCCCAGGGTCGCCCTCGCGACCGTCGCAAAGGAATCCGCGTCATACGGATCTTCCAAGCGCAGAGCGATGCCTTCCACCGCTTGTTCCAGTCCGGCGAGGTCTTGCGCGAGGTGCAGCGGGACAAATAGGTCCGGTGTGACGGTCATTTGCGACGCCTGATAGACGCCGGCTACGACCACTTCCTTGGGCAGTACGGCGGTCTTGAAACTCTTCAATGTCGCGCCGTCCATTTTCTCGACATCGGACGAGTCGAGCGCAGCAATGGCCTCGTCGATCGCTTGTTTCGCGGCGGCGGGAAAGCGAAACACGGTCGCTTGCTCACCCTCTGCGTCCGGCTCGGACTCGTCCATCGCCTTCAGCAAGTTTTCGACGATCTCCAGCTCGGGCTCGCGGATGTCTTCGGACAGAAGCTCTAGCAGGATTGGATAGATTTCGCGATAGCTTGCGGCGGGCAGGGTGAAACCATCGCCATTCGCTTTCCAGCCTTTGAGAAAGGCTTCTTTCGACTGCTTCCACGCGTCCTGATAGGCGTCGCGCAGCGGCGGGTTTGAGGCGGTTTTGTAAGCCTTGCGCACGCCGTCGAAATTGTTCGTGGACTGGAGCAAGACAGGGTCTCCCGGTTGGATGCCGAGTTGCTCGGCCAGGGTGGAAGAAATCACGACACGGTCTTCCAAGCCGAGGTCGGCCTTGGAATCCGGATATTCCACCAGATCGAGCATCTTCTGAATGCCTGCGACCTGCGCTGGATCTGCGGTGTCGATGCCGCGGAAGGAAACCGGGTGCGGCCGCGTCTGCGCCTCGATGAAGACAAAACCCGAGACGAAGGGGGTGGCGGCTTCGACCTGTGGCAGCGCCTTCGCCTTTTCCGCCGCCGCTTCCCACTCGGTGATGGGGCCGGAAAATCCAGTCATCAAGACGTGGGGCGTGTAGCCGAGCAGCCTTTCCTTCACATTGCGTTCCAGTCCGGCATAAACCGCCATGACCACCACCAGCACCAGCACGCCCAGCATCACGCCGACCAGCGAAATCAGGCTGAATGAGGAAAGCATGGAGCGCCGCGGGTTGAGATAGCGGCGTGCGAGGAGGAAGCTGAAGGATCGTCGTTTGATGGCGCTTGCTAACCCGTCATGGCACGGGGTGCAAGCGTACGTGGCAAGAGTTCTTCAAGCGACCTTGAAATGTCTTGACCGGTATCGGCACCGAACAATCATGCCGCCCGATGTCGAAATGGATGCGCCAAGCTGGCCAATGGCTCCTGATAGGGATGCTGCTGGTTTCGATGGGCGGCCATTTGGCTCTGCTTCAGACGGTCGCGTGGTCGCGGATGTTGGTGGATTTCTCCGCCAGCGATTCCCTGACGGTGGCGGTGGAAAAAACCTTCGATGGCGCTCATCCGTGTTCGCTGTGCAAGGTGGTGAAGCAGACAAAGGAAAAGGAGAAGCAGGACGATGCGCTGGTGAAATCCGAGTTGAAGTGGAATGTCCCCCTGCCTGCCGGGGTGGAGCTGCCCACGCCGCAGTTCACCGTCATGGTGGCGCGCGTGCCGGATTACCATGGCCGTTTTGCGACGATCTACCCGGACGTGCCGGTGCAGCCGCCGCGGGTTTGATGCGTCTCCGCCGCAGGATGCATTTCGGATAGTCCCGCCAAGACGCGCGTTTCCCAGGTCGGGATTCGCCTTCTCGGGCTCATCCACGTCCTGCCTGTCCCTTCTGATGCCCGCCGTGACGAACTTTGTCGCGGTTGTCCGGGCTTCTCGGAAGCACGTGGCCATGGTGGCGACGTGCAGCCGTGATCCTTATCTAACAATATATCTCATGAAATTTTCCCAAACAATCGTTATCTCATCGTGCTTGGCAGGAATCGCCAGTGCGCAAACTCAGAACTCCGGCGAAACATCGCAGGAACTCAAACCGCTGGTGGTGGAAGCCAGCAGACCAGCCACTCCCTCCAAAACCGTCCGCACGCTGGAGGAAAGCCGTGAAGAACTCAGGAAAACTCCCGGCGCGACCGAGGTGGTGGATGCGGAACGTTATCTAACTGGACGCGCCAGCACCATGGCGGACACCTTCGCGCTCTCGCCGGGAGTGGTGGCTCAACCCCGTTTCGGTTCGGACGAAGCGCGCTTGTCGATTCGCGGCTCCGGCATGCAGCGGACCTTCCATGGCCGTGGCATACGACTGATGCAGGATGGCATCCCACTGAACCTCGCGGACGGCGGTTTCGACATGCAATCGGTGGACCCCTTGGCGACCGATCACATTGAAATCTTGCGTGGCGGCAACGCGCTCGGGCTCGGTGCCTCCACGCTGGGCGGAGCGATCAACTACATATCCTCCACCGGTCTAACCGCCCCGGGTGGTGCCGTTCGGTTGGAGGGAGGATCCTTCGACTACCTGCGGGCACGGGTGGAATCTGGCATGTCGCAGGGCAAGGGGGATGCCTATCTCAGTCTGTCCTCGGTCTATCAGGATGGGTTTCGTGATCATTCGCAACAGGATGCCCAGCGTTTCCTCGGAAACTTCGGCTGGCAGATCGCCGACAACGTGGAAACTCGCGTGTTTCTCACTTACGTGCGCTCCCGCTCAGAGTTGCCCGGCAGTTTGACAAAACAGGAACTCAATGACGATCCGTCGCAGGCAGACACTTCGGGATTCGGCGCGGTGGCTTATGACAACCGCCGCGACTACGACCTGTTTCGCATCGCTAGCAGCACCACGGTGACCCACGGGAGCGATACGTGGGAGTTTACCGGTGCCTACAGTTACAAGGACATGGATCATCCGATCACGCCCTTTGTGGGCGTCATCGATCAGTTGTCGGATGATTATCTGTTGGGGACGACTTACACTCGCCAAGGGAATCTGCTGGGTCGTGAGAATCGGCTGCGGGCGGGCGCCATCCTGACCCATGGCGACACGGATGCGGCGACCTATCAGAATAACTTCGGCAGCCGTGGACCCATCAGCTCCAACGATCACCTCCGCGCGACCAACGTCGAGGGATTCGTCGAGGATCAGCTCGCGCTGGGCAATGGATTTACGGGTGTGTTAGCGGCAACTGCCTCATGGAACCGCCGCGACAGTGAGTCCGAAGTGGGCACCAATGCATCCTATGACCGCGACTATCACAACATCTCGCCCAAGGCGGGAGTGGTGTGGGAAACGGGCGATGTGCAGGTGTTCGGCAACGTGAGTGGCAGCTACGAGCCACCGACGTTTTCGGAAACGAACAGCGCGATGAATGCGAACGAGGCACAAACGGCGACCACCGTGGAGATTGGCTCGCGGGGTGGGCATGCGAACTTTGCCTGGGATGCCACGCTCTACGCCTCTGCGGTGAAGAATGAATTCCTCGCGCTCAACGACGCTGCGGGTACGCCGCTCGGTACCACCAATGCGGATGACACCACGCACCAAGGCATTGAGTTTGCCAGTGAGGTGGATTTGCTAGGGCGTTCGTTGGAGGAAATCCAAGACCACCGTTTGTTCATGCGCGGTGCGGCGACTTATGGCCGTTTCCGTTTCGATGATGACAAAAACTATGGCGACAACACCATCGCTGGACTGCCGCCGTTGCTCGTCCGCAGCGAGTTGATCTGGGAAAATCGCGCAGGCTACTACGCCGGGCCGACCTTGGAATGGGTGCCGACCAAGGCCTATGTCGATCAGGCGAACACGCTTAGTGCGGATCCTTATGCGTTGCTCGGCTTCAAGGTCGGACGTCGCGTGCAGAAAGGGCTTTCGTGGTTCATCGAGGCGAAAAACCTAACTGACGAACGCTATGCCGCGACCACCGGCGTGGTTGCGGATGCCGGTGCGGGGGCTTATTCCACTTCGCGCAATTTCCTCCCGGGCGACGGGCGCGGGATCTATGCGGGCGTCGAGTGGGCCTGGTGAATGGGTTTGAATCTAGCGAAAAACATCATGAACAAACCATGGATTCGCAAGGCTCACCGTTGGCTGGGCCTTGCTTTCAGTCTGACCGTGCTGATGTCGTCCGGCAGCGGAGTCATCCACACGGTGATGACGCGCACGCAGTCGGCACCACCACCGGCGAGACCGCCGGATCTGCCGCTCAACACCGCTGCGATCTCGCTGACTGCCGCACAGGCGGTGGCGAAACTCGATGGCGGGGATCGCAGCTCCGCGATCAATCTGCGCATGATAGGCGGCAAGCCGGTCTATCAGGTGTTTCTGCCAGATGGGGTGCCACGCTATGTGAGTGCGGTGGACGGCTCGGTGGATCCTGCGATGGACGAGGTCTATGGCGCTGAAATCGCTGCTGCGTTCCTCGGTGGGGCGGCGGTCAAGAAGACGGACTATCTGACCCGCTTCAATGGCGAATACATCGGGATTTTCCGCATTCTGCCCGTCTATCGATTCGATGCAGGGGATGCGAAGAACACGCGTGTCTATGTCTCGACGGTGACCGGCAGTGTGACTCGACTGACCGATGACGCGAAACAACTGGAGGCGAATCTTTTCACCAATATCCACAAGTTCGGGTTCATCCCGAACAAGGATTTGCGTGACTGGACGCTCACGCTGGTGACGGCGGGGGCGTTTGTTGTTTCGCTGTTAGGCGTGCTGCTATTCTTCCTGACCCGACCAAAAAGGCGGAAGGTCTGACCTAGAATGTTAATCTGCGGAGTCTTGCTTCACGGCTTTTTCCGAAACGTTTTTGTCGATCTTGTTGCGCACGGATTCCTCGATGATGCCCGCTTCAGAAAGCTGACTGGCGAGGCGCTTGGCGGCTGCGATCTCAATATCGGTTGGGACGTGGTCGCCAGAATGCGGCGGGCGTATTTCAAGGTTCGCAAGCACCTTTTCGATGCCGGGTGAAGCGGCGGCATCAATGAAGGTCGCGACGATGGGCTGGCTACCAACACCGGGGCCGGATGGAATGGGCGGCAGCTCGCCGGATGAGATTTTTCCCAACAGCTTGTAGTCCACCTTGTAGCCGAGTTTGATGAAGTTCTCGTAGTTGAGACGCAGGCTGTTGATGACAATCTGCGTTTTGATAGGGACTTCATCGGGATCGTCGTCGGAAACGAACGTCTTCTTCTCGGTGCCGGTGGCGCGGGCGATGATCGTCTCCGGTGGGATGCCCAGCGAATTGGCCTCGGCAATGAGACCGACGGCACGGACGAGCGACTTTTGCGCATCGGCGGCATAGAACTGGTGAAAGTAGGAACTGTCGCTGGCGATGGAGGTGAGTGCGGCGGTGACTTCGTTTTGGCGCTGCCATTTTTTAAAATAGCGCATGCCGTAAAGGGCTGCGACGAGAACGGCGATGAGGAAGATCGCGCGGCTGAGGATGTAGCGTGGGCTTGTGTCCATGGGGTGTTAGGTCCAGATCGATTTCTGCTTGCGGGGTTCTTGCGGAGGAAGGTCGAAGGTTTTTTTCTCGCGGCAATGGAACAGCGCCTCTTCACGTGAGATGGTGCCCATTTCTAGCAGTGCGGCGATGCTTTGGTCGATGGTGCGGTTGCCTTCCTTGTAACCGATTTCCATCAGCCCGACGACCTGCTCCAGCTTGTGCTCGCGGATGCAGTTTCGCATGGCGTGGTTAGGCCGCAGGATTTCGGAGGCGAGGATGCGGCCTTGCCCGTCTGCACGTGGAATGAGGCGTTGGCAAACGATGCCTTCCAGCGCGCCAGCGAGCTGGGTGATGATCTGCGCCTGTTGGTCGGCAGGGAATACATCGACAATGCGGTCGATGGTTTGCGGGGCGTCGGGCGTGTGCAGCGTGGCGAGGACCAAGTGACCCGTTTCCGCAGCCGTTAGGGCGATGCGGATGGTGTCGAGGTCGCGGAGTTCGGAAACAACGATGACGTCGGGGTCCTGGCGCAGGGCTTGGCGGAGGGCGCGGGGAAAGCTGCGGGTGTCGCTGCCGACTTCGCGCTGTTTGATGAGGCACGAACGGTGCTCGTGGACATACTCGACGGGGTCTTCTAACGAGATGATCACGCCGCTGCGCGACTCCGAGATGCGGCGAACCATGGAGGCGAGGGTGGTGGATTTCCCGGAGCCGGTGATGCCCGTGACCAGGATGAGACCGCTGCGCAGGCCGCAAAGTTCAAACACCGGCGAGTGGTGGCCCAGCGTTTCAAGTTCGGGGATCTCCTGCGAAATGAAGCGGAATGCGGCTTCGGCGTGGCCACGGGCGATGTGGACATTGCCGCGGAAGCGACCGACGTCCTCGACTTGGAGCGCGTAGTCGAGTTCCCATTCCTCCTCCAAGGTCGCGCGTTGCGCTTCGGTGAGCGTGTCGAGGATGAGGTTGCGCACCGTGTCAGGGTCGAGCGGGTCCTGTTGGAAGGGGATGAGGGATCCGTTGACGCGTGCGCAGGCAGGTGCCCAAGCGCTGAGGTGGAGATCCGAGCCGCCGATGGCGACGGTTTGCCGGAGATATTCGGTGATGTCGTGGGCCATGGCGTGAGGAAATCATCCGGAAATGCCGCGCATGGCGCGATCAAAATCCTGGGGTCGAGAGCAAGCGGCGCGGGCGACGTCAGCCTCCAAGAAACCTTGGCGGACGGATGCGACGAGGTAGTCGAGCAAGGCGCAGCAGCCAGGATCGTTGGATTTTAGGAGATGATCTTGCAGATCGGAAAGGCGGTTTTCAAGAATCCAGCGACGGGTGGCAGCTTCGTTCTGGAGGTATTCCAAGGCAAGAAACAGCCCGCCGCCAGAGCGCGGGAGAAGTTGTTGGGAAAGAATGCCAACGAGTTGAGAGGCGAGCAGGTTGAGTGCGCCGGAGGTTTCCGAGCGGATCAGGTGGGTGATGCGGTCCAGTGTCTCGACCACGCTGCTGCTGTGGAGGGTGGAAATGACGAGGTGGCCGGTTTCGGCGGCGCGCAGGGCAGTTAGGGCGGTTTCAGCATCGCGGATTTCACCGATGAAAAGGACATCTGGACTTTGGCGCAGAGCGGACCTCAGCGCGGTGGCAAAGTCGGCGCAGTCGTTGCGGATCTCGCGCTGGGAAAAGAGCGATTTTTGATTGGTGAAGAGAAACTCGATGGGATCCTCCAAGGTGACGATGTGGCGAGCGGCCGTGCGGTTGATGAAATCGAGGCAGGACGCGACGGTGGTGGATTTTCCAGCGCCGGTCGGGCCGGTCACCAGGATGAGGCCGAAGCGGCGTTGTATCCAAGATTCTAGCAGCTCGGCGGGCAGACCGAGTTGGGAAAGCGTCGGGATCTCGTCGCGGATAGGCCGCAGGACGGCTGCTAGGCGGCCGAGAGTTTGATAGAGATTGACCCGCAGGCGACCACCGTCCGGGACGCGCCAGGAAATGTCTGCGTCGAGGTGGATGTCTGGTTCGACGCAGCAGGAGCGCCAGAATTCTTCCATCGCGGAGCGCGGGACAGGGCCGGGATGGAGTTGGAGGACCTGGTCTTCGCGGCGGATGCGCGGCGGTTCGTCCTCAATCAGGAAAACATCGGACGCGTTGTCAGCGAAGGCGTCGCGGATCAATTGATGAAGGGCGGAGGTCATTGGGAATCTAGATGTTCCCGATCTATCGGAAGCGGCGGCGGGGATGAAGCGAAAACGTCGCGAGGTCGAAAAGGGGATCATAGGACCCATAAGTCCTATGGGTCTTATCGGTCCTATGAGCTAAAATTCTCCATCAAGCGCGGGAGAGGCGGGACACGTCCCACTCCGGTTCGCCGAGTTCACGAGCGATTTCGTTGAACTCTTTGACCTCCGCCTCGGTGAAAAGGATGCCGCCGGCGGCGTCAGAGCGCTTGCGGAAGCCAGCTTCGATTTGGCCGGGCAGCATCGCGCCGTCATTGCCGTGGCCGAGCACGTCGTCGATGACAGCCTGGAGGTTTTCCATCTGGCTGCGGCCGTGGGCGAAGTTGTCGCCGGAAAGCGCGTCTGGGTGAACGATTTGGAAGTAGAACACGGCGGTGTTTTTCTCGCCGGGAGTTTCGAGTTTCCGCCCGCGCAGGGTGGGGATGGAGCCGCCGATGAGGCCGCCGAAAATCTCATTGAGCAGGCACATGCCGTAGCCCTTGTGACCGCCGAAGGGGAGGAGGGCGGAAACCTGGTTGGGATCGATGGTCGGGTTGCCGTTGGCATCGACAGCGGCACCGGGAGGCAGCGATTTGCCTTCGCGTTTCAACGCTTGCACGCGGCCCATGGCGACGGTGGCGGTGGCCCAGTCCATGACGATGGGGACGCCGCCTTTTTCACAGGCCGGGATGCCCCACGAGTGCGGGTTGGTGCCAAGGGTGGGAAATTTTCCGCCGAAGGGAACGACCTCGGCGAGGGTGGAGGTGCAGTTGGTGTAGGCGTAGTAGCCGCGCTCGGCAGCTTCCATCACATAGCCGCCGCCCCACAGGTAGTGGAACGCGTTGTCCACGGCGATCTGGGCGATGCCATACTGGTCGGCCAGTTCGATGGCGCGGTCGATGGCGCGGTAGGCGACCGATTGGCCGAGTTTCTTGTTGGCGTTCCAACGCTCCGAGGCGGGAAAGCGTGAGGGCAGGACTTCGATCTCCGCGCCGGGGACGCAACCGCCAGCCTTGGAGCCGAACAGATGGTCGAGATGCAGTGCCTTGAGCGCATGGTGGGTGCGGATGCCGTGGCGGGCGGCCTCGGCGGCCAGTTTTGCGCCTTCGGCGGATTCGTCAGCGGTGTAGCCGTGGGATTGGTAGGCTTTGGAAACGAGCGAGTCGTGGTCTTGGCGGGGAATGACGAGGAATTCAGACATGCGGATTTTTGAGTGGGTGGGGATGATGTCAGGCCGCTGAAATCTGTCCAGAGCTGCGGCGTCCCCCGATCAGGTGACTCGCGAATGCTAGCGACTGAGGGCGCGGAGAAGCTGCATCGCTTCGGGGTAGTCGCGACGGATCTGGAGTGCCTGGACGGCGGCGGCTTGAGCGTCTGCCTTTTCCCCGAGTTGCGCGTGAATGGTGGCGCGGGCGTAGGGGATGGTCGGGTCGTTGGGATCGGCTTTTTCACCCCGGCGAAGGGCGGCAATCGCTTCCTGTGGCTGGTTTTGACTGAGCGCGAGACCGAGATTGTACCAAGCACGGGAATAGGATGGGTCGAGACTTACCGTCTCGCGGAGTGCCGCGATGGTGCCGGGCTTGTCGCCGGTTTCGTTGAGCGAGAGGGCGAGCTTGAAGTGGTATTCCGGGTTGGCGGCATCGAGCGCGATGGCTTTGCGCAGCGATTCGGTGGCACCTTTCATGTCACCGGCGCTGCTCAGGAGGATGGCGAGGTCGTGATGGAAAGGCGGAGAGTTCGGGTCCCATTCGATGGCTTTGCGGATTTGGCGAATGGCACCGGCGCTGTCGCCACGGCGCATCGCAAACTGGCCGAGCTGCATGCGGCCGGTTGGCTGATCGGCGTTGTGGTCGAGCATGTGGATGAGCTCGCGGCCGGCTTTCGAGGAAAGATCGAGCGACTCGCAAAGTGCCCACGCGGCGGCGATGCGGACGGCGCGGATCGGGTCGTCGAGCAGCGGGCGTATCGCATCGGCGAGTGAGGCGTCGGCGGCGTTTTGAACGGCCTCGCCTAGAGCGCGGACGGCCGCCTCGCGGACCAGCGGGCTGTCGTCGGAGAGGCGCTTGACCAACGCACTGTTGACGGCGGGCTCGCGCACCCAGCGGCGGAGCAGATGGATGGCGGAGCCGCGCCAAGCGGCGATGGGTTCGCTGGCGAGGAGAGCGACGAGGCCATCGCGGGCGGCGGGATTTCCTTGGCGGGCGCGGGCGACGAGCAAGGCGCGGGCGCGTGCCGGGCTGTCGGGTTTTTCGCCGTAGAAATTCTTCATGGCGGAAACGGCCCAAGCTGCGTCCTTGTCGGTGTGGCAGCGGTTGCAGGCGTTAGGGACGCCGAATTCTTGGGTGAGCTTGGGATCCGGAATGGTGAAGCCGTGGTCGTGGCGCGGGTCCCGCTGCATGTAGGTGGTCACCGGCATGTGGCAGGAAATGCATTGGTTGCCGGTGCTGTCCACGCCGTGGTGGCTGTGGTCCGCCGGGCTGATGATGGGGGCGGTGGGGAAGTCCTCGCGACCGCCCGCGTGGCAATTCATGCAGAGCTGGTTGCCCGGGGAAACGAGCTTGTTGGTGTGTGGGTCGTGGCAATCCATGCAGCGGACGCCGGCGTGGTGCATCTTGCTGGCGACGAACGACGTGTATTCGTAGTTCTCGCCGCGGACTTGGCCGTCCGGATAGAAGGTGTCCGTTTCGTCGGTGAGGGTCAGGCTGTGGTGGTCGAAAAAGCTTTCTCCTGGGACAGGATCGCCGGTGAGTTCGGCGCGGCGTGCATGGCAGGCGGCGCAGGTTTCGGTGATCTGATCGCGGGTGAGTTTCTTCAACGTTGGGTCCTTGGCCGCTTCCTTGGGCGGGTTCTTTTGCCACTCGACGTGCTTCTTCATCGGGCCGTGGCAGGATTCACAACTGACGGACATTTCCGCCATCGTCGTGCGGTAGCTGTTGCTACGAGGTTCGTAGTTTTTGCGAAGGCGGGTGTTGTGGCAGGTGGCGCACATCGCATTCCAGTTCATGCCTTGGCCGGTCCAGTGGCCCCAATCGCCGGGTTCGCGCGGGTCGCCGGAATAGACGTCGAACCACTCATTTTTGATGGGATCGAGCGAAATGTCGCAAGTCTGGAGCCGACCGCCGGGAGCAGGGATCAGGAACTGCCGCAGCGGGTCGTTGCCGATGACTCGGACCGGCTGATAGGTGTGGCGTTTTTTGTCGAGGCCTTCGGTGAGGATTTTCGCGAGGCCATCCGCATCGACGAAGAGGTCAGTGGTTTTGTCGCCTTCGGTGTGCGTGCGTTTCGGCGAGAAAAACGGGTTGTCCTGTTGCGGGGAAATGTCGCGTTCGGCTTGGCCGTGGTTGGACGGGTGCCATTTTTCAAACTCGCCCGCGTGGCATTCCACACAGGTTTTCGACCCGGCATACTGCGCGTGAACCTCGTCCTCGGGCGGGATCACGGCGGTGGATGCTGCCGCAGCTGGGGCGGCGGGCTTAGCTGGTTGCGCGGGCTTGTCGCAGGAGTTGAGGGCAACTCCTGCGAGGAGAGTCAGGGCAACGAGGGAGAGTTTTCGCAAAAACATCGGAATCTCAGAGTTGCCGTAAAAAGTTCCTAACTGGCGTGGGCAGGCGGCTGCAAACCGCCGCCACGGTTATTTTCGCAGGCGTTGGAGGAATAGGTCGATGCCGTCAACCAAGGCGATCCAGCTTGCCTCGATGATGCTGTCCGAAACGCCGACGGTGCCCCAGCTGGACTCGCCGTCGGTGGAGACGATGAGCACACGGGTCTTTGCGGCGGTGGCTTCGAGGCCATCGAGAATGCGCACCTTGTAGTCGGCCAGCGAGACGTTGGCGATTTCCGGATAGAAGGGCAGCAGCGCCTTGCGCAGTGCGAGGTCGAGCGCGTTGACGACGCCGTGGCCTTCCGCAACCGTGAGAGCGGCTTCGCCATTCACGGCCAGTTTCACGGTGCTCTCGCAAACCGGCGGGTGGCCGTCGCGGTACTGGCGGAAGCTGGTGTGGTATTCCTTCAGCTCGAAGGGCTTCTGATAGGTCCCGAGTTCGCGGCGGATGAGCAGTTCTAACGAACCGCCAGCAGCTTCGTAGGAATAGCCTTCGTGCTCCAGCTCCTTGACGCGGCGCAGGATGGATGACGCGACGGGCGAGCCTTTTTCCAGCGGGATTCCGAGTTCCTCCGCCTTGATGAGGATGTTCGATTGGCCGCTGAGTTCGGAAACGAGGATGTTCTGCGCGTTGCCGACGCTGCCGGGAACGATGTGCTCGTAGCTGCGGGCGAGCTTTTGCACGGCGTTGACGTGCATGCCGCCCTTGTGGGCGAACGCGGTGCTGCCGACGAAGGGCGCGCGGGCGAAGTGCGGGTTATTCGAAACGTCATCCACGAAATACGAGAGATCCCGTAGTTTCTCCAGCTGGGGCACGACGGTGAGGCCCATCTTGAGTTGGAGGATGGGGATGACGGAGGTGAGATTGCAATTTCCGGTGCGCTCGCCGTAGCCGTTGATGGTGCCTTGGATCTGGGTGGCACCGGCATCGACGGATGCGATGGCGTTGGCGACGGCCAGTTCGCAGTCGTTGTGCGTGTGGATGCCGACGGCGCTGTCCGGCAAGTGGGCGCGGACGGCGCGGGTGATGTCCATGACCTCGTTCGGCAGGGTGCCGCCGTTGGTGTCGCACAGGACGAGGCAGGACGCGCCGCCTTCAGCTGCCGCGCGCAAGGTGGCCAACGCGTGGTCGGGAGAATCCTTGTAGCCATCGAAAAAGTGCTCGGCGTCGTAGATGACCTCGCGGCCGTTTTTCACCAGATGGGAAACCGTGTCGCGGATCATCGCCTGGTTTTCTTCCACGGTGGTGCGCAGCACTTCGGTGACTTGGAGTTCCCAGCTTTTCCCGAAAATCGTGACGACGGGCGTCTCGGCTTCGAGCAACAGGCGGACTTGGGGATCCTCCTCGACGGCGATGTTGGCGCGGCGGGTCGAGCCGAACGCGGCGAGCTTCGCGTGCTTGAGATCGAGCGATTTTGCCTCGCGGAAGAACTCGATGTCCTTCGGATTGGAGCCGGGCCAGCCGCCTTCAATGTAGTCGATGCCGAATTCGTCGAGGCGCCGGGCGATGCGCAGCTTGTCGAGGCCGGAGAGCTGGAAACCTTCGCCCTGGGTGCCGTCGCGCAGGGTCGTGTCGTAGAGGAAAAGAGGTTTGGCGGTCATCGCTGGGGCGCGGACCGTAGGGGGCGGGCGGCGCATGGGCAAGGGAGAAGCGGGGGCGAAATGCAGGCTGCGTGGCAGCCTTTGGCGAGGTTTCCTTCTCCTTGCTGGCTGGGGGAAATTGCGCCATGGTCCGCCGCCCCGACCGCCGGGGCTTACGAATTTTTCCGCCATGCCTCATCCTCCGCAACTTCCTGCCAAACTCTCCGCCCCGAGCTGGTATTCCGCGCCCAGCCTTTGGAAAACCTTGAAAAAAGCGTCCATCAGCGCCGGGCGCAAGACGGTGCTCACGGCGCTCACCCTGTTCTATTGCTTGCAGGACAAGGACACGCCGACCTGGGCCAAGGGGGTCATCGTCGGTGCGCTGGGATACCTCGTTTTGCCGACGGATCTGATCCCGGACCTCATTCCGGGTGCGGGATTCGGCGATGACTGGGGCGCGTTGGTTGCGGCGCTCGGCACGGTCGCCGCCTACATCAAAGACGTCCACAAGGACAAGGCATCCGCCCAAGTGGAACGTCTGTTGGGGGCCGCAAATCCCCCCGCACCGCCGGAATTTTTCGAATAAACCCGCCACCATCCGAGTATCAGCCGCCGCTTGTCCGGTTCTCTTGCCATGAAACTTCCTCTTTCGCTTCTCGCCATCCTGCTCGCATCGCTGGTCGCCTCGACCGCTGCCACCACCGTGGACGCAGATGATTTCGCCAAAAGCCTGGGCGGGTGGAAAAAGAAGGACAACTACATCGACTACCCACTTTCCGGTGCCGACTACCGCACCTACAAACCCGAAGTCAGCCCCACGCCGGATGGCGGCATCTATGTTTCCATCCGCATCGACCACCGCCGCGGCTGGCTTTCCAACGACGACCACGCGACGCTCGACATCACGGTGAACGCGAAGGGCGTCATCGAATCTGCGCAGTCAACCATCGCCATCCAAGGACAGTCGATCGCCAGCGACGTCATCGTCGGCACGACGCAGGCGGGAGGCCAAATTCTCACGCCAGAGCGGGCGGTGCAGATCGGCACCGATCTGATTTCCAATCTCACCGCCAAGCTGTTGTTGCAAAACATCGTCGAGGCCGGACGGGTGTCCTTCCCCTCGGTGCTGCGGCACAACTACAACCGCCTTTTCCAATCGATACGCGTGGCCGGGACCGTGGTCCCAACTGCCGTTGCGATTGAAGGAGCGGACGTGCTCCCGCCAGCAAGTCCGCCTTCGGCTCCGGATGCAGCGGCAGTGCAGTCACCCGCTCCACCCGCGGCGCCGCCCGCCACGCCGCCCGCCGTTCCAGCGGCACCGACTCCTCCCGCACCACCCGCGCCTACCCCAGGCGCACCGCCGTCCGAGACTCCCGCGAAACCCGGAACGGTGCCGCTGGAGATTAAGAATTACTGATTCCACGCTCCGAGTTCACTGAGGGGCAAGAGACGCGTTTTCTCGGAGATTGGCCGAAGGCGAGTGGGCGGTTGCTGCGGGCGACTCACCACTGGCGTGATGGATCGCAAAAATTTCCTTGCTGCAGCCATAAACTGTATCAGTCTTGCTGGCACAGTTGATACGACTTGTTTCCCGCCGTGCTCCCGTTCCGTTTCCAACTCTTTGATGGCCTTCCGGTTTCCGAGCAGCTCGTGAAAGCGGTGCAGCGCGCGGTGCTGACGGGGGAAATGGCGGCGGGTGAAAAATTTCCCTCCGTCCGTGTCCTCGCCCAAGAGCTGAAAATTTCCCCGACCACCGCGCACAAGGCAGTGCTGGAACTGCGCGATGCCGGCTTCCTCGCGACCCGGCCCGGTGCGGGGATGGTCGTCGTGAAACCCGCCGGCGGCTCGCGCGAGCAACTCATCGCCCAACTCGCCCCCGCCTGCCGCGACCTCATCCGCCAGGCCTCCTTGCTCGGCCTGACCGCCGAGGAAACCGTCGCCGCCCTGCGCGCCGCCCAATCCCAACTCTGAAAATCCCATGTCCTCCATCGTCGAATTCCATCAGGTCACCCGCCGTTTCCCGCGTTCCTGGGCGCTGCGCCATGCGTCGTTCCGCGTTCCCGCCGCATCCATCACCGCGATGCTGGGGCCCAACGGCGCGGGCAAATCCACCGCGCTCAAAATCGCCCTCAACTTGCTGCGTCCGTCCACCGGCCATGTCGAAATCCTCGGCACCGACTCGCGCAAGCTCGGCCCGGCGCAGCTTCGCCGCATCGGATACGTCGCCGAAGGCATGGAGCTGCCGGACTGGATGAGCGTGGACCAATTCCTCGGCTGGTGCCGACCGCTCTATCCGACCTGGGACGCCGCGCTCGAACGCACGCTGCGGGAAAAATTCGCGCTGCCCGGCGGACGAAAATTGAAACACCTTTCGCGTGGCCAGCGGATGAAAGCCGCGCTCATCGGTGCGCTTTCCTACCGGCCCGAGTTGCTCGTCCTCGATGAACCGTTCTCCGGCCTCGATCCGCTGGTGCGCGACGAGTTTATCACTGGATTGTTAGAGTTGGCTGGCGGCGAGGGATTTACTGTTCTGCTTTCGTCCCACGATATCGAAGAGGTGGATCGCCTCGCCGATCACGTCGTCCTGCTCAACCACGGCGCGGTGGTGCTCGACGAGAGCAGCGACGCCCTGCTCGCTCGCCACCGCCAGATCGAGATCCTGCTGCCTGCCGACTTCGGCGAGTTGCCCAAGTTTCCCGTTTCGTGGATAGCCCGCCAATCGTCCGGCCGCGTCCTGCGCTTCACCGACACCGAGCACGATGCGGAAAAATTCCCCACCTACCTCGCGAGCCATTTCCCGAACTGCTCGCCGCCCGACATCCGTCCGCTCTCGTTGCGGGAAATCTTCGTCGCCCTCGTCCGCACCGGCCGCGCCGATGCCGGTGTCTAACTGTGGCGGCGGATTCCATCCGCCAAGCCTCCCTAACATTCCATCATGAACTTCCGCATCATCGCCCACCTCGTCCGCACCGACTGGCAGCGCTTCAAGCGCCCGGTCGTCGTGTTGTGGATCGTCCTCATCATCACCGCCCTGCCGTGGCTGCTGCACCATCCGGGAAATTTCCAAATGCCGTTTTGGACAACAAATGGATGGGAAAGCCGCTTGGGGCCGGTTCCAGAGGGATTCACCGATTTTCCGCGGTACTGGCGGTCGTTTCGTTCGTTGGAAATGTTGGCGACCGTCCTCTCTCTCGTGCTTGCTGCGATGATCGGCGCGCAGTGGGTCAAGCACCCGGTCACGCCGGTGCGGGGACGCGAACGGCTGGTTGCGCTCGCCTTGTCCCTGCTCGTTTTCCTCGTGCTGCCGCAGTGGATCCTGGCATTTGGAAATATGCTGCTGCATGGCTTTATTCCCGGCATCGCGGCGCTGGCTGCGGGGTCTCCGACGCTGACCGCGTGGTTGTTGCTAGGACTGGCCGCAGTGATGGGAGTCTGGTTGCCATCGCCATGGCTGCATCTTGCCGGGTGCGCGGCACTTGTCAGTGCCGTCGGATTCGTCGCCGTGGTCGTGCGACCGCTGGGGTTCATGTATTTCAAATATCCCACACTTCCGTTGCTACCTGCCGGTCCCAAGGAATGGCTTCTCGGGACGATGACAATATTGCTGTTAGGGCTGCTGTTTCCGGTTTTTCGACAGCGTCTGAACGGGCCGTGGAAAATCGCCGCCGTCGTCCTGCTGATTCTAGCGGCCGGAATTCCTGCCGTCCTGCTCCCGCCGCCGGATTTGCAGGTGAAGAATGATCCATCCATCGACACGACCTCGATCCGTCCGGTGCTCCAGTTCGTTCGAATGACCGCCGACTTCAGGCGCTCGCAAGCACCTGCTTTCGACGTGCACGCCCAACTCGATCCCATCGGTTGTCCTCCGGGATACGGCGTGCGCTACGTACCCGCCGCCGGATGGATTTCCCAACAAGGGAAGCGTGTGGCATCACTTCGGTTCGATCGTAATTTTTCGCCAACCTTCCGCGCTTCGGATGGCTACTTTCAGCCAACGGCCTATCCCGATGATACAGACCTCGCCGAGTTGGAGGCGCTGCCTGGCAGCGGAAAAACGATCGCTCCCTCAATGCGTCCCAAAACGCAGTCAATCTGGCTGGGAAGATTCGAGGCTGAACCAGGCACGGACATTCCGGCCGACCGCATCGCGGAGCTGCACGTGGAATTCACCGCCATCGTTTATCGGTATGAAAAAGTCTGGGACGTCCCGCTGCATGATGACGTGACGAAGTTCCGGGAAGGAAATCTGATTTGGCGGGTTCGCCGTAACTCCACTCAGGAGGGCGAACCTCGCGCCGACGTGATGGTCACTCATCCCGCCCTTGGACTCTCCAACGATCCTGACGAAAACCAGTTCGACGCTCCGATCCTCTTCCGTTCGTGGCTCTACTTTCATTTGCCCGCCACGGGCGCGAACATCCGCGTGACAGACCGGTTGTTTTCCTCTTCGGGTCCGCTCTTTTCCGGTGCCGGATGGGACCGCGCGATCATCGCCCCTTCGAATCGCTTTCCCGGAAATGCCGACCTCGACGGTCTGCGGTTGCTACGGCTGAAACCAGTGCCGGTGGCGAGGTTCACGTCCCAGACCGTGACCCCTTTCCGCCCGTGGCTGAACGACGGAACATCGGATTACGGCGTGTCCCGACGTTCTGCCGAAGTTGGATCCACCTACCGCGATTTGTTTTCAGAACGCCCGGACCCGCAGACTTGTTCCCGCGAGGAATTCGCCAGATGGCTGCGCATCCCGGCATCAATGTATCCCATCTCAACCAATGGCTCCCAGCGCGATCTCGCTCCCTACACTCCGCGTTTCGCCGGCCTTATGGCGAAGGTGGCCGATCAGGAATCCGTCGCCGATGCGTTGCGGATCGGCGCTCCCGAATCTCTGCGGAAAGAAGTGGTGGATCAGATAGGATCACTGGAGCGCCCGGATCGACTTGCCGAAGTCGCGCTGCACCGGGGATGGCTCAGCGATGCTCGGGAGATCATCCTTGATCGTTTCCACGACGGCGAAATGTGGGAAACCGACGCGGTGTTGGCACTCGAAGATCCGACAACCTACCCGGTCCTCATCTCGCGATTTCTCAGAAGACCCGAGCGAGAGGACTACGAGAAACTCCGGCTCCTGCCGGGCATCGAGCCGATGTTGAGCGAGGCCATTGCGGAAGCCGCCCGCGAAACGAGTCCGGAATATCTGGTGAACAACCTATCATCCTACCAAAACAGCTCGCCCTACGGCCCATTCCTCTACGCCGCAAAACAAGGCGACGCGGTGGCCTTCGCAACGGTTCTTGATCTATACATCGCCAGCTCCGGCAAGCGCGCCTACGCACCTTTTCGCGACCTCACCTATGTGCTCTCCAGCCAAGAGCTGCACGACCGGAACTACCAGGCGATCGCCGACTGGCTAACAGACAAATCCGCCGCCTCGTTCCGTTTCGACCCACTCCTCCGCATTTGGAAACCGCAGCCATGATCGCACTCACCCTCCGCAACTACCTGTCCCGCTTCGGTTGGGAAATCGCCGCATTCTGGGTCCTATCTATCGGCGCCACGTTTCTGTTGGATCGTGACGGTCCGCCCGCTGCGTTGCGTGCCATCGCGGTTTTGGAAATCGTCGCCCTCGCCTGGGTCACCATTCGCCTTGTGCTGGCGGAGGACGGCTTCAAAACTAGCGGCGGTTGGCAGACGCGGCCATTCTCTCAAAAAATCCGCCTCGGCTTGCCGCTCGCGCTGGCGGTCGTGGTCGTCGTATTCCCTGCGATCGTGAGGGCATTCGCGTTTCAGAGAATGTTCGATGGCGCTTCGATTTGGAGCGATTTCAGTCCCGGATCATGGTGGCGGCAGGTCGGCAATTGGTTCTGGTTCTTTGCGCTGCCTCTCAAGCTCTTCGGCCTGCTCATCCTGCAACGGATCGAGGGCCGCGCGCGGACCGCGGCGTGGGCCACGCTTGCACTCATCTTGCTGCCGCTCCTCTCGGCAACCACCGCGAAATATGGCCATCAAAACGGCTTTGGGTCCGGCAGCAACAATCCGCGCGAACTCGCGCAAGGCATCCAGCACGCGCTGCCGGAAGCCACTGACTTGATCGGCGCGTGGAATGAGCCGATTCCGAAAAATACGATAGATGTGCCCTCGGCCAGGCGGATCGCGACGTTTCGGATCGCTCCGGACGTCTCGCTTCCCGGAGTGAGCGTGCGGTCCGCGGTCGCGACCCTGCGGGGTTCCCGCGTGAACGTACGGATCAAGGCGCTGTTTGACGATAACGCTCTGGTCTTCCAATTGGAAAAAGCCATCGCGATCCTTCACTACGCGGATGGAACCTATGCGACCTGCCCCGCACGAACCATTACCCGCCCCGGCACAACGCTGCCATTTTTTCCAGCAGATGGATGGGAATTCGCCGGTGACTTCGTTTCTCCGCTGTCGCTTCCGGAGTTCGAGGAAAATCCGGAAGTGCTCACGCAGGGGTTGGAGCTGATTTTCTTCAGCGAGGATTGGGATCAACCGCGATTGGCAGTGAACCCGGAGGCCATCCAGAATCCCGATGAAAGCCGGGAGTTTCGAACCGCGCCGCAGAGCATGTCCGAGCTCTTCACCCAGTTCCCTTGGCCGGAGAAAACGTGGAAGGACACCGCCTTGCCATATTTCAATGAGCACGCGACCCGGGAAGATATCCCATTTTTGCTAGATCGGCTGCGCGAGGACACGCGGCTGGCGGAGTTTTTCATCACCCGTGGCTGGACGGCGGAAGCGATGCCGGTGCTGCGGGAACTCGCGAAGGAACGCATCCCGATGGGGCCGGCGGCGATCATCGCGCTGGCAGGCGAGAAGGACCCCGCCTTGGCGGATGACATCAGGGTGCTGGCGCTGGATCAGAAATTCGGCCTGAACGATCTTGAGCCCGCGCTGCGGGCCCAGCCGGGATTCGATTGGCCGGCGTTCGCCAAGGAGCTTTGGCGGCGTAAAAAGTATGCGACCAACTGGCTTCTTCCTGGTGGCGAGTTCTGGCAACCGGCCTTCTGGGCGGCGCAGGAAGGGGATTTCACCGGCTTCCGCCAAACCGCCGAGCAGGCGGCGAATGGGAAAAAATGGGAAAGCGAGCGGCTGGCGGAACTTGTCGCCGGAGAGCCTGAGGATGTGATCGGATTCGTGCGGGAAAACCTCCAAACGCTGCGATACGACGCTGCAACGCGGAAATGGGGATTGTGAGAGGTTTCTTGCAAACTGCTAACGAGCAATGACGGCGCGTTTGACTCGGCGAATTCTCGCGGCAGGATGCAGGCATCAACGCGCTGCGATCATTTCTCTATCCGGACATTTCGCTTCGAAACGTGGCGAAGGCGCTGGGCCTGGCGGTGGCGGGAGCGTTGATTGCGGGCGGCTTCGGCGCGCTGCATGACCAGGTGACCTACACGATCTCGCAGGAGTACTTCACGCGGATGAAGTTCGCGCAGTTTGCGGCCTGGGATTTCGGGTTTCCCCGGCGGGTGTTTGTCTCGGAGATCGGGTTTTTGGCGAGTTGGTGGGTCGGGGTGATCGCGGGATGGTCCCTCGCCCGGCTGGCAATGCCGAGGTTTCGCGAGCCCGGAAAACGGGTGATGCGAGCGATGGCGATCATCGTCGGCTGCGCGGTGGTGCTGGGGACCATCGGTGGCTTTGCGGGAGGGACGCTTTATGGCCAGCGGGAAGGCTGGAAGGAGGCGCTCGATGCGATGGGCGTCACCGATCACCGGCATTTCGAGCAGGTGGCGGGGATCCATTTGGGCAGCTATGTGGGAGCGTTTCTGGGCTGGATCGCGATGATGCTGCGGTTTGTTTTCGGGAAGCGGGAGATTGCCAAGGCAAGCCCGGAAAGCGTGGCGAACGTTCTGGTCCCCTAGGCAAGGCCGTCGCGGACGGGGCGTGGCACGCTGGGCTTGCGTGGCGGGGCGCGGTTCTTTATCGATCCGCCGCAGATGACGCAGGACCCGGACCACCACGATTCGCTTGGCGCGATGTACTCGGACTATTTCCTCGATTACGCCAGCTACGTGATCTTGGAACGCGCGGTGCCGCACCTTTTCGACGGTCTGAAACCGGTGCAGCGGCGCATCCTCCACGCGATGGATGAGATCGACGACGGCCGCTACAACAAGGTGGCTGGCATCGTGGGCAACACGATGAACTACCACCCGCACGGCGACCAATCGATCGGCGCTGCCATCGTCGGGTTGGGTCAGAAGGACCTGCTCATCGACACCCAGGGGAACTGGGGCAACACCTTGACCGGCGACGGCGCGGCCGCACCGCGGTACATCGAAGCGCGCCTCACAAAGTTCGCCAACGAGGTGGTTTTCAACCCGAAAACGACCGAGTGGCTGCCGAGCTACGATGGCCGCCGCAAGGAGCCGGACACCTTGCCGGTGAAGTTTCCGCTGCTGCTGGCGCAGGGCGTCGAGGGCATCGCCGTCGGGCTGGCGTGCAAGGTGCTGCCGCACAATTTCCACGAACTCATCGAGGCATCCATCGCCGTGCTGCGCGATCAGCCATTCTCGCTGGTGCCGGATTTTCCGACCGCTGGCATCATGGACGCGAGCGATTACCGCGATGGGCTGCGGGGCGGGAAAATCCGCGTCCGGGCTCGCATTTCCACCGAGAAAAAGGGCATCCTGCGCATCACGGAAATCCCCTTTGGCACGACCACCGGCGGGCTGATGGAGTCGGTGGTGGCGGCGGCGGACAAGGGCAAGATCAAGATCGCGAAGATCGAGGACAACACGGCGGCGCATGCGGATATTTTGGTCTATCTGCCAGCAGGCGCGGACCCGGAACAAACGCGCGACGCGTTGTTCGCGTTCACCGATTGCGAGCTGACCATTTCACCGAACGCCTGTGTGATCGTCGACCACAAGCCGGTGTTCATGGGCGTTTCCGAAATCCTCAAGCGGGTCACACTGCACACACGGGATTTGTTGGAAATGGAGCTGAACATCAAGCTCGGTGAACTCGCCGAGAAATGGCATTTCAGCTCGCTGGAAAAGATCTTCATCGAGAACCGCATCTACCGGGACATCGAAGAATGCGAGACGTGGGAGGCGGTGCTCAAGGCCATCGATGACGGCTTGAAACCGTTCAAGAAACTGCTCAAGCGCGACGTCACCGAAGAGGATTTGGTCCGCCTCACGGAGATCAAGATCAAGCGCATTTCCAAGTTCGACTCGTTCAAGGCGGACGAGGAAATCAAGGGGCTGGAAAAGCTCATCGACGAGACCGAGAAGAACCTGCGCAACCTGACGCGCTACACGATTCGCTGGTACGAAGAGCTGGCGAAAAAGTTCGGCAAGGACCGCGAGCGCAGGACCGAGATCGCGTCATTCGACCGTGTGGACCGGGTGCAGGTGGTCGCCGCCACCGAGACGCTCTATCTGGATGCGAAGAATGGCTTCGCCGGATACGGCCTGAAGAAGGATGGCGAGCCGGTGGAGAAATGTTCCACCATCGACGACATTATTGCGTTCACGGCGGACGGCAAAATGCGGGTGATGAAGGTGGCGGACAAGGTGTTCGTCGGCCAGCGCCCGCTGCGTGTCGCGATTTTCCGCAAGGACGAGGATTTGATTTACTCGATGATCTATCGCGACGGGCGGGATGGCACCATTTTGGCGAAGCGTTTCACCGTCGGCGGGGTGACGCGGGACAAGGAATACGATCTCACCAAGGGCAAGCCAGGGACGCGGGTGCTCTATTTCGCCTTCCACAAGACCAACGAGGAAAGCGCGGCGCAGATGCTGCTGGTGCACCTGAAATCCGGTCTGCGCATGCGCAACCTGATACGGCCGCTGCATTTCGCCGAGTTCGGCATCAAGAGCCGGTCGTCCGGCGGCAACTTGGTGACCAAGCATGGCATCGAGAAAATCGTCCGCGCACCGAAGGACTACGATCCGAACCTAGGCGCTTGAAAACGAAGGAACTGCGAAAGGATTTTTCGCGGTTCGTGCAATTGCGTGCTTGGCACGGGCGAGCGGGCGCGGGACGATGGCCGACATGGCAGGTGAGATCCGTGAATTTGTGGGCCTTCGGGTGAAGGTGGACGACGTGATTTACATGCCGAGTCTGGACGCGCCGCCGGAGAAACCGCACCCGTTCGTGTATTTCATTTCCATCCACAACGATTCGCCGCTGCCGATCACGGTGCGCGGGCGCAAGTGGGTGGTGCAGGAGGACGGCGGCGAGGTGACGGTGGTCGAGGGGGACGGGATCGTCGGGCAAACGCCGGTCATCGAACCGGGCGGCCATTTTTCCTACAACAGCTACCATGTCGTTGGCCGTGGGGCGACGGCGACGGGCGCGTTTTTCGGGGAAACGGGGACAGGGGAATGGTTTTTTGCGCGCATCCCGGAGTTCCGGCTAGAGATCCCGAACTGGGCGTGAGGAGAGGGTGGAGAGGATCGAGTTCTTGCTCTCCACTCTCAATCCTCGACTTTCAACGGCTTCAAAAAAGCACCTCGTGCATCATCACGTCGTGTGGCTCGGAAAAGGTGTCGGGGACGATTTGAAAGGCTTGGCAGATGCCGAGGCGGAGCGCGTCGGGGCGGGCTTGGGCGAGGAGGCGATCGTAGAACCCGCGGCCGCGACCGAGACGTCCGCCGTGAAGATCGAACGCGAGGCCGGGGCAGAGAAAGGCGTCGATTTCGCGGAGCGGGATTTCTGGCGAGCCGGGTGATGGTTCGAGAATGCTGAAGGCTCCGGGCTGGAGCGAGTCGCCGGGATGGAAGGTGAGGTGCTCACCGATGACGCGGGGATAGACCCAACGGATTTCCGGATGCAGCGCGATGGCTGCGGCGAGATCGACCTCATCGGGCAAGGGCGAAAACGCGGCAAGGGTGCGTATGGACGGATGGGCGATCAGCCAGCGGTGGAGGCTGGTGCAGGCGGCCGATGAGTCTGGACGGGACTCGCGGGCGAGCCCTCGCATGAGGGTGCGGAGCGTCGGTTTGTCTGATGCGGAGTGAGGAATTGCCACTTGCCAAGGGAGGTTCTGCTCCCATCCTTAGCGCCGATGAGGCGACTTTGGCAAGCGGCGGCCCTGTGCCTGACGATGGGATGCGCGATGGGCGCGAGCGAGGGCGGAGTGGGGTTTTCCTGGGACGCACCGCGAGTGGAGCGCAGCATTTTCAAGCGCGATCTCGGGATGCTGGACACGGAGCGCGAGGAGTATGCGACGAATCTGGCAAATCTCGCGGCGAACGCGGTGGCGCTGGCCAAGGCGTCGCCAGCGTCGTTGGCGGATGCCCGCCGCATGCTGGCGCTGGCGCTGCAACTTTCGCCGCGCAACAAGCGGGCGGTGGTGGTGAATTTCCAACTCGGCAAGGGCGTGCTGCCGGAAAAGACGGAGACGGACTACAGCCCGCAGGTGTTTGCCCGGCTCATCCTCACGCGGGGTCAGCTGTTGGAGAAACAAGGCGGTGAGGACAATCTGACGCTGGCCCGTTATTTCATCCAACTCGCGGCGGAACTCGATCCCAAGAACGAGGACGCGGTCTATGCCAGCGAGGTGCAGCGCTTGGATCTCGGGGCGGTGGATTGGGCGGCATTGACGGATGCCGCGAAGGAGGAAGCAAAACCCTGATCGGTGATGGCGGCGGAGATTGAACGCAAGTTTTTGGTGAAGGCGGACGCTTGGCGCGACGGCACGGCTGGCGTGCGCATGGCCCAAGGTTATCTCACGAGGGATGTGGATAGAACGGTGCGCATTCGCATCGCCGGGGAAAAGGCGTGGATTACGATCAAGGGGCGCAACGAGGGGATCACTCGACAAGAGTTTGAGTATGAAATCCCGCTGACGGATGGGCGCGATCTGCTAGATATGTGTTTGCCCGGAGTCATCGACAAGACGCGGCACGAGGTGGCCCACGCCGGGCATGTCTGGGAGGTGGATGTTTTCCACGGGGCGAACGATGGATTGGTCGTGGCGGAGGTGGAGCTTGAAGACGCGGAAATTTCACCCGAGCTGCCGTCCTGGGTGGGCGAGGAGGTGTCCGTAGACGCGCGCTACTACAACTCCAGCTTGGGCGAAAAGCCGTTCAAGAGCTGGTAACGCGTCGCTTCTAACGGCGTGAGGTTTTCCAGACGCGGATGATTTCCAAAAAAGGACCGGCGTAACGCTGGATCTTGGCATCGCCGATGCCGGGGAGATGGAGTGCTTCGGCGGATGTCTCGGGCTGGTAGCGGGCGAGCGACTCTAACGTCTTGTTGTTGAAGATGACGTAGGGCGGGACGCCTTCGTTTTTGGCGAGACGGGCGCGGTGGTCGCGCAGCATCGAGTAAAGCTGCGGGTCGTGGCCGTGGTCGTGGAGGTCGGGCGCGGCGGCCGGACCGGTCTCGGGCCAGACGAGTTTGAACGGCGAACTGCCGCGCATGACGCGGTCGCCGAGTGGCGTGAGCGTGAGCAGCGGAAACTCGCCGGGCAAGGTCTGGACGAGGCCGGCTTCGGTGAGCGAGCGCATCAGTGCGTTGAGATAGCCGGTGCCTTTTTCGCGCAGGATACCGTAAGTGGTGAGGCGATCGAGGCGGGCGGCGAGGATTTCCTGCGACTTGCTGCCGGCGAGCATTTGGACGATGCGACCGCGGCCGAACTTGCCTTCCCAGCCGCCGGTGGTGCGGTGCGACATGCGCGCGACGCCGCTGAGCGCCTTTTTCACGATCAGGGCTTCCTCGGCGGTGGGTGGGCGGGATTCGCCGGCCCCTTCGTCGCGGCAGACATCGCAGGTGCCGCAAGTGCCGGCATCTTCCTCGCCGAAATACATGAGGATCCACTGCTGGCGGCAGACGCGGGAGTAGGCCATTTCCACCATCGCCTTGAGCTTGTCGCGGTCGCGCCTGTCCTTTTCCTCGATGGCATTCTCATCGAGTTGGAGTTGGCGCGTGAGCACATCGGGGCGCAGCAGGCGGGTGCCGCGCATGCGCTTTTTCGGGATGTCGAAGCGTTGGATGTAGCCGCTGCGAGCAAGCACGGTGAGCGCACTGCCGACGGACATCGAGTTCTTCACGTCGGCATTTTCGGCGATTTCGTCGAGCGTGCGGTGGACTTCGAATTCCTTGTCCGCTTCGTTCAACAGATATTGATAGATGGCGCGGATGGTGGTGGCGGATGGGTTCGCGCCATCGATGAAAAACTCTTGGGTGCGGGTGTCGGCGTAATTGAAAAGGAGCTCGCAATAGGCGTTTTCGCCATCGCGGCCGGCGCGCCCGGCTTCCTGATAGTAGGCCTCCACGCTGCCGGGGATTTCGTAATGAATGACGAAGCGGACGTCCGCTCTGTCGATGCCCATGCCAAAGGCGTTGGTGGCGACGGCGACGTCAGCTTGGCGGCGGATGAAGACTTCCTGAGTGCGCGAGCGTTCTTGGTCCGACATGCCGCCGTGGTAGGCGACGCATTTCAGGCCCCAGCTGGCGAGCGTTTCGGAAACGGCTTCGACCTTCTTGCGGGTGGCGCAATAGACGATGCCCGTCTTGTGCGCGGCGATGACGGCGCGCATCCGCTCATCCTTGTGGACAGCCTTTTCCACAGCGGAAATGTTGAGCGAAAGGTTAGGCCGGGAAAATCCGCTGACGCGCTCGAAGGGATCGCGCAGGGCGAGCACCTGTGAGATGTCATTCCTAACAATCGGCGTGGCAGTGGCGGTGAGCGCGACGCATTGCGGGCGGCCGATTTTTTCCAACGACTTGCCGAGCCTCAGATAGTCCGGGCGGAAATCGTGGCCCCACTGGCTGAGGCAATGCGCTTCGTCCACCGCGAAGAGCGAGATCTCGATGCCATGCAGCGCGTTGAGGAAACTCTCCGCGCGGAAGCGTTCCGGCGCGACATAGACGAGCTTCCATTTCCCACTGCGCATCCCGTCGAGGCGTTCCTTTTGCTCAGACCAGGAAAGGGTGGAATTGATCACCGTGGCCGCAATGCCACGGGCGACGAGGGCGTCCACCTGATCCTTCATCAGGGCGATGAGCGGGGAAATGACCAGCGTCACGCCGGGAAAGCAGAGCGCGGGAATTTGGAAGCAAAGCGACTTGCCACCACCGGTGGGCATCACGACCAGCCCGTCGCGGCCCGAGGTGATTTCCTGGATGACTTCTTCCTGGCCATCAAGGAAGCCGGTGAACCCGAAATGCTTTTCGAGCGCCTGATGAGGCGTCATGACGAGCGGTTTCGATTCAGGGCGGGCGGCGGACATGCGTGACGGGGGGAATGAACAACGCGGGGCGACGCCGGGTCAACCCCGGCGATGCAATCCGAAGCGGCGAGGCGTTTGGCTGCCGCGATGCGCCGCTCTTGAGCAGGAGTTCAATTTTTTTGTCCGTTCTTCTGCCGCAGGTGGCACTCGCGATGGAATGCCGGACTCTTCTGAAAAATCGGATGAAGCTCTTCTGGAGGATGACGCAATGCGCGGCGTCGAGTGCGCGTTTGATAAACTCGTGTTAAAGCCAGATGAGCGCACTCCGTGAGACTGAATGCTGAGATGGATTTTTAACAGAAGGACGCGAAGGAAGCGAAGGGAAGAGAGGGAGAGCCTGCGGAGTGAGGCTGAAGTCGAGATGAGTTCGCGCGTATTTCCAGACTTCGCTGGCTTGGCGAACTTCTGTTAAACCCGATGCCCGAGTCTGATGGAAACCGCCCTGGGCCATGCCGTGGACGCATTAGCGTCCTTGGAAAAGCGCGAAGCCTAACTGCATGGACGGAGGCGTGCAGTCAAAGCCGTACGTAGGGTGGTGTGGGAACCGGGAACCAATCACTCCCGGGGACCCGATTCTGTCAGTGTTGTTTGGAGAGGCCGACTCGCTCTTCCACAAACCGAGCAACATCATGTGGTGAAAACTTGCGTGCATCAATGTATCCATCAGTCTTGAAGACGCCGTCGACACCACCGTCGTCCAAACGGACAAACATGACCCTGCCTGTCTCGCGCTTCATGATAATCTCTCGAATCGCACGAAACTCGACACCACACCACTCCTTATCTTGGTAGTCCCGTGAAAGAAACACGACTACTAGACCTGAACGGATGCCGTAGATTTCTTGTAGAAGGACATCAAGATTGGGGCGAGCAAGCTGTGAAATGTAGTTGTTATCGTAAAAGTATGCGTGTGGTCCGAGCAATCTCTCCAGCTCCTTGGCCACGTTCTCGACATAATCGCGAGATTCGCCTGGAAATGAAAGCGCGACATCAAAGCTGTGGGTGGTGATATCAACGGCTTTGGTGCCCGCCCGTGCCCAGTGTGGGAGAGTAAGGCCTTTGGCGTGTAACTCTCGCGCTAAATCCACGTCTTTGACGGCCCAGTGCGTCCGGTTCAGCTCCCACTTCCCGATATCAAGCTCAAAAGCCAAGTCAGCTAGTTCGCTGTGTGATAGGAATCGATCAAGATCAAGAAGTTCATAGGTGATCCGTACTTGGCCTTGCCTTGCAACAGCATCTCGAATCACCCCAAAGCGTGGATCCTTGTTGCACCCACTCTCGTAAGCAAAAATGCAAGGTAGGCGTCGGAGATCATTGACATCTTCAGCAGAGAGCTTGCCCCACTGCGCCGTTATCCGGTCATCGGTGTATTCCCTGACGCATCTTGGCTGCTCAATCTCCCAAGGCTTTCCATCCCAAGATTCGTCGTTTCCTGATACCAGTAAGTTATACATCGAATTTAGAGTCTCAGACAGAACGTAAAAGGTGAGGCGGCGGCGTGAAAATCTCCGATTCAATTTGAGGGCTTATCGCCGTCGCCTCGACGGCCTTGTTCGGTTTGTTGCTTTTGTTGAGGACTACCCCTCATTCCAGTGAACTGTCGTGACCACTCTTCCGCATTATTCAAATGCGTTTCAGCTTTCTGAATATGATCCAAAACATTGGCGTCTCCTGCCTGCAGCTTCTTTCTTGCAGTCGTCAACTCGTGGTGAGCTGGCAAAAGCTGATCACTGTAAGGATTGGCCGAAATCGCTAGCTTTGCTTGCTGCAGACCTAAGTAAAATCCGGCAAGCACACCGATAGCACTCGCACATAGCGCAACAGTGATGAGTTTAAGAGGCTTCATATTGTAACCGAACGTCTAGGCCATGCGCGGCGGAGTGGGAAGCCTGAATTCAAACAGGAGCGTTGCACGCCGTCGTATGTGCCGGCTTGTGTGTGCCCAGCATGGGCACGTTGT
>JAZKEG010000013.1:0-146351 GCA_040387215.1 Verrucomicrobiota bacterium | reverse complement strand
CCGGACTCCTGCTCACCACCGAGTGCCTCATCACCGACCTTCCTGCCAAGGAAGCTCCAGGCGGCGGCGGTGGTCACGACCACGGCATGGGCGGAATGGGCGGCATGATGTAAATCGTGGCGGCGGTTTCCAACCGCCAAGCCTACCCAATCAAAGAAGCCGGGCAGGGAAACCTGTCCGGCTTTTTCATGATCGGATTTTCAGGTCGATCGAAATTCCAGGGTTGGCCTAACAGCCATTTCACGGACCCGAAGATTCCCGGTTAAGAAATTTGCGTGGCTGCCCACGAATCGATTCACGTCGTTGGCTCGCGGCGACCGGTGATCGCCACCACCCCGCGTCAGGGCGCGTCCTCTTCGGGAGCCTTGGGAATCTTATCAACCTCTTCCAACAGGTTGACGATCTCAACGCCACGGACGGCAGAAGCGTCGTGGTGGAAACGCAGCACTGGCGTGGACTTGAGGACCACGCGTTTCATGACCTTGGACTGGATGGAACCGTGGTCCTTGTTGAGTTTTTCGATGACGGAATTCGCCTCGCCACCCAGCACGCCGATCCAAACTTTCCCCTCTTTCAAATCTTGCGTCACTTCCACCTCGCTGACGGTCACGAGGCGGTTGCGCCATTCATAATCTTTCTGAATGACAGTGCCGATTTCACGGCGGAGGAGTTCGTTGACTCGGTCGAGGCGGCGGGACATGGGAATAAGTTGCTAGTTTTCAGTTTCCAGTTTTCAGCGGCAATGAAGACCAGCGACCAGGTTTTCCCCCTGAAAACTGAACACTGAAAACTAACAAACTGTTGATCAGAGCGTCTGCGCGTATTTCTCGAGCTTGTAGCACTCGATGATGTCGCCTTCCTGATATTCGTTGAACTCGCCGAGGCGGATACCGCACTCGAAGTTGGTGCGGACTTCCTCGACCTCGTCCTTGAAGCGACGGAGCGTGGACATCTTGCCATCGAAGACCGGGATGCCGCCGCGGATGACGCGGGCGTGCGCCTTGCGGTGGACACGACCGTCGGTGACGAAAGATCCAGCAACGCGACCGCGGTTGAGTTTGAAGATCTGGCGAACTTCGGCGTGACCGATGACGGTCTCGCGGGTGAGCGGTTCGAGCAGACCGAGCATCGCCTCGCGCACTTGGTCGATGAGTTCGTAAACAACCGAGTAGAGCTTCACCTCGACGCTCGAAGATTTAGCAGATTTCACCGCCTTGGCCTCAACCTTGACATTGAAGCCCATGACGACGGCCTCGGTGGAGGCGGCGTAGGAAATGTCCGACTCGGTGATGGGGCCAGCAGCGGCGGTGATGAACGAGCATTCCACCTTGTCCGACTCGATGGCGAGGACGGCCTTGCGGATGGCCTCGACGGAGCCTTGCACGTCGCACTTGAGGATGATCTTGAGCTGGGCCTTGCCGCCGCCGTCGCGGACGGTCGAGTAGAAGTCCTGCAGGCGGTTGCGATGCTGCGGCTTGAGGCGAGCGAGTCGCTCGGATTCTTGGCGCTCGTTGGCGAGAGATTTTGCCTCTCGCTCGTTTTTCATCTCGGTGAGATGGTCGCCGACATTGGGAAGTTCCTCGAAACCAATGACTTCCACCGGCATGCCGGGATGGGCGGATTTCACGGCCACGCCGCGGTCGTTGATGAGCGAGCGCACCTTGCCGGCGAATGGACCGCAAATGAACGGCGTGCCGACTTTAAGTGTGCCGGACTCGACGATGACGGTGGCGGTGGTGCCGCGACCCGGAACGACGCGCGCTTCGATAACAGCGGCGCGCGCGGTGGCCTTGGGATTTGCCTTGAGCTCCAGCACCTCGGCTTGCAGCGACATCAGGTCGAGCAGGTCGTCCATGCCTTGGCCGGTGAGGGCGGAAACGGCCGCGAATTCGGTGTCTCCACCAAAGTCCGTCGTTTGCAGGCCGTTTTCGGCGAGCTGCGATTTCACGCGGTCCACGTTGGCGGACGGCAGGTCGCACTTGTTGATAGCGACGATGATGGTCTTGCCCGCCTTCTTGGCGTGTTGGATGGCTTCCTTCGTCTGCGGCATGATGCCGTCGTTGGCGGCGACCACCAGCACGACAATGTCGGTGATGTCGGCACCACGGGCGCGCATGTCGGAGAAAATGGCGTGGCCAGGCGTGTCGAGGAAGGTGATTTCCTGCTCGTTGTGGATGACCTGATAGGCACCGATGTGCTGGGTGATGCCACCCGCTTCGCCTGCGGTGATCTTCGTCTTGCGGAGGAAATCCAAGATGGACGTCTTGCCGTGGTCGACGTGGCCCATGATCGTGATGATGGGCGGACGCAGTTTGAGGAGTTCCTCGGGCTCCTCGGCGGGAGCTTCCGGTTCCTTGATGACTTCCTCCACCTTGTGGACGCCCTTTTCCTTGTCGCGCTTCTCACGCTCGAAGGTGAAACCGTGGATTTCGCAGACTTTGGCGGCGATTTCCGGCTCCAGCGGCTGGTTCGGCGCCTGGAAGACACCGAGTTTGATCAGGTCCGCCATGATGTTGAACTGCTTCAGGCCAAGCCGTGCGGCGAGGTCCGGAATCAGGATGGGCGGCTTGATGACGATGAGTTTTGGATCGTCCGAAACTTCGGCTTCTGCGGTAACTTCCTCCACCACGGGCTCAACGGCAACGACGGCGGGTGTTTCGGGAACTTCAGGAACGAGCGCGGGCTCCTCCTTCTCAAGAATCTTGGAAATCGAACCGAGCACGGCCGTCCGGCCACTCTTGGTCGCCTTGCGGACCTTGGACTTCTTGTCGTCGGCGAAGAGGTCGAGCGCGTTTGCCTTTTTTTCGTCAAGCTCGCTGGGACCCGGTGGCACCACCACCACTTCCGCCTCCTTGCGCTGGCGCTCGCGGCGTGAGGGTTTCTTGGTCCCGTCGAGGAGATCGAGGACCTTGGCTTTTTTGGGAGAGCTGTCGCTATTTTCGGGCATCCGGCTTGTCTGCAGAGTTCGTGGAGGAATTGAAATAAAAGGAAGGGGTCAGGGAATCAGTCGTTGGTGGTCGCGGTCTCGCCGACGATGTCGCGAGCACGGACGAGAATGGCCTCAGCGGCTTCCTCGGTGATCTCAAGCGCAGCGGCGATGTAGTCGGCTGGCATTTCAACCACCAGATCCGGGCTGAAACCACCAGCGAGGGTGAGCTTGTTGGCCAGCTCGTCGGTGATGCCGAGCTGTTCGCCCAAGGTGTGGGCAGCGCCGCCGATCTTCTCCTTGAACTGCTCTTCCTTGGACTCGTCGCGGCGGACTTGGACATCCCAGCCCATGAGACGGGACGAAAGGCGGGCGTTCTGGCCCTTGCGGCCGATCGCCTTGCTGAGGTCGATCTCATCCACGGTGACGTGGACGGTCTTGTTCTGCTCGTCGATGGTGATGGAGCGGAGTTCAGCAGGCTTGAGCGCCTCGCGGACGAATTCAGACGGATCTTCGCTCCAGCGGATGATGTCGACCTTCTCGTTGTTGAGTTCGCGCACGATGTTTTTGACGCGTGCGCCGCGCATGCCGACGCAAGCACCGACAGGATCGACCTTTGGATCGCTGCTCCAGACAGCCACCTTGGTGCGGAAGCCCGCTTCACGGGCGATGCCGCGGATTTCGACGGTGCGGTCGGAAATTTCGTTCACTTCGGCCTCGAACAGGCGGCGGACGAAGTTGGGATGGCTGCGGGAAAGGATGATTTCCGGTCCACGGCCTTCGTTTTCCACGGCCAGGACGTAAGCACGGATGCGGTCGCCGATGTTGTAATCCTCGCCTTGGACGCGCTCGCGATTTGGCATGATGCCTTCGAATTTGCCGAGGTCGATCATCACGTCGTTGCGCTCGAAGCGGCGGACGGTGCCGGAAACCACGTCGCCCGCGCGGTCCTTGAATTCCTCGTAAATCATTTCCTTCTCCGCCTGGCGGAGGCGCTGCATCATCGTTTGCTTGGCGGTTTGCACGGCGATGCGGCCGAAATCTTTAGGTGTGACGTTGAACTCCTGGACGTCACCGACCTGAGCACCGGCGGCCTTTTTCACGGCGGTGGAAAGCGGCACTTGGTTAAACTTATCCGAGTGATCCTCGTCGGCCACCACGGTGAGGCAGGCGTAAATCTTGGTCTCGCCCTTCTTGGTATCGACGGATGCCCGCAGCGTCTCGATGGCATCGGCTCCGGGAACCATCTTGCGGTAGGCAGAAATGAAGGCGAACTCCAACGCGGCAACGACTTTATCACGGTCGATTCCTTTTTCTTTTTCGTAATACTCGATGAGGGCGACGATATCGTTGGTCATGGCGGGCGATGGATGCGGCAGCTGCCGATGTCTGGAGACGCAAAAGAGTGGGTGCGAGACCCACTCCTTTCTTTCGACAGAAGCTGTGCGGGCAGCTTTTAAGGGCGAAGAATCCCCGTTGCAAGCCGAAACTCCGGCGCACCAAAGGCACGAAAACCTCACCCAACCTAACGAAAATGGCGGATCACCTCGAAGGTCGCATGGCTCTCGATGGGCTCGGAGTGAGGGAAATCCGCCTCGAACTCCGGCAGCCGCGTGTCGCCCGCGTGATCTCCGGAAACATGGCTCACCAACAGGTCGTCGAGCCGCGGCAGGAAGGCGGCGTAAACTTCCGCGCCGCCGATGACGAACACCCGCCCAGCCAAATCCGGCAGCTTTTCCAGATCGTCCGGTCCGTGGATGACCTCGACCCCCGGCGCGCTCCACGTGGCGTCCCGCGTCATCACGATGTTGCGGCGCTTCGGCAGCGGTCGGCCGATGGATTCGTAGGTCTTGCGGCCCATGACGATGGGATGGCCCGAGGTGGTGCGCCGGAAGAACGCGAGATCCTCTGGCAGGTGCCAAGGCAAGCCGCCATCCTTGCCGATCACGCGATCGCCCGTCATGGCCACCACGGCAGTCAGGCTCACACTCATGATTTCCCCTCCTGATCCGCGTCATAGTGGAAGCCATGCAGGATGCGATGGGCGATGGGAGCGAACAACAAACTCGCGACCACCATGAAGCCGAGTCCGCAGTAGAGTGAGTAGAGGCCAGCGAAGAGCTTGCCGGGTTCCGTCTTCATGGCGTCCACCGGCCCCATCCCGCCGAGAATCATGGAGGCGTTGAGAAACGAATCCGTCCACGAAAGCGCTTCCAGCGCGTGATAGCCGAGCATTCCTATCGCCAGCGAAATACCCACCAAGCCCAGCGCCACCAAGACCGAGTGCGCCATGCGTCTTATGAACGCGGCCTTCGGGATCAGCTTCTCGTGACGACTCTCGTAGCGAAACATGAGCGTCAGATGGCCACCGGTGCCTTGATGTGCGGATGCGGGTCGTAGGCGTCGAGCCGGATGTCGTCGATGGTGAAGGCGTCGATGTCTCTGACCTCCGGGTTGAGCCACAGTTTTGGCAAGGCGCGCGGCTCGCGGCTGAGCTGGAGTTCCGCCTGCTCCAAGTGGTTCGAGTAGAGATGCACGTCACCGAAGGTGTGGACGAAATCCCGCGCCTCATAACCGCAGACATGAGCAACCATCATGGTTAGCAGCGCGTAGGAGGCGACGTTGAATGGCACACCGAGAAACAGATCCGCGCTGCGTTGGTAAAGCTGGCAGGAAAGTCCAGGCCGACCGCCATCGACGGCTTCGTGGACGTAAAACTGAAACAACAAGTGGCAGGGCGGCAGCGCCATCTGATGGATTTGACCGACGTTCCAAGCAGATACGATGTGACGCCGCGAGGAAGGATTGCCGATCAGCCCATCGATGAGCAGGTGGATCTGGTCGATGGCGCGGCCATCGGGCGTCGGCCAAGCGCGCCATTGCTTGCCGTAAACCGGGCCGAGCTCACCCTCCGCATCTTCCCACTCATCCCAGATCGTCACGCCGTGGTCTTTCAGGTAGCGCGTGTTCGTCTCGCCGCGCAGGAACCACAGCAATTCGTGAATGATGGACCGCAGGTGAAGCTTCTTGGTGGTGACGCAGGGAAATCCTTGGCGGAGGTCGTAGCGCGTCTGGCGACCGAAGACCGAGAGCGTCCCGGTGCCGGTGCGATCCGCGCGCTTCTCGCCGTTTTCGAGCACATCCCGCATGAGTTCCAGATAAGCCTTCACGCGTCCGATCAAGCCACTCGGCGCGTATCGCATCAAGCCCTATCGACGAGTCGATCGGGATGATTTCCTGAGTTCTTGACGCCTTCTTTTCCGCCACCCAATGTCACAGAACTTCAAAAAGGAGATAACCCATGGAAATCAACGGAACTGTTTACGACATTTTGCATAACAAGAGCGGCGAGGTCCTCACCACCGGCCTCGATGGCTCGGTTTACGAAGCGATACGCCTGATGGGAGAAAAGAACGTCGGCGCGCTCGTCGCGATGGACGGCGGCGAGGTGGTCGGCATCCTGTCGGAGCGCGATTACAGCCGCAAGGTGGTGCTGCAAGGGCGCACGTCCCGCGACACCAAGGTGGGGGAAATCATTTCCCGCCCAGCCATCACCGTGCGCAGCAAGGATGGCATCGAAAAATGCATGCAGTTGATGACGTCTAACCGCATCCGCCATTTGCCAGTCGTGGATGACGGCCGTCTGATGGGCGTCATCTCGATGGGCGATTTGGTGAACTGGGTGATGCAGACGCAGCGCCACACCATCGCCCAACTCCACGGCTACATCTCCGGCGATTACCCCGGATGATTCTAACGGTGGCGGCCCTGCGACCGCCACCGGATTCCTCCATCACTCGGGGATGGAATCGTAGATCTGTTCGAGAGAAAGCACGGTGTAGGCGGTGACGAGGACAGGGTTGGATTCCATCCAACGGCCATTGTTATTCACCCAAGATCCATCGCCGCGTTGACTCGTTAGAAGCTTGTTGCCGAGGTCGCTGCGCCAATCCGCAGTGGTTCCATTTTCCAGCTTGAGTTGGTCGATGCCAGCCGCGCCGAGCGCTTTCGACATCGTCTGATAGTAATAGTAGAGCCCTTCCTGACCCATGTTCGGGTTTTCAGAAACGGTGTAGTTTTTGCCGAGCCATTCCTTCACCGCGATGACACGAGGATCGTCCGCGCTGACCTTGGCATAGATGAAGGAAAGCAGGCCCGCGTAGGAAATCGATCCGTATGAACGCAGCGCGACCTTGCCATTTTCCAGCTTGTCCTGCCCGGCCTTGGAATCGCCCGGGGTGTAGATGAAGCCGCCCTTATTCTTGGCATCATCGGACGCCCAACCTTGATCGTTGGTTTCGGTGAGATTCTGGCTGCGGGAAAGAAAGGTGACCGCGGCATCCCAATCGAGGTCCGGTTGGTCGCCGAACTTGCCGTCTTCGATCACCTTCTTGGAAAGCGCCAACGACTCGATGGCGAGGTAGCTGTTCGACATGTCAGTGTGGTCGTTTTTCGAGCCGTAGCCGATGCCACCGTCGTTCGGGTTGTCGGTTTCCTTCTTCTGGCCGATGTCCCATTGGTTGTCGATGAGGTGCTTGCGCGCCTTGACCATGGCGGGGCCATAGCTTTCCTGATCGGCGGAAACCAGCGCAGTCAGCGAGGTGGCGGTGTTGTAAACCGAGAGGCCGCGGTTGTAGATGCCGCCGTCCTCTTTCTGTTGCCCAACGAGCCATTGATAGCCTTTTTCGACATGCTCGGGAAATGGGGCCTTGCGATCGAAATCGGGGGAGCGCGTGGCGGCGGTCAAGGCAAGTGCGGTGAAGGCAGGAAGCCCATCGTCATCCCAGTGGCCGTCCGGCTTTTGCTGGGACTTGAGCCAAGCATTGCCACGGGCAATGGCTTGGCGGATCTCTTGTTTCAAGGACGTGTAATCCTTCTTGGCGGGGACATCCGCAGCATGGCCGATGGCGGCGGTGCCGAGGAGGATCAATGCGGGCAGCAGTTTCATGGTTTCGGATTCGGTTTGTGAAAGGGAGAGATGATGACGGTGACGGCGGAACCTTCTTCCGGCAGGCGCTTGGGGAAGGGCGTCCAAACGTCGTCGTTGCCATTGTCCTCGCCGGGGTAGTTCAGAATGGCGGCGTTTGAGAGGAAAATGGCGGCGATGTCTCCGGAAGTTTCTGGGACATACTTGCCTTCAAACGACTCAGACGCGCCATAGACCCACGGCCCGGCGGCCATCGTCTTGGCGGTGACGCCATGCTGGATCCACTCGTTGATGGGCATGCGTCGCGGTTTGCCGTTTTCCTGCCATTCCACCTCGATGCTGACACGCGCGGCCGTGCGGATTTCCTGCGGAATCTCCGGCGCTTTGACCACCTTGCCGCCCTGAGGCGTGTCCTCGGCATACAGCTCGCGCGACGCCGGATACTTGAGCAGCGTGAAGGCGAGGTTCAGGTTCAGCGGGGAAATTTTGGTGATGAGCAACGACTCGTGAACTTTCCCGTTCTCGTGGACGATGAGGTATTCCAGCGCGCCTTGCGTCATGTTGACGGTGGCCGGAAATCGAATCTCGCGGGATTGCTTGTCGAAAATGATGGTGCCGAGTTCGAAGCGCGTCTCGTCGAGCTGCTTGACCGATGGTTTCACCGGAGCTTCCGCAGGCTTTTCTGGCGTGTCCTGGGCCAGCGACAAGCCGGCGATGGAGAAGGACAGGATGACGAAACGGTAAAACATGGCGGCAGGGGTGGGTAAACGTGACAGGCGGGCGGAAAATTAGGGCGAATTTTCCGTCAGTCTTCCTTTTTCTGCGGGACAACGTTCAGCGCGGTGCCGAACGCGCTCCATTGAAGCCGGGTGACGCGGGTGCCTAGAGCATCCATCGGCGACTCACCTTCAGCCAAAAGGCCCGGCGCAGAATGGTTGGGTGACTTCGCCAAATGGCTGCGGACGAGCTGAAAAACCGTGGTAACCACCTCGTTTTGAAGTGCTGCCGGAGCATCCACCGTGAACGACAGCACATCGGTAGAAACGGCGTCCTTGCCGGGACCGGTGAGCCACAACGCAACGGGCAGCGGGCCTTTCTTGGCGCTGGCTTTGCCTGCGGTGACGATGGGCTTGACGGTGATCACGCCGGATGACGCGTGCATCAAATCCCGCGCCACGCTTTCCAGAATGGGTTCCAATTCCTTCGCCAGCGGCTTGCCCGTGCCGGCGTGCAGCTCGATGGAAATTGCCGACTCGGGCTTGAGATTCCAGTCCGGCAAGGTGGGCCGCAGACGACGTATCGAGGAAATCGCCGTGGTCATCTGCGGCTCATCCGGTTTCGCCGTGTCGAGCACCCGCTCCCACGCCAACAGCGCGCGCTGGAACTCCCCTTTTTCCTCCAACTTCCGCGCCAGCTCGATGAGCGCATTCGCCCCCTCCCCCGCGCGGTCTGCATAGCCATCCAAAACCGGCGGCACCGTTAGATCGCCCAAATCAATCGCCGGCGGAGGGGGTGGCGGTGGCGGCTCGACCACCTTGTGGACCGATATGGCATCGCCCATCTCCATTTGCGGGAAGGACGACTTGATCCTCACGCGGATTTCCTCCAGCCGCTCCGCCGTCGGTGGCGTCATGAAATCTTGATGGCGCGTGTATTTCCACCACATCCCCCCGACGACGGTCAGGACAAGCAGGATCACCACAGGAATCGGCACGCGCACGGGCGCAAGCTGCCCCGTCATTTTCCCGCCGCAAAGCGGAAACCACACACAGCCTCCGAAAAACAGAAACCCCGACCGGAATCCGGACGGGGCTGCTGCGAGAAAATTTCCTGAAGCGGAAAATCAGTTGGCGCTCTTCACAAGGAGGGCGCGCTTGCCGACGCGCTCGCGGAGGTAGTGCAGCTTGGCACGACGCACCTTGCCGCGGTTGGTCACCTCGATCTTGGCGATACGTGGGGTGTGCAGCGGGAACACGCGCTCGACGCCTTCACCGTAGGAGATTTTGCGAACGGTGAACGCGGCGTTCACGCCGGATCCGCCACGAGCCAACACGATGCCAGCGAAGATCTGGATACGCTCCTTGCCGCCTTCCACCACCCGGCAGTGGACCTTGACGGTGTCACCGACGTTGAAATCGGCGACGTCTTGCTTCAGTTGCTCTGACTCGATCTTCTTGATGATGTGCATGGGGTCCTCCTTCGCGGAAAATTGAATGTGCTGCCGGCGGCGTTCTGGCGGGGTGCCGGACGCGCGGGGCGGGAGAGCTAGAGGTTCATTCCGGCATATGCAACCCCAAAATCGATCCCATCTGAAATCAATGTTTGCCGTAAACCGTCGCAGGGTCGAATGCCTTGCCGCCACCCGTCTGTTCCAGCGTCGCCTTGGCTCCGTCCGCACCCGCGATCACCTTGCGGTAGAAGCACGAATTTCGGCCGGTATGGCAGGCTCCAGCGCCGATCTGCTCCACCATCACCACCAACGCGTCTTGGTCACAATCGGTGCGAATTTCCACCACCTTCTGGATGTGGCCGGACGTCGCCCCCTTGTGCCAAAACTCCTTGCGCGAGCGTGACCAATAGACCGCCTCACCAATCTCCAGCGTCCGCCGCAGCGACTCTTCATTCATGTAAGCGAGCATCAACGGCTCCTTCGTCGTCGCATCCATCGCCATCGCTGGGATCAGGCCGTCAGCATCGAATTTCGGGGCGAATACCGCGCCTTCTTCGATCTCCGCCTTAGCACCCCGCAGGGCAAACACGTGTTGCGTATCCATGGCGGGAAGCTGCAACCGCCGCCGCCCCGCTGTCCAGCCTCATCCTCGCCCTAGAAATCCCATATCTGAAATCTTTCCACCCCGATCAGGGGGGACCGCACTCGTTGCGTGATCCTTGTACGCCGAGGAGACTCGCCACCGTTTGGCGATCCCACTCGACGCAAACCCTACCCAAAAATCCGACATGTCCCACCGCCTCCCCGCATCTTCCGCCTTCGCCCTAGCTTGGCTCGCCGCCCTCGGCACCGCCAGCGCACTCACCTATCACATCGGCTATCTTGAAGATGAGGGCAAGCGCGCCCAAATCACTCAAGTGATGGACGAAGCGGTCGCGGTTTACAACGCCACCTCTAACATCGATGTGGATATCCGCGTCATCTATCACTCCGGCATCCCCACCGCCCAAGCCAACTACAATGGGGAACTGGGATTCGGCGGCTCGATCAGCACCCAAGTCGCCATCCATGAAATCGCCCACTACCTAGGCAGCGGCACCACCGGTCAGTGGGATGGGCAGTTCGGTGGCGGAAATGTGTGGAATGGCCCCGCTCTCAAACGCTACGTGAAGCTCTTCAACGGCCCCGGCGCAGAGATCTTCCGTTCGGGTGTCCACTACTTCCCCTACGGTTTCAATTACGGCAACGAGGACACTCCTATCGACCGTTACCGCATCGGTCGTATCCTCCGCGCCATGCGCATGGACATGGGCGGCCAAGACGGCGATGGCGACGGCATGCCCGACGAATGGGAACGCTACAAATCGGGCTCCACCGCCCTCAAAGTGGGCGGCGACACCGATGGCGATGGCGTTTCCGACTTCGATGAATGGTGGACCGACAGCCATCCGACGTGGGTCTGCCCGGTCAAGGATGGCCATATCTATCAGATCCGCTCGCGCCTCAGCCAAAAGCTGATGGAGGTGGACGGCCCCACCGCCGGAGCCAACGTCCGCCAAAATCCGAACATCGGCTCAGACCTTCAGAAATGGGTCGCCACCAACGTCGGCGGCGGCCACTGGAAATTCACCAACCTGCTCAGCGGCAAGGCGCTGGAAGTGACCGGATTCTCGACCGACCCCAGCGCCAACGTCATCGTTTGGAACGACACCGGCGGAGCCAATCAGCAATGGCGCATTTTCCCCAGCGCCAGCGGAGCCGCATACTGGAAACTCGGCAACCGCCACAGCACCAACATGGTCGTTGACGTGGACGGCGGGCCGAACGCCATCGGTGACAACACCAACATCGTCCAGTACTTCGACGACACGAACGCCTTCAACCAGGATTGGGCCTTCGATGACGTGACGCCCGACGTGCTCAGCGACGGCTTGGTCGCGAACTACAAGCTGGAAGGAAATCCCCGCGACTACAGCGGTCGCAACTTCCATGGCACCACCATCGGCGGCATTAGCTACACCGCTGGCCGCGTCGGCGGCCTCGCCGCCACCTTCAACGGCAGCAATGGCACCATCCGCGTGCCCGCCACCGTGGAGCGAAATTTCTCCCTCGCCTGCTGGGTGAAGACCACCGCCACCGCAGGAACCGGCCAATGGTACAATGGCATGGGCCTCATCGACGCCGACGTCGGTGGCGTCGCGCGTGACTTCGGACTCGCCATGGTGGGTGACAAGGCCGCCTTCGGAGTGGGCAATCCCGAAATCACCATCACTTCAGCCAACGCCATCAATGATGGAAATTGGCATCACGTCGCTGCCAGTTTCGACACCAGCAATGGCGCGATGAAGCTTTATGTCGATGGCGTCCTCAGCGCCACGGGGACCGGGGCGACTATCGCCCGCAGCGCTCCCGCCCATTTCCACCTCGGCAGCAGCGGCGGAAACGTCGGGTTTCTCAACGGTTCCCTCGACGAGGCACGACTCTACAACAAGGTGCTGACCCAGCCGGAAATCGAGCGCCTCGCCAACTCCTCCAGCGCGCTCGTCGCCAATTATTCGTTCGATGGCAACGCCCGCGATGCCACCCTCTTCGGCAATCAAGGGGACACGTTTGGCTCCACCTACACCCCCGGCAAGGTCGGCAGCCAAGCACTCCAACTCAGCGGCACCAACAGCTTCGCAAAACTCCCCGCCGCCGTCACCCGCGACTTCAGTGTCTCCTATTGGGTCAAAACCACCGCCGTCGGCGGAACGGGCCAATGGTGGGCCGGTAAATCCATGGTGGATGCCGACGTCCCAGGCATCGCCAACGACTGGGGCATTTCCGTGGTCGGCAACCGCGCCGCCTTCGGCATCGGCAATACCGGCGAGGGAACCACCATCCTGTCCACCACCAACATCAACGACGGCAACTGGCACCACATCGTCGCCACTCGCGTCAACACCTCCGGCCTCATGCGACTCTACGTGGATGGTGCGCAGCAAGCCTTCGGCGTTGGCTCGACCGCTCTGCGCGACGCCCCTGGTGGCATCCGCGTAGGCAGCACGCTCTTCGGCGGCAGTTATCTCACCGGTGCCATCGATGAACTCAAAATCTTCGACTACGCGATCAACGCCAACGAGGTCGGCGCATTGTTCGCCACCACCCCAGGCGAAATCTGGAGGCAGCAACATTTTCTAACAACTGCCAACTCCGGTGATGCCGCCGACGGTGCGGATCCCGATTTCGATGGCACGATCAACCTGCTAGAACGCGCCTTCGCCTTGAATCCCAAGACACCAGACGCCGCTGCGGCCCAGCCTGTAGCCGCCAACGACGGGTCCTTTCTCACCCTAACCTATCAGCGCAGCCTCGCCGCCACGGATTTGGAGTTCCAAGCCCAGTGGAGCGACGACTTGGCCAGCTGGTTCGACACGGACATCACTGACAGCTTGATCAGCACTGGCGCGACCACCGAGACACGCGAGGCCAAGGTGCCGTTAGGCAGTCTTGATCCCGCACACTCGTTCTTCCGGCTGCGCGTGAGATGAAGAAACTCACGGGAATGGTGCAACCTTCAGGCGGGCGAAGCACCGCTCCGTTCCTTCCGGGATAGGAACGGTCGCCGTGACCAACTCCTTTGCTCCGAGGTCGGTGACTTCGACCTGCTCATGAGGAACATCGCTCCACGCTCCTCCATCCAGCGTGGTGGAAATCTCGACCACTCCCGAAAACTCCTGCGCCGCAGACTTTTCACGGGTGAAGGAAAACACCAGTTGATTGCCCACTCTCACCGCTGATGGCAACCCGGCCACATCTGATAGACTGGGATCCATCGCTAGCAGATATTCCACGGAATTCGCCGTGCCATCCGCGTCGGGGTCGGCGATGGCAAGCGCGTCGTTATCGCTGAGGCCGTGGCCGTTCGCCCAGATCGCGAACGGCGTGGCCGTCCGGACCAAGGCGATGCGTTTCAGTCCATCGTGGTTCAAATCCAGCGCATAGCCGAAAGGCAGGTCCGTGACCGTCGGCACCCCGCTCAACGAGCCGTAGCTGGCGATGACGTGCAGGGGCTCAGTGGTGCCTCCAGCGAGCAGGTTGAAATCCAGCGTGCCCTCCGTTAGAACCAGTGCACCTGTGACATTCAAGCGATCCGCCCCACTGCCACCAACCTCGGCTTCCCAAGTGCCCGTGATGGTTAGATTGCCGGTGGCCGTGAGCGTGCCCATGGAGTTTCCGGGAGAGATTTTCCCAGCGACCGTGGCGTTGGCGATGCTGCCGTTGCCGCCCAACGTTCCTGCCGCCGCGACGGTGACCGGAGAAGCGGTGATGCTGCCATTGACGAGCAAGCGCCCTTCGCTAACCACCGTGTCGGTGGCGGCGTTGCCATGCGTGTTGGTGCCATTCAGAACCAACGTGCCGGGGCCTTCCTTGGTGAGTTTCATCAAGGTCGGGGTGGCAGTCGTCGAGTTAAGAACTGCACCTTGAATGATCGTGGTGCCGCCTCCGGTGAAACGAATGTCGCGGAAGACCGCGTTGTTGATCGTGTTGGTGACATTCCCGGTGATGCTCAGCTGGGTTCCTGTTAGTGTGTCAATATAGATGCCGCCGCCGGTCTGGATCTGGGTGATGTTTCCTTGCAGCGTGTTCGCGCCGCTCACATTGCGAATTCCTGTATACGCGATGTCAGACGTCCTCCCCCACGAATCGACATGGAGCGGAAAAGTGAAACCGCCGCTCAATTCGAGCCGTGAAATCGCGCTATTCTGGCCGAGCAAAACCACCTTTGCCTGGTTGCCGAGTGCCTGCGGGTGGGCCAAGCGAATCGCGCCGACATTTGTGTTGGTACCGCCGAAGGAGAAGCTCCCGCCTATCGATCCGAAATAGTTAGACCCCGCTAGAACCAAGGTTCCGACGCCCGTCTTGGTCACACTTGCCGTGCCCACGAGGGAACCGCTGAAAACACTTTCGGCGAAGGGGCTGAAATTCACGGTGCCCGCAGAAGCAAGCAAGGTGTCGATCGAGATGGTTTCCGAGGTGAACGAAAGGATACCACCGCCGGTTTTCGTCAGCGCCGTCAAATCAACTGGCCCGGCGATGGTGCTGCTGAGACCACCCTGTTCCCACGTCAACGCGCGCTCGCCAGTTAGAGCTCCATAGAGGCTGAAACGGCCGCTGTTCACCGCGCTGATCTTGGCATCGGAGTCGAGCGTCACGCTGCCATTGAGCACAATCGCCGGATTGGCAGCCCCGGCGTCGTTGACCAGCACGCCGCCACTTCCCACGCCATTGAGTCGGAGATTCGCCCCATAGCTCGGGGTGCCATTGACTTGGAACCAACGCAAATAGGATCCCTCGCGCACATCAACCGTGGTGTTGACGCCGCCGAGTTCAAAGCCGGTTGCTGTTAGCGCATCCGTGTTGTAGCCACGCAGTTGAGTGTTTCCTTCCAGCGTGAGGGAACCGTTGAATCCACGGTTGTCGCCGCGCAGCGTGAGCTGATTGCCTCCGCTGACCGTTACCGAAGAAGTGCCAGCGATGGGCGTGGCGATGTGGCTCGCGGCGGCGTTGAGCACGATGGTGGCGTCCGCCGCAAAGCCGAGTGGGCCGCTGCCATTCAACAAATAGCCGGTGGTGTTGAAAATCATGCCCGCGATGGAGGTCGCACCGCTGCCAACAGCGACGGTGCCGACCGAGCCCCCAAACAGCGCGGTCTTGCCAGGGATCCACGCGCTGTTGGAGCTACCCATGTTCCACGAGGCAACCGCAGACGACCACGTGCCATTGCCACCGGGCGAAGCGCCGGGCTGCCAGATGATCTCGGTGTTGGCCACCAAGGGATCGGTGCCATTGAGCACTTCTTCCCCATCCTTGTAGCCGTCGCCATCGGTGTCGGGAAGGTCGGGATCCGTGCCCGTGTCCGTACCAGAAACAAAGATACCAGTGTTGGTTTCGTAATCGTCGCTGAGTCCATCTCCATCGCGATCGGTGGTGAATGAAACGTTAGAAAACACCGCCTCAGCCGTGTCGGACGTATCGTTAGACGTCACCGCAAGACCGGCGAGCGCGGTGGATGGCAGATCAATCGCCTGTCCTGTTCCCACTGGGATCCACGTGCTGCCGTCCGTCGAGTACGAGGCATTCACCACATTTCCCGCGCGGACGAGGCGCAATCTCGGCGGGTTGGGCGTCGTTGCCGTTGCCCAAACATAGCTGCCGGTGGCGCTCCAGGTGTTGCGCCAATAGAACTCAATCTGTCCCTGTGGCAGCCAATGCACCATCGCGAAGGGAGCATTGGCCGCAGCGCTGGCGCGCAGCATGACACCGGATTTGGCGAAATCGCTGTTTGCTTCAAAGCTGTTGAGACGCGCGGTGATCTGCCCGGAATCGACCATTTCCTGATGGATGAAACGCAGGCTGTCCGCGCTGGATCCCAAGTTGTTGCCCGAGCCGCGGACGATGAGACGGCCGTCGTTAGAACCGCTTTCCCCGGCAAGCGCGGAGCCGATGTCCTCCGCCGTCCACTGCGCCGGAAGCGCCTCGACGAGCAGGAAATCATCAAGGTCCACGGCAGAAACGTTGCTGCCGGCATTGGCATAGACGACCACGGTGGCGGTGGTCATGCCGGGGCCGGTGGTGAAACTGTGACTGCCCCGTGTCCACGCGCCGCCGCTGCCCGTGACGGGGGTGGTCGCTTCGGCACTGCCGTGCCCTTTCACGCCCAACTGGACAGGCTGGCCATTGCCCTTGACCCAAGCACTGACGCTGTAGGTGGTTTCGGGCTTGAGGCCGTAGAGCGGATGTTCGCCCCCACGCACCGCAGCACTGCCATTCAAGCGCAGCGCACTGCTGCCGGAGCGGCAAAACGCGCCGCCCCACGATTGCACCAAGCTGTCGCCGTAAAGGTTCCATTGCGAGGCGTCGCCGGTTTCAAAACCGCCATTGGTGAAACGACCCGCTCGGCGTATTTCGATGTCGTCTCCATAACAGTCGCCATACTGCGTAGGCACCCAGGCGAAAACATCAGCCGTTGTGTTAGACGCACCGGTGGTGAAAACCGCGTCAGCAGAGGTGTAGCCATTCGACCACACGGAGGCGAACGTTTCTGGACCGCCGTAGTCGCGTGCGCCGAAGCGAATATCGGGCCAAGTGCGGGATCCGACATCGCCCCAACCGCGGACCACGTAAGGCGTGTTTTGCAGCAGGCCGACGACCTTCTGCGCCACGCGGCCGCCACCCGTTCCTGACGGATTGAGCCGCGCCGCAGCCGTGCCATTGCGGCCCGCGCCAGCGGCCCAACTCGCGGAGCCGATTTGACGCCACGGCCCCATGCGGAAACCAAAGTGCGAGTTGATCGTTTGCTCGCTCCGCTGATAGAACCGAACGTAATCAATATCCTGATAGGTCGAGCTGCTATTGCGATCGCCGTAGCTGCTAGGAGTTGGACCCGCCCAGGCACCGCTTTCCACCTCGCTGGTGAGATAAATCCACTGCCGCACTTGGGAAATGGCGGCGGTGGTGGTCCAAACTTCCACGCCATCGATGAAGAACCGGTAGCGGCCAGATTCCCACAGCAGGCCGTAGGTGTGGAAATTTCCCTGCAAGCTCGCGCCATTCGCCCCTGGGTTGCCAACGGTCGATCCCACCGATTTATGGCTGCCCGCATAGCCGTCCCAATGCACGTTCATGGTCATGCTGTTGGTTAGATTGGCCCCGCCGGTGTCACGGCTGCGGTGCTCGGCGATGTCGATCTCTGTGCCATTTCCCGCAGGATCCCCGACGTTATTGATGCCGTATGGCTGGAGCCAAAAAGCGGACCACATGCCTTGCGAGGAATTGTAACGGATGCGAGCTTCCCAGTAGCCGAAGCAGTTCTCGAACTTGCTCTGCGTGCCCACCCAGCCGGTGTAGTGCGTGCCGCCTTCGGTGTAGGTTTTGATCCGCAAGTAGCCGCTCTGGACGCTGAGGGCGTTCGCCGAGTTGACGGCGTCGCGGCGGTTGCCAGTGCCCACGGACCAGTTAGACCCATTGAGCGAAGTGCCGCCAAACTCATCACTCCACGCCAAGGCCCATCCCTTGCCAGGAGGGGCCGCGTGGAGAGATGGGCTCAGCAGGACCAGCGCTGCAAGGGCGAGGCAAGATTTGAGACGGGAAAGGTTCATGGGGTTTTTAAAACAGGATCGTCACATCATCTCCAAAGGCTGCGGAGAGGGCCACCTCCCCATTCGTTCAGGTCGGGCGTGACGGATTCAATCGGTTGTCGCGACCTTGAGCCGCAAAAAGCGCGGCAAGGGTGGCTGCCCTAACGGGGTCAAAACCGCGTTTCGCTCCGTGCCGTTGGTGGTCAGTTGAAATCCCGGCCCAATCTCCGACGGCAATCCGTTTCCCCGCAGCACGGCCACATCGTTCCAACTGGAGAGGTTCCCGGATTCCTGGACGATCCACTCGATGCCCGACCTATCTTCCGGCCAAGGGAATGAAAAGCTTTCGCCTTGCAAGGTGGGTTGCGGGCGGCTCGACGCAGCGGATGGATTACCGTCCAACGCGAATTCGATGAGGTTGTCCACGCCGTCGAAATCCGAATCCGACGGGCTGGTCGGCGGCACGGCATATCCCTCGGACCACGACTTGAACGACGTTTGCGGCGCGCCGATGCGTGCTAACACCCGGGCCGAAAAGTTGGTGTAGGTGTTGTAAGTGCCGTTGAACCACACCAAGCATTCGGATAGACCGTGATTCATCGGCACGATGGGACGGAGGTTGTCGTTTTCCGAATCCACCGTGATTTGAGTCCAACTGAATGTTAGGCCGCCATCCGCCGTGAAGCCACGCCAGATTTCATAGCGGTCGTTGGCTCGCAACGGCACGTTGCTGGTGGAACTCAAGTCGAACGGCGAAGCGGCATTGCTAGAAATGTAGACGACGCGTGGGTCAGCCGGGTCGAGGCACATGCCGCCGCCGTAGTCATCCTCCGCCGCGTAGAGCGGACGACCGGCCTGCGCGATGAAACGGCGTTGCCAAGCCGTGCCCGTCCAACGGGCGTAGTAGTAGTAGATCCGATCCCGGATGGCTCCGCTCGCCACCGCGTTGTCCACCTGCACCTGAAACGCGCAGACGGGGTTGCCCCCTTGACCGTAACTCACATCCCAAGTCCAACCACGGCCCGTGGGAATCCAGTCGTCGGGGCCATCATTTGGGCCCCAGGCATCGTTCGAATAGGCATAGACGACATTGCCGCGCTGCCCGGCGTCATGGTCGAGCGGGATATTGGCGAGGCTGTCGATGAGCGTGCCGTCGGTCTTATGCAAACCGCCATTTTTGTAATACATGTGATAGACCGAGTTCTCCACGTCGCGCGGATGGCCATCGGTGTAGATTAGATCGATGCGGTCCACACCGTTCGACGTGTAGCGCGGATAAGGTCGCGTGTTGCCGCTGCCGGTGCCGACGAGCTGACGAGCCGGCTGCCAGCTCGCTCCTTGGTTGGTGGATAGGCTGAGGGTGGGATTGAAATTGATGCAGCGTGAGAAGTTGTAGATCGCGTTGCTCTCGGCGCTGAGCAGGTAGGTGTTGGCGTAGGTGTTATTGGCCGGGACGGGCACGGTGATTTCCGGCCCCCAGTCTGCGCTGGTGGTGGGCAGCGGAACCGTAGAAATTCGCTGATAGAAAACAGCTCCAGCGATGTGCTTCGAATACAGGATCATCAATTTTCCATCCGGCAGCACCGTGATGGACGGGTTGTTGTGATCGTCCTGCTGTTGCGAGTTGCTGGTGCTGATGATCATGTGCGACGCTTGTCCGTTAGACAGGTTGTAGCGTGTCACGCCATACTGGCCGTTGGATTTCACGTAACCGCAAAACATCGATCCTTGGTGGATGATGGTGCGCTCGTCGTTGAACCACGTCCAAGCCCCGTCGGGAGCGATGGCCACGGCATTGCCCGGCAGCGGCGGCACCGAGTTCGCGTCGAGCGGATTGGAGTTTTTCGCAACCTCGATGGCATCGCTGAAGGTATCCCCATCGGTATCGACGAGGTAAGGATCGGTTCCGCGCGTTTCCTCATCGCCGTTGGTGAGACCGTCGTCGTCCTCATCCGCGCTGGGTGCCAGTGGCAGGGCAAGCTTGTAACCGACCCCATCGAACCAGACGCGATCGCCCTCGCCGGCACCGGCGAGGTCATCGATGTAAAAGGAGAGATTCCCCGTCGAGTCGCTCGTCGCCGTGCCGAGAACCGCCTGCCTGAGGATGCGATTTCCCTCGGTGAGTTCCGGCGCCGTGACATAGGTGGTGGCGGAGGCCAAACCGGCGAAGGTCGCGCTGCCACCGGCATTTCCAGTCGAGGCAAAATTCGTTAGCGGATGGGTTGGCAAAAAGTCGTCCGCGAGGATGGCTGGGGTGCCGTTGTCATTGATGTCCGCCACATCCGCAGTAGCCTTGAGTCGCCAGTTTCGCCCATCGTGCCAAAAATAGGCGTAGAGAACGTAGCTCGTCGACGGCGCGAGACCGGTTAGCGTGGTGACCAAGAGCGGTGCGTCTTCCGGGCCGTCGGCATTGGACTCGAACACCGTGTCGTTGGTCCCCAAAGTGCGGGTTTCCCAATTGTCGTCGATCACGACATTGCCCTGCGCGGCAGGGACAAATGGCAGGCCATCCCGGCGGGCCGTGTTGCCCTCCGCAGCATCCACATAAGTCACGTCGTTCGTCGCCACCGCAGGCTCATGGGAAACCCCGTCGTACCAAGTCCGGTAATTCACCGCACCCGAGCCATAGCTGCCGACGAACACGTCGATTTCACCGCTGGCATTTGCCGTGGCGGTGCCGACCAGTCCAGCAAGGCTGGTGCCCGTGCCGGTGAAAAGCGGTTGCGCACCGGCATAGGAAAAACTGCTAGAAAGGACCGCTGAAGTTGCTCCCGGGATGGCATCTGCAGCATCGCCAAACAAGGTCAAATTACCCGATGTGAACCCGGCGCGGACGTTCCATTTCTCACTCGTCGAAGCAGTTTTCTCGAGGAAGTGCACGTAGATCCGGTAGGAAGCTCCGGCGCTTAGACCGGTGATGCGGGTCCTGATTTCAGGCTCCACATCGACGCCTTCAAACACCGTGGCCGCCGAGCCTAAAGTGGCACCATCCCGTTGACGCCACGTCGTTGCACCGCTGCTATCATCCGCCAGCAAGACACTCCCGTTAGAAAGACTGGTATTTCCCGCGGCACCATCGACGGCGTCCACATAGGTGAGATCGGCATGCGCCGTGCCGACCATGCACAGCACGGGAAACAAAGCGTAAAATTTTCGGAAAGGCTGCGGCATGAGGGTCGTGGTGATAGACAGGTGACGTCGATAAGAGAGAGCAAAAACGGCGGCCGCCGGAAAAGGTCAGCCGCCGTTTGCATTGGGAAATCAGGGTTGCAACAGGACCTGATAGAACGCTTTGCCCGCGAGCGGGGAAGGATCGGTGAAGCTGGCGGTGCCAGCGGTGCCGGGGACCGTTGCAATCGTCGTCCAACTGCCAGCCGCCAGAGTGGCACTCCGCCTAACGGTGAAGGTGAGCCCCGTCGCGCTGGGCCACTGCAACAGCCCGGCGGCGCTGCGGGTGGCGGCGAAACGAGAGCTGCCGTTGTTCGGAATGAGACCCAGACGGAACTCCGTGAGGTTGGAGGTACCGTCGCCATCCTTGTCGTCGGCCGCGTCATTGGTTCCCACGATTAGGCCGTAGGTGGTTTCCCACGTGTCGGCGAGACCGTCACTATCGCTGTCATTGCCGGCGGAAACGCTGAGAACACCGGTCGCTTCGGCGAAGGTGTAGACACCCGAGGTCCAGATCCGCGCACCGACCGCTCCCGCGTCCGCCGTGAATCCGCTGACGGTGAAACTCGGTGCGACGGTGACGACGCCGGTGGTGGTGATGAGATCCCAGCTCGAACCGTTAGAGGAGCTGGCGGCCCCGAGATCAATGACAAACGCGCCATTGAGCACTGCGGTTCCGCTACCAAGGATCGCGTTGTTCACGCCGCTGGCGGTTGGGGCAAACTTGAGCGATCCGGTTGCTCCGAGGACGAAACTTCCAGTCACGTTCAGGTTGCCAGTCCATGGGTTGGCGGCATTGAAGGTGACGCTGTTCGCACCCGCCACGGAGATACCGAGGTCTTTGCTTCCCGAGATCGAGGCGTCGATGATGATGCTGTTGTTCTGCGGATAGATGGCGGATGCCCGCGAGACGTTGATCGCGCCGCCTAACGTGAACACCGCGTTGGTGGAGGTGGCATTGCGGATTTCTCCTCCGTCGAGTCCGAGGTAGGGAACGGTGACGATTCCGGTGCCCTTGACAACCAAGACGCTGCTCGTCCCCATCACCAGCTTGTCGCCGGCGAAGGTGTGGGCGACCGCATCATCCGGGGTGCGGAGATTGAATCCGGTGACGAGGTAATTGGCACCGGCCACGGGAGCATTCAAATCGTCCCAGTTCGCTCCGCTGTTGAACGACGCCGTGCCCAGCGGATCGGCAAAGGTCAGTCGGTGTCCATCGGTGATGCCATCCGCATTGATGTCGCCGGGAATGGACAGGTTATTGTTAGGATTCGAGCCTGCCGTTTCCTCCGCCTCGTTATCGAAGGCATCGCCGTCCGGATTGCCGGTGCCGTTCTGGGCAGTGATGTTGCCAAAGTGGAGAATCTCCCAAGCGTTGTCCAAACCATCGTTGTCGTCGGTCGGGTCGGAACCGTTGGTTTCCTCCTGCTCGTTGGTGAGTCCATCGCCGTCTGGATCGCCCGCACCGTTCTGTGCGGTGACGTTGGCGAAGTATTGGATTTCCCATGCGTCCACGAGACCATCGCCATCGATATCGGTTGGCGTGGAGAGTGAATTGTTAGGATTCGACCCGACAGCATATTCATCGCGGTCGATGATGCTGTCGCCGTCACGGTCACCGGTCTTGGTGAGCGCGGTTAGGTTTCCAGGGAAATAGATTTCCTCCCAAGCGTCCGGCAAGAAATCGTTGTCGCTGTCTGCGAGGACCGCGTTGTCCGGTCCTTGATCGTGGAGTTTTTCACGGGCGAAAGTCGTTAGCGCGCCATTCCAAATGCGCACCTCGTTGTAGGTGGCGGAGGCCGTGTTGTCGGCATACGCGGAGAATCCCAGCGCGTTGATGAAGTCGTTTAGGTTCACCAAGTTCACCACGGTCGTGGTGCCTCCTTTCGCGGCACCGAGATCCGTCGCGTTCGACGGTGCGGTGTGGATCGTGATGCCCATGTTGCCGGTGAACTCATCGCTCATGGGCGTTAGAGTCATCACGATGTGATGCTCGTTTGTGGTGCCATAGGGTTGGTTGAGATTGTCGAGCGTGCTCACCGCTCCGGCGTCTCGGATCTCGATTCTATCCGTTGCGTTGTCGGTGCCACGCGTCCAGTTCATCATCAGGAAGTCGGTGGTGTCGGCGTGGAAATCAAAGATGCGGCTCCAGTTTTGGATGGCGTCCTGTTTGACCCAAAATTCCAAGGTCACCGGGGTGTTGCGCTTTGGCAGCAAGTTGCTGCCAAGCTTGATCCAGTCCGAGTCCGCCTTGGCTCCGCCTGTCATCTTGATGGCCGTGGCGGAGGCGGGAACCAGATTGTTCCAAACCACGGCGTTGGTGCTGGAAGTGGTACCAGCCACAACCGTCGCGTCACTGCCGCCGATAGAATCGGTTAGTGTGCCATTGAAACTCCACCGATTCTTGAGCCGCGAGGAAATCGGCGACAGCAGCGCACCGGTGGCGACGGTGGGATCGGTGTGAGCATCGTGCTCCTGGCGGTCGGTGTAGGCGTCGGCATCGCTATCCACCAATCCGGTTTTGGAAAGGTTGCCAAAGAACACCGTTTCCCAACCGTCATTCATGTTGTCGGCGTCGGTGTCCGGCCACGAACTCGCAGAAACAGGAATGGTGTCGGAGAGGAACTCTTGGAGATTGGTGGCGAGGTCACCATCCGCATCCCCCGTCGCGTTTTGCGAGGTGATGTTGGTGAACCAAAGAACTTCCCACGCGTCCCTCATGCCGTCGCCATCGACGTCGGGCCACGAACTTGCTGAGGTCGGATTGGAGCCTGCGGATTCCTCCTGCTCGTTGGTCGCGCCGTCGTTGTCAGCGTCGTCCGAGCCAACAAATCGCAGCGGATCGGCCTGGCCCGGCGTGGGCCAATTGGCGAAGTGTGTGTTTTCCCAGGCATCGGCCAAGCCGTCCCCGTCGCTATCGGTTTGGATCACCGAAAGCACGCCGGTGGATTCTAGAAACTGATAGGAGCCGCCGCCACCCGTCCAGACACGGGATCCCGCGAAGCCCGTGCTGGTGAAGCCGGGGATGTTGAACGTTTCGCCGTAAAGTTCGTTGAGCGTGCCGTTGTTCACCAAGTTCCAGCTATGGCCGACCGTGGTGCTGGCGCCGCTGAGATCGAGGTTGAAGGCGCCGTTGAAGGTGATTTTACCAGCACCTAAAATCGTGTTACTCACCGTGTTTGCCCCAATGGCAAATTTCCATTGGCTGGTGGCGGAAAGCACAGTCCCACCTCCGGTGGATGAGACGGTGAGGTTGCCGGTGTAGGTGTTCGCGCCGTTGAAAGTGAGCGTGTAGCCGCCGGTGTTGGTGAGCGTGCCAGTGCCGCTGACCAACGAGTCGATGATGTATGGCCCTTGGTCCGCATTGATGGTCGAACCGGTGCCCGTGACGTTGATGCCGCCGGCGAGGATCATCGTGTTGGCCGACGACGAACCACTGCGAACGAGGCCGCCGTTGAGGATGAAATTGGCGATGGTGTAGGTGTTCGTCGCCGCAGTGCCCTTGTAGATCATCGCCCCGCCGGTGTTGAGAGTGAGCGAGTCACCGAGGAAGGGGTAGTTGAGGCCATCCTGCGGGGTCCGCAGAAACTGCACGGAAACGGCATAGGTGTTTCCCGGCGCAGGCGCGATGGCAGGATCCCAATTGCCGACGGCGGCGAAGGATGAGGTTCCCCCGGCATCGCCGCCCGCTTTCAGCGTGACGGCAGCGGCGTGGACCGCTGGCAGGGTGAGGGCATGAGCGAAAATGAGGGCGAGGAAGGGGTTTTTTTGGGTTTTCACGGTAGCTTTAGGGGCGGTTCGTTGGCGGCGGAAATGGGTTTTCCACTGCTTCCAATGACGCCCGCTGCCCGAACCTTAGTGAACTTCGACAGAAAAAGTTTTCCCCACCGATTTCGCTAAGGTTTGCTGGGATCCTCTCATCATGGAAGTGGACAACTGCCCCGATGCCACCTCCCCCTCACTCGGCGTGCAGGGGCTTTTCCTCGCGCACATCAATGTGATACGCGGCTTCATCCGCGCCTTGGTGCGAGACCGCCATCTCGCCGACGATGTGTTGCAGGAAACCTTTCTGACCATCCTGAAAAAGGCCGACGATTTCGCTCCGGGCACCAATTTCCCACGCTGGGCCTGTTCCGTCGCGCGGCTCAAAGTGTTGGAAGCTTGCCGGCGCGAAAAGGGCAACCCCTTGTTGTTGTCGGAGGAAGCCATCGCCGCGCTCGCCGCGTCGGATGCCGTGCCAGAACAGGATCTCCGCATCGACCTGCTAGAATGCTGCATCGAGAGTCTGCCGCCGGCGATGCGGCGCTCCATCGAGCTGCGCTATCAAGGCGACCACAAGCCAGCCGAAATCGCGCGCATCATCGGCTGGTCGGTGGAAGCCGTGTATGTAGGATTGTCGCGGGCAAGGACATTGCTGCGCGACTGCATCGAGCGAAAAATCTTGGAAACCGAAAGCCCCTCATGAACCCGGACGACGCCCATCTTGAAAAACTGCTCGATGCCTATTTCGAAGGCTCGATGGACGCGCAATCGCGGCAGGATCTCGACCAGTTGCTGACGTCCTCAAAGGCCGCTCGGGAAAAATTCTGGCAGCGCTCGGAGATCGACGGCGCGCTCGAATGCTGGGCGGAAAAATCGCGCGGCGAGGCGCTGGTGATTCCCATCACGCCGCCGCGCGCCTCGTCCGGCTGGCACAAGCAGCGCTTCGCCATCGCCGGTTGGTCCGCCGCCGCGCTGCTCACAGTCGCGTGGCTGCTTAATTCTCAAAAGCCTGCGGCGACACCTCCGGTGGTCACCACCGATCCCCCATCCACGCCGCAGCCCTCGCCGGAAATGCAGAAGTACCGGCCCGTGGCCTACCTTTCCCGGGTCAGCGGAGTTTCAGGAAACTCCGCACTGACGCAGGGACAATCGATCTCCAGCGGACAAGAAGTGGTGATACGCGAAGGGATTTTGGAAATGGACTTTTTCAGCGGTGCCCGCGTCTCGTTGCAAGGGCCGGCCCGTTTCATGCCGGAAAGCGACATGCGCCTCACCGTCCGCGAAGGGCTCGTCCAAGTGGATGTCCCGGACAGCGCGAAGGGCTTCGAGTTGGCCCTGCCCGACGGCACCATCACCGACTTCGGCACCAGCTTCGAAGTCGCCGTTTCCAATGACAAAACCTCGCGCCTTCAAGTCAGCAAGGGCGAGATCGAGCTGGCAGGCACGTCCGGCGGCGGTGCTGCGAAGCGGATGTTCAAGGGCGACGCGGTGTCGCTCGCCGCCGGCAAGGGATCCAGTCCCATCGATTTCAAAAAGCTCGAGGTGAAGGACGACCTCGAATTTCGCACCACCGAAGAGAACCGCCAGCGCGAGGAAAAGTGGAACAACGCCTGCGCAGCCCTCGCACAGGATCCCAGCATGCTGGTGCATTTCCGCTTCCTCGCGGAAGAGAAAGGGTCTCGCGAAATCATCAATCGCGCGAAAGCACCGAACGCGCCGGGGACGGGCACGGTGATCGCTGCCGATTGGGTGACCGGCCGCTGGGAAGGCAAGGAAGCGCTGGCCTTTCATGGCTATGCCGACCGCGTGCGAGTGGACGTCCCGGGCGAATACCCGCAAGTCACTTATTTGGCGTGGGTCATGGCGGACAACCTGCCGCTCCGCTACAACGGGCTGTTCCTGAGCGAGGCGGATATCCCCGGCGAGGCCCACTGGCAGTTCTCGCGGGAAGGAGCCTTCACCTTTGGCATTCGCCAAGACACCGAGCTGTGGCAATTCCACCGCGCTTTCAGCAAGCCCGTCCTACCGCCTTCATCCTACGGCAGTTGGCATTTCCTCGGCACCACCTACGACTCGGCCAGCCGCGAAGTCGTCCACTACGTGGACGGCCAAGAAATCCACCGCTCGTCCATCGAAGCCTCGGTGCCGGTGCGCTTCGGCCGCGCCACCTTGGGAAATTTCTTCGATCCAGATCCCGCCAAGAACGCCGACGTTTATGGCCTCGGCCAGTCGTGGAGTTTCCGCAACTGGTCCGGCGCCATCGACGAATTCATGCTGTTTTCACGGGCGCTCGATGCCGCGGAGATTCAGCAGATCTATGCATCCGGAGTGCCGGATGGCAGCTCCAAGCACTGAAGAAAGGACCACCAAGCGGCCTTTTCCTCATGGCTGGGCGAAGGAAGCTAGGCCCGCTTAGCGGCGGCGCGATTGCTCTTCGATGAAAATTTCCGCGAGGCGGAAACAACGGCGGGAAAGATCTTTCGCGTCGTTGTCGCCGATGAGCGCAACGCCTTCCTCACTGACTTCCGCCAGATAGATTTTCCACGCCATTTTCGACAGGTGGTCAGGATCGATGCGCGGGCGCGGCGCTGGCTGAGGCTGGGGATTCGGCCGCGGTGCTTGTTCGCGTTGGCCATCTACTGGGCGATTCTCAGCAGCCGGGGCTGGAGCATCCTCGCCATTGCCGTTGCCATTCCCATTTTGAGGCCCTTGGCCGGATTGGCCCTTGCCCTTGCGGCGGCGGCGCTTGCGCTTGCCCCCTTCGCCTTGGACTTGAGATCCACCGCTGGATTCGGCATCGGGCTCAGGCCAGTCGCCGCCCACCGATGCGGGCGCGTCTTGCGCTTCAGCTTGAGGCGGGGAAACCGGTGCGGTCTGCGCTGCCGGAGCCGATTCAGCCACCGGATTGGGTGTCGATTCAGCAGTTTCGGACAAACTCGCGGCCTTTTCCTTGCTTGCAGCCGCGCTTTTCGCGGTCTTGCGGGCACGTGGCGCGGTCTTGCGGGCGCGGGGAGCGGGTTCTGCGGATGGCTCGGGTGAGTTATCTGGGGAGGCTGCGTGATCGTCGCTCATGTTGCTAAAAGGAAAGAAGGCCGCCGAGGCAAGGGGAGTCGAGAACATTCAGGCGGTACCAAGGCCGCTCGCCATAAGAGTTCGCCGACCTTGGCTCATCCCGGATGACATGGATTGGCTGAGAAGCCATCCACTCCAGGGGCCATCGCGGGCAACCTTAGAAGTTTCTCAGGTCGTCGCGGTTTTTAGGATCGTTGAGAGCGCCGGAAGAATTGCCGGTGTTGCTTTCGCCGTCCTTGCCGGTGGACCACAGGTCGAAATCCGGGTTTTGCGCATTGTTGCCTTTGCGGTAACGGAATTCCCGTCCCCACGGATCTTTGATCTGGGTGCGAGCCGGGATCTTGGTCGCCGGGCCGGTCCATCCCTGCTTGCTGCTGCTGGGATCAAGTTCGGGAAGATAGATCTTGGTCGCCAAGTCGGCATCGTTGCGGCCGGGATTTTCCGCGAAATCGTACCCTTCGTAGAACAATGCTTCGTAGAGTTCCTCACTCATCTTGCTGCCATTCGCCGGTGAATTGTCATCAACGCCAGGATATTTCCCCATGTCCAACTTGTACTCTTGAATGGCCTTGGACATCAGCTCGATCTGGACCTGAGCCTTGCTCTTGGCCTGTTTATCCGTGACGAAGGACATGCCTTTGACCACCAAGGACGCGAGAATGACGATGATGGTGATGACGGCCATCAACTCGACGAGGGTGAAGGCCTGCTTGCCGAAACGCGGGTTGCTTTTCATGTTCCTGGGATTTTTGAATGAACCGGATGGGGGTGATCGGAGTATCACTGGGCACCCATCGTGGAGATCATCTTAATCAGTGGTAGGAACAATGCAAATACAACGGAGCCGACGATCAGGGCCAAAATCACGATCATAATAGGCTCAAGAATCGAGGTGAGCGCGGTCACCGCGTTGTCCACTTCGTCATCATAAACGTCCGCCACTTTGAGAAGCATTTCTGGCAGCTGACCGGTTTCTTCACCGACGTCCACCATGGAAATGACCATGTTGGGGAAAACGCCGGAAGCTTGGAGCGGGATGACGATGGTTTCCCCTTCTTTGACCGCCTCGTGGACCTTTTCGATGGCCTTGGAGATAATCACATTTCCAGCCGTGTCGCGGGTGATGTTCAGCGCTTGCAGAATGGGGACACCGGAAGTGACAAGGGTGCCGAGAGTGCGGGAAAAGCGCGAAACCGCGCTCTTGCGTTGGATGTCACCGAGGACAGGCATGCGCAGCTTCATCGTGTCGATGATCTTACGGCCTCCGACGGTCCTGCCCCAAAGGTTGAAGAGGAAGACACAGATGCCGAAGAGGATAAAAACGAAAGCGACGTTCGGGATGGGGCCAATGGTGGTGGCCAGGAAGAACTCCGACATGCCGAAAACGATCTGCGAGATCAACGGCAAGGACTGGTCCGTGCTGGAGAACATCTCTTTGAACTTGGGCACGATGAAGATCATCAGGAAGACCAGGATGCCGACGGCGATGAACATGACGATCACCGGATAGACCATTGCGGAAACGATCTTGTTCTTCAGCTTTTGGGCCTTTTCCTGATACTCGGCGAGACGGTTGAGGACGATTTCCAAAACACCGCCAAGCTCACCGGCCTTGACCATGTTGACGTAGAGCTTGTTGAAGATTTTCGGGTGCTGGGCGAGCGATTCGGAGAAGGTCGAACCGCCTTGGACGTTCTCGGCGAGAGCGGCGACAGTGGCTTTAAGCACCGGATTGGGCTCCTGTTTTTCCAACACCGTGAGGCTGCGCAGCAAGGGCAGGCCCGAGTCAATCAGGGTGGCCAACTGGCGGGTGAAGATCATCAAGCTCTTCGGCTTGATGCTGCCGCCGGTCTTGCCCTTAGGCGTTGGCTTGATCTTCGATTTGCCCTTGGCGGCGAGGATGGTTTTCGTCTTCCCCTTGCCTTTGCCTTTTCCTTCCTCGCCGATTTGGGTGGGATAGAGTCCTTGGGCGCGGAGTTGGGCAACGGCATCTGCCTCAGAAGCAGCAGGAATGACACCGGTGGTTTGCTCACCTTTCGCGTCGAGAGCGGAATATTGGAAATTGGCCATGGGGTTTGGAATTTTTTGAAGCGTTGGAAAACGTGTGTAAAGCATGGAACTCCTTTCGCCGTCAAATTGACGAGGAAAGGAGAAAGGCGGTTAGCATCAGGTGTACTTGAGAACTTCTTCGATCGTTGTCGCGCCTTGATAGATGGCCCGCAGACCGTCCTCGCGCAGGGTGTTCATCCCCAGCTCAACGGCTTTTTGCTTTAGCACCACGGAGGGCGCACGGGAAGTGATGAGCTCGCGGATGGGATCGGTGACGTTGAGGAGTTCGTAAAGGCCACGGCGCCCTTTGTAACCGGACTGACCGCAGATATCGCATCCGCCACCGGTGAAGAATTGCTTGTCGCCGAGTTCGTGGGCGGAAATGCCGAGCTGATTGAGGATGGCCTCGTTCGGTTCGTAGGGCGTGCGGCATTCCTTGCAGATGGTGCGGACCAAACGTTGGGCAAGGATGCCTTCCAGCGAGGCGGAAACCAGGAAGGGTTCGCAACCCATGTCCACCAGACGGGTAACAGCGCCGGGAGCGTCGTTGGTGTGAAGCGTGGAAAGCACCAAGTGACCGGTGAGCGCGGCTTGAATGCCGATGGTGGCGGTTTCCTTGTCGCGCATTTCCCCAATCATGATGCGGTCCGGATCCTGACGCAGGAAGGCGCGGAGGACGCGCGGGAAGTCGAGGCCAATGGCTTCGTTGATGGGAATCTGGATGATGCCGTCGATGTCATACTCGACCGGATCTTCCGCGGTGAGCAGCTTGGCATCGATGGTGTTGATGCGGCGCAGTGCGGCGTAAAGGGTGGTGGTTTTGCCCGCTCCCGTCGGCCCGGTCACAATGAAGATGCCGTTTGGCTTCTCGATGGTGTCGGTGATGTAGTTGTAGATGTGGTCGGTAAGACCGAGATTTTCGAGCGAAAGGTTGACCGAGGAGCGGTCGAGCACCCGGAGAACGATGGATTCGCCGTGGTGAGTGGGGAGTGAGGAAACCCGCATGTCCACCTGCTTATCGCCCACCTGTTTGACGATACGACCGTCCTGAGGAACCCGCCGTTCGGCGATGTTCATGTTGGACATGACTTTCACGCGGGAAAGGATGGGCAGCGCCAAATGGATGGGCGGCGGAGCCATTTCATACAACGCGCCGTCCACCCGGTAGCGGATCTTGAAATCCTTTTCGAAGGGCTCGAAATGGATGTCGGAGGCCTTCTCCTTGATCGCCTGATAGAGAACGAGATCGACGTAGCGGATGATGGGCGCGGAGTTCGCCTCAGCCTCGAGATCCGCGTTGTTCACGCTGTCGCCGCCGAGTTCGAGCTGGCTGAGGATGTCCTCCATCGCCTTGCCCTCGCCGCCGTAGCACTCGTTGATCTTCGCTTCGACAAGGTAGTCTGGCGCGACCACGACATGGATTTCGCGACCGAGCGCGAAGCGCAAGTCTTCGGGCGTTTGAGGGTTGAGTGGATCGACCAGCGCGATGTGCAGACCGGATTCGTCAAAACTGACCGGCAGCGCGCCGTGCAGACGGGCAGTTCCGGCAGGCACCAAGGCGAGCAGCGCCTCAGGCGGTGTCCAATCGCTGAGGTCCACCATGCTGGCACCCAGCTCGGATGCGACGACGGGCCAAATGTCATCCCGATGTTGGATGACTTGGAAGTCGGCGAGGATTTCAGCGATTTCCTTACCGCTGTGGCCGACTTCGGCAAGGATGTCCTGGGCGAGCGCACGGTCGATGAGGCCGCGCGATTGGAAGAGGTCGATGATCTGTTGGTTGTCCATGGGACGAGAAAGGTTTTTTGGAAAAGTGTGTCTGGAATGCGGCGGCGTGGCCTTCAGTCAGCGTCGGACATGGTGGCATGGACCACCTCGCTGCCGGAGGTGAGACCGGCGAGCACCTTGCGGATTCCGTCTTCACGGAGCGTGCGCATGCCGAGTTCGCGAGCGCGGCGGCGGAGCTGTGTGGTCGTCAGTCCGGTGTTGATCATGCTGCGAACCTCGTCGTCGATCTGGAAAATTTCGAAGATTCCCATACGACCGCGGTAACCACCACCACGGCATTTATCGCAACCCACAGGGCCGAAAATGGTGGCTTCGCTCATCCGGGATGGATCGAGCGAAAGGGCGCGCATTTCTTTCTCGGTGAGTTCCGCTGGAGCCTTGCAGATGGCGCAAAGTTTACGCACCAGACGTTGGGCGAGCACGGCGCGCACGGCGGAGGCGATGAGGAAGGGTTTGACGCCGATGTCCGCCAGACGAGCGACGGCCGATGGCGCGTCGTTGGTGTGGAGGGTGGAGAAAACCAAGTGACCGGTGAGCGACGCGTTGATGGCGATGTTCGCCGTTTCCGCATCCCGAATTTCCCCAATCATGATGATGTTCGGCGCTTGGCGCAGCATGGCGCGCAAAGCTGCGGCGAAGGTCATGCCGATGTCGGCCTTGACCATGACCTGGTTGATGCCGGCGAGCTCATACTCGACCGGGTCTTCCACGGTGATGATCTTTTTGTCCGGTCGGTTGATGACGTTGAGACAGGCGTAAAGCGTCGTGGTTTTACCCGAACCGGTGGGGCCGGTGACGAGGAGAATGCCGTCGGGCAGTCCGAGGAATTGCTCAAAGGTCTGTTGGTCGTCGGAAAAGAATCCGAGTTCAGGAAGCCCGAGCACCAGCGCGGATTTGTCGAGAATCCGCATGACGATGGACTCGCCGTGGTTCGATGGCACCGAGGAAACCCGGAGATCGACCTCCTTGTCGCCCATCTTGAGGTTGATGCGGCCGTCCTGCGGCAGGCGTTTTTCGGCGATGGACATGCTGCCGCTCATGACTTTGAGACGGGCGATGATCGCGGGCAGGAGTTTTTTAGGATGGGTGTCGACGTGGACCAGCTTGCCGTCCAAGCGGTAGCGCACGCGCACGGAGGTTTCCAACGGCTCGATGTGAATGTCCGATGCGCGGAGGCGGAAGGCTTCGGTGAGCAGCTGCATCACCAGCTTGATGATGGGAGCGTCCTCGTTCACCGCACCTGCTTCGGCATCGGCACCGGAGACGGAATATCCCGCCGGTCCGGAGACCGATTCATTCATGTTGTAGAACTCCCGGAGGTGTTCCTGGATTTCTTGGTGCGTGACGCAGACAAAATTCAACTCGCGCCCGATGACGTGTGGCAGGCTGTCGAGCACCTCGAAATCGAGCGGATCCGAGATCGCCACGGTCAGCGCCAACCCATCGTCCTCGATCGGGATGACTCGATAGCGTTTCGCCACATCATCCGCGAGAGAGGCGGTGACGGCGGCATCAAAGGAAACATCGGCGAGGCGAATGTATGGCACGCCAGCATTGGCGGCCAGGGTCTGGGCGACGTGCTCTTGAGTGACGGCGGTGTGCTCAAGCAGGTACTCGACGATCGTCTCGTTTCCGGACAGCGAGTTACGAGCATGTTCGACTTCTTCCGCGCTCACCATACCGGCTTCGGCGAGCAATTCTGCGAGATAATCTTCGTTGGAAAACACTGGGCTTGGAGTCCTTGGAATGTGGTTTTTTGGGGCAGTCCGGGGCATCACCCGGGCTGCATCTTTCGGAGATTGGTCAACCGCGCCCCGCCTTGTCAACCAGCCACATCGCCGGATTCCCTGATTTTATCGAGTGGGCGGGCGATTTGCAATTTCGCGGATCCCATGTAAGCACCATGCCCATCCATCTGCGCGACATCCACCTCGCTAGCACAGTTTTTCAGGGCGATGCGAAGGCAACCTAACAAAGGCGAATCATGTCCTTGATGAATTGCCCCCAAAGGAAAAACAGGCCACGCCGCGAGTAACAAAAATGACGGTTGCCGGTGAGGCGGATGATGCCGGCCTTCAAATTGTGATCCACCTGTTCGCGCATCTCGCGCTCGATGGATTCCGCAATATCCTCCGGGTCCGGCATGCGCAGTTGGTCGGCAGAAACCCTGACTCGCGACAGGTACTTGCGGTGGTCACCGAGGATTTGGTGAAAACAACTTTTCTCGCAGGGCACGTGGTTCCAGCGCACGTTCGGCGGGCATTGCAGAGTGGGCGCGAAGGGGAAATTGGTGGTGCGCCAGATGCCGCCGCCTTCATCGCGTGAGGTGATGGAAATGAAGGCGAACGCGACATCGCTCTGCTCGCACAGACAGACGGCGGCGACCGCTTTTTCCTCGGGATGCCAAAACAGCTGGAAGAACTGCTGCATGCCGGCCCATTCCCAACCGCAGTCGGAAACGTGTTCGAAACCATCTTCCTCCATCGCCGCTGCGGCCTCGATGGCATTGGGGAAAAACGACGGGTTGGGGATTTCCCGGTGGTCCAGTCGGTTGTCGAGCGGCAAGCGCATCGCCCGGATGCGGGTGAGCAGTTCGAACCACGGCAAAAACAGCCAGAATGCCACGCCGATGAGGCCGCCCCATGGATTGCCGAACAGAAACCAGAACAGGCAGAACGAGGCCGCTAGAAAGGCGAGCGCGCCGAGCTTGCGCAGCCAGTTCGAGCGCGCTGAGCGAAGAGCCACGGCGAGCACGAACAGGCCGGTGACAATGAGAGTTTCACGCATGGGGGTCTGATCGGGAGAGGACCGCGCTTGTGGCGGTTGAGATGGTTCGGACGGGTTGGGGACCCGCGCAAGGGTCTCTTTTCACCGCCATGATGCCGCCAAAAGTTCACGCAAGCGGGCCGGGTCTGCCGCGCTGGTTTTCGCCACAAATCCTCGGGCATGCGCGAAATGCACATCCGCCTCGTCCTGAATCTTGGTGAAATCCAATCCCGCGTGGTCATTGTGGCGGGAGAGTCCGTAGCCATTTCCGCGACGATCCGGATAGACCAATCCTGCGACCTCGCCTTGGTCGGGTCGCCCGTCGATGAAGCGCGCCAATCCCGCCGACGGCTCGTCGGGCAAGGGATCGGTGCGCGGCAGAAACAGCACTTTGAATGGCCCGCTCGGCGTTTCGATTTCCCAAAACTCGCCGACCTGGCCGATGAAATCCAAACGCGCCCGCAGGTTTTTCAAATAGGCCAGCAGATCGCTGCCAATCCAACGCATCACCTCCCACAGCGGTTCGCCCGGGTTGAGTTCGGACTCGGCGGCGAAACGACGCAGCAACGTCGTGTCGATGGGTGAGTTCAGCTTGAAAAGTGTTTCGCGCGCCACGCCCAGCCATTTGGCGGTTTCCACCGGGCCGCGCGTGTCGAACCACTCCGCTGGCTCCAGCCAATCGCAGAACATCCGCGCCTCTTCATAAACGCCAAGCTGTTGCAGGACGAGGCTCAGCGAACAGGTCGGCGGATGATCCTTGGGAAACTGGTGGTGATCGAAATTTCCCCGCGCCGGATCGTGCTCGTGACCCACGTCCACCACGGCGATCGAAACATCCGCGAGATCGGCGTCGGTCGGTTCGCGCCGGACGATGGGCACGGCGTTTTCCGCGAGCAGCAGGCAGCAGGCGAGGAACTCGTCCTTATGCGAACCGCCGGGATGGGTCAAAATGCGAGAGAAAATCATGTGGGCGCGCACTCTAGGCACGAAGCTCGGTTTGGGAAGGATTTTGGCTCAAGCGCCAAAGCCCGTCCCACCAGCGCGCAGGTTTCAGAACCGCCAACCGATGCCGGTTCCCACCAAGTGGTTGCCCGCGTCGTCGTCACCCGTGGTGTAACTGTAGCCCGCCTTGATCAACAGATCCGAAGTCAAACGCCAGCCCGTGCCAATTTCCGCACGCCAAACATCCGGCTGCCACGGGACACCGTTAGATTCATTCGCGGTGATGCGCCCAAAGCGGCTCGCCAACCAGAATCCGGGCGAAACCTTCCACCGCGCTTGGAGGTACCAAGCGGCCGTGCGCAAGTCGCCCGCGGCGGGCGTTTCGAATTCGCTCAGCACGGCTTCTCCCGAAACGATGAGATTGTGATGCGCCCACCGCGCGTCGAGCCCGAGCGTGTTTTGCATGAAATCGTCGCGCTCGATGCCCGGCGCATTTTCCTCCATCCATGGCCCGCGGCTCGCGGACAGCCCGAACGCCCAAGCCGCGTCTGGACGAAAACCGAAGCGCCCCGTGAGCGTCGGATCGCTGAAATCGGTGCCGCCCCAGGAATCCGGGTGTGCCGAGAGCGCGGAGTTTTTGATTTCTAACGCATAGTCGAGAAATTCCGTCGCTCCGAAGGCGCTGGCTCCGGAGGCGTAGTCCGGCCCCCAAATGACGGACGCCCATTGGTCCTTGGACAAAGTCGAAAATGCGGGAGCGCTGCCCTGGTGCCGAGCCGCGATCGCCGCCGGGGTGTTCGCGGAGGGGTTGCGCGTGTTGATTCCGATGATTTGGCTGTAAGGCAAGGGGGCCGACAGGAAGGGGTCATCGAAGAAATCGTGCTGGCCGGACCACGCGCCGAAGGCCGTCGGAAACTTGCCGAACTGAAAATTCAACCGCGCGTCGTCGAAAACGCGCCAGCGCACGATGATTTCATCCAGCCTAACTTCACCTCCCGTGCCATCTTCCGCGTCAAAGCCCCGGTCCCAGCGCGAGGTGGCGCTGAAAAACCAGTGCTCACCTGCGGCGGCGTCCACGGCGAGCGTGAAGCGTGGTGCGAAAAAGGTGGAAGCGTCGTAACCCAACAAGGTGGGAGGCGGCGTGTCGCCCGACCAAACGACGGCTTCCACCGACGGCCGTAGATCCAGCCGCAATGGCCCGTCCTCCCCGCCCAGCGAGAAGCCATCCTGAGCCAACGCCGAAAGCGCGGAAAGCGAGAGCAGGATGAGCGGTTTCACGGAAGCTCTGCCGGATTGGAGAAATCCACCACGGTGGAATTGCCGGGGCGAATGGTGATGGGTTTCGACCATTGGGTCTTTTCATCGAGCTGCGCACGGAGCGTGTAATTTCCCGCAGCGATCCCGCTGAGCTTGAATTTCCCCGCCGCATCGGTGACGCCGAACCACGGGCTATCGACCACCACCACGACCGCTTTCATGTGGTCATGAATCTCGCATTGGAGCCGGACGAGACCCACCTTGTCGAAGGTGACCGCCGGGGCCGGCCGTTCGGTTTTTTTGTAGCGACCGGCATCGAAACGCTTGGTGCGCGAGAGCGAGAAAATGTTGTGATAGTCGTTGTCGTCGTTGGGAAATTCCACGGTCGTGCCGCGTGGCACAATGAGCAGCCGCTGGGCAAACTGATAGCCCTGCTGGGCGAGCACCACACGTGGCGGAGATTTCGCCGCGGTGATTGCCGGGCCTTCGATCCAAACTCCGGCCCGTTGCGGCGGTGGCGCGACGACCTTGCCGGAGATCGTTCCGGTGTATTTTTCGACCGGAATGGGACCGGACGGACGCGTCGGCAGCGGGACTCGTCCCGTGACCGCGCCAGTCTGCGGCCCGGCCATGACCGTGCCCGCTTGCAGCAAGAGGATGAGAATGGGAATCTGGGTGAGCAATCTCATGGAACCGTGAACGGGTTCGTTAGCGCAATCGCGAGGCGATGGGAACGCGAAATTGGTTGCGACACCGATCGCGCCCGCTAGATCTCGTCCTGCAAATTCACCATGGCCGAAACCCCACAAGCGGACTTCTTCATGGCGGCGCTGTGGGATGCGACCCAGCCGGTGGAAATCGGCGTGCCGGGCTACACGATTTTGAGCGAGATTTCACGCGGCGGCATGGGCGTCGTCTATCATGCGCGGCAAGCACGGCCAGAACGCGAGGTGGCGTTGAAAGTCCTCTTGCCGCACCTCGCGGAGGAGCCGGAAATGCTCGCACGATTTCAGTTAGAAGCACGGGCCATGGCCGCGCTGGATCACCCGGGCATCCTGCCAGTTTACGAAGTCGGCGAGGCGGATGGCGTGCCGTTTTTCTCGATGAAACTGGCCACGGGCGGCTCGCTTGCTGAGCGGCTCAGAAATGGCCCGCTCCCGCCGAGGGAGGCCGCGGTGCTGCTGGTTCAACTGCTGCGGCCGCTGCATCACGCCCATCAACACGGCGTGCTTCACCGGGATTTGAAGCCGGGAAATTTCCTTTTCCTCGATGACGGTCGCGCCTGCGTCAGCGATTTCGGATTGGCAAAACTCGCGGTGCAGGATCAACGGCCGCTGACACGCACCGAGTCGTTTTTCGGCACGCCCCACTACATGCCGCCCGAGGTGGCAGCGGGATCGGCGGGTGATTCCACCGTTGCCGGCGACCTCTACAGCATGGGCGCGGTGCTTTACGAATGCCTAACCGGACGACGTCCGCATGAGGCGAAGGAAAATGTCGCCGCGCTGCTGCGGTCCATCGCGGATGATGCGGCCATCCCGCTCGGGCAGGTCGACCCAGCTCTGCCTCGCAACCTTTGCATCGTCTGCATGAAGGCGCTCGAGCGCTCGCCCAAGGACCGCTACGCCACCGCCGAAGATTTCGCCGATGATGTGCAACGCTGGTTGGATGGCAAACCGGTGCGGGCGCGGCCGGCAGGATTGGCGGAAACCGCATGGCGTTGGGCCTGCCGCCATCCGCTTCCCGCAGGATTGATCGCGGTGCTGGTCGGCGTGATGGTCGGCGGCACCGCCCTGCTCGCGGCGAGCTATCAACAACGCGGCGCGGCGCTGTCCGATGCGCGGCAAAAGCTGCACCGCTCGTTGATCGAGCAAGCCCGCTCGGAACGCTTGCTCGGAGTGCCAGGATTTCGCGACCGAGCGATGAGCCTGCTTCAACAAGCCGCCGCACTGGCCCGTTCGCCCGAGATTCGAGATGAAGCGGCCGCCTTGCTGGCCCGCCCAGATATTTCGCCGAGCGCGCTACCACGCACGGCCACCGCCATCCCGCCAACCGAGGAAAAATGGCAGGCCGCGCAAGGTCGTGAAATTTTGCGCATCCTCACGCCAGACGGAAAGTCCGCCGTGGTGGCGGGCACGACCCTCGGCGTGATTCTCGAAAATTTAGAAACGCCTGGCGAACCGCGCGTCCTCGCTCCGGACGGGCCTGTGGTTCGATTTCTCAGCATGTCCCCGGACGGTCAAAGCGTCGCCCTTGCGCGTGTCGATGGCGTGACGTGGATCGATTTGGCTGAACCCGCGCAATCCTGGCATTTCGGCGCCGCGCAAGCACGTTGCGCGGCGGCCTTTTCCCGCGATGGATCCCGTATGGCTGTGGCCACCGGCGATCGACGTGAAGCGGTCGTTCTCGCCACCGCGACGGGCGAGCCCTGCGCCACGATGGCGGTCACCGGCACGCCGCAGGATCTTGCGTTTCATCCGAACGGGACGCTCCTCGCCGTGGCGACCGATGACGGAAAAATCTCGCTCGGCGATGCGGCAAGCGGCGTGAACTGGCTGACGCTGGCGCATCAGGCTGCGTCGCTCCGCTTTTCCGACGACGGCAAAGAACTGCTCGCGAGCGGGGACAATGCCTCACTCCGCGCTTGGCCGGTGACGCTGCCTGTAGCGTTTCAAGCATGGCCCGAGCCGCCGCGAACCAAGACGGACGGCGCGGTGGTCGGCATGTCTCTATCACCTAACGGGAAGCAGCTACTCACTCTAACCGCCAACTGTATCGCCATTTGGTCCACCGCCGAGTCACGCCAAACCGACCACCATCTGTTGGAGAACCAACGCATCGACGCCAAGGCATCGGCCTGGTGGCTGAATGACCGGGAAATCCTGTTGCAGGTGCCCGGCGGACTGGAACGCCTCGCGGTGGATGAGAACGGGAAAATCGCCGCGCCCACCCGCTTGCCGAGAGTCCCCGGAAGCACGGTGCTCGACGTCCTTTCCAATGGCGACTGGATCGTCTCGGTGATGGACGAGGATGGAAACGATTCCCGCGAGTTGTGGCCGACCGGAAACTTCGAAGAGGCACGCCCGTTGAAAAAAGCGGCGGCTTTGAAATCCCCCGTCGTGAGCGCAGCGGCGGACGGGCGCAGCGCCACGCTGATCCATGAGGACGAGATCGAGGTGCGGAATTCCGACGGCAAGCGCTTGCGGCTGGTCCCACCGCTCAACCCCGGGGTGCGCGGGCTAGCATTTTCTGCGGACGGAGAAAGGCTGCTAATTCTCACGCGCAATCACCGGGTGTTTTCCTGGAATCTCGGCGAGTTGGCCGCAGCGCTCGACGCGCAAGGCTTGTGACGGCTGGGTTTCCCGGTTGCCGGATGCGGTAGGGTTTGCCAGACATGGATCATGAAAGGTGATGATCGCACGGCTGCCGGGCAATTTCCCAACACCCGCTGGAGCATCGTCCAGCGCGCCCAAGGTGCAGAACCGGATGGTGAAACGAGTCGCGCGCTCGAAGACATCTGCAAAGGCTACTGGCTGCCCATCTATGCATTCATCCGTCGGACCGGCGTGCGCCCGGCAGAGGCCGAGGAGCTGACCCAGGAATTCCTCATGCGCATGGTCGAGGGCGAATACCTCTCCAAGGCCGAACGCGAACGGGGGAAACTCCGCACCTTCCTGCTCGCCTGCGTGAAGCATTTCCTCTCCGGCCAACGCCGCGCGAGCAACCGACTGAAACGCGGTGGCGGCCAACAGCTGGTTTCCATCGATCAGGCGATGGCGGAGCACGGCTACGCGGCGGAACCGACCGATGACATCACGCCGGATGCCCTGTTTGAAAGGCGTTGGGCGACGAGCTTGATGAACCAGGTGATGGACGGTCTGGCCTGGCAAATGGAGCAGGAAGGCAAGCGCGCGCTTTTCGATGGGCTGCTGCCATTCACCCATTTGGAGGCCAAACCCAGCTCCATCGCGGAGGCCGCCGAAAAGTTAGACATGAACGAGGCGGCGGTGAAAATGGCGATCAGTCGGTTGCGGCAGCGCTTGCGCGACCGCCTGCGCGAGGCGGTCGCCGAAACCCTTGCTCCGGGTGAGGATCTTGAGGCGGAGATGCTTCACTTGCGCTCGCTGCTCGCGCCCCCGGCCTGATCGTCAGGGCGCGGTGACGGTGAAAAGGCTTCCCAGTCCGCTGTCATACCAGCCATCGACTTCTGCCATCGCCTGCGCTTGGGCCGCTTCATCATGAATCGCCAAGGCCTGCTCCAGCCGGATTTCCCGTTCGCGGTCGAGCCGCAGCAAGGCCAAGCGGGATTCAGGATGCGGGGCCATTTCGGCGTATTGGGTTTCCGCCGCGATCACGTCCATGGCCGCAGCGGCGACGGGACTTGCTGAATCGTCCGCGATCCCGAGTGATGCGAGAATGGAGGCCACGCCGTCGCGCAACTCGGTGTCGATTTCCGCCAAGCGATCATAGCGGTCGGCAGGCGACTGCTCGGCGAGATCGGTGATTTCCTGCTGCACCCAGCTGCTGTAGGCCGCATCCATTTCCGCCAGCAACGCGGTCTGAGCTGCGTCATCGCTCCCGAGTTCCGTCACCAATCCATTCAAGCGGTTTTGCCACTGGGAAAGGTTGGCCGTTTCCTCATGGACACTTTGCAGTGACGCAGGATCGACCTCAATTGGCGCTGCTTGTTCGGGTGAAATCGCCACGGGCTGAGGTCTGGCTTTCTTGTGGCTGCCAGCGGCGATGGAAGCGGGCTCGGCTGGCGTGGGAGAAGCGGTAAACTTGCCGCCAGCCAGCATCAGGGCGGCGAGGAAAAGTCCGGCTCCGGCGGTGAGAGTGAGGTGCTTTTTCATGACGATTGGAAGGTGGGAGGATGTGAGGTTTTCGTGAGGGAAGGCGCTCCCCCAGAGGAGGAGCACCGTTGGTGGTTTTCCGGATGAGGATCAGTTGGTGCGTCTCACGGTGACGTTGATGGATCCAGAGTTGTCGCCGTAACCGGTGATGATGTCGTTGGCGAAGAAGTTGACGAAGCCATGACCGGGTGCGGTGATCGTCCGCGAAGTGCCGATGCGGAAGCCGCTGCCGCCGATGAAGTTGAGCGGGCTGGTGCTGTTAGGGCGGGTGAAGCGCTCACCGATCAGGCTCATCATGTTTGCATTGAAGCGGCGGACCGAAGCCGGTGGGTCGATCAGGACCGGGGCATTGCCATTGGCATTGGTGGTGATGCCGCCGAACATGTTGTTCCAAGTGTCATTGGTGCTGGCGGAGAAGGCATAGGTCTGTCCTGCCACCAGGTAGAGTGGGGCGAGATTGTGGGTCCGATTCGCTTGGACGGTGAGGGTCCGGGATTGGTTGACGGCGAGTTGGAACTCGTCCTTGAAGATGAGGTTGCCATTTCCGAGGACGGATTGGCGCGTCTCCTGGATCTTGGTGAGGCCGACGCCCGCAGGACTGGTCGCCGTCGTGGACGTTTGCACCGTCGTGTAGCCGGGAACGAACTGCCAGAGGTTGCGCGTCGCAGCCAGGGAGTCGGCAGCGGCTTGTGAGACCCGCTTGTCGCCTTTCACGAAGTCGTTCCAGAAGAACGTGTTCATCGGCTCGGGCATCCAGTCCATGGCAGGCGAGCCGACCGAAACCTTGGCGCCGATGGCCAGCCAATCGTCATTGGTGGTGCCGCCGAAGCAGTTGCACATGTGGACGAGGCGGAGCTTGAAATTGAAAGCCGCTCCCTGCGAAGCCCGCGCATCGGTGAGCATGCTGCGAATCGTCCCCTGATTGGTGGAAACCGTCCTCGCTCCGGTAAGCCGGTTGATGACGGTGGTGGTGGTCAGCCCAGTCAGCTGCTCGCCGTTGTGGAGACTCAACTTTTCGACGCCACCGTGGCCGAGAATGGCAAGGTCCACGGTGAACCCTTCCCGCGATTGCCGAATCAACTGGCTGAGCAGATTGGCGCGGGTGCAATTGGCATCGGAGAGGTTGATGAAGCGTTGATAATTCCCAGCTTGCAGCGCTTGGAACTTGGCGGCCTCACCGTTTTCGACGAAGCGATCGACGATGGCGTCCGCGGCGGTGCGGGCGGCTCCGGGAGGGATGATGTCGGTCATGTAGGACTTACCGTTGCTGTTTTCCTGAAGCAGGATGAGCGTGCGGTTGGCGGCTTGGCTGGTGGAGGCCCCGGCGATCCATGCGATGGCGGCGGTGGTGAGGGCGGCGATGGTGTTGCGATTTGTTTTCATGGTCGTTGTTTTGAGTTTGGTTGGATGGTGGGTGCCGTGATGTTTGGCAGTGACATCCATTTCTTGGTCCATTCGCCGCCAGAGGTAACACGGTCGGTGAAAATAATTTTTGAGGCGGGGTTTGATGAGGCGCAGGAGAGATTCCCCAACCCGTTCCGCGCTTTGAAATGCCAAGCCCGGCCCCTTTGAAATCCCAGCTTGCGGCTTGCCTGCCCTTTCACCCTCGCCATCCTGCCGCGATGCATCCTGCTCGCATGACTCTCACCTTTCTCGCCGTCATCTTCCTCGAAAGCTCGTCGGTCTTCGCTCAGGAGCAACCACACCAACGCCCCTACGAACCGGATCACCTGATTCCTGAGCGCGCCCTCGCCGAAGCTCATGATCAATCTTATGATGTCGCCCTCCGCGAAAACCTCAGGCTCGATGCCACGTTTTTCGCCCGAATGGTGATCCTACCCTCATTTGATGGTGAATCCTGCCTGCGACTCCACGGTCCTGAAGGCGAATCCGACATCACCAAGGCCAGCAGGTTCTTCCTGACAAGCTACCAAGCGGATCAGAGCATTTGGAAAACTTTGCCGCAGCAGAGCGATGAATATCGAAAACCCGGGCCGGTCATCGTGTCGGTTGCAACCGCCCCGCTTCCCGCAGCCTTCGCCCGCCGCTTGCGGGCGATCTGGGACGAGATGCTTGCACGCTCATGTCCGCCAGACAGCCCTAACATGACTTTGGATGGAGTTTCATACAAATTCTCAACACCCAAGCAAACCGCCGTAGCAACGAATCCGAGGCAGCGCATGAGTCCGGTGCTACTGACCGAGCTTGGTCGCAGTCTGATGCAATACTGCGAGGCAAAACCTGAGGACCGAACCCGCCGGATGAAAAGCGCCGAGCAACACGCAACCGTCTTAGAAAACTACCTCAAAATCCACCCTGCGAAGTGACCTGACCCGTCCGCCGTTCCCCGAGATTCGGGAGATTTATCGGAATCCCGCCTTGCCATGGCGGGAAAAACCGTGCATAGCCCCGCCCCCTTCCGCCCGGAAGAGCGTCCTTTATCCATTCGTTCCCATGTCCTTGAAAATCCGCAATCTCGCCATCATCGCCCACGTTGACCATGGGAAAACCACCCTCGTCGACCAACTCCTGCAAGCCGGTGGCACCTACCGTGACAACCAGGCCACCCAGGAGCGCGCGATGGACTCGATGGATCTCGAGAAGGAAAAGGGCATCACCATCAAGGCGAAGAACACCGCCATTCTCTGGGAAGGCTACACCATCAACATCGTCGACACCCCGGGCCACGCCGACTTCGGTGCCGAAGTGGAACGCGTGATGAAGATGGTCGACGGCGTGCTCCTCGTGGTGGATGCCTCCGGCGGCCCGCAGGCGCAAACCCGCTTCGTTTTGCGGAAAGCGATGCAGGAAGGCCTCAAGCCCATCGTCGTCGTCAACAAGATCGACCGCCCACTCGCCACTCCAGAAAAGGTCCACGACCAAGTGCTGGAACTGCTGCTCGACCTCGACGCCGACGAAGACCAATTCAACGCGCCTTTCTGTTACGGCTCCGCCCGTGACGGCTACTTCATGGATCACCCGGGCGACGAGCGGAAGGATTGCATCCCGCTGCTCAAGAAAATCATCGAGCACATCCCTGCTCCGAAAGCCGATCCCGATGCACCTTTCCTGATGCTCGTTTCCAACATCGAGTGGGACGAATACGTCGGCCGTGTTGCTGTGGGCAAGGTGCTCGGCGGCAGCGTGAAAAAGGGCGACACCATCTACCTCCTCCGCGGCGACGGCACCAAGGTGCAGTCCAAGGTGATGAAAACCTTCACCTACTCCGGCCTTGCCACCGCCGACTCCGAAGGCTGCGGCGCAGGCGGCATCGTCGGCATCGCTGCCGGCATTGAAAGCATCGACATCGGCGAAACCATCGCTGGCAGCCCCGAACAGGAGCCGCTTCCTTTCGTCGCCATCGACCCGCCAACGGTCTCGATGCAGTTCTCCATCAACGACGGCCCGCTCGCCGGCAAGGAAGGCAAGCACGTCACTTCCCGCGCCATCCGCGAGCGCCTGATGCGCGAGTTGAAGACCAACATTTCCATCACCGTCGAGGACACCGACATGTCCGGCGTCTTCAACGTTTCCGCTCGCGGCTCGATGCAGATCGCCGTGCTGGTCGAGCAAATGCGCCGCGAAGGTTTTGAGGTTCTCGTTTCCCGTCCAGTCGTGATCTTCCGCCGCGACGAAAACGACAAGCTGCTCGAACCCTTCGAAACGCTCTATGTGGAAGCTCCCGGCGACTACACCCAAGGCATCCTGAAAATCCTCATGAACCGCAAGGGCCTGATGGAAAACATGGACACCGAGGCTTCCGGCCGCGTCTTCATCCAAGCGACCATCCCGACCCGCGGCCTGATCGGTTTCGAAACCGAACTCGTCAACCTGACGTCCGGCCACGGCATCATGTCCCACCTCTTCAAGGAGTACGCCCCGCACGCCGGCGAAATCCAGAACCGCACCACGGGCACGCTCGTTTCCATGGACGCCGGTGCCGCCACCCCATTCTCCCTGCAAACGCTCGAAGAACGCGGCATTCTCTTCGTCGCTCCTGGCGATGCAGTTTACGGCGGCATGCTGGTTGGTGAAAACCCACGCGTCGGCGACCTTCCCGTCAACCCGGTGAAGGAGAAGCACCTCGACAACATGCGTTCGTCGGGCAAGGACAAGACCTCCAAGCTCACCCCTGCCCTGCGCTTCTCGCTTGAGCGCGCCATCGAATACATCGATGCCGACGAGCTGGTCGAAGCCACCCCGCAGAACATCCGCCTGCGCAAGCGCATCCTCGATGCCAACGCCCGCAAGCGCGCGCAAAAGGGTGCCAGCGGCGTCGAAGATCGCAGCAACCGCGGCTGATCGTGGCGGCGGATTTCATCCGCCCAACCTCCTCTCCAAAAGCCTCTCGTACCAACGAGGGGCTTTTTTGTGCCTAGGAATTAAGCCCCATCCACATGGACCGAGGCTCTCATTCTGAACAAGGAAAGGCGGACTCCGATCCGCCCAATCCTAGAAATGCCAAGAGTCCGAAGTGACGCGGCTTTTACCCGAAATGGGAAAAGATGAACCACGAAGGACACCAAGATTCACGAAAAATCAAAGAGTTACCACGGAGCCTTCATTCACCCACTGGATGAGTGAAGCCAATCCATGAACGTCTGAATCCTTGGTGAATCTTGGTGTTCTTCGGGGTTCCCCTCTTCCTTTTCAGGTTTATCGCGGACGATGGATCATGGCGAATCGGAGTTCGCCTTTCCTTGGGGCTTTGCATCCCGTGGGCATTCCTCGCCTTCAAACCTAGGCCAAACCACGTTTTCCGAGCGTGCCTAGATCCTGATGCAAAAAACCGGCCCACCGCAGGAGCGGAGGGCCGGTTTGAGATTTCCTAGAAGCTGGCAGCAGTCGTGCTGCGGTCAGCCAGGGTTGCTTACTTCACGCGGATGTAACGCTTCTCGCCGCTGCGAACTGGGGTGTTGTCGCGGACTTTGAGAATGGACGCGCTGTCCACCAGGGTGGTGGTGTGGCGGGATCCGCTGTACCAATCCAGCAGGTTGGCCGAAACTTGGACCGTGCCGGTCGCCTCACCCGCCACTTTCTCGACGGTGAGCGTTTGGTACTTCAAGCCATCGTCGCCGGTAACCGTGGTGACAACTCCTTGATCAACCGATGTCGCGGAGGCGGCAAAGGCTGCGGCAAAGCTGTTGGATCCCTTCTTGGGAGCATTGTTGGATCCCTTTTTCACGCCCTTGCCCTTGAGGGTAATGTCAATCTGTCTCTCATCCGAGTCGTTGCTGACAATGCGCAGATTGGCGGATTTGGAACCGGTCGATGTCGGGTTGAAGGTGACGGTGAACTCGGCACTGGCACCCACGGCGAGCTTCTTCTTCTTGAACTGACCGCGGCTGAACGTCTTCGATCCCGAGACCGAGACCTTGATGTCGGTCAGTTGCAAGGTGCCCGTGTTTTTGATGACAAAGGTCTTGGTGTAGTTCGACGCAATGCGAACCGAACCGAAGCCAACCGAATCGCCGTCCTTGAGTTCCGCCGAGAATGGCTGACTCACAACGATCTCAGGAGCCTTGACGCCCAGACCCTTGACCTTGATCTGGAAGGCCGCTTCAGCATCTGGGTCGCTGTTTCCAACGACAATGGTGGTGGCCAAGTTGCCGCCTAGCGACGGGTCGAAACGCACCGTGAAGGTGGTCGAAGCTCCGGGTGCCAGGAAAGTCGCAGCCGGTGCGGACGGAATGAAGCTGCTCGCGTTGCCGCCGGAGGAGCGGATGCTGTCGAGCGCCAGATTGCCCAAACCGGTGTTGCGGATGGTGAACGTGCGGGAGGCACTCGCGGTCGAAGAAATCGCACCGAAGTCGATCGTCGAGGTGCCGCTGGTCAGGCCGGTTCCCGCTGGATATTCCACCGCGATGTCAGGCAGTTGAGCATTTCCGGTCAGAGCGATGTCGAAGGGATTTTCATCCGGGTCATTGCTGACGACGCTGATCTTCGCAACGCGGTTTCCAAGAGCACGAGGGCGGAAACTCACCGTGAAGGTGGTCGTTGCGTTGATCGACAGGATGTTGGTCTTGGGCTGCGTGACCACAAAGTCACTGCTGTTCACACCGGTTGCGACGACAGCCAACTGGTTGAGCACCTGAAGGCCAGTGTTGCGAATGACGAAGATCTGAGGTTGAGCCGAAGGACTGCTAAGATCCACGGTGTTTACGTTATCCACCAGTGGCACTCCGGCCGGTTGCTCCACCGAAATGTCCGGCGCGTTGATGCGTGGGCCGAATTCATATGCTCCCAAGTCAAGAGTGCCCCCTTGGATTCGAACATAACCGGCGAGGTCGTTTGGCACGGCTTCTGATCTATTGCCGTCGCCATCCAAATCGGCGGTATCTGGAGCAAGAAAGAGGTTAATGCCCTTGCCGATCGCGGGGCTGCTGGATGTCAGACGCAATCCATCGTCACCTGTCCGCCATTTGCCATCTGGACCGGCGGGGTCAGTGATATCCACAAACCCCGAGTCAATGGCGGGGTCCTGCCCGATGAAAGTGCGCTCCGGAGGCGTCCCGAAGTCCACATTTGCAAATGCACCCGATCTTACCGCATTGAAGCCGCCTTTTACAAAGTTAATGGTTTCCGTGGATGGAGTGGGATAAAGCCGGTTAGAGATGCGCGCGCGCGCTCCAGCAGCGTTTTCGGGGCGTTGCCCGATGTAAAGCAAACTGGCCGCGCTGGCCGATGCCGCAGGAGTACCATTGTAGGTGAAAATATTGCTGATGATATTAACGCTTCCTTCCGAAGCAAGGGCAGCCCCACTTCCAGAAGAAGTGTTGTCGAGAAAGGTCGAATTAGAGATGGGTATCGTAGAACCCGATGCCCCGAGAACCGCACCACGCGTGTAAACCCAGCCACCAAAACTACTGGAGTCATTGATACTCTCTGCGGAGTTATCCGTGAAGAGACAGTTGGCCACAGAAGACGCACCCTCAAGGTATAAAGCAGATCCAGCATTGTAGGATCGAGTTTCATCTCCATCCCGCGCTTCTGCGGAGATGCTATTGCTCGTGAAAACACAGTTTACCGCTACAGTTTTTCCGGCGATGGCACCACCAAACGAGCTTGGAAATGAGGTGTAATGGGCGACTCCCTTGGTCGGATCAGGTGTGTTACGGGAGTCGACTGATGTTGAAATGGTGTTGTTCGAGAACGTACAGCGAGTCGCGGTGGTTGGACCAGAAACAGCTCCGCCCCGGCCAGTGGCAAAAGATGAGTCACTCACGCCAGGCCACCATGTTGCCCATGCGGAAAGCCCGTTACCATCGAAAACGCAGTCCGTGAGCGTAACTTTAGAGCCGTTGATAGCACCACCGGTTGCAGAACTCCTAACGCCAAGGTCGAGACCTTGCACCGTCACCGTGTTATTGGTAAAGCTGCATCGGGAGGCGCTTATCTCACCCTCCACTGCACCGCCCGAGCCATTAGGAAAATACAACCAGTGGCTAATCCGGTCGGGATTGGAGTTAAAAAGGTGCTCATTGTTGACCTGATTGCCGATGAATTTGGTATTGGTCGCGTTGACCTTACCATATACAGCTCCTCCCATGTTGGCTGCAAAGTTGTCAAACAGGGTGCAATTCGCCAACTGAACGGTCTGACCCGTCGAGACGAGTATCCCACCTCCCTTACTATCTTCCGGCTTGGATGGACCGCCTTCCTCTCCGTTCGCACGCCCTTTTTGTACCGTCAAACCGTCAAGGCGGCATGAACCACTGACCTTCAATACGTGTAGCGACCAATAGCGTTCATAGCCCTGCGTGGTTGGTGTGACTGCCCAAATTTCTCCCGAAAGGATTGTTGGGTTGGCGCTGATATTGCGCTGGCTGAAGCTGGTCTCATTGCCGGCAAAGCCGCCGTAGAGGTTGACGCGGTTGATTTCGAACGAGATTTCCCGGTCACCAAAGCCATTGGGCACGCCGTCGTCGGGGAAATAGGTTCCCTTCGCGAGGTAAACGTTGTCCCCAGGCACAGCGACTTCTAAGGCATCTTGGAGGTAGGTGAAGGCACGGCTCCAAGAGGTTCCGTTGCCACCGGTTTTGGCGGCGTTCACATAGATGATTTTGGCGTCCGCAGCGGATGCGACGAGCAGGGTCACGCCGAGCAGAGCGAGTTTGCGAACTTGCCGGGCGGTGGAAACCAGCCCCGCCCACCGCTGCCGCGATGGGACTTCCCGTGAATCGGTGAATTCTATCATGCGCCGTGATTACTCAGAATGAGTGGGGGCGGCAAACAAAATCCTCGTGGAAGTGATTCTATTCATGGATACGCGTTCCATTCTTTGCACAGATGCTTGAATTCCAGCGATTTTGAAAAATTCGAGAGATGCCAAAGACGTTAGAATATGAACTTTTGCGGGATGAGGATTGCCTGCCTGGGGCAAGCCTGTCATCCGCATCCGGCGATGCCCGACACCGCCCTGCCCATCCTTGCCGCGCAAGAAGTCGCCGCCACGGCGGGCGCTTTGATCGACCGCTACGACATCCTTCAAAACGGCAGCACGCTGGTCGTCCGATTGTCGGAAACACTGGTCGCACGGGTGGTCACCGACACTGGCGGTGCACGCGACGGAACGGCGTGGTTTGAGCGCGAAACCAAGCTGGCAAGCCACTTGGCGGCTCATGGCGCGCCGGTCATCCCGCCGCATCCCGAGCTGCCGCCCGGCCCATACCTGCAGCGGGGATTCCCTATCAATTTCTGGCAATTCGTCACCCGGGTGGATGCCACAGCGCTCCCCGTCGAAGCCGGGTCCACGCTTCACCATTGCCACCGCCTGCTGCGGGATTTCCCAGGTGAGCTGCCGTTTCTGGGCATCCTTACCGAGAGCATGGATCTGCTGGAAACGCTGGCACGTCAGGAGAAATTTTCGCCCACCGTGACCGCGTTGCTGCAACGGCGGTTGGCGGAATCCATCGATTTGCTGCGAAATTTCCCCCATCAGCCAATCCACGGCGACGCCCATCTTGGCAATTTGATGAACACCACCGACGGACTGCTGTGGACCGATTGGGAGGATGGCTTCCTCGGACCTGTCGAGTGGGATCTCGCATCGGCCATCTGGAATGCCCGCCTCCTCGACGCCGATCACCGGACGGCCGACGCCATCCTGGCTGGCTATCGGCAAGCGGGCGGCGACTTCAATCCCGACGCCCTGCGCCAATGTCTCATCGCCCGCGCTGCGGTGATGAGCATTTGGTATCCGGTGCTTTACCCAAATCCGTCCGAGGAAAGGCAGGACAAGCTCAAGCGACGCTTGGAGTGGCTGGAAAATCCATCCGGCATCTGACCACGCCCACCAAGGATGGCTTGGCAGGCGTGGCGAAAATCACGCCGCCTGTTCCGGTGCCAAATGGCGGCCGAGTTCGTTGCGTGGACCTTTTTTCAACGACCAAATCGCGATGCTCGCCCCGACTCTGACGATGGTCCGCGAGGGAGCGCCGTAGATGTAAAACGTCCATGGCGTCGCCGAGCCAGACAACTGATGCAGCAACTGCCGAAATGCCTCGCGGTCGCCGCTCTTGAAAAGATGGCCAGGCGCGGTGATCACCGACCTTTCCTCGCCGGATTCAGCCCGCAACGTGTCGAGCTGTTCCCATTCGCCAGACCCGAATTGCGGGCCGGGCAGGATCTCGATCAGCTTGTTCCCATCCTTCGCCATGAGGTCGGCCAAATAGTCCCCCAAAATCTGTCGGTCCGAACTTTCGGCAGGGCTGGGGAAATCACCGGCAAAGGGCACGCCAGCCTCCAAAGGCTGATGGCGCATCCCCTGTCCGGCCAACCACTTGTGAATCTCTGAATTCGTCAGGCAGCGCATGGTGTTCGGGAGTTGGAATGAGGCCGCAATCCCCTGCGGCAAAGGGCGCACGCCCGCATGGCGCACAACCCGTCAAACCAGCACGGGCCATGCCATGCCCATCCTCACGAACCGACTTCCCTGAAAAAAATCTACGCCTCGGATTTCGCGTGAAAGCGGGTGGAGATGCCCTTGCCCGAGCCTGCGAAAATGTGCGCCAGGCACGACGGCTTGCGGCCATTCGCGATGTGCGTCTCGATGCCCGCGTCCACCGCCGTTTTCACCGCCGTCAGCTTGGACGCCATGCCGCCCATCGAGAAGCGCCCCTTGTCCTTGCGGACGTGTTTGAAAACATCATCGATGTCGCTGACTTCGGGGATCAGCTCGTTGCTTTGCGGGTCCAACAGCCCATCCACGCTGGTCAGCAGGATCATCCGTTTCACGCCGATCAGCTTGGCCACGTTCACCGACAGCATGTCGTTGTCGCCGAAACGCAGCTCCCGCACCGTCACCGAGTCGTTCTCATTGACGATGGGCAGGATGTTCGGCTCCTGCAGCAAGCGCGTGAAGGTGTTGACGATGTTACTCGCCCGGCTCGGCGTGCTGAAGTCCGCCGCTCCGAGCAGGATCTGGGCGATGGTGATGTCGAAATTTGCGAACAGGCTGGTGTAGGTGCGCATCAACCGCGCTTGGCCGACGGAAGCGCAGGCCTGGCGCGTGGCGATGTCGTCCGGATACTCGGTCATGCCAAAAGCGGACAGGCCGGAACCGACCGCGCCGGAGGAAACAAAAATGCAGCGGTGCCCGGCATTCACCTGTTCCGAAATGGCGGAAACCAGGTGGACGAGCGCGGCCCGGTCCAGCGTTCCGTCGGTCGATTTCGTGAGCACGCCGGTGCCGGCCTTGATGAGTGTGAGTTCGGGAACCATGAAAGTTGCGGGGATGAGCCGGGATCACCCCGGAGCGCGGACGCCATAGAGCGAATCGCCCGTTCACGCCACCCTTAATCCGTCTGCAACCCTTGATGGCGTGAAGAATTCCGCCGTTTCTGCGGTAAGGGTGGCCGTTCACCCGCCCGACCGCTCGCCTCATGAAATGCCTTCTCTTCCTGGCCCTGCTCGCCGGGCCATTCACCCGCCTCGCGGCCGGGGAAATCCCGCTCGATTCCGGGAAATCCCGGCTATCGCTGATCCAAAGCGCCGATGGCCAGAGCTACACCGCGCGCTTTTCCTTTTCCGACCGGGAAATCGACACGCTCACGCCGGGAAAACCGCTCTCGCTGGAGGTGGATGGAACTCGTCTCGACGCGGCTTATGCGGAGGCCGTTCTGGAAAATGGCGGCATCACCTGTCGCGGCGTCATTCTCAGCGAGCACGGCACTCGCTTCCATTTCACCGATCGCTTCACGGCCGAAACTCCCGGAGCCTTCCGACTGCAACGTTCGGTCACGATCACCGATGCCAGCCCTAAAGATCACGGTTTCAACTCGCTCTTCGGCGTGACGGGAACTTCGAAAAGCACGCTGCGCGAGCGCGAGTTTTTCGTCCCCGGCATCTGGTATCGCAGCAACTTCGACACGAAAATGGCCGGTGCCTTGGCCGCGGATCCGAACGACACGCATTTCCTGTTTCGCGAAGACCGCCTGCCCTTGCCGCTGGCCATGCTGCGCAATCCATCCGATGGCCAGACGCTCGCCTTGATCCATGCCAACGCCGTGCCTGAAACGTTTGACGGGGAATCCGGGGTCGGCCGCATCATCGACGAGCGCATGAAATTCGGATCCATCGGCGTGCGACAGCTCGAAACCACCTCGCTGATGTTCCTATTTCCCGGCTCCGAGGGCGAAAAAAACCACGTCGATCGCCGCGACCGCGACCGATGGGCCCTGCGCGCCCATCCCGTCCGCCAAGGTATTCGCCACGATTACCAACTCGTCATCGCGCTTTCCAAAACCCCCGACTACTCCGCCGCCATTGCGGAAACGTGGAAATCCGCCTTTGCGCTCTATCATCCCGAGATCCGGCCCGTCGATATCGCCACTGCCTATCGCGGCCTCATCGACACGCTCGACCACTACTTCGTCGGTGAAAAAGACGGCTACGACGCACCGGGTTTCCCGTTTTCCGTCCACCTGCCCGACGGCAAGGTCCGCGCTTACAACTACCAGATGGGCTTTGTCGGCCGCCAGATTCCCAATGCTTACCTTCTGTTCCGCGAGGGCATCCTGGGAAACCGCGCTGACCTCCGCGAAAAGGGCAGCGCCATCCTCGATTTCTGGGCGAACCACAGCCTGACACCATCTGGACTGCCCCGCACGTGGTACGATCCAGCGAAAGGCAGCAACGCCCGCGGCTCGTGGCGGTCCAGCGACAACCCGCGCGGCGGCACCGCCATGCGCGTCGCCACCACCGGCATGGAAGGCATGCTCGCCGCGTGGAAATTCGCCAAACACTATGGCTCGGAGCAACCCACTTGGCTCGCCACCTGCCGCCGCTTCGGCGATTGGCTCGTCGCCAACCAAAACTCCGACGGCAGCTGGTTTCTCGCCTACGCCCACGAACTCACCGACGGCAAAAATCCGCCCACCTCCACCGGCAAACTCACCACTGTCAATCCCATCCGTTTTCTCGTCCTGCTTCACCTCGCCACCGGCGATCCCCGTTTCCGCGAGGCCGCGCTGCGTGCCGGAAAATTCTCTCTCAAGCACATCCATCACGCCTACCACTACGCTGGCAGTGTCATCGACAACCCCAACGTCATCGATCGCGAGTCCGGCCAAGAAGCGCTCTACGCCTTCCTCGCCCTGCACGACCTCACCGGCGAAAAACCGTGGTTGGACGCCGCCGTCCAAGCCGCCCGCTACACCGAAACTTGGATGTATGCCTACGAAGTTCCGCCCGCGTCCGGCTGCGCCCGCAACGATTTCCCCGCAGATCGCAGCATCGTCGGCCAAACGCTCATCGCCACCGGCCATTCCGCCGCCGACCTCGGCCTCGCATTTTCGGCCTTCGATTACTACCGCCTCCACCTCTTCACCGGCGACGAGCATTTCCTGCAAATCGCCAAGCTCCTCATCCACAACACCAAGCAGGCCCTCAACTGGGACGGCAGCCTCTATCCCGGCCAACAAAAAGGCCTCCAGTTGGAAGCCTTCACCGTCACCCTGCCACGCCGCCGCGGCGTTATGGAATGCCTATCCTGGAACTACACCGCCCACCTCGATCCTCTCGCCCGCTTTCAGGATGGCTTCGGCTCCATGGACATCGACGCCATCGAAAAGCTCCCGCTCCCCCAACGCCAGGAAATGAACCGCCGCGTCCTCTCGCCCTGATCGCTGCCTCACGCGATCGCGTTATTTTAGGAAAGTTGACAATCTCTGTCGGTAAATTTAAAAAACCGACCGTCCCTGAACAACCTTTCCTGATGAAACCGAACCGATTTCGACCGTTTTCCAAAAACACCACGCTGTCCGTGCTTGGCACCGCAGCCCTCGGCATCGCGCTCGCATTCTCGCCCACCGAAGCTCAGGCCATCGCCGTGGACAGCGAACTGGTGCTGCTGGTCGACATCGTCCAGCCGGAGATGACCAATGGCATGTTCAATCAGCTGAAGAACAGCTACGCGAGCACCTTCACCAGCTCGCAATTCCTCAACGCCATCCAATCCGGCGTCACCGGTCGCATCGCCGTTTCGGTGATCTTCTACGGCGGAGCCGCCACCCAAGTCACCGCCGTGCCGTGGATGTCCATTGCCAATCTCAGCGATGCACAGAGCTTTGTGAGCCTCCTCCAAAGCGCAAATCGGCCAAACACGAACGCCTATTCCAACCCCGCCACCGCCCTAACCGCAGCCACCAGCTCCTTCGGCACCGAAACCGGCGGCTCCTCGAATGGCTTCGAAAGCGCCGCCCAGATCATCAACGTCACCTCATCCGGCATCCCTTCCAACAGCATGGCCGCCGCCACCTCCGCCAGCAGCGCCAATGCGCTGGCCTCCGGCGTGGACCTCATCAACGCCGTCGCTTACGGCAGCTATGCCAACTCGATCAACAGCTTCTACGCCGCCAACGTGATTGGCAGCACCCTGCCCGGCGTGACCGCCACCAGCAGCATCGCCGCGAACAACGGTGCCCTGCCGACCTCCATCAGCGCCGCCCTCACGTCCTCGGCGCAAAATGGGGCCGCTGCATCCATCACCGCAGTGCCCGAGCCATCGTCTCTGATGTCTCTGCTGCCCGCCGCGCTGCTCATCTTCCGCCGCCGCCGCTGAAAAAGCCGGCGGTTTCGGCTCAATCGTCCTCGTCCTTCGCGCCTTTCACGCGGACCTTGCCGCGCAGCTTGGACTCGATGAAGGCGTCGATGTCGCCATCCATGGTCGCCTGGATGTTGTTGGTTTCCTCGCCCGTCCGCAGGTCGAGCACCTTCTGGTAAGGTTGGAAAACGTAGGAGCGGATCTGGTTGCCCCAGGAAACGTCGCCCTTTTCACCATAAGCACGGTCGGCCTCCGCGCGTTGCTTGTCTTCTTCAATGGTGTAAAGCTTCGCTTTGAGGATTTCGTAGGCGAGTTCGCGGTTCGCGCCCTGCGTCCGGGCATTGGTCGAACGAATCAAAATACCGGTCGGCAAGTGGCGCAGGATGACGGCGGTTTCCACTTTGTTGACGTTTTGCCCACCCTTGCCGCCGGAGCGCGTGGTGGTGATTTCGACATCCTTCTCGTTGATCTCGATCTTGATCTCCTTGGAAATTTCCGGCGTGCAATCGATCGACGCAAACGAGGTGTGCCGCTTCGCCGCCGAGTCGAACGGAGAAATCCGCACCAAGCGGTGCACGCCCCGTTCGTTTTTCAAAAATCCATAGGCGTAATCGCCGGTGATCTTGAGCGTCGCCGTGCGCAGGCCGGCTTCGTCGCCGTCCTGCCAGTCCAACGTTTCCACGCTGTAGCCCTTGCTCTCCGCCCAGCGCGTGTACATCCGGTGCAGCATTTGCGCCCAATCGCAGGCCTCGGTGCCACCCGCTCCGGCGGAAATGACGAGGAAACAGGGGGAAATGTCGCTCGGTTGGTCGAGCAGCGTGAGCAGTTCGTAGGACCGGATGTCCGCCTCCAGGCCGTTCGCGTTGGCAATCGCCTCGCTGGCCAATTCCGCGTCGTCGTACTCCTTCGCCAGCGCCACACCTTCATCGATGTCGGCCACGCGACCTTCCAATTTCAGGAAGGATTCGAGCTTTTTCTTCAGCCCCGCCGCCTTGGAGCTGATGGTCTTCGCCTTGTCCGAGTCATTCCAGAACTCGGGCGCGCCCATCGCTTCTTCGAGCGTGTTGATTTCGTTTTCGAGATTCGGGACGTCAAAGATACCTCCTGAGTTTCGACAAGCGGCTTTTCAAGCCAGCTGTGTCGAGCGCCAGGAGGTCAGCGGTAGGAAGTGAAGACATGCGGGCGGCAGGAAACGCCATGCCCGCCACCGACGCAAGACCGAAGCTCGCCGCCGCGCGGCATCCTCGCGCGAGATGGCCTCAGGCTTCGAATGAGGTTAGATCGTTCCTTTTTTGGACTCCTTCACCGCATGATCCACGGCTCGCGCGGTGAGCGCCATGTAGGTGAGCGAGGGATTTTGGCAACCGGCGGAGGTCATCGCGGAGCCGTCGGTGCAAAAGACATTGGGTGCGCCCCAGACTTGGTTCCACTTGTTCAGCACCGAGTTCTTCGGCGAGTCGCCCATGCGAGCGGTGCCCATTTCGTGAATGCCTAGGCCGATGGATGGCGCGTCGTTGCGGCTGGTGATGCCCGTCGCGCCCATCGATTCTAACATTTCGACCGCGTCGTTCATCATGTCCACGCGCATCGCGATCTCGTTTTGTTTGAACTCCGCGTTGGCGACGACCAGCGGCAGCCCCCACTTGTCCTTCTTGTCGGGGTGCAGCGAAATGCGGTTGTCCTCGTACGGCAGGCATTCGCCGAAACCGCCCATGCCGACGGCCCACGGACCAAACGACGTGAGTTGCTTTTTGAAATCCGCGCCAAAGCCGTCGATCTCGCGCGTCCAATCTTGGCGCATGCCCTTGCCCTGATAGCCATAGCCGCGGATGTAATCGCCGATCGGCTTTTCCGTGTGGTTGCGGAAGCGCGGAATGTAGAATCCGTTAGGACGACGACCGTAGGTGATCTTGTCCGCGTGACCCTCGATCACGCCGCTGGCCCCGACGCCGAGATGATGGTCCATCAGATAGCCGCCGAGCGCGCCGCTCTCGTCCATCCCTGCGGGAAAGCGCGAGGACCGCGAGTTCATCAGGATGGCGGTCGAGGCAACGGTCGAGGCGTTGAGGAAAATGATGCGCGCAAAATACTCCGTGGTTTCCAGCGTCTTCTCGTCAATGAGACGCACGCCGACAGCCTTGTCGCCCGCTTCATCGAAGATCACGGAATGGACGATGGAGTGCGGTCGCAAGGTGAGATTTCCCGTCATTTCCGCCGCCTTCAAGGTAGCGGCCTGGCTGCTGAAATAAGCACCGTATGGACAACCGCGGACGCAAAGGCTGCGGTAGAGACAGGCCGAACGGCCCAGCGCGAGTTGCTCCTCCGTCGGATCGGTTAGGTGAGCGATGCGCCCGGGGATCACCTTGCGGCCCGACCATTTTGCTTCGACAAATTTCTTCAAATCCAGCTCTGCCGGAGTGAGCGCCATCGCGGGTTGGAACTGGCCGTCGGGCAAGATGTCGAGCCCTTCCTTGGATCCGCTGATGCCCGCGAACTTTTCCACATAATCGTACCACGGCGCGAGTTCCTCATAACTGATAGGCCATGGAATCGCGATGCCATCCTTGGCATTGGCTTCGAGATCGATGGCGGACATTCGATAGGTTTGCCTGCCCCACAGCAAGGATCGGCCGCCGGTGTGGTAGCCGCGCATCCAATCGAAACGCTTTTCCTCGATGTACGGATGTTCGATGTCATTGACGAAATACTCGGCACTGGCGGGTTTGATGGTGTAGCCGGTGCGGGCCTGCACCGCTTGTTCAGCGAGCATTTTTTTCGTCGGCCTGTTCTGATGGGACAGCTGCCATGGCGCGGCGTAGGTGGTGTCGTAGTCGGCGATGTGTTTCACATCGCGGCCGCGCTCAAGCACCAGTGTTTTGAGGCCTTTCTGACAGAGTTCCTTGGCGGCCCATCCGCCAGAAACGCCGGAGCCGACAACGATGGCGTCATAGGTGTGTTGCGCCTTGCCCTTGAGATTCACGTTCATTATTTGCGCGGGAATGGGTTACATCGAATAGGCCTTTTGACCGGGCTTCAAATCGGCGGCCGCGTCCCAACGGCCGGGAACGAAGACAAACTCGAAGGCCTCGTTCGCGCCGACCTCGGAATTGACATAAGTGAACTTCGTCAGCTCCTTGAAACGGCGGATGAACGCCTTGTCATCGCCCGCCTGCTTCGCCTCATTTTCCAGCGCGGTGAGCAGCTGGATCTGCTCGGCCACCGTCAATCCCGCGTAGGCTCTTGCAAACATTTTGTTAGACCGTTCCTCGATCAGGCTGAGGCCTTCGCGGATCACTTTCTGCTCGTCGCCGCCGAGGCAATCTTGCACCAGCAACTCGATCCAACCCGGCACGCCAGCATCGATGGCTCCGGGCGTGTCGGTCTTCGGGATGATCGTCTCGGCAAGCGCGGCGACGAGCTCGCGCTGCGACGGCGTGAAAAATCTCAGCTTCGCCGGGTCAAGCGGTTCGGCGAGTTGGGCGAAGACGCTTTCTGGCAAGGCGATGGAACCGCCGAGCGTGAGCGCCATGACTTTGAGCAGTTCGCGTCGGTCCATGGGTTTCATGGATTCCTAAACGGCGACCCGCGACCCGACGAGGAAAACCCTCCGCCTTTTCCCCTTCACTCCTTGGCAACGGACTTGGCGCAGCGGAAACCAATGTGGCTCATGCCGCTGTCTGTGGGTGAACCGCGACGGGCGCTGGGCCGATAGCCCTCGCTGTAGGAAACGTTGCACATGAACGAGCCGCCTTTGATGATGCGTTCCGGCTGGAGCGGATGGCCGGGCGAGTAACTGGTCGCCGGACCGGTCGGATTGACGGCGGGTTTGCCGGCCAGCTTGAGGCGAGCCAAGGTGTCCACGCGGTACCAATCCGAGCACCAATTCCAGACATTGCCGCCCATGTCGAAAAGCCCATAGCCGTTGGCGGGAAACGATTTCACCGGAGCAATTCCCGCAAATCCATCGGCACCGCTGTCTTTTTCCGGAAAGGTGCCCGTCCAGGTGTTAGCCATGAACTTACCATCCTTTTGCAGTTCGTCGCCCCAAGCGAAACGCTTGCCCTCAAGACCGCCGCGTGCGGCGTATTCCCACTCCGCTTCGGTGGGCAAGCGTTTGCCAGCCCATTTCGCATAAGCCGCGGCGTCGTCCCAAGCGACCATCACGACGGGATGGTTGTCGCGTCCTTTGAGGTCGCTGTCGGGGCCTTGCGTGTGTTGCCAATCAGCGCCGTGGACCCACGCCCACCAATCCTCTTGGGCACCCATCCTAACAGCCCCCGGACGCGGGGTGAAAACCATGCCGCCGGGCACCAGCATCTCGTCGGCGGGCTTGGGCGTGTTGGGCGGGAGCTGCTTCTTCATTTCCTCCCAGTTGATCGGACGTTCGGCGATCGTCTTGTAGCCAGTCGCCTCCGTGAACTTCCTAAACTCCGCGTTGGTCACGGGCGTGGCGTCCATCCAAAAACTGTCCAGCGTGACCGGCATCAGCGGTTGCTCGTCCTTGCGGCTGCCGGGCAAATTGCTGCCCATGGTGAAGGTGCCGCCTGCGATCTTCACCATGCCCACCGGCGCTTCTTCGGCGGCAGACACGCGACTTGATAGAATGACAGTTAGGCAAACGAGGAATTTGGGGAATTTCATGAAGACTTGATGCGTTTGCGTGGGGTTGCCCAGTGGTCCACCGAGCTGTTGACGAGAAAATCTCCGCCGAGCGCCTCGCGACCTAACAACAACCGATGTATCATGGTCTCGCGGCAAACCAAGTTGACCACGATGCGTTTTTCCACCCCAGCGAGACGCAGGGTGGTTTCCACAAAAATCCGGTTGTGCCCTTGGCCGGTGCTGCTGCGGACGTGCTTGCGCAGCTTGATCGGCTCTTCCAACGTGACCAACTTCTTCTGCTTGCGGTCCAGCCTAACCGTGAAACGAACTCGATCTCCGGGCAACTCGATGATTTCCCCGCAGTCGATTGCACTGCTGCGCGCACCCGTATCCACCTTGGCGCGCATGCGCAGCTTCCAATCGGGAAACTCGATCCATTCACGCCAGCCGATGATCTGTGGGTTCATGAGTCGGAGGATGGGTTTGGCTTCAACTTGCTCACCTTGCGCCGCCTTTTCTTCTTCGGCGGAATCAAGCCCTTCATGTGCTCGGATCGGCCGTAACAGAGCAATGAATCCTCCGCTTCCAACACTCGCGAACCTTTAGGATTGGAAATGACCATGCCCTTATGACGCAACGTTAGAACCACCACATCCAAATCTCGCAGACCGGTTTCCTCAATGGATTTGCCGACGAAGTGGCTGCCTTCCGGAATGCTGATGTCTGCCACCGAGTAGCCACGGCTCACGGTGAGCCGCTGACGGATGTCGATCTCAGGAAATTTCACCTGATCCTCAATGTAGTCGATGATCGCTCCGGCGATGTCCAATCCGGTCGCCCCTTCGATGCCTTCCAGCCCCGGTGACGAGTTTACCTCCATCACCTGCGGACCATTGGCCCCCTCCAACATGTCCACGCCGCAGACGCGCAGGCCCATGATTTGCGCCGCCCTAACAGCGGCCTCTTCATACACGGGATCAAGCTGGATGGCTTCCGCCTTACCACCGCGATGGACATTGGAGCGAAATTCCTGCCCTTGCGCGGTGCGTCGTATCGCCGCCACCACACGGTCGCCGATGACGAATGCGCGCACGTCCTTGCCTTTGCTTTCCGCCACAAACTTCTGGATGAGCACCTGCTGTTTGGTGCTGTGCAGCGTTTCGACGATGGCCTTCGCGATTTCCAACTTGTCGGCGAGGATGACGCCGACGCCTTGCGTGCCTTCGAGCAACTTGATGATCACCGGCGCTCCGCCGACTCGCTTGAGCGCGTCCTCGACGTCGCGTTTGTCATCCACATAAGCCGTTAGAGGAATGCCGACATCGTGGCGCGAGAGGATTTGCAAGCTGCGCAACTTGTCGCGGGAATTGCCAATGCCCGCCGCCGTGTTAGGCGTAAAAATATCCATCTGCTCGAATTGGCGAACCACCGCGGTGCCGTAGCGCGTGATGGAGGTGCCAATGCGCGGCAGGATGGCATCGGGTGATTTGAGTTCCTTGCTGCGGTAGTAAAGCGCAGGCGTCCCGTGGTCCAAGCCGATGGTCAATCGCAGCGTGTTGAGCACCTCGATGCGGTGCCCCCTCTGACGGCCCGCTTCCACCAGACGGCGGGTGGAGTAACAGCGCGGCGAACACGAAAGGATGGAAAGTTTCATAACTCGAATCCGCGTGGAACCCTTCCTTGCGGCGTCCTTGTTTAGCGAGATCGCAGAAAGCCGTCAAACCAAAGGCCCGGGTCGGCGATCCGACTGTCCCAGCCGAAAGGATCGCAAAAAAGCCGTTTTGGTGGGCTAATCCCGCGCCTTCAGCACGCCGACCATGTCGAGCTTTCCAATCATGCGGCTGACGAGGGCAAAGGACAGCACGGCGGCGGTTAGAACGACAAGGATGGCCGTCGCGTAGGTGGACGTCTGGATGACGATGGGCAGTCGCACGGTCTCCGTGCTGAACGAGGACATGATGAACAGCGCCAGCCCACGGCCAAAAAGCAGCCCGGCGGGCAAGGCCGCGAGCACCAGAAAAGTCAACTCTCCGACGAGCACGCCACGCACTTCTGCTAGACTGAATCCAACCACGCGCAAGGTCGCTAGCTCGCGGCTTCGTTCAGAAAGAGCGATGCGCGCGCTGTTGTAAACCACGCCGAAGGCGACGATGGTGGCGAGCACGAAGTAGAGCGTGCGGATGATGCCGATACTCTGGCCGGTGGTTTCGCGGAAGGCTTTGAGCTGGTCACGTTTCACCATCACCACGGCGGCCTGCGGTGTGTCCTTGAGTTCGCGCATGAATTCATCCCAACGCTTGTGATCGAGCGAAATGTAAGCGCCGTTGATCGTGTCGCCTTCTTGCATCAGCCGCCGCAGCGCAGAAATATCCATGTAAGCAGAGACACCTGCGAAGTCGGTGACCAGTCCACGTATCGGCACCGTTAGAGTGGGCCGTTTGCCTTCCAACACCTCGATCTGCACCTCATCGCCAACACGCGCGCCGATGACTTCCGCGAGCTTGGCGGACATCACCAAGCCTTCCGGTGGCATCTTGATGGCATCGCCACGGTCGTCCAACAGGCGGTTCAAGTTCGCATCTGAAGCGATGCCGATGACGGATGACTTCCGGTGATGGTGGCCAAATCTCAGGCGCGTGCGGACGCTGCGTATCGGCTCCGCACGGATCACGCCGGGCAGGTGTTCCAGATCATGGAAACCGCGACCCGATCCCGGCTCGGTTAGAAAAACCGTCACGTCTTGGCGCTGTTGGCTGTTCCACTGGAAGGTCAGCAGGTAGTCGATGCTGTCGCTCATCGCGCCGGGCAGCACCATCAGGCCAGTGGCGAGTGAAAGGCCGCTGGCGGTGAAAACGGCCTGCCACGGACGACGCTCGATGTTTCTCAATGCCATCCGCGTCACCGGGCTGAAGTAGCGTGTCAGCCCGATGCGCTCGAACAAGGACGGTTTAAAATCTGCCGGCGGCTCGGGGCGCATCGCCTCGGCGGGTGGCAATTTCACCGCCTGCCAGACGACGGTCAGCACGCCCAACACCGAGGCCCCCAAGCTGATGACCAGCGCCAGCCCGAGCGCGCTGTAGTCCATTTGAAAAACCAGCGACGGAAAGCGGAAGAACAGCGTGTACATGTTCACCAGCCCGCCGCCCATGAAGCGCCCGGCGATGCCACCGAGGACGGTTCCTAACACGCCGATGACGAGAACGAATTTTAGGTAGTGCACACCAACCTGGCTGGCCGAGTAACCGAGCGCCTTCATCTGGGCGATTTGTTCGCGCTGCAACCTAACAATACGCGCCAGCACCGCATTCACCATGAAAGCGGCGACGCTGAGGAAGACCAGCGGATAGGCGACGGCGAGCGAGTGCAGCACGCGCAGTTCGTCGTCCAGCCGTTGGGCGGACGGTTGCTCCTTGCGCAGGAAGGCCCCGCCCGCGCCGTAGCGCGAAAGCAAGCGATCCAATCCCTCGATGACCGGTTGCGGATTGGCACCGGGGGAAAGATCCACGCAGACGTCGTTGAAGGCACCGTCCATGTCATAGGCCACGGACAGCGCACGATAGTTCATCCAAATCACGCTGAATCGCTTGTGGTTCGGCAAGGTTTCCCCGACGCGCGCCTCGAACACATACTCCGGGGAAAGCCCGATGCCGCAAATTTTGAGCGTTTCCCGGCGACCGTTGATCACCGCGACCAGCGAGTCCCCGAGTGTTAGGTTATTGGCTAGAGCAAACGACTCACCGAGCACGATCTCGCGCCGGTCGTCCGAACGCGGCAGGCGACCGGTGCGCAGGAACAGTCGGTTGAGCTTGGGCGGACCGCCATCCTCAGGCAGCGAAATGATGTGACCCGTCGCCGGTTCAGCCAGGCCGGGCAAATCCAGGGTGACGTCCACCGCCACCCGGGTTTCCACGGTTGCCACGCCTGGCAGGTCGGCGATTTGCTCGCCCACGGAAAGCGGCGCGCGCTTGAGCGTGGCGAAAATATCGGCCATCGCGAACTGCTGGTAATAGGCCCCGCGGGTGGATTCCAGCGTCAGGATGAGGCTGCGCGTCATGATCATCATCGCCAGCCCGCAGGCCATGACGAGACTCACAGCGACGACTTGCCCCTTCATCTTGCCGATGTCGCGCAGCAGTTTTCGATCGAGCGGAGCTAGCACCGGGCGCATTCCACCGCAGCGGTCGATGGATCACAATGCCGGATGTGAGAGAGCAGAACGCATGAAGGCCGCGGAATGCTTTCCGCGGCCTTGTTTGCTGAGTTCTAAGAAGGGACAGGAGTGTCCCTACTCCTTACCAATCCACGGTGATGCCGGCGTAGATGCCGCTGCCAGCACCTTGGATGGGGCTGCCGAAGAAACTGGCGAGCTGATAGTCTTCGTTCAGCGCGTTCTCGACGCGGGCGTGGAGTTTCACGTTTTTCGTCAGCTGATAGGAACCGTAAAGGCGGGTGATGATGTAGCCATCGATCGGATCTCCGCCCCACGAGTGGTCGGACAGTCCCGTCGCGCCGACGCCGACGAGCACCTTGTCGGCGGGTGCCCAGTCGATGGAGGTGGTCACGGCGTTGCGTGGCTGGTCGCTGAGGCTTTCATGGAGGTAGGTCCAAGCGATGCGGTAGTTCAGCGCGTTTTCCAGCCAGCTGCCGCGAAGGCCGAGTTCAAGACCATTGGTCGAGGTGTCACCGGATAGATTGACCGGCGGCGTTGGGAAGGCCTGGATCTGGTCGGTGATTTGGTTGTCGAACCACGTCAGTTCGAGCAGGTGGTGCTTGCCAATTTCTTGACCAATGCCGAGGTCCCAGCCGAGCGACGATTCCGCGTCGAGGTTGGGATTGCCTGCACCAAACGACGAACCGAAGAGGTCGAGGTAGGACGGCGCACGGAACGAGCTGCCGACACCGCCGCGCAGCGATGTGCCGCTGGCCACGATATTATAAATCGAACCAAAGCGCCAAGTGGTCTCGTCGCCATAGGCATCGTAGTCTTCCCAACGCACGGCGGCCGTGGTGGTTAGGTTTTCAAGGATGTCCCATTCGAGCACGGCGTGCAGGCCGTAGCGTTCGCGGCTTTCGTCGGTGCCGATGGTGTTTTCAAACGAACTCTGGTGAACGTAGGCACCCGCGAGGAGGCGGACGTCCTCGGCGAGCGTGATTTCCTGGTCGGTGGAGAAACTGCCGGCGCGAAGGTCGGTGCCGTAGTTGCCGAAGGACGAATCGCTGTCGTAGAACTCCTGCTGGTAGCCTGCGTGAAAGCGCGCGGTCCAAGCGGTGGAAATTTCACCGGTGGCGTAAAGCGTGACGAGCGAGCCGTCGAGGCGGTCGTCCGAGTTGCCGAGGTTGTTGTAGTACGAGTCCACGCCACGGTAGGTGGTGCCGACGATCCAAACGTCGCTGAGCTCGCCTTCGAGCCGCAGCGCGACGTTGCCTTGGTGGAAATCTTGGTCAGCGGTGTCGTTGTCGGTTTCCTGATAGCCGCCGCCGAGGAAGTAGGAAAGCTTGCCGAGCGTCCCTTGGAAGGTGGCGTGGGTGTCGAGCGAGTTGAACGAGCCAGCTTCCACTGTGGCCGAGCCGCTGGGAGCGCCGCTGCCGCGCGGAGTTTCCAACCACAGCACGCCGCCGATGGATTCACCGCCATAGATCGCGCCTTGCGGGCCACGCAGCACTTCGATGCGACCGACGTCGTAGGTACGGCTGGCAGCCAGGAAATTGCCCATCGGCGTGGTCGAATCGCCGAGGCGCATGCCGTCGACGACGACCTGCGAGTAGGCGGTGGTGGTGCCGCGGATGAAGAGCGAACCGAGTGCACCGGTTTGGCCGCCGGTGGAGGTGGAAATCACGCCGGGCGACTGGTTGAGCGCGTCACGGAGTTGGTAAAGCCCTTGATCTTGCAAGGCGTCCGGCTCGAGCACGGTGACGGAAGAGGTCACCTTGGCTGGATCTTGCGGCACGCGCAGGGCGGAGACGACCAACGGCTCCAGGGGCTTGGCGTTTTCCGCAGGGGCGGGTTCCTGCTTGAGGGGCGCTTCCTCCGCCGTGGCGGAAAAAGGGACGAGCAGGGCGAGCAGTGCCAAGGCACTCCGGCAGGTGCCTCGGTGAGGCAGGTGGGGTTGGTTCATTCGTGGTTTGATCCAAGGTCCGAAATTCGCGGACGGTTGAAAAATCCCCCCAGGCTGGTGATCTGGCTGACCGGCCCTCGTTTTACGAAAACCGGAATCACAGTGGCGATACCGCGCCGGAATCACACCGGCTTCCCCATCAATTTCCCGCCCCGGCGAGGGGCTTCCTGAAGAGAGTCGGGAGCATCCCGACGGCGCAGGAGGTAGGACCCCGCTGTCCGACGGGCAAGCGAGATCGTGCGGACTGCGCGTATTTTATCACGCGGGATGCGCTTGACGTCGGTCCTGCGGGCCGTTTCCTTCCCGCCATGTTACGGGAAGTCCTGAAATCCAAGCTGCATCGGGCCATGATTACTGGCTCGGATGTCGAGTATGAGGGCAGCATCGAAATCCCCACGGACTTGATGGAAGCCGCTGACATCTGGCCCGGCGAGAAGGTGCTGGTCGCCTCCATCACCACCGGCGCGCGGCTGGAAACGTATGTCCTGCCCGGCCCACCAGAAACCGGCCACATCTTGATCAATGGCGGCGCGGCCCACCTCATCAAGGCGGGCGAGCGCGTGGCCATCATGGCATTTGGTTATTCAGAAACTCCGGTCACCTCGACCAACCTGTTGCTAGACGAGCGCAACACCATCATCCGGCGCAGCCGATAGACCCGTGTTCACGGGGCTGAAATGGCGTTGACCGGCTCTAGGCCGCGTGCCAGTTTCCTTCCTCTATGAAGTGCATCCTGGCTCTTGCCCCTCTCGCGGCTCTCGGACTTGTGGCGTGTGAAACGATGAACACGCCGATTTCTAGCGGCAGTTTCGACCCGCTCAACGCACCGGGATCGCAGCGGGATTCCAATGCCGTGCAGGCCCCGACCTTCACCGCAGGCCAGTTTGTCCGCGCCTCGATGAACAGCACCGCATTCTTTAAGGAACGTCCGAAAGGCGATGCGGATGCCGACAAGGTGCTTGCCCGCGGCACTTCGATGAAGGTGATCACCACCAGCGGTAGCTACGTGAAGGTGGAGTTGGACAGCGGCGAAATTGGCTTCGTGCCGTCCGTGATGCTGGAAGATCCCAACGCGGTGGCCGCCGCGCCCATCCAAGGTGCCAACGAATTCCAAGTTTATCCGCCGCTTCCGGGTGCCTCCGGCCCCATCGAGCCGCTTCCCACTTTCGACCCATCCGGCCTGCCGCCGGAAGGCGCGATCCCCACGGTCATCGACCCAGACGCGCCAGCCGTCACGGCACCGGTGCCGCCTGTCACTCCGACGACGGACACGTTCGCAACCCCGCCCGTCGATGTCACTCCAGAGGTGGACGTCACCCCTGCCGTCGATGTCACCCCGGTCACTCCGCCAGCGGCTGAAGAAAGCATGCCGCTGCCGCCAAATGGCGAAGAGTAAGCGGATTCACGCCCGATAGCGCTCGTAGGCATCCACGATGCGCTCCACCACCGGGTGGCGGACGATGTCGGATTTTGAAAACCGTTGGAACGCGATGCCTTCCACGTCTTGGAGCGCGTGCTCGGCTTCCGCCAAACCGGAGCGGACGCCCGGTTTCAAATCCACCTGCGTGCTGTCCCCGGTGATGACCATGCGCGAATCCTCACCCAGCCGAGTGAGCGCCATGAACATCTGCTCACGCGTCGTGTTCTGCGCCTCGTCGAGGATGACAAAGGACCGAGAAAGCGTGCGGCCGCGCATGAACGCCAACGGCGCAATTTCGATGGTCCCCTCGTCGAGGTAGCGCTGCGCTTCCTCGGGATCGAGCATGTCGTGGATGGCGTCGTAAAGCGGGCGCAGGTATGGCGCGACTTTTTCTTGGAGGTCGCCAGGAAGGAACCCGAGCGCCTCGCCCGCTTCCACCGCCGGGCGGGTGAGAATGATGCGTTGCATGACGCGGTTTTTCAACAACGTCAGTCCCATCGCCATCGCGAGATAAGTTTTGCCCGTGCCAGCCGGGCCAAGGCCGAAGGTGACGTCGTGCGTTTCGATGGCGCGGACATAGCCGAGTTGCGCCGGGGTGCGTGGAATCACCGGCTTGCGACCGCGCGAGCCGACGAGTTTCACCCCGGAAAGCTCGTTCACGCCGATCGCGCCGCTGCCCGCCACGACATCCACCGCCAGCCGAAATTCGCGTTGAGAAATCACCCTGCCTTGGCGCTGGGCCGCTTCCAGATCGATGAAAACCGCACGCGCCCGAGCCACTGCGTCGGGCGCTCCGGAAATAACGATCCAGCCGTCGCGGGTGACGGTGTCCACGCCGAGCAAGCTTTCCAGATGGCCGAGGTTTTTCGGATCGTTCGCGAAAAGGGCGTGAAGGAAGCTCGGGGTGTCGAATTCCAGCTTGATTTCCGTGCGCTCTGTTTCGCTCATTTCTCGGGACGTTAGACGCGCTTGGCATGGCCCGTCAAAAGTGAAAAGCGTCCATCCACGGCTTGCGCCTTGTATCTGATCCGCGCCTTGCTTGAATCCGCTCGTGATCCGTTTCCCTGCCCTTCTGGCGATGCTCCTCCTCGGCGCTTGCGCGGGACCTACCGAACCCCTTGCGGTGAAGCAATTCCTCCTCCGCGACCAAGTCCCCAAAACGGCGGACGAGCCGATGGCGCGGATGGAAAAATCCCGTCGTTTGCGCGGCGCGGTGAGCTTGGAGGAAAGGCGCGAACGCCTCGGCCAGTACTACACGCTGATTTGGCAAGACACCGCCGGCGCTGGCCAAGGCGAGGTCGAACTCATTTTCCAATACCAACAGGGAGCCACCGCCAGCCTCGTCAAGCGCATGACGCGCAGCTACCCGGCAGCCACCACCCACGGCAAGGCGGAGTTCGCCATCATCGGCGAAGATTTCTTCAAAAACGGCAAGGTGCTGACGTGGAAAGCAACGCTGCGCCGTGGCGGACGCGAGATCGCCACCCGCCAATCCTACCTGTGGAAATGAGACGCCAAATTTCCAGATGGGTGATTGACCGCCCTCTGGGTGGTTACTAAGGTCGGCAACCTTTTGCCGTCCGGATGACGGTCTTCTTTCAGTGACTACGGAATGCCCCATTTTAGCCGGAATCTTTGATGGATTCAGTTGGATCCGCTGCAACGGGAAAGGCTCGTTCCTGAACAGCCCCACGATGAAGGCGTTCGGTGACCAGAGAATCGCGGCGGGAGAGAAAATCCTGGTGGTGGACCTTGAGGCCTGTACCGGCATGGATTCCACCTTCATGGGCACCTTGGCTGGCATGGCCGCGCGGCTGGCCGCGCAAGAGGGCGGAGCCCTCCAGATCGTCGATCCCGGCAGCCGCAACCACCGCTCGCTGGAGGATTTGGGACTCGATTTCCTGATGCAGATCGATCCGCCCGAAGCAAGCTGGCGCGGCCACCTCGATCAAGTGCGCAAAGCACTGGTTCCGCCCGAGGCCACGCCTTCCCCCACCTCCTTGCAGCGCACGAAGCTCGTGCTCGAAGCCCATCAAGAACTGGCCGGACAAAACGAGAAAAATGCGGAAACCTTCTCCAACGTAGTCACGATGTTAGAAAAGGAACTGGCAGAGAAAGAGAAAAAATCCGGTCCATCCGGCGAGTGAGCGGGATGACTCCCCGGACATGAATCGCCCACCATGCACGTCCCGACCGTCATTTCCTTTATCGTTTGGACCTTGGTCGTGGTCGCATTGGTGGCCGCCCTAACCAAACAACGGCGGCGCGCAAAATCGATACGTCGCCGCTTCGACGCGCTGGAAGGCGAAGAGGAACGCATGTTCAGGTTTCTCCACGAGCTAGGCGCGGCCATCGAAAACGAGCCGTCATCGGCCGTGCTTTCCCGCATCATCGTGGATGGCATCGACGGCGTGGTCGACGCACGGGGCGGCGCGATTTATTTCCTGAGTCCAGAAAGCGATTTCCTCAACCCGTCCTACATTTCCGAGGATTGTCCGGCGCTGGTCAGCGTGCCGCCGGAAATCCGCGAGCGCGCCGCGGAAGATCCGCGCGCTTTGGAAAGCCACCTGCGCTTGTCGCGGGTGCCCGTCCTGCAAGGGATACTCGGGCATTGTTTAAAAGCCGGCGAACCCATCCTGGTGCGGGATCTCAAGAGCCATCCGGCCATGTTCGACGCGGCGAATCCCTATCCGGACAACGTCAGCGCGCTGCTCTCCCCACTGCGCCACGCCAACAAGGATCTCGGCGTGCTCGTCGTCGCCCGCCAGCACGCGGACGGCGCATTCACCGCCAACGACTTCGCCGTTTTTCGCTCCGCCGCCGAGCAATCTTCCTTCGCCATTGGCAACGCGCGCATCCATCGCGAGGCCCACGAAAAACGGGCCATGGAAAGCGAGCTGCAGAATGCCCGCGAAGTCCAACGCGTGCTTTTGCCGCAGGCGGATCCGGTCATTTCAGGCTTCCGCATCAGCGGCACCAACGTCCCTGCCCGCATCATCAGCGGCGATTACTACGACTACATTCACGTCGCCGAGCAGCAGTTCGGCATCGTCATCGCCGACGTGTCCGGCAAAGGCGTGCCGGCCGGCCTGCTCATGGCCATGTGTCGCAGCGCGTTGCGTTCTTACGCGCCGGGCGTGCTCTCGCCCTCCGTCGCCATGGCTGCGGTGAACCGCCAGCTTTTCCCGGACATCCGCGAGGACATGTTCATCAGCATGGCCTACACCATCTTGGATCCCCAACGCGCCACCCTCACCATGGCCCGTGCCGGCCACGATCCCGCGCTGCTTTTCCGCCACGAAACGGGCAAGGTCGAGCTGCTGCGCTCGCCCGGATTGGCACTGGGCATCGACAGCGGCACGGTTTTCGAACGCGTCACCCGCGATCTGGAATTGACCATGGAGCCAGGCGATTGCGTGCTTTTCTACACCGACGGCGTGAAGGAAGCGGTGGACCCCAACGAGGAGGAATTCGGCATGGAGCGCATGTCCGAAACCTTCCGCTGCGCCGCGCCGTTAGGGGCCGAGGCCGTGCTCACCCGCATGCAGGAAGAGTTGCGGAAATTCACCGGCGACGGTCCGCAGATGGACGACATTACGCTGGTGGCCATCGAAAAGCGTTAGACCTCGATCAGCTTCGGCACCTCGGTCCGCGCCAACTGCGTGAATGCGCCCATCGCGCTGTTCACTTCCGCATCGATTAGCCGCAGCAAGCCGATTTCCAAGGACAAGTCTTGGCCCTGCAAAGGGATCGCCCGCAGCCGCAAACCCTCGCGCCCGCACAGCGCGATGTTCGGCATCAGCGCCGCCGCCTCCAGCCCATGGAGCGAGCGCAACAAGGTTTCGATGGCGTTGATTTCCGCCACGATGCGCGGCCGTGCTCGGTGCTTGCGGCAAATTTCATCCGACATCCTCCGCATCACAAAGCTATCCGGCAGCTGCAACAAACGTTGCCCATGCAAATCCTCCACCGCGACCGCTTCCCGCGCGACCCAAGGATGATTCTCCGGCACCACCAGCGCGAAGGCATCGTCGCACAGCCGTTCGTAATGCAGGTTCGGCGAGTGGCGGGTTAAAAACCCCAAGCCCACGTCCATCTTCCCTTCTTCAAGCGCCGTCTCGATTTCCGTCGAGGAAATTTCCTCCACCACCACGCTCACGCCTGGATGCTCGGCGGCGAAACAGCTCAGCAAATGCGGCATCAACGCCACGTTCAGGATGGGCACCACCCCGATGTGCAGTGATCCCCTGCGCTGATCCGGCTCCAGCGTCAGGTCCTGCAACAAACTCTCCAGCTGCGCCAAAATCGCCCGCGCGTGTTCCTGAAAAACCAAGCCCACCGCCGTGAGCAAGATGCGCTTCCCCCGGCGCTGGAACAGCGACACCTGCAATTCGGCCTCCAAATCCCGCATTTGCTGGGACACGCTGGGTTGAGAAATCCCCAGCCTATCCGCCGCGCGGCTGAAGCTCCCCGCCTCTGCCACGGCGAGAAAATAGCGCAAGTGACGGAATTCCAGCGGTTCGCTCATCGGATGCCCAAGCTGGCGAAATTCTACGGAAATGCGAATCGAAATTCACTTGTATAGGCATTGCCTATTTCTGTATTCCATCTGCCTTCACAACCATGGACAATCTCGATCTTGCGGTTCAGTTTTTCCTTCAACTCGGCTGTATCCTGCTTTTTTGCCGCTTGGTCGGTGCGATTGCCGCGAAATTCGGCCAACCGCAAGTCGTGGCGGAAATGATCGCGGGCGTGCTGCTCGGGCCATCGCTGTTTGGTTTGCTCGCGCCTGAAGCCCAAGCTTGGCTGTTTCCGTGGGACAAAACCCAAGCCACCCGCGACACCCAGAGCTACCTCTTTCCCGCCTCCCAGCTCGGACTCGCGCTCTACATGTTCGTCGTCGGCATGGAATTCCGCGTCGATATCGTGCAGCAAAAGCTGAAGAGCGCGATCGCCGTGTCCATCGCCGGGATGGTCGCGCCCTTCGTCCTCGGCGCGGGCTTGGCATACATTTTCTTCCACCACACCCAGCTTTTCCCAGCCAAGACGCAGCTCTCTGAGGCCATGCTTTTCCTCGGCGCTTCGATGTGCATCACCGCGTTTCCCATGCTGGCGCGCATCATCCATTTCAAAAAACTCGCGGGCACGACCATGGGCACCGTCGCCCTAGGTGCGGGTGCCATCGATGACGCCGTCGCCTGGTGCTTGCTCGCCGTCGTCCTCGCAAGTTTCGACAACAACTGGACCCATGCGCTCGTCAACATCGGCGGCGGTATCGCCTACGTCACCGTCACCCTCGGCCTCATCCGCCCCCTAATCGCTCGCGTCCAAAAGTGGTTCGTGAAAGACGACGTCCTCAACGAAGCGGGCCTCGTCGTCGGTCTTGCGCTGATGGCTTTCGGTTCCTACTTCACCGATAAAATCGGCCTCCACGCCGTCTTCGGAGCCTTCGTGATGGGAGCTGCCATGCCACGCGGAGTTGTCACTCGCGACCTCATGGGCCGCATCCAACCGCTCACCGTTGCCCTGCTCCTGCCTCTGTTTTTCACCTACTCCGGCCTCAACACCAAGATCGGCCTACTCAACACAGGCTACCTTTGGATGATGTGCGGTGCCGTCCTCGTCGCCGCCGTCCTCGGCAAGGGCATCGCCTGCTGGCTCGCCGCCCGCGCCACCGGCCTCTCCAACCGCGAAGCCCTCGGCATCGGCACTCTGATGAATGCCCGCGGCCTCATGGAACTCATCATCATCAACATCGGCCTGCAAAAAGGCATCATCAGCGAGGGCCTTTTCGCCACCCTCGTCATCATGGCGGTCATCACCACGCTCATGGCGTCACCGATTTTCGAACGCCTCGTCGGCAGCGGGAAACTGGCCACCGATGCCTGAGCCAGGGAGATCAATTCCCAGCATTTGACATCACCCAACCCGCCCGCTATCAACCCCGCCCATGGCGACGCGAGACAAGAGACGCTACCAACGTGACCCTTCCGAAGCGCAGCTCCGGGTGATGCTGGAAGCCCGCCAACACGAGCTCGAGGCGCAACGCCAACGCACCAGCTGCACCTTTTCTTGGATCCTCATCGGTGTCGTCTGCCTCGTCGGCGGCGCAATCTGGCTCTTCCCCGCCGCTCCAGTGGTGACCGACCACCCAGCCGCCGCCGTCTCGCTCGCCCGCAACGTCCGCCAAGCGGCCAACCTAAAATCGACTGCCGCCAGCGCAGCCAGCACCGATTCCACCGAAGACGTTCGTTTCGCGATGCAATTGCTCAACTTCGTCAATCCGACCGCCCCGCCCGCGGCCAACGCTGAGTCTGCCGCCAAGACCCTTTCGGAAAGCGCCATCAAGAGCGCCACGGCGATGCCCTAACGGCCCAGCGGCCCGAAATTTCCTTGCCCGCCAGCGAACTGTCCAGGAGCGTCGAGCCGGGAGCCGTCGCCATTTCATGCGGATGTTCCCCGCCACCGGCCTCCTCCGTCATGCAGATCAAATCCGCCGTCTTCCACATCAGCGCCGCCGGCATCGACGGCGCACCCGCCTGGGAAAGGCCCGAATTCGCCTTCATCGGTCGCTCAAACGTCGGCAAATCCTCCCTCATCAACATGCTGTCCAACAAGGATGGCTTGGCCAAAGTTTCCGCCACCCCCGGCAAGACTCGCCTGCTCAACTTCTTCGTCATGAACGGCTCATGGAGCCTCGTCGACCTCCCTGGCTACGGCTTCGCCAAGGTCGCCAAGAGCGAAAAAATCGATTTCAACGAATCCGCTGGCACCTACCTCGCCTCACGCCCGCAGCTGCGCCGCGTCTTCGTCCTCATCGACTCGCGCCTGCCACCGCAACGCATCGACTTGGATTTCCTCCTTTGGCTCGGCGACACCGGCGTGCCCTTCGCACTGCTTTTCACCAAGGCCGACAAGCAATCCGCCACCAAGACCCGCACGTCCGTCGAAAACTTCCTCGCCGCCCTGCCCACCCACCTGCAAGGCGTGCCACCCGTGATCGTCAGTTCGTCCAAGGACGGCAGCGGTCGCCACGAAATTCTTCGCCTCATTTCCCAAGAAATCGGCTAACCCTCCGCTGCGATGCCAACCCCGCCGCAGCAACCCGTCGACCATCCGCTCCGCGAGAAAATCTGGCGCATCATCTTCCGCGCCGACACCGTGGCCGGACGCGCCTACGACATCGCGCTGCTCATCCTGATTTCCGCCAGCGTCCTCGTCGTCATGCTGGAAAGTGTCGAACCGCTGCGCCTGGCTCACGGTCGCCTGTTCCTGATCCTCGAATGGATTTTCACCGTAATTTTCACGGTTGAATACCTCGTCCGCATGGCCGTCGTGCGGACCAAAAGCCATTACGCGCTCAGCTTTTACGGCATCGTTGACCTACTCTCACTCTTACCCACCTATATCGCTCTTGTCCTCGTCGGCAGCCAATACCTCATGGTCATCCGGGTGCTGCGCCTGTTGCGCATGTTCCGCGTCCTGAAAATGGCGCGCCACTTCGGCCAAGCCAACGTCCTGCTCAACGCCCTCCGCGCCAGCAGCCCCAAGATCGCCGTTTTCCTCTTCGCCATCCTCACCCTCGTCACCATCGAGGGCACGCTGATGTATCTCATCGAGGGCGCGCACAACCCCGGTTTCAGCTCCATCCCGCAATCCATCTACTGGGGCATCGTCACCATCACCACCGTCGGCTACGGCGATGTCGCACCGCTCACTGTCATCGGCAAATTCATCGCCTCCTTCATGATGCTCACCGGCTTTTCCATCATCGCCGTGCCCACCGGCATCGTCAGCGCCGAACTCGGCAAGAGCCTGCAACAAGTCAGCATGGACCGCCGCCGCTGCCCCGAATGCGGCTGGACCGGCCACGACCCCGCCGCCAACTATTGCAAACACTGCGGCCAAGAGCTGTAGCGCCGCGACGGCCTAACCGAGTTTCGCAAGGAAGCCCTCTTAATCCTTCGCCGACTTTGGATCGAGCGCGTCGCGCAGGCCGTCGCCGAGGAAGTTGAGGGCAAACAGCGTGGTGGCGAAGAAGAAGGCCGGGAAGAAAAGCAGCAGCCAGTTAATTTCCATACGGTCGGCACCTTCCTTGATGAGGATACCCCAAGAACTGTTAGGCGGCTTAACACCGAGGCCAAGAAACGAGAGCACGCTTTCCAGCAGCATGATGCCGGGGACTGCGAGAGTGGTATAGATGATGATGGGTCCGATGACGTTGGGCAGGATGTGGCGAAAGAGGATGCGGCCGCGGCCAAGGCCGAGAGAGACGGCGGCTTCGACGAATTCCTGTTTTTTGATGGCCATGACCTGCGCTCTAACGATTCGCGCGATGGTCAGCCAGCCGATCGCTCCGATTGCGATGAACAAGGGGATGAGAGTGGTGATAGGTGCCACCCGGTCGCGGGCGAAGCCAGTGGTTTTGATGACCCATTCTGTAAATTCGGAGGCCGGTTTATCGACGACGAGGGCAAAGAGAATGACCAATACGAGAAACGGCAGCGCGAACAGGATGTCGACAAAGCGCATGAGCAGGTCATCGATTTTTCCGCCGGCGTATCCGGCGATGGCTCCGTAAATGACGCCGATGAACACGGCGACGGTCGTGGCAACCAGTCCGACCAATAGCGAAACCTGACCTCCGTAAAGCACGCGGGAAAAGAGATCACGACCCAACTGATCGGTGCCGAACCAGTGAACGAAGGATGGCGCGGCGGAGGAGTTAGATAGATTAATAATTGTCGGGCTTTTCACGAACGGCATCAGCGGACCGATGAAACAAAGCAGAAGAATGACGATGAGTACCCAGAGGCTGAGAATCGCCGCGCGGTTGTGGGCGAGGCGATGCCAAGCATCTTTCCAGAGTGAGGTGCCTTTTTCCATGAACTGTTATGCTTTGCGCAATCTCGGGTTGAGGGCTATCTGGGCGAGGTCAGCCAGCAGGTTCGCGCCGACGATGAGGAAACCGTAGAAGAGGACGAGACCCTGGATGAGGAAGAACTCGCGGTCGCTGGCGGCATTGACGAAATGCTGGCCCATGCCTGGGACTTGAAAGATGGTTTCTATCACAAACGATCCGGAGATCATTCCCGCGAATGACGGACCGATGAAGGCGACGGCGGGAATCAGGCCGCCGCGCAGGGCGTGGCGGATGACGATGCGCGTGGGCGGCGCACCCTTTGCGCGGGCGGTGCGAATGTAGTCTTGGGAAAGCACGTCCAGCATCCCGCCGCGCGCGAGGCGAGCAAGGTAGGCGGCGTTGATTAGGCCAAGGGTGACGGAGGGCAGGATCCAGTCGCTGGGTGATGACCAACCGGCGACATTAACCCATTTCAGTCCGAGGCCCGCAGTCACGGCGAGCAAGGGACCGATGACGAAGCTCGGCAGACAAATGCCCACCATGGCCGCGGCGAGGCACGAAAAATCGATGATGGTGTTTTTTCTAACAGCGGCGACAATTCCCGCCGGAATACCGACCATCAGGGCGATGCCGATGGACATCACACCGAGGCCGAGCGACACGGGAAACGACTCGGAAATGATTTCCGAAACCTTAACGCCGTCCTTCTTGATCACGTCTCCCAGATCCTGATGGACAATGAGGTTTTTCAGATAGGTCACGTATTGGACAGGCAGCGGCTGATCGAGGCCGGTGTATTCCTTCATGCGCTTGAGGACGTGGGCGGGAATCGCCTTCTCGTCGGTATAGGGACTGCCCGGCATGGCGTGAACCAGGAAAAACGTCAGCGTGACAAGGACGAACAAGGTGATGATGCCTTGGCAGAGGCGACTGAGAATGAGGCGGATCATTTTTTCAGAGATTTCGTGGGTTCTCCGGTATCCGCCGCCTTGCGTCCGGGAATGAGCCGCATGAACTGATAGGGATTGTTGGAAAGCAATAACGGGTTCCAACCTTCGACGGCAGGATCCACCAGATAGTTCCGCGCCTGCCAAGCGACGAGCAAGATGGGCGTGTCCTCGACGAGGATCGTTTCCGCCTGATGGAGAAGATCAAAGCGCTTGGCAGAATCGACTTCCTGGAAGGACTGTTGAAGCAATGTTACGAACTGGGGACTCTCCCAACCGGTGTTGTTGTTGCCGTTTCCCGGCGTCCACATTTCGAGAAATGTCAGCGGATCAAGGTAGTCGCCGATCCAGCCGCCGTAGCCGATGTCGTAATCGAGATCCTGCATGGCGACAAGGTAGGCGGTCCATTCCTTGAAATCGATTTCCACTTCGATGCCGAGCGTTTCACGGAACATTGCCTGCACGGCCTGTGCCAGCGTCTGGGCGGTTTCCCGACTGGCCACGAGGATCTTCAATCGGGGAAACCCTTTGCCGCCGGGATAGCCGGCTTCCGCCAGAAGCTGGCGGGCCTTTTCCTTGTTGAAGGTGGCGATATGCGGCGGGTCGTAGTTCCCCATCGGCGGGGTCATCGCATAGGCTGGCTTGTAGCCGCGGAAAACGTTCTCGCAGAGGGATTGGCGATCCACTGCGAAGCTGAGAGCTTGGCGCACGCGGAGGTCGTCGAGCGGTTTGCGTGTGGTGTTGAACCGATAGAACGCGGTGCCGACATAGGGTTCTTGGCGGAGTTCCTCGGGGTGCTCCTTTTTCATCAAATCGACGACCTCGGGCGTGGCGGAATACGTGACGTGGAGTTGGCCGTCGCGGAACATGCGGCCCTCGGTGTAGAGGTTGGTGATCGGGAGGAAGCGGACACCGTTGAGGGTGACATTCGCGGCATTCCAGTAATGGGAATTCCGCTCGACCTCAATGTGGTCCGTGCGGCGCCAAGATTTCAATTGATAGGGACCGTTGCCAACTATGTTTTCCGGGCGAGTCCATGGATTTCCGCGCTGGCCAATGGTGCCGTATTTCAAGACGACATGGCGCGGCACGGCGGTCCAGGTGTAGTGCTTGAGGATTTCGCGGAAATATGGGGTCGGGCCGCGCAGGGTGAGCCGCAGAGTTTCATCATCGACCACTTCCACGCCGACGGTGGAAAAATCCGTAGTGAGCCCTTTGTTAAAATTCTCCGCGCCTTTAAGGAAATAGAGCATTTCCGCATACTTTGCGCCGAGTTCGGGAGTGAGCATCCGTTCGTAGGAAAACGCGAAATCCTGCGAAGTGACCGGGGTGCCGTCCGACCATTTACCGTCGGGACGGAGTTTGGCGGTCCAGACGGTGGCCGTGGCGTCCGGCGTGACTTCGAGCGCCGCTCCGCCGGGAGTCGCCGTGTCGCTTGCCGGGTCGCTGGTAATGAGTCCCTCGAACAAGGCGCGGAGAATGTTCGACTCCAGCACTCCCGAGACGATGTGGGGATCGAGCCCCTTGGGCTCGTTCGCGTTGCCCACTAACAAAATCCCCTCGCGATTGGCTCGCTCGACCTGGGTCTCCTTCTGGCAGGAGGCGAGGAAAAGGCTGGAAACGGCGGCGAGCGCCCACAGGCATCGAGACATCACGCAGCGCAGCATGCCGAGGCGGCGGCGGAATGGCAGCGGAAACTTCCCGACCGTGTCGAAAAACTCGCGCCCCCACGTCATCCCGTAAAATATTTTGGTTTAATTAAATTTATTTTACGGATTTGTAAAATTTCCTCGCCATTTGTGAAAATTTCCTCTTGTTCATCCGCACCGATGATCTCATCCAATGCCTTCATTGCCAGCGATTTGACCGGATACGATACGGTCGAGCTCGAAACCGTCCCTGGAATTAGCCTGTTGGACAGCCTGATGGCGACGAGTCCTGACTACATCTATTTCAAGGACAGGGAGAGCCGTTTCATCCGCGTCAACACGGCGTTTGCGGCCAATCACGGCCTGACGGATCCCGAAGAGGCGGTGGGCAAGACCGACCACGATCTGTTCACCGAGACCCACGCTTCGCAGGCCTACGCCGACGAGTGCTGGATCATGGAAAGCGGCGGCGAGATCGTGGGCAAGGAAGAGGCAAACAAGTTGCCAGGCGGCGGCGAGCGCTGGGTTTCCACGACCAAGGTGCCGCATCGCAACTCCGCCGGAGAAATCATTGGAATCATCGGCATTTCCCGCGACATCACGGCGCGCAAACTTGCCGAAATGGAGCAGGAGCGGCTGCAACGGCAGGTCATCGATCTCTCGCGCCGGGCCGGCATGAGCGAGGTGGCGGCCAACGTCCTCCACAACGTCGGCAACGTCCTCAACAGCGTGAATGTCTCGTCGTCCGTGCTGACGGAAAAGGTCCGCGATTCGCGGATTTCCAGCGTCGTCAGAACCGCGCAACTGCTCAAGCAGCACGAGGCGCAGTTGGGTGCTTTCGTCACCGACACGCCGCAAGGGCGCATGTTGCCAGACTTTTTAGAAAAGCTCTCCCAACGCCTGGTCGAAGAGCAATCCTCGGTGCTCGAAGAACTTGAGTTGCTGACGCGCAACATCGACCACATCGCTCAGATCATCCGTGTCCAACAGGGCTACGCGAATGTCGGCGGGTTGCAGGAATTCACCGACATCGGCCTGCTTGTCGAAGATGCCTTGCAGATGAGCGCGAGCATGTTCTTGCGCCATCACATCGAGATCGTGCGCGATTTCGCCCCGCTGCCGAAGATGTGGGTGGATAAGCACAAGATCCTCCAGATCCTCATCAATCTGGTCCGCAACGCCAAACACGCGCTGACCGACCACGGCACCGCCATCAAACGCATGGAAGTCCGCGTGGTGGAAGTGCCGGAAGACCGCATCCGCATCAGCGTTTCCGACAACGGCATCGGCATCAGCACGGAAAACCTCAACCGCATCTTCGAATACGGCTTCACCACCAAGAACGACGGTCATGGATTCGGCCTCCATGGTGGCGCGATCGCGGCTCGCGAGATGGGCGGCAGCCTCACCGTTTCCAGCGAAGGCCACGGCCTCGGAGCGACATTCACCCTTGAATTGCCCATCAACACCCGAAACTCAGAAAACCCAAAATGACCACGAACGGCACTAGTCCCAGCCTTCCGTCCCCCCTTTCCACACCCATCCTTCAGCACGAACAGAATCACCGGATTCTGATCGTTGACGACAACCGCGCCATCCACGCCGATTTCAGGAAAATCCTGAGTTGCGACGAGGGACGGAGCGCGTTCCAAAGCGAGGAGGAAGCCTTTTTCGGGACCACCGCGGACAGCAACGCGCATCCGAAGTTCATGCTCGATTTTGCCTCCCAAGGCCAGGAAGCCTTGGAAATGGTCACCACCGCACTCCAGAGCGGGGCTCCTTACTCGCTGGTTTTCATGGATGTACGCATGCCCCCCGGCTGGGATGGCATTGAGACGACGACGCGCCTGTGGAAGGTGGATCCGGATGTCCAGGTGGTGATCTGCACCGCCTACTCGGACTATTCTTGGGATCAGATCATTTCCCAACTGGGCCGCACCGACCGCTTGCTCATCCTGAAAAAACCCTTCGACACCATCGAGGTCGAGCAGATCGCCCACGCGCTGACCACCAAGTGGACGCTCCAGCAGGCCGCCCGCCGCAGCGAGGACTCGCTGGTCCAAGCGGTCGCCATGCGGACCGCGGAACTGCAGAAGGAAATCGAGGAAAGGCGCCGCAGCGAGGAGGCTCTGCGCTTCACCCAGTTTTCCGTCGATCACGCGTCGGACGCGATGTTCTGGGTTTCCCCGGAATCGCAGCTGATCTACGTGAACTCGAGCATTTGCCAGGCGCTGGAATACCCGCAGGACGAACTCAAGCGGATGAGCATGGTGCAGGTCATCCCAACGATCCGCGAAACGGGCTGGGAAAACTTCTGGGCCGGCCTGAAAAGCCAAGGGCGGCGGACCATGGAAGCCAGTTTCCTGACCAAATCCGGCAACGAGCTGCCGTTCGAACTCACCGCCAGCCTATTCACCTTCTCCGGCCGCGAATTCCTCTGCGTTTCCGCACGCAACATCTCGGAGCGCAACGAAATCCTTTCCCAACTCGCCGCCGCGCGAGACGAGGCGATCGAATCCTCACGACTCAAAGGGCAGTTCCTCGCCAACATGAGCCATGAGATCCGCACGCCCATGAATGGCGTCATCGGCATGAGCGACCTGCTGATCCGCACCAAGCTGGATCGCGAACAAACCGAGTACATCAACACCGTCCGCCGCAGCGCCGACGTCCTGCTGGATATCATCAACGACATCCTCGATTCGTCGAAAATCGAGTCAGGGACGATGACTTTCCAGTCCCACGATTTCAACGTCCGCAACATCCTCGAACACTCGATGGATATGGTCGCGCCGACCGCACGCACCAAGAAAATCGAGCTCGCCGGCTGCGTCAGTCCGGAAGTGTGGTGCTTGCTGCGCGGCGATTCGGGACGCCTGAAACAGGTGCTGACCAACATGCTGGGCAACGCGGTGAAATTCACCAGCCAAGGCGAGGTCACCGTGATGATTTCTCAGCAACAATCGACCGCCAGCCACGAAACGCTGCGCTTCGAGGTGCGCGACACCGGCGTCGGCATCGATCAAGCGTCGCAGGACCGGATTTTCGAACCCTTCCAACAGGCGGATGGATCGAGCTCCCGCAAGTTCGGCGGCACCGGGCTGGGGCTTTCCATTTGCAAGCAGATCATCGAGGCCCTCGGCGGCACAGTGGGCGTGGATAGCACGCCAGGAGAAGGTTCGGTGTTCTGGTTCACGTGCAGCTTCATCAAGCAAGAAGCCGGTATCCCCGGTCGCACCCTCCAAGACATGCCCGTTCTGCTGGTGGACGACAACGACACGAATTTGCGCATTCTCGAAAAACAAGTCGCCAACCTCCAGATGCGCCCGACGGCGGTCAACGGCGGTTCGGCCGCCCTCGATTTCCTCAGGACTCGGGCCGAGAACGGCTCCCCCATTCCCATCGCCATCCTCGACATGCAAATGCCGGAAATGGACGGCATGGAGCTGGCGCGGGCGATCAAGGCGGATCCCGCCATTTCCAGCACCCGACTCATCATCCTCAGCTCGCTCGGTGACCAAATCGCCGAGGACAGCTTGGGCGCGGCAGGCATCGAGGAATACGTCCTCAAGCCGGTGAAGCAAACCCGCCTGGAAGCCTCCATCCTCGGCATGGTCAACGGCATTGATGCCACGGGCGCGCCGGTCGATGTCACGGACGGCTCCGAACCTTCGTTCCACAGCGCGAGAATCCTCCTCGCCGAGGACAATCCGGTCAACCAACAGGTCGCCCTGCTCCAGCTCAAGAACCTCGGCTACTTGGCCGATCTCGCGTCCGACGGCTTCGAAGTGCTCACCGCCCTCCAAAACAGCGAGTACGACCTCATCCTGATGGATTGCCAAATGCCCGGCATGGACGGCTACGAAACAACGCGCAAAATCCGCCAGATTTACGAACGGCCCATCTGCATCGTCGCGCTGACCGCCAACGCCATGACCGGCGACCGCGAGAAAAGCCTCGAAGCCGGCATGGACGACCATCTCAGCAAGCCGTTCCGCATCGAGGATCTCAAGCAGATGCTCGACAAGTGGCTGCGCATCCACATGTCGCACACCGCGATGCAACCTGCCGACGAATCGTTGGCGAGCGGGGTCGTCGCAGATCGTCCGCCGGTGGATGTCTCGGTGCTGCAAGAGGTCATCGGTGGCGACTTGGAAATGTTCATCAAATTGGCGACCGACTACATGGTGCAGGCCGAGGAAATTTGCTCGGCCCTCAGCAAGGCGATCACCCGCAGAGATGCCAAGGAAGTCTCCATGCTGGCGCACAAACTCGGTGGCTCCAGCTCGTCCTGCGGCATGAACGCCGTGGCCGAACCACTTTCTAGGCTCGAACGCATGGCCATCGCTGGCCAACTCGCCACCGCCGCGGATCACCATGCCGAAGTGCTCCGACAGTTGTGCGAGACGCGCGTTTTCCTGACGCGGTATTTCAAGGCCAGCGCGCACGCGACCGCCGTTGCCGAGCTGACCCCAGTCGGCTGAGCATCTGCGACCCCACCGTTCCCGCAGCGAAATCCAGTGATTTTTCTGCGGGAAACGTGGGGATTTTCGCCAAAGCTCTCCTTGCATGATGCGGACCACGGACTAGAACCACGGGGGACCAAACACCGTGAAAAGCTATTTCCTCCGCCGCCTGCTGCTGATCCCGCCGACGCTTGTCGGGATCACCCTGCTGGTGTTCATGGTGACGCGCTTCGTCCCCGGCGGACCGATGGAACGCATGCTGCAAGAGGCCGCCCGTGGCGCGGACCAAGGCGGCAAACGCACCTCCTCATCCAGCCAAGCGCAAGGCGGCATGACCGAGGAGCAAATGGAAGAGCTCGAGGAGCAGTACGGCCTCGATAAACCGGTGCTCATCGCCTACTTCCAATGGCTCGGCGCGGCTCCCCGCGAAACCCGCATCTCCAAGGGCGAGTTCGGCGATCAGGGCGACGAAAAAATCTCCGGCGCGGTCGATCCGGAAACCACCACGACCGTGGTTTTGCGCGGCGACGGACGCGCGGTGAAAGTCACCCGCGCCAACGGTGCAATCACCTCCGCCGTTTTCCAAGAATCCGGCAAGCCCATCGCCGACGAGGGGTGGAAATATCGCTACGAAACCGAAAAGGACAGGCAAGATCGCTACCACCGCCGCAACACCGGCCACGAAGACGCGCCCTCCTATCGACCCCGCGCTGTGGTCTATCAAACCCGTTTCGCCGGCCTGCTCGAAGGCCATCTCGGGCGTTCCCAAATCTACAACGAACCCGTCGGCGAGATGATCTTCAGCCGCATGCCGGTGGCCGCGTATTTCGGCCTGCTCACCGCCATCATCACCTACGCCGTCTGCCTGCCGCTCGGCGTGCTTAAAGCGCTCAAGCACCGCACCTTCATCGACACCTCCAGTTCGGTGCTCATTTTCCTCGGCTATTCCATCCCTGGCTTCGCGCTTGGAGCCATCCTGTTAGTTCACCTCGGCGCACGCATGAACTTCTTCCCGCTGTTCGGCCTCACCAGTCCAGAGTTCGATCAGATGGGCGATTGGGACAAACTCAAAGACCTCGCGCACCACACGGTGCTGCCGCTGCTATGTTATGTCGTCGGCTCGTTCGCCATGCTGACGATGCTGACGAAAAACAGCCTGATGGACAACCTAGCCGCCGACTATGTGCGCACCGCCATGGCCAAAGGCACCAGCTTTCCCCGCGCCGTCTTCGGCCACGCGTTCCGCAATTCCATGATCCCCATCGCCACCAGCTTGGGCACCTTGGTCGAAGTTTTCATCGGCGGTTCCATGCTCATCGAGACCGTGTTCGACATTCAAGGCTTCGGCCTGCTCCAGTACCATTCGGTGCTGCAACGTGACGTGCCAGTCATCATGGGCACGCTGACCATCGCCGCCTTCCTCATGCTGTTAGGACAGGTGATTTCCGACCTCGCGGTGGCGATGGTGGATCCGAGAATCAAATTCAAGTAATGACGCGGCTCATCGGACTTCTGCTTCTGGTTCTAGGAATTTTGGCCGCCACCGGCCAGATGATGAACCTCGCCTTTCCGACGGCGCGCTGGTTCTTCGAAGTCAGCCGCGATTTGCCATGGCTGCATTTCAGCCGTGCGCCGGGTGCCGAGCCTATCCTGTGGTTCGGCTGGCTCAGTGCCGTGCTGCTCATCCTTGGCGGCCTGTGGATCTTGGCGCGCTCGTTCTTCTCCGGCCCTCCCAACCCCATCACCCAGCGCAAGGTGCGCCGCTTCCGCGAGATTCGCCGCGGTTATGGGTCGCTCATCATTTTATGCGGACTCGCCAGCCTCGCGATGCTCGACCAGGCGCTCGTCGGCAAACGCGCGCTGGCCGTCAACTATCAGGGAAAATGGCACTACCCGGCCTTCCTGCCCACCGATCTGAAGAACAAGGATTTCGGCATCACCGACGAAACCGCTGACGCCCCAGCCGACTACCGCAAGCTCAAGCGCGCGTGGAAAGGCTCCAAGGAAAACCGCGTGATCCTGCCACTGGTGCCTTACGATCCCACCGGCGACACGCTGCCCCCGCGCTCGCGCCAGCTGCTTTTACGCGAGGGACTCCACACCGAGGACGGCACGCGCAAACCTTACTTCGGACTGGTCGCCAAGTACCACAACGTCGCCGAGTCGCGCATGCACCTTCGCTACACCATGCGTAAAGGGGTGCTCAGTGGCCCAGCCGACGGGTGGGATGCGAAAGGCACGCCCGTTTACACCGCAGAATACAAGGACGGGAAGCTCGTCTCGGATCGCTACAACGGCGTGGGTAGCAAAGAAGATTTCCTCGCTCTGCCATCCAGCGAATTGCGTGCGGTGAAATACCATCCATCGCCGCCCGTGCCTGAAGTTGGCAATTGGTTAGGCACCACCTCGGAGGGCTACGACGTCCTCGCCTACCTTTACGGCGGCCTCCAAGTGAACTTCAAAGCCGCGCTCATCTACGTCCCCACCGTCTATCTGATAGGCATCACCATCGGCCTGCTGATGGGTTACTTCGGCGGTTGGTTTGATCTCATCGCCCAACGGCTCATCGAAATTTTCTCGAACATGCCCTTTCTGTTCATCGTCATCATCTGCTCCGCGATGGTCCCAGAACGTTTCAAAGGGCTGCCCGTTATCCTATCCATCCTCGTCCTCTTCGGCTGGATGGGCATCACCTACCTCATGCGCACCGCCGCCTACCGCGACAAGGAGCGCGACTACATTTCCGCTGCCCGTGTCCTCGGTGCCAGCACGCCGCGCATCTTGTTCCGCCACCTGCTGCCTAACACCGTGGCCATCCTCGTCACCGTCGTGCCCTTCACACTCTCCGGGCTGGTGTTCGCGCTCACCTCGCTCGACTACCTCGGCTTCGGTCTGCCGCCGGAATACGCCACTTGGGGCCGCCTGCTCAATGATGGCCTGTCGAATCTATCCGCTCCTTGGCTCGTCACTTCCACCTTCATCGTGCTGGTCTCCATGCTGGTGCTTTTCACCTTTGTCGGGGAAGCGGTCCGCGAGGCCTTCGATCCGAAAAAATTTACCTATTATCGTTAGATGGGGAATTTCCTAAAAGCCTACCTGCCGCTTCTCGCCTGCGTTCTTGTCACGTTGGCCGCGACCGGTTGCCGCCAAGCGGACGAGGAAGCCACCCGCACGCTCGGCTTCGACGAATTCGTCCCATCCTACAACCGCTACATCGCCGCCTGGTTGAAAACTCAGCAGGCCACGACTGACGAAGAACTCGCCAAAGTCACCGCCGAACTCTCCAGCGCCGAGGGCGATGCCAAATCGCTGCTAGAAAGCCAGCTTGCCGCGCTGCGCCTCGATCAAGAAAAGTGGCAGTTTCGCCTCGGCCTAGGCGACTATCTGAAATTTGGCAGCCCCACCGACATCCCTTCCGATCTGGTGTGGGAAAACGGCATGGACCAGCCCGAGATCGGCGATCCCGCCGCGAAAAAAGGCGGCGTCTTCCGCCGCTTCATCCCATCCTTCCCGCCGACGCTGCGCCCCATCGGCAACAACGCGAACAACTTTTTCCGCGGCGACCTCTACGACTACATCGACATGCCGCTGGTCACCCTGCATCCGGCAACCATGGAGATGATTCCTGGCATCGCCCACGAATGGGCATCCTCTGCCGACGGCCGCACCGTCTATTTCCGCATCGACCCGGACGCCACCTACTCGGACGGCCGCAAAATCCTCGCCAAGGACTTCCTCATCACCGCCTACATCCAAGCCTCCGACAACATCGTCAACCCATACGCCAAGCAATACTACCGCGAGAACATCGCCCAGATCGCGATGTATGATGACGGCACCATCTCCATCTCGCTGCCGGAGGCAAAAATTTACGGCCCCTTCATCGCTGGCGGACTGGAGCCATCCTCGCCCGAGTTTTATGCCGAGTATGGACCCGACTACGCCGAGCGCTATCAGTGGCGCTTCCCGCCAACGACGGGGGCCTACGAGGTGAAGCCGGAAGGCATCATCAACGGCGTTTCCATCACCCAAGACCGCGTCAAAAACTGGTGGGCCAAGGACAAGAAGTACTACAAACACCGTTTCAACCCGGACAAGCTCATCCACACCGTGGTGCGCGACGAGTCGAAAGCGTTCGAACTGTTCCGCGCTGGTGAACTGGACAGCTTCCTCATCACCCTGCCGCAGTTCTGGTATGAAAAGTCCGAAATCGAACCGGTCTACAAGGGCTACATCGACCGCTACACCTTCTATAACAAATACCCGAAAGTTCCTCGCGGACTCTACCTGAACGTCGCCAAAGCCCCTTTAGACAATCTGGACACACGCATCGGCATCCAGCATGCGATGAATTGGCAAAAGGTCATCGACATCATGTTTCGCGGGGATTTCCAACGCCTCAACTCGTTCAACGAGGGCTTCGTCACGTTCAGCGATCCATCCATCGTCGCGCGACCCTTCTCCATCCCGCTGGCGCGCGAGGCATTCGCCCGCGCGGGCTACACTCAAGAAGGACGCGATGGCATCCTGACCAAACAGGACGGCACGCGGCTTTCCGTTTCCGTGAGTTACCCGTCCATGCCGCAGTACGACAGCATGATGGCCATCCTGCGCGAGGAGGCGAAATCCTGCGGCTTCGAGCTGCGCCTCGACGGAGCGGAAGCCAACGTCGCCTACAAAAAGGTCATGCAGAAGCAGCATGAAATGTCCATCGGCGCGTGGCTCATCGGCCCACCCGTGCCAGACTTCTATCAGTTCCTGCATTCTTCCAATGCCATCGACGCCAAAGGCAACCTCAAGCCGCAAACCAACAACACATTTTCCTGGCACCGCGCGGATACCGATGCCTTGTCCGAAAAAGTCCGCACCGCGACCACGCCCGAGGAGATGAAGGACGCCGCGTGGAAACTGCAACACATCATGCACGACGAAGCCATCTTCGTTCCCGGCTACTCGGTGGACTTCATCCGCATCGGCACCTGGCGCTGGGTGCGCTGGCCGGATTGCGAGAACACGCGCTTCAGCCCACCCGTCGTTTATGATCCCCACGAGGTGTTCGTTTTCTGGGTGGATCAAGAGATGAAGGAGCAAACGCTAACAGCACGGCGCTCCGGCGAAGTTTTCCCCGAAGTCAGTCGCACCATCGACGATTACCGGGCCAAGCCCGCCGTGCCCGAAGCGACGCCAGCACCACCCACCGTTCCTGAAAATCCCGCCGTGCCTGAGCCAGCCACCGCCCCCATCTTGGAGGACACCGAGGTCCCATGAGCGACGCACCTAACAATATTCTCGAGGTGGACAAATTGATCACCTCGTTCGAAACCGAGCGCGGCTTGCTGCGTGCGGTGGACCAAGTTTCCTTCACCGTGCCACGCGGCAAGACGCTGGGGATCGTTGGCGAGTCCGGTTGCGGGAAAAGCGTCACTGCCATGTCGCTGGTTAGGCTTTTGCCACAACCGGCCGGCAAGATTCTCGGCGGCCACGTTCATTTCCAAGGCCATGACCTGATCCGCGCGAGTGAGAGGGAAATGCGCAAGATACGCGGCGGCGAGATCGGCGTGATTTTTCAAGAGCCAATGGCCGCGCTCAACCCAGTGCACCGCATTGGCCGGCAAGTTTCCGAGGTCTTCCGCATCCACAAAAAACTCTCGAAACGAGACGCATGGGCCGCCGCCACCGAGATGCTGGAAATGGTCCGCATCCCAGCGCCGGAGAAGCGCATGATGGACTACCCACACCACCTATCAGGCGGCATGCGCCAGCGCGTCGTCATCGCCTTGGCCCTCGCGTGTCGGCCGTCGCTGGTCATCGCGGACGAGCCCACCACCGCGCTGGACGTCACCGTGCAGGCGCAGATTCTCGATCTGATGCAACGCCTCCAGCAGGAAATGGGAATGTCCACCATTCTGATCACCCACGACCTCGGTGTGATCGCAGAAACCTGCGATGATGTGCTGGTGATGTATGCTGGCCGTGTGGTCGAACGAGCGTCCGCTGCGGAGCTTTTTGAAAACCCACTGCACGCCTACACCCGTGGACTGTTAGCCTCTATCCCCACGCTGGATATGCCGTCGAAGTCCTTGCTCAAAACCATCCCCGGCATGGTCGCGCCGCTGGCAGACCTCACCCATGGTTGCCGATTTTGCCAACGCATGGGCCGCAATGCGCCCGTTTCCCGCGAGCGGCCACGCTTCATTGAGGTCTCGCCTAACCATTGGGTGGAGAGCTGTCCGGAATGTTACCAACCAGCATAAGACCTATAGGACCTATAAGACTTATGATTCCTGCTCCTTTGCTTTCTGTAAAAGATCTCCGCGTTCACTTCCCGGTGCGCTCCGGCGTACTGCTGCGCCAGACCGGCGCGGTGCGCGCGGTGGACGGCGTCTCGCTCGACATCGCGCCGGGTGAGACTCTGGGGCTGGTCGGTGAGTCCGGCTGCGGCAAGTCCACCCTCGGCAAGGCGATCGTCCGCCTGCTAGAGCCGACCGACGGCAAGATCATCTTTGAAAACCACGACATCACACGCTCCAGCCAACGTTCCCTGCGGCCGCTGCGACGTGACTTCCAGATGATTTTCCAGGACCCCGCCGAGTCGCTCGATCCGCGCATGAGCGTCCGCGCCATCATCGAAGAACCCTTCGTTATCCACGGCACCGCCCGTGCTGAGCGCCTCACCCGCGTCAACGAACTGCTCGACCGCGTCGGCCTGCCAGCATCCGCAGCGGAGCGCTACTCGTTCGAGTTTTCCGGCGGCCAACGCCAGCGCATCGGCATCGCCCGCGCCCTCGCGCTGAATCCAAAACTCATCGTCTGCGACGAACCGGTTTCCGCGCTCGATGTCTCGGTGCAATCGCAGATTCTCAACTTGCTCGTCGAGCTGCAGCGCGACTTCGGGCTTTCCTACCTGTTCATCGCCCACGACCTCTCGGTGGTGAAGCACGTCAGTGACCGCGTCGCCGTGATGTATCTTGGAAAAATCGTCGAACTCGCGAGCGCTGAGGCAATCTATCAGAACCCGCGCCACGCCTACACCAAGGCACTGCTCTCCGCGATCCCGTCGCACGACCCGAAGGTGAAGCGAAAAAAAATCCTGCTAGAAGGCGATATCCCCTCACCCATCGCACCGCCACCCGGCAGTGCTTTCGGCCACCGCATGAACGACCCGCGCTACCCGGAGACCATCGGTGCAGACCTCTCGCTGCGCGAAATTTCCCCAGGCCATTGGGTCGCAGCCGATCGCAGCTGCTTGACCGAGGAGGATTGGAAGTTGTTGGCAAAATCCTAACAACCGATCCCCATGCCAAGGCGTCATTTGGCAATCGCCGACACCGCCATATCCTCAAGTGCGATGTTGGGCTTCACCAGCACCGGCTTGTTGGCGGCCGTTGCGGATTTCACCGGAGTTTTCTTAAACTCCATGGGCGGCGCATGAGCGATAAGCTTCACGCCGCAGAGCAACGAGCCCGCGCAGGCCAACACGCAAACCGCCATCAGGCCGGCGTTCCAGCCAATCATCACCCAACGCCGTGGCAGGATGAAGCGCAGCATCACCACCGAAATCACCGCCGCAAGGCCGCACAGGATCGCTAACAACGGCAATACCGAGGTCACCCGATAGGGCAAGTGTTCGCCTAACAAGCGCCCAATGGATCCCGCGCTGCCCGCCGCGCCGATGCCCAGCGTCATCAACGAGAGCACCGAGAGTCGTGGTCGGAGGAAATTGAGCTGCTTGCCCGGATGCGACCGTTGGAGCAAGTCTTGCACGGTCTTCACGCCGAAGCATTGCGTCACCCGGCGGAAATTGAAGGACTCCGCGCGGTTTTGGACGCTGCGGCGGCGCGAACCGACCTGCTGCATGCGCAGCCGAGCGTAAGCTGCCAGTGCCTCTTGGCGCTTGCCGCCGTTCGAGGACAACGCGGTCGCCCACGTGGCGGGATCGAGCCGGTTTTCGAGGATTTCTTGGCCCACCATGCGGGCCACATCGATATCGATGGGTGGCTCACCGGTGGTGAGTTTGACGACAGAAGAAGGATTCGCGGCGATCATTTCTGGGGTTCGTCAGAGATTTAGGAACGGCGGCGAAACAATAGGGTGAATCCAAGACCAGCCATCAAGGAGGCGAAAGATTCCGGTTTCGAAACAACGGAGGTGCCGCTCGCAAAATGGGACGGCTCGCGATCCATCAACGAATCGGGCTTTTGGGGAAAGGCGTGAGTCGAGACGTCGACAGGCAAAACGAGTGCGCTGTCAACCGCCTCTGCGGAAGCCTGCCCAAGCATCCCGATGGATGCGACGCTAAGGGACAGCGTCGCGAACACGGAAGGCAAGTGGGACAGCAGGCCACGAAGTGGTGTTGCTGGTTTCATGGGTGTGGATTGCGCGTTTGTTAAAATTTAATATTGCTGAACTGTCAACTTATTTATAAAAACACGCCATGTTCAATCCACTCAGCGACACGCGCATGCCCTTGTCCTCACGGATTGCCCTTTCCGGGGCCTTGCTTTTGGCGGGGGTCTTCGGTCTCGGGGCCGCGCTCGTCCTGCCGGTGAAAAATTTAAAAAAAGAAGACGCCGGGAGTGCGATGTCGAGTCGCAGTGAACCTAGCAGCTTTGCGGAAACGCCGCCGGCGGTGTTGCCGCCTGGCTCCACCGATGGCTTGGTGAAATTTTGCGCCGCCAATGTCAGCGAGGCGCGCAGCTTCGTGGTCTTCCGCAACGGCAGCGCCGTGATCATCAATGAGCCGTGCAAGGATCCGCTGGCCGAGGCCCGCGCCAAGCTCGACAAGTGCTCGGGCAGCGACGTCCGCTTCGTCGCCGAACCGACGCGTGAGGGCGACCTCATCGTCACCTTCAAGGAGCCTGTCTTTCACCGTTTCAGCGGCAGCGACATCGATCAGCTCTCGCTCTGGCTGTCCAACAACGCCAACAACCTGCTCACCCCAGACGAACGGAACTCGATCAACGAAGGTTGGTCGCCGAACCGCAACGCCCGTTTCGGCCTTCTCGCCCGCAGCCGCATGCTTGAAGACGCCACCAATCCGGTGCCCGTCCGCATCATCCGCGCCAAGTCCCGCGCCGTCGCCGCGAATTGATCGATGGGCCGCGCGCTTCATCCTAACGGCGCATGCCCTTTGCTTTGCCGATGCCGCCGTGGACCTGGCCATCGGGTGATTCCTCGGGTGTCAGGCCCATGATGATGTCGAAGTTCGCGGTGAGTTCGCCGATCTTGGAGTCCGCCAGCGGCTTAAAATCCACGAGCAACGACTTGCGCGCTTGATCGCTATCAGCGCTGCGGAAGACGCCGTCGCCTTCGTTCTGCGCATGGCCGTTGATGAGCATTTGCGTGGTGTAAAGCCGTTGGCCATTGCGGCTGACCGCGAAATGGATGTGCGGCGTGCGGCCCGGATAGGGCACCGGCTTGATGGTGCGGAAGTAGTACGCTCCGCTGGCATCGGTGAGGAAACGTCCGTAGCCTTGGAAATGGCTGTCGCGGTTGCCGCCGGCGTTGGTGTCGCGGCTGTGCAGATAGACCCCGCGATTGTCCACTTGCCAAATTTCCACCACCGCATTGCGCACGGGCGCGCCAGTGGCCGTTAGGATACGGCCGCTGAGGTGGGTGATTTCGCCGAGCGCTGGGGTGACCGCATCGTTGAGAATGATCAGGTCATTGTCGGTGTCTAACGGCAGCTTGTCCGGATAGAACGGGCCTTCCGTGAGCTGCGGCGTGATGGCCAGTTGCTCGGCAAATAAACCGGGCGTGGTGTAGAGCGCGAGTCCGGCGAGGCCACGCAGGAAATGACGGCGCTCAATGGATGGCACGATGATGGGTTTTCCTAAAGATTTCATGGGATCGTGGTGAGGTTCGTCTGCACCATGGCCGAAAATCCCGCTCGTGTTAAGGATTGTTACGAGCCGCGCATCCGGTTGCGACCGGCAAGAAAAGGCGCTGCGGCGGGGCTTTTCCACCCTGTCTCCGCGCTTGCAGTCCCCCGTTTCCCTCGTGACACTCCGCGCATGTTCTCGCCGAAGTGGAAAAAGGAAGCGCTGCACCTCGCCAAAGGCGCGCGCAAGTTCATCGACTACAAGCGCGACCTGCTCACCCCGGCCCGCGTCGCGGAAATCAACTCCCGCCGTGACGATCTGCTCGCCGCCATCCGCAGCCAGGACTTGGCGAAGGTGAACGAGGCTTCCAAGCAGGTGCGCGTCGTGTGCGAGAACTCGCTGCCCAACGAACGCCCGCTCACTTGGCTGGAGGAAAACGTGGAGGTCATGTTCGTCGCCATCGTCATCGCTTTGGGACTGCGCGCCTACTACTTGCAGCCCTTCCGCATCCCCACCGGCTCCATGCAGCCGACCCTCAATGGCATCATCGGCACCGCCGTGAAAAAGGACAGCCCACAATGGCCCGGCCTGCCGACACGCGCGGTGGAAAAAATCCTGCGTGGCCGCACCTATGTCCACGTTGTCAACGACAAGGACCGCCAGATCGCGCTGCTGCCTAACGGCCAGCCTGACATCCGCGACACGCAGTTCATGCACTTTTTCAGCCGTTCTGAAATCCGCTTCAAGGATGGTTCCCGCATGAGCCTTCCCGCGCCCTCCAATCCCTGCATGGAAATTGGCCTTGGCGCGGCCATCGGCGACGCCTTCCGCAACCACGGCGGCATCCTGCGCAAAGGCACCGTCGTTTGCCAGGGCACCATCGATTCCGGCGACTTGGTGTTAGTTGACAAGTTTTCCTATCACTTCCGCAAACCGGAGCGCGGCGAGGTCTTTGTGTTCGACACCATCGGCATCAAGGGCATCCAAATGCGAAGCGGTCCGCAAGGAGCTGGCGCTCATTACATCAAGCGCCTCGTCGGTGTTCCCGGCGACAAGCTCACCGTGCAGCCGCCCAACCTCATGATCAACGGCAAGATCGCCGACGAACCCGGCATCCAGCGCGTCATCCAAGGCAAGGGCCCCTTCCGCATCAACCCAGAGGGCTACGGCTACGCGCGCCCCGAACGGCCAGACCACAACCTGAACCAACTGACGCAATTCATCGCTAAAGAAGGCGATTCCCTGAAGCTCGCCGACCAAACGAAACCCGGCATGCGCGAGTATGCCGCGTTCGGCGACAACACCGGCAACTCGCTCGACTCCCGCTACTGGGGCACCGTGAAAGAGTTCAACCTGGTCGGCCCGGCGCTTTTCAGCCTCTGGCCCATCACCACCGGCCACTGGGGATTCATCCGCTAACCGCGCGTGTCCGCCGCCTCGGAAATCACCCGCAAGGCGAAATCCAACCTCGCTTTCGCTCTGGCCATCCTGCCGCGTGATCGCCGCGACGACATGGTCGTCTTCTACGCGTTCTGCCGGACGATGGACGATCTGGCCGACGACACCACCCTGCCTGCCGACCAGAGAAGGCACTCGTTAGAAACGTGGCGATCCGGCCTCATCGACGGTTTTTCCGCGCCGGACGCATTCCAGCGCGAGGTCATTTCCCTGCGGGATCGCCGGGCCATTCCCAACGATCTGCTGCTCGCCATCATCGACGGCTGCACGATGGACCTTCAGCCACAGCGCTTCCAAACGCGCGACGAATTGTCCGGCTACATTTGGAAAGTTGCCTGCGCCGTCGGACTGGTTTCTATCCGCCTCTTCGGTTGCCGCGAAAAGGCATCGGAAACCTACGCTGTCGCGCTCGGACAGGCGCTCCAACTCACCAACATCCTGCGCGACGTCGGCGAAGATCTCGACAATGGCGGCCGCATCTACCTGCCGCTGGAAGACCTCGCTCGTTTCGACCTCACCGAGGCCGACCTCGCCGCCCGCGTCCGCGACGACCGTTTCCTCGCGCTGATGGACGACCAAGCGACGCTCGCCGAATCCTATTTCGAAGCCGCCGAAAAAGCCCTTCCCGCCGCGGACCGCCGCGCCCTGCTGCCCGCGCGCATCATGGCGGAAACCTACCGCACCCTGCTGCGCGACATGCGGGCCGATCGCTTCCGCGTCTTTGAAAAACGCTACCGCCTTTCCAAACCGCGCAAGCTCGCCATCCTCGCCAAGCAACTGATTGCACGATCCCGTTGATTCGAATAGGGTTGTGAAGAAGCCCGTCCACACGCCCATGCCGAAAACCGCCATCTCCGCCGCGCTCGCATCGCTCGTTTTTCTCGCGTCCTGCCAGCCACCGCCGCCTGTTCCACCCCCGAATTTCCGGCCCAACCCGCCCTACGCTCCCACCCCAGTGCCGCCCTACGGCCAAGATCCCGCACCGACACCGCCGCCCGCCCCTGCGCCGACCGCGCCCACCGCCCCCGGCACCTACCCTCTCGCCACCGCCACCGAAAACCCGATGCAGGTGATCAGCCCCTACCCGCCCTACAACGTCATCGATCTTTCCGACCTCCCCGACCCCGGCTCCGGCCAACTCGCCCGCGACCCATCCAACCAAAAGATCTTCCGCATCCCCTGATCCACGCCTGTCGCAGCGGTGAATGAAATCGCGGCTTCTCAGGACGAGTCATCTCAACCCGCAGCTGGCCACGATCGATGCCGATTCATGAGGCCGGTTCCCCATCCTGAACCGTTCCCGTCTCCCAGACGATGTCACAGGTGGGGCAGTAAAAGGAGACGCGGCTGTCATTCTTGAGTTGGCGCTTCAGCATCACCCCACACTGCTCGCACCTAGCCTGTCGAAATCGCATCCTCTGCAACGCGAACCCCACCCCGAAGCAAAGCAGACCTGCCGCAAAAAAAGCTCTTGAGTGAAACGCGCCTGCGAGCATGCTGCCGACGAATGGAAGTCCCGTGCCGAGATCCTCTAGCAGAGCCTTTCTTTTCCATTGAGTTGCAGGTCGCTTCGTTGGCATTTCTCGCTTCTGCAGCGGATTTTAATTCATCCCATGCCGCCCCGAAAAGCCCGAATTCCACTGCCACGGCTTGCCCAAATTCATTCCGAAAAGACCAGCCATCTAAAGAATGCCGGACTCCGATCTACCGTCACCACAAAGCGTTAGCATTCCGCGCACATATCTATTCCCATCGTCCCTTACCGATTCGGAATGATACGTGAATCGATTTTCCCGAATCACTATCTTGGATGTGTTTCATTTTTGAATGTCGAATTGAGAAGCAAACAACGCTGCAAGCAAGGGGAAACAGGCGATGGTTAATCTACGATTCATATTTTTATTGAATGTTTTAATCATCCCGAGCCTAACCGAGTTTCAGACCAATCCTTAGAAAGGACGTCTTGTAGTGAAATCTTGTTTCGGTGTGCGGAAAGTTACTTTGGTTGCATTCGAATCATCGCCTTGCCAGTGCGCTCGTCTGTCTTCGCCTTATCACGTGACTGAACGGTCATGGACTGGTAGCCAATCGCTTCGATTCGGAAGGGAGGCCGAGGGTATGGCATGTCAAAATGCGGGAGCAACGAGTAAGAAATCGGGCCAACTAGAAACGCTCCGTGCCACCCATATTGAGCCGGGATCTCGAAATCCCCTTCGGAATCCACTGTTGATAGAATTCCGCTTCCATCAGCACTCAAAACCTTGGCGGTGCGTATAGGCGAAGCGGTCTTTGCGTCGACAATCTTGCCTTCTATTCCCGCTTTGTGCATTCGCCGATGTGGGATGGGTAAGACACATCCTGAAACCAAAAGCGATGCCGTCGCCAGTAGAGGTGCGAGTTGTAAGGGCTTTGGCATAGGTATTTCTGCAAACGATGAGTGGTGGCACCAGCTAGATAAAGCTCCGATACAACTAAAGACGTTATCGCTGATTGCCTCTCACGGCTTGTTATCCCTCTTGTTTGGGTTTTCTGTGAGGCTACGCCAAATCGCTTGAGCTGTATCCAGATCATCCGGTGAATCAAAGTAGATCGCCATCTGAACATGACCGACCTTGCCAATCGCGTAGCAGTAGAAACCAGGCAATCGAGCATCATCCGAATCCTCCTTCAAGCGATATGAGTAGCGAAGCAGGCCGTTGGAGGTCTCGGTAACTGCATCGAATGCGTCCGGCGAAGAATCGTCCCTAATCCAAGCCAGCCGCTCATCGGGGGATTCTGACTTGTTGTTCCAGACGGTCGTCCAAATCGTAAATCCAGGCTTCCAAATGACGAGATCGCTCTCCTCGAATCTGCGGTTGAACTTCGTGGGCAAATCGACGGACCACTCCTTGGTCATCTGATAGTGTGCCTCGACAACTGGAAATTCTGGATGGAGCTGCACGGTAGTGATGAATTCGGTTGATTTGAATTCGGACTTCTCTTTGGTGCATGCCGCAAGCGCAAGAAGAAGAATCAAAAACAGCGAGCGCATCAATTTCTTGGGGTAACAGCGTATTGGTTCAGCCCGGCAGAGTAGAAATTTGGTTAGCTCCGGCAAGGGGGAAGAATTTCGATTTCTGGGGGTTGTTTTCAATCGGTTGGGGGGGGGCTCAGATGAGGTGATTTCTCGGATGGGATAGAGGTCGGCAGAACGGGGCTAACGGACGTCGAGCGGCGACGGGTTATTTTTGGAAGGTCGCACCTCAACCATCCTCAATCGCCATTCTTCAATTCGGTGACAACGGAAGAAGGGAACGTCGAACATCGAACGCCCAACATCGAACATCGAAGAAGAGCTGGGCCAGTGGCGCGGAAGTGATGATGAGAAAAGAGCCGCTGCTGCGAGACGCAGCAGCCACGACAAAAACTCCGCGCCTCTCTCTGCGGCCTCTGCGCCTCCGCGTTTCGATACTCCCCTCCACAAAACTTTGCGCCCCTCTGCGACCATTGCGCCTCTGCGGTTCCTTCTTCGGAAAACGGCGAAACCCCACCAAGAGGGAGACAGTGAAATCCCCATTCCTGAGGAAGCGCGAGGCCGTCGGAGCGGTCTCAAAATCGGCGGTTTTGAGGATTGCCGCTTATTTAGGATTTGCGTAGTTTCCCGCGAAACGGTGCGGGAAATGGTTTCCCATCACCCCGACCCCGCCTTTCACTCACGCCCGCGTGCCTCGAAACCTGAAAATCCTCATCGCCTGTGGTGGCACCGGCGGCCATTTGTTTCCCGGAATCGCCGTCGGCGAAGCGCTCCAAGCGCGCGGCCATGAGGTGCTCCTGCTGATCTCCGAAAAGCGCGTCGATTCCGAGGCGTCCGCGAAGTACAAGCACCTCCATTTCAAGACGGTGCCCGCCGTGGCCAAGCCACCGACGCTGTCGCCGCGGATGATCCCGTTCCTGTGGAAATTGTGGGGATCGGTGCGGCAGTGCCGGAAAATCATCCGCGAGTTCGGGGCCGATGCGGTACTCGGGATGGGTGGCTTCACCTCGCTGCCGCCGGTTTACGCGGGCCACAAGCTGGGGTTGAAAACCTTCATCCACGATTCGAACGCCCGCCCCGGCCGCGCGAACGTGCTGACCAGCCGTTTTTGCACGCGCGTTTTCCTCGGGCTGGAACCCGCCAAGGCGTTTTTCCCCAACCGCGAAACCGTCGTCACCGGGACGCCCGTGCGGCCGGAAATCATGGACATGCCGTCGCTGGAAGACGCGGCTGCCGCCTTCGGGCTGGAGGCGGGACGCCCGACCATCGTCGTCACCGGCGGCAGCCAAGGCGCGAAACGGCTCAACGAACTTTGCGCCCAAGCTGCGGCCAAGCTTTCCCCGGAAACGCAGGTGCTGCACATCGCCGGCGCGCTGGATTTCCAACGCGTTTCTGAAATCACGCGCGACCGCGACGGCTACCGCGTGCTCGGGTTTTGCGACCAAATGCCCGCCGCCTACGCCATCGCCGATCTGGTCATCGCCCGCGCCGGAGCCTCCAGCCTGACGGAAATTTCCATCGCCGGGCACCCGTCCATCCTCGTCCCGTACCCGTACGCGGCGGATGACCACCAAACGCGCAATGCCGAGGTTTTCGCCGCCGCCGGAGCCGCCGAGCTGGTCCAGGAAAAGGACCTCGACGCGGAAAAGCTGGCCGAGCTGGCAACTTCCATCCTGCAAGACTTGCCAACTTACAAGCGCATGGCAAAAGCCGCCCGCGCGCTTGCCGTTCCCGATGCTGCGGACCGGGTCTGCGCCGCCATCGAAGCCACCCTCACGCCCTCATGACCGATTTCAGCCAGCGCCTCACCGACCGTAGCCAACCGCTCCGCATCCATCTCATCGGCGTGGCCGGATCCGGCATGAGCGGGTTGGCGTTACTCTTGTTAGGCATGGGCCACGAAGTCAGCGGATCGGACCGGGTGACCACAGCGGAGACCATCCGCATGCAAGGGCTGGGACTGAAATTTTCCTCACCGCACAGCGCGGCTGCCGTGAAAGGCGCGGACATCGTCGTCTATTCGTCCGCCATCAAGTCGGACAACGCCGCTTACGCCGCCGCGAAAAAGGCGAAAACCCCGCTCCTGCGCCGCGCCGAGTGCTTGGCCGCCATTCTCCACACGAAGAAAGGCATCGTCATTTCCGGCACCCACGGAAAAACCACCACTTCGGCAATGACCGCCCACGTCCTGCGCGAGGCGGGCCACAAGCCGAGCCACTACGTCGGCGCGGAAATCCCCATCCTCGGCGCGAACGCGAAATGGTCGCAGGATGGCGAGTTCATGGTCGCGGAAGGCGATGAAAGCGACGGCACGCTGGCGCTCTATCACCCGGAACACGCGGTGATGCTCAACATCGAGGCCGAGCATTTGGATTTCTACAAAGACCTCGACGCGATCAAGGAGGTCTTCACGAAACTCGCCGACCAAACGACGGGCAAGCTCGTCTATTGTGCGGAAGATCCCGTGGCTTCCGAAATCTGCGCGGCGCGGGAAAACGCGGTTTCCTACGGCTGGGAAGACGCCGACTACACCGCCACCGACCTGCGCGATCTCAAAGGCTCATCCGCCTTCACCGTGAAAAAGCACGGCGAGGTGTTAGGCGATGTCGAGCTCGGCATCCCCGGCAATCACAACGTGCTCAACTCGCTGGCCGCCATCGCGCTGGCCGACAGCTGTGGCGCGGAGTTTGCCCACGTCGCCCGCGCGCTGGCCACGTTTGCCGGAGCCAAGCGCCGTTTCGAAACCCGCTACCTGTCGCCGAACTACCGCATCATCGACGACTACGGCCACCATCCCACCGAGATCGCCGCCACCCTGCAAACGGCGCGCACGCTCAAGTCCAAGCGCCTCATCGTGCTGTTTCAACCGCACCGCTACTCGCGCACCAAGGCGCTGGCGGACGACTTCGGCAAGGTCTTGCAAGGAGCCGATCTGGTTTTCATCACGGACGTTTACGCCGCTTCGGAAAAACCGCTCAAAGGCATTTCTGGCCAAACTTTGGTGGACGCCATGGAAGCTGCAGGCGACATCCCGGCGACCTATCTGCCCGACCTCGACACCGCGCACCACACGATCGGCCAACAGCTGCAGCCCGGCGATTTACTCATCACGCTGGGTGCAGGAAATGTCCACGAAGCCGGCACTCGCCTCGCTCGCGACCTCAAGATCATCGAGGAAATGCGTGCGCTGATGCCAGCCGGCGAGATCGACGGCAAACTTTACGAACCGATGAACCGCCATACCACGTTGCTCGTCGGTGGACCGGCGCAGTTCTGGATGGAGCCGCACGGGTTTTATGGGTTCGCGTTTCTCGTCGACTACTGCCGCGAACGCGGCATCCCGGTGCGCGTCGTCGGCCGCGGATCGAATTTGCTGGTCCGAGACGGTGGCATTCGCGGCGCGGTGATTCACCCGACAGGCGGCGTGTTTTCCGAAGTCACGGTGGACGGCAAGGGCGAGATCACGGCTGGGGCGGGCGTCCGCTTGAAAAAACTCGCCAGCGTGGCGGGCGGCAGCGGCATCGGCGGTTTCGAGTGGATGGAAGGCATCCCCGGCAATGTCGGCGGCGCATTGCGCATGAACGCCGGGGCGATGGGCGTGGAAACGTTTGACCAGGTGGTGCGCGTGACTTTCCTCGATGAGGACGGCGTGATCCGCACCCGCGAACGCGCCGAGATCGTTTCCAAATACCGCAACGTGCCCGAGCTGCGGCGGAATTTCGCGCTGCAAGCGGTGTTCAAAGGCAAGGCCGACAAGCCGGAAAACATCAAGGAGCGCTGGGACGCTTCGCGCGAAAAGCGCAAGACGAGCCAGCCTATCGCCGCGTCCGCTGGCTGCACGTTCAAGAACCCGGAATACATCCCCGCTGGCCGCGTCATCGATTCGCTCGGCCTCAAAGGCAGCACCTGTGGCAACGCCGCGGTCTCCGAGGTGCACGGCAATTTCGTCGTCAACCAAGGCGGTGCCTCCGCGCTGGAAATCATCACGCTCATTGAGTTCATTCAGGAAAAGGCCAAGGACGAACGCAGCGTGGACCTCGAAACCGAAATCAAGATCCTCGGCGACGACGAAGCCTCCTTCTAACTCATCCCTTCACCATGCTCACGAATAAGAAAATCGCAGTTTTGATGGGTGGCCCCGGCGCGGAACGAGAAGTTTCGCTGGCATCCGGCAAGGCCGTCGTGAAAGCGCTCACCGGCCTCGGTCTGGACGCGGTCGCGGTGGACGTGACTGGCCACACGGTCGAACTGCCCGCAGGCACGGACCTCGCGTTCAACACGATTCACGGCACCTTCGGCGAGGATGGCGAGCTGCAGGACATCCTGGAAAAACTCGGCGTGCCCTACACCGGCGCAGGTTCGGCGAGCAGCAAGCTTGCGATCCACAAATCGCTGGCGAAGGAAAAATTCCTCGCCGCCGGCGTGCCCACCGCACATTCGGAAACAATTTCACTCAACCCGGGCGTGGTTCCGGTTCTGACGCTCACGGCTCCGCTCGTGATCAAGCCGCCGCTCGAAGGTTCCAGCGTCGGCATTCAGATCGTCAAATCCCAGGACGAGGTCGCCGCGGCGTTGCTCAAGGCAGCGGAAAAATACCGCGAAGTCCTCATCGAGGAATTCATCCAGGGCAAGGAACTCACCGTCGGCATTCTCGACGGCAAGGCGCTGCCCATCGTCCAAATCACGCCGCCGGAAGGCGTTTACGACATGGCCAGCAAGTACCCTTGGCTGAGCGGTGCAAAGGGCAGCGAGTACCAATGCCCGGCCGACCTCGATCTGGAAACCACCATGGCCGTGCAAGCCGCCGCGACCGCCGCTCACCGCGCCCTCGGCATCGAGGTCTATTCGCGGGTTGATGTCCTTCTCGATTCCGCCAATCGTCCGTTCGTGCTTGAGGCCAACACGATTCCCGGCATGACGGAAACCAGCTTGCTGCCCAAGGCCGCGGCTGCCAGCGGGATTTCCTTCCCCGAGCTGTGCCGCCGCATCGCCGAGATTTCCCTCGCCCAAACCCGCTGAAACTCCCGCCGCCATGATGAAACGCCAAACCAGCAAACCGCGCCGCCGCGCCCGCTCGAAAGTGCTCGAAGTGCGCGTGATGTCGCCGCGCATCGCCTGGTTTAGCTTTCTCCGCATGATGATGGGCGTGGTGAAAATCGCCTGCATCGCCGCCGTCGTCACCGGCCTCGGCTACGGCGTTTGGCGCGGCATCCAGCATGCGTTTTACGAAAACCCGGACTTCCGCCTGCAAGCCATCGATCTGAATCCCAATCCGGTCATCGACGAGGCCGGTCTGGTCGAAGCCGCCAAGATCGATCTCAGCGCCAGCCTGTTCGACCTCAACGTGGACCGCTTGACGGAAACGCTCAATCAACTGCCGGAAATTTCCTCCGCCAAGGTGGAGCGCCACCTGCCTGGCACGCTCGTCGTCCGCGTCGTCCCGCGCACACCGCAAGCATGGATTTCCAGCCCAGAAGCCGGGCTGCCCGAGGCTCGCGAGGCCGGAGCCATGCTGGTGGACCGCGACGGCATCGCCTACCGCTGCCCCGCTCGCCAACTCGACAAGGCCGTGCATTTGCCCGTCATCGAACTTTCCCACTCCGCGGAATTCCCCATCACCGCTGGCCAAAAAATCCGCCAACCCGAGCTCAAACATTGCTTTCACCTGCTGAAATCCGCCGCCGATTTTGACCCCGAGTCCATCCAATGGATCGAGTCCATCCGCCAAATCAACGCCTGGTCCTTGCTGCTGGTCACTCGCGACGGCACCCGCGCCACCTTCGGCCTCGGCGACCACGAACGGCAAATCCACCGCCTGCGCGCTGCGATGGAACACGCCGCAGAAAAAAGCTACGCCATCGGCACCATCAACCTGATTCCACGCCGCAACGTGCCCATCACGGTGCGTTCCGAAGCCCCTGCACCGCGCGCCGTCCAGGTTTCCGAACCCACCGACGCCGAGCTCCGCGCCGATCGCCGCTCGCGCGATCTGCAAAATCTCCTCAACCGCAACTGACTGTTTTCCGCATTTCAAACCCCCATGGCACGTCGCACGAAAATTCACGTCGGACTCGAGATCGGCACCAGCAAGACCTGCATGGTCGTCGGCGAGGTGAAGGCCGACAGCGCGGTGAAAATTCTCGGCATCGGCGTCACCAAAACCGCTGGCGTCCGCAAGGGTGAGATCTGCGATTTCTCCCAAGCCCGCGCCTGTCTCAAAGACGCGCTAGCCAAGGCAGAAGACGCCAGCGATGTGGAAATCGGCAGCGTTTTCCTCGCCGTCACCGGCTCGCACATCAAGGGCGTCAATCACCGCGGCACCTACCGCCTGCCGGACGGCGAACCGACCGTCGCGCCCGAGCACGTCGAGGAAGCCCGCACCATCGCCCGCGAGGTGCAAATCCCGCAGGACCACGTTTACCTGCACCCCATCATCCGCAGCTACTGGCTCGATGGGCTGGAGCATTCGACCACTCCAGTCGGGCTTTTCGGCAAGACCGTCGAGGCGGATTTCCACGTCGTCCATGGCATCGGCACCCGCATCCAAAACAGCATCAAGCTGGTCCGAGAAATGCCGTTGGAGGTGGATGACATCGTCTTCTCGCCCATCGCCACCGCGCAAATGGCGCTCGACCGCGAGCAACGCGAACGCGGCGCACTGGTCATCGACATCGGCGGCGGCACGACTGACTACGCGCTCTATCTGAATGGGGCCATCGCTGCGTCCGGTTGCATCCCGGTCGGCGGCGACCACGTCACCAACGACATCCACCTCGTCACCGGCCTGCCGTTTTCCAAAGCCGATCGCTTAAAAATCCTCGAGGGCGACGCCTCGGCCGATCCCGCCCGCTCCGTCGGCATCGCCAAACTCACCGATGATCGCGGCTTCGCCGAAGTCGAAGTCGGCCGTGCCATCCTCAACGAGGTGATCCGCCAGCGGCTGGAAGAAACGCTCAAGCTCGTCCGCGCTCGCCTGCCCGCCGGAGCGGTGGAAAACATCGGCGCCGGCATCTTTCTGACCGGTGGCACCAGCCTGATGCGTGGCTTCGACGGCCTCGCCTTCGACGTTTTCGGCCGCGACATTTACCGCCCCGAACCGCCCGACATCAGCGGCGTGCAAACCAGTTTCAAGGACCCGCACTACGCCACCGCCATCGGCCTGATCCGCTACGCCCAGATCCTCGAAACCGAGCGCGAAACCCCACCCGGCGTGCTCGGCAAAATCGGTCGCATGTTCTGGCCGTTTGGAAAGTGAACCTTTCAAATCTCAAATCTCAAATTTCAAATCCCAGTTCTGCCATGATTCCTTACTCCCGCGACCCGCAGCAAACCATTCCCACCTCCGCCGTTAAAATCATCGGCCTCGGCGGTGCCGGCGCAAACATGCTGGAACGCATCGCGCTCGACGGCATGGAAGGCGCGGAATTGCTCGCCCTCAACACCGACGTCCGCACCCTCACGTCCTGCGTCGCGCGCGAGAAAATCCAACTCGGCGTGAACCTCACCAAGGGCCTCGGCGCGGGCGGTGATCCCGAGCTCGGCCACCAGGCGATGCTTGAGTCCGAAGACCAAATCCGCGAGGCCATCAAGGGCCGCCGCATCGTTTTCCTCTGCACCGGCCTCGGCGGCGGCACCGGCTCGGGCGCCTCGCCCATCGTCACCCGCATCGCCCGTGAGGAAGGCGCGTTTGTCGTCGTTTTCGCCACCATGCCCTTCGCGTTCGAAGGCAAGCGCCGCCGCGAACAGGCGGAAACCGCACTCAACGAACTCGCGGTCCTGTCCAACGCGCTGGTCACCTTCGACAACAACCGCATGGGCGAGCTCGTCCTGGCGAAACAAGGTATCCACGAAGCCTTCGCCGCCGCCGATCACATGATCTGCGAGTCGATCAAGGCAGTCATCCGCCTGGTCATCCGTCCCGGCCTGATCAACGTTGGCCTCGACGATTTGATGAGCGCGCTGCGCACCAACCGCTCGCGCTGCCTGTTCGGCTCCGGCATCGCCGACGGCAAGGACCGTGCGTCCAAAGCCTTGAAAAATGCCTTGAACAGCCCGCTGCTCGACCAAGGCGCGCTGCTCAAGGACGCCCAAACCGTGCTCGTCCACCTTTCCGGCGGCGAGGATCTCACGCTTTTCGAAATCGAGCTGCTGATGCAGCGTTTGCAGAAATTTGTCCCGGACAAGGCGCACGTCCTGTTCGGTGCGGCCATCGATCCGGCGATGGGCGATTCGCTTTCGATCACACTCATCAGCGCCCTGCCCGAAGATTCGCTGGCGATGGCCCCGCGCGAATCGCTCAGCCAGCGGTCGCAGGAAAATCCCATTCTCGACCCCAGCCACGGCTTCACCGCACCCCGGACGAAACCGACTCCTGAGCCAGCAAAGGAAGAACTGAAAGCCCGTCCGCCTGTCGTTAAATACGCCAAACCCGAGCCGGAGCCGGAACCAGAAATCGAGGAAGTCCCGGAACCCGCGCCCGTTTCGCCCTTGGCGAAGTTCCGCAAACCCACCTCCTCCTCGCTGTTTGAAGCCGACGATCGCCCCTTCGCCGAACCGGATTTTGCCACCCCCGAGAAAACGGTCGATCCCGAGCCCGCCGCCGAGCTCGACGCCTTCACGTTCACCGAATCCGCAGCCACTGAGCCTGAGCCCGACGACAGCGTGACCAACGCCTTGGAAATCGCCGAGGAAGTCGTTTACAGCGCCGCAGATGAACCTGATCCCGATCCCATCGAAGACTTCGACAGCGGAGAAGACGAAGAATCCCGTCCCGCCGCCGGCACCTTCACCCCGGGTCCCAAGCGTCGCCCATCGCTCACCTCGCCTTGGGGAAAATCCAAGGAATCCTCACCTCCAGGCTCGACCGCCGCGCCGCAAAAGTCGTCCCGTCCTGAAGCCGCCACAGCCGATCCCTTCGCCGCCGACGCATTTGCGGACCTCGATCCTGAGCCCGCAGCCGCAGCCGCCGAACAAGGCGACCATCCCAAGCTCAAGCTCGGCATCAAGGCTCCCGGCTCTCAAAGCGAGCTTTCCCTTGATTCCACCCCGCGCGGTCGCTTCGAAGGCGAAAACCCGAACGTCTTCGATGGCGAAGACCTCGACCTCCCGCCCTTCCTTCGCAAGAAAAAGTAAGTTTCCGCCATGAGCGATCTCGCCTCCTTTGAAATTTCCGGCAGCTTGGCCATTTCTCCCGGCCTCGGCGGCTTACCCGTTGTCCGCATCAACAGCCCCTGGAGCAGCGCCGAAATTTACCTCCACGGTGCCCATGTCACCGCGTTCCAGAAAAACGGCGAGGCCCCGCTGCTCTTCATGAGCGGCGCCAGCCACTTCGAGCCCGGCATGCCCATCCGCGGCGGCATCCCCATCATTTTCCCGTGGTTTGGCGCTCGCGACGGCCACCCGGCCCACGGCACCGCCCGCATCGCCGCTTGGGAACTTTTCGCCACCAGCGTCCTGCCGGACCAATCCGTCCAGGCCTCTCTACGCCTGCCCGACGACGGACCGCTCGCCGCAACCTATCACGTCACCGTCGGTGCCTCGCTCCGGCTCGAACTCGTCGTGGAAAACTCCGCTGAAACGGAGCAATCCTTCGAGACCTGCCTCCACACCTATTTCCACGTCGGTGACATCGACGAAGTTTCCATCCACGGCCTTTCCGGCAACACCTACCTCGACAAGGTTCTCACCGGCAACCACGTCCAGGCCGAGGAGCCACTCCTCATCACCGGCGAAACCGACCGCGTCTATCAAGACAGCGTGACTCCCGTCGAGATCCTCGATCCCACCGTCCGCCGCCGCATCCGCATCGGCAAATCCGGCTCTCGCTCCACCGTCGTTTGGAACCCATGGATCGCAAAATCCAAGGCCATGCCCGACTTCGGCGACGACGAATACCCGCACATGGTCTGCGTGGAATCCGGCAACGTCGGCCCCGACCGCGTCACCCTCGCCGCGAGTGAACAAGCCACGCTGACCGTGGAAATTTTCTCCGGCCCGATCGACTAACAGGCCACCTTACTTCAGCTCACGCCGCAGCGCCACGATGTCGTCGCGGATTTCTAACGCCGAGCTGCGGAGATGGGCCAGCGCCGCCTTTTGATCGGGGTCCTGCTCCTCGTCCACCAGCACCTTGCAGGCACCCATCGCATCGTTGAGCCAGTTCATGCAGCGCTTGAGCACCGCCAGCACGAAGCCCGCTTCAGGTTCAAAGCTGCCACCACCGCCGTGCAGCACTCCGGCCAGCTTGCCACTCACCTGCAACAGGCTGGTCATGAGCTGATAGGATGGCGTGCCTGGCCCCGCGTCTTTTTCGATGAGATCCATCGCCCGCATCGCCAGCTCCTGCGCTTTTACCTGCAACGGATGCTCCGGTTCATCGCCAAATCCATCGTCACGCGCCGGTCTCGGAAAGTCGTCGTCATCCTCATCGTCGTCATCGGCCTCCAGCCCATAGATTCCCAGTTCGGGAAAACTGATGCCCGTGTCGCCGTCGTCTTCCCCACCCGCTTCATCGCGCTCTGCCAACGCATCGAGCAGCCCATCCCAGCCCATCACAAAAGCTTCCTTCTGTTCGCTGTCTTCATCCTCAAGGTACTTTTCCAGCACCTCCTGATAGGCGTCGGTCAATCGGTCGCTTTCCTTGAGCCTTTCCTCCCACGCAAACTCGTCGAGTTCCATCGGCACATCCGGCTCGGGTCCTTCCGGATCGCGCCGCCGTATCACCTGCGCCATGAAGTCGCGCATCGCATTGAGGTTCGCCATCTTCTGCGCGTTCTCCTCGTCCTCATCCATCTGCCACTCATGCGGAGAAACGCTGAGTTCGAAGTCCGACGACTCGATCACCACCCGCCCGTTGATTTCGCTGAACCATTCCAAATACAGCGTGTTGCGCCACTCGTGCGGAATCTCGCGGTTGTTCTGATAGAGCGCGTGATACTCTTCTTCGCTGACCAGCGGCACCTTGCATTTGCGCGATGCCGTCATGTCGCCGATGAGACCCGCTTGGTCCACATCCAGCGAGTCCGCGTCATCCACCGCCACGGGATCCGGGTTCTCAAATTGCAAGCGAGTCCCTGCTAGATCGCGCCAGCAATCGCCATCCAACGAGAGGATCAACGGCTCTTCGCGACCGATCAACCAGATCCGTCCTGTCGTGTGTCCGGCCACGGTGTTGTCGATTTCACCGTGGGCGACCGCGTCCTCGATCCTCCATGCCATGGCGGCAAGTTTCCGCACTCCCGGGGGCTGCCGTCAAGCAAGCGTCTTACTCGAAATTTCCCTCCAGCCGCGTCCTTTTCTGAGGCCCATCGTCCTCCAGGAAAACCCACCGTCACGGGATAAAACCCACGCGATAATGCCGAATTGATCACTGGCATCTATCACTTTTGCGCGCCACGATACCCCGAATCCCGATGATCACCATGACCTTCGACCCTGTCAAACTGCCCCCACAGAACAGCCGGCTGGATGCCGCCGAAAGAATCAACCACGCGATGGCCCGCTTCCCGCTGGTCCTCCGCATCCTGGGAGAACTCGCCGAATCCGGCCTGCCCCTTCCCGGTGACGAAGACATCCGCCATGGCTGCGAACGCGCGCTCACCCGCATTCTTGCCGACCTCTCCCGCATCGCACCTGCCGCCACCGGCAAGCCGTCTTCCGCCGAGGATGCCGCCACCTCATGGCTCGACGATCCCGCCGCCCGCAGGCTCATCGACGCAGACCGCCTCGAACGCATCCAGCAGCTCATCGACGCCGCGCTTGTTCGCTCGGGCAGTCTCCGCTGAAGCACCACCGCAGCGATGAACGCGCGCATTTTTCATCATGGCGGCGTGCGGGAAATGGCATCTTCTGCCGCATTTTTCCACGGTAGATAGACGATTTCGGAGGCAGGATTCGCCCAGGTGCAGTACTCGATGTCCAGCGCGAAGAGGTGATGCAGCGTGTGGTCGCCAGGCCGAATCACCGTCAGCATCCCGCCCGCCGCAAGCCGCGGATAGACCGCACAAAGCAGGAACCATTCGTCAAATCCATAGCCTGGCCACCCGCTGCCGAAAAATTCTTCCGCCGCTCCAAACGCCACCGGCGCAGCCGTCGGAAACATTCCATTCTTCACGCTCCAGACGAACGCTTCGGCTAACACGCGCATTGGCAAACAGGCATTCGTACCAAACTGGCACGCGTTGATAGGCCGATACCACGCCGCGATGTTAGAATGAGTCGCCGCCGGCCCCCAGGTGTAGGGCGAGCGCCAACTTCCCAACCCTGCCGCCACCGCCGCCTCGGTGCGCGTCACGTCGTGGATCACGTCGCGAGCGCGATCCGCATCTGTAACCGTCACCACAGTGTCACCCTCCAGCGCGAGGAAACGCCACATCGCCCCGGGGTTGTGCCGCAGTGAGCAGCTTTCCATCAGCACGATCTCACAACCAACGGCCGTCAGATCGCCTATCAGAAAATCAAGATCCGCTGCTAAATAAACCCGGAACGTGATGTCTGGACGACTGGCCCACAGCTTCGCCGCCCCATCTAACAACGGAGCCACATAATGCCCCCACGGATCGTTCTCACGAGTGGCTATCCCATACGATCGTGGGTTTCTCAGCAGCTCGCGGGTCAGCGGCGGAAATTCCTGCTCTCCGACATAGGCCGGTTTCCAAAACAGGCTCGCGCTGACCAGATGTCTCGCCGGGCGCAGATTGATCCATTCCCGTATCGCGAAACAGGCCTCGATTTCCGCCACTTCGCCATTTTTGGCAAGATTCTGCCAAGCGGCGATGAGGTTGTCGCCCAGTACGGGAAAATGGTCGGTCCATGACATTGGCAGCATGGCGAGGGGGCCACGCCGCCCTCCGCCTGTCCAGACCAACCCTCCAGACGCCTCGGGATTTCCCCTTGCCGCCCCCTAGGCCTTGGCTCAAATCAATCCAGTCATGAACCTCCAACCCATTCCCCCATCCCCCTCGCCTGACGCCTTCATGAAACCCAGCAAAGTCGCCGCCGCGGTGAAAGGTGATGCCTCGTTCTTCGAGGGCCTCATCGATGCCCAAGAGTCGTCCGGCAGCGGTCACCATGAGGTGAAGAACTGCCCCAACTCTGGCGATGGTCCAAAACAGGCGGAGAGCGCGGCCTAAACCGAGCGAAAATCCTTTGCTGAGCGTTCCCCCAATCCCGCGATTTCATGAGCTGGAGCGACGTTTATCCGATCTTCGCGGACTCTCAGGTTGAGTCCTGGCGAGCCGCCGCAACACCCGCCGAACACGCCCAACTGGAGGAATGGTGCGGTGTCGCGCGTGTCGTGAATGCCCGCCCTGCCGCCCACCTGGTTGCCGTCAGCCTGTTCTGGAAAAACTCGCACGCCGCGCATCCTGAACTGCCGCTGCCCACGCGCGAGCGAATGATGACCGCCGCCACCCACGGCCTGGCAGACCGACATCATCCATGGGAGCACTACGTCGTTCCGCTGCTCGAAGGTGCCCGCATCCTCGCCGCCGAGCGACCCGACGCCGTGCTCCGCGTCTATCTCGCGGCGGACCTCGCCTTTCTGATCGACGATCTGACGGCGGTCGGTTGCGAAATCGCGCTGATGCATGGCTCATCCATCCGCCACAATCCCGGCGCGATGTGGCGTTTCCTCGCGCTGGAGGAAAGCGGTCGCCTCGTCACCATCATCGATTCCGATCGCGCCCGCGACGTGCTCCACGCCATCCGCCGCACCGAGCGCATGGCCGCGGCCGGACTCGGTCTATGGCGCGTCCCGTACATTGCCGGGTCCGTCCGCCATGCCGATGACCCTGGCGAATACCGGCCCATTTCCGCCTGCCAGTTCGGCGCAGTCGGCGGCTATCCCATGGCGGAAATGATGCGCGCCTTCCTCTGGCATACGCAGCGCGGCAGCATGCCCGACCAATGCCTCGTCACCCCGGAAAACGGCCACACCCGCGCCATTCCTATCTTTGCAACTGACTGGCCAAACTATGGCTTCGACGAATGGTTCCTCATCGCCGTGATGTTTCCCCGGCTCGCCTTCAGCGGTGTGCTTACGCTCTATCCGCTCGACAATCCCGCCGCAAACCATTGGTTCGCCCTCGATATCGAGTATTGCTCGTGGGCAAACTCGAACGCCGAGCTGCTTTATTTTCATCAAGAAAGCTGGTTGTTCCGCCTCGCCCGCAACCGCGCCCGCCAAACCCACCGGCCACCGGCGCGCAGCGAGGTGCTTGCACAGATTTTGTTAGAAAAGGCCACCATCCCGCAGGAAACGACCAGCCCACCGCCCGTCACGCCGCCTGGCCACGTCACTCTCGTCGTCGCCCGTTACAATGAGGACCTCTCGTGGCTCACCCGCTTGCCCGCCGACATCACCGTCATGGTTTACAACAAAGGACCTCAGATCGAAGACGCCATTCTGCTAGATCGAATCGCCGAGCTTTTGCCGTTGCCAAATGCTGGACGCGAACCCGACACCTATCTCTACCATCTCTCGCGCCAAACGCCTGGGAAGCCGGACGATTGGACCGTCTTCTGCCAAGGCGATCCATTCCCCCACAGCCCGAATTTCATCAATTTGTTAGAACACCGCGACCTGTGGAACGACGTCCAGGGCCTCACCGGTCGCTACGTCGAAAACGTGCCGCCCTCCGTCTGCGAGGCCTTCCAGGAAAACGAACGCATCCGTGGAATTTCCGTCCGCACCGAAGTTTGCAGCGCGCACACGCTCGACATCTTGATGTGGCGCGACGACGTCGGGCGGCGCTTCTTCGGCGAGTACTGCGAGCACCACGGCCTGCCTCCCGGCTGGAGCGTCAGCGCTCATTTCCTCGAACTTTGCGGCCTAACGGATCTCGCCCATGCCGCCTGGCATGCCGAGCGGTTGCGCTTCTGTTACGGCGCCATGTTCGCCGTCCGCAACCACCACCTCTCGCGCATCCCCCCGGAAAACTTGCCGCGCATGCGCGAACTGTCGCACGGCCATTTCAGCCACGGCTATGTCTTCGAACGCCTCTGGCTTCACCTCTTCGGGCTGCCCTTTCCGAACTGATAGGCGCACGACTCGACAAGGCGTCCTCCTTTGCTAATGTCCGCTGAACGATTGCCATGAAACGCCACAACGCCCTCATCCTTGCCCTGTCCTCCGTTGCGCCCCTCATCGCCCAGGACATCCCTTCCAAACGCATCGAATTCGAAAAAGGCAGTTCCAGTGCCACTCTCAAGGCCAAGCTCACCGGTCACAAAAATTTCGACTACAGGCTCGCAGCGAAAGCTGGCCAAACTCTCAGCGTGACGCTTGAAGCAGGCACCCCATCCCTCTGCTTCAACATTCTTCCGCCCAACGACGGCGAGCCGCTCCGTGTTGGCTCTACGAGTGATACAAGCTCATTCACCGGAAAACTCCACGCCGACGGCGACTACACCATACGCCTCTATCTGATGGGAAATGCCAACGCCATCAACCTCACCGTGCCTTACACGTTGAAAACCTCCATCGACGGCAAAGCCGCCTCGCCCGCTGCAGGCTTCGACAAAACGCTCAAGCTGCAAGGCGTCACCTTCCACATCCGCACCGCCGCAGGCGCGGACGGCAAGACCGTGCTGACAGTCACTCCCAAGGGGCTGGAAAAGGACAACTCGCCGGTGGTGGCGAAGATCAAGAACACCGTCACCGGAGCCGAGGTCGCCGATCTCGACGCCGACGGTTCACCCGAGATCTATGTCTATACCCAAGGCAAAGGCAAACTCGCGAAGGGCAAGGTCCGTGCTTGGTCCTCCAATAAGAAACGCTCACTCAGCAGCATCCATCTGCCCTCTCTAGCAAAAGACGCCGCGAACTCCTCAGGCTACACCGGTCACGACGAGTTCACCGTGTTGGAAAATGCCCTCGGCCGCCGCTTCCCCATCAAGGGTGGCAAGACGCGCCAGATCCAATACAAGCTCGTCCCAGGCGAAGCCAGTTGGCAGCTCAAGATCGATAAGGTTTCCGAATTCTGAAACTTCCTCACCTGTCGCTTTCCAGCGACAACTCACCCGGCCGCCCGGCCAAGTAACCGGCCACCGCCACCAACAGCGAAACGCCGAAAACGATGCCGAAAGCCAATGGCCAACCACCTTGCGTCGTGCTCACCCGACCTATCAGCCACGGCCACGGCGAGGAAAACAGGTAGCCAACACATTGCGACATCGAGGAAAGGCTCGCCGCCGTCTCCGGAGTCTTGCTGCGCAGCGCCAGCAACAGCAGCACCAATCCGAAGCCCGCGTTGAGGCCGATTCCCAGCACCATCACCGCGCCGCCCACCGCCGACAGCGGCAGCAGCAAAATTCCTAACAAACCCGCACTCGTCAGAAACGTGCACCCCACGACCCAGCGGCTTTGCGACTTCGACCGCCCCGCCAGCGTCGGCACGATGATGCTCGCCACGCAGCCGATCACCTGCATCCCGGTTGACCAGCCCGCCGCCCCCCCTTCCGACATCCCGCGGCTTTGCAACACCGTCGGCAGCCACGCCACCGTCGAGTAAAACACCGTCGATTGCAGGCCCATGAAACCGGCCACCTGCCACGCCCGCGCCTGCCGCGCCAGCCCACCGACACCCGCCAGCGGATGCACCGGCGGTCGTATCATTGGCTGCGGCAGCATCTGCGGTGACCAAATCAACAAGGTCACCAAAGCAAACGCCCCCCACGCCGCCAACGAAGATTTCCACCCGCCATTCAGCGCGTTCGCCATCGGCACCGCCAGCGCGATGCCACCCGCCGCACCCAGATTCATCGCCGTCGCATAAAGGCTGGTCATCAGGCCGATGTGGTTGGGAAACCGGCTTTTCACCAAGCCTGGCAAAAGCACGTTCCCCAGCGCGATTCCGCCGCCTATCAGCACGGTTCCCGCCACCCGCCACAGCCCGGCCATTTCCCCACCTGCCGATCGCACCGCACAACCGATCGCAAGGATCGCCAATCCCAGCCCCAGCGTCCGTGCCAATCCAAATCGCCGCCCCACCCAGCCCGCCCACAAACCGACTGCGCCAAACAAGATCAACGGAATCGCCGTCATGCTGCCGATCAGTTCACGGCTCAACCCGTCCGCATGGATGCGTTCCGCCAAGGGCGAAATCGCGGTGATCGCCGGCCGCAGGTTCATCCCCACCAGCACCACGCCCGCGATCAACGCGGCTTGTTGGAATTTTGAATGTCGAAACGGCATGAGGAGTGAGCGGAACTCGAGCAGTCTTCCCCGTCCTCCTTCCCGAGTCCATCCCCGCCTTGCCCAGGATTTTCGATGGCCCCACCCCGCCTCCCGTGCATGAATGCCCGCTGAAATCCCCAAAACCCACAACCATGAACCCCACCGACCTCCCCATCCCGCAGGAAGCCTTCGACTGGTACGATGAATACGCCCACGGCATGATTGATCGGCGAACCTTCATGAGCCGCCTCGCCACCCTAACCGCCGCCGGTCTAACGATGGGCTCGCTGCTCGCCGTGCTCATGCCCGACTATGCCGCCGCCGAGCAAGTTTCCTTCAACGATCCAGACATCAAGGCGAGTTATGCGAACTTCGATTCCCCACTCGGCCACGGCGAGGGTCGCGGCTACCTCGTTCTCCCTGCCAACCTGCAAGGCAAGCGGCCAACCGTGTTAGTTATCCACGAGAACCGCGGCCTCAACCCCTACATCGAGGACGTTGCGAGACGTCTCGCCAAAGATGGCTTCGTCGCCTTCGCTCCAGACGCCTTGTTTCCGAAAGGCGGCTATCCAGGAAATGACGACGAAGGTCGCGCGCTGCAAGGGTCCATGGATCGCGCAAAAATTGAACAAGACTTCATTGCCGCCGCCCGCTTCCTCAAAAGCCACGAACTCAGCAACGGCAAGCTCGGTGCCGTCGGGTTCTGCTTCGGCGGCTACATCGTCAACCTGCTCGCCGCCGCCGTGCCGGATGTGCTCGACGCCGGTGTTTCCTTCTACGGCACCCCCGCCGCCAAGGAACTTCGCAAAAACATCAAAGCTCCACTTGTCATTCAGTTAGGAGAACTCGACGAACGCGTAAACGCCGCTTGGCCAGAATACGAACAAGACCTCAAAGCCGCCAAAGTGGACTACAGCGTTTACATCTATCCGAAAGCAAACCACGGCTTCCACAACGACTCAACCGGCCGCTACGACGAGGCCAACGCCACGCTCGCCTGGCAACGCACCATCGACTTTTTCAAGAAGCAGCTCGGGTGAGGCACGACGGATTGGCTGAAAAAGGCAGGTTTCGGCGATGATGGATGGCTGAAAACCTCCACATCCAAACGCATATCTCACCTTCATCTGCGTTTTCAAAAGTTCATCTGCGGTTCGATTTTCTCAAGGAGGTGCCCTGCTGCACACCCAAAACGATCTTGGCAACGTGAGCCAAATGGCTATGGTTTCGCGAAGGGCCGATGAAAACTCGTTTCCATCTGATCATGTTGGCGATCTTCGGGATCGGGCAGGCATTTTGCCAGTTCACCACCGTGGACTTTTCGGCCTCTTTCAACCGTCGCCTGCAGGATAACAATTGGGGTTCCATTGGCTTGGACGGTTCGTTGTTAAACCCAACGGGAGTGACCATTCTGGCGGGTGTGCCATTTGCCATTCCTTCCGGCGGAGTCAATTACTGGCACAGTTACGACGCACCGACAGGATCGAGTTATCTGAATCCCATGGAAGACAATCTTCCGCGCACCCTCATCGTGCCGACGGCGGTGCCGCATGCCCTTCGAGTTTACGCATTGATCAACTCTTACTGGGGCGAGCCGGGCCCGCATCCATTTGCGCGAATCGAGTTTTTGGGCAACGAAGGGGCAACTGCCTCGTTTGAGTTGGTCGGCGAAGAACGGATCCGCGATTTCAATTCCTCCACGTGGGTGAACCAGAACCCGGCCTCGGTGAATGTCCTGCAATGGACGGGTTGGTTGGGCAATCCCACCCAGCGCCTTGACAGACAAAGGTTTGACCTGCCGCCAGCCTTTCAAGGGCAGACATTGGTTCGGATCACCCTCATCGACAGCGGAGGCTTTGATCGGCTCGATGTGCCAACCGGTGTCAATGTCCAGCAACGGACCTTTCTAGCAGGACTAACGGTGGAAACTTGTTCCGAGCCAACGATAGCGATGCGCTGGACCGAAGATAAAATGCTGGAGATCGACTTCAACGGGGTGCTTCAACACAGTGAGGATTTGATGGAATGGGAAGATCTGGACCCTCAGCCCGTGTCGCCTTGGACGATCTCCCCCACCGCAGCAAGGCGCTTTTTTCGCAGCCGCTGCCACTCGGAATGAGCCGTGTGCCCACTCCAGACTGCCCATCTGTCTGAGGATCGGCTCAGAAACAGCGACGTCAAGGACGCCAAACACCGGCCTCCTCATCCGATGACCCTACGCGATCACGGATTTGCGCGATTCGTCATCCGGGTGCCTGATTGAGGCTCGCCCCTGATGATCAAGACCTGCTTATTTTCCGCGCTGCTGTTGGCGACCGCGTTTCCCGCCTTTGGCGCGGAAACCCGGACGCGCTACAGCCATGGCGATCCGACGCCGGACGAGCAGTACATGCTGGAACTCATCAACCGCGCCCGCGCCAACCCGGCAGCCGAGGGGAAATTTCTTTGCAATTCGGGTGACGATTGGGTGGAGACTGCCATCGATTATTTCAAGGTGGATCTTGATCGCGTGCGCAAAGATTTTGCCAGCTATCCTGCCCGACCACCGCTCGCGTTCAACCCCTTGCTCATGAGTTCCGCCCGTGGCCACAGCACTGACATGGCGGTGCGCAAATTCCAAGGCCACAACAGCAGCGACGGCACCTCCTTCATCGATCGCCTCACACAATCGGGATACCCTTACAGCGGTTTGGGCGAGAGCGTTTACTCGCTGCATGTGCCGGACACGCTCTTTGCGCACGTGGGTTTTAACATCGATTGGGGTCCGGGGGCGGGCGGCGTCCAGGCCGGCGTCGGCCACCGGGTGAACATGATGAATTTCAACAGCACGGTCTTCAAGGAGGTCGGCATCGGTGTGATCGTGCGGACCGGCAGCGGCGCGCAATCCCATGGCAAGCTGGCTATCACCCAAGACTTTGGCATCGCCGACGACTCCCATGCATTTCTGCTAGGCGTGGTGTATGTGGATCGCAATGCCAACGGCATTTGTGATCCCGGCGAGGGCAAGCCCGGCGTGAGCGTTTCGCCATCCGTGGGCGATTCCTATGCCATCACCTCGACGTCTGGCGGATATGCCATTCCTTTCAGCTCCGCTGCCAGTGGGGTGCTGACCTTCAGCGGCGGCGGCCTGGATGCTGCGGAAACCCGTGTGTTTTCCATCGGCAAGGAAAACCTCAAGATCGACCTCGTCACCGCCTCGGCTGGCGAAACCCCTGTTAGCTTGGAAGTCCTGCAAAAGTTTGCTCGGGAAAACCGCGGTCACGCTCGCTTCCTCGTGCGTCGCAGCGGGCCGGATGACGAAGCGCTCACGGTGGTCATCCGCCGCAGCAAGGGCGGCTCTCGAGCCATGGCGAGCTTCTCCGACTACTCCCTCGAAGCCGCCACCATTGAAGGCGCGAACGGAGGCTCTAGCACTTTTCGCGTGACCCTTCCAAAGGGCAAATCGTCCACCGTGGTCACGCTGAAGGCGAAGCCGGATACCAAGCAAGAGGTCGACGAAAAGGTGACCTTTTCCATCAAGCCCACCTCGCACTACCGCGTCGCGAAGCGCCCACCGGCGAAGCTTGTCATCACGCGCTAACGAATCGCGCCTCCCCGGAAAGAGAAATGCCCTTGTCCCGACTTCCCGCGACACTTCCACCCCTCACGCCCGGACCAACTTCGGGGCACCGGCTTCCACCACATAAGAGGCTCGCGTCTGTCGTGGCGCACCTGCACGCGTGATGTATTCCACCGTGCGAAAGTCGGCTCGCCAGAGTGTTGGTGTCACTTCGCACATCACATAGCCGCGCTCGTTGTTGTGGAATTTCACATGAGGGTTCTCATTGAACAACCAGCTGTTGCGCTTCGGTTTGTCCTGTCCGTCGCCGGAGGAAGAGATGGAAGTCCCCACCAACTCCACCGCCACATCGGTCGCCTTGGCTCCATCGAAATCGTTAGGAATCTCACTTGCCCAGTTGCTATGAATGTCCCCAGTGATCACCACCGGATTGGCGATCTTGTTCTGCTGGAGGTGACGAATCAATTGGCGGCGGTCATTTTCATAGCCCGCCCACTTGTCCATGTTGTAGCCCTTTTCTTCTCCACGGGTCATGTCCACCCGCGCAAACATCACCTGTTGAGCCAGCACATTCCAGCTGCACGGCGATGTGGATAGACTATCAAAAAGCCATTTTTTCTGAGTCTCACCGAGGATGCTCCGTTTGGACGAAAGCGCCGCTTTTCCCTGTGGCAGGACTTTCTCCCCACCCACCTGCACGCTGCGATACTGCCGCGTGTCCAACACTTGGAACGATGCCAGTTTGCCAAAGTTGAAATCTCGATACAACAACAGGTCCGGTCCCGATGGCAACGAGGCCCGACGCAAAGGCATGTGCTCAAAATAGGCCTGATAGGCCGCCGCACGACGGCTCAAGAACTCGCGTGCGACCATCGGTTTGCCCGGAATGATACCATTGCAATTGTTAGCGAATTCGTGATCGTCCCAAGTGACAATCCATGGCGCAACCTCATGCGCGCGCTGGAGCAGTGGATCGGATTTGTAGAGCGCATAGCGAACACGATAGTCATCCAAAGTCATGCACGCCCCGCTCTGATGACTGCGAATCGACATGCCCTCTTTGCGCGATCCACTTTCATAAATATAGTCACCCAGATGAACGACCAGATCGGGTGATTCCTGTGCCAAATGGTCGAACGCCGTGTAATAGCCGAACTGATAGTTCTGACAGGAAGCAAAGGCAAAACGCAGTTTCTCCGGCATCACCGAGGGCAAGGGCAGCGTCCTCGCTCGCCCCTTCGGACTGACCTCGCCGCGAAACTTGAACTGGTACCAGTACCAACTGTCCGGTTGCAGCCCCTCCACCTCGACATGCACCGAATGCGCCCATTGCGGACCCGCCGTGGCCGTGCCAGACGCGACCACCCGGCTCATCGCCTCGTCCTTGGCAATCTGGAAGGAAACTTCGACCGGACGCTGCGGCATGCCACCGCCAGGGGCCAACGGATCCGGTGCCAACCGCGTCCACAAGACGATGCCCGTCGGAGTCGGATCCCCGCAGGCGATGCCAAGGGAAAATGGATACAAGCCCCGGGCCAACAGTTTCGGGGCCGCCATTATTCGAGAACCAAGGATGGAACCCGCGACAAATGCCCCGCTGCCAAGGGCGAATGACCGACGACTGATCATCGACGACTGGAGAGGCAGCTTTTCCATGCCATCGGTGTAGTGCGCCCATACCGTGCGGTCAAGACCACCGGGGTGATGAAAGCGCGCCGTTACTCGTCCTTTCGCGGCCCCACTAACCATTTGACGATACACCTTGTGGCGGCGCAGCTTTGCTCCTCATGAATGGCCGACTCATCCTTGCACACGCTCTCGCCCTTTGCCTTGCGCTCCCTGCATTCGCTGCGAAGGACGAAGCGACCCAGATCAGGACCAAACCGCAGGTGCTCGAAGTCATTCGCCGCGTCAACGACCACTGGCAGAAGTCACGCCCAGATCATGGCAACGCCTTCTGGAACCGCGCCATTTATCACATCGGCAATCTTGAAGCGTTCGCCGTCACCGACGAAAAAGCGTACCGCGACTTTTCCGAAGCCTGGGCCGAACACAATCTCTGGGAAGGCGCACGATCTGACAACAAAGCGGAATGGCGCTATGATTATGGTGAAAATGACAAACACGTCCTCTTCGGCGATTGGCAAGTTTGCTTCCAAGTCTATCTCGAACTCGACAAACCAAAGAGCAAGCCCGTGCGCACCGCCCGCGCCAAGGAGGTGATGAACTATCAAATCACCACGCCGAAAAAGGATTACCTCTGGTGGTCGGACGGACTCTTCATGGTGATGCCGCTCATGAGCGAGATGCATCATCTCACGGGAGATAAGGCATATCTCGAAAAACTGCGCGACTACTTCGATTACGCCCGCGAACTGATGTATGATCCATCGGCTGGCCTATTCTTCCGAGATGCGAAATACGTCTTTCCAAAACACAAATCGGCGAACGGTAAAAAAGACTTCTGGGCACGTGGCAACGGTTGGGTTTTCGCGGCATTGCCCATGGTTATTGATGATCTTCCAGCAAATCATCCAGATCGCGAACACTACCTTTCCATCTATCAGGCCATGGCCCGCAGCCTTGCCGATTCGCAGCAGGAGGATGGCCATTGGACTCGCAGCATTCTCGATCCCGCCCACGCCCCTGGCCCCGAAACCAGCGGCACCGCCTTTTTCACCTACGGCTATCTTTGGGGCCTCCGCCACGGCGTGCTCGACAAGAAAACCTACGGCCCCGTCGCGCTCAAGGCATGGGATTTCCTCATGACCACCTCGCTCCAGCCCGACGGCACCGTCGGCTACGTGCAACCCATCGGCGAGAAAGCCATTCCCGGCCAAGTCGTGGACGCCGCCTCCACGGCGGATTTCGGCGTCGGAGCCTTCCTCATGGCTGCGGCCGAAATGACGCGCTACCTCGACAACCGCTGATCCGCAGCGGAGGGGGAGTCAATCGACCTGAAATCCGCCGCTTGTTAGATGGGGCTGATTTTCGTGATTTCTCGGTTGCGAGACGGCCGATCCGTTTCAAAATGCGGCATGATTGAAAGCACCTCCGCCTTGTCCCGTGAAGAAGCGCTTTACGCCGTTTGTCTGCTCGCCGCATTTGCCGATGGCAGCGCCTCGGACGCTGAGCGCACTGAACTGAAGCGCATCGGTGAAAGCATCCTGCCGCCGGAAATGCATCCGGCCTCGCTCTATCAGCAAGTCATCCTCCGCCAGATCGACACGCGCAAGGCCGCGCATGGACTCGACGCGCCTGAGTGGCGACAGCTCGCCTATGAAATGGCCCTCTGCGTTTGCGAAGCCGACGGCGTGACGGGGCCTGCCGAAAAAACGTTCCTGCGCGATCTCGCAGCCGATCTCGGCTTGAGCGCCCCGCAGGCCGAGGCCGCAGTGGCGGCAGCAGACGCCGTGGCCTCAGCACCCATAAGCGCTATCGGTAACGACCTCCTTCCCACTCTATCAACCTCCACTCCACCATCGCTTCCCGCGACGGCTGCGGATGGCCCGGCCCAAGCGGAAGTGGACTCGTTGGTGCTGCGCTTCGCCATTCTCAACGGGGCGCTGGAATTGCTGCCAGAAACCCTCTCGACGATGGCCATCGTCCCCTTGCAGATGAAACTGGTGCACTCGGTCGGCAAGCTTCACGGCGTCGATCTCGACCGCCACCATCTGGGGGAATTTCTCGCCGCCGCCGGCATCGGCGCGACTTCGCAAATCGTGGAAGGGTTCGCACGAAAACTCATGGGTGGCCTCGCTGGAAAGCTGGGCAAGCAGCTTCTCGGCAAAACGGCCGGATCGCTAGGTAAAACGGCGGTCAACCAAGTGACGAGCTCGGCGTTTTCCTTTGCCAGCACCTACGCCATCGGCCACCTCGCGCAGCGTTACTACTCGAACGGCCGCTCGTGGAGCGGGCTGGATTCGAAGAGCATGTTAGAAAATCTCAAGGCCGAGGCTCAAGGGATGCACACCCGCTACCTGCCGCAAATCCGTGAAGAGGCAGGCAAGCTGAATGTGCAGAAGGTCATGGCGATGGTGCGAGGAAACTGACGACCAAGGCGCCAGCCTTCTCCTAACAAAATCACGGCGCTTTATTCGATCCGCGCGCTTTCCCCGAATGGCTTGAGCAAAGCCTCGCGCACTTGGTCTTCATCCACCACCCGAGCTAGGACTGTCACTTGGTCCCATCCGAGAAGGTGGGTGTTGCCCTTTGGCACAAGCACCTCGTCGCCGCGGGTGATCAAGGTGATGACCGCGCCTGCGGGCAGCTGGAGGTCGCGGATTTTCGGGCCTCGCTGGCCTTCTGGATCCGGCAGGTCAACCACCACCAGATCGAGATCGCTCTTGGCCATGGTCACCAATTCGAGGCCGTAGCGCCGCATCGGTCGCGCGGGAACGGAAAGTTTGAGCCACCGCGCGACAAGGCCGAGCGTGGAGCCTTGGATGGAAACCGAAAGGATCACCGCGAAGAACACGAGGTTGAAAACATCATCGCCGACTTCCATTCCCGCAGCCAAGGGGTAGGTGGCAAGCACGATGGGAACCGCGCCGCGCAGCCCCGCCCAACTGCTGAAAAGCCTTTCGCGCGTCGTCATGTTCATGCCTAGGGTCCCCAGCCAAACCGCCACCGGTCGCGCCACAAAGGTTAGAACAACGAACAGAATTAGACCTTCAACCCACAAGCTCGACCATCGGCTAGGGAACACTAACAATCCCATCAGCACGAACACACCAATGTTTGCAATCGTGGAAAGGGCTGCGGAGAAATTGCGCACCCCCTGCTTGTAAATGAAATGGCGGTTGCCCATGACGAAGCCCGCCGTGAAGACCGCGAGCATCCCGCTGGCCTGCAGTTGTTCCGCCACGCCGTAGGTGAGCAGCACCACGCCCACGAGCAACACATAGTAATACCCCCTATCCTGCGGATTCAGCCGATTGAACAAGATCACTGAGCCTCGCGCCAACACCCATCCCAACGCGGGACCCGCCGAGAATTTCCACAAAAAAACCCCGATGGTGGAGAGGCCTAACGCCTCTCCAGAATTGAGGGATTCGACCGCCAAGATGGTTAGCAGAATGGCCATCGGGTCGTTGGCCGCGCTCTCGATTTCCACGGTGGCCGAAAGACGTGGCGGCAGCGATTGGCGGCGGAGAATCGAAAAAATCGCAGCGGCATCGGTGGATGAAATGATCGCGGCGAGCAGCAGGGACATGTCGTAAGGCCAGCCGAGCAGGCCATGGAGAACGCCAAAGGTCACCGCCCCTGTCAAGATGACGCCCCACGTTGCCAATCCTCCCGCAGGCAATGCCACCGCCTTGAAATCACCATGCTTGGTGGCCAGCCCCCCTTGGAAAAGGATGAACACCAGCGCCAAGTTGGCGACCTGATTGGTCAGCGCCACATCTTCGAAATGCCAGACATTGAGCACGTCGCTGCCGAAAAGAATGCCCGCTCCAAGTGCCACCAGAATCACTGGCACACTGAATCGATCCAACCAGACCGAAGCCAGAACGACGAGAATGAGGAGCACGGGAATGATGATGTAAGCGATGTCCATGGATGAGGAGTGGCTGAAGAGAGAGTTTTCTGCTAGATATTTGGCGGATGTCGTGCCGGGAACTTCAGTCGCCTGACTGGCATCTCCGCCAAGCCCTTCTGTCCCCGCCGCGAGGCATCGCAGACAGGTGTGGCCGTGGAAGGATCACAGAGCGAGCAGCTTTTCCTAGGAAGGAGACACGCGCCAACCTAACATTCTATCAAACACTATCTCAACGCCCACAGCGAAAAGTCCTCAGCCGTTTCGGCAAGGCCCAGCTCCGCTGCATTCAGTCCGAGCTCCTCACTTTTCGGCTACCCCGGAATGCGTGCCGGGGAATCATCCCAGAAAGAAAATCGAAGCGCCGATGGATGCAAATGCACATTGATCAAGGTCTCGTTACAGTCACCAAGCGTTCATTGGACGAGCGAATGGCTCTTCAAGCGCAGCCGTTTGGGTTCAGAAAAGCACCCCTCCGCCTCCATCAACCCATCACTGGTGGCTTCAGCTTTCTCTTTAAAGTCTTCGCCAGGATTTTCAGAGCTACCATTTGAAACCGCGGCAAAATGGCTTGCTGGGCATCACAGCCACAACCTCTTGCCAACGACGGGCAAAACTGCGGAACCTCCTCGCTTCATCCATGCCGCACCTTGATTCGCGTCATTTGTAGGCGTCACGGAACCACCATCGTCGATGGATGAAGTCATCGCATCCTGCTGATACGCATCACTCAAGACGCCAAGATATTGATTCGTTCGATCGCCTGAGTAAACAAGACTTGAAGCACGGCGATGGGTTTGGTTTACATGATTTTCTATGAAAACGATCCATGTCCTTGCAGCGACCCTATTGGCCGCATTGCTTGGAGTTTTCGCAACTCCGGCTCTGGCGACTCCCTTTGTCGCGCTCCACAATCTATCAAGTGCGTCGCTCCAAGCGGAATTTGATGCTTGGACGGCAGCCCCCTACAAGTATCGCATGACTCGCTTGAGCGGTTGCGAAGTCGGCGGCCAAGCGCGCTACGCAGTCATCTTTGAAAAGAGTTCGAAGAGCACACAGTGGTCTGCCCAAGGAGGAATGGCGGCGGCAGATTTCACGACTTACCACAACCAAGTTCACGCCCTCGGCTACCGCCTCGTCTGGTTGGAAGGCTTCGGCGTGGGCACCAATGCCTACTACAATGGCATCTGGGAAAGAACCAACGGTGCCTCGCAACGGGTTCGGCTCGGTGAACCACTCGCAACCCATCAAAATGCTGACACCATCAATCAAAGCGATGGCTACAGCTTGGTGGATGTTTCTTCGTTCTCAGTCGATAACTCGCCGCTCCATGCAGGAGTTTGGGCCACCGGATTTGTCGCGTTAACGGAAGTTCAATACAGCCTAACACCTGCCAACTATCAGACGTCTTTCACCAATCTCGGTGCCAGCGGATGGTATCTCCATCGAGTCAGCGGCTACACCCTCAGCGGCGGGTTGGAACGCTTCACCGGCGTCTGGCGGCAAACCAGCCTAGGCTCGGGCTGGAGTCATCACGGGATCGCCTCGAAAGATTTTGCAGCCTTCCAAAACAACGCGCAATACGTCGGCTATCGCCCGGTTTTTGTGGATGCCTACAATGTCGGCGAAGATGTTTTCTACAATGCGACATGGATCCGCAATGGCGGTCTCGCGACCAGCCGACTCAATTCCATCGCCACCGACGTGCAGGGCTACATGACGGAACACGCTCTGCCCGGCTTGTCGCTCGCGATCGCCCATCAAGGCCGTCTCGTTTACGCCCGTGGCTTCGGCTATGCAGAAACAGCGGATTGGGAGGTCGCCGATCCACTGCATCGGTGGCGCTTCGCCAGTGTTTCCAAGCCCGTCTGCGCGGTCGCTGCGCTGCGCGCGTTGGAGGATTCTGCATCTTGGTCGCTGGGCAGCGCCGCTTTTGGCCCGGGCGCTCTCTTCGGCAACGACTACGGCGACGTGACGAATTTTCCCTACACCACCAACGAAAAGGCGATCACCCTCCGGCAGTTGATGAACATGACCGCCGGCTGGGCCGATGAGGGGAAACTTTGGTATGACTCCGAACCCGGCTGGGGTACCAACCATTCGCTGATCATTGACTGGCATCTCGATAACAGAAACACGGCATGGACTCCGGGAACTCACTATCGATATAACAATTTTAACTATCAGGTGGCCGCGCGTATCCCCGAAAAAATCACCGGCATGCTGTTCGAAAACTACGCCGATCAGGAAATTTTTGAACCCTGCGGCATGACTTCGATGGCGATGGGCGCGCGCACCTTTGCCGGGCGGTTGAGCCGCGAAGTCGTCTACTATCAGGGCGACGTCTATGGCGACCCCGAAGCGGTTTGGCCAGCCCGCATGGATGGCAGCACGGCATGGATAGGCCGCCCGTCCGATCTGCTCCTCATGGGGCGCCGCATCGATGGCAACTCGCGCCAGACCGACATCATCGGTTCCTACGCGCTTTCCCAAATGCAACTCGGCAATGGCCAGATCGATGACAACGGCAACACCTCGCAGTATGGCTTGGGATGGTATGCGGGCACTCGCAACGGCCATACTTGGTGGCAACACAACGGCGCGATGGGCGGCACCCAGGCCATCCTCGTTGTGCGTGATGATGGCGAACAGTCCTTCGCTTATGCGACCAATTCCGTGGACGACGATGACAAGGGTTCGGGTGCTTTTCGCAACCTGATTCTCGATCAAATGGACGCGATTGATGACAGCAATACTTGGCCTCAAACCGATCATTTCCGCGTATGGAATTCCGCCTATGACTCATGGGCCACCAGCGAGTTCAGCGCCACGGTTACCAGTCGGCTCGGCTTTGCCGAAGTCATCGCACCAGACGCGGATCCAGATGAGGACGGTCGATGCAACGCACTCGAAGCTTACCTTGGCAGCGATCCCGCGGAGCCAGACCCAGGAAGCTGGTACACCGTGAGCCTATCGAGCACCGAACTGACGCTGCGGTGGAACAAACGGAATGGCGACCGCGGCGTCGTTGCCACACCCCGCCGCTCGTCAAATCTATCCACTTGGGCAACCAATCCAACCGGCATCGTGAACCGCACGGATCTCATCAACCAGCTGGGCTACACCTATCAGGAAGTAAAACTTGCCCGCTCCAGCCTGCCAGAGCGCTTCGTGAGACTCGAATTCGAAACTCCCTGAGTCGGCCGTAGAGAGATTCTCGACACCGAAATAAGCCTTCCTCCGCAGACTTTCAGCCCCGTGCGAGCCAACGGGCACGGCGCTGGCGGAGACTGTTTGATTTGTGTTAGCTTGGAGAGCCCATTCTGGAACGAGGATCACGACAATGGGTGGCGAAATGCACGAACGAGCACAGCAGAGCCAATTCCTTGCTGAACTCGCAAAGTAAGCTACCGTCCGGCGCTGGCGCAAAACCTTGCCCCACACCGCACTTCCAACCTCCCCAACCCCTTTCCTTGACGACTCCCCAGATCCTCGCTTTCGCCATTCTGGGAGGGACCATGATCCTCTTCATCTGGGGACGATTGAGGTATGATCTGGTTGCCGTTCTCGCCCTCTTGGTCTCGTTGATTGCGGGCACCGTGTCGGCCGACAAGGCGTTTTCCGGATTCAGCGATAACATCATCATCATCGTCGCCAGTGCCTTGGTGATGAGCGCGTCGATCGCACGCTCGGGAATCATCGAAACCGGTTTGCGCTTCGTTAGCACGCATGTGCACCAAGTGAAGTGGCAACTGACGGTGCTGGTGGGATCCGTGACTTTTCTATCAGCCGTGGTGAAAAACATCGGAGCGTTGGCGATGTTGATGCCTGCGGCGATCAAGATGGCGAAAAAGTCTGAGACGTCCGCTTCGGTTTTTCTAATGCCGATGTCTTTCGGATCACTGCTCGGCGGGCTGATCACCTTGATTGGCACTTCGCCTAACATCATCGTTTCGCGGGTGCGCGAGCAAATGACCGGCGAGCCTTTCCGGATGTTCGATTATGCTCCGGTGGGAATCGGACTTTCACTGGTGGGGCTGGTTTTCCTCCACTTTGGCTATCGTTTGCTGCCGCGCGATCGCCGTGCCACGCCGACCATGGGAGAGGTGTTGGATATCACCGATTACACCACCGAAGCGGTTGTTTCGGAAAAGTCCCGCTCCATCGACATGACCGTCGACGAGTTTCGCGCGGCGAACGAAAATGAAATCGAAATCACCGCCATTTTTCGCGGGGAAAAGCGCTCCAAGATCGCGTTGAATGGCTCAAAGCTTGAGGCGGGTGACACGCTGCTGCTCAAGGGGGATCCCGAGCAACTGGAAAGGGCAATCGTTGCTGCGGGTTTGGAGCTGGATGGGCAGCACCGCCGTGCGGTTACCGAGACTCGCAACGAAGACATCGGCGTGGTCGAAGCCGTGGTGAGCGAAAACTCCCCGCTCGTCCGCCAAGCGGCCGGAAAGATGCAACTGCACGAACGACACGGCGTGAATCTGTTAGCGATTTCCCGCGCGGGCCAGCGACTGACTCAGGGACTCAGCGATACCAAACTCCGCGCGGGTGATGTGATCGTGCTGCAAGGGCCACTCGATATCCTGCCAGAGCGATTGGGAGAACTCGGTTGTTTGCCTCTGGCCGAGCGGACCATCCATCTCGGCAGCGTCCGCCGCGGTCTGATTCCGGTGGTGATTCTCGCCGGTGCGATGGCTTTAGCGGCCATCGGACTGGTGCCTGCCACGGTGGCCTTCTTCGGCGCCGCAGTGTTAGTCATCCTAACGAGTGCATTGCCCATTCGGGACGCTTACGAACATGTGGAATGGCCCATCCTCGTGATGCTCGGCGCATTGATCCCCGTGAGCGGGGCACTGCAGGAAACCGGCGGCACGGAGTTGATTTCTAACTGGCTTTCATCTGTCGCCGTCGGCGTCCCGCCTTGGGCGGCCGTTGGGTTGATCATGGTGGCCGCCATGGCCGCGACACCGTTTCTCAACAATGCCGCAACCGTGCTGGTGATGGCTCCGATTGCCGCCAATTTCGCCACCGATTTGCACATGCGGCCCGATGCGTTTCTCATGGCCGTGGCGGTTGGCGCAGGTTGCGATTTTCTCACTCCCATCGGCCACCAGTGCAATACCTTGGTGATGGGACCGGGCGGCTACCGCTTCGGCGATTATGCGCGGCTGGGAACACCTTTGTCGCTGCTGGTCATTCTCGCCGGAGTGCCGCTCATCCTGTATTTTTGGCCGGTGCTGTGAACCGCATCAACGCTAGGCCCGTCCTTCCGGATGGCGCTGAACACTGGATAGAAATAACTGCTAGGCCTCATGGCCCATCGATCTTCACTCGATAGAAATTCTGAGGAGCGTTGTCAGCCGAGGGGTCGGGGATGTCGGTGAAGGAAGCGGAGCCGTTGATGTTGATGGAAAGGGTGGTGAGGTCTTGCCAAGTGTCGGAAATGCCGAGGTCGGTGGAGGATTGCAGCGTGGCATTGGCGAGCGGAGCGGCACCGTGGAGAAGACCGCTGAAGCGCGGGACGGTGCCGACAGGATAGGTCACCTTGTAGCTGGTGAGGCGGGGATTTTGTGGAGCATCACCGTTAGAAACCTCCACCTTGAGATTATCCATGGCCCAAGACTCGTCGTTGAGGTCCTGCCCGCCGACGCCTTCGATGACGTATTCAAGGGTGAGCGTGGAGGCGGTGTGGGGGATGCCCTGGAGCCGGGGTTCGACCGCGAAGTTGTAAGCGCTGTCGGTGTAGTAGCTGCCGGGACCGGCGAAGCCGAGGTCTTGGTGACGGGCGAGCTGGGCACCAAGGGCCGGGATGTAGGTCTGAATCTGGCTTAAAACCGCGTTGGCCAGCGATTCGCGGAAGATGGTGACGCCATCGAGCTTGATGTGGAAGTAATCGCCGGAGGGGTAAGAACCCTCGCCATCCAGGGAATCGATGGCGGCGAGCAGGAAGCCGATGCTGACGGAGCTGTGGGTGGGCAGCTCGAGGAGGTGGAGCCGGACGACATTCGCGGTGGAGCTGCGGAGAAAGTTCCCGTCAAACGTGTTGCCAGAGGGGCCGAGGGTGGCGAAGCCCTGCACGGAGGTAAGCGTCGCGGTGCCCGGAGCGACCTCGGCAGGCAAGGTGCCGTTGAAGTCGTTGGTGAAAACGCTCTGGCCTAGGGCGCAGGAAAGGGAAAGTGCCAGAGGGAAAAGGATCCTTTTCATCCCTACTGGACTAGCGAATCGCCTGAGACATGGCAATCCCGCACCCAGAAGGGGCGCAGCAATGGGAAAAACGAATGCCCCTCAAACGTGTGCCGACTTTGTCAAAAAGCCCGGCTCCGGCGGCCCCAGGAAGGCCTTGACGACACCGTAGGCGTGAAAAATTTCACAACCTCGCGCGCGTCAAGTGCGCCCTGGGCTTCGGCTGCTAGACGATGGAGAGGCGCTCGACGCTTGTTCGCCAAAACAGGCTGCGTCCACGACCTCATCCATTCGCCGAATCAAGCGATCATGCGTGAAGAAATCGCGCGTCTCGTGTGCTCCACGGTTTCCGCAGCTTCCTCGTCCATCGCGGACAGAATGCCTGCTAGGTCGTTGGCGATTTCTTTGCGCATGTGGGACACGATTTCCACGCCCTTCGAGGTGATGCGCACCATGATCTTGCGACGGTCTTCGGAAGCGTGGACGCGTTCCACGTAGCCTAACTTCTCGATACGATCCACCAGGCCGGTGGCTGCTGCGGTCGAGTGACCCATCTTTTTCGCGATGTCGGTCATGGTTAGATATTCTTCGCTGGAAAGATAGGTCAGCAGGAAGAACTGGGGATACGACAGGTTGCCGCGGTTCAACTCTTTCGAGAGATTCAAGATGCAGCTGCGCTGGGTGAACAAGACGAAGTCTGCGAGACGGCCGGCATCAGCCTTAACCGAAGCACTCTGGGTGCCTGATGGAATCAGTTTCATGGGGGGATGTTTGGGGGGTAACCCTCCGCGGGTGTGTGGAGGGGTGAGCAAGTTGCTTGCTGACGGTCAGATCCTTCCAGAATTCCGCACCCGGCGATATTACGCGATCACGTACAATGCCGATACGCACGACTATCCACCTTCCACGGCTAAAATCATCGAAGTCCGGCTGCCCTGTGCAGCGCTCGGCCTGACTTCTTTTTCACCACCAAGACACCAAGATATGGGCCGATGTGGATGACGAAAACCGCCCCGCTACGGCTTTTTCTTCAGCATCCCGGGCGAGTTCCATTTGATGACGTGATAGGTCGCAGGCGTATTGCCGGCATTGCGGATGCTGTGCATCTGATTGGCCGCTTGGAAAATCACCGAACCCGGCCCGACGGTCTTGAGCTCACCATTGACCAGCGACTCCACGGTTCCCTCCTTCACGATGATCAGCTCCTCATCCGGGTGCTGATGCGGCGGGTGCGCCTGCTCGCCCACGTTCAAGGTCGTCACGTGGCATTCCAGCTCGTCGAGCGTCGCGGTGGCCGCACGGCACACTTGGCGGAGTTCCCCTCGGGCCGACGACTGCACCGGCAGTTGCGCCCAGTCGAAAATCTTCGAACCCATCACCGGCGGAGCGTCTTCCTTCGCGGGCATCTCTGCCGAGGCGGTCACCAACTCGGGCGGCAGCGCGGTGATGGGCTGGTATTCCACATTCCGATAGTAAATCTCCGCGCCTTCCGATTGCAGGATGATGGGCCCCGCCGTGACGGGCGGACGATCCGGTTGGTCGATACGCCGAGGACCATGCAGCCGCATCACGACTTTCCCGTTCACGAGGTGGAGGATGTCGTCGCCATAACAGACGATCTCGACGCTGTTCCACTCGCCATTCGGCTTCTCGTTGTCCGGCTGCTTCACGCAGCGTCCGTCCTGTCCGGGCACCTGCGAAAAGACGTGGAATTCACCCTGCGGGTCGTAGTCGAAAATTTTGCGTTCGCCGTCCTTCCGTGCCGTGGACTTTACGGAAATCTCAGCGCCGATCGCATAAAGGTCGCCGACATCGCGTTCCTGAATCTGCAATTCGATCGACCGCGCCCAGGTCCGGCCTTCCGCCCCCGGCGCGGAGTGGACGTGATAGAGCAGGCCGCTGTCGCGCGGCGTTTCCGGCTTGTTGCGGGGCGCCCATTTCAAGTTCCCCCACTTGAACTGAAGCCGCAGCCGGTAGTTTTCGAGCGACTGATGGCTGCGAAGCTCGCCGAACACCTCGCCCGAAATGCGGATCGCCTTCTGGCCGTCCACCTCGACCACCGTGAACACCCGCAACGGGTCCCGCCCCGAGCCAACGGCTTCCTGATACCTGCCGTCCGGCCCCTTGGGCAGGCCGGGCACCTCGGACGAGGGATCCGGCCTATCCAGCCACGTCGACCACTCGCTCAGGTCACGGCCATTCCAAAGCGACTTCCACGCCTCCTCCGCATGGACGTGGGCCAGGGAAATCAGGGAAACGACAGCGAGGGTGCAGGAATGGCGCATGAGGGTAGCTTGGATTTGAATGCCAATCTGTCGGGCTCCGGCGGCCATGAAAAGCAAGACCCGCGAAACGGCCACCTTTGTCGCGGCGCGTCTGCGACCACCGCTGACCGAAAAAGACCAACCGGACATCCCCCCCGCCCTCAAATCCCACCCGCCAACCCACCAGTCCCCCTCCCTTTCCAAACGCCCGCTTCCCCATCGCCCATAAGCCTCTCTCCCCACCCTCCGTGTTTCGATAACTCCACCCTCCCATGGATTTGGAGGAAATGAGAATTCGCTATTTCGTCGCTGCGGCAGCAGGTAGCCGGATGTCAGTCAAAAACAAGAAGCAGTTCGGCATCTGGATGGACACGCATCATGCCACCATCATCGGTTATGCCGACGCCAGCGCGGAGGAATTTTCCGTGGTGGGTCACGCCAAGAATCCCGGCACCGATAGCAACTCCAACGAAAACGCCGCTCACAATCAGCAAAAAACCCTGCAAACCCAGTTTTTCAAAGAGATCACCCGCCACATGCAGAATGCCGAAGAAGTGCACGTCAGCGGCACCGGCACGATTCAGGAGCAATTCATCCATTACCTGGCCGAGACGCCCCAGTTCAAGAACACCTCCGCCAAGGAATGCACCTCCAACAAAATGAGCGATGAAAGGCTGGTGGAGTTCATCAGCGGCAAGTTCAACTGAGCGGCCGCCAAGTCCGGCATTTTTAGCCCCTTCTCAATCCATCTCCCGGCCCATCACGGTGGGCGGGAGTTTTGCGCTCCCGCTTATTGCGGCAGCGGCGCGGCCCCTTCTTGGGTGGTCTCGTGATATCCGTCCTGTGCCTCGCGCAGGGAGACGGCTTGGTCGCCGTTCTTGTCGTAGTACTTCACCACATCCGGCGCGTTGTAGGTGACCGCCCGCGAGCTGCCTTCGATGGATGCGATGCCGGAACTGATTTCCCACGAGCTCAGTTCGCCATCGCCGTTGTAGTCCCAGCGATCGAACTTTTCGATGAGTCCGAGCATCTGTTTCTCGGAGCGGGTTTCAGGAATGGCAGTGCCGGGGCCTTGCGAGCATGCGGCAACCGAGCCGATGGCGAGAGTGGAAAGCAGCGGGCGTAAGGTCATGAGGATAGAAAGGTGTCGCGCGTGGCCCCACCTTTGATTTCGCGCAGTGGGGGTCGGAAAAATGTTGTTCCGGGCTCACGCGGTCACGGGAAGCGGTAACCATTTGCATGATGTCCGGCCCGGCCCCCCGGTCAAGGTTTGCCCCCTCGCGTCAGCCGCAAAGGTGCCGATGACCCCACCGACTCAAGAACGAGGGTTCTGGGAAATGCCGCCGCGCTTTTCGCCGCATCGGGCTGCAGCATTGCCAGCGCATCACTCCACGACCACCGCGCCATCCCTCAGCCTCACCAGCGGTTCTTGGTTCCCGCTCGCCTCATTTCCCATCAACCGCGCCCGCGTCTCCGGATAGCGCAGCTGAATGTTAGCCCCGCAATCCTTCATCACGTTCTCCTCGATGCGGCAACCATCCGCCTTGTTCAGATAGATGGCCGCATCCGTGCAGCCCACAAAGGTATTCTTTCGGATCACGCCCCCGCGGTGTTCCAGCGCCGCGTCATGGTCACGAAAATAAGCCGCACCCGTCCCGCCACCGCCCAAGGACGCGCCGATGAAGCAATGCTCAAACCGGTTTCCCTCCATCACCGTGTCCTGCGAGTTTCCTTTCGTGAAGGCACCATACGCCGCTTGCCCACCCTTCTGGATGTTCACAAACCGGTTTCCCCGTATCACCCAGCCCCGAACCCCCACCCCATCGATCCCCTCCACCACGCTGCGCGTCCCACCTGTCTTATTGGTAAACCCAATGTCGCAGCCCTCCACCAATAGCCGGTCCGGATAGACGCCCTTCGCGGGATCACTCGTGCCCTTCACCCCCGATTCACCGTGGTCCCGCATCACCACATTCCGCAGCACACAATCCGTCGAAGCCGCGTTGAATTTGAAACCGTGGTAAAACGAATTCCGCGTCGTTAGATCTCGAAACGTCCACCGCGGCGAATCCGTGAGCTCGAAAATCATTTCCACCGCCGCCTCGTCCTGGCCCGCTCCCTGGACCGTCACATCCGCCGGATTTCCCGTCTCTCCCCGCACCGTCACCGGTCCTGAGCGCTTGGATATGGAAATCCGGGACCTGCCCGTGATCGTGTAAATCCCCTTTTGCAGCACGATCTCATCCCCCGCCACCGCCGCTTCGCAGGCCGCCACCAATTGCGTGAAATCTGCCACCCGTACCGTCCGCCCCACCGCCGTCGCCGTGAGAAATCCCGCCAGCAACGCCGCCCATCCCAAAATTGTTCCCGTCATCACCACCGTGTTTGATTGATACAACCCTCTAGCGGAAAAACGACGGCAGCGCTACCCGCGCCTTTTTTACCCCAACTCCTCCTCCATGAACGCGAGCACCAGGTCCACCAGCTCGTCCATGCCATCGAAGAGTTCTTCCTCGATGGTGGTGAGGTATTCCTCCTCGGTTTCGCTGTAGTCGTGGCGGTCCTCGGGGCGCGTCTCGCACCAACGGCTGGCGTTGAGGGGATCGACCAGAGTGGCCGCACCGATGAGTTCGAAGGAATTGATCACCCGCTGGTGATTCACGCCGCTCTGCCAGAACCCGTGCAAACCATCATCGCCCTCCAACAGCGGAACGGTCTCATAGACATCCATCAGCGCCCGCTCCTCGCGGCTGAGTGCCCGCTCGGCCGATTCGCTTTCTAGGCGATCCACCAGCAGCTCCACCTCATCCGGCCATTCGATTGGTTCGTGGGAAAACATCGTGCGCGGGCTTAGAACAAGGGTGCCATCCTTGCCAAGCGAAACGATGGCCGCTCATCCACCGGCAAAGGTGGCCGGACGACATGAAAATGGAAAAGGAGCGGGATTTGGGATTTGTCAGCGTGCCTCACTGCCACTCGTCGTCCAAGCTGCTGCTCGCGCCGATCCCGGTCACAACAATGACCTCGCCCAGATTCGGAAACCGCGGATCGTCGCTGGAAAGATGCTCGTCCATGGGGAGGGCCTCTCCTTGCGGCAGCTCGCCGGGCACGCCGAAGTCGATGTCGAAATAAAGGCGCTCACCCTCACTGACATCGAATTTGCCAAGCGATCCGTCGTCGTCATCAAGCGCGGGACTCCATCCATCATGGGCGCGGGCCTTTTTCTGTTTATCGAAACCGGAATAGAAGAACGGCTTGCCGTTCACCTCCCGCACCTTCGCGAGCGTCATTCCCACATGGACACCGTGCTTGCCGCGCCAGCGGGAACCGGAATCGGACACGGAAATGCCGGCGAAGTGCTCGAAGGTTTCCGCTTCGTAAAACGTGACATAGGCACGCCGCGTCGGGTCGGCGGGAAACAACACGACGCGAGGCTCAGGTTCCATTTCCCGGCGCACGTTTCCTTTCCCGAACCGCGCCTCCAGTTCGGCCAACGTGGTGGCTTCCGAGTAGTCGCCCGGCAGCACGAAATACGCATCGGCTAGGGGCACTGCTGGTGCGTCTGCTTTTTCCTGAGTTGACGCTCCGGATTTTTCGCCGGGTTTGCAGGACACGAGGGACATGCAAGTGGCGAGGACCAAAAGGTGGATAGCGCGGGATGGCTTCATGGCTTCGACTGGGTGAGATCCTCCGCTGGCCAGTCGCGATGCAAGTCGAGGTTGAATGGGTTCAGCGCGCCGGTCTTGAGATGGATAGAAACGATCTGCATCACGGGGTTCTCCCCCTCTTCCGCCATCGGCGAACGCGGTGCCGAGGGATCCGGTCCCAGCATCAGCGCGTGGTCTTCGCCGGGCAGCCAGGCACTCATGTTGGAAAGCGGCAGCGCCGTGCTCCACACCGGTTTGCCGGCGGGTCCAGAAATGCGGGCGAGCTGCAAGCGCCCGTCCTCGCCGAGCCGATCGCGCGACAGCACGAACACGCTGTCCGGATCGCGCCGCCACAACGCGGTTTGTTTCTCGTAACTGCCAACATCCGCCGCGAGCAGGCCAGCCATCAGGAACTCCGGGCTCTCCGCCAACGCCACCGGATCGACGAAACGATGGCTGATGCCGAAATCGGTTTTGAATGCGTCTAACCGGGCCCGATAGAGCCGGTGGCGGCGCGGCTCGGTGAAATCCATCTGATTACTAACAGCCTTCACCGTTTTCGCCTGAGCGAGTTCGGATTCCGCCATCAGACCCAGCCAATCCATGTCGTCATCAGGCCGCTCCATCGCGACGCCGCGGACCATCGCATACCAGTCCATCCCATTGCTGATTCGCTCCACCGCTTTGCGATCTGCGGTCGCGGGTTTCTTTCCCTCGGGATCCGCGACATAAGGCGTCGCCTCCAAGGTCAGCGGATCGATACGCACCCGCCGCGCATCGTCCAACCGCACAATCATCCCGGCTGCGGGATCGAATTTCAGCGGCTGCATCGACTCCGTTAGGAAAATCCCGAGCTGCGGCGGCTTGGGCATCAGCCCCGACAGCGATGCATTGCGTGCCTCGATTTTCGCGCGATCCGCCACGATGGCCCCGTCGGAAAGCCGTATGCCCGCCAGTTCTGGAATCCGCGCCCAGAGGATTCCCTGCTCCACTCCCATCGCGGCCAAATCTCCGTTGACCTTGTCCTTTTTCAGGCGCTTGCGAAACACCGGCTGCGCGGTCGCCGCGTCCAGTGCCCACAGGTCGACGTGCAGCCAGCTGGTCGTCTTGCGGCTGGAGCTGTAGCGCGTTCCGCCGATCCGGCTGATGCGCTTCTCCCACTGGCTCGTCAGGAAATACAACCGGTCGCCGTGTTCATCGCTCTGGTAAACCGGTCCGCCGAGGATTTCCGGGGGCGAGAGGAAGAGCTTCGATTCCATCAGCCCGAGCTTCCACAAGCCGACCAGCCCCAACAGACCGAGAAAGATCAGGAATTTTTTCATGGCGTGAAGAGCACCCTGACACAGACGCGCGCCGGGAGCAACCTGTCAGCCCTCGGTCAGGCGCGGACGCCGTCGCATGTGGCGTGGGGTTAACCCCTTTGTTGGTCTAATGCCGCCTTTCTTTCCTCACGGGTCTGACCTAGGAATGACTTCATTCCATGAAAACCATCAACCCTTCTCCAGGTTTCCGGCTCTCGAATGTCACCCGCTTCTGCCTCGCGGCCGGCCTTTCTCTTGCCACCCTTTCCGCCGCTCCTCGCGCCAAAGCCGACCAGCCCAATGGGGTTTATCAAGTCACCGGTGGCCAAAGTCTGGTGATAACGGACAGCGGCACGTTCAGGGTTCCCCCAAAATATCTGCGTGAGATCCTGACGCAATGCGGCCCCATCCAAGTTAGGAAGAAGAAGCTCCAAATGAAAGGTGACATCGTCGAGTGCTTCCATCGCATTCTTTACCGCAGTCTGACCTTCAGCGACGGTTCTGAAGTCGATACCACCAAGGTCAGGAATTCGCCATCCATCACCTTCAAAGATAGGGGCGCATCCTTCACCGGCAAGGCGAGTGAGCCGATCCGCTCCACCATCACCCGTGTGTATGATGGAGACATCGAGAACTTTTACCTGCGGCTGACCACCGATGTCTCCGCCAAAGTCATCGATGACAAGATCACCGTCACCTTCCGCTATACCGGTCGCAGCGAAAACTATCAAAACACGGGCAAGATCGTCATCTCTGGCACCACTTCCCGCACCGCGACTTCCTCCACGCTAACTTCACTGCCATGACGTTTCCCCTCAAAAGAGGTCATGACTCGCGGCCTGTCCCTCTGTCATGCGGATCTAGGATCTCAAGGAGGATCTGAGGGGAAAATGGGGGAAAACTCAGCATCATGGGCGATGGCCGGACCTATCAGTTGCGACTGGGGCGACGGCTGCCATCTCCGCGAAGAACGGATTCTCAATACCTGGTGCGAGCATGGAGCTTGGCATCCCGGAGAGCCCCTTCACGACTGCCATAGAGCGGCGACCTGAATCCGACCAGAGGGACGAAATACCAGCGCCCCTTGTTTGGCCCGCTTGCAATTTGGGCGACGCTGCGCTCTTCCGCAGATAGGGGTTTCTGCGTTGGCTTACTGACGGAGGAGGACTTTTTGCGGCTGGCCACTTCACCCCTCAAACGCCGCACTTCCTCTTCAACCTTAGCCATGCCCTTCGCGAGTTCACGATAGGTGCTTTTCAGCGAATCCACATCACCCGCAAGGCTCGCCTTCGCCTGAACCGCAGTGGCAGCCTGGTCCACATGAAGCTGAAGCATCCTGTTCTTATCCTCCTCCTTCGCCAGGTTTTCGGCCAAGCGCTGGGAATCGGCGCGCGCCTCGTCAATTTCCACGTCCTTTTCTGATAGGGCCTTTTTGAAATCAGACTCCAGATTCCTTCTGCTTGTCTCCACCGTTGCAATCTTGCCGTAGGCGTCATCGAGCAGTCGCTCGCTTTCCTTTGCTTGAAGCAGCTGGTAACCGGAGAACGCAGCCAATACTGCCGCGGCTAGGCCCAGGCCGATGACCATGGCCTTGGGCGAGCGGGCTGCGACTTCAGGGGTCGGCGGGAGCTCTCTGGGATCCCCGGCCGACTCGGAGTCGGGCTGATCCGGGAAACTTTCTCCACCGCTGGGCTCTGTTTCCGCTGAATGGACCGGTTGGGGCTCCATCGGAACAGATTCCGGACTGCGGGAATCTTCATAGCTGTAGCGAGGGATTTCTTCAGACATGGCGGATTGGAGGATTGAGGATTTGACTGCCTGCCAACCTCTACGGGTTTTGGCCGTCACCTGGATGGATCCCAAGCGTAGGTCTGCGGGGCACCTTTCCAAGATTTCTTTTGGTCGCGGTCGCTCTAGGGCGCGTCCGGGCGGCGTCACGCGGATTGAAGAACCCAGGTGCGGCCATCATCGAATGGAAGATTAAAGTCCCTCTGTCATGGGAACCGCCTCTGAGCCGCGCAGGTCGAAACCAAGCCGCGCCACCCGCGACCAAGCTGCGCAGCTGGGAACCAGAGCCGCGCAAGTCAAAACCAGAGCCGCGCCACCCGCAACCAAGCTGCGCAGCCGGGAACCAGAGCCGCGCAGGTCAAAACCAGGGCCACGCCACCCGCAACCAAGCTGCGCAGCCGGGAACCAGAGCCGCGCAGGTCGAAACCAAGCTGCGCAGAACGAAACCAGGCTGCGCAGGGCGCAACCAAGCTGCGCGGAAGCGGGGGGTCTGCAAGGCCTCTTCCAAGGGCTCTCCCCGGAACCTCCCTCCGGCCTTTCCGGCGTTCACTGCCACCGATCACCCGGCAGTCTCCCCGTCTTCCTCTTTCTGCTCACTGCTCACTGCTCACTGCTCACTCGGCACTTTCCTCCACCGGCAACATCACCGTTTTCCTGCCGCGACCGGGGTTCTGGGTGACGGGTTCGCCGTTTTTCCAGACGATGGGGTCCATGCAGACCTGGCGTTTGGTGCGTTCGGGGTTCCACGAGTGATAGACGTTGAACCACGTTTTTCCGTCGGGGCCGAGGATGACGGAGTTGTGGCCGGGGCCGATGAGTTCTCCGGGGAGGGTGTGGATCACGCTGGCCTTGTCCTTGCTTTGACTGTCGAGGTAAGTGCCGGTGACGGTGTCCGAAACCGCGCAGCCGACGCCGTATCCCGGCGTTTGCCAATTTCCACCGGAGTAAAACAGCCGGTATTTCCCGTCGTGGAAAATGACCACCGGGCCTTCCACCGTGTGCCAGGCGTCCCACTTGCGGTTGTAGAGGTCGCGGTCCCGCTCGTAGATCTGCCAATCGGCGAAGGCACGCATCACCGTTTTCTGCTCACCCACCGGCGTGATCATGTCGTCGGCCAGTTGGACGACGGCGAGCGCGGTGCCGGGCCGCTGGTCGAAGAAGTCCTTGGCGAAAAACAGGTACCAGTTCCCGCTGCCGGGGTCCTTGAACGCGTGGCCGTCGATGGAGAATTCCAAGTCCGGGAACATCCATTTCCCCGTGTCCTTGAACGGTCCTGTCGGCTTGTCGGATACCGCGACCCGCATTTTGCGGTCTCCCGCGTAGTGGAGGTAGAATTTCCCGTCCCGCTCGACGATCTCCGGAGCCCAATACTCCTTCATGCCTTCGATGGCATCCATCGCCCCGCCGACCACTTCCCAGTCGGTGAAATTCCGCGAGCGCAGGATGGGGAACTGTTTCCCGTCCGGTGCCTTGCCGGTGCCCACGGCATAGTAGGTGTCGCCCACCTTGAAGGCGTGGGGGTCGGCGAGGTAACCGTCCCAGAGCGGGTTGGTGTAGGTGATTTCCCCGGCGCTGCAGGCGAGGGTGAGAATCAGGGAGATGGCGGCGGCAATGGGTTTCATCTTCATGCAGGCTGGATCATCCGGAAGGTGCCCCGGGAAATCGAGGGGAATTCCAGGATTGCGGGAGATCCCCCTTTTGAATCAAAACGGCGGGTTTCAGTCCTCAATGCTTGTTAGTCGGGGCTGACTACTTCGGCGCTCCGAACCGATCGCCTTACTTCGGCTTAGGTAACAAAAAACATCGGACTGGCGCCTCCAGCCGACGCAAGGTTCTTTGCAAATGCGATCTCAGAATGATTGTCCATAGTGGAAAAGCTGATATGGCGCAATTTAGCCAGCGCATCCGCGAATTCTTGCGAGGTCCTCGCGCCTTCTATAGCAGAAAACAGCTGCGGAACGCTAAAGAACCAGAATTGGGAAAACAAGTGGTCGGAGGGAAGATTTGTCAATCGCATCAGGGCTTGAATCCTCTCGTTTAGTTCCGAAGCCAGTTCATTGACGTTATCCAGCTTCTTCTTGTGAGCTTTATCAAAGGGGGTGAACTGGGCGTTGACGAAGATCGGGAAAAGCTCTCTGAGGCAGCTTCTATTCTGGAAGCTCCCGAAGTCGTCAAGAGTCAGGGATATTTTTTCAACCTGCCTGCCCTCGAGCTTGAGTTCGTATACAGTCCCGTCATCCTGAATTAAGGGGAGTGAGCCTTTTTCTCTCAAGGTGACCTCATGACGCGATGCCTGTTCGGCGGCAGCGAATAGGCTGTGTGCTACGTCAGCGACTATATGCACGTCCCCCCCCGCCAACGCCGCAAGCGTGAAGCCCTTGATCTTCATTTCGATAAAAATAAGCGTGTCGTCAGTCTCAATTACGATGTCACATTCTCCCTCCACATCCGGAAATTTGTAGTTCCCGCTTTTGTATCTGATCCCCATTGTGGACAATCTTCGCTTAACGAGCGTTTCAGCTGAGCTTCCGATGTATGAGAAAGCATTTTTGTCGTGCGAATAAAGTTCCATCGCTATCCTCGTGAGGAACGAGTAGGAGGAAACTCTTTTGTCCGGAACGATCTTGTTGTAGTCGATATCCGTGACGGTTGGAAATGAATGGCTCGTTCTCACCGCAGTGTCTTCTGGTAAGGTGACAGTCCCGTCCAGGGGACGACCGTTCGTGAGAATGGTCATCGCCTTCAGAAATCGGCCGTTCGGCATCTTGGACAAGCCGCCCCGCAACCGCGACTTGTTGAGGATGAAAGGTCCAAAAGGTGGGCATTCGCTTAAAATTGCGTCGGCAACATTCGTTAAATCTACTATCGTGCATCCTAGATTTTCCTCAATTTTTGGTGGCACCCAATCGAATAGGACGGGAATAAACTCGATCAGATCTCGGTGTCTGAGCTGCCGGACATGAAAAAAATTATCATAAATGGCCAACTCTCGGAGATATTCGAGGAAGGAATGTGTGTTCTTGAAAAGGAGCTCCCACTGGGAAAACTGCTGCACGTCGTAAATTGCTGCGAAATCCGCGCTGAAGGAGAACAGGTCGGCGAGATCTTCCTCGTTGGCTGCACTCCCCTTCTTGCAGAGCGGCATCTTCTTTAGGCAAATTTCAAGAAGCATTGAATAAGGGATCTGACTTCTGTGTTCCTCGACGGCCTTTGGGATTTGGAGAATTCGGCGACCAAGTAGGTAGCGATCAATCGATTTATTGTAGGACTGTGAGAGATCTCGAAAAACTGCGCTACAGACTTCATATGCGCCGATCTGACAGACAGATTGGCAGATTGATTCAAGCATTCGCCTCCGTTCCTCTTCAGGAAAACTCACGGCGGATTCTTGTTCCAAGGAATATCCCGCTTCTGTCATTCTTTTTACAGCGTCGGAAAAATTGAATTCTCTCACATATTGGAATCTAAAAGATGATCCGCTGAATATATCGCTGTAGTGGCTCTCAATCGACATCATCGCCAATTTTACGACTCGTGGCCAATCGGGGATTTGGAGATTTGGATTCCCGGGTTCCGAAAGCCGAACCGAATCCTTGATTTTTTCTGCTACAGTAAGGTAGGGTTCTAGATTCAGGTTCGCTACCACGTTTTCACAGATCAGAACACCGACCAAACGCTTGAGCTCTAGCCAGTAGGGTCTTACGTCGGACGGAAATAGATTTCGAATTTCAGCTTGAGTATCTCCTGTTGGTTGCGAGGCTTCAAGAGATACTGTGGAATCGACCATCGCTCGGAAGTCGGTAGTTGTCATTGCAATAAGGTTTTTTTAATTAGGAGATTAATTTAATTTTTATCGGCCCCCATTTGGAATTCTATTTCACTTCAGAATACTGAAGTCGAATTCGCCTGACCATCATTGATAATCTAGTGGGAGCTCATGACTAAAGACCTGTAACTCTGTCATGAAGCAGCGAGAACCGGCCCCATTCACTGTTATGACCTTCGAAGTTTTTCGGGTTTTCAAACGCGACCTAGAGCGCAGGATGTGCAAAAACACGTGCTGACTCGGGAACTCGACGCCTTGCTAGTTGGATGCCGATCTGAGCATGTTGTGCGGGAATAACCCGCCTAATCGCGCGATTTTGGAATTCAATACGAGCTATTGAGTAAATATCCCAACCAAATTCAGTTCCATTCTCATCTGTTTTTGTCCCAATCACCAAATGTTTCATTCCTATGGTGCTGGGGGTGCTGCAACCCAGTATCTCTCCGCTCCGTATTCTAGAAATTAGGGTCAAATTAATTAGGCGGGAAGAATGGGTAATCAAATTTGTCGCCAATGCCCCCCTAAGATGTGATGCGATCGTTGCAGCAACAGACTTTACGAGATCAAAATGAAACCCAACATCGGCGGATCCCAAAAGAGAATCATCATCTGGTAGGTCGTGTGCTAATCTATTGCGGCGTTCGACCAAATCCTCGATCGCATTGCAGATTCCCTCAGTAGATTCGGCAAATCCAAGCTGGGATGAAATGCTTTTTGATCGGACATCACTGGCGAGTCGCGACATTAGGCAAATAGGTGATAAAATGTCATAGGTGTCTCGGAAGGTTGAAATGCGAACGTTTGCCTGCCGTTCTGTTATGACCCGTGTGAGCAATCCGCGAGTTCGGCTTTGTGAGTAAACACTGGCTAAGGCGGAAGCAACATCCTCCCTAGAGTGAAAACGTGAAGTTGAACTTACTTCAAATCTACCTAATATGGAGACCGATTTTGTCATTACTTTTTCGCGTAAGTTGGAGAATCCATAGATTTCCGATGATTGATTCTCACGCACTATTTCGAAGAAGGCTGCGGCAGACGACTCATAAAACGACTCTAGGAGAGCATAGCAGCTAATTATTCCGTATGTATATGCGATTCTTTTTCCTGCAATGTCGGTGGCGAGACCCGCAATCATGGCAACCTCGTGCTTTACGCGTTCGCCTATGACGTTAACAGCTTGCTCAAATTCAAGATCCATAACCAGATGTTAATCCAATGCTGAGAGAGGCGGATGTTGGAAATTTGAATTTATAGCACGACAATCGAATCAACAATTAGCATTCAAATTGCTGGAAAAAATCTTCGTAGTGTTTTTCACGCTTCGTGAGAATTGATGGATTTGTGTTTCTTCCCTCGAAATCTTGGTAGTGATTCTTATAGAAAGTTTCCATTTCGCGCCGCACGTCGTCTGACCGTTTCCTAAGTGCTGGCCAATTATCCCGATTCATTGAGAGCACGTACATTATTGGATCATAGACACTGGTGGTTGGCCGCTGGAGCCAATACCAACCGGACTGACGTTTTCGGAAGAGCCAAAAAGCGTGTTCTCCTAAAATATCATGCGCTGCTCTTATTGTATCCGTGAACAACGTCTCCAGTTTTCCGAGCAATTCTACTGAATATTGAGTATTTCCTCTCTTGAGGTAAGAATCTAAGAAGTCGCGGAATCGTCTATCCGTGCCTCTTCGATTCCTCTGCCGATATGCAAAGAATCGAAGAACCAATTCAACGTCGTTCATTTTAGCAAAATCATCGTTGCCCATCAGCTCAGCATCATATTCAACTGGTGAATTTCCCTCGTTCCATGGAATACCCCATAAGTTGCAAAGATGCCGATTACGCGATAGATTAATGCACAGGTGATTCAATGGGCCATTATAAATGGCATTCCGTGATTCTTGGGGCGTCAACATTTCCCCGCCGCTATTTATTCGCTCGAAAACAAGTTGCTTCAACACCAATGCCTCTTCTTCCGTTTTTGCGGTTTCTTGAAGAAGTATTACACTTGATAAGTAGCGCCGATCGACGCCGTTTCGAATTTGTATGGGGAGATCCCTATACTTCCTTCCATTCAGCTCTGGCCATTCAGTTAGTCCCTCCAGAGCAAATGAATTGCTGTAAAACTCTTTGATTGTGGTGAGCCGTTGAAGCCCATCCATAACTTCATAATGGGAGAATTCCTTTTCGTAAAGAAATACGGGTGGAACCGGTACATTCATTATGAATGACTCGATAAGTCGAGATCTCTTTTCAGTCGACCATCTGTGCCTGCGCTGAAATTCTGGATTTAAATCGTAATTCTGAGTTTCTAGCATCACCGGAATGCTAGGAAGGGGATAGCGGGCCTGCTCGGTTACAATTCGTACTTCACCCGCGAGATACTTCGCATTTATTTCATTATCTTCGGGCGGACCGTTCGGGTGATCCGACTTCGGGATGATATCAAGTTTCTCACCTTCAAAGAGTTTGATCTTGGACATCTGCGTATATTTTGGTGGAATTATTTTGAGAAAAGGGCGGCTCCAGGTAGAGCCGCCCTCAGTAAACAGTTATGGTCTTAGATCGATCTATCTTCCGGGTCTCACTGGCACGCTTCGCACGTTCCGCCATTTAGCATCGCGTCGATAGAGCAGGCGTTCTTTTCCTCGGCGGTGAAGGACATTAAGTTGCTAGTTTTCAGTTTGAAGTTTTCAGGGAAGAGGAAGAAAGGCGGCTTATTGGCAAGCCTCACAAGTTCCTCCGTTGAGCATCGCGTCGATTGAGCATGCGTTTTTCTCTGCTTCCGTGAATTGCTTCGTTCCTGCTGCGGTGGCGGCGGTTTGGGTGGCCATGACGCCGCGTTGTTCCTTTTTGACGTCGA
>JAZKEG010000012.1:101883-102234 GCA_040387215.1 Verrucomicrobiota bacterium | reverse complement strand
TGAAGAAGACGGAAAAGTCGTTGGAGGCTACACGATTCGTGTGTTAAGAAACATGATGTCGGAGAAGGAAAAAGCTGAGTTTGATCAACAGATCCAGTTTAAATAGCGAACTCACCCTCTGTCATGCCCTCATACCTGATTCCTATATCAATTATGGCAACTGTGGTAAGCGTCTCGGCGATTTTCGCGGTGGTGATGGATCGTTTTCGAAATCCGATGACGGACATGGCGGTGCTCATCGGAGGAATTTCACCTTGGGTTGCCATGGCTGGAATGTATCGCTGGCTGCCATCCTCAGGCTACATCCTCGCAGTTGGCCTATTTGGCAGCGGGGATTTATTTTCATTAGCT
>JAZKEG010000012.1:41579-101873 GCA_040387215.1 Verrucomicrobiota bacterium | reverse complement strand
GCCTCAAGCTGGCACCCAGGTTTCCAAATTGGGAAAAAACCTCACTTGCTCTGTTCGCGGGACTGCTGGCTTCGGTAGGATTTTTCATTTCCTATATGATGCCAATCGCCCGGGGAGAGTAATTTCATCACAAAGAAAAGCCGCACCCGGACGAACCGGGTGCGGTTTTCGTTAAGATGATGAACGGACGAGGGAGTCTCTTCTTCTCATTGTCCCTGACGCGCGGTCGCCTTGAGGCGGAGCGCGTTGAGGGCGATGAAGCCGGTGGCATCATCCTGGTTATACGCTTCTTCCTGACCGCCTTCCATGGTGGCGACGGCTTCGGAATACATGCTGAAGGGGCTGCGGCGGCCGGATTGCATGACGTTGCCTTTGTAGAGCTTCATACGGACTTCGCCGGTGACGGTTTTCTGGGTCTCGGTGACGAGGGCCTGGATGGCGACGCGCTCGGGGGCGAACCAGAAACCGTTATAAACCAACTGGGCATATTTCGGGATGAGGCTGTCGCGGATGTGCATGGATTCGCGATCGACGACGAGGGTTTCGAGGTCGCGGTGAGCGGCTAACAAAATGGTGCCGCCGGGGGTTTCGTAGATGCCGCGGGATTTCATGCCGACGAAGCGGTTTTCCACGATATCGACGCGGCCGATGCCGTTGCGGCCGCCGAGGAGGTTGAGGACACGCATGACGCCGTAAGGTGTTAGGAGGGCGTAGCCGTCTTGTGTGCCGGTGGACTTGACGTCGCCGAGCTCGGTGAGGAGGGCGTCGAGGTTTTCATGGCGGAGGCCGATGGCGTTGCCTCTTTCAAAGAGGATCTCGATGTATTCCGCTTTGTCCGGAGCGTCTTCCGGGGAAACGGAGAGGACATACATGTCGGTATCGGCCGGGGTGGTGGCGTCATACCACGGGTCTTCCATGGCTCCGGCTTCGAAGGAGATGTGGAGGAGGTTGCGGTCCATCGAGTAGGGCTTCTTCATGGAGGCCTTGATGGGGATGTTGTTGGCCTCGGCGTAGGCGATCATTTCGGCGCGGCCGGGGAATTCCTTGCGGAACTCGGCGTCGCGCCACGGGGCGATGCACTTGACGTTGGGCGCGAGGGCGGCGGCGGAGAGTTCGAAGCGGACCTGGTCGTTGCCTTTTCCGGTGGCTCCGTGGGCGATGGCGTCCGCTCCTTCGGCGAGGGCGACATCCATCATGGCCTTGGTGATGCAGGGGCGGGCGATGGAGGTGCCGAGCAGGTAGCGGCCTTCATAGATGGCGCCGGCCTGGATCATCGGGAAGATGTAGTTGGCGGCGAAATCTTCCTTGAGATCGCCGATGTAGCACTTGGAGGCGCCGGTGCTGAGGGCCTTGGCTTCGAGTCCGTCGAGCTCGTCACCTTGGCCGACGTCGGCACAGTAGGCGATGATTTCGGCATTGTACTTTGCCTTGAGCCAGAGAAGGAGGACGGAGGTATCGAGACCACCGGAGTATGCGACGACGATTTTCATGAGGGCGGGAGGCAATCACGAAGCTCCCGTCGAGCAAAGTGCAAAGAGTGGTGAAATGGACGAGTGGGTCACAAAACGCTGGACCTCTCGGCCAACGGCCAAGCACCCTTGATGCGATGCCGGACCCACTGCGCCCCGTGAAGATCTTCCTTGGGAAAACTGTGGTTTGCATCTTCGCCGTGACTGTTCCAATCGCCTTGCTTCAAGCCATGTGGGCAGATCCTGAAATGCGGGAACACGTTCGCGGTTTCAGCAACTTCGGCGGGTCTCAAGTTCTTGTCGGACTCTATTTGATCACGATCATTGTCGTTTGGTGCCGCTGGGTGGTGCGTGGCGATCGGGATACGCGCTGATGCAGCACCGGCGCGGAGGGCAGTTTCAGAAAACGGCCTCCGCATTTCTCTCTGCGGCCTCGGCGATCACCGCGTTTCGATTTACCTCCTGCAGAAAGAGGAAGCGCGGAGCTTGTGAGAGGTGGTGCTTGGCAGTTGGGAGCTGGGCGGGTGAGATTGTTGGCGAATGGCATGCTGTGAACATTGTGGAACCGAATTCCAGGCGCGGGCGACGTTGGAGCGATTCTGTTGCAAGGGCTGCGAGTTTGTCGCGGATCTGATCTCCCAAAACGGGTTCGAGCAGTTTTATGATTTGAAACAAGGGCTCGCCGTGACTCCGGTGCGCAGTCGTCCCTTTGAGGAACACGACTTTTCTTGGCTCGCGCCTAAAGTGCTGGAAGCGGAAGAGCTGGCAGTATCATCGAAAAATGCCGCACGGCTGGATCTGGCGTTGGAGGGGATTTCCTGCGTCGGTTGCGTGTGGCTGGTGGAAAAACTTTTCGAACGTCATGCGGGCAGTGTGAGGGCGGCGGCGAGTCCTTCCAACGGAAGACTGCACCTCGAATGGCTGCCGGGGCAATGCGAGCTTGAGCCGTTTTTGCGCGAATTGTGCCGCTTCGGCTACGTCGCGGCTCCGGCGGGCACGGCGGGTGGAGATTTCGAAAGGCGGCGACTCGCAGCTCGGCTTGGGTTGTGCGGCGCGTTCGCCCTAAACACGATGGGATTTTCGCTGCCGGCCTATTTGGGGATGCCTGCAGATTTCGAGTTCGCCGGGTTGTTCAAGCTGATCGCGTTTCTATCAGCGACGCTGTCGATGCTGGTCGGCGGTGGCTATTTCATCGACAGAGCGTGGCGTGCGCTGCGGGCCGGATCGCTGCACATCGACTTGCCCATCGCGCTTGGATTGGTATCAGCCTATGCGGGATCGATCACGGGCTGGCTGCTAGGGAGCGAGCGACTGATGTATTTCGATTTCGTCTCCATCTTCGTCTTCCTGATGTTAGGCGGACGCTGGATGCAAACCTCTGCGGTGGAGCGAAATCGCCGACGACTGGTGCGTCAGCAGCCGGTGCCGGAAGCGGTGCCGCGCGCGGATGGCGAAGGGGCGCCGGTGCTGTGCGAGGACATCGCGCCGGGTCTGCGGTTTTTGTTAGCCCCGGGACAAGCCTTGCCGGTGAGTGGCGTGCTTGCTGCGGGGGAGGCGGATTTTTCGCTCGAATGGATCCATGGTGAGGCTGACCCGGTGCGCTTCACGGCGGGAAGCCGCTTGCCGGCTGGAGCCATCTTGCTGAGCCGTTCGCCAGCTGCGGTGGAGGCGAGCGAACGGTGGCGCGATTCGCTACTGGCAAAACTAACAGCATCCAGCGGCGCGGACCGCGTATCCCCCGGACTGGATCACTTGCTGCGCGTTTACCTAAGCCTGGTCATCCTCATCGGTCTCGCAGGACTGGCATTTTGGTGCCTACGTGGCGACTATCTAACAGGCATGCAGGCGATGATTTCGATCTTCGTTGTTTCCTGCCCTTGCGCGCTGGGAGTGGCGATTCCGCTGGCGGACGATTTGGCAGCCACCGCGATGGAGCGGCGAGGTGTTTTCACGCGCTCGGCCAGTCTGTGGCCACGACTGTGCAGGGTGCGCCAAGTGATTTTTGACAAGACCGGCACCTTGACACTCGAACGCCCGGTTTTGGAAAATCCCGCGGAGGTCGTGGCATTGGACGAGGATGCGGCCCTCGCGTTGGCGAGACTCACCCAAGGATCGCTCCATCCAGTTTCGCGAACTTTGTTAGAATCCTTGGGGATTCGCGGGCAGCAGTTGTTGGAAAAGGTTGCTCCCTACGATTTTAGCGAATTTCCAGGACTCGGCGTCGAAATCACGCAGGCCGACGGCAAGTGGTCGCTCGGCAAAACCGGATGGCTCGGGGAAGGTCCACAGGGCGTGACCGAGGGCAGCGAACTGCGGCGCGACGGACAGCTGGTGGCGTCGTTCCGTTTCAGCGAGTCGCTGCGCCCCAGTGCGGTGGAAACCCTGCGTCGGCTGGAGCGCAGAGGGCAACGCATTCACCTCCTTTCGGGCGATCATGTGGAAAAAGTCGCGCGCATGGCCACCGCGCTGGGAGTGCCGCCTGAGCGTGCGCTCGGCGGGCTTTCTCCCGAAGAAAAGGCGGCGAAGGTGGTCGAAATCGACCGTCAGGACACGCTTTACCTCGGCGATGGTGCTAACGATTCGCTGGCTTTCGACGCGGCTTTCGTCACCGGCACTCCGGTGGTGGATCGCAGCCTGCTGGAATCCAAGGCGGATTTCTACACCCTCGGTGCCGGGCTAGAGTTCCTGCCCGTGTTGTTGGAAACGGCCGCCTTGCGAGTGAATGCAACGCGCGCCGCCTTTGCCTTCGCCCTGATTTACAACCTAACCACCGTCGCTTGGTCGTTCAGCGGAAAAATGAGCCCCTTGCTCGCCGCCATCCTGATGCCGCTGAGCTCCATCGTCTCCATCGTCATCGTCGCAGCGCTGTCAAAAACACGAATGCTCAACAAAGGTTGATCTATTCAGTCTTCTTTCCTACCTTGCGTGAGGATTCCCCACAAGAAGCTGAAATCATGTCTGATCACGCGAAAGCGCACCAAGAGTTTGAAGCGACGCTGTTTCGCCGCTTGGCCACCTCCGAACGTTTCCGAATCTATCAGGAAGCATTCCGCACCGCGACCGGTCTGCCGCTTCGGCTCGTTTCTGCGGACCCAGACGGCTGGTGCCTGGATGATCAAAGCATCAACCGCAGCCCTTTTTGCGAGGCTCTCAATCTGTGTAAAAGTGCGTGTCACGCCTGCATCGACACGAACCGCCGCTTGATGAAGGAGTCTGAGGTGAACGGCCCAACCACCTGTCATTGTTTTGCCGGGCTCTGCGCGACGGCGGTGCCCGTCCGCATGGGAGCTTCGGTCATCGGCTTTCTCAAGACCGGTCAGGTTTTCAGCCAGACTCCATCGGAAAGCAACTTCGACCAAGTCATCGGCATGATAGGCCGCAAGACGCTTGCGGAGGGCGAAATGGGCTCGCTGCGCAAAGCCTATCTGGAAACGCGGGCGATCGAACCGGAGCGTTACCAAAGCATGGTCACGCTGTTGCAGAGTTTCGCCGAGCAACTCGGAGATCATGCCGAATCGCTGGCCATCATCGAAGAAGGCAGCGAACCGGCCGCCATCGCCAAGGCGCGCAAGTACATCCATGCCCATCTCGATCAACCGCTGCCGCTCGGTCAGGTCGCTCGCCAAGCCGGCCTCAGCGAATCCCATTTCTGCCGACTTTTCAAAGATTCGGTCGGCCTAACACTCACCGACTACGTCAACCGCAGCCGCATTGAGTGGGCGAAACGCGAATTGCTCAAACCCGAAGCTCGCATTTCTGAGATCGCCTTTTTGATTGGCTATCAGTCACTTTCTCAGTTCAACCGGAGCTTCGCGCGTATCACGGGAGTTTCCCCCACCCTTTATCGGCGCGACCAGCTCGAGCGGGTGGCGTCGTGACCCATTTCGGGAGTATTCTGACAGCCTTGGATCGGGGTGGTTTTCGTGGTTGCGAGGCCGTCCATTTTTCCACACCTTGAATCGACTGGACATCATGGAAGAACGTTACGAAATCCGCGGAAAAATCGGCCAAGGCGGCTTGGGAGCAGTCTACAAAGGCTATGACACGCGGATGAACCGGGAGGTCGCCATCAAGCGCATTTCCGTGTCCACCGAAGACCCGGCCTTGCAGGAAGAGTCCACCCGCCAGCTGATCAAGGAGGCGGGTGCCTTGGCGTCGCTCCAGCATCCGCACATCGTCACGGTCTACGACGTCGGCTCGGACGAGGACGGCCCTTACGTGGTGATGGAACTGATCAGCGGCAAGACCCTCGATGAACTCATCGAAAAGGCTCCGCTGACCTGGCCGGATTTCCGCGAACTCGCGCTGCAAACGCAAGAAGCACTCATCGCGGCGCAAGAACTCGACCTCATCCACAGCGACATCAAGCCGTCCAACTTGATGCTCACCTGGCTGCCTTCCGGGAAATTTCAGATGAAGGTGGTGGATTTCGGGCTGGCCACGTTGACGCAATCCCAGTCCAAGGAAGAACTTGAGGAAATGGAGGCCGTGTTTGGCTCCATCTTCTTCATGGCCCCGGAGCAATTCGAACGCGTCCCCATCGACGCCCGGACCGACCTGTATGCGATGGGCTGTGTCTATTATCAGGCATTGACCGGAACCTATCCATTCCGCGGCGAAACGGGCAACGAGGTGATGAACTCGCATCTCCAGCACCGCGTCATCCCCATCCAAGAAATCCGCTCCGGCATCCCGAAATGGGCCTGTGACTGGATCATGTGGCAGCTCAACCGCTTGCCTGACGACAGACCGGCATCCGCCCGTGAGTCGCTCCAAGTATTTCTCCAAAACGACAAAAATCCCAACCCCACGCTGAGCCTAGGCAGGGCGACGCCGCCACCCGTCGTCGGCCCGCGCGCCAAGTTGCTCATCCCCGGCGCCACCCAAAGCCCGGCCCACGGTACCCGCCGCATTGTCGATCCACGCATGGCACCGCCCGGCTATGTTCCGCCGCCCGAGCCTGAGCCAGAAGCCATCCCTGAGCCACCGCTCACGACCACCGCCCCGCAACCGCTGCTGCCGCCGGAAGGATCCAAGCCCAGCATCCATACCGGGCCGCAACTCATCCCAGAACCCGAACCGACGCCCACCGTTCAAGTCGCCCCGTCGGCCATGGTGCTGCCGGCTTCGACCATACGGATGATACAAAGCCGCCAGCAGAAGAAGAGCGGCATCAAAGTCGCCATCGCCGCCTGCATGGGCATCATCTTGGTGCTGCTCGGCTACCTTCTCTATCAGCGCGCGCAAGACAGCAAGGAAAGCAACCGCGTCAATGACATCCTGGTGCTGGCCACCAAACCCGCCAACACGGAGATCCCGATGAGTGGTGCCGAATTTGGCCAACTCCTCGAACTCGCCAACAATGCCGACACCGAATCCAAGCGAGCCAATGCCATGCGCGCCTTGGCCGCCGCAGATGCCACGGACACCTCGGATTTCGAGGCCACAGCGAGCGAATACATCACCAAAACCGCGCAAATTTTGCCGGAGGTTCGCGCCGCGCTGATCCGCAACGTGCTCGGCAAACGCATCAATGCCGGGATGGTTGATCCACTGATCGACTTCGCCCGATCCACCAATGATTTCGGCTCTGCAGTCGCGGCGATGGAAGCTATTCGCCCGGCCGTCGGAAACGGTCAGTTCGAGACTCTGCTAGGCGTGATCCAGTTCCACCCCAATGCCGATCTGCGCAAAGCCGCCGCCGAAACCGCCGCCGCCATCTTCAAGCGCAGCAGCAACCGGGGCGAGTTGGACAACGCCCTGAACAAGGCGATCGAGGAGAGCTCCGACTCCGCGACGAAGGAAGTGCTCGGCAAAATCAAGTCTGCTCAATAACCGCTCAGGGGGTGTAAACCACCACAGGCCCCACCCCACCGCCTTGCACGCGGCGCAGTTTTTCGACCGCTTTCACCACGGCGGCGGCGGCGGCGATCGCTTCCTCCGTCGTGTTGAGTCTGGAAAAACTGAAGCGCAGGCTGCTTTTCGCGCGCTCTTCCGGGATGCCCATCGCGAGCTGCACGTGCGACGGTTTTTGTTTGCCAGTCATGCACGCCGATCCGGCAGAACAGGCGACCCCCGCCTCGTCCAGCAGGATCAACAACCCCGCCGCATCGCAGCGGTCAAACGATAGATGACTGGTGTTGGGCAGCCGGTGGTCCACGTCGCCGTTCACCGTCACGCCCGAAATCCCTTTCAAAACGGCCGTTTCAAAAACATCGCGCAGCGCCGCCATCGACGTGGCTTGATGGCGCATGATCCACGCCACCGCCGCTCCCATGCCGACAATGCCAGCCGTGTTTTCCGTCCCGCTGCGACGTCCCGACTCTTGGCCACCGCCTTTTAGAAAGGGTTCGAAGCGCAGCCCATTTCTCACAAAAAGCGCACCCACACCCTTCGGGCCATGGAACTTGTGAGCCGAGAGCGACAAGAGATCGACACCAAGTTCTCGCACATCGAGCGGCATTTTTCCTGCGGCTTGAACCGCATCCGTGTGGACGGGCACGCCCCGCTCGCGCGCTTGCCGCACCACCTCACGCAGCGGCTGAATCACTCCGGTTTCGTTGTTCGCCGCCATCAGAGAAACAAAGGCCGCGCCATCGAGCGATGCCGTAACAGCCGCCATTTCCACCCGCCCTCCGGCCCCCACGGGCAGCTTGTGCAAATTCCGTTTCAGCCCATCCGCCGCCCGCAACACCGCGCTGTGCTCGATCGCGGAAACCACCGCGTGTCCCTCGCCCGCCAACCTGTCCAACGAGTGCAACGCTGTGTTCACACTCTCCGTGCCTCCGCCGGTGAAAACAATTTCCTCGGGCGACGCGCCTATCCATACCGCAACCTGCTCGCGCGCCTTAGCGATGGCATTGCGCGCCTGTTTCGCGGCGGCGTAGGAGCCTGATGGATTGGCAAAACCGTCGCGCAACCATGGCAACATCGCGTCGAGCACCTCGGCAGGCAGCGGCGTCGTTGCGTTGGCATCCAGATAAATCATGGCTCAGCATCCTTTCCCCACTCGCCCGTATCAACCCGGAAAAGCGCAACGCTCAGAGCAGCGCCGCTTCACGCAGCCGCATCACCACCGACTGCACGCCTCGCACGATGACGTCACCCCAAGTCGCGGCGAATTTCACCCAATCCATGCCAAACGCACGCATGTCCTGCAGCGGCGAATGGCCCGCCAAACAAAGCAGCGCCACCAGCACCAACAGGTTCGCCAAATAGATGATCACCAGCGAAAGGAATGTGCCGTTCTCCCTCAGATCCGGCTGGTCGCGCGGGATCATCCACAGCGTCCAAACCATGTGAAACGTCCACGTCAGGCCCATCATCGCGTAGAGCAGCCGGTCCCATTCCTCAGAAATTCCACCGAAATAGCGGACCACAGCGTAGATCGCCGCCGCCACGATCGCCCAAAACGGTACAAAATAGGGTGATAGCGCGATGATCAGATTCGTCTTGTTCGTGGTGATGTAGCCGCCCTCCGCGCTGACGTGGAAATCCGTCACTTTCCCACGGTAGAGCACCACAAAAACCGCGTGGGTCAACTCATGGCCCAGCACATAGAGATACAGGAAAAACCGCTGCAACAGTCCGGACCAAAACCACCCCGCCATCACCAGCGCGCCCGTCGCAAAGTACCAAAACTCGGCGGTCCGCCAGAACGACCTGTCCACCGTGGCCTGCGAAAATCGTGTTAGAAAAGTCCACGTCGTCACCCAGCACAAAGGCAGCAGCAACAGCGCAAAACTCCAGCGCAGCAACCGCCGAAACCATTCGGTCGTGAGTAATTCGTCATCGTAATCCGCGGCATCCATCACGGACCACACCATCTTGCGATCGCGATTCCCGCTGCGGCGGTTCGCTTGTTCGTGCGCACGCCGGTTGGCCGAGCGAAACGCGCCGGAGATCGACTCGCGTTTCCGCTTCTGGTTGCCCTGCGCTTTACGGACGCTGGTCTTGGGTTTCGTCGCCATGCGGGTTGCTTCGGGCGCAGACGGTATTTAGGAAATCTTAACAAATCAAGGCGTATCCCCAAGGAACCTTGCACGCCTCCAACCCCGCAAACGAAGCCACGCTTTTTCTCCACAGCCAAGCGTCATCCAGCGGGACGCACGAAGCGCTTCAATCCATTTTTGGCGGTGGTGGTGGCGGGAAATCTTCCGCAGAAATGGCCTTGTCTTGGTTGCGATCCAGCTTCTCGAAACGGTCCTCTTGCTCGTCCTCGGAGAGATTTTTAACGGGCGGACCGACGCGGAATTCTTCGAACGAAAGCTTGCCGTCGGCATTCTGGTCGAGGGTTTGGATCATGCGCTCCGGCATGCCCCTATCGCCTCCCTCGCGAGGTCCCTTCTTGCCGTGTTTTTTACCCTTTTCTCCCCGACCACCGCGATGTGGTGGAGGTTCCGGCTTGTCCTTGGGGGTGATCAGGCCGTCGCTATTGGTGTCGAGACGGCGAAACAGCCCTTCTAACTTTTCAGCCGGAAGCTTCTTAAAAAGTTGCCCTTGCTTGAACTCTTCCAGACTGATGCCGCAGCTCTTGTCGACATCCAGTTCCCACAGCCGACGCATGCCATCGCGTGGACGGCCGAAGCCGCTGATTTCTTCCTGGGACAGCGAACCGTCATCGTCCTTGTCGAGTCGTTTGAAGATCTTTTCCTGCTTTTCCTCCGGCAAACTGCCAACGCGCGGCATCCCTTTGAACTCTGCGAGTGAGATCTTTCCATCGTGATCCTGATCCGCCTGCTTCCACGCCTCGCCCAACGCATGCGGTCCGCCCTTGCCGGGTTCCTCGGCGGGAGGTGCCGCTTGGACATGGCTGATGGCGGAGAACAGCATTCCCGCCACCAAGGACGAAACAGGGATTGTTTTCATAGGCAATTGAAGCTTTTTTAACCGCGTTCCACGAAGGCAGCTCGCAAGGAAACTCCAACTCAGGGGAAAAGTTTCGTCCCCTGTCGGAATCCGGCACGCACCCAGAACCACCCCACCCGCCATGCACATTCGCGACATTCTCGACCATTCCAAGCCTTCGCTTTCCTTCGAATTCTTCCCCCCGCGCACCGCCCCGGCATGGGAGGACCTCTATCAAACCATCCGCGAACTGGAACCGCTTCAACCAACTTTTGTCTCAGTGACCTACGGTGCCGGCGGTGGCACCCGCGAGCTCACCCACGACTTGGTCGTCCGCATCAAGCAAACCACCTCCATCCCGCCCGTGCCGCACCTCACCTGTGTCGGCCATTCAGAAAAGGAAGTGGAGGACATCCTGCACCGCTATGCCGACGCGGGAGTCACCAACATCCTCGCGCTGCGCGGCGATCCACCGCGGGATAGGCCGGACTACGATTGGTCCGAGGGCGACTTCCGCCATGCCGCAGATCTGGTCGCCTTTATCCGCAAATTCAACGAATCCGGTGCCCATCCTGATCCACGCGGCTTTGGCATCGGCGTGGCAGGCTTTCCCGAAGGCCATCCAACCACTCCCAACCGCGTGGCGGAGCTCGATTTCCTCAAAGCCAAGGTGGACGCTGGGGCGGACTACATCTGCACCCAGCTGTTCTTCGACAACCACGACTTTTTCGATTTCCGCGATCGCTGCGATCTCGCAGGCATCCATGTTCCCATCATCGCCGGGGTCATGCCCGTGACCTCGCTTTCCGGCATGAAACGGATGGCGGAACTCGCCGCGGGTGCCCGCTACCCGGCCAAGTTGTTGCGCGCCTTGGATCGTGGAAAATCAAGCCCTGAAGCCGTCGAACGTGTCGGCATCCACTACGCCGCCGAACAATGCGCCGGCTTGATGGACGAGGGCGTGGACGGCATCCATTTCTACACCCTCAACAAGAGCCACGCGACCCGCGAGATCTACCACAGCCTCGGTCTCGGCGCGGCGGTCTGAGTTCAGCGGCGGCCTTCCTGATAGATCAGTTCCGCCTGCTTCACCGTGATCTCGTAGATCGTCCCTTCGAGTGGCACGTCCACCGGAATGCGGCGCGTCGCAGGATCCACCGGAAAGCGCTCCGCAAGCTTCGGTGCGCGCTCAAACGCATCGGCCGGCAGGCCAATGGTGAATTTCCCTTGGTAGCGCAGGGTGCGTGTCAGGTTCTCGGCCGTTTGATCGCCAAAGCGCCGAATGTTCATCCCCTCGTCCAGCTGACCAAACAAAGAGCCACTTTGCGGCTCAGCGGTTTTATCCTCAGCGCGACTCGTCTCCTCGGCGGCGCGGCGCAGGTTAAAGTCGTCCTCATTGCTCATTTCCAACGCTTCGAGGTCAGCATCTCCCGAATCAAACATGGGAACGCCGCCAGCAGATCCACCTTTTTCTTGGTAATCGACCATTTCCTCATAGGTCGGCAACCGCACGCTCACGCTGCCGTCCAGCGTGATCGGGTCATCGCTTTTCAAATGCACATCGGTCAGCTCCAAACCCCCACTGGACGTCTTCAAGTGAAACGATCCTTCCCGAAAATCAATGCGGTGGTAGTTGCGCGAAAAATCCACCACCGACAGCGCTTTGAGCAAATGCAGCTGCTGCCGCAAAGAAATCATGTCCGGGGTGTTGATCGCCACATCCCCTTCAAACCCGATGCCTTCCGAAGAATTCGTCGATCCAGAGACGCTGAAATCGCCGGACAAGGTTCCCTCAAGGAAGCTTCGGGCGGAAGGGGGCAGCACCGCTCCCAGCGGCAGGTTCCGAATCGCGGCCGTTCCGGAGATCAATGGCCGCTCGCCGCCGACTACGGACAGACCGGAAAAATCCACCGTGCCCTGCAAACGGCGGAAGGTTGCCCGTTCAAAACGGATTCCGTTGCGGTCGCACACCACTTCCATGTCCACGATGTCCAAGTTGCGCAGCCAATTCTGGGAAAATTTTCCACCTCGGAACGTCAATCGCAGCGACTCGCCCAAGTGCTGAATCCGCATAAAACTGTGACTGATCGTCCCCTTGGTGTGCTCAAACTCATACCCTTCCATCAGCTGAGGCGATGGATTGGCCAAATCCAGCGACTTCGGCGCGATGGACTTGCCATAGCCCCAGTTCAGCGTCGCGTCAGCGACCTCGACGGTTCCCAGTTTCACCGCACCAATCTCGTTGAACAACGAGTCCGCGAGCTTTCGAGCGGCATCGGCGTCGTCTGCACCGGCTTGCAGGTCCAAGTTCAAACGCGAAATCGAAATCGTCCCGGGATCCCACTTGCCCATCAGGCCATCCAGCACGGACATCCGGCAGCGAATGTTGCGGGCTTCGAGCGCTGAGAAAAAGGTTCCGTTTTCCCCTTTCGCCGCCAAACCGTTGATGCCCAATTCTCCTCGCACATGGCTCAACCCGTGCATCTCGATTTCCGAGGCATGCAACGCTGTTTTTAAGGAGTCCTTCACCTTCTCGCTGAAATCTTCCGTCCCCGTCCGGCGCGTCAAATAGATGGCCAGTCCCAACGCCACCACCATCAGGAAAACCAACACGCGAGCGCCCAACTTCATCAGCTGGAAAACCACGTTCCCGCCCGAGCCGCCGCCCGACAACGAATAACGCAACTGGAACCAGAAGCCTTGGCTGGAAACCCATTGGCTCAGCCTGTCGTTAAAATTTTGCAGATGCTCGGATTCCATAAATTCTACACGCCTTGCAGCAGCGGAAGTAAAACGAGACGCCCGCATCGTTGCGAGGGAAATTTACCCTCGCACAACCCGCGATCCCGCCATACCACGACGCCCGTGGAAGCCACCGACTACAAAGTCCGCCTCGAGATTTTCGAGGGCCCTCTCGATCTCCTCCTTTACCTCATCAAGAAGGACGAGGTGGACATCCATGCCATTTCCATCGAGCGCATCACGCGCCAGTATTTGGAATACATCAACACCTTCAAGCTGCTCAACATCGACCTCGCCTCCGAGTTCATCGTGATGGCCGCGAACCTGATGTATCTCAAGAGCCGCACGCTATTGCCCAAGGTCGATCAACCGCCCGAGGAAGACGCTGAGGATGACGATCCACGCTGGGAACTCATCCGCCAGCTCATCGAATACAAAAAATTCAAGGACGCCGCCGGATTCCTCTGCATCCGCGAACAGGAACAGGAAGGCCGTTTCGCCCACCAGCCGGACGCCGCCGAACTTCCTGTCGAAGAACCGCCCGCACTGGCGGAGGTTTCCATCTTCGATCTCATTCGCGCCTTCCAGAACGTCCTCAAACGCTTCGAGGAATCCCACGACTTCGGCGACATCATCGACGACCGCTACACCGTTTCTGACAAGATTGAGCTGCTCCTCGGCCATTTCGCCCCAGGCGAGTCACGCCGCTTTGAGTCGCTGTTCCAGTCCGCCACGACCAAGGCGGAGGTCATCGTCACCTTCCTCGCCTTGCTTGAACTGATGAAACTCAACCAGTTCGTCGTCCGCCAAAGCGAACTGCTCGGAGACATCGTCATCGAACGCCGCAGCAACCAATCCGTCGCCGCGCTCGAAGCCGCCGAAGTGGGAGCCGACTACCAATAAGCAGGAAGGGCTCCATCAACAGAAAAGCGCGGGAAAACTCCCGCGCTTTCTTTTGGAAAACCACTGCCGTCGATGGGCACTTAGCCGAGACGGAAAACAATGCGCGCCTTGGTCAGGTCGTAAGGCGACATCTCCATCTTGACCTTATCCCCGACCACCAGACGGATGAAACGCTTGCGCATCTTGCCGGAAATGTGGGCTAAAACTTCGTGGCCGCTTTCGAGCTTCACGCGGAACATGGTTCCTGCGAGCACCGATGAGATTTCGCCATCCACTTCAACTGCCTTTTCCTCCTCGTCCTTGGTGGAGCGCTTCGGTGGGCCGTAGCGATTGCGATTGGTGCGGCGGCCGGTTTTTCTGGGGCGAGGAGGCATGGTGAGGATAAAGGGAATCGGAATCGTGCGACCGGACATCACGTCGCGCGGCGTGTCGTTAGCCAATCCATTTCAGTCCATCAATCCCAAAAACCTGCAACTTGCCGCATTCCCACTTGCCTGCCTCAATCCGCTGTCTTTCTTGCACAGCGGACGCTTGCCAATTCACGGCTCGCGCTTCACTTTCTCGCCCCGGCCGCATCCATGCGGCTATCTTTCAAAAACCGCACTAACTTTATCGTCATGCCCGAGATCACTGAAAAGGAACTTTCCGCAAACTTGAAGCCGCTCTGGCTCAAAGCACTCAGCGCCGTTCAAACTGGCAACTTGGACTATGGAATCAGCTTGCTCCAAGGCGTCCTCAAGGACAGCCCGAACTTCCTCGACGGTCGCAAGCTGCTTCGCAAGTGCGAGATCCAAGTGTCCGGCGGAACCAAAAAGAAGGGTGGCCTCTTCGGCGGTGGCGGAATGGGCATCATGAAGGTCCAAGGCGCGGCCAAGAAGGATCCTCTCGGTTCTCTGCCCCTCATCGAAAAAGAACTGGAGAAAGATCCCTTCAACGAACCCGCCAACGACTTGCTCTTCGACACCTTCGTCAAGTTGGAGCTCTTCGAAAGCGCCGCATTCGCCCTGGAAACCGTCCGTCAAGGTCACCCAGAAAATGCCAAGCTGCTGCACAAGCTCGCTGAGTTTTACGTTTCCCGCGAAAACCCGACCACCGCATCGGATGTCTACAACGACATCATCAAACACCACCCCACCGATGGTCCAGCCATCCGTGGAGCCAAGGATTGCTCCGCCCGTGCTTCCATGCAAAAGGCGAAGTGGGACGAAAACGCCGACATGAAGTCCCTCATGAAGGACTCCGCCGAATTCGAAGAACTCGAAAAGGCGGCGCGCACCGGACTCACTCGCGAACAACTTGAAGAACGCCGCGACAAAGTCATCGGCAAGTACAACGAGGATCCCAACCACCTCGCCACCGCCAAGGACCTCGCCGGCCTCTACGAGCAGCTTGAGGATTGGCACAATGCCCAGACTTTCTACGCATGGGCTCACTCGCTCAGCAACGGCGACGTCGCACTTGCCACCAAGGCCGCCGCCATGAGCGACAAGGCTCAGGAACTCGACATGAAAAACCTCGAGGCCGCTGCCGCCGCAGATCCCGACAACGAAGAGCTCAAGGCCGCCATGGCCGTCCGCAAGGCCGACCGCCTCGCCGAACAAGTCAGAGACACTCAGAAACGCGTGGACCAAAACCCCACCGATCCGCAGCTCCGCTTCGAACTCGGCACCGCGCTCTACAATTCCGGCGACTACAGCGCTGCGATTCCTCACCTCCAGCAGGCCACTCGCAACCCGCACATCCGCACCAAGGTGCTGCTGCTTCTCGGCCGCACCTTCCGCGCCAAGGGCATGTTCGATATCTCCATCAAGCAGCTCGCCGACGCCCTCGCCGACCTCGTCGCCATGGACACCGTCAAAAAGGAAGTCCTTTACGAAAAGGGCCTCATTCACACCGAGATGGGCGACAAGGAATCCGCGCTCGATTGCTTCAAGCAAATCTACGAGGTGGATTACGGCTATCGCGACGTCGCCAACCGCGTTGAGGCGTCCTATTCCTGAGCCTTCACCCATCCACGCCGCCCCCAGCCGGGACTGGGCGGCTTTTTTTTATCCCTAACGAGCAAGCAAAAGGCTCCGTGGGAAACCAACATCCCACGGAGCCTCGGACTTTTCCCGATAAAGCGGGACCTACATGATAGGCAGCAGCAGGGCGAATACCCCTGTCTCGCCACCCATCGTGTCCTCCACCAGGAATATCTCACCATGAATGCGCATCATCATCGAGCGGCGTCCTGAGAAATCCTCATCGCTCCGCTCCAAGGGAAAAAAATCTGCCTGCTTGCGGAGTTGGGCACGGGTTTCCTCATCCCCATCCAGATATCCGGTCGCCAGTGCCATGATCTTCGCCTTGGTCTCGTAATATGCGGTTTTCATCTGCCAGCAGAATAGCGCGCTCCTCTCGCGTGGAAACGGCGACGATTCCTCAATCTTCTGTCAGGAAAATCTCCTACACGGCCACACCTCAGCATCCCACAAGACCCGAGACTGAATACTGGTCTCGCGAACCGACGAGGTCGCGCAAACCTCAATCCAGATAGGGATTTCCAACAGCCTCACGAGCAATCGTCGTCCCCGGGCCATGCCCAGGCAAAACTTGAGTCTCAGGCGGCAACGTCATCAGGTGCTTTGCAATCCCGTCTAGCAGTTGTTCGGTACTGCCCAGCGGTAAGTCCGTCCGACCAATGGAGCCGGCAAACAGCGTGTCGCCCGAAAACACCACACCGTGATCGGACAAATACAGCGTTACGCTGTCGGTGGAATGGCCCGGCACATGGGCCAGGGTAAACTCCAAACCCGCCAGTTTCAGCGGCTCATCCATCGCAAAGCTCTTGTTGATCTTGTAGGGCGTCACCGAGATGGGCATCCCCCATCCTCGCGCGGCGGATTCCAAAGTTAAGTCCGCAGAATAATCTTCGAGAGCATGGAGGCGCGCGCCCCCTGCAGCCAACTTCGCGGCATCCGTAACGTGGTCGTAGTGCTGGTGAGTGAGAAGCACGTCATCGACACGGACGCCAAGCTGCTGGAGCCAAGCGGTGACGCCTTCCGGCGCATCGATGAGGAGATTGCCGTCGGGAGTTTCCAACAGATAGGCGTTGGTCTGGACGAAGCCGCCGGTGTATAGCGAGAGTTTCATGAGGTCCGGATAATCGAACGCCCCGTCCATCGACTGAACGGGGCGTCGGAATTCATTCAGATCGGGGTCTTCCAATCAGGATTTTTTAGCTCTTTTGGCGAAGTAGAGCATGACCAGTCCGAAGACCAGCATGACTGCGCCCCAGATGATGTTGACGTTGATGCCGAGCGATTTGGCATACATTTCAGCGCCCTTGGTGATGAGGCCATAGACGACAAGGATGACACCGTAGATGGTGAACACGTAGCCGATAGGAAGTCGAAGATCCATGTGATTGATGTGTTGGTGGTTTTACCAGAAAATGTAGTTCAGGATGAGGGAGACCACGAACACGATGGTTCCGAGCACCGCCGGGCGGAGGATCCAAGCTTCGTTCTCATCGCGGTATTTCGGAGTGAGCGAGTAAACGAGGCCCTTGAGTTCCTCATCGGTCTTGGTGCGCTGTGTCAGCATGGAGAGCACGGCGTTCACGACAAAGGTAACACTGAAGGCCACGATGGCGACCCAGAAGGTCTGGGACATTTCTTTCGGAAACTCGATGAGCTTGTCGGCAGGCAATCCGAGGAAGGTGGTCCAGCCGCCCTTTGATCCCAGGATGTTGCCGGTCGCGAAGCTGCATCCGTGGAAGAGGACCGCGGAGCTGGTGCCGACGACCAATCCCCAGAAGGAACCGACTCCATTCGAACGACGGGTGAACATTCCGAGCAGGAACGTCGCAAACAGCGGAGCATTGACGAAACCAAACACCAGTTGGAGAACCGACATGATGTTGTTATACTTGGACGCGAAGAGGGCGAAGCCCATGGCGGCGATGATGCCGAAGACGGTGGCCAACTTGCCCATCGAAAGAAGTTCCTGATCGTTCTTGTTCGGCTTGATCGTCTTGTAGATGTCGTAGGTCCAGACGGTGTTGAACGCAGTGACGTTCGCTGCCATGCCGGACATGAAGGACGCCATGAGCGCGGTAATCGCGAGGCCGAGCAGTCCGTTAGGGAAGTAGTGGAAGATCATCGAAGGCAGCACCTGATTGTAGTTCAAAGCACCGTCCGGCTTAGCGGGGATCGAGTAACCACCAGCGACGGCATCGCTGGTGAGACCGTAGGCGATCATGCCGGGAAGGATGACGATCGCCGGGAAAAGCATCTTCGGAATGGCACCGATGATCGGCGTGCGGCGGGCGGCACCCATCGAGTTCGCGGCGAGCGCGCGCTGGACTTCCGCGAAGTTGGTGCACCAGTAACCGAAGGAAAGCACGAAGCCGAGACCCAGGAGGATGCCATACCAGGGCACACCCATCGGGTTGGCGGTGTCGCCGGTCTGGGCCCACGAGTGGAGGGCTCCCGCACCTTGCGGGGAAGCTTGCAGCTTGGCAACAAGACCGCTCCAGCCGCCGATGTCCTTGAGGGCGATGTAGGCCAGCGGCGCGATGCCGAAGACGATCATGAAGAACTGGAGCACCTCCGTGTAGATCGCGGAGCTAAGTCCGCCCTTGAGCACGTAGGCCAGAACGATGGCCGAGGTGATGATGAGCGAGGCGTAATAGTTCCAGCCTAACAAAGCGTGAAGCAGGTCAGCAAGCGCGTGCATGGAGATGCCGGAGGAAGCCACGGTCATGAACGCGAAGGACACCGAGTTGAAAACGCGGGTCGGTTCATTGTAACGCATTTTCAGGTATTCCGGCACCGACTTGGCTTTGGAGCCGTAATACATCGGCATCATGAAAATCCCGAGGAAGACCATCGCGGGAATCGCCCCCACCCAGTAGAAGTGAGAGGTCATGATGCCATATTCTGCACCGGAGGCCGCCATACCGATGAGCTCCTGCGCACCGAGGTTGGCGGAAATGAAAGCGAGGCCGCAAACCCAGCCCGGAATAGAACGCCCGGACAGGAAGAAATCCTCGGCGCTCTTCGTGTATTTCTTGAGGGCGAATCCGATACCGATGACGAAGGCCAGATAGATCCCCAGGATCGACCAGTCGATGAAGTTGAGCGGCGGAGCCTTGAGGCCGTCTGTGGAGACCGCACCGCCGGCGGCGGCTAACAGCGTGAAGAAGGAAAGATCTGGCATGGTGGCTTTGGTTCGATGAGTTGGAAAATGGCGCGAGGACCTTATGGAAAAATCCCCCTCGTGTGACGAGGGGGATTTAGAACGTTATTTCCCGCAAGGTGGAAGTTGTTACTCTGCGGAAAATTTAAAGACCATAGAGTGCTTATAGGTCTGGTCCGGGCGAAGCACCGGGGACGGGAAGCTCGGCTCGTTCGGCGAGTTCGGGAAACCTTCGGTTTCCAAGGCAAAAGCCGTGCGATAGGCATAGGCGACACCGCCTTTGCCGACCGCCTTGCCGTCGAGAAAGTTGCCGCCATAGAACTGGATGGCGGGCTGGTCGCTGGAGATTTCCATCACGCGGCCGGTCTTCGGATCCTCGACGCGGGCATTCAGGCGCAGGCCATCGCCCTTCTTAATCACCCAGGCGTGGTCGTAACCACCGCCGAACTTAAGAGCTTCGAAATCCGCACCGACGCGGTCACCGATGGCGGTGGGCTTGGTGAAATCCATCGGAGTGCCTGCCACGGGATCGAGCTTGCCGGTCGGAATGAGGCCGATGTCGGTTGGCAGATAATGGTCCGCCTCCAACAGCAGGATGTGGTCGTTGATGGTCTTGGTTGGGTCACCGGAGAGGTTCCAGTAGGTGTGTTGGACGATGTTGAGCACGGTTGGCGCATCGGTGGTCGCCTTGGCACTCCATTTCAGCTCGTTCTCGTCGGTGAGTGAGTAGGTCACATTCACCGTGAGGTTGCCTGGATAGCCTTCTTCGCCATCCTTCGAGAGGTAAGAAAATTGCACGCCGTCATCGGTGACCTTGCCGGTCCAGACGACCTTGTCGAAGCCTTTCAAACCACCATGCAGCGCGCACGGGATGCCGCCGGGTTCATTGTTGGTGGCGAGTTTGTAGTCCTTGCCATCGAGCGAGAACTTGCCGTCCTTGATGCGATTGCCGAAGCGACCGACGGTGGCTCCAAAGTATGAAGTGTTGGTCAACCAACCGGCGAGGGTGTCGTAGCCGTGCGTGACATCGGCCACTTTGCCGTTCTTGTCCGGAGTTTCCATGGAAACGAGGATAGCGCCGTATTCGGTGACCTTGGCGATCAGACCATTCTTGTTGGTCAGCGTGTAGATCTTCACTTCCTTACCGTCCGGCATTTTGCCGTAAACAGCTTCCTTCACATTGGTTTCCTGGGCCATGGCGGGGTTCTTCTGGCAGGCGAAAAGGCCGATGGCCAGCGCCGATATCAACACGTGGGGTTTCTTCATACGCCCATCGGTTTGGAGGATATTCGGAGTATTGCCAAGTGTGAACTTTCCCACACAAATGGGGGGTGACGGCAGCCCATCCGAAGTGCTAGGTAGCGCCATGAACGAAGCCATCGATTGGAACAGAATGCTAGCGGCCATCCTCGCGGAGTTCGGCTGCCAGACGGGCACCATCCACCGCGCCACGGCGGATGGCATCACCCTAGAACTCATCTGCCAGAGTGGCGTGCCCGAAAGCCTGCTCGACAAAGTTGCCATCATTCCCTTCGGCAAAGGCATCGCCGGTGCCGCCGCCGAACGTGCCGAACCGGTGGAGCTGTGCAATCTCCAGACCGACCTAGGCGGCGTGGCGAAACCCGATGCTCGTCAAACCGGCGTCTCAGGATCCATCGCCGTGCCCATCTTTGCGGCTCAGGGACAGCGCGTCATCGGCACGCTCGGGATTGGAAAATTCACCCCTCATGAATTCACCGACGCCGAAAAATCCCGCCTCGCGATTCTCGCCGCAGACATCGCGCAGCATTTCCTCGGGAATCCCGAGCCACGTGGTTGACCCGGCGCATCTGGTCACTAGACTCCGGCCATGAACACGGTGGAATCAGCGACCAAGGTGCTCGACACCATGCTCGGGCACCTCGGCTTCCCTGCGAAAATTGAACTGCAGCAGACCCACGACGGCCCCTGCCTGCAAATCCATTCCAGCGAGAGCGACGCGCTCATCGGCAAAGACGGCGACCGCCTCGACGACCTGCAATACCTCGTCAACCGCATCGTCCGCCGCCATTACCCAAAAGCCGAACGCATCAAGGTGGATTGCGGCCACTACCGCGCTATCCAAGAGGACCAACTCGACAGTGAAGTAAAAGCCATTGCGGAACGTGTCAAAGCCTCCGGCAAACCCTTCCAAATGCGGCCTCTCAATGCTTACTACCGCCGCCTCGTCCACAACCTCCTCGTCGGCGACGCCCAAATTTCCACCCATTCTCCGCAAGGCGACGACCGCCTCAAACGCATCACCATTTCGGCCAAAACCAGCTCTTCCCCCACTTCATGAAACGAATCCTTCTCGACTGCGGCACACGCGACGCGACCGCCTCACTCGGCCTTCTATCACTGCGCATCATGACAGGCCTGATGATGCTCATCGGCCACGGCATCCCAAAAATTAAGAACTTCGACGCCATCCTCACCAAGGGATTCTATCAGCCAGATTTTTTCCCACTTTCTCTGCTGCCGCCCCAAGTCAACCTCGGCCTAACCATTGGCGCAGAAGCGGTCGCCGCCACACTCATCATCCTCGGCCTACTCACCCGCCCGGCCGCCTTCGTCTTCGGCTTCGCCATGATCGTCGCGGCCTTCGGTGCCCACGCATCTGCGCCTTGGTTCTCCATGGGTGGCCCATCCAAGGAACTCGCCGTGCTCTATCTGATTCCAGCCATCGCCATCATCCTCTCCGGTGCCGGCAGCCACTCGCTCGACGCCGTCCTTTCCAAGGATGGCAAACGCCGCCGTTGGTGACCCCATGGAATCGCATCGCCTCGTCCTCCCTGGAGATCTGAACCACTATGGCTTCCTGTTCGGCGGCCGCCTGCTGGCGTGGATCGACGAAGCGTCGTGGATCGCTGCCAGTCTGGATTTCCCGCATTGCCAATTCGTCACCGTGGCGATGGACACTGTGGAGTTCCACCACAGCGTGCGCGACGGCACCATCCTGCGCATTTCTTGTGAGCGCGAAAAGGAAGGCACCACCAGCGTCACCTACGCCGTCAGCGTCATCGACGAAAAGGCTGGTGCCTCGCCCATCTTTTCCACCCGTGTCACCTTCGTCAGCGTGGACGACGCCGGACGCAAGCGCCCCATCCGCTAGAATTCGTTAGACCCGTGGAAATCCTGCCACTATCCGTCGACATCGTTCTGCCTCTGGAAAAATCCGAGGACGAGTCCGCACGCCGTCACGCCGCCGCCGCCAAACTCGGCGTTCCCGTCGCACGCATTGGCGGCATACGCCTGCGCAAGCATTCCATCGACGCCCGACAACGCGCCGTCAAAGTGCAATTGCGGCTCGATGTCGCGCTCGACACCACGCTGCCGCCTGACGAAACACCGCGCTGGTCCGCCCCGCCGCTTCGCTCGGATGCACGGCCAGTGATCATCGTCGGTTGCGGCCCGGCCGGCCTTTTCGCCGCCCTCCGCTGTTTGGAGAACGGCCTCAAACCTATTCTGCTAGAACGCGGCAAAGACGCCAGCGCACGCCGGTTTGACCTCGCGCCCATCCTGCGTGAGGGCCGCGTCATCGAAGAGTCGAACTACTGCTTCGGTGAGGGCGGTGCGGGCACCTTTTCCGACGGCAAGCTTTACACCCGCGCCACCAAACGCGGACCCGTTGCCAAAGTTTACGAGGTACTTGTCGCCCACGGCGCACCCGAGGAGATCCTAACAGATGCCCACCCGCACATCGGCTCCAACCTATTGCCCAATGTCGTCAAAGCCATTCGGAACTCCATCATCGAAGCCGGTGGCGAGGTGCGATTCCAAACCAAGGTCGTCGATTTCCTCCAGTCAGGCAGTCGCATCCGCGGCGTGCTTACCGCAAGCGGCGACGAGATCCTCGCCGACTCGGTCATCCTTGCCACCGGTCATTCCGCCCGCGATATCTATCGATTGTTAGCCGAAAAGAAAATTCTGTTGGAAGCCAAGCCCTTCGCCGTGGGATTCCGCATCGAGCATCCGCAGCCCTTCATCGACCGCACGCAATACCACCTGCGGCCCGGCGAGCCACGGCCACTGCTTCTGCCCGCTGCGCGCTACCGCTTGGCCACCAAGATCCGCGACCGCGGCGTGCATTCGTTTTGCATGTGCCCCGGCGGTTGGATCGTCCCCGCCTCCACCGAAAACGACGAGGTCGTCGTCAACGGGATGAGCCTCTCGCGCCGCGATTCTCCCTTTGCGAACTCGGGGATGGTCAGCACCGTCGAACCAGAAGACGTGCAGCCCTTGGTCAAGGAGCACGGCATCCTCGCCGGTCTCGCATTCCAGAAGCAACTGGAACGCACTGCAAAAATCGCCGGCGGTGGCGGCCAAGTCGCGCCGGCCCAGCGTGCGACGGATTTCCTAACCGGAAAAATTTCGCCGCACCTGCCCGAAACGAGTTATTTCCCCGGGCTCACCTCCGCGCCGCTGCACGAACTGCTGCCCGCATGGATCACCAGTCGCATGCGCGATGGCTTCCGTCTCTTCGGCCGACAGATGAACGGCTACATCTCCGAGCAAGCGTTGCTCATCGGGTTTGAAACTCGCACCAGTTCACCCGTTCGAATTCCACGCCGTGACGATACGCTGGAACACCCGGAAATCACCGGTTTGTTCCCATGTGGCGAAGGCGCGGGCTACGCCGGCGGCATCGTCAGCGCGGCCATGGACGGCCTGCGTGTCGCCGATGCAGCCTGCGTTCGCTAAACACGACACACCAAGAAATCGGCGATGCCTTGTGGGTCAAAACATCGCCAAATCTCTGTCAGCACAGCTGGTGCTCAGACATGCGATGCCGCTTCATTCACACCGGAGCGGAAAATCCCGCCCGTCGCAATCTTGGTGATTTCACGATCGGCGTCGCCTTCCTCCTGCAGCGTCTCGTCGAGAAGATCGGCGTCATCACCGAATCCCAACGTGCTGGCAAATGCCTTGGCCACGCCGTAGCCAGCAATTTCGTAATGCTCGATGCGGTTGGCCGAAGCGATGAGCACAGCATCTCGAATATCGCCCGGAGTGGTTTCTACCAGATGCTTCCGCGCTTCCGTTAGCAAGCCTTTCATGGCTTCGCAAACGACCGCATCCGCCGTGATGCCATGGCCATCGAAGATGCGGCGGAGTCTCTCTACATGTTGCCGGGTTTCCTCCAAATGGTGGTTAAACGCATCACGCAGCTCAACGCAGGTCGCATGGGCTGCGACTTCAGGAAGGGCAGACAAAAGTTGCGTCTCCGCGCTGTAGAGGTCACGGAGCTGGTCAAAATACAGTTGTTCAAGGGTAGTGATCATAGGGTTGTGCAAATGGGTTGAAGCTTTCATTTCGCAGCCGCCGTGCCATCCACGGCGATCCTCGCAGTGCGGGGGCAATCATCCTGTTTTGCATCAAGCCATTCCCGCAAAACCACGGCATTTTGCACGATCGTGGTGCAAATGAATCCAGCCCAGAGTGTCGAACCAACGCAACGGCAAGGCCGCCGCTGCGGCATGCGAATTGCAAGAGCTGCACATCCCATGAAACCATACGCACTTCTGTTAGCCTCTATTCCCGTCCTCTGCATTTCCAGCTGCGAAAAGACCCGCGAAAACCTCGCCACGACGGGCGACGTCACGTTTGCGCGCAATACGTTTGAAGCGCTCACACGAGGCGAGTCCGACGTTGCCACCAAGATCGATTGGCCCGTCTTCACATCGTTGGGCAACAATTTGGGCGCGACCTATCTCGCGCTGCCCACGGAAGTGGATAAGCAAAAATTCATCACCGCCTTCATCACTCAATTCGCGACTTCATTCCGCGAAAGCGGCGGCACCGTGGAGAATTTCACCAACTGGCGCGTCGTCTTCCACGACAAGCAGAAAACCGAAGTCGCTGCGGACTCCCCCAAAGGAACGCTCACCGTGATCGTCGCCGAGCGGGATGATCAGGAACGCGTGTCGTCCATCACCATGAGTCCTTGACCGCTCAACGCGCCCAGTCCGGCAAGGGGGCTTCAAATTCAATGGCCTCGTCCGAGCGAGGGTGGCGAAATTTCAGTTTCCAAGCATGAAGTTGGAGCGGCGGTGAGGTCAAATCCAGCGTTTGCGTATCTCCAGTTAGACCGTCCGCCAAGTAGGCGGGATCCCCCACCACCGGCAAGCCAAGTTGCCACAGATGGACTCGGATTTGATTCGTCCGCCCCGTTCCAAGCCGTGCTTCTAGTAGACTCGTGCCATCCGCACAGCGCTCGATGACTTGAAAATCTGTGCGCGATGGCAGCCCGTCGACCTCATCAATTTCACGTGTCCCCAGCACGCCGGCCTTGGCGGACAACGGAGCCTCCGAGAAAAAGGCATTTTCCGCGGGATGACCGCACACGCGAACCTGATAGATCTTTTCCACCTCACCCTCCAAGAATTGCCGCTGAAGCAGGCGGCAAAAATGGCGCGTGCGGGTGAAAACAACCAAGCCACTGGTGTTGGCATCCAGTCGATGCACCGGGCGTGGATACCTCGGATGATAGACCTCGTTGAGGATGTGCTGGAGTGTGTTGCGATGAAATCGACCGCTGGCGTGCATCGGGAGCGGCGCTGGCTTGTTCACCACCAAAATCGCCTCATCCTCATGCACGACACGAATGTCGGCCGAAACGGGCGGTTCAGTATCGGGCGGAAAAACCTGCAGGATGCGTTCACCGGCACGGACGATATGATCTTTGCCCCGCACGGCACCGCCATAACTCACGAAACGCCCGGCAACACAGCGCGCTTCCCATTCCTCCGCCGAGATATGGGGAAATATTGTGACCAGCATTTCCAGCAAACTTTGTTTGTCGTTCGCCGCCGGAACATTCACCGGGCGTCGGTTTTCCTGCATGACTGAACCCGGCAACGGCGTGGTGAAACGGGCGATTTCACGCTGCAAAAAATCGATACGCTCCGCCATCTTCTGCGACTCGCCTACAAAACAATGCGGGCAACTCTCCCCCACGACATAACGCGAGTCCTGTTGGTCCGCCGTGTCCAACGGGGATTGACAGGCAAAGCAAATCGCGTGGTCGGACTCCTGCAAACCTGGATCCACTCCGACGCGCTGGTCAAAAACGAAACACTCACCATCGTAGTGGTCGCCGCCGCATTCTTCGAAATATTTCAGGATGCCGCCGTCCAGCTGATAGATATGACGATACCCTTCCTGCTCCATGAACGGCCCGGCCTTTTCGCAACGAATCCCACCGGTGCAGAACATCACTACGGGTTGGTCTTTGAGTTCCTCCGGCAACTTGCGGACCGCATCGGGAAATTCGCGGAACGTGTTGATGTGCGGGATCAGCGCGCCCTGGAAGGTCCCGAGTTTCACCTCGTAGTCGTTGCGCGTGTCTAACAATGTAATCTGCCGTCCCTCGTCGAGCCAGCGTTTGAGCTCCTTCGCGGGCAGTTTCGGCGACGTGTAGTTCGCCGGGCGTATGCTCTCCATGCCGAAGGAAATGATTTCCCGCTTCACCCGCACCAGCATGCGATTGAAGGGTTGCTTGTCGCTGATGCTCACCTTTGGCTCCAGCCCTTCCAAACCCGGTATCATGCGCAGCCGTTCTAGCAACGCATCAATGTCCTGCGCGGCTCCTGCGACAAACAAGTTGATCCCCTCCGTGCTCAGCAGGATGGTCCCTTTAAGCGCTCGCTCGTGGCAGAACGTGATCAATTCCTCACGCAGGTCTTTGAGACCGGTGAGTTCGGCGAAACGGTAGGTGGAGATGTTCGTGACGGCAGACACGGCCGGAAAACAGCACGAACCTCCCGCCGTTGCCAGTGAAGAAAGCGGAATTTTCCCACGCCTCATCGCACGGGAATCAGCCGCACCGGCCCGATCAAGCCAGACTCCAGCGGCTTCCAGCCCGATGCATCAAAGGGTTTGTAGTCGATGTTCACGAAATTGATCTCGTGGAAACGCTTCCAGTCGATTTTGCGTCGGTCGAGATCGGCAATGCGGTTTGCCGCCAGATTGGTCACTTCCACCGCAAGCGTATTGCCTTCCTTGCGAATCAGTCCGGTCACGTCGAAGCGATGGGGCGGAAAAAACGATGATCCCAGCAACTGGCCATTGAGGCTCACGCGGCACGTTTCACCGACCTTGCCGAGGTCCAGCAGCAGATGCCCTTCCATCACGGTTGGAAGGTCGAACGCCAACTCATACGTGCCCGTTCCCGAAAACGCCAACGCGCGGGGATCGTTCTGCGTCGTCCAAGATCCCAATTGCGTCGTTTCAAATCCAGCAGGTATCTCGGACCCGCCGTCGCTGAAACTCACCGACCAGTTGCCATTCACCTCAATCGCATCACCTGCCGGAACTTGATAGCAATAGACTTTGCCATCCTGCTTTTCTCGGAACCCGCGAATGACCACTGATTCACCCGCGTCTAGCACCAGGCGAATCTTGCCATCCTGCTGCTCGGCGAGGCCATGCCTATCCGCATGCGCTGCATCCAACAACATCGCGCTGGCAACGGGGCGTGTGAGTTTCACCCATGCATCCACCCTTTTCCCGGAACGGTTCACCACAAAATAGTCCCAGCCGTCGTCGGTGGTCCTACGCACGATGCGCAATCCCAGCTCGTACATCGGCTCAGGCAAAACATCCAGCCCTTGGAGCAATTCCATCAACTCGCCCTCCGCGACCGCAGGCTTCAGTGATTCCTTCAGTTTCTGAAACTCGACTCGATTCTCCTGCAAATTTCCATAGCCGGGCACGTCTTCTGGCAGAGTCCCGCAAAACCTAACACTTGCCCCAGCACGTTCCAATTCCAGCAAGCGCCGCAACACCGGCACCGACAACCATTTTGCTCCTGGCACCACCAGCACCTTCGCCTTCACATCCCCCAAAACCAGTCGGCCATCGGCAACCTTCACCTTGTCCAACATGCTAGCAGAAACAGCATCCCACGGGATGCCCGCATGCCACAACTCCATCGCCGTTCGGTGGAATGGCGTTCCGTGCATCCATTCATTCTGATTGTGGATCGTGTAGAGCCCCAGCGTTTCCTCATCACCACCGAGGTCATCGAATGGAAAGTACAGCATCACCTCGCTATCCGGTCTCCCGCTCTGGAGCACGGACTGAACTCGCGACAGATAGCCCGCAAACGCAGGCATTTCCCGCCACAATCCACCGTGCGGCCCCATGTGAGTCGAGGCATAAAACAACCAACCCGGCCATGGCGCATCATTCGGCGAATACGGGATGCCATGGAAAAACAGATGATTTACCCCGCTCAAGTAGAGAAAATCCGCGGCTTCCTTCAACGCAGCGGGTGTCACTTGAAAATGCTCACCCAACCAGGTGAACGATTCTGCCGATACCAACTTGCGACCATTCGCATGAGCCGCCGACGCCGCCAATGCCATCACCGGAATTTGCGCGTCCTCAACATGTCGGAAAATCTCCGTCTCCGGGATGTCCGCCACGGCATAGTGATCCAACAAATTGCCCGGCGATCCATGCGCTTGGTTGCGCGTCAGCCCGCCGTGCGTATTCGCCCAGTCATGCCACGTTGATAGATAATCGCGATGCATGTCGGACAGCGTTGCCCGCCAGTCCGCCCGCACTCGCTGAGCAACGTCTCCAGCGCCGAGAAAATCCTCCAACCGCCCTAGCAAATCATAGCCATTTCGCTGGCGAAACCGAACTAACAGATCGGACGACCACTCCGCTCCGTAGTATTCGAACGAATCATGGAACTGCGCCCGCGGCCACGGCGCATCGAAACCACGGAATGCCTCGTCGAAACTCGCGAGATAAGTGTTCATCGCCTTTTCCGAGTAGGGATCCAACACATTTCCAGCGCCGCCCGGTGCCGCTCGCTTCACCTTTTGAATCGATGTCTTCGCCACCAGTCCGAGCACCGTCCACGACCCGCTCGCTGGTGCCTGCCAATGGACGGCGTCACCCTTGATCAATTCCGTTAGATTCACCGTTTCCCCACCTTCCCGCGTAGCCCGCAATACGATTACTTTACCCGGCAGTTTCAGGCTCCATTCTCCCCCACCCTTCACCTCCTCTTGGATTCGGAACAGCCCTTGCGAAGCAATGTCTGGCCCGACTTGGGGGCCGCCGAATGGCCAGCCTGTGCCGGTGGTCAAGTCCACCCCCAGTCCCAAGCGCTTCGCCTCGCGTGTTGTGTGCGCCAGCGCAGCCATCCACTTCTTCGACAGGAAATCCAGATCCCTATCCTCATAGCCGACCGCGCCGTAGATGGGACAAATTTCCACCCCGCCCATGCCAGCCGCCGCAAATGCCTCCAGCTCTTTCGTTAGGTTCGCCGCATCCACTCCCGAGCCAAGCCACCACCAGCGTGTCCACGGTTTTTGCTCTGCGCCGATGGGTGGCCACGCCGTCTCCGCCGCCATCGCAAGGCCGCAGGACAGAAGCACCACTCCCAGAATCAACCTAACACTTTTCATAATTATAATCCTTCGTCCACATCTTCCGAAGCGCTGCGTGCGCGGCGGTATTCGATGACACCACTTCCGCCTACGGGAGGCCCGGTGTAAAGCACGGCAAACTCCGCCAAGGCCGAAACCGTATCCTTGCCAAACCCGGACCGCGCGGTGAAGCGCAGGAATTTCGCTTGCTCGCCCTGCTTGAAGCGGACGACTTGCGGATCAAATGTCGATTCGAGTTCGCCTTCCGCAATCGTTCGCCATGACTGGCCGTCACCACTCGCTTCCAACAGATAGCTACGAATGTCGCCCTCATGCTCGCGGTGGTTCTGGCGCGGCATCACAGCAAAGCCATCCATCGCCATAACCTGCGGAAATTGGATTTCAAAGGCATGGGGATGGCTCTTCTTCTTACCTCCACCCAACCAGAACGAGTTAGGATCGCCATCAAGGAGTTCCTTCGGCCCTTGAGCGCCCAGCTTGCGCATGATCAAAGTGTCGAACAAAAATCCTCGCAGCAGATCCGGCGTCACCTCCACTTCAGGCATGAATCGATCAGACGCCATGTAATCCAGCAACGACCGCTTGAGCTGTCGTGCGTCAGGCCGCTTCGACAGATCGCGTTCCAGATCAATGGAACAGGCGAGCAGTCGACCCGGCCCCACTTTTGCCTCGAAGATCAGTCCGAGTTTCCAGTTGCGGTTCCAATCGTCCACGGGTTGCACAATGGGCTGCAACTCTTTCGGCAGACGGCCTAAGTTCATGGCACGCGAGCGACCGACCAAGCCTATCCATTGCCAGTCGCCGAAGTCATCGGACGGAAAGCCTGCGAGCGCGGGATGTTGATTTTCGACGCACATCCCGAGCATGCGGCTCCAACCGGGATTCATCTGTCGGTTCCAAAATGCGGGCAATCGATCCAGCGGCGGACAACTCCAGTCCAAATCACCGGCCATCGGCTGATAGAACACTCGCTCTCCGGCGGCCAGCGCCTTTTCCGCATCCGGCCACGATGAGGTCATCCTAACACCATTCGGCAGTGTCACCTCACGCGAGTCAGGATTGACCCAGAAATTCCACGAATTCGCGAAACCATCGCCCACGACTTCAAGCCGACAGGCAGACGGTGATGGAAACTTCGACAAATCCAGTTTCACCGTTCCAAGTGGCGTGCCCTTGCCGAGCGGTATCGTCCGCTTCGCAAAGTCGCCCGAAGCAAGCAGTTTGCCTGCGGCATCTTTGACTGTCCAACGCGTCGCCACCTGCTTCAGCGGTGCTTGGCCGTAGTGATAGATTTCTACGGGAATTTCGAGCTTGTCACGGTCGGTAAACACCCGTTGCCGCAGTCGCGCTAGTGGCACCGTCGGTGCACAGAACCGTTTAAAATCCTCAGCCCGGGCATACCCCTTCTCCTCGAAAAATGGATCTAGCAATCCGATCAATGCCGTTCCTTGCCCCATGAAATCATGGATATCGAGAAGCTGAAATCCCCCTAAGCCTGGAGTTCGCAAGTTCGCCTCCACTTCTTCCTGATAGCACGCAAGCTGGAGCTTTCCAGAAGCGTGGACAAATGCCTTGTTGCGATCCAGCACGCCCTGGTCCGCCGCCGACTTACGGAAAATCTCGTAGTTTCCAGGACGCAGAAAGCCGGTGAACTTTTCGATCACCGAGAAATCTGGATAGGCACACCATTGGCCGAGTTCATGCGAGATCACCGGTTTGTCGATCCCCATGGTGGACTTGGTGTAGTCGCGTGCAAACCAACCCGAATCGCCGCGCATCAAGTTACTGCCAAAGCGATGCGTGGCGTGGAAATCCACCTTATCAGTCGGCCCCGGGGACTCCAAGATGGCCCAACCGGTGCCGGTGGTCCAAAGCCGCGTGGCATCCACCTTGCGATAGTGCTCCACCCATTCTGATAGCACCGATTGCCAGCGTCCTTTAGGTTCGTTCGATGGGGAAAATAGCACGAATGACGGATGATTGCCGAACGCGCGGAGCATGCGATCGGTCTCTTGGTAGAGCATTTTCGTCACTTCAGATCCTTTGTTGAACGTGTTCCACATGCCCGGCTCCGGTTGCAGATAGATGCCAATTTCATCGGCTGCTTGGAATGCGGCCTCAGGCGGACACCACGAGTGGAAGCGGACGTGATTGAGTCCCCACGCACGCAGCGTCGTGAATGTCTTTTTCCAACTCGCCACATCCATCGGCGGATGCCCGGTTAGAGGGAAACCACCACCATCGTGCGTGCCGCGTAGATGGGTCAAGCGTCCGTTGATGACGAACTCCGTCCCATCCGTGCCAAACTCACGGAGACCGTAGGAAACGTCGTAACTGTCCGTCGCGCCGCCAGTCAGCCTTACGGTTGCCTTGTGCAACTTCGGCGAAAACTCATCCCATTTCGCAGCGTCTGCTGAGATCGGTACGACCAACCGCGCGCTGCCGCCGCCCGCCGTCCATTCAACGGCAACTTTCTTGCTGCCCACTGCGATTTGGCCGCGACCGGGCGATTTCGTTAGACTCTTCAACGCAACCTGGAAGGCGACCTCACTCTTCTTCAGATCCGTCATCACCCGCACATGGTCGATCCAGACCGGCCCGGTGCGGCGCAGTTCCAATCGGCCGACGATGCCATTCCAAGTATTTCCTTGAGAATCGGAAACCGCATGCGCATCGGGTCGATAGTCCATCAGCATGCGGTTATCCACGCGCACCGTGAGTCGATTCCGCCCCGGCTTGGCCAAGCCCAGTTCGAATTCGTGCGGTGCCACCAGGCTGTTTTGAGAACCCATCTCCTGATCATCTAACCAGACAGTCGTTTTCCACCGAGAACTTTCGAGAAACAACGCGAGCCGCTGCCCCGCAGCATCCGCAGGCACCGTGATGTCCCGCTGATACCATGCCACGCCGAGATAATGCCGCTCCGGTTGGCACAGGAAAGGCACCTTCACTTCGTCCGCTGCGGCAAACTCTTTGTATTCTTTGCGCAGGAACCAATGCCTATCATAAAGCGACATCACCCACGGCGTATCCACCGCAATCTTGTCGCCAAATCCTTGCGCTTGGAGAATGCCCGGGAGAAGGATCTCATCCTTCAAATCTTGGGCAAACCAGCGCTGCTTGATTCCGGCATCCTCACGATCCATCGCAAAGCGCCATTTTCCAGCAAGATCATCGACAGCACCTGCGATCGCCAGCGAGGCAAGGCCTATCCAACAGAAAATGATTCGCATCACTTCTAGGGCTTAATTGCGGCAGGCGGTGTCACACCCGTGCAATTTTTAGTTTCCACGGATTTTCCGTCGGCAGTGGTGAGGCTGACGTTTTCGAACGACCAATCGGCAGCGTCAGCAATGCTGCCCGCTTCCTTCGCGTTCACCGTCACGTTCTTCCAAACGAAGCCGCGGATCGGCTTTTCTGGATAGGCCACCACCTCGAACGCCTTGCCCGAACTCTTCACCGTGATGTTGTTGAAAAGGATGTTCCGATACTCCGGGATGCCGCGCTCTTCAGGCTCCACCCGTTTCGTTAGAGTCTGCCAATGCGGCAAAATATCCTCCTTTGACACGTCAGCGGGAATCACCGGATAGGAATACGCCGGATACCAATTCAGGTTGAACATGAATGCGATTTCCACATCTTCCATCTCCAGGTTGTGGAATTCGATGTTCTCCGCTCCTCCGCCGCGCACCTTGGCGGACTTGAAGTAAAGCCCGTGCTTGGTGCCGATGGCCTTGCAATCGTGCACCTTCACATTACGGATCCACCCCGACGTCTCGCTGCCCAGCGTGACCATGCCGTAGCCGGCGCGAGCAATGCAGTCGCGAATTTCGACGTTCTCGGTGGGGATGTTGACGCGCAGCCCGTCCGCATCGCGTCCCGCCTTGAGGACGATGTTGTCATCGTGGCAATCAATGTCGCATTTTTCGATGAGCACATCGCGCGACGAATCCACGTCAATGCCATCCGAACTTGGCCCGAGTCCACCGATGTTGTTCCGTATCGTTAGACCACGGCAGATGAGGTTTTGGGAAAAACACAGATGCACTGTCCAAAATCCTGAACGCTCTAACCGCAGCCCTTCCACCAGGATGTCCTTCGATTTGTACACTTGGATGAGCCGCACGCGCTTGCAATCGTAGTCCACCGCCCAACGCAGGCCGCGGGCGATGTAGTCCTTCATCATTCCGCTTTGACCATCCCTGCCCCAGAACTTTTCCCAACAGAAACTGCCATCGCCATCGATGGTCCCAGCGCCCGTGAGCTTCACGTTTTGTGCCTCGATCACGTTGACCAGCGCGGATGGCCAGTTCATTTCCACCCCGGCAACACGCGTCCACGCATCCGGATAGGCCGCTACATCCTGCACGCCGCGCAACGTCACTCCTTTTTCGATGCGCAACTCGGTGTTAGACTTTAGGAAAATCGCGCCACTGAGATAGACGCCCGGTTTCGAGAATACCACTTCCCCGCCGCCTGCGCTGGCGGCCTCGTCGATCGCGGCTTGGATCGCCTCCGTGCAAACCGTCTTGCCGTCACCTTTCGCACCGTGCGCCAGCGTATCGTGCACCGCCGCAATCGCATGGAATGGCCATGCCAGCGTGACCGCCGTTAGAATCAGATTTACCGTATGCTTCATGAGTCCGCACCTTGGCAGGGCCGCGAAGCCTGGGTCTGTACCCGATTCGGGGTATCTGCCCTGCCGTGGCCACACTCATGCAAGTTTCTTGCATTTTCGGAAGAGCGGAAACAGTTTTCCGCCGTGCGCGGTTCGCCTGTCCTGAGATTCATCCTGCTCGCCCTGTTTTTAGCCGGGGTAGCGGTCGGCGTGCGCCGTGTGACGGCGGTAGAAAGCTTCGTGAAACCCGCGCCCGCCCAGCCCTCGGCAACGTCCAGCCGAGAGATGGCGGGAATTCCGTTTCAGCTTCTCCTCTCTGCACCGGCCAGCGCCGTGGAAATCGACAGCGGCGAGGTGATGCTTCTGGATTTCCGCACGAATCCGATCGCCGGCACGCTGAAACTCGATCCCGCCAACCCGCATCTCAACCTCATCGTCCGCTGGCAGAATCCACCGACTGCGGGCGAGCATCGCTTCGCCCGATTGACCCTTGAGCCACCCGGCAAGGATTCCATCGTCCACGTTTTCGATGCTGAGGGCGGTCTTGATGAATTCTTGGAACTTCCGCTTCCCGCCACCCCATGAGCGATGCCCATCACGACTGCTGCGCCCACCACGGGCACCATCACGAACTGGTCATTGAGGACCTGAGCGTGAGTTACCGTCGGGTGCGGGCGTTGGAGAAAATTTCCATGGCCACCTCGTGCGGCAACCGGGTCGCCCTCGTCGGACCTAACGGAGCTGGCAAAAGCACGCTGCTCAAGGCCATCGCCGGACTCGTCCCGCGCGACCACGGGACCATCCTCTGGCGCGGCTCGGCGGTGCGGAAATGGTCACGCGAGTTCGCCTACCTGCCGCAGCGCGAAGAGGTGGACTGGTCCTTTCCGATCACCGTGCGCGGACTCGTCGAAATGGGCCGCTATCCGCAAACCGGCTGGTGGCGGAAATTTTCAAAATCCGACAGCGAGGCTGTGGACGCCGCGCTGGAATCCCTCGCACTCACCGACCTCCAGCACCGCCAGATCCGCGAGCTTTCGGGTGGCCAACAGCAGCGCGCCTTCCTCGCTCGGGCGCTGGCCCAAGAAGCTCACGTGCTGCTGCTCGACGAACCGTTCACCGGCTTGGATCGCAATGCCGCGCAGATGTTAGGAACCTTGCTCGAACGGCTCGCGCAGGAAGGGCGACTCGTCATTGCTTCCCACCACGACCTCAACACCCTCGCCGATCTCTTCGACGAAGTGCTCATCCTTTCCACCGGGCCGCTCGGCTTCGGCCCGGTGAAGGAAACGCTCACGCCAGAACGCCTCGCCGCCACTTTCGCCACCGCCTGATGGACACCGAACTCCTCACCAATCCATTCTATCAGCGCGCGTTGTTCACCGCGGGTTTCGTCGGATTTTCCAACGGCTTCTTCAGCGGCTTCGTCGTGCTGCGGCGCGATGCATTGGCAGTTTCCGCGCTCTCCCACACCATGCTGCCGGGCATCGCGCTGGCCATCCTGCTAACGGGCGCACTGAGCCAATGGAATGCATTTCTCGGAGCCATGTTCGCCGCGCTGCTCGTCGGTCTCGGCTCGGTCGCCGTGGCGCGCGGTCGGCGAGTCAGCCAAGGCACGGCGTTGGCCGTTCTCTACACCGCCAGCTTTGCCGCGGGCATTGCCCTGCTGCCCAAGCTCGACACCCGCCAGGAACTCGAACACTGGCTTTTCGGCGACATCATCGCTGTGGGAAATACCGACATCTGGATCGCCTTCGGCATCGGCGCACTCACCTTGTTGGTCACCAACCTGCTGATGCGGCCCATCCTGCTCACGCTGTTCGAGCCAAACGTCGCCGCCGCGCAGGGCGTGCCGGTCCGCGCCATTCAATACCTCATCTTCGGGTTGCTCGTCCTCGCCTTGGTCTCGTCGTTGCAAGCCGTCGGCTGCGTCCTTTCCGTCGGCCTGTTAGTCACTCCAGCCGCCACCGTTTCTCTCCTAACTGACAAAACTTCCGCGCTGTTCTGGGGCGGCGGTTTGGTCGGCGGCCTCGGCTCACTCGCAGCCGTGGCGCTGTCGGGCAGCATTGGCATCGCCCCTGGCCCGGCCATCGTGATGGTGCTCGGGCTGTTATTTCTCGCCGCTTATTTGTTCAGCCCGAAGTACGGATTGCTGACCACGCAGTCGCGTTGATCCTCGCTCACGGCGAAACCGCAAGGCGCTCAGTCGTCGGACTGCGGTCAAAGATGAATCCGTTTTCCTTGTACGTCTTGAGACGGAAATGCGTCGCGGTGGAAAGCACGCCGTCGAGCGAGCTGAGTTTTTCCGAAACGAAGCGCGCCACATCACGCAGATCGCCGCCCTCGACGACGACCATCAAGTCGTAACCGCCGCTGGCGAGGTAGCAGGAAACCACTTGGTCAAAACGTGCGATGCGCATCGCCAACCGATCGAAACCGCCGCCACGCTCAGGCGTCACTTTTACCTCGATGAACGCCGACACCGAATCGTCATCGCCGCTGGCCTCGGGATCGATCACCGCGTGGTAGCCAAGAATGGTGCCATCGGTTTCCCATGCCGCGACTCGCACCGCCACCGCATCTTTGTCCATCGACAGGATATCGGCGAGTTCTTGGTCGGTGATGCGTGCCTTGCGGCGGAGGAGTTGGAGGAGAGGATCGGAAGACATCAGATGAAGTTGCTGGAGTGGAGTCGGGAGTTTTCAGGGAAAAAATCCCCCGCAGCTGCGGACTGCGGAGAGGTTCCCTGAAAACGGAAAACTTGAAACTGAAAACTTAGTCGCCCAAGCAAATGCCCACTGCCTTGGCGGCTTGGACCAGTTCGCTGTCTGGCTCGACGAGGCGCAGTTGGTGGACGGCTTCCTCGATGGGCACGGAGTCGACGTGATACGATTGATAGCTGACCATGCGGCCGAACGCACCTTCTTCGGCCAGTTTCACCGCCATCACGCCGAAACGCATGCCGAGGATGCGGTCGAGCGCGGTGGGTGATCCGCCGCGTTGAAGATGGCCGAGAACGCAAGCACGCGCGTCCTTGCCCGTCAGCGTTTGAAGCCGGGAGGCCACCTGCTCGCCGATGCCGCCCAGCCTAACCTCGCCGCCGCAATTGGCGTCCAAAGTGACCAACTCGCCATCCGGCATGCAGGCTCCTTCCGCCACCACGACGAGCGTGCTGTGGTGGCCTTGCGCATCGCGGCGATTGATGAATTCAGCGATTTTCTCGAAGGAAAATGGGATTTCTGGCAACAGGACCACGTTCGCACCACCGGCGATGCCGCCCCACAGCGCGATCCACCCGGCGTGGCGTCCCATGACTTCCAGCACCATCACTCGCTTGTGACTTTCCCCGGTCGTGTGCAGTCGGTCGAGCGCGTCCACCACGGTGGAAACCGCGCTGTCGAAACCGAAGGTGAACGCCGTCGCGCTGAGGTCGTTGTCGATCGTCTTGGGCACGCCGATGATGGGCCAGCCCTCGCGGAAAAGTTGAAGTCCCGTCGTCAACGAGCCATCGCCGCCGACGACGATGAGCGCACGGATTTCGAGCTGCTCCATCGTCTGTTTTGCGCGGGCCACGACCTCCGGCGGAACCTCCGCGATGTCGCCCTTGCCGAGTTTCGCCGCGAAATGGCCTTTGTTGGTCGTGCCGAGAATGGTGCCGCCCATTTTCAAGATGCCTATCGTGTCGGCAGGCTTGAGCACCATGTAGTCACCGGGGGGCAGTAGCCCTTCAAAGCCATCGCGGAAGCCGATGACTTCCCAGCCAAGTTGGCTGGCCGCGCCGACGACGCCGTGGATGACCGCGTTGAGACCGGGGCAATCACCGCCGCTGTTGAGGATTCCTATTCTCATGATGTTTGGGGAAATCCGTTCACTGAGGAAGGGGCATGGTCAAAAACTCGCGTTCGCGGTTGTGAACCGGCGCGCCAGACTCCAGCCATGGATCGTAGCTGGCCCATCCTTGGCGGATGAGTCCGCGCGCACGGCTGAATCGCTCTGGGCTGTTGAGCACCACCACAATCACGCGGCGAGGCGTCGCCCCTTTGTTGCCGTCTGCCTTCGTGCGGACCAGCGGTTCGCGGTCCATGCAGATGGAGACGCAAGGCCCGGCGGCAGCGGACAATCCGGTCTTCACGCCGAGCACCCCGGGTTCGCCGACCAGTTCATTGCTGTTGCGTACTTTGAAACTCCTTTTGCCGCCAGCCGTGACCAAACCCACCTGCCGATCGGGCTGGCGGACGATGAAGTTGAAGGCGTTGCGGCTCATGGCATAAGAGGACAAACGAACGACGTCAGCGGCGGTCGAATAGGCCTTGGTGCCTGGCCGCTCCAGACCGTGCGGGTTGGCAAATCGCGTCTGGCTCATGCCCAACGCCTTCGCCAGCTTGTTCATTTCCTCCACGAAAGTCGCCACGGGATCGCCGTTTCTGCTGCGGCGCGTGAGAATTTCGCGCCCAACGTGGTCTGCGATGCAGACGGCCGCCAAGTTGTCCGAGCCAAGCAGCGCGGAATAAAGCGCATCCCGCAGCGTGAGTTGGTCGCCGGGCTGGATGTTCATCGGATTCGGCCCGCCGACCATCGCCACAGTTTGCGGCGCAGTGATCATGACGGTGCCGAGATCCGTGCCGGTGGCGGTTGCCCAATCGACGGTGACCGCGCCGGTGGCGATCATGGTCAGGCTGGCAATGGGTCGTTTCGTCGTGGCGTTGGAAGCAACCAAGATTTTCCCGGAATAGGTTTCCACCACCATCACGCTTTCGGGTTCCTGAGCAGACAGGACGAGTGGAAAAATCGCCAACAAGAAGGCCAGCGGTTTGAGAAAAGGAAGGTGCTTCATGGCGATGAGGGCCGCAGCGTATCGGTCCGCGTCGGCAACTCAAACCCAAATCCTGCGCTTCCTTTCACCAGTCTTCGCGACCGCTGCGTTTGACGAACTGCGCCGCTTCCGGGCAGTTCGGCGAGCGCATTCCCGGACCATCCCATTCCATCTTCACGCCCTCGCCAACGCGCAGCGCGATGCAACCGAGCAGGATGATTTCCGTCAAATATCCGGCAATTTCAAAATTGGAATAGGCTGCGGCACCGCCCTGGATCATGCCAAACCATTCCTCAAAATGCCCGGGCGAACGCGGAATGGACTCGGGCACGGCTTTGACCGCTTCATGCTCTGACGCCGGGCTAAACCCTTGCTCTCCTTCGAGCTGGATGAGGAATTGCGAACCGTAGTCGTCCGGCGAAAACACCTGCCCTTTTTCCCCAATAACCAAGCAACCGCTTTCGGGAAATTTCCCACCCAAAGCCGCCACGCTGCGCACGATGTCCGGATACGGCCGCAACGGCTTTTCCATCGCTCCGGGCGATCCGTCGTACCACCAGAACTTTACCGGCGGTAACCCATCGCGCTCTGGAAACTCGAAGCGGATGCGCGAGGTGAGTGGATAAGTTTCCGCATGGATGCGCGACGCCATTTCGCACTCCACCACGTTCGGGTAGCCAAGCTTCAGCGCGCGAAATGGCATGTTCACCGTGTGGCATGCCATGTCACCCAACGCCCCCGTGCCAAAATCGCTCCATCCCCGCCATTTGAACGGATGATAGACGTCTTTCAAATAAGGGCGCATCGCGGCTGGCCCAAGCCAGAGATTCCAATCCAGCCCTTGCGGCACCGCATCTTCGCCAGTGCGCCGGCCCATCCCTTGCGGCCAGATCGGTCGATTGGACCAAACATGCAGCTCCGTCGGATTTCCAATCAGCCCCGATTGGATCACTTCCACCGCCCGTCGCAGCCCATCGGCCGCGCTGCCTTGATTGCCCATCTGCGTGGCAAGTTTCATTTCCGCCGCCACACGCCGCAGTTCTCGCGCCTCAAACACCGTTTGCGTCAGCGGTTTCTGACAATAGATGTGCTTGCCCATGCGCATCGCCGCCATGGCAGCCACTCCGTGCAGATGGTCAGGCGTGGAAATGGTCACCGCGTCGATGGAGTCTTTCATCTCCTCCAGCATCTTGCGGAAATCCACAAACTGCCGCGCCTCCGGAAATTTCGCCGCCTTGCCTGCTAACATTCCCGCATCCACATCACACAGCCCGACGATATTTCCGCCGCAGCGCGCCGCGTTATCGACGTCGCTCGATCCCATCCCGCCCACGCCGATGCAAGCGACGTTGATGCGGCTGTTCAGGTTTTGCCCACGAACAATAGACGGGAATCCCAGCAAGACACCACCGGCACCGAGCCCCGTGGTTTTTAGAAATCGACGACGAGACAGGGCGGATGATGCGGAAATGGCGACCATGGGTTTTCGGGTTGAAGATTTCCCTGAAAACGGGAAATCAGTCCGCCCGATACGCCATCAAACGCATCTCCCTTCCCGGAATCGAAAAATTGTCCCGTCCCGGATGCTCGATGACTCTAGCGCCGACGGCGACGCAACATCAGCAGGCTTGAAAAAGCCAGCAATCCCGCCGAACCCGGCTCAGGCACCTGGTCAGGCACCAAGCTCCACGCAACCACGTCCTGGTAGATAGGATTGGTCAGGAAAGTCACGGTGGCCGGGCTGTAAGTGTTGATATTACTCAAAAACTGGTTCGCTCGCGTGATCGTCGCGGTGTCGTCCGATCCACTGCCGGTGATGCGCACGATCCCATCGTTGAGCGAATAAGTTCCCAGCGTCTCCGTGGTGACTTCCCAGATCGCCCAATGGATGGCGGCGGCGTCGGGACTGCGATCCACCTTGTCTTGCTCGGTCACCGGTGCGGAGCCCCCCCACAAAGACAGATAAGCACCGACCAACCTTGAAACTTTGTTCGTGATATCGAGCGTCAGCGGGTTTTGAACCTCATAGACCGGCATATCGCCATTGGCCAATCCTTGCGCAGGCTCGATGCAGAAGGCCTGAAAATTCGTAAAGCTCATCACGCCGGACGTGTAGAGCTGCGTGAAACCACCGTCATCGATCGTCCCGTTGACATTCAAACCAGGCACGACTTGGACGAAGTTTGCGTTGATCGTTTGTCCGCTTGATCGGGTCGCCACCAACAGTGATGCGAACGCAATCGTACCAGCAAAGAGAGTCGTATTTTTCATAGGGGGAGGCCGTCGGGGTAAGGGGGTGGCGCTCAATCGTCAACAACCTAGAAAATTAATATTTAAGAAGTCCAATCTAAATTTCTAATTTGTTGAACATCAGTCCTCTCAAGTTGTCGCCCCGTTCAAGAATCCCTTTTTCAAGGGACGCTTTAAAATTAAGTATCCCTTACCATCCTGCCGAGTCCGGGCCCACACCGACGCGATGCAGCGATTCACCCCAGCTCGAAAACACGCGTTTCCGCCCCCAATCCATCCGAAAAGATCCCGCAAAAAAAGTCCCTGAGCTTTTCAGCCAAGGGACATTTTTACTCACCACAAAAAGTGCTCGAAAGAGGACTCGAACCTCCACAGGTTTCCCTACTAGATCCTTAGTCTAGCGCGTCTACCAATTCCGCCATCCGAGCGTTACCCGTTGGGTGGGCGCACTTGTTAAGGTCCGACCCGGAGGTTGGCAAGAGAATCTTCGACAAATTTCGTCACTTTTTTCGCAGTCCATTCCCACTTGATTCCATGCTCCGAAACAAGAGCATGCATGCACCTTTCAACCATGCCCTCCATCCGCGCTGAATCGCTCACCAAAACCTTCGGAATCGTCCGCGCCTTGGATGGAATCAACTTGGAGGTGAGGGACGGCGAATTGTTTTTCCTACTCGGAGCTTCCGGTTGCGGCAAGACCACGCTGCTGAGGTGCATCGCCGGATTGGAAACGCCCAGCAGTGGCTTGATCCGTTTTGGCGAACGCGACGTCACGCAAATGCCGCCGCACAAGCGCGAGGCGGCGATGGTTTTCCAAAGCTACGCGCTGTGGCCTCACTTGACCGTCGGACAGAACATCGCGTTTGGGTTGGAGGAAAGGAAGGTGCCCAAGGCGGAAGTTCGGCAACGGGTGGCGGAAGCGTTAGAACGGGTCGAACTCGCCGGTTTTGGCGAACGCTCCATCGACCAGATGTCCGGCGGCCAACAGCAGCGCGTTTCGCTCGCCAGGGCGCTGGTGGTGAAACCGGAATGCCTCCTGCTCGACGAACCTCTTTCCAATCTCGATGCCCGCTTGCGTGTCGGCATGCGCCGCGAGATTCGAAGCATCGTCAAGGACCACGGCCTCACCGCGATCTACGTGACCCACGATCAGGAAGAAGCGTTGACCATGGCCGACCGCATCGCGGTGCTTACCGAAGGACGCATCGCCCAAGTCGCCACGCCTGAGGAAATCTACCGCAAACCCGCCAGTGCGATGGTCGCAAGCTTCATCGGCGACACCAATCTGATAGAAGGTGAAATAGCCGGACAACAGAATGGTTCCATTTTCGTAAAAACCGCAGCGGGAATGTTAGATGGTGTAGGCCATCCGTTGCCTACGGGCGAAAGCGTGCGTCTCTCGATACGACCCGAAGCATGGACAATCTGCGACCAGTCCACGGCCAATGCCATCGCTGGTCGCATCAGAGATCGCAGCTATCTCGGGCAGCGCATTCTCTACGGGGTAGAGACGGCCGTGGGTTACCAGCAAGTCATGGAAATGAATCCCCACCACCTGCGAGAAAGCGGAGAGCAAGTGGTCTTCCTGCAAGTCCGCCCCGACGACGTGGTGGTTCTCAAATCCTAACCACCGGCGAAATGAAAGCGAAAGCCTGCATCATCATCGGTCTGCTGGTGATCATCGTCGCGCTGCCGATGCTGTTGCGAAGAGACTCGGACACCGCAAATCCAGACGCGGCAGACGACACGCTCGTCATTCTCAGTCCGCACAACGAATCGATACGTCATGAATTCGGCGAGGCCTTCGCGGCCGATTGGAAGAAGACGACGGGTCGCTCGATTTACATCGATTGGCGGACGCCAGGCGGCACTTCGGAAATTCGGATGGTGCTCGATGCCGGCTTCAAAGCGGCGCAGAAAACCAGACGCCAAGGCATCGGCGTGGATTTATTCTTCGGCGGTGGAGAACCCGATTTCTCAGGCCAAGCACGGTTAGATCGCTTCCAACGATTGAATGTCTTCGATAACCACCCGGAATGGTTTGCCGAAAATGGACCGATTCCAGAAACGTTCACCGGCGAGCGCTACTGGCCCGCCGACCACGTCTGGGTCGGCACCTGCCTGTCTCGCTTCGGCATTTGTTACAACCCGGACGTCCTCAAACGGCTCGACATCCCCTCGCCCACCCGATGGGCCGACTTGGGGGATCCCGCTTACGCCGGCACCATCGCCCTAGCAGATCCGACGAAAAGTGGCTCCGTCGCACGCGCCTTCGAACTCGTCGTCCAAGGCGAGATGCAGCGGGCGCTGGCCCATCCCGGCGCCAATCCAAAAGCCGCCCGCGAAAGCGGTTGGGCCGACGGCTTACGGCTCATCCAGCGCATGTCCGCCAATGCCCGCTATTTCACCGACAGCGCCTCGAAAGTCCCGCTAGACGTAGGCCAAGGCAATGCCGCCGCAGGCATGTGCATCGATTTCTACGGCCGTTCTTACGCCACCGACCTAACAACCCGCGACAACAAACCGCGCGTCGTGTGGCTCCCGTCCAACGCCGGCACCACGTTAAGCGCAGATCCCATTGCGGTCCTCAAAGGAGCTCCTCATCCAGAAATTGCGCAGGCATTCGTGGCGTTCTGCCTCAGTCCAGCAGGACAAACACTGTGGTTTGGCAGACCCGGAACACCCGGCGGCCCGCGCAAGCGAGCGCTTCACCGCATGCCCATACGGCGTGACCTCTACACGCCAGAAATCCTCGCCCTTACGACCATTCCCGACGCCAATCCATGGCACGACAAGGGCAACCTTACCTATCAGCCAGAACTAACCGGTGCCGCTTTCGGCACGCTGCGCCAGTTGGTGAAAATCATGTGCATCGACTCGCATGACGAGCTGACCGACGCCTGGTCGGCGATGCGAGAGGCGGGCATGCCAGCGGATGCGCTGGCAGTTTTCTCCGATGTCTCACGCGTGAACTACGCCACCGTCGGCCACGGGGATGCGCGACTTTCCGGAAAGGACAAGCTTGCGACAGCGGATCACGCCGCGGAACTCGGGGAATGGTTCCGCACAAATTACCGCCGCGCCGCAGCCATCGCCCGCAGCACCCGACCATGAAACGCGGACACGCCATTCTCGTGACAACCATCGTCGGACTCTTGTTCGCGGTGTTTTTCCTCTATCCGGCAGCGATGATTGTCAGGCAGGCGTTCGAAGGAACTGGAGACGATGCATCGCTCACCTTCGATTTCATCGCCGCGGTCTTCCGCAATCCCATCTATCGAGAAGGCCTGTGGAACACCTTCGCTCTAGGCATTCTCAGCACCATGGTGACGATGGCCATCGCGTTCCCGCTCGCGCTCGTCGCCCATCGCCATGATTTCATCGGCAAAAAATGGTTAGGCGCGCTGATCCTTGCACCGATGATCCTGCCGCCTTTCGTCGGTGCCGTCGGCGTGAAGCAAATGCTCGGCGTAAATGGTTCGCTCAACGCACTTTTGATGAACCTAGGTCTGATGGAATCGGCATCTCCACACGACTGGCTCAGCCACGGTCGCTTTGTCGGCATCGTCCTGATGAATGCGCTGCACCTCTATCCGATTCTCTATCTCAACATCGCGGCCGCGTTGGCCCAGCTCGATCCCGCGCTGGAACAAGCTGCGGAAAACCTCGGCAGTCCGCCATGGAAACGCTTTCTGCGCGTCACCCTGCCCTTGGTCATGCCCGGCGTTTTCGCAGGTGCATCCATCGTTTTCATCGCTGCGTTCACAGAACTCGGCGTGCCGCTCGTGTTCGACTACGCTCGTGTCACGCCCGTGCAAATTTTCGACGGACTCAAGGGACTGGACAACGATCCCCTTCCCTACGCCCTGACCACCGTCCTGCTAGTTGCTTCTATCACCGTTTTCATACTTTCCAAGTGGATCGTCGGTCGGACAAGGCCTGGAAGCGCTCCACGTCCCAAAGGTCGAAACTCCGCAATGCGTCTCACCGGGGTGAAATCGGCGGCCTGCGCGGTTCTGTTTCTTTCCGTCCTCGTCCTTTCCATCATCCCTCACCTCGGCGTAATGCTTCTATCCGTCTCAGGACGTTGGTATGGCACGGTGATTCCAGACGAGCTCACGTTGCGCCATTACTCCGAAGCCCTCGGCAATGAACTCGTCGTCCCATCCATCCGCAACAGCTTGCTCTACGCAGGATGTGCGACCCTAGCCGCACTCGTCATTGGCTTGGCGGTCGCGTGGGTGGTGGTGCGATCTCAACTTAAGTCACGCGGATTGTTAGATTCACTGGTCATGCTGCCGCTCGCCGTGCCGGGACTCGTCATGGCCTTCGGTTACCTCGCTCTGTCGCAGGAAGGAATGCCATTCCATTTCCTCATCGGCTCAGGGGGCAATCCCTTCTTGTTGTTGGTCGTTGCTTACATGTTCCGGCGCTTGCCCTACGTGGTTCGTTCTGCGGTGGCCGGGCTGCAGCAGTGCAATCCGGTCCTAGAGGAAGCCGCCAGTTCGTTGGGAGCCAGCCCGGTGCGCATGCTACGACGCATCGCGATTCCACTCATCGGAGCCAACCTAGCAGCCGGTGGCATCCTCGCCTTCGCCTTCGCCATGCTGGAGGTCTCCGACAGCCTCATTCTGGCGCAACAAAGCCAACATTTTCCCATCACCAAGGCGATCTACGCCCTGCTCAGCACCTTGGGAAATGGCACCGAACTGGCAGCCGCCCTCGGCGTTTGGGCGATGCTTTTTCTCACCGTTGCCGTCATTGGAGCCGTGACCCTCGGGGGCAAGCGTGGCGGTGCCTTCAAGCTCTGATTCTATCAGAACTTTCGACTCAGCGAAGGCGACGCAGCCTCGCCAAAACGCCACGGCCTTTCTGCGGCGCGAGAAATCCCGACACGGCCTCCCGCCACCAATTCCACCGCCGATCCGCGAATCACTCCACCTTCAGGATCATCCAGAAAATGGATGCCATGGTCCGCGCCGGAAATCCCGAACGCCCGCGTCAGCCGTCCAGGCCCGGCACCTAACAATCGATCCGGAATTCCAGGCCGTCTTCTCCGCATCGTTTCCAGACCATCGATCGGCTCGACCGCTCGCAACAACACAAAGCCCGCACCCTCTCGACCTTTAACGAGAAAATTGAACAACCAGTGGACGCCGTAGTTGAGATAGACGTAGGCATCACCGGGCGCATGACTTTCCACAAACCTCCGCGCACCGGGACGGTTCCAAGTGTGGCATGCTTCGTCGCCCACCTCCGCATAGGCCTCGGTTTCCACGATCCTCCCCGAGCATCCGTGCCAGTGGAATATCGACCCCACCAACTCTCGCGCACAGGTCACCGGGTCTCTTGTGAAAAACGCTGCGGTCAACCTCGCCATGTCGTTGCTATCAACTCCCGCTCCGACACGATCGCAACGAAAATGTCATCATTGCCCACTGGCTCCATCCCGATTTGCGATCCAAAGATGCAGGTGCTATTAAAGAAATAAGCTTATGAACCACCACACCAATCAACCCATGCCAAGCAGGGCTGGCAGTCTTGCCGCCACACGATCCCCCAAAATTCCAACCGATGATTCCTCCGCACGCTCGATGGACTTGGTCCCCAGCTACAACGAGGAATGGAATGCGTTCATCCAAGACAAGACCTTGCGCCGCAGCCGCAGTGGATTCGACCACGACGAAACCGATTCCCGTCCCCGCGTCTGGAATTGTCCGCAGCGCTGATACCGATTCTTGAAAAGCCTCCCACTCCCCTCCGACACCCGACACTTGCCCGCTTCGCCTGTCCCGGAGTAAGTCCGCGCATGAAAATCGCGAACAGCAGCCAGGCCTTGCGGGAAATCTTGGCGAACTCCCCTCGCCCCAGTGTCCTCGTTCCCACCATGGGAGCCTTTCATGCCGGTCATATTTCGCTCATGGACCGAGCTCGTGAGATTGCGGGCCCCGAAGGCACGGTCATCGTTTCCATCTTCGTCAATCCTATCCAGTTCGACCGAGCGGCGGATCTAGACGCCTACCCGCGTCCCATGGCCAGCGATCTCGCTACCTGCGAAGCCGCTGGCGTGGACGTCACCTTCGCGCCGGACGCAGCCTCCATGTATTTTTCGGACCGCTCGATCACGGTGACCGAGAACCTGCTTTCGCGAGACCTTTGCGGAGCGACGCGTCCTGGCCATTTCGATGGCGTTTGCACTGTAGTTCTCAAGCTTTTCAACCTCACCGGCTGTGACACCGCTGTGTTTGGGGAAAAGGATTTCCAACAACTCGCCATCATTCGTCGTATGGTTCGCGATCTCGATGTGCCGGTGGAAATCGTTTCCTGCCCGACCCTCCGCGAGACTGACGGACTGGCGATGTCCTCGCGCAACACCCGGCTTTCTCCGCAACAACGCAGCGACGCGCCGCGAATCCGCAAGGCGTTGCTAGAAGCCGTGAAGGAAAAATCTCCCGAGGAGATCCTCGCCACCGCCCGCGCCACCATCGAAGCCTCTCCACTCGCTCGAATCGACTATCTCTCACTCGTCGATGCGGAAACGCTCCAAATCACACAAGCCCTTGAGCGCCCCACCCTACTCGCGACAGCTGTTTTTTATGGCGATGTCCGTCTCATCGATCACGCGATGCGGGCCTAAAAAACAACCGCGGCGGGAGGCCCCGCCACGGTTGAAACACCAGAAACAAATTTAATTCACCATCAAGCCTCGCAGAAATCGCCAAGGACTGGCTTTGGAAGCGGCTTTTCCTTCTTGCGAAGGGCGCGGCGCATCTTGGTAAGTGCCGAGTTTTGAAGCTGACGGATGCGCTCTCGGGTCACCCCAAACTCGCGGCCAACTTCCTCCAACGTCAATGCCTTGCGGCCATTCAGTCCGAACCGTTCGTCAATGATGCGACGTTCGCGCTCATCGAGCACCGACAGCAAACCGTCGAGTTCACCATGCAGGTTCTTGTCGGAAAGCATGTCCAGTGGGTTGACCGCACGCTCGTCGCTGATCACTTCGCCAAATTCGGTCGCTTCGCCTTCGTTGATCGGTGCGTCCAGCGAGGTTGGACGATACGACGCCTGACGCAGCAGGGCGAGTTTGCGGTGAGGCAAGCCGACTTCCTCGGCAAGTTCCTCGTCCGACGGTTCACGGCCCAGCGCCTCGGTGAGCATCGCGGAAATGCGGCGCATCTTGGCAATCTTGTCCACCATGTGGACGGGCAGGCGAATCGTCTTCGATTGGTTGGCCAACGCCCGTTTGATGGACTGCTTGATCCACCAAGCGGCGTATGTCGAAAGTTTGCCGCCCTTCTCAGGGTCGAAGCGCTCCACCGCTTTCATCAGGCCGATGTTTCCTTCCGAGATCAAGTCGGTGACAGGCATCCCGTAATTGGCATAATCCTGAGCGATTTTCACAACCAAGCGAAGGTTCGCCTGAATCATGTGCGCACGGGCGTCTTGATCACCCGCTTGGATGCGGGCGGCGAGGGAAACTTCTTCCTCAGCGGTCAGGAGAGGAGTTCTGGAGATTTCCCTCAAGTAAAGTTTCAGGCTGCTGTCTGATTCGTAGGCCATGGTCGTATGGGGTTGGTTTTCTATAGAACGTCGCCGGGAAGGAATTATTCTTAAAATATCTCAAATAGATTCAATGTGAATACTCTGTTGATACCAGGCTCGACGTTCTGTGTCACGAAAATCGCAACGCAAGTCTCTCAGCAATCAGCGTGCCCCCGCACAAAATCTCACAAGTCCTTGAAAATCAGCAACGCCATTTCCGACAAGTGCGACATTTTGCACGATTTTTGCAGTTTGCGCACACTCACGGGTCAAAATGGCGCACGAGAGGTTCGACAATTAGCGCAGGGTGAATCATTTTTTGTCTGTGATTGACGCCTTGTATCCGCTCGCCCGCGCCGCCCTTTTCAAAATGGATGCGGAAGCCGCTCACCATCTGAGTCTTGCCTGTTTAAGAACCGCTGAAAAATCAGGCCTGCTGGCGGTGGTTTCCCCCGAAGATGAATTCGCCGCCCCCATTCAAGTGATGGGCCTGAATTTTCCCAACCGAGTAGGACTCGCGGCCGGACTGGACAAAGAGGGAAACAGCATCGACGCGCTCGGTCGGCTCGGTTTTGGATTCGTCGAAATCGGCACGATCACGCCACGCCCGCAGGCTGGAAATCCTCAGCCCCGCCTATTCCGACTCATTGACCACGAGGCGATTATCAATCGCATGGGATTCAACAATCCGGGAATTCAGGCTGGCGTCGCGAATGTCCGAGCGACGCGGTCCTTTGGCGGAGTCGTCGGTTTCAACATTGGAAAGAACAAAGACACGCCCAACGAAAACGCGGCGGATGACTACCTTGAATGCCTTCGCGAAGCCTATCCGGTGGCAGATTATGTGGCGGTGAACCTTTCCTCGCCGAACACCCCGGGCCTGCGAGACTTGCAGGGAGCGGAAGCCAGTGCGCGACTGCTGGAAACGCTCAAAAAAGCGCAGCAGGAACTCGCCCGTCAGCACGGCAAACACGTCCCGCTCCTATTCAAAGTCGCACCTGACCTCGACGAATCGCACATCCGTGACCTGTCCCGCGTCTTTTTGGAAGGAGGACTCGACGGCCTCATCGCCACCAACACGACTCTCGATCGAGACCAAGTGGCCGGCCATCCACGGGCGGCGGAAGCTGGCGGGCTTTCCGGCAGACCGGTGTTCGAAAAGAGCACCGCAGCCTTGGCAAATTTCGCCAGCCACCTTGGCGGTCGCATTCCCATCATCGGCGTGGGTGGGATTTCTTCGCTGGAGGATGCCAAGGCGAAACTCGCTGCCGGTGCATCCCTCGTCCAAATTTACACCTCGTTCATCTATCAAGGGCCGCGACTCGTCAGCCAACTGGCGCGAGGCCTTTCATGATAGATTTTTGAAATCTGTCGAAAATCCCTTGGCGAGAATGATTTCCGGCGGTTTTCTCCGGCTGTGGAAACTTGCCCCGTCGGCCTAGGTCCCACCCCTTGAAATCCATCTCCCATGAGCATCTCCGCCACCGCCAGCCGCCTCGAAACGGCCGTTTCTTCCGTCGTTCGTGGTCAGCCTGAAGTGGTCAGAAAAGTCCTGGCCTGCATGATTTCCGGTGGCCACGTCCTGCTGGAGGATTTCCCTGGGACCGGAAAAACCACCTTGGCCAAGGCGATCGCCAAGGCCGTGAGCGGCGCGGTTTTCAAACGCGTCCAATTCACACCGGACCTTCTGCCGTCCGATATCCTCGGCGTTTCCATCCTCGATCCACGCTCGCAGAATTTCCGCTTTCACCCCGGACCGGTTTTCACTGACATCCTGCTGGCAGACGAAATCAACCGCGCCTCGCCCCGTACCCAGAGTGCACTGCTCGAAGCCATGGGCGAACGGCAGGCGACTATCGAAGGCGTGCGCCACGAACTCGATGGCCTGTTCTTCGTCATCGCCACCCAAAATCCGGTTGAGTTCCGCGGCACCTATCCTCTGCCTGAGGCGCAAATGGACCGCTTCGCCATGCAATGCACACTCGGCTACGTCAGCGCTGCGGAGGAAGCGGCCATCCTCGCCGACCAAGCGGAATCCCATCCTGTGGATACTCTGCAGCCCGTCGTCAGCCGCGAGGAAATCGTCGATCTTATGGCAGCGGCGCGCAGGGTGCGTTTTAGCGATGAACTGCGACACTATGTCGTCGCCCTGGTCGGAGCCACGCGGGGAAATCCTGTCATCCAATTGCCAGCCAGCCCGCGTGCCTCGCTCGCTCTGATGAAGGTTTCGCAGGCATTGGCGCTGTTCCAAGGCCTCGATTTCGTCCCACCGGAGATCATCCAATCGGTCGCGGCGGACGTCATCGCTCACCGCATGGTGCTCGCTCCCGAGGCAAAATATTCCGGCCGCAGTGCCCGCCAAATCGTAGCCGAGCTGATTGATCAAATCCCCGTTCCCGCTTAGTTTCCTCAAGCATGGAAATCCAGCCCACCATTCCAGCCAGCAAGGAAAAGGGCATCCGCCCGTGGCTGGACCCATGGTTGCACCGATTCTATTTCCACGGCGCGGGCATCCGCCATTTCATCGAAAGACGGCTGCGCCCCGCTGGGATCGCCTTGGTCATCGTGTTTGCCTTGGGCACGTTTCTCGCCGCCGGACACCAGAAAGCCCCCGTATTTCAACTCTTCTCGCTGAGCTTGGGCATGGTCGTGATCGGTATTCCTTGGGCCATGACGCGGCGAGCCTCGGTCACGGCGCGACGGGATTTGCCCCGTTTCGGCACCGCCGGAGAACCGATGCGCTACACCGTGCGGGTCCGCAATGTCGGTCGCCGCAAGCTCACCCGCGCGTGGATCGCCGACACCCCACCCGACCCACGGCCCGACCGTGAGTCATTCACGCTCTTGCGTGAACCCGGCGAGGAGGAACGCAATGCCTACGATCGCTTTTTCGCCTACTACCGCTGGCGTTGGCTGCTGATGGGGAAACGGTTGTTCACCGGGGGGCACGCAGCCGAGGATCTTTCCCTCGATCCCGGCCAAGAAACTCGGGTAACGGCCGAACTCACGCCACAGCGGCGCGGAGTGATCCGTTTCGACGACCTGCGGCTGTTGCTGCCTGATCCTTTCGGCTTGTTCCAGCGCTGCCGCCACATTGCTGCGCCGGACGCCACCTTGCTGGTGCTGCCGCGCCGATTTCCGCTGCCACCCATTGAGCTGCCCGGCGGTGCCGCATTCAAGATCTCGGGCGAGGCAAACACCAATGTCATCGGCAACTCCGGCGAGTTCGTCGGCTTGCGCGACTATCGCCCTGGCGACCCTCTGCGGCAAATCCATTGGAAAAGCTGGGCGCGCACCGGCCGCCCCATCGTCAAAGAGCTGGAAGACACGCACTACCCGCGCTTCGGTCTGATCGTCGACACGCTCTCCACCGACAGGAACGACGTGCGATTCGAAGAGGTTATCTCGGTGGCCGCTTCGTTCGCCGCCTCGCTCGACACGGGTGATTCGTTGCTCGACCTGATGTTCATCAAAAACGAGGCGCATCGCGTGACTGCTGGACGCGGCGTCGAGCGTGCGGAAAAGCTGCTGGAAGTCCTCGCTGGGGTCACGCCCGAGCGCAGCGCCGATTTTTCTGCGCTCTCACGACTCGTCCTGCGCCACCGCGACGATCTAACGTCCTGCTTGGTCATTCTCAATGGCTGGGACGACGATCGCGCTGAATTTCTCAAATCCCTCACTCATGGCGGCGTGACCTGCGTGGCACTCATCGTCGGCAGTGGCCCAGCCCCGGACAAGCTCCCCGGGCCGTGGTTAGAATCCGGAAAAATCGCCGCCGCGCTGCAACGTCTGCCTACCCGACTGCTTCCTAACACCTAAACTGCCGCCGCCATTTACCGCATCCATCCACCGCCTCGCCTCATCCTTGGTGCGTCGCTCCTGTTCTGGGGGGCGATGACGGATAGGCCGTTGATAGGCATCATCCTCGCGCTGCTGGTGGAGTCCTTTCGGATGTTGAAAATCCGTTGGAAATTCGATGACGAGGCGTTTGCTCTAGCGTGGAAACTCACCACCTTGGCCATCGTCTTCACCGGTGTTCTCATGTTCCTCGATGGCCGCCCCGACCAGGCCACGCCGAAACTTCTCACCTGGTTGCCGCTGTTGCTGCTGCCCATGCAGTTTGTCCAAGCCATGGGCATGCGGGAATCGATGCCGCTCATCACCTTTTCCTTCCTCGCAAAACAACGTCGCCTGCGCAACATCCGCCTCGGCCTCACCGAGGAAATGATCCATCTGAATTTCGGCAACGTCTACTTTGTCGCCACCCTCGTTGCTTCCACCCTTGGCTCTCGCTCGGGCGGCTGGTTTTTCCTCCCCGGCATCATCGTCCTCAGCGGCTGGATGTTGCTCTCAGCCAGCCGCAGCCGACCGCTTTCGCTGCTCGTCGCGCTGAGCGTCGCCGGTGGCATTGCCCTGGGCGGGCAATATGGGCTGGAGCAACTCAACAACTGGCTTTCTAACCGTAGCCCCTCGCGCGATCCCGGCTTCGATCCCGATTCGGGGGCCACCGCCATCGGCCGACCGGGGACCATCGTCCAATCGCCCGGCATCCTCTGGCGCATCAAACCGGCACCTCGCTCCTCGCCACCGCGCCTGTTGCGCAAGGCCAGCTACAACACCTTCGGCTCCAGCACTTGGATCATCAATCCAACCGACGCCAAAATCTTCAACGACCTCGATACCGTCACCGCCGACGGCAAGCCCAGCTACATCGTCGAGCAATATCCCGGCACTTCGGATCCCATCCTCGCCGTGCGCGAGAGCCTGCCGCGTTTCAGCATGCGTGGAGCAGCGCTCGCCGACTCGCCGTTGCCTTTGCCCGGAGATGTCAGCAGCTTGGCCGATTTCCAACTCGACGGCATCGAGCACAATGCGCTCGGCACCACCCAAGTCGCCCCGAAACAGGCAGTCATCGACGGCACGGTCGCTTGGAAGGGCGACTCTCGCGCCGAGTTTCTTCCCTACCCCGAGGACAAGATCGTTCCGCACCTTGAACACGACGCACTTCGCGACATCCTCGCCGAGCTTAAATTCGACAGCCTACCCAACTTGGAGACCCGCCTCAACGCCATCCAACTCTGGTTTCAAACCCATTTCCGCTACTCGCGGGAACTCACGATCAGCAGCTCACGAAACGTTAGCCGACGGCCCACTGCGATCACTCAATTTCTCACCACCGAGCGCGCCGGACATTGCGAATACTTCGCCGCCGCGACCACCTTGCTGCTGCGCGAGGCGGGCATCCCGGCGCGCTACACGATCGGTTACGCCGTCGCCGAGCGAGACGTAAAACGTGGCGAATACATCGTTCGCGGCACCCACGGCCACGCATGGACGCGCGTCTGGGACGAGCAAAACCAGCGCTGGATCGACTTCGATACCACCCCGGCCAGTTGGATCCCAGCGGTGGCAAAGATCAACCCGCCCATGCAAGCCTTCGACGACACCGTGAAACGCCTGCGCGAGGATTTCCTTCTCTGGCGCAACCGTCCCGGCAACCGCCTTGGTGTCACCCTTGCCATGTCAGCCATCGCGCTAGGGGTCATCGGCTTCGTTTTTAAACGCCTGTGGAAATCCCGCCAACGGCTCGAAGAAACCCGACGCTCCAACGGCTACGACGGAGCCATCCGCCTCACGCCGCTCAACGCCCTCGAAAAACCGCTAGAGAAACAACTTGGTCAACGCCCACTCGGCCAACCACTCAGCCGCTGGCTCGCATCCTTGCCCACTCCACCCGCTTTCCTCGACGAAGCCCTAAAACTCCACCAGCGCTTGCGTTTCGATCCCAGCCCCGCCTCACCTGCCGACGAAGCCCGTCTCGCCGACCTCGCTCGCCAACTTGAAGCCACACTCAAGAAGTAGCCCCGATCTGGCAGGTCTGGCAGGTCATTCAAGCAAGATTCGAAACCTATCAGACATGCTGCAACTTTTCTACAGACTACGAAAAAAGCTTTCGGTCCAACGAGCGGTATTGGATCGCTTCGAGAATGTCGTTAGGCCGTATGTCCGGCGATTCTGATAGATCAGCCAACGTTCTTGCGACTTTCAAGATACGATCGTGAGCGCGGGCGGAGAAGTTCATTTCCTCCATCGCGTGTTCGAGATAGCCGTTGCTTTCGGAGTTGAGTTGGCAGTGCTGGCGGACTTGGCGTGAGCCCATGGACGAGTTGGTGGAGTTCGAGTTCTTTTTGAAACGTTCGAGTTGAATGCCTCGGGCGGCGATGACGCGCTGGCGAATGGTTTCGGACTTTTCGCCGCCGTTGGTGGTGGAGGAAAGCTCGCGGAAATCCACCAGTGGCACCTCGCAGTGGATGTCGATGCGATCCAGCAAGGGGCCAGAAATCCGTTGGCGATAAGTTTCGATCTGCCGAGGCGAGCAACGGCACTGGCGTTTTATATCGCCATAATAGCCGCAAGGACAGGGGTTCATCGCCGCCACCAACATGAAGTTTGAAGGAAAGGTCAGTGATCCAGCCGCACGGGAAATCGTGACATGACCATCTTCCAGCGGCTGGCGCATCACCTCCAAGGTTTGCCTGCGGAACTCGGGCAGTTCGTCGAGAAACAACACGCCGTGATGAGCCAGCGAGACCTCACCCGGGCCAGGATTGGTGCCGCCGCCTAACAAACCCGCATCGGAAATCGTGTGGTGCGGCGCGCGGAAGGGGCGCGTCGTTAGAAAAGCCCGCTTTGGGTCGAGCATTCCGGTGACCGAGTGGATCTTCGTCGTCTCAATCGCGTCGTCCTCCGTCATGTCTGGCATGATGGTCGGAATGCGCTTGGCCAACATCGATTTCCCCGTGCCTGGGGGCCCGACCATGAGGATATTATGCCCACCCGCGGCAGAAACTTCGAGGGCGCGTTTGACGTGGTGTTGGCCTTTCACCTCGTCAAAATCGACTTCATAGGAACGGTGCGAATCAAAGAAGGCACGACGGTCGAGGTGATAGGGCGGGATGATGATGTCGCCATTGAGAAAATCCCACGCTTCACGCAGGCTTCTGATAGGAAACACATCGATGCCCTCGATAATGGCGGCCTCCGCCGCATTGGCCTCCGGAACGAACAAGCGGCCTCGGCCCTGGCGTTTCGCTTCTAACGCGATGGCGAGCACGCCTTTGACGGGCCGCACCGCGCCATCCAAACCCAGCTCGCCGACCACGCAGCAATCGTTCGCTTCGAACGGTTTCGTTCCGCTCGCGGCGACCATGGCCAACGCGATGGGCAGGTCGAACGATGGTCCTTCTTTCTTCAGATCCGCCGGTGCTAGATTTACCGTCTTCACCCCGTCATCGAGATTCAACGCGGAGGCGACGATGGCGGAAATGACGCGTTGTGAGGACTCGCGCACGGCGGCGTCCGGCAAGCCAACGATGATGACCATCGGCTTGTCTGCACCGCGAGCGTTGACTTCCACCTCGACTTCTTGGGCATCGACACCTCGCAACGCAGCTGAAAAAAGTCGAGTAATCATGTAAACATCAAAACATTCAGGATTTCTCCCAGCCGTGGCAAGAGGAAAGAAGGCGCGGCTCCATCATGCGCCCATCGATTCGTTAGGAAATGCATTTGTTGGAAAACAGGCGTGAAGCGAGCTTGCCAAGCGAGGCACGTTAGGCAGGATGATCTGATGGATAAAAGCCCGTCTAACGATCCATCTGCGCAAGACACCGAGGTGCCGGAATTTTCGTGCCGCATTCACGACATGCCGCAATGCTTGCGGCCGCGCGAAAAGTTGGCTCGGCTGGGTCCAGCGTCGCTCGACAATGCGGAGTTGATGGCCTTGTTCATTTCCACGGGTACCAAAGGCCGCAGCGCGATTTCGATAGGCCGCGAACTGCTAACGAAATATGGATCGATGGGTGCGCTGGGCGGGCTGCCGGTGGCGGAGCTGGCAAAGACTCATGGTCTCGGCATCGCCAAGGCATCCAAACTCGCCGCCGCTTTCGAGCTTGGCAGTCGCGTCGCCCGCGAGGAGTTGGAGCAAGTTTCGCTAGAAACCCCGGAACGGATTTATCAGTATTTCGGCCCGCAACTCGCGCACCTCGCCCAAGAGCACGTCGTCGTGGCGGTGCTGGACACGCGCTTGCGCCACGTTTCCACCACCGTCGTCGCGGTGGGCACCGTGAACGAATCGAATGCCCATCCGCGCGAAATTTTACGGCCCGTCATTGCCCGCGGTGGCTATGGATTTGTCGTCATCCACAACCATCCATCAGGAGATGCCAGCCCGAGCCGCGCAGACGAATTGGCAACCCGGCGCCTCATCGATGCGGCCGAGTTGATGCAGTTGAGATTCCTCGATCACGTCATCATCGGGAAACCGGGAAACTCGCGCGATGCCTACTATTCGTTTCGCCAAGCGGGATTGATCGCGTGAGCTGCGGCCTCGGGTTGCATTTCAATTCCGGGAGTCCTAGCGTGCCGCAGAATTTCTCATGCACCGCCACCACCTCATCCGGAACCTGCGCTCGTTCGTGTTCCTGCTGGGCGTCGCCGCCATTCTCGCGGCGATCGGTGGTTTGATCTGGGCGAACCACATTGGCATGCCCGCGACGCTGCGGACGGCGATCGAAAAGGCGGTTTCCAAGCAAGGCGCGCACATCAAAATCGGCAGTCTGCGCTACCTGCCGCTCAAGGGGGTCGTCGCATCCGGCCTGCGCGTCTATGCCGAGCCGGAACATCTTCATGAAATTTCCCGGCTTGAGCGCGTGGTGCTGGAATTTGACAAAACCCGCCTCGCCCGTGGCCTCATCCACCTGAATAAGATTCAGCTCAAAGACGCCCAGCTTCTGCTGCCGGTGGACCCGGCGGATCCTGAATCCGAAACACTCGACGTCACCGATGCGAACGGCACCATTTTCATGCCCGGGGATCGCCGATTGGAAGTCCGCAACGCGCGCGGCAACATTGCGGGCATCGCCGTCACGCTGGATGCTCGCATCATCGGCTACCAGCAGGCTGGCGCTCCCCCGCCCGACGAGAAAAACCTTGGCCGACGCCGCGAACTTCTCGCAAAAGTTATCGAGGAGCTCGGAAAATGGCATTTCAACGAAGAGGCACCGCCCGAATTGGTCATCACCATGGAAGGCGATGCCAACGATCGTTCATCCGTCCGCGCGAATGTGGAACTGCGCGCCCGCGACATCGAGAAAAACGGCCACAGTTTGGACCACGTCAGCGGCACCGCAGAACTGGTTGGCGACCTGCTGACTGTCACGTCGCTCAAGGCGACCGATGACCGTGGCGAACTCGATGCCCGCGCGGACTACGATTTCAACCTTCGCGCAGGGCGATTCGACATTTCTTCCTCCCTGGAAATTCCTCGCTTGCTGAATGCATGGGCAGGCTTGCCCGCGCTGCAACAGATCGTCATCGGGGGGCGGCAAAGGGTCGAGGCGGAGGGTGAATTTTCGGTGCCAGAAGATGCGCCACCCATGGTCCGCACCACCGGCCATGCGCGCTGCGAATCGGTCATGCTGCGCGGCGTGCTCTTCGACACGGTAGAAAGCTCGTTTTCGTGGAAGGATGGCAGCCTTTTTCTACGAGACGCCTCGCTGGTCAGGGCGGATGGAGCCGCCGAGGCGAAGGTGATGATCGAGTGGCCGCTGGTCCGGCTGGTGGCACACAGCACCTTGCCGGTGGCGGTTTACAAACCCTTTGTCGTCGGCCTGCCGTTGGAAATGGTGCTGCGAGATTTCACCGAACGCGAAGGATCTGAGGTGGATATCCACGTGGAGGGCGGGTTCGACGCGAGCAATCACCACGCTTGGGCCTACACCGGTCGCGGCGCGGTGAAAAACCTCAACTACAAGGGCGTGCCAGTGAACGCCGCGAATTGCCAATACTCGCTCAACCACTACGAGCTCGATTTCTACGATGGCACGGTGGTCTTCAATTACGCCAATTACCCGTTGCGCAAGGCGTTCAACGGACCCGCCAGCGGCACGGCGAAGGTCGGGCGCATCCGCTACAATGCGCCGGAAAAGGTCGTCGAGGTGGAGGGCGTGCGCGGCGATGTATGGGCCGCGCCGTTGGTCCGCTTGTTCGCCGCTCCCGTCGCGGACATGCTGGAGCAGTATCGTTTCCACCGGCCACCCAGCTTGACCGGAGCAGGCATCGTCGATGTCACGCCGCAGGGACGCACCAATCTGAAAGTGGCCTTTTCCTCCACGAGCGCCGCTGACTACATTTTCCTCGGGCAAAACCTCACGCTGGATCAACCCTCCGCAAAAGTCGCCATCCTCGGCGAACGCGTGTCCGTGACCGATCTCAAACTCGACGCGTTCGGCGGCCCGGTCGCAGGCAATTTCGTCTATCGCGGCAAGGGACTGCTGACGGGCGAACTCAACTGGACCCACCTCGCCATTCCCGCACTCACGTCCACCTATGGATTCAGCATGAAAGGCGGCGGGAACACCACCGGCCGCATCGAGTTTTCCCTAACCGACGGAAAGGTGGAAACCATGGATGGCAGCGGGCTGCTCGCGCTGGAGAATGCCGAGCTTTTCTCGGTCCCCATGTTCGGCCCGCTCACGCCGCTCATCGGCGATGTGCTCAACGACAACAGCGCGGGCACGCAGATGGCGAAAAACGCCTTTTGCACGTTCGCCATTCGCGACGGTGTCCTCAGCAGCAATGATTTCCAGACGTCCACCCGCTCGCTGAATTTTGCCGGTGACGGCTCTGTGGACATGGCCGCCCAAACCGTGGACATGACCGTCCGCATGAACGCACGCGGTTTGTTAGGACTTCTGACTCTTCCGCTAAGGCCGTTTTCCGGGCTGTTTCAATTCCACGGCACAGGTCCGTTGAAGGACACACGCTGGGAGAGCATGAAGTTCACCCCTGCGCCTGAAGCGCAGAACGAAATGCTCCTCGCGCCGCCCCGCGCAAGGATCATTTCCGATAGAGAGTGAACCCATATTTTCAAAGTCACGCCTTGCACCACCTGCATGATGGTGCCACAAATCCTTCCGAGAACGCAGGGGTCATGAGGATCCCGCAAGCCCTCGAATCCCACCGAAATGTCCAATTCAATTTCCACCCCCGACGGCCTTGATCCGGAAGCCGGATTCACCAAGACCTCCTCTGTTGCCCAAGCCGCTAACGACCTGCGCGCCGCCGCCGGCGACAAGGCCCGCGAGAACGCCCACACCGCCGAAGAAAAGGCCGCTGCACTCAAGGAACGCGCCATCGGCAGCGCCCAGCAGATCCGCGACACCGCCACCGAAAAAGCCTCCCAGTTCGCCGCCGCCGCTACAGAGAAAGCAAGCGCCTTCAAATCCGTCGCCACCGACAAGGCACAGCACCTCCGCGAAACCGCCACGGAACAGTGGCAAGACACCCGCGTCAGAGCCAAAGAATTCCACGTCACGGCGGAAGACTACATCCGTCAGAACCCCACCAAGAGCGTGCTCACCGCACTCGGTGCAGGCTTCATCATTGGCCTGATTGTGCGCCGCTAAAATTTTTGGCCCGTCGTCCGGTGGGTGAATTTCC
>JAZKEG010000012.1:0-41569 GCA_040387215.1 Verrucomicrobiota bacterium | reverse complement strand
CCAGCAGTTTCATGAGTTCCTCATTCGACACGGGATACGTGGCCCCCGGCGGTCCGACGCAGACCGACTCGGCACACGGTCGGCCGAGTCCCGCGAACTGGCGTGAGGCCCTCATGGGTCTCATCGCCTCGCGCATCAGCCTGATACGACTGGAGTCCAAAGAAGCCGCCAGCCAAGGAGCCAAGCGCGCGATCTTTCTTTTGCTCGCCATTGGCGGCTTGTTTTTTGGGTGGATCCTGTTGCTAGCGGGCCTCGTCGCCTGCATTGCGATCACCGCCGGGTGGGCGTGGTACGGGGTGGCCCTCGTTGCCGCCGCCATCCATTTCGTGATCGCGGCGATCTTCATCGTGCTGGCGAAATCCAGCGGCAAACCCACGTTTACGCACACCTTCAACGAATTTCGGAAAGACCGCGAATGGATCGAGAACTATCAAGACAGCAAGAAATCGAACGTTTGATCCGGTCTGGCGATCAAGCGCGTTCATTCCTCAGTTCCGAAGTGCGGTCATTCAAGGCGAAGCTGGACGTGCCAGCCCGTGTCCGTAGCTCGTTGAAAGACAATCCCACAGGTTGGCTCATCGGATCGGCAGCATCTGGACTCGCAGCCAGCCTCTTCCTGCGCCGCAAACCTGAAAAGCCTGTCCGGGAAAAATCCAGCCATCCTCTCGGCTTTCTCGCTCTCATCTTGACCCTCGTCCGCCCCTTGGCAAAAGTCTGGCTCACCGATCAGGTGAAGAGTTACCTTGCCGACGGGGCTATCCGTTTCGCTTCGGGACGTGCCCAAACGTCCCGCAACCACTCTGACCGTTCATTTCAATAAATCCATCCCATGTCCGAACACCAGGTCCTCGATCACGTTGATCAATATCTCCAGCTAGGCCGCGATTACGATTGCTCAGACCTTCACTTGGCGACTGCCTATCCGCCCGCTTGGAGACGCTTCGGCCAGCTCTCACCGATCTGGGAAGATCATCCACCGCTGACCGCCGAGGACACCGAACGCCTCGCTCGCTCATTCCTCGGCAAGGCCGAATGGGATCGGCTTCAGGCCAAAGGCGACATCGATTTCGCCTACTCCGCCACCAACGGTCGTTACCGTGCCTCAGTCGTTAAACAACGCCTCGGCTTGGATCTCGTCTTCCGCATCATCAACCAGAAAATCCGCTCACTCGAAGACATCGGCCTGCCGCTTGAGCACATCCTGCCGCTCACTCGCTATCAGAACGGACTGGTCCTCATCACCGGTTCTGTCGGCTCCGGCAAATCCACCACGCTGGCCGCACTCGTCGATTTCATCAACAAGGACCGCGAAGACCACATCCTGACGCTCGAAGATCCCATCGAGTATGTCTTCGAGTCCAAAGGCTGCCACGTCAACCAACGCGAGGTCCACAAGCACACCGATTCCTTCGCCCGTGCCCTGCGCGGTGCCCTGCGGGAAGACCCGGATATCATCATGGTCGGGGAAATGCGCGACCTGGAAACCATCCAGCTCGCCCTAACCGCCGCCGAAACGGGTCACCTTGTACTCGGGACGCTGCACACCGGCAACGCGCCGCGGACACTCGACCGGGTGCTCGACGTATTCCCCACCGACCAACGCGAGCAGATCCGCATCATGGTTTCCGAATCGTTACGCGGCATCCTCTCCCAGCAGCTCGTGCCAACTATCGATGGAACCGGCCGCGTCGTCGCCTTGGAACTCCTCGTCAACACCCCAGCTGTTTCCAACTGCATCCGTGAGGGCAAAACCTTCATGCTGCCCGGCGTCATGCAGACCGGCAAGAACGTTGGCATGGTGACCATGGACGAGTCGCTCCGCCAGCTCTACGTCAAGGGCATCATCTCGCGCGAAGACACGCTGTTCCGCGCCGATGACAAGATCCAGATGCGCGCTTTCCTGGAATCCTGATAGCCGCCGGAGAAACCCGACTCAGCAACCCATTTCCCCACTTTTCTCATGGCAAAGATCGACCACTTTTTCAATTACCTCATCGAGAACAAAGGCTCCGACCTCCACCTGTCCGAAGGTCAACCGCCCAAGATCCGCAAACACGGCGCGGTCTGTGTGATCCCGGATGAAGAAGTCCTCGGTGGCGAGGAATTCCGCGAGCTGCTCGGCGAGATTTGCGAACCCACGGCGTTCGCGAAATACCTCGAAATCGGCGACCTCGACTTCGCCTATGAAATGAACGAGGACACCCGTTTTCGTTGCAACTACCTCAAGCAAGAAAACGGCCTCGCCGCCGTGTTCCGTATCATTCCCACCGAAATCGCCTCTCTGGAAAGCCTTGGCGTGCCGGATGTCGTCAAGGAGTTCGGCCACATGCGCGCCGGGCTGGTGCTCGTCACCGGTCCCACCGGATCCGGGAAATCGACGACGCTCGCCGCCCTGCTCGACTACATCAACACGAACTTCAACCGCCACATCATCACGGTTGAGGAACCCATCGAGTTCGTTCACAGCAACAAGCGATCTATCATCACCCAGCGCGAGGTGCCCATCCAGACGCCGTCCTTCGCCGACGGTCTGCGCGCCGCCCTGCGCGAAGACGCCGACATCGTGCTCGTCGGCGAAATGCGCGACTTGGAAACCATCTCGCTCGCGCTCACCGCTGCGGAAACCGGATTGCTCGTGTTCGGCACCCTGCACACCAACAACGCCCGCAAGACCGTTGACCGTATCATCGACGTCTTCCCCGCCAACCAGCAGTCGCAGGTCCGCACCATGCTCGCCGCCTCGCTGCGCGGCGTGGTCGCCCAGCTTCTCTGCAAGCGCGTCGACAAACCGGGCCGGACTGCCGTCCACGAAATCATGTTCGCCACCCCCGCCGTGGCTGCCATCATCCGCGAAGGAGCCACCCAAAAACTCTACGACGTCATCACCGGCGGCAAGAGCGAGGGCATGCAGTTCATGGACGAATCCATCTGGTCCAAGCTGCGCGAAGGCATGATCTCGCCGGAAGAAGCCTACATGAAGGCCATCGATAAAACGCGCTTCAAAAAATTCCTCCCGGAACACCTCTCCGCCCTCGGCGAAGCTTCCGGCGAAAGCCCGATGGGCCACTGAGGCCAGCGCGTAAGCTGAACGTGGTTGCTGCGTCTCGCAGCAACGAGTCCACGACTTTTCTCGAATCCTAGCAGAACCTATCCGCTTCAACGGCGGCTCTATCGCTTCCTCTGAAAGTGGCTACAGTTTCTGGCTACAAACCGAGCAAGGAACACCCAGCTCCTGCTCTCCTCTTCAAGATCGGCAGAAACGGTCCGATTGCAGCGGCGGGAGTCTCAACGATCCCCGCCGCAGCTTGTCAGATCACAGATATTTATCCGTCACCACGCCTTCGCTGGCGATGGAGACGCTCCTAAATAAATCTATAGATACCTAGTCCCAATACGACTTGCTGAAATAGACCAAGCCGGATGAAGGGTCGTGCCACATGAATTCCCGAAATTGAAAGCCTTCCTGTTCCGGAGTGTCGTCCTGATCACGGTCATAGACTACGGACTGAGGGGGATCTGTCTTTGGCCACCAAGCAGGAGCTGAGGAGGTGTTTCCATCACCCGCCATGTGAAATCTGGAGGGCTTGTAGCCGCCCTTTTTCAAAACCTCGTTATAGGTTGCGGCATCACAGGTGAAGCTGATCCAGCGGGTCCAGCCTCCAAAGTACGAGCTTGTCTCGTGATAACGGATGTCCGTCACGGTCTCCGGCGCAGCGAGGCCAAAGATATCTTGGAATTCGACTTCCGGTTTCCTCGGGGCGCTCACGATTTTGGAGCAGCCATACACCGCGAGGGCTGCTATGGCTAGAAGGACCAAGCAACCTGCGTTGCAGCTCGATTTGCGCGATGGTGCCAAAACGAGAGTTACAGATACTTATCCGTCACCGCGCCTTCGCTGGCGGTGGAGACGAGTTTGGCGTATTTCGCGAGCACGCCGCGGGTGTAGCGAGGTTCGGGTTGGACCCAGGCGGCTTTGCGCGTGGCGATCTCTTCGTTGGTTAGCTTTACGTCGATGCGGTTGTTCACGGCGTCGATGACGATTTCATCGCCTTCCTCCAGGATGCCGATGGTGCCGCCGCAGAAGGCTTCTGGAGTGATGTGGCCGACCACGAATCCGTGGCTACCGCCGGAGAAACGGCCGTCGGTGATGAGCGCAACGTCCTTGCCGAGACCAAGGCCCATGATGGCGCTGGTAGGCCCTAACATTTCACGCATGCCGGGGCCGCCTTTCGGTCCTTCCAGGCGGATGACGATGACGTCGCCCTTGTTGATTTGCTGGGCGAGGATGGCCTTCATCGCGCAATCCTCGGAGTTGAACACGCGGGCCTTGCCGGTGAAATGCTCGCCTTCCTTGCCGGAAATTTTCGCGACCGCGCCGCCTTCTGCTAGATTTCCGTAAAGAATGCGCAGGTGACTGTCCTTTTTGAACGGATTGTCCATCGGGCGGACGATCTGCTGGCCTTCCGGGTAGGGCTTGGCGAATTTTTCGAGGTTTTCCGCCAGCGTGCGGCCCGTGACGGTCATGCAATCGCCGTGGAGCAGGCCGGCATCGAGCAGCATTTTCATGAGCGGCACGGTGCCGCCGATTTTCACGAGGTCAGCCATGGCGTATTTGCCGGATGGCCGGAGGTCGGCGAGCACGGGGACGTTTTTCCCGATACGCTCGAAGTCGTCGATGGAGATGTCGATGCCCGCGGCATGGGCCATCGCGGGGATGTGGAGGCAGGCGTTGGTCGAGCCACCGAGCGCGATGAGCACGGTGATGGCGTTTTCAAATGCCTGCTTCGTCATGATGTCGCGTGGCTTGATGCCGAGGTTGATGAGGTTCATCACCGCCGCGCCCGCATCGAAACAATCGCGCATCTTGTCATCGGAAATCGCCGCCTGCGAGGAGCTGTGCGGCAGCGACATGCCAAGCGCTTCGATGGCGCAGGCCATGGTGTTCGCGGTGTACATCCCGCCGCAGGAACCGGGACCGGGGATGGCGCACTTTTCGACAGTTTCCAGTTCCTCGTCGGAGAACTCGCCGTTCGCGTGCTTGCCGACCGCTTCGAACACGGAAACCACGTCGAGGTCTTTTTCCTCGCCCTTCAGTTTCGCGCAGCCGGGCATGATCGTGCCGCCGTAAACGAAAACCGCCGGGCGGTTCATCCGGCCCATGGCGATGAGACAGCCGGGCATGTTCTTGTCACAGCCGCCGATCGCGACGTAACCGTCCATCCCTTCGCAGCCGACGACCGTCTCGATGGAGTCGGCGATCACCTCGCGGGAAACGAGCGAGTATTTCATTCCCTCGGTGCCCATCGAGATGCCGTCGGAAATGGTGATCGTGTTGAAAATCACGCCTTTTCCACCGGCGGCGTCTGCCCCTTTCGACGACTCAATCGCAAGCTTGTCGATGTGGATATTGCACGGCGTGACTTGGCTCCACGTAGAGGCAATGCCAATCTGAGGCTTGGAGAAATCTTCTTTTTGGAAACCGACGGCATACAACATCGCGCGGCTGGGCGCGCGGTCGGGGCCATCAAGCATCGGGCTGGAAAAGGGGCGTGTGGTATCGTTCATCGCGGGCGCAGCTTTCCGCCGAACCGGGTTCCGCGTCAACTCTCACGGACCGCGAAATTCATTTCGCGAGATCCTCTTTTCCCATTTCAGGCGCGCCTCAGCGTAATCTCCAGGATCTCAGCCGGGGCATTGACCCGCAGTGGGAACCAGTTTCCCGTGCCATTGCTCACCACCAGCGAGGAACTTCCCTTTCGATAGAGGCCGGACCAGTAGCGGAACATCACCGACCCAGCTCCAAACTCAGGCGTCAACATGAGTTGGCCGCCATGCGTGTGCCCCGCCAGCGTCAACGGGATGCCTTGCTGCGCCGCCTGTTCAAACGCATGTGGGTGGTGTGACATCAGGATGGGAAAGGCACCGGGCTCGCGCATCGCCGCCACCGTGTCCACATCTGCCGCCATCTTGATCTCGTCATGATTCCACACGATTCCTAACAACTGCACCGCCACTCCTCGGATCTCAACGGTGGCACTCTCATTGCGAAGCATGCGGATGCCCGCACTCCGCACCCCATCCTCAAACACTTCGGCACCGTCAAACAGGTCGTGATTTCCCTCAATCAGAAAGACACCGAAGCGACCGCGCATGCGGTTGATCATCGCCGTCGCAGCTGGCAGATCGCGGCTGGTGTCGTTGATCAGATCCCCCGTGAAAACCACCAAATCCGCATCCAGCTTGTTCGTCGCAGCCACGATCGCATCCAATACTTTTCCACGGGTGAACTTCCCAACATGCGTGTCGGTCACGTGAGCGATGCGCGTCCCATCCAGCGCGTTGGGCAAACTTGGAACACTCACCGTGATCCGGCGAATGCGAAAGTTCGGCAAGCGCGGCAGGCTCCATGCCGCAGTGCCATAAGTCGCCAACACGGGCAATGTCGTTAGACCTGTCGTAAGCCAGCGCCGCCGAGTCCAAAACCGTGATGGATCACGCCGGTTCTTATCATCCCGAAAGACAATCTGATGCCCCAGCATCCGCAGTGCCCATGACACCATCGAAGGAACGGCAAGGAAGGGCAGAAAAATGATCCCCCACAGCAGCACCAACGCATAGAGCCAAGCAGGGATTTCGTGTTCCAAATCGCCCATGCGGCCCACCACCGTCCATGCAAAACCGCCTAACAAAACCAGCATCCCCGACGCGAGAGCAACCCGCGGCAAGACTCCAGCACGACGCAAACGCCGATCCGCCCACCACCACCAAAACAACGAGAGAAATGGAATTCCCAACAGAATGAAGCGGACAAAATACATGATTCAAAAAATTAACAAGCACTCCGTGTAGCCATCCAGCCGCCCCAGCAGATGGATACAATTTCAGGCGGGTTGGCTGTTTGCCACGGTCTTCTTGGCCGAGCGAGTTTCCACCCACCACAACCAACCCAACACCATGAAATACCCGACAAACTCCGCCACCTTGTTCCAATACTGAATGGGCGCGTCGCCCCCGTGACAGCCACAGGAAATGTCCAGCTTGTGTGCCCAGGCCCAGCCAACGGAAATGGAGAAAACCACGACTAGCCCAGCCAACGTTAGAATCGCCCCACGACGAAGGACTCCTAACATCAAGCAAACGCCGGCGATGAGTTCAAGCCACGGCACGGTGTAAGCCGCCACCGCATCGAAGGGCGCTTTCACCAACTGATAGTTCGCGACGTCACGCGTGAAACGATCCAATCCGCTGCTAAAAATCTTGAATCCGCCGCTGTAAACGAACCACACGCCTAGCAGGACTCGGGCGATCAGGGCGGCGACATTCATAAGACAAGCAGAGAACGCGAGGCATCACACCGATTGAAGAAACCGGCGCTGCGCGGCCTCTTCTGGATTGTGTGGAAGCGAAGCATTCTCGGGTTTCGTGTCGGCTAACAGCTCGTCGCGGAACTTGCCGATGATCGCCTCGACCGGCCATGACGATGCTTCACCGAACGCGCAGATGGTGCGACCGTCGATCTGATAGGCCACGCTTTCCAGCGTTTCGATATCGGACGGACTGGCCGTTCCCTCCACCAAACGATCGGAAATTTTCTTCATCCAAGTGGATCCTTCGCGGCATGGCGTGCATTGGCCGCACGACTCGTGAGCGTAGAACGCGTTCAAGTTGTTGAGCACCCACGACATCTTGCGGGTGTCATCGAGCACGATCACGCCGCCGGAGCCAGCCATCGAACCGCAGGCGGCCAGCGTGTCGAAATCCATTTGGATGTCCCAGAAATTGAGATCCTTGGTCGTGCCGTCCGGGTTCTTCATCTTGAAAACCTCGTCGCACTTGAGGATTTTCGAGGACGAACCACCGGGAATCACCGCTTTGAATTCACGTCCATCCTTCGGCCCGCCGCACATGTCGTAGAGCAGCTCACGCATCGTGATCTTGCCGACCTCAACCTCGAAGTAGCCGGGATTTTTCACGTCACCGGAAACGCAAAGGATACGGGTGCCGGTGTTTCTAGCAACTCCGAGTTTCGCATACTCGTCTCCGCCCATGCGGATGATGTGCTTCACATGGCAGAGTGACTCCACGTTGTTGACGATGGTCGGGCACATGTAGAGGCCGAGCGCCGCCGGGAAATAGGGCGGCTTGATGCGCGGATAGGGGCGCTTGCCTTCGAGTGACTCGATGAGTCCGGTTTCCTCACCGCAGATATAAGCCCCCGCACCGCGATGGACGTAGATTTCGACATCGACGCCGGATCCGAGCACGTTTTTGCCGAGGAAATTGTGAGCACGCGCTTCTTCGATCGCCCGTTCGACGATGAGCGCCGCTTCAGGAAACTCTTCGCGAATATAAATGTAAGCCACCTTCGCGCCGACCGCGAAACAGGAGATCACCATGCCTTCAACCAGCTGGTGCGGATCCTGATGGAGAATGTAGCGATCCTTGAAAGTGCCTGGCTCGGACTCGTCGCCGTTGCAGATCAGATAGACTGGCTTGGTGTTGTTAGGTGGAATAAACGTCCACTTCATGCCAGTCGGGAAACCCGCGCCGCCACGGCCGCGCAGGCCGGACTTCTTCACCTCTTCGGTGACGTCCTTCGGCTGCATGCCGAACGCCTTCTTCAAGTCATCGTAGCCGCCATCCCGCATGTAGCACTCGATGGACGTGTCCCAGCCCTCGCGATCCACGTTCTTGAAGATGAGCCGGTATTCCCGGGCGTGCGGTTGCTTGGTGTAGGTGATCATGCAAAGAAGGCTGGTTCAGGCGTTAGAAGCATATCGGGCGAGGAGTTCCTCAGCCTTGGCGGGAGCGACCGCCTCGTGGAAATCATCGTTGACCATGCACACCGGGGCGCTGCCGCAGGAGGCAAGGCACTCGGCGAACTCGACGGAAAATTTCCCGCACGGAGAAACGGTGACGGGATGATGATGCGAGTCGCTGGCAGAGCGGTCGATGCCGGTGAGTTCACACAGGCGCTCCATCAGTTCGTAGCTGCCGCCCATCGCACAGGACAGCGTGCGGCAAACGCGGATGTGAAACTTGCCTGGAGCGGACTGACGGAAGCCCGGATAGAAGGTCACCACTTCGAGCACCTTGATCGGTTCGAGATCCAGCTTGGCGGCGACCCACTCGATGGAAGCTGCCGAGATATAGCCAAACTTGTGCTGCACGATGTGGAGCAGCGGCAAGGTGGCGGAGCGTTTGCTTTCCGAATAATGAGAGATCCGCTCATCCGCTTCCGCTTGCAGTTCCGGAGTGACGGCAAAGGGAGGGTAAAACTTGCTACCGGGGGTCTCGTGCGAGGCGACAGATTCTTCGAGAATGGGGTCGGACATGAAGTTGGCGTAACCGGTTTATTTCTTAAGCAATGAGCCGAGGTGATTCATCACCACTGCTGGGCCGAGGTAAGTCTCGCCCTCATAACTGCCTTTGATGAGATTGCCCTCGAGGTCGGTGAGGACGAGGTTGGGAATGCCGCCACCCGGATAGGGATGGTCTTTCTTGAAGCGGGAAACCTTGGACAGCTTGAGCTGCGGCCATGGCATTTTGAATTCGGCGGCGTATTCATCCATCGCGCCTTCGTCGCTATCACTGGTGACGAGGACAAGCTCGAAGCTCGCGTCCTTGTTCTTGTTGTAGAAATCGACCAGCGACGGAGTGAACTTGTGGCAAGGGCCGCACCACGACGCGCTGTAGTAAAACAGATAGTATTTGGTCGGCTTGGTCGCGTCCTTGCAGGTCTTGAGAGATTTGCCGGATAGCTTCACCAAATTGCCATCGAGTGCTTTTTCAAAAGCGTTAGGAGCAGCCACTTCGCTCGATGCCGCAGCAGTGTCAGAGGGTTTCCAATCGCTGAGGATCTTGGCATCGGCCTCAGAAAAACTCGCCACGCCCACCGAGACGGTGCGGCCATTGCGCATCTTGAATTCCCCCATGGCCGCCCCATTGCTCTCCGCGACGGAAATCAACTCCATCTCGGCCGTTTTGCCATCGTTGCGCGTCCATGTCCGGAACTCCGCATGGGCTGAACCGGTAAGCAGGAGACACAATAGAAGTTTGAATGAAGATTTCATAAGGGTCGCAGGCTAGAATCAGCGGTCACATTCGCCCATCACAAAATCGAGCGAGCCGAGAATGGCTGGAATGTCGGAAACCATGTGACCAGGCAGCAGTTTCGAGGTGATGGAAAGGTTGCAGAACGAGGGACTGCGGATTTTCAGGCGATACGGCACGCCGCCACCTTTGGAATGGATGTAAAATCCGAGTTCGCCTTTCGGGTTTTCCGCCGCGAAATACACCTCGCCTGGAGGCGCATCGATGCCTTGCGTGGAAACGATAAAGTGGTGGATGAGTTCCTCCATCGACATCAAAACGCGTTCCTTGTTCGGAAGAATCCCCTTGGGATCGACGAGATTGACGGGCCCGTCCGGCATGGTGTCGAGCACTTGGCGGCAGATGCCGATGGACTGCTTCATCTCTTCCATGCGGCACTGATAGCGGGCGTAGCAATCGCCTTCATCCGCGATGGGCACGTCGAATTGGTATTTCTCGTAGCCGAGATATGGACTGTCCTTGCGCAGGTCGCGCGGCACGCCGGAGGCACGCAGGTTTGGGCCAGTCATGCCCCAGGCAATGGCGGATTCGCGCGAGATCACGCCGACGTCGACCATGCGGTCGAGGAAGATCTTGTTTTTGTCGAGCAGGCGACCGATCTCGTCGATGGCCACCAGACATTCGTCGAGGAACTTTCTAACCGTCGCCTCGAAGCCGACGGGCATGTCGCGGAGTTGTCCGCCAACACGTGTGTAGGAAGTGGTGAAACGCGCGCCGGTGAGCTGCTCGCACATGTTATAAATCTTTTCCCGTTCGGTGAAGGTGTAGAGGAAAACCGTCATCGCACCGACATCCATGGCACAAACCCCAACGCCTAACATGTGGGAGGAAATGCGCGCAAGCTCGCAGCAAAGTACGCGCAGCGCTTGGCCGCGCGGTGGCAGCGTCCAGCCCATGAGCTTTTCAACGGCGCAGGCGTAGGCCACGTTGTTGGCCAGTGGTGCGAGGTAGTCGAGCCGATCCGTGTAGGGCACGAACTGGTTGTAGTGCATGTTCTCCGCGATTTTCTCGTCGCCGCGATGCAGGAAACCCACGTCAGGATCGGCCGAGTGGATGATCTCGCCATTAAGTTCGAGGATGAGTCGCAGCACCCCGTGGGTTGCTGGGTGGGATGGTCCCATGTTCAACACCATGCGCTCACCGACAAGATCGTCCGTGGCCTCGTGATAGGACTCCGCAGCACGGGCGGAGCGGGCGATGGTGTCGGGTGCCTCGAATTCTTGGGTGGTCTTGCTCATGCCGGATTTGCCGGGGAAAGAAACGCCCAAAGCCGCCTCTTGGGCAAGGGGTTTGTGAAAATTTTCACAAGCTTCCGCGCCCATATCGTTCGCGGAACTGGCGCAGCAGGTCGTCCACGCGATCGGTGTCTGCTTCGGCAGGAGCTAGCGGCGAATCGGAGCCATTTCGAGGATCGCCATCGTTCGATGGAGTCGGAGACACGGCATGGAAAGTCGCCTCGATGGCAGAGGAGGTCACGCCATCCGTTGCGTCAACCAAGGTCCAGGCTGGCGGTGGGTTGTTTTGGAAATCGGCCGCCACGCGCGCGTCTTGGTTCACCTCGGCAAGCTGGAACGGCGATTCGGCCACGGGGTGCAAATGGCTCTGTTGCGGAAATTCCTCAGGCACGAAGGACGGTGACTCGGCCTGAGCCTCGGGAATTTGCGGGGAATATTCAGGCGCATTTCCCGAATCGTGGGAGCCCGGCGACAGGATGGGATTCGGCGAAGAAGTTTCCACTGGCGGCAAGGGATCCGCTGCCAAAAATCCAGATTCAGAAACCACGGACTCCGAGGGAGCAGGCGAACTCCACGATTCGGCCGACACCACGGGTTCCGCTGGCGCGATCGGATTTTCATACGGTGCAGGCTCGAAAGCGACGGGCGGCGGCGGTGGTGAGAACGCGGGATCCGGCCAGACAACCGCCGACTCCATGACGGGATTGGCGGTGACTTGCGGGGCCGGTGGCGGCAAAATCGAAGGACGAGGCTCAGGCTCCGGAATGGCACGAGCCAACGGCGGCGCGGGAGGCTCAGGCAGCACTGCCGGTTGAGCCGTGGCTTGCATCCAAACCACCCCAGCCGCACGGATCAATCCCCGCGCGTGAGTGCCGGAAGTTCCCAAATCGATCCTTTCGAGCACCTGCTCGCCCAAGCCTGGCGTCCGCGACTCCAACAAGGCGAGCATTTCCACCGGCTTCAGCGGCTCTAATTCCACCACCACCTCAGACAAGCGGTCGGCCAGTCCATCGCTCAGACGCGGCAAAAATGCGCTTTCCCAGATGTCACGGTTGATCGAAAGGATCACGTCCAGCCTGTCCACCGCTTCACGCAGCGTCGCGATGAACGCGGCAAACCGCAGAGCGGCAGCCTCTTCTGAGGAAAAACCTTCAACGTCGTCGGCGACCAACACCACGCGCACCAACTGACCCACCAAGCCCAGCAACGCTTCAAGTCGCTCCATCTCCCCTTCCGTCCCGCGATTCACTTGGTCGACCAAGGTGGTCACCCGACCGGAATGATCCAGCGGCGACGACGCGAAGGTGAATAAGGCGTCCACCCAGAAGGCGATCCCGCGCATCGGCAAGCCGCAGCGCTGGGCCAACTCCTGACTCAGCCGTTGACCGAGGATTTCAAAATTTTCCCGCGCCCAATGCGCCGTCACCGCGTTCGGGTGATGGAAATCGAAGGTTTCCACGGGTCTCATCCGCAACGCCGCCAATGCGCCTTCCCGGTCCTGACAGGGCACTTCGCCGGATCCCACCAGCGGTTGCAGCGCCGAGGCAAAAAGCCGACGCGTCACCAGATCCAGCACCGTCATACCGCCGGAAGCTGGCAGTTGGCGCAACAGCCCACGCAAGGTGTCATCCAGCACGGTTCCTGCATCAATGCGACAACCTGCGGCGGCATGCAGCGGAATGAATTCATGGCTGGTCCCTAGAAAATGCCGCAAGCGCGACAGCAGATGAGTTTTTCCATGGCCCGCGCGATTCGCTCGCAAAAGAATACAACGTCCGCTGCTTTCCGTCGGCACCGCCAAAAGGGCTGCCATTTCTTCATAGGCCCGGCGGTTGACCAGCTCGGCGTGCGCGACCGGGGGCCGGGTGAGCGATTCGAAAAGATGCTGGAAGGGATGATCGTGGGCCATGGGGAGGAAAATCGTGCGCTTCGCTCGCATGCTGGAGGGGAATGCGAGCCCCCACAAGTGCGGAGGCTTAAATTTCCAACAGAACCGCCCACTCACCCGCACTATTTTCAAGGCTCGTTTGACAAGCGGCTCGGGATTCTCCTAGTTTCCCGCCCCCGGCGCAAAAGCCGTATCCATTTACCATGAACATTGTTGTCGAGAAGCAGCCAAAATGCGTCGCCACCCTGCGTGTTGAAATCCCCGCGGAAAAGGTCAACGGCCAACGCGATCAAATCGTCAAGGGCTACGCCAGCAAGGCCCGCGTCCAAGGATTCCGTCCCGGCAAGGCCCCACGCGCCGTCGTCGAAAAACGCTTCCAAAAGGAAATCCAAGACGAGCTTTACAATGCCCTCATCAACGAGGCCTACGAAGAAGCGATGAAGCAGGAGTCGCTCAATGTCATCGATTTCGGCGTGCCTGAGGACATCACCACGCAAGACGGTGGTGCCATCACCTTTGTCTCCAAACTCACGCTCGCTCCTGAAGTCACCCTGCCCGACTACAAAGGCATCACCGTGACCGTCCCGCCACGCGAAGTGCCGGACGAGGAAATCGACGCCCAGCTCACCGCCCTGCAAGAGCGCTTCGCCGATTTCAACGACATCGAAGGCCGCGCCGCTGACATGGGCGATTTCGCCGTCATCGACTACAGCTCCACCGTTGATGGCAAGCCAACCGAAGAATTCATCGGCAAGTCCGCTGGCTACCTTTCTGGCCGCGAAGATTTCTGGGTCCGCGTGGACGAGAAGGCCTTCCTTCCCGGTTTCGCCGCCCAACTCGTCGGCTTGAACAAGGGCGACTCCAAAGAAATCACCGTCACCTTGCCTGAAGATTTTCCCGTGGCCGACCTGCGCAGCAAGGACATCACCTTCAGCACCACCGTCAAGGAGCTCAAGCAAGCCGTCCTGCCCGCGCTCGACGACGAACTCGCCGCACGTCTCGCCCCCGGCAAGACCATGGATGAGATCAAGGGCATCATCCGCGAAAACATGGCGGGCGAACGCGGTCGCAAGATCGACGACATGAAGGTCAACCAAATCGTCGCCAGCTTCAACGAGCAGGTCAGCTTCGACGTGCCTGACGACCTCGTCACCCGCGAAACCCAAAGCCAAGCCGACGCCATCGTCCGCCAAGGCGTCCAAGCCGGCATGAGCGAACAAGAAGTCCAGAGCCAGCAAGACGAAATCTTCGCCAGCGCCGGAGAACAAGCGCTCTCGAACATCCGCACCAACTTCATCCTTCAGGAAATCGCGCGTGCTGAAAAGATCACCGTCACCGACGCGGAATTGATCAACCACCTCGCGCACATCGCCACCACCCGCAAGGTTGCGCCGAAGAAGTTCATCCGCGACATGCAACGCGAAGGACGCCTTCAAAACATCCGCAGCTCGATGGCCATCGGCAAGACCATTGACTTCCTCGTCGAGCACGCGAACGTCGTCGAGTCCAACGAAGCCACCCTCGATGCCTAACTTCCAATCACCTTCCATGAGTTCCGCCTCCACGCCGCGCAACAACTACTACGTTCCCGTCGTCATCGAACAGGACGCCCGCGGCGAGCGTTCCTTCGACATCTACTCGCGCCTGCTCAAGGACCGCATCATCTTCATCGGCACGCCCATCGACGATTATGTGGCGAACTCGGTGATCGCGCAGCTCCTGTTTCTCCAGATGCAGGATCCCAAAAAGGACATCCACATCTACATCAACAGCCCGGGCGGCTCCGTCACCGCGGGCCTCGCGATGTATGACACGATGCAATTCCTCACCTGCGACGTGAACACCTACTGCATCGGCATCGCCGCATCGATGGGCTCAGTCCTCCTAACCGCTGGGACCAAGGGCAAGCGTTTCTGCCTCCCCAATTCCCACGTCATGATTCACCAAGTTTCGGGCGGTGCGCAAGGCACCGCTTCCGACGTGGAGCGCACCATCGGCTTCATGTTCAACTTGAAGAAACGCCTCAACGGCATTCTCGCCCACCACACGGGCAAGACCATCGAGGAAATCGAAAAGGACTCCGACCGTGACAACTACATGTCCGCCGAAGCCTCCGTCGCCTACGGCCTCGTCGACAAGGTGCTGGAAAGCCGCAAGCAACTTCCCGACGCCGTCACGGCAGCCATCGAAGACAAGAAGTCCGAATCCTAACGATTCATCGGGGGCCTCAGCCCCCATCCCACGCATTCCCTGACGAACCATGGCTCGTGCATCCAATCTAACCATGTGCTCTTTCTGCGGAAAGAGCCATTCCGAGGTCAAGAAACTCATTGCTGGCCCCGGTGTCTACATCTGCAATGAATGCATCGAGGTCTGCTCAAACATCCTCGAAAAGGAGCTCGGCAGCGCACCCACCAAAGGCAAGTCAGCTGCGGAGAAACCAGGATTTAAAATCCCCTCGCCCGCAGCCATTCTCGCCAGGCTCAATGACCATGTGATTGGTCAGGAGAATGCCAAAAAGGTTCTATCCGTCGCCGTTTACAACCACTATCAGCGCTTGCGGCAAGACCAAGCGAAGCTCGATGACGAGTTCAAGGATGTTGAAATCGAGAAGTCGAACATCATGCTTCTCGGTCCAACGGGCTCTGGCAAAACACTACTCGCTCGCACCCTTGCCCGTGTGCTCGACGTGCCGTTCTGCATCGTGGATGCCACCACGCTCACCGAAGCCGGCTATGTCGGCGAAGATGTGGAAAACATCATCCTGCGACTGCTGCAAGCCTCGGATTTCGATGTCGCCCGCGCCGAGCGTGGCATCATCTATGTCGATGAAATCGACAAGATTGGCCGCAAAACCGAGAACGTTTCCATCACCCGCGACGTCTCCGGCGAAGGCGTTCAACAGGCTCTGCTGAAAATCCTCGAAGGCACGGTTTGCAACGTTCCACCACAAGGCGGCCGCAAGCATCCCCAACAGGAATACATCCAGGTCAACACCGAGAAAATTTTGTTCATCGTCGGCGGTGCCTTCGTCGGACTCGAAGACATGGTTCGCCGCCGCCTTGGCAGCAACACGCTCGGCTTCCATGCGGACCTCACCCGCGACGATTCGCAAGAGATCAATATTCTCGAAAAGGTGCAGCCAGAGGACCTGCTGCACTTCGGACTTATCCCGGAATTCATCGGACGTCTTCCCGTCATCTCTTCGCTGCGCAAACTCACCGAAGATGAGTTGATGGGCATCCTAACCGATCCGAAGAACGCGCTGGTCAAGCAATACGGCAAGCAACTCGCAATGAACGGCGTGAAACTTCGCGTCACCCGCGATGCCCTGCGCGCCCTCGCCGAAGAAGCAGTCCGCCGCGGCACCGGTGCTCGTGCCCTTCGCTCGATCTTCGAGAAAATGATGCTGGAGGTCATGTTCGACATTCCTTCCCGCGACGATATCGAAACCGTCACGATCAATCGTCAAGTGGTTCTCGGCGAACGCCCACCGGCGATTCGCCGCAAACGCGCCGATCAAGACGCAGCCTAACAGGCAAAACCTTTCTTCGCGAGCTTACCCGCACGGTCTCTGGGATCTCGGATGATCATCATGTCCCTTCCCTCCATCACCGGCCAATCTCCCGAATCCCTCGCCGCATGGCTGAAGGAAGCGGGCGAACCCGCTTTCCGGGCCTCGCAGATCCTCGAATGGGTCTGGAAGAAAAAGGTCGCCTCGTGGGACGCCATGACAAACTTGCCCGCCCCACTGCGGACCAAACTCGCCGATCAATTCCGGCTCACCTCGCTGGAGCATTCGACCACTCAAGGTTCCGCCGACACCACCCGCAAATTCCTGTTTCGCCTGCACGATGGCCGCTACGTCGAGAGTGTGCTAATCCCAGCCAATCCCGCGCTCTATGGTGAAAAGTCAGATCGCCGCACGCTCTGTGTTTCCTCACAGGTCGGCTGTGCCTATGGCTGCAAGTTTTGCGCATCCGGCCTCGCAGGGTTCACTCGCAATCTCGATGCCTCAGAGATCGCCGGACAAGTCCTCGCCGCCGAGCAACTTTCTGGCGAGCGCGTCGATTCGCTGGTCTTCATGGGCATGGGCGAACCCTTGGCCAATCTCGACAACCTGTTAGCTGCCATTGCGCTGATCACCGGCGAAAAAACGCTGCATCTCGGCGCACGCCATCTCACGATTTCCACTTCCGGCCTCGTCCCGCAGATTCGCAAACTCGCCGAGCATCCGCAACAGATACGCCTCGCGATCTCCCTGCACGGTGCGACTGACGATGTTCGCCAACAGATCATGCCGGTGAATAAAAAGTGGCCGGTGGCCGAGTTGTTTGAGGCGCTCGACTACTGGAACGCGAAAAAGAAACAGCACCTCACGCTGGAGTACATTCTCATCCAAGGCATCAACGACTCGTTGGAACAAGCCGCCGAACTCGCCCGCAAGGCACGCAAGCTCGGTGCTAAGGTGAATCTCATTCCTTACAACACGGTCGATGGGTTAGAATGGAAACGCCCGCCTAACAATCACTGCAAGGCGTTCCAGCAGGTACTCCAAAGCGCCGGTGTCACCGCCAATCTACGCCTGGAAAAAGGCCACGACATCGATGCCGCCTGCGGCCAGCTCCGCCTCAAGCAGGAGACCGAAGAAGGCATCATCGAAGCCCCCGCGAAGCGTTAGAATCACGCCACGGTCTCAAACACGCCGCCGCCGAGCAACATCCCGCCGTCGTAAAAGGCACAGATCTGGCCTGGCGCGATCGCTCGCTGAGGGCTTTGGAAAACCAAGTGAACCTTACCATCGTCCAGTGGCTCCATGACCGCTGGTTCCGCCTTCGCTCGGTAACGAGGTTGCGCGTCCACCAGCCGCCTAACATCAAAGCTTCCGGTGATCACCGACAAGCTGCCCACCGTGCATTCGCGGCTGTAAAGTCCTGCCGAATCCGGTGTATCCCAGCCCACGATAAGTTGATTTTTCAACGGGTTTTTGCCGACCACCACGTAGGCCATGCCGTCGCGAGGCGATGCGACGCCGTGCCCTTTCCGCTGGCCTAACGTGTAAAGATGCAGCCCGCTGTGCTCGCCTAACACCTTACCTGTCGTATCGACGATTTCACCCGGCGTATCTTTCACATAATGCCGCAGGAAATCACTCATCTTCACTTGCCCAAGGAAACAAATCCCTTGGCTATCCTTCTTTTCCGCCACCGGTAGATTGAATCGCCGGGCAACGTCGCGCACCTCGGGCTTGAGCATTTCTCCGGTCGGAAAAAGCGCATGCGCCGCTTGCCATTGCGTCATCAACGACAGGAAATAACTTTGATCCTTGTTAGGATCTGCCCCACGCAGGATCGCCGCCGTGCCGTCACTGAGCGTCCGACGACGCGCATAGTGGCCAGTCGCGACGCTTTCAAAACCTTGCGCCAACGCGTAGTCGAGAAACACCCCAAACTTCATCTCGCGGTTGCACCAAACATCCGGGTTGGGCGTCACGCCCGAACGATATCCCTCCACCAGATAGTCCACGATGCGATCCTTGTAGGAATCGATGAGGTCGATCACGCGAAACTCAATTCCGAGCGATTTAGCGATGGCTCTTCCGTCCTCGATGTCTTGTTCCCACGGGCAATCTCCAGGAATCCCCTCTTCGTTGACCCAATTCTTCATGTAACCCGCAGCCACTTCGTGCCCTTGTTCGATCAACAAAGCGGCTGCCACCGCACTGTCCACGCCGCCCGAGAGTCCCACCATCACCTTCGCCATGCGGGAGCGTTGAACATCGACGGTCCAACTTCCAACATCGAACTCTGGGTCGATGAGAAATTTCCCCATTTCGAGGTTGGACGTTCGACGCTTGATGTTCCTACCTACAGCCATGCATTCGATGACAGGATTCGGTCGTGGTTTCTCGGCCACTGAGGATTGGCAGGCCACCGTGGAAATCAGCGCCGTAAACCGAAAACAAGCGGAAGTCGTGGTGCAATCCCCGCGCGAGGTTAACGAACTGGAGCCCCGCATCCGCAAAGCGGTGCTCGCCGTCGTTTCTCGCGGCCGCATTCAAATTTCCCTCACGCTCGAACGCCCCCAAGGCGCAGCCGCCGAGTTCAAAGTCGACCCAGCGCTCGCCCGAGCCTTTTCCAAAGCCTTTGGCGAACTCGGCCGGACCGTCGGCTACCCAGTCCTTCCGGTCGCCGCCGATTTCCTCCGCCAGCCAGGCATCATCAATACCGGTGCCGCCGAGATCAATCTCGAGTCCGCTTGGGAGGCCATTGAGCCAGCGTTGCAAGACGCTCTCAGCCAGCTCGCCGCGATGCGCTCCAGCGAGGGCCAGCATCTGAAAGAAGATTTCCTTGCCCGCCTCGCTACGCTCGATTCACACGCCTCAACCATTCGCTCGGACGCCCCGGGACGGCCCATCCGTCAGCGCGAACTGCTCACCAAGCGTCTGCGCGATGCCGGTCTGGATCTTGATCCGGCAGACGAGCGCGTGGTCAAAGAAATCGCCCTCTTCGCCGACCGCTGCGACGTCAGCGAAGAACTCACCCGACTCGATTCTCACTTCGCGAAATTCCGCGACTACCTCAACGCTCCCGAACCCGCCGGTCGCGCGCTCGATTTCCTCTGCCAAGAACTATTCCGCGAGTTCAACACGATTGGTTCCAAAGCCAACGATGCCTCCATCGCCCAAACCGTCGTCGAGGCCAAAACCGAACTCGAAAAGATCCGCGAACAGGTGCAAAACGTGGAGTGACGGGTGACCTCCCGTTTCAACAAGAGTGCCGACGCTCACTCCTTCGATCAGGACTGAACGCCGGCACTTGGGGGAGAAAATGTTACTCAGCCACACTGATCCGATAAAAATGCGCGTCGTCCACAGCGTCGAAGGAAGACGTCAGGATGCGCAGCAAACCAACGTCAGAATCGTTTGGAGGAGCATTCAAAACTTGCGGAATAGCTGTTTGTGACGGGAATTCAACCGACCCGTGCAGGACCGATGACGGGTGGACTTCCTAGCAAAGGACTCCTCAATCTGGGAAGGCCCCAAAATAGGGGCTAGCGATTTAAGGTCAGCCCTACCTCTAAATCTCCTATTCTGAAAAGCTTCGCCTTCGCTCAGTTCGCAACCTGTCCAAAATCGGGAGGCGAATTCCGCATGGCGGCTTGGTCATCTTACAAGTCCTGCCGGACGCGTGAAACCTCATGAATTCGCCTATTTCGCAGCTTCCATCTTCGCGAAACGTCGCATCAGTTCCGCATGGGAATGCACCTTGAAGGTTCGATAGATGTCCTTGATGTAGCCCGACACGGTGTGCAGCGAAAGGTCCAGCTTGTCCGCGACCTGCTTGCGGCTGTGCCCTTCTAGCAGAAGATTGAGCACCAATCGCCGGCTTCTCGGCAGCGTCGGCGTCTCCACGCCGAAATCATGCGGCCAGCCGTTTGCATGCAGCCAAGGCACCTCCGTCATCAGAATGTGGGCGATTTGGCGCTCCCGCTCGGCAAAGAGCGGCTGGTCCAAACGGCGATAGACGCCGATGATGCTCACGCACCGTTCATCGAGTGGGTGCGCCGACAGCATGACCGGGTAGATGTTCGCCGCTTGCCAAAACACGCTTGCATCCGTGGTGGCCAAGCGATTTTCGGGATCGATTTCCTGCCGCAGTCTTGTTACCTGCGCGCGCGGGCTTTTCATCACTTCCGCCGCGAAGGGCGCCGTCAAGGCGGTCATTTCAGGATGCTCCACCGCCTGCAAAAATTGTGTGAAGCGATCCTCGTCAAACCCTTCGTGTTGAATCGACACATAAACTGGCGGTTTCTCCGACTCCAGGTAGCCCAGACTCCAGACCCAACAATCGGCATCAATCAACTTTTTGAGGCCCTCCATGAGATACCTACGGGCGGCCAAATGGCTGGATCCACGTGAAGCGGCCTCCCCCACCAGTCGAACCATCGCCCGCACATCCGCCTCATCCAGTTTGCCATCGCTCATTGCTTTAGAGTTGCTTGCAAAAAATCGATACGACGGCAAGGCGCGAAGCTGCACCAGAGCATCTCCAGCTGGATTCAATCATCCCAGATGAACCGTATGGACGCAGATGGGAGGGAGAAAAAGGCAAACTTCGGCGATGATGCATGGCTGAAAACTCCCGCATCCAAACTCTTATCTCGTCTGCCATCTGTGTTTTGAGCGTCCATCTGTGGTTCAATTTTCTCATGAAAATGCATTGGACGCGGGACATCGCAGGGATCGCCAAAACGTCAGCGCCGAGGTCATCGCCCAGACGGTCATCGAGGCGAAGGCAAAACAGGAGAAAATTCGCGAGCAAATGCAAAACATCGAGTGCACGAACGGATCGCACAACTCAGCGCGCGAGAGTCGCGAAACTCACTCGGACTTCGCGGTGTAGTCGAAGACAAATGCCTTTTCCAGCAGCGGCCTGAGCTTGGCTCCGAACGCCTTGTGCGCGTCGTGTGGCAGATAGGCTTCGAGTGCGGCCTTGTCCTTGAAGCTGACGAAAAAGCAGTGCGTGAAGCCATCGTTGAGCTTTTCCACGCTCTCGCTCGTGCCCCATTCGTAGCCGGTGATGCCTGGGATTTTTTTGGAAAGTCCGGCGAATTCCTGTTCAATTTCCTGAACCTGTTCCGGTGTGGCCTTTGCCTTGAACTTGAAGAAAACGGCGTGGCGAAACTCGCCGGTGGCGAGGGCGCAAGTGGATGTTAGGGCGGCTGACATGAGTGCGAGGAAAAGCAGTTTCACGGCTCATGGCTTGGCAGCCCGATTCACCGCTGTCAAGGCAGCGGGAGCGCCATGCCCACCAAGTCTCTGTCTTCCAACGCGGATTCCAGAAACGTTTCATCCATCGCGATGGCCTGCTTCAAATGGTCGCGCGCACGGTCGCCCTCGCCAAGCGTCCACAGGTAGCAAGCGAGGTTGTAATGGAAAACCGCCATGTCAAACAAGGTCTTGGGCCCTTTGAGCAACTGGTTGCAGGCTGCCAAGGTGTCGCCGGTCTCGTGCAGACAATAGGCCGCGCGCAGAAAAAACTCCGGCTCATCCTCGGCCTTGATGCACAGCAAACGCGCCGTTTCCGAACCCGAATTCCACTGCCCTTGCGCCATCTGCGCAGCGAGCTTCAGCTCTAACGGTCCTCGCAGCACCTGCACGTCTGGCGGCAATGCCTGCAGCTCGATCAACGCCTCGTCCGCGAGTCCCAGCTCCAGCCAGCCCGCAGCGGCTCGCAACATTTTCGTCACCACCATCTTGCCGACGCTAGGACAACATCCCCGACGATTGCAACCCCGTAGGCGTGTCGGAATCCAACACCCTATTCAGCAGCGCGATCATCTCGTCCGCAGCCGCCTTGCCCGTCGCCAACACGTCGTCATGATTCAAGGCCGCCGTGGAGATACCCGCCGCCCAATTCGTGAGACAGGAAAAGCCGACCACCGGCAACCCAAGCGCCCGCGCTTGGATGGCTTCCAAGACCGTGCTCATGCCCACCGCGTCTGCCCCCAGCAGCCGCAGCATGCGAATTTCAGCCGGAGTTTCATACTGCGGTCCGCACAATCCCGCGTAAACGCCCTCATGCAACGGCATACTTAGGCACAACGCCTCTTCACGAAAACGGTTGCGCCAAGCCACGTCGTAAGTCGTGCTCATGTCGATGAATGCGGATCCCATCAACGGCGAGACACCCGTTAGATTCAAATGATCGGACAACATCATCCAATGGCCCGGCGAAAACTCTGGATGCAAAGTGCCCGCCGCATTGGTGAGAATGAGCCTATCCACCCCTTGCTTCGCCATCCAGCGCACGCCCGCCGCGACCTGTCGCGCGGAATGCCCTTCATAAAGATGCAGCCGACCTTGCATCAATGCGACAGGACAGCTCCCGAGTTTTCCAAAAACAAATTTCCCAGCATGCCCCGGCACCGACGACACAGGCAATCCCGCCTCGGTGAACGAAACCTCGCGCTCCACTCGCACTGTGTCCGCCAGACATGCCAATCCCGATCCCAACACAATCCCCGTCATGCGACGCATCCTGCTCAAAGATGGACCGCAGTTCCAAGTCTGCTAGAAAGCAGACACGCATCTTGGACTCGTTGCGTTTTCAACGCGATCTCCGCCCAGGGCAAATCGGGAACGTCTGCGGCGGCTTCATCGGCAAAACGGACAAACATACGCGCCACATTGCCGAGGCCTTCGGTGGCGACACGCGGCTCGCGGCTGTAGTTGATCTCCCAATCGAAGTCGACGGCCTCCATCGGGCTGACAAAATCGGCGACGCGCAAATTTCCTCCAGAGCCACAGAGATGCAGCCATTTCTGGTCCGGCGTGCGGAACGAACAGTAAAACGCCGCCGTGACTCCACCGGGAAAATCCATTTCACCGGAAAACTCCATGATGGCCTGATCGACCTGTTCCAAGACACGTCCGTAGACCTTCACCGGCAGTTGCCAGTTCATTGCCCACAACGAAGCACGGATACAATACCAACCTAAATCTCCCAAACAGCCCGCCGGTTCCAACCCAGAACTGCCACGGATGTTATCAATCAAGAAACGATCATCGGCTCGAAAACTGAAGGCGGAGGAGATGCGCTTCAGGTCGCCAAGCGTTGATCCATCATCCAAGATGCCACGCATTGCCGCGAAACGCAGGTCATGCATGAACACCACGCCGTCCATGAAAAGCACGCCGTTTGCTTCACAACATTCTATCATCTCGCACAGGTCATCCGCACTGACCGCGCACGGCTTTTCGCTCAGCACATGCTTTCCGGCTGCCGCCGCCTTCATCACCCATTCCTTGCGCAGTGCGGTGGGCAACGGGATATAAACCGCGTCAATATCGCGACGGGCTAACAACTCATCGTAGCTTCCCAGCGCCAACGGAACCTCCTCCCACGGCTCCGTTTCCTGCATTTCTGCAATGAATTCCCGCGCCTTTTCCACATCACGGCTGGCCACAGCGACCAGTGTGGCGGCACCACTTTCTCGCATACCGGCCCAGTTTCTCCGGCCGATGCGAGCCGTGCTAAGGATTCCCCAGCGCAACGGTTTTGGTGACGTGTTCATCGCTGAAACGAAGGTGCGTTTGCTCGGATGAGAGACGAAAAATCAGCAGATTGATCGGCCGCCTTCGCGTCATCATCGATCAGCGAGCGTTTCTTGAACTCCGCGAATGGCATCTCTCCCGCGCCGATGGCTCCTTGCTCGAACAACATTTCGTCGCCCTTTCCATTGAGTAGAATGCGCCAGTCCCAAGGCCTTCGGTGATGCGCATGCTGGCTACGGATGCTGGTCGTGCAGTTGGTCGTGATCGCATTGTACCATTTCGGCTGATCTCTCAACCGGTTCAAGCTATTGACATATTCCATGAAACGCCCGCGCGCTTTCTCTGGAGTCATGTGCAATCGATACAAATAGATATCCTCTCCCTTGCGGTAGTTCGTCCGCACTCGTATCACATCGCGCTCCTCGGCGATGATGAAAATCAGTTCATACTGGCGGTAGAGGCCGCCGATGGCCGAGTAGCTCTCGCCCTTTTCCTTCCGCGTTTCAATCGAGAAACAAATAGGCGGCGCATCGCTGAATTGAAAGCTCACGATGGGATGCGCGATGTAAGGCGATCCCCAATAGTTGATCGCCATGTCGATTCCGGTGAGTTTGGACAGATCGACCGTGCGAGTTTCCCAGTGCGCGGTGAACTCGGTTTCGGTGCGGTAGTCGAAGTTGCGGACGTTATGGAGCGTCACGCGATCTCCATTGACCTCGGCCCAGCCGGTGCGGTCCACATCGGCCAACCAATCGCGGTCGTTAGATGGTTTCAAGGTGAGCCACCAAACCGTCACGACGCATGCCGCCAATGGCGCGCACCAACGCAGTCTCCCGCGACCGAATAGGCCACAGGAGACGGTGACCAAAAGAAACAAAACGGCCACGATCTTGCGAACCACGGGCGCGGCGGGAAGGTCGTAAAACAAAGCTCCCGCTGCCCACAGCAGGAGCAACAACACGACAAGCCCCAGCAACACCCATCCTGACCGACGAAGGAACTTCAGCAACATGCCGGAGCCAATAGCAGATTACTTTCAGATCTGGAAGTCCGAGCTGCCGGAATCGAGATGCAGACCGCATTCATACTTTTCACCATTGAAACGTGAGGACTCGCCGTCTCCATCAAGCGCTGGCCGCGTGCTGTGCCAGTCGCCCATCGTGGTGTAGCCTTGGTCCGCCAGCGGATGGCGCGGCAGGTTGTTCTGATGGAAATACAAGTCCACCTGCGCGTCCGCCCAATCCAAAATCGGATAGGCTTTGAGTGTCTTCTTCTGGCGTTCGACGAAGGGCCGTTCAACACGGCTGCTCGACTGCGAACGGCGCAAACCGCTGAGCCAGACATCCGCGCCGGTTTCTTTGAGCGCGCGGTTCATGGGCTCGATCTTGGTGAGCATCGCGTAGCGATCCTGCTCTTCCTTGGATCCGTCCCACAGATTTCCCCACAACGCTTGGATACGAGCGGCCGAAACGGTTGGCTGATAGACACGAATGTCTAAATCGAGCCGCGAGGTCAGTTGATCGATGTAACGATACGTTTCCGGAAATAGAAATCCGGTATCGATGAAGACGACGGGGATCTTCGGCGCATGCTCGTGGATGAGGTGCAACATCACTGCGGCCTGGATGCCAAAGCTGGTGGTCGCCACCAAGTGGTCGCCCAACCGTTCATAGAGCAAGCGAATCCGCTCGCCCGCGCGCAACGGCGAGATTTCCGCGGACAGCAACTCTGGATCGAGGTCCGGCTCCGCGTGGAATTTGAGGGCTTGCATAGTCGTGGGGTAGTTCAAACGGAGGCGAATGCCTCAGACTTAATGTTCTTGTGGAAATCAGGTCCCTGAATGGTGGCGGCAACGTAGCCAGCGCGAATGCAGAAGTCTCCGAATCGCTCACCCTCGTTGCGCTCTTTGGCATAGTGCGCGAAGATAGGTGCTAGGAGCGACTTGATATCGGCGGACATGACATCTTCTCGATAGAGTTTGGACAAGCGCTGACCGGCGAAGCCAGCACCGAGGTACACGTTGTAGCGATCGGGTCCACGGCCGACGAAACCAATCTCTGCAATGAAGGGACGGGCGCAACCATTCGGGCAACCCGTCATGCGGATGGTGATGGCATCATGGCGAAGACCATTCTCTTCCAGCGACGTTTCAAGTTCCGTGATGAGATCCGGCAGAAAACGCTCTGCTTCAGCCAACGCGAGGGCGCAAGTGGGAAGCGCGACGCAAGCCAGTGCATTGAGCCGCAATGCGCTCTTCACGTGGCTGTCCTTGATGCCGTATTGCTCCAACAGCTTTTCGATTTCCGGACGCTTCTCGGGAGAAACGTTAGCGATGATGAGATTTTGGTTCGCAGTCAGGCGGAAATCGCCGTCGTGAATTTTTGCGATCTCACGCAACCCCGTACGCATCGGATAGGATGGCGTGTCGAGCACGCGACCACCGGAGATGAACAGCGTGAGGTGCGAGTTTCCATTCGAATCTTCCACCCAACCATAGCGATCGCCGTTGTCTTCAAATTTAAAATCACGGACAGGACCAAGTTCGTAGCCGAGGTACTCATTGATCTTGGCAAGGATCCAAGCCGGGCCGTGATCATCCACGGTGTATTTGAAACGCGAGTGCTTGCGGTCGGTGCGGTCGCCGAAATCGCGTTGCACAAGCACCACTTTTTCCGCGACATCGACCACCTGCTCCGGCGTGCAAAAGCCGATGACATCGGCAATGCGTGGATAAGTCGCTTCGTTGCCATGGGTCGATCCCATGCCACCCCCGACTGCCACGTTGTAGCCGACGAGCTTACCTGCCTCAACAATGGCAATGAACGAAAGGCAGTTGGCATAGATGTCCACGTCGTTCGACGGCGGCACGGCAATGGTGATCTTGAACTTCCGCGGCAGATAGGTCTTGCCGTAGATGGGCTCAATTTCCTCCTCGCTGGACTCGATCTTCTCACCGTCCAACCAGATCTCGTGATAGGCACGAGTCTGTGGCGTGAGATGCGCTGAAATCTTGCGCGCGTCTTCCAAGGCCAAAGCGTGAATGTCCGAGAGATAAGGATTCGGATTGCACATCACGTTGCGGTTCACATCACCGCAAGCGGCGATGGTATCCATCGCGGCTTGGTTGATCTCCGCGATCGTGCGCTTCAAGTTGCTCTTGATGATGCCGTGGAACTGGAACGCTTGGCGTGTGGTCAGCTTGATCGTGCCGTTCGCGAACTGCGTCGCCAGTCTGTCGGTCTCCAACCATTGCTGCGGCGTGGCCACGCCACCTGGCACGCGGATGCGAATCATGAAGGAATACGCCTTCTCCAGCTTGTGCTTGCGGCGCCCGGCACGGAGGTCGCGATCATCCTGCTGATAAGTGCCGTGGAATTTCAGCAACTGCTGGTCATCCTCGACCATCGATCCGGTGGAGAGATCGGCAAGTCCTTCGGCGATCGTGCCGCGGAGGTAGTTGCTATCGATCTTGATGTATTCGTTCGCGGAGAGCTTCTTGTCACTCATGGTGGTGGAAATTTAGAATTGGAAAGTTAGTAAACGTCGCGTTGATAGCGTTTGGTTTTCTTGAGGTCCTCGACATAGGCCTCGGCGGCTTCGCGTGTGATACCCGCTTGGTTTTCCACGACCGAAATGAGCGCTTCGTGGACGTCGTGCGCCATGCGGTTCGCATCACCGCAGACATAAAAATGGGCACCTTCTTCCAGCCACTGATAGAGTTCCTTGGCTTGAGCGATCATGCGGTCTTGCACATAAACCTTCTCAGGCTGATCGCGCGAAAAGGCGACGTCTAGGCGGGTGAGCACGCCGTCTTTGAGGAAGTCTTGCCACTCCAGTTGATAGAGAAAGTCGTAGGTGTAATGCTGGTCGCCGAAGAAAAGCCAGTTTTTGCCAGAGCTGCCAAGCGCGGCGCGGTGTTCGACAAACGAACGGAACGGCGCAACACCGGTGCCAGGACCGACCATGATGACAGGCGTGGAGCCGTCAGCAGGCAGGCGGAAATTCTTGTTCGGCTGGATGAACATCGGCACCGAGTCGCCCGTTTTCACCAGATCTGCGAGATAGGTGGAACAGACGCCCTTGCGCGAACGGCCATTGGAATCGTAGCGCACAGCAGCCACGGTGAGATGCACCTCGTTCTCGTGCGCCAGCGGGCTGGAGGCGATGGAATAAAGCCGCGGCGGCAGCTTGCGGAAAATCCCGGCAAGCGCATCGGCGGGAAGTCCGTGAGGCGCGAAGTCAGCGACCGCATCGACGATCTCACGACCGTAGTTGTATTCCTTGAGTTGGTCTTTCGCATCCTCAGCAAGCAACGCGCGCAGCGTCGCGGAGTCGGCGGCTTCAGCAAGTTTGGTGAGTACGGCGCGGGACAGCGCGGTGATATCGAAGTCCTCGCGCAGCGCGTCGGCAAGCAGCTTGCGACCGACGTTTTTGACTTCGATCTCCTCGGTGCCGGTGAGCTTGGCGGCTTGCAGCATCGCTTTCACGACGTCCGGCGCGTTGACCGGAACCACAGCGAGTGCGTCGCCCGGCTCGTAAGACAGGCCAGATCCTGCTAGAGAAAACTCCACGTGAATGGTTTCCTTGGAGGAGCCTTCACCATTTAAAATCAGATTTTCCAGCGTCTCTGCAGGGAATGGATTCTTCTTTCCATACTCGACCGCAGGAAATGCAGACGGCGCGACGAAAGAGGTCGGAGCCGCCACCGCAGAGGCGGGAGCCAGTGCGGAAAGTGAACTGTTTAACCATGCCGCATAGCCATCCTCGTAGTCCACGTCGCAATCCTGTCGGGCAAACACACGAGTCGCGCCGAGGGTTTCGAGACGAGCATCGAACTCCTTGCCGATCTGGCAAAACTTCTCGTAGGACGTGTCGCCCAAGGCGCAAACCGAGAATTTCACGCCACTCAAGGCGAGTTCCGAGGACATAAATTCCTTGTGGAAAGAAACCGCCGTTTCGGGAGCATCGCCGTCGCCCCAAGTGGAAACGATGACCAGCAGATTGCTCGCTTTGGCGAGGTCCGCCGGGGCGATGTCAGACATGTTTTTCATCGCAGCTTGGAAGCCGCGTTTTTTCGCTTCCTTCACCGTGCGATCCGCCAGCGATTCAGAATTACCCGACTCGGTGCCATACAAAACGAGCAGCTTGCCTGCGGCGACGGGTGCAGCCACAGGGGCGGGTGCGCTGGCGGCGGCAAGGAACCCGCTCAACCACCCCCGCTGAACGGGATCAAGGCCTGCAAGTAGCAAATCCAGCGCTTTGCGCTGATCGATGGAGAATGGGGCGTGCTCGGGAAGCATAATCCTTAGTTAATTACCTTGTTTTGTGAGGTTTCGCGGAAAAAGTGCATTGAGGTCGACCGATACGCAACATTTTTTTCACGAGATTGAAGGACTTCGGGCCAAAAGTAAGCCGGAAAAATCCATGCTAGACGCCTCAGCCAAAGTGCGTAGGAAGCGGCCATGTCTGCTGCGAAACTCTCAACAATGGCCATTCTTCTGCTCGGTATTCCCGTCTCGGCGGAGGTGATTCTGGCTCCGCTTTTCCAAGATGGAGCGGTGCTGCAGCGAGAGAAGCCGGTCCCCATTTGGGGGCGTGCGTCAGCCGGAAGCGCCGTCACCGTTTCCTTCAGCGGTCAGACCAAGACCACCCAAGCGGATCCGAGCGGTCGCTGGCAGGTCGCGCTGGACGCCATGCCGGCGAATGCGGTCGGCAGCACTTTAAGCATCACCGAGCAAGGACTGCCGCCGATGGAGATCCACAATCTTCTCGTGGGCGAGGTTTGGCTGGCCAGCGGGCAATCGAACATGCAGTGGGAAATCAAAGAATCGCGTCCAGAAGACCAAGCCATCGCCGCAGCCGGACCGGTGCCTCTGTTGCGCCTTTTTCAAGTGCCGCGCATCGTGAACCACACACGACAAGAGACCGTGGACGCGAAATGGACGACAGCGACTCCAGAAACTGCACTGAATTTTTCTGCGGTCGCCTACTTTTTCGGCAAACGCCTGACGGAGGACCTCAAGATCCCCGTCGGCATGATACACAGCTCGTGGGGCGGCTCGCGCATCGAACCGTGGTGGGCGGAGGAAGGGCTGGATGGCATTGACGAACTCTCCACCTTGCGCACCCGCCGCCTTGCACAAACTCCGGGATTTCCGCAATACGACCAGCCATTCCGCAACTACGTCACCGAAGTGGGCAAATGGGCAGATGCTGCTGGCGACGCTTTGGATTCCGCCAACCCAGTGCCGGAAATGCCCAAAGCTCCCCCACTCCTCAATCTAGGATCCAATCAGGAAACAGGCACCTACCAGGCAATGATACACCCACTGGTCCCCTACGGCCTGCGCGGTTTCCTCTGGTACCAAGGTGAGTCGAACAACGGCGAAGGCATGCTCTACACCGCGAAAATGAAGGCACTCATCCACGGCTGGCGGAAAATGTTCCAAGTGGCGGAAGCACCGTTTCTTTTTGTCCAACTCGCCCCCTACCACTATGGCGACAACCGCAGCTTCGATCTCCCCGGCATCTGGTGGGCGCAGCAGGAAACGCTGAAAGTCCCCCACACGGGCATGGCGGTGATCAACGACATTGGAAATACCCGCGACATCCACCCCACCAACAAAAGCGAAGTCGCCCGCAGACTTGCCTTGTGGGCACTGGCCGATACCTACGGCCAAACCGGGCTGGTGAAATCCGGACCGCTTTTCTCGGAATTCAAAGTCGACGGCAACTCGGTCGCCGTGCGCTTCAACGACACGGGCAAGGGATTAACCACTCGCGACGGAAAGGCACCCAACTGGTTCGAAGTCGCCTCACTCGATGGCGATTACCACCCTGCCGATGCGCGCATTCTACCCGACGGCAAAACGATCGTTCTCACCAGCGCCGCCGTGCCTCAACCAGATCGGGCGCGCTTCGCCTGGTCGCAGGTCGCCGAACCGAATCTGATGAACCGCGAAGGCTTGCCTGCAGCTGCTTTTAACAGCCACTGGCCTATCGATCCCACGCTCGGCCACAAAGTCTCCAGCGGAAAACCCTTCAAATCCAGCCACCCGAACGCCTTCGGATGGAACCTCGGGTTGACCGACGGCACTTGGGGCAACAACACGCCGACCTGCTACGCCACCGATTCGTCCTCAGGATTTCCAAAAACCGTCACCATCGACCTCGGCGAACCGCAACTCCTCCAACTCGTCACCTATGGCACGCCCGATGTCGGCTCCACCAAAACCGTCGCCATTTCAATCAGCGAGGATGAAACCCATTTCAAAGAAGTCGGGCGGCACGAATTTCCCATGAAAAAGGCGGAACAGGCACGCGCTCGTTTCGAGCCGACACGCGCTCGATACGTCCGGGCCACCTTCATCGACAGCCATCCCAAGCAGGACCACTTCGATCCGAACTTCGGCTTCCTATCTGAAGTCGAGGTTTACGCGCCTTGATCGAGATAGACAAAACTCAACCTTCCATCCAAGTCCAGTTCATCACCACCTCGATATCAGGATGGATGCTGTGGTGAACGGGGCAGCCACGCGCAGCGGCTTCAAGCACGGCACGGTCCGGATGCGAAGCCGGTAACGGGATGTCCAAATCCAATTCCAAGCGGCTGATGCGCCGAGGAAGGTCTTCGGACATGAATTTCCGCACGCGAACGTCCATGCCCTCCACGGCGATTCCCTTACGCTTCGCGACGATGCCAATGACCGTGGCCATGCACGCACCCAGCGCGGTCGCGACGAGGTCGGTGGGAGAAAAGGCCTCGCCGCGACCGTTGTTGTCGACTGGTGCATCGGTGACGAGCGTGTTGCCAGAGGGCCCGTGGACGGCTGCGCAATGCAGATCCCCTTCGTAGTTCAGTTTGATTTCAACCATAATGATGATGCTTCATTCGGCTTTGGGCGGCTCCTTGGCGAGCACCACTCGGAAACCGTAGCTCGTGTCGATGAAACCCGGTGGCACCGGATTTCGCGACCCCGAGTAAAGTTCTTCCGGCTGATAGCTGGTCCAGCCGCCCCCCCGCAACACGCCCAGCAGGTCTCCCCCGCCAACCTTGGAATACCTGTCCTGCACCCACTCCTGCACATTTCCTGCTAGATCGTGGAGCCCCAGTCGGTTCGCGGGGAAACGGCCCACCGGAGCGGTCCGCACAAAGTCGTCGTCGTATCCCACGATCGTCCGCTCCACTGTCATGCCCGGTGCTCGGGCCGCTGCGACATCGGCTAGATTTCCGATTCTATCTCCGGTAGCGGGCCAGTTCGCTCCCCAAGGAAAAATCTGCTGCTTGCGCGCGTGACGCCAACCGGGGCTGATCTTCGGATCCTCTTCCAGCCCAACCATCTGGCTCCATTCGAGGTCTGTCGGCAGACGGTACGAATGGGTCTCGGCGATGCGCTCCCCTTTTCGCTCACGTTCTGTTAGCCATACACAGAACGCTTCTGCATCGTCGCGCGAAACGTTCACCACCGGATCCTCCGGAGTCTGTGGGAAATCCGTCGGCGGTGCGGCGAGATAGCCGGCCTCGTTCACAAACAAGTCGTAGTCCTTCACCCGAGTTTCCCAAACCGAAGCCATCAGGTCCGCGCTCACCGGCACGAAACTCATGCCAATGCCGTTTTCCCAAGGTTTGCCGAAAACCACGCCGAGGCTCTTTTCCAAGGTCACGCTACGGGTCACGCTCTCGCCGTCGCCCACTTGAAACTCCATTTTCAGCGGCTTGTATCCCTCGCGCACCAGATAGAGTTGCCAGGTCCCGGGTCTGAGGTCGGGGATGCGCAAGGTGTTTTGAGTGGATCCTGCGGAAACTTGGCCGTTTGGATTGGCGATGGGATTGATATAGACCTCCACCCCGGGCGGCTCAGTCGTTAGAGTGAGATTGCCATAGGGGATTTTCCGCACCTGCAAGCGGAACGGCCGCAGTCCCTCCGTGTTGGCCCGCGCGCTCATCGCAGCATCTTTGAAATTGCGGTCGACCAGTGCGGCCACTTCGAAATCCTCCGGAATGTAACCCGCATCGGCACCATTCTTGCGAAACCACTCGCAATAGGCATCCACCTCATCCGGTTTGGCCAAGGCGATTTCCACCTGCTTGCCGTTTTGAGAAAATTGCAAAACGTCCGCCGAGCCTTCCGGCAAACCGCTGTCCTTCACGAATGCATCCCAATCCGCCTTCGGCACATAGCCCGAACTCTCGTGCATGGAGTCCACTGGCTGATAGAGATTTCCCCGCTGATCCTGCCACGGCTCACCTGCTAGCGGTGGAGAATCCACCTTCAAGGTCTTGAACAAGGGCGTGTCCGTCTGTGGCGGCACCGTCCCTTCCACCGCCAGTGGGCTGTAGCCAGTCTTCTTCAACACCAACGCATAGGGATCCCCCATGCGCACTTTCAGATAGACGTTAGGTGTGATGCCTAGGCTGTTCCCTTGGCGATCGAAAACTTCCGCACCAGCGGGAGATGTCGCCACGCGCCACGTCCATTCTTGCGCGGGTGCCTTGACTGGACCTCGCCCCAACGTTTTCGCCCAGTCGCTGTCCTTGGTCATTTCCCAAGCCGCCCAACCGGTGAAAACCGCCAACACCAGCGTGGTCATCCAAACGGCTAGACCACTGCGACGGCGGCGCTTGCCGCGTTGCAGGCGGCGCAGTTCGTCTGCTAGATCCCCCGCGCTGGTGATCTTGCGTTTGGAAATCCGTGGATCGCAAATATCGCAAATGATGCGGTTGAGCTGTAGCCAACGCTTGCGATCCGCCCCGCCTGGCACCACCTCTGGCAGATCCGGAAACGACAGCCTGTCCTTTCCCGTCGCGATCTCATAAAGCACCTTGCCCAGGCTGTAGATGTCCGCCTGCGACGAACCCGGCCCTTCCGGCGGCACAAATCCCTCGGTGCCGACAAAGGTCCGCTGACCACGCATCGCGACCAATCCGATGTCCGCCAGCTTGGCCCGGCCATTCACAAAAATCACGTTCGATGGCTTCACGTCGCGGTGCGCCAAACCGCGCTCGTGCAAGTGATCGAGCGCCTCCGCCAGCCGCAGCCCGACATCGATGCAATCGTTCGTGTCCCACTGCACGCCCGCGCCTTGATGGTTGTCAGCCCGCAGCGTCCGCGGCTCATATTCCACCGGGTTGATGTCCTGGCCCGACCTCACGTCGTCGCCCAGTTCCATCACATAGTAGTAAAAGGAAACGCCATCCGGACTGCGGCCCACGTGCAGGATATTCACCAATGCCGGGTGATCCCGCGACATTGGCTCGAATTTCAAAATCCCCTCGAACTCCCGCTCAAACCCACGCGCGTCCTCGAAATCTTCACGCCAGACCACCTTCACGGCACGCAACGCGCCAGTCACCCCGCGTGCCAGCCACACCTCGCCATAGGCACCGCCACCGATCTTGCGCAGGACCTCATGGTCGGGGATGGTCGGACTCGGGCGAACTTTAATCGGCATCGCCTTCGTCTTCGAGTTTGGCCAATTCCCGCTTGAGGACAGCCCCCACCCGGTGCTTGGCCAAATACACCTGCGCCATGCTCACGTTGAGCTGATCCTGCACCTGCTTTGCGTCCCACTGCTTGATCACGTAGCAATCGAAAATCTGATACTGCTTCGGGGAAACTTGGGCTTTGACCCGCGACAGCGCCGCGTCCGCCACATTCTTTTTCCACTCCACATTCCACAACCGCGAAAGGACATCTCCGTTCGGATCCTCCACCCGGTCGATCACCGCCGTTTTGCGATCGCTCTCCCAGTCGCCCACCATCATCGCCGTGTCTTTTTTGCGCTTCCGAAACTGGTCGTTGATGCGCCAGCGCGTCATGTTCATCAGCCACGTTTTGAAGGAACCCTGTTCGGGATCGTAGAGCTTTTTCTTACTCTGCTTGGCGATGGAAAGGATGGTTTCCTGCACGCAATCGAACGCTTCGTCTTGCCGCAACCCCGCCTTCACCGCCACCGAGTAGATGAGCCGCCAGTAGGTTTGATAAAACTCATCCCAAGTCCGCTGATCTTCCCAGTTATCCAGCCGTGCGATCAGGCTCTTGCGGGTTTTCGCATACGCTTGGGTCAGGACGGCATCCCGCTCCGCTGGTTTTTCCTCATCGCCTTCAGACATTACGGAACCTTTACCCGATTCCCCGTCCGCTGTCTTTCACAGATTCAGACTTTTCATAACTCACTCATCACAAACGATCCACAAAGCGTCATGAAATTTTTGACGATAAATTTGAACGAAATGTCATCGATCTTGTTTACAAGATCACGAGCTTGGACATAGAGTCCCGCCACAACGCAACCGTGTTCTGACTTCCCCGGGTCCAGAACTCCCCCCACGGCGAGCACATGTCCCCCCATCCACCATCTATCAATCCGTCTCGGACCACGTCCCAGACGGTGGAGCGTATCCGCGAGATCATCGTCGGTCGCCAGCTCGAACGTCTCGAGCAGCGCGTCGCACGCATGGAATCGGGGTTCAGTCCCGGCACGCCGCACAGCCCGTCTGTGTCCGGCCTATTCGAGGATCGATTGTTCACCAACGAGGCGCAGATTGAAGCCCTCAAGGAAAGTGTGCACCGCCTCAGCGACGCGCATCGCGAGCAGACCGAAAATCGCTTCAACCAGCATCGCGATGAGATCCAACGGCTTGCTGGACAAATCCAGCAGGTCGCGTTGCAACGAGCCTCCGTCGCCACCGCACCGGAAATCCACGGACTTGAGAAAAAGGTCACCACCTGGCTCAGCGAATGGCAGGGATCCATTCAAACTCACCTCGCGGATCGCGACCGTCGCCTCGTCGGCCAGTTGCGCGAAGAATTTGCCGCCGTTTGGGAGCACACGGAGTCCCAGATCACTCGGCTCGAAAGCCGTGCCATGGACAGGGACATCATCGAGGAACGCTTCAAGCGCATCGCCCTCGCAGCCCGCGCCTTGGCAGAATGCGCATCGCCCTCCGTTTCACCCGTCCGCAGCACTCCTTGACCATGTCCGCGGCATTCCCCCCATTGCCCAGTCCGGCCTCCGGCTACCCCATCCCGTCAGTCACTCCGCCGGGATGGTCCCCCATTCCGGCATCATCCAAGAGTGTCCCCACTCCATTTCAAAGCACCCCGTCCATCCCCGCCTTCCCGTCTCCATCGACGCAGGCGATTACGCGCCCGGCGAGAAGCAGCCCCTTCCTGTCGACATCTCCCTCGCTCCCCGATTACACCGACGCGGACCTTTTCGAAGCCCTTGGGCCATTCGTCCAGGAAACCTTGCGCGGTATCGAGTTCGGTCGCGACAGCGGCGTGGATGCAGCCCTCGAACCCATGCTACGCGCCACCATACGCCGCGCCTTGGCCGAGTATTCCCCCGCTTCTCGCCCGTTCCAAGGCCCCGGTTCCATGGATCGACTCGTCTGGCACATCCAGGCCCTCTTCACCAGCCGCACCTACGAGGACGTCGTTTTTGAAAAAACCCATCGTTTTCAAGTCGAAGAAGTCTTCTTGGTCGATGCGTCCAGCCTCGCACTGGTTTCCTACGCCAGCTGCGATCCCGCCCGCCATGGCTCGCCCAAACGTGTGACAAACACCGTCCACCGCCTCACCATGCAGGTGCGTCATGACGACGGCAGCCTCCGCGAGTCCTTCGAGTTGCCGGACCAACGCAATGCCGTTTGCTGTCAAGGCGAGCACGTCATCCTCATTGCCACCGTCCGCGGCCAACTCAACGACTTGTTGCTTTCCGACATCGAGTTTTCGCTCAAGCGCATCGAGGACCGATTCCGTGAGAAATTTCAAGAACCCGGCTCGGCCCTGCTGCGCACCCTCCAGCCCTATCTTGAGGATTGCCTGCTCATCCAGGCCCCCGCCAGCGCCGCCTGATTCGACGCGGGAAATGCATTGCGCTGAACTGCAGCTTCCCCCTAGTTCAAGGGCATGAAACTGCTCGTCTCGCTGGCCCTGCTGACGCTTCCCGCCATGGCCCTTGAACCAGATACTTGGGAATGGACCTTGGAAAGCGGCTACCTCTGGAATGTCGGCAACAACACCGACATCGACTACGAGATCATCCCAACCCAACTCACGCTGCGCTCGCCCATCGCTTGGACCTGGTTGGAGCAAGAAAACGGTGCCAAGCTGGTCGTCCGCAACCGCTTCTCCGCGCTGTTTGAAACCATCACTCACGGCCCCGAGGATGCCTATCTTGGCCTCGCAGCGGCACCGTCCATCGAGTATTGGTTCCCCTCACAAAAAACCTCGGTTTATTTCTCGATCGGCGGCGGCTTCGGTTGGACAAACAGCTCGGGCGGCCCCCAGGGAATGGGCCAGGATTTCACCTTCAATTGGTTCACCCAGCTCGGCATCCGCCAACAAATCACCGAGAAAATCTCCGTGCTCGCCGGCCCTTATTTCATTCACCATTCCAACCTTGGAATGACCGATCCCAACCCCGGCATTGACGCACTCGGCTTCACCGTCGGTTGTGCATGGACGTTCTAACGTATCGTCGAAGGATTCGCCACGACGAGTTTCAATTCAGCCACTCGATCTAACACACCTGAAAGCACCTCCACCGCGATGGGCGTCGCCTCGTGCAACAGCACGATGTCGCCAGCGGTCAGCTTGGGCAGGATGCGGGCGAGCACTTTGGAAGCATCCTTTTCCACCGCATCGTAGCCACGCCGGTTCCAGGCCATCACCTCAAGCCCTAACTCTTCTGCGATGGGATGGGTGAACAGGTTGCGATGCCCGCAAGGCGCGCGGAAAAGCTCCGCCGTCACCCCGGTGACTTCGCGAAGGATGGCTTGGCAGCCAATAATCTCCCGCCGCGTCCGCCAAGGTCCGGCGGCCCAAAACGACGCCTGCGGGTGCGTCATCGTGTGGTTGCCAATCGCATGGCCACGGTGGACCACCTCGCGCGCCAACTCTGGATAAGCCCGCACCTTTTCCCCAATCAGGAAAAACACCGCCTTCACGCCATGCCGATCGAGCAGATCCAACAATAGCGGCGTGTCATGCGGATCCGGCCCGTCGTCGATCGTGATCAAAATCTCCTTTCCTTCCACCTTTCGATAGACCGTTCCAAATCCCTGGCTGCCGGGATCGAAGGTGATGCGACACCAAACAGCAGCGATCAAAGCCCCAGCCGCCAACGCCCACCCCCAGCCGAATTGCCAACCTAACACCAACGCCAATCCATGCACGCCTAGGAAAATAACAAACCGCCAAGCAATGCCTATTCTGCCGGACCAACGCATCGTTGCCTGCCAGCCAAGTACGAGCCACGCGCCGACATTCAAACACCCAACACCTATCCAAAGATAGGCCAGGACTCCCACCAGCCCATCGGCCCGCCGATGAATCACCGCCCAGACCAAGAATGCCGCCAACGTGAACCGCCATTGCCATTCGCGAGACCTTGCACCGACCAAAAAAGGCATCACGTTGAGAGCGAGAAATCCTAACGGTAAAGCGAGCCCCCAACCCGCCATTCCTAACAAACCCGCAAGCCAATCGCCCAAGCAAAGGAAAAGGGAGACGGGCACCAACACCGAGAGCACCCGGTATTCGCCAAGATGCATCCCCCGTTCGCTCGAAATTTCCACCGCGTCCCCCGTCACCTCCGGCTCGGCTCCACCGAACACGCGGAACAAGGCCGACACCGCGCGATCGTTAGATTGGAGACTCATGGACTCAGGAGTCGGGAACCTAGGGTCGCGTAAGACGGCGAAAGGAGGAAGAAGGCGGAAGGTCGCCACTCCTCACTCCCACTCGATGCTCGCCGGTGGCTTGGTGGAAATGTCGTAAAGCACGCGGTTGATGCCTTTGACTTCGTTGAGAATGCGGTGGCTCGTCTCGCGCAGAAGGATGGCCGGAAGCTCCACCCAGTCGGCGGTCATCGCATCTTCGGAAACGACGGCGCGGAGATTGGTCGCCCATTCGTAGCTGCGCTCATCGCCTTTGACTCCGACCGTTTTCACCGGAATGAGACCGGCATAAGCCTGCCAGACCTTGTCATACCAGCCGTGCTCCTTGAGCTTGCCGATGAAAATCGCGTCGCACTCACGGATGATGCGAAGGCGCTCTGGAGTGACCTCGCCGGGGCAGCGAACCGCCAAACCCGGACCGGGGAATGGATGGCGTTGGAGAATGTCTTCTGGGATGCCGAGCGCCGTGCCCAGTTCGCGAACCTCGTCCTTGAACAGTTCCGCAAGCGGCTCCAGCACCTTGCCCTCCGCTTGCAGTTCGAGGATTTTCGCCACCCGGTTGTGGTGCGTCTTGATCACCGATGCTTTCGATTTCGCATTCGACGCACTTTCGATCACGTCCGGATAGAGCGTGCCTTGCGCAAGCATTTCCGCATCACCGACCGCATCCCAAAACACCTCGATGAACAGGTTGCCGATGATCTTGCGCTTCTTCTCAGGATCCGCTTCGCCCGCCAGCGCCGTTAGAAATCGCTCCGACGCATCGATGGTTTCGATTTCCACGCCGATGCGTTTGAAATTCTCCTGCACCACTTGCGCCTCATCTTTGCGAAGCAATCCATTGTCGACAAAGATAGGCCGAGTCTTCACACCAGCCTCTTTAAGCAGCACCGCGAGCACCGTGCTGTCGACACCGCCCGAAACGCCGCAGACAACCTGCTTGTCGCCCACCTTGGCCCGGATGTCGTCAATCATCTCGCGCTTGAAATCGTCGATCTGGAACGGCAACAGGTCCTTGGCGTGATCGAGGAAATTTTTCAGGATCTGCAATCCTTCGTGGCTGTGCGTGACTTCCGGGTGGAACTGGATGCCAAAGAACAGATCATCCCATTGCAGCGAAACGGGCGTGCCATGCTGGTTCGAAGCAATGACCTTCGCGCCTTCAGGCAAAATTTTCACCGTGTCCGAATGGCTCATCCAAACCTGCGAACAGGCGGAAATGCCTTCGTAAAGCCCCACGCTCGCGGCGGGAAACAAATCGGCCGGTCCGTATTCGCGGCGGTTGCTCGCCTCCACGCTGCCGCCAAACTTGATGTTCAGCAACTGCATTCCATAACAGACGCCGAGCACCGGAACGTTGAACGCCTTGAGCGCTTCGAAATCCAGATCCGGCGCATCCACCTCGCTCGTGCTCTTCGGACCACCGGATAGAATGATGGCTCCGGGTTTCCCGATGTCCGGAAAATCTTCGATCGCGTAAAGCTTCGCGAAGTGGCCAAGCTCGCGCACCCGGCGAACAATGAGCTGTGTGTACTGCGAGCCGAAATCGAGAACGGCGACGTGATGGGAATCGTGCATGGAGAAGAAAATTCTAAATCTTAAATTCTAAATTCGAAACGAAGAGGGCCTGACGCACTGCGACTCTAAATCTTCGTTTAGAATTTCGTGCTTAGGATTTAATGCTTAGCTGAGCGGCTGATAGTTGGTCGGCTCCTCGGTCATGACGATGTCATGGACGTGGCTTTCGCGCAGGCCGCCGGCGGTGACGCGGACGAAGTTGGCACGTTCGCGGAGGTTTTCCAAATTGGTCGCTCCCACGTAGCCCATGCCGGACTTGAGGCCGCCCATGAGTTGGAAAATCACGTCAGACAACGGGCCTTTGTAGGGCACGCGTCCTTCGACACCTTCCGCCACCAGTTTGCCGGAGCTGTTCTGGCCGTAGCGATCTCCCGCGCCTTTTTGCATGGCGCCGATGGATCCCATGCCACGGTAAGTTTTGAATCGGCGACCTTGGGATTGCACCGTCTGGCCGGGGCTTTCGCGCGTCCCAGCAAGCAGTGAACCGAGCATCACCAGATCGGCTCCTGCGGCGAGCGCTTTCACGATGTCCCCCGAGTAGCGGATGCCGCCGTCGGCGATGACTTTGACGCCAGCTTCGCGGCAGACGTCCGCCACATTGCGGATGGCGGTAAACTGCGGCATGCCGACGCCGGAAATGACCCGCGTGGTGCAAATCGATCCCGGGCCCACGCCTACCTTCACGGCACTCGCACCGGCGGCAACCAAATCCCGCGCACCTTGTTCGGTGACCACGTTACCGGCAACGACTGGGACATGGGAAAGTGCGCGCAACTTGCCGATGACTTCCATCACGTGGCGGGTGTGCCCGGTCGCGGCGTCGATGAACAACGCATCGGCACCGGCATCGATGAGCACCTGCCCGCGGTCGATGCAATCCGGCCCCACGCCCACGGCCGCGCCGCAGCGGAGCTGACCGTTGTCGTCCTTCGCCGCGTTGGTGAAGGTGATGCGCTTTTCGATGTCCGAGCCGGTGATGAGTCCGACGAGGCGGCCATCGGCATCGACGA
>JAZKEG010000011.1:62331-87434 GCA_040387215.1 Verrucomicrobiota bacterium | reverse complement strand
GTGAAAATCATCGACTACGGCTCCTGCCGCATCGGCGGCATCGCGGAAATTTCCACGCCCTTCGAGCGGACGTCCGCGCTCGGCACGGTGGATTTTTCGGCCCCCGAGTATCGCCTCGGCCTCACCCCGAGCAGCCGGTCCGATCTCTTCTCCATCGCCGCCATCACCTATCACCTTCTCACCGGCGGTCGGCATCCCTACGGCAAGGCGTGGGAATTCGCGAAAAGCCAACGCGATTTCCACAACCTCACCTATCAGCCCGCATCCGGCCACAACCCCATGGTCCCGCCATGGTTCGACGCCGTTCTGCGCAAGGCACTTTCCATGCGTCCCGAGAGTCGCCAAGAAGCCATGTCCGAGTTCGTCCACAACCTGCGCCACCCGGACACCTCGCTGCAGCCCATCCACTCGCTGCCTCTCGCCCTGCGCAATCCCCTCCTTTTCTGGAAATGCATTGCCATCGCTTCCACCCTCGGCTGGTTAATCACTTGGATCGCTCTTCGCTAACAGCGAGCGCCGCTTTCATTCGCCATTTCTTCTGCGGAACTTTCTGAAAACTGGCGCGCGAAATTCATTTCGCCCGCAGAAAGCGGAGCCATCCAAAGTCTCAGGCACCACGAATCGGTCACATCTCACGAATCATTCGGTCAGCCACTCAAGAAACGCTCGTTCGCACCGCTGCGGAAAAATTTCCTCTGGAATGCGAACGAGCGGATCCGATTTCGCCTATTTCTTCACGCGTCCCGATTTCTCGTCCGCCGCTTCATCCTCACCGGACTTCGCCTTCCGCTGCCGTACTGGATCCGCTTTGCGTTGCGGAGTCGGAGCGGCCTGACGTTTTGGCGTCGGCTGGGCTTGGCGCTTTGGCGTTGGAGATGCCTGACGTTTTGGACTTGGCTCGGCCTGGCGTTGCGGAGTCGGAGCGGCCTGACGTTTTGGCGTTGGCTGGGCTTGGCGCTTCGGCGTCGGAGATGCCTGACGTTTTGGACTTGGCTCGGCTTGGCGCTTTGGCGTCGGAGATGCCTGACGCTTCGGCGTCGGAGCGGCCTGGCGTTTTGGAGCTGGCTCGGCCTGGCGCTTCGGCGTCGGAGCGGCTTGGCGTTTTGGACTTGGCTCGGCCTGGCGTTTTGGCGTCGGAGATGCCTGGCGCTTTGGAGTCACCTTTTCGCCAGATCGATCTGCTGCCGAGGTCTTGCGGCGGTCGTCCACGTTGCCCTTCGATGCCTTATTTTGCGGGTTGCCGACCTTGTCACGCGCTGGCGTGCTTTGGGACGGCTGATTGGATTTGCCCTTCGAGTTTGGCTCAGCCTCACGACGTTGACCGGGTTTGGTTCGGGTTTCCGCAGTTGCCTTTCCTTGGTTGGTCGCATCGGTGCGGCGGTTAGGCAGGTCGGCTTGGTTCGCTTTTTCTGCGCGACCCTCCGAGCGCTTGCTTTGCGCCTTGGTGCCTTGGGTCATCTGGCCGGGCTTTTGGGTGAGCTCACCTTTCTTATCTGGCGCGCGCTCCTTCAAACGTGCCGGAGGTCCGCCATTCTTCTCGGAAAGATCCGATTGGGTGGAGCGCAGGGGAGAATTTCTCACCTTCACACGATTCGGTTCGGCCTGGGCGGATCGACCACCACGGGGGCTCACTCCGGCGATTTCCTGTTGCTGGCGCTCACGGCTGAATGCCCGGATTTCCCGCTTTTGCGAAACGAAACGCTCGCGCTCCCGAGTATTCACGGCTTGGAAACGCTGGCGTCCGCCACCGTCGTTACGCACCATCTGGTCGTAACGCTCCGCCACTCCATAGTCGCCAAGCTGGCGATCCTGCATTGAACGTCGATCCAGGGCAGCCCAAGTGCGGGGTGGGCGAGCATCCGCATGGTCGCGGCGATATTCAAAATAGTTCCGGCGATCCTCCATCCAGTTCTGATCATTCCGGTGCTCCCAACGGTGGTGGGAAAAGATGGGGTCATACCCGCGGCGACCGGAGTTGTAAGAATAGGACGCGTAGTAGTTGTCGCGATATCTCGGCTCATAATAGTCGCCGAAATAGTAGTGGCCGTAGGAAGGCCTGAGGAACAAGTGGTTGGTGAATACCGACAGCGTGATCACCGTGACCGGAGAATAGCTGAAGCTCGCTTGTGAAATGTAAGACCTTCCGAATCGGACGGGGGCAAAGATCACCCCGCGATTCCGGACGGGATAATCCCAATAGCCATCCACGTAGATGTAGCCGCGGCGCGTCCAGCGATAATAGGAAGGCGTCCAGCTCCAGTCCGGGCGGGCGTCCACCCAATAGCCTGCACGCCATGCGTAGCGGTTCTCTTGATACAACCAGTTTCCGGGAATCCACGTTTGATTGGACGATACCGCGACGACGTTCGGCCCAGCCTCCACACTGCGCGGTGGCTCGGGAAGATAGGAAACTTCGGACGTCGTCGCGTCCTGCCAGTAACCTGAGGTCCATTGGTAGCTCTGATCTTGAGCTGCCCAATACCCTGGAATCCATTGGCGGCCGGGTGGTAGGTTGCGCCAAATGCCGCTGATCCAGAGAAAGTCATTCTGATCTTCATCCCACCCCCAGTAGCCGGGTATCCATTCCACATTCGACCCCACGGGTCTTTGATCCGGCATCAATTCTTCGATCAGTTCAGGCGGTTGTCGATCGATGATGATCCCTGGGGTGGGATCGAAAACCACGGTCTCAGCGAATGCCTCGTGCACCGGTCCCCGGGTGAGGACTTCCATCCCTGAGTCGCTGTCAGCACGTTGGGCGGTGACGCTTTCTGCCCCGGCCATCGCTCCTGCGATCGCGATCGCGACGAGCCCCCTCATTAAATCATTGGTTTTAAAATTCATAAGTCCCTCCTGGGTTGTTGCTTTGCGCAGGGAGAGACGGGCGCGGCTTGAAATCGATTCGATAAATCATTCCCGAACGGGATGCTGTCCCGAGATCGAGCGGAAGCGGGACGAGGTAAGCCGCAAAGATCGTCGATTCCCCTCCATCATCGCCACACTCATGACCAGAGAGCTCATCGATGAGCAAAATTCATTCTCGGCGTGGATGAGATTGATCCATCAATTTCCGGAGGCAAACGAGCGTGGCACAGCGGGTGCTCAATGGAGGACAGACAACCCGTCCGCAAACCATGGTCGATTTCAACAACTCAGGCTTCAGCGAGGAACAAACCTCGTATCTCTCCGGATTCGTGACCGGCATCCTCCAGTCGCGAGAGCTGCCCTTTCTCGGCCAAGACGCGTCGAGCCGATTCACACACGATCCTTCCGAAGCGGTGGAAATGGTGTTTGGCACACCTGTCGACGAACTTTGCCGCGAGGAGCAGGTGAAGCATGAGAAAAATGGCCTCGATTGCTACGACACCATCCTGGCCAATGCTGAGAAGAACGTTTTCCCCACCGATGGCGACATCTTCCGCTACAAGTTCCACGGCCTGTTCTTCGTCACGCCAGCGCAAGAAAGCTTCATGCTGCGCTGCCGCATCGCAGGCGGAGCGCTGAGCACCTATCAGTTCCGCGGCTTGGCCGAAATTGCTCAGGATTGGGGTCCGGGCCATGTCGACCTGACGACACGCGCCAACGTCCAAGTGCGTGAAATCATGCCGGAAAACTGCGCGAACATCCTGATGAAGCTCGCCGACATCGGCCTCACCTCGCAAGGGGCGGGTGCGGACAACATCCGCAACATCACCGCCACGCCGACCACGGGATTCGATCCCACGGAACTCATCGACGTGATGCCCTACGCCCGTGCGATGCATCATTACATTTTGAAAAACCGCGACCTCTATGGGCTGCCGCGCAAATTCAACATTTCCTACGACTCCGGCGGTTGTGTTTCCGTTTGCGCCGACACCAACGACATCGGGTTCTACGCGGTGAAAGTCGGCCCTAACGAAAAAGGCATCGCGCCTGGCGTTTATTTCCGCATGCAGCTCTGCGGCATCACCGGCCACAAGCAATTCGCCACGGATTGTGGCGTGCTGCTCACCCCAGCCGAGACCGTCCCCGTCGCCGCCGCGCTGATCCGCGTGTTCATCGAGAACGGCGACCGCACCAACCGCAAGAAGGCCCGCCTCAAGTATCTCGTCGACGACTGGGGAATTCCGAAAACCTTGGAGGAAACCGCGAAGAAACTCACCTTTGCGTTGCGCGAGTTTCCGCTGGAAGCCTGTGAACCATCTGCGCCGAAGTCCAAGCACGGCCACCTCGGCATTCACCAACAAACCGACGGCAAGCATTACATCGGCATCCTCACGCCGGTCGGCCGCATGTCGGTCGCCCAAATGCACGCGCTGGCTGACATCGCAGACGAGTTCGGCCGCAGCGAGATCCGCCTCACGGTTTGGCAGAATCTCATCATCCCGGGCATCCCTGAGGAAAAGCTGCAAGACGCGATCACGGCGATCCAAGCGACGGGGCTCGACCATCGCAACAACACGCTGACAGGCGGGCTCATCGCCTGCACCGGCAGTCGCGGTTGCAAGTACGCCGCCGCCGACACCAAGGGCAACGCCATCGCCCTCGGCGCGCACCTCACTTCGAAGATGATCCTCGACCAACCGGTCAACATCCACCTCACCGGCTGCCAGCATTCTTGCGCCCAACATTACATCGGCGACATCGGCATGATGGGCACCCGCGTGAAACAGGAGGATGGCTCGACCGTGGACGGCTACAACATCGTGCTCGGCGGCGGCGTGGACGACACCCAAGCGATCGCCCGCGAAGTTTGGAAAAACGTCCGTGCTGACGAAATGCCCGCGCTCATCGAGCAACTGCTGGTCGTCTATCTGCGCGATCGGATAGAAGACGAGCCCTTCGCCGTTTTTGCAAATCGCCACACGCCCGAACAACTGATGGATCTTTGCGATCCTGCTAAAATTGCCGCTGCCTGATCCACCACCACTTCACGAAACCATGGCACTCACCGTTCCTAACAACGCACCCTTTTCCGGTGCCCAGCGCATGTGGCTCAAGGGCTACTTGGATGCCGTCAACTGTGCGCTACTCCCGCATTCCGGCGGCTCTTCCGCGCCAGCCGCAACAGCCCCTGCCGCTCCCGGCCTGCCCGTCACCATCCTCTGGGGATCTCAAACTGGCAGCTCTGAGGGCTTGGGGAAAAAGCTCGCCAAAACGCTCACCGCCAAAGGCCATTCCCCCACCCTGCGCGACATGGCGGAGGTTTCTCCAGAAGACCTAACATCCTCCGAGCATGTCTTCATCATCACCTCCACCTACGGCGATGGGGAGCCGCCTGACAACGCCGCCGCGCTGCACGCCGCATTGCACGCCGCCGACGCCCCTTCGTTGGCTGCGGTCAACTTCGCGGTTCTCGCGCTCGGCGATTCCAGCTACCCAGATTTTTGCAAGTGCGGGCACGATTTCCACCAACGCCTCAGCGAGCTCGGTGCGAAGGCACTCTTCCCCATCGTCGAGTGCGATGTCGATTTCGACGAACCCTTTGCCGCGTGGACCAAGCAGCTCGACGAGGCTCTGGCCGCCTTGGTCGCAGCTTGATAGATCTCGTTAGAAACCTCGCAATTCCCCAATCATGCCCGCCACTCTCCAACGCATCCCGGCCCTCAAGAGTGCCCCGAAGCAGGATATTGAACAGGGCAACCTCATCGACAAGCTGCTTGCCGAGCAGAAGACGCTGCAAACTCCGGTTGCACGGTTTTCCGACATCCACCACCGTCGCCAGCCCGATCTCGCGGACCACTACCGCAGCCTCATCCCGCTGACGAAACCGAGCACGGGCGAGCAATACGCGTTTGAGGTTTCGCTTGATCGCTGCACCGGCTGCAAGGCCTGCGTCTCCGCTTGCCACTCGCTCAATGGCCTGGACGATCACGAGGCGTGGCGCGACACCGGCACCTTGTTAGGAGGCAGTGAAACGCCGGGCTGGCAACAAACGGTCACCACCGCCTGCCATCATTGCGCCGACCCCGGCTGCATGAACGGCTGCCCAGTGGGAGCCTACGAAAAGGATGCGGAAACCGGCATCGTTCGCCACTTGGACGATCAATGCATCGGCTGTTCCTACTGCATTCTCAAGTGCCCTTACGACGTTCCCAAATTTTCCAAAAAGCGTGGCATTGTTCGAAAATGTGACATGTGCCACCAACGTCTTGCCGAAGGTGAGGCCCCGGCTTGCGTGCAAGCCTGCCCCACTGAGGCCATCCGCATCATCAAGGTCCCGGCGCAGCGCCCACGCGACTCGACGATGGCGGAACAACCCTCATCCCTGTTAGGTAATTATCGCATCACGCAACCGACCACCCGCTACATCGGCCGCAGCGTGCCGGAGTCTGCCGTCGCCGCCGATCGCGAAATGCTGGTGCCGCAACACGCGCACTGGCCGCTGGTACTCATGCTGATGCTCACTCAAGCCGGTGCCGGCATGTTGATGGCATCCCACAACTCACCCGCCATCGCCATCACCGGTGCAGCCATCTTCTTTTCCGGCATGGGCGCATCGGTCTTCCACCTTGGCCAACCGCTGAAAGCTTGGCGCTTTTTCCTCGGCCTGCGCACCTCATGGCTGTCGCGGGAAATCCTCGCCTTCTCGCTCTTCGCGCCCATCCCGATGGCCTTGGTGGCCTTCTCGCTGCTGCCCATGGTGGACCAAGTTCCCTTCCTGAAGGACTATCCCATCCCGAGTTGGATTTCCGCTTGGTTCCCGCTGGCGTTGGGAGTGACCACGGTTTCCGCAATCGCCGTCGGCCTGATCGCCGTTTTCACCAGCGTGATGATCTATCACGACACGCATCGCTCGCTGTGGCGTTTCCCCTTGGGGGCCGCTCGCTTCTTCGGCAGCGTTGCCAGCTTTGCCGCTCTTGCCCATCTCATCCACGCGCCGTCACCCACGGCATGGTTCGCCCTCGTCGCGACGGTGCTGCTCAAGATGATCCCCGAGTCCCGGGTCGCCCAATTGGCCGATTGCGAGGACGCCGCGTGGTCGCCTGACACCCACAGCGCGCGGCTCCAAACGGGACCGCTGGGCAAAATTTTCCGCGCTCGCTTCGTGTTCGCCTACCTCGCTCTGTTCACCGCCCCGATGAATCCATGGGTCGCGCTGCCACTCCTGCTCATCGCCGAGTTGCTGGAACGCCAAGTCTTCTTCCAGTCGGTACAAGCTCCGAAAATGCCCGGCAACTTCGGCCCTTCCAGCCACCATTGAGCGATTTTGCCGACGGTTACCGCCAATCTCACCGCTCATGGAATCATTCCACCCCGCAGGCATCTGGTGGCACTCTGATGCGGTGGCAAACGGTTCTGAAATTGAACGAATTTTTAAAAAAGTGAAAATCAGGATTGCGTGATGAACCCAATCCTTTAAGTAAACCAGCGTCTCCCCGGGCATTACACTTCACCGAAGAAAGTAAAAACCTGAGGATGTATTCCTATTTTCGCAAAAATCTGCGGGCCTTTCGGCAACGTTTCGAACCCGCAATTCAGGCAGGTCGAGGCCTGCCCGCGGTGATCCTAGATCCGATGAAAATCGGCATTGCGCCCCTCGCGATTGCGCTGCTGGGTTCTGCGACGGGATTGAATGCCCAGCAAGCGGTGCCTCCCGCGCAGTTTCCAAAAGGCCTACTAAAGCGGGCCGATGAACTCCCGTCCGGCCCGTTTCGTGAGCGCCTTGAAAAACTTCCCTTGGCGGCGCGAGGCCGAGCCTTGCAATGGCTGCGCAGCTTCCATTTCCCGGCTGCCGATGTGGCCTCCATGCAGGTCGATCCCGACGGCTGCATCTCCTACGGCTGCGGCTTCAGTCATCCCGTCCAAGCGGCCACCGAGTCAACTTCGCCTGAGGTCGCTGCGGCGACCCTCGCCACGGTGCCTATCAGTCCATTTCCGGACCACCTCGTTTTCAACAGCCGCCCGGGAGCTCCAAACGTGATTTATCTCAATTTCTCGGGAGAAGACGTCACCGCCACGCAGTGGAACACCACCTTGGCCCGCAGCGTGATTCCGGCGCTACCGTTCAGCAGCGACACCGACATCACCACCTTCAGCGATAGCGAACAAACGGCGATCAAACGGGTGTGGCAGCGCGTTGCCGAAGATTACGCGCTGTTTGACGTGAACGTCACCACCGAGCGCCCGGCATCCTTCAACAGCCGAACCGCGATGGCATTGATTACCCGCTCAACCGACGCCAACGGTGCGGCGAATCCCAGCAGCGGCGGCGGCGGAGTGGCCTACGTCAATGTCTTTGGCAGCAGCACCTTCGCGAGCTACCGACCAGCCTGGGTCTATTATAACAATTTGGCCAACAATGAGGCCTATATCTCGGAAGCCGTCTCACATGAAATCGGTCACAACCTAGGACTCTCGCATGATGGCACCAGCACCCTCGACTACTATGGCGGCCACGGCAGCGGAGAAATCTCTTGGGGTCCCATCATGGGCACCGGCTACAACCGCAACGTAAGCCAATGGTCCAAGGGCGACTACGCCTTATCCAACAACGCTCAAGATGACCTAACCGTCATCGCCGGAAAGCTTACCTACCGTGCCGATGATCACAGCGGCACACGCGCCAGCGCCACGCCTCTCGTCATCACGGCAGGGACCAACGTTGTTTCCACCACCCCTGAAAACGACACCATCAACGCGAACCCCTCGAACAAAGGCATCCTCGAGCGGACCACCGATGTGGATATTTTTTCGTTTATCACCGGCAACGGACCGGTGCAATTGTCCGTCAATCCATGGCTCATGCCAGCCGGCACGCGCGGGGGAAACCTCGACGTCCAAGTCGAACTCTACAACGAAGCGGGAACCCTTCTGCTCTCCAACAATGACCCGCTCAAGACGTCCGCGCTCATCGACACCACACTCACGGAGGGCCGCTACTACCTTCAGGTGAGAAACTCGGCTGCGGGAACGCCCCTCGTCTCGCCGCCATCGGGCTACACCGCCTATGGCAGTCTGGGCCGTTATTTCGTCAATGGATTCATCACCGAAAACACCGGATTTGTCAGTCCGCCACTGGCCCTGCTCGAATCCACCGATCTCACTCAGCCCGGACAGGCAACCGTCCAATTCTCCGTCACCTATTCCAACAGCGTGGCCATTGATGTCACGACGATCGACTCTAACGACATCCGCGTCACCGGACCGAATGGCTACTCTCAGCTGGCAGCGCTGGTCGCGGTTGATTTCACAAGTCCTGGCACCCCAAGAACGGCCACCTATGCGGTGACCGCGCCTGGAGGTGGCAACTGGTTACCTGCGCACAACGGCAATTATGCTGTTTCCATGGAAGCGGGACAGGTGAAGGACTCGGCAAACACCGCGGTCGCCGCAGGATCGCTTGGGCAGTTCAATGTCTCCGTGATGATGTCGATCTATGCCGCCAACATGGACACGGATCCCGGCTGGACGATGGAACCGTCATGGCAATACGGGGCACCCGCCTACCCAGGAACAGGCCCCACGGGCGGTTACTCCGGCAGCAAAATCCTCGGCTTCAATCTATCGGGAAACTATGCCAACGGCCTCAGCACCAAGCTCGCCACCACCCCCGCCATCAACACCACAGGCAGCACCGCTCTCACCCTTCGTTTCAAGCGTTGGCTACGCACCCGATCGAACGACCCCACATCCATTGAAGTGTCCGCCGATGGATCGACCTGGTTGAATGTCTGGTCAACCACCAACCCAGTTTCAGACAGCGCTTGGCAATCCGTGGAATACCCATTGCCTGCGGCGGTGGTCGGCAGCTCGACACTGCGCTTGCGCTGGGGACTCGCCTCAAGCCAATCGCAGAATGATATCGGCTGGAACATCGACGATGTCGAATTGATCGGCTCCGGTGCGGTTGATACCCATCCTCCCCAAGCGACCTTGGCCGTCGCCGATTTAAGCCTCACCGCAACCTCTCAACATCCGTGCGACGTCACTTACACCGATGCCAGCGCCGTCAAATTGAGTCGTCTGGATTCTACCGATTTGTTGGTGACTGGACCTAACGGATACTCACAACTCGCAACTTTTGTGGCTGCGGACTTACCAACGGACGGCACGCCCATCACCGGCAGCTATACCATTTCAGCACCCGACGGCATCGCATGGCACGCCACCGATAACGGAGTTTACACGATCGCGTTGCGGCAAGGCCAAGTGGAGGACATTCACGGAAACGTGACCTCGGCATCCACCCTCGGCACGTTCACGGTGTCCATCATTGAAGCATCACCTGGATCGTTAGAGGTAAGCACAGCCGCCAACCTGGTCTCGTCAGGACAAATAGGCGGCCCATTCACCCCCGCATCCGCAGTCTACACATTGACCAATTCTGGTGGGACTGCGATCGACTGGACCGCAACTAAGACGGCCAGTTGGGTGGAATTGAGTGTGTTAGGCGGCAGCCTCGCTCCAGGTTCCAGCACGGAGGTGACCGTTTCCTTCCATTCCAGCGCCAACTCACTCGCCGCAGGCACTCACACAGACACCGTGAGTTTCACCAACACCACTCAAGGAAATGGCAACACCACTCGCGAGGTGAGCCTAACGGTTCTTCGTCCGGGTGAACTGGTGGTAGAATCCGTTAGTGAGTTGGCCGCATCAGGCACAGTCGGTGGCCCGTTCAACCCTGGATCGGCCTCTTACGTCTTATCCAATGCCGGTGGGATGACGCTTCTTTGGTCCGCGACCATGAGCGAAAGCTGGGTCGATCTCAGCGCCACAAGCGGCAGCCTCGCCCCCGGAGAATCGACCACTGTGACCGTTTCCCTCAATGCCAACGCATCCACCCTGCCAGCGGGTTCTTATGATGGCACCGTGAGCTTCGGCATCACAAGCGCCGGCGGCGGTGGCTCTGCCGCATCATCCACGGAAACCCGCAGCTTGGTGCTGGAAGTGATGGAAAACCTCAATGTCGGCAGCCATCGCATGGCAGAGTCCGGCGTTTTTGAAATCATCATCCAAGGATCGCCCGGCACCCCTGTCACGCTGGAAGGAAGCACTGATTTCTCCCGTTGGACCCGCGTCACGTCCGGAGAAATCGGCGAGAATGGCACCTTGCTCCTCATGGATGTCGAAAGCCCGCAATTCCCTAGCAGATTCTATCGAGCCGCTATCGAAGCCCCTTAACCAGCGTCACGACTGCAACGCCCGCCAAACCTGCCGCGGCAGGAAACTGCCCGTCAAAACGAGCACCACCACAGCCATGGCGGCAAACATCGCCGGAATCCCTCCGTGGTGCAGAGCAATCACCGCGACGACCGCCACGGAGATGGACTCGATAAGCTGGATGCGCACCAGTTTACCGACCTGCCCGGTGCCTATCATCAGGGTGTGGTTCAAATGCCGCCAGACGTGGGCGATGAAGTAGAGGCCGTAGCAGCCCAGTGTGACGCGGCTGATGTTTGAAAATTCCGCGCCGAGCCAGAGCTGCATCACCCACGGACCTACCGCCCACAATCCCAACGCAGAGCAAAGTGCAAAGCCGCTGCCGAAGAGATAGAGTCGTTTCGAGGCAGCCCTCGCCCAAGGCTTATCGCCGCGTGCCATCGCCTCCGCCACGGCTGGCCAAGTGGGCGCGCTGAGCATCACCACAAAGCCAAGTTGCATCACCGTGAGGCTGATAAAAACGCCGTAAAGCGCGAGCGCCGCTGGCCCATCGGTGCGGCCCACCAGCCAGCCACACAAATGATACTCGACCAGACCGGTGATGGCGCAGCAGGTGGAAAATGCAATGCCGTCGCCAAAGAGATCGCGCGCCACGCGGAAACGCGCATGACGCAGAGATGGCAGCATCAGCGGATGATCGCGCCAGAGTGAGACCGTGTTGCAGCATTTCGCGACGACCATTGAGCCGTGGATGGCCACCACCAAGAACCAGACTTGCGGCACCCACCAGATGCCAATGCCGACGCAGGCCGCGGCCATCACGTTGCCCGCTGCTCCCCACAGGTTGTTGGATGCCACTTCCAAATGCCCCTCGCGCATCCGCTCCGTTAGATTGAGAATGAAAATGAACAGGAACAACGCGAGCCCAGTCCACAGGGCAGGACGCAGCGCGGCTTCGCGCCCGGCAAATGCATCTCCAAAGAGAGATGTCAATGGGACCGTCAACAACACGGCGGACAAGGCCAAGCCCGCCAGCAAGGATAGTCCCAGCATGAGGAAAAATGCAGTGGATCCCAACTCGCGCTGGCGGGACTCATCCCCTGCCGCTCGCGCTTGAGTCAACCCATGCGTCAGCGCCGGGCCAATCCCAATTTCTAACAAAGATAGCGTCGCCAGCGTCAAATTCACCGTGGTGAACAGGCCTAACTCGGCGCGACCGAGCACCCGCACCGCGATGGGAATGGCCAACAGTTGCAGCAAAATCGTCCCCGCCTTCGAAACAAAGGAGGTCGCCACCGCCAGCCGTATCGACCGCTCGCGTTTCTTTTCTGCGGCGTCGGGTCCGGCCATCGCCGAGTTGAGTGCAGCTTCTAACATGCTCCGCTGCGCTTGTAAAAGGTCATCAACAGGATCTGAAAGTCCAAGGTGAAATTCCAGTTTTCGATGTAGTCGAGGTCGAACTTGACGCGCTCCCTTAGGCAGGTATCGCCGCGCAGCCCGTTGACTTGTGCCCAGCCGGTGACGCCCGGCTTGATGTTGTGGCGCACATTGTAGTGCGGAATGGCTTCCTTAAATCCCTCAATCAGCTCGGGCCGTTCGGGCCGCGGGCCGACCAAGCTCATGTCGCCCACCAGCACATTCCAGAACTGCGGCAGTTCGTCGATGTTCCATTGGCGCATGAACTCACCGATCTTGAGCCGCCGTGGATCGTCTTTCACCGTCCAGCCGGGGATGCCCGCGGCTTCCGCGTCGAGTTTCATGCTGCGAATTTTGTAGATGTAGAATGGCCGACCGTTCAGGCCGATGCGACGCTGGCGATAGATCACGCTGCCCGGCGATTCCAGATAGACGAGCAACGCGAAAAACGACATCAGCGGCGCGAACAGCAGCATCCCAAACAAGGCGCCGACGATGTCCACCGCACGCTTGGCCGCATTGTTGAACGCGTGATGAAGTGGCATTTTACCGATGCCGAGCACCGGCATGCCATGCACACTTTCTAACTGAAGCGTGGAGACGAGGATCTGGAAACAACTCGGAACCAGTTTGAAATCGATGAACTCTCGGCCGCAGGTTTCTGCCAGTTCAAGCATTTGATGACGGTCCAGCGTGCCATCGACCACCATCAACACGTCGGCTCCGCTGGAGCGCAGGATGGAGCGCAGTTTTTGATAACTGCCGAGCACGGGCACCGCCTCTGGTGGCACCACCTCGAAGGCGAAGCGCGGGGGTTCGATAACCCCGACGATGGACAACTGGTTCGCCCGGCCATTGCCGAAACGGCGCAGCGCCCGATCGCACTCGTCATTCCAGCCAACGAAAACCGCCTTCTGCCGCAGAGCGCTGGCAAAGGGTTCGCGTCGCAAAAAGCAGTAAAGAATCCAGCGCCAACCGAGCAGTCCCGTCATGGCCATCGCCGCACCGAGCGCGCAATACAAGCGGCTGATCGCTGGGTCCATTTTGAAGACCAACGAGAAGGCGAGAAAGCCAAAACCCCAGATGACGCAAGCCTTGATGATGGTGCGGCAGGTGGAGCGCAGCGCGAGGTAGTTGCGTGGATCGTGCAGGCGGAAATTGGCTAACAAAAACACCAAGAACAACCCGCCCAAAAGGATGTGACCGATGTAGGCGGCACCGCTGACTTCGTTGTCCATCACGCCCACTTCACGCAAGCCGGTCTGGAACCGGACCACGTAGGCGATCATCAGCGACAACATAACGACGGCCGCATCTCCCGCGAAACTGAGCGCCACCAAGTTTTGGTGAGCGACCCATGGGCGGCGGCGGTGGCGGAGGGGAAATGCTTCCGGGGATTCAATCTTGGGGGCGGGAGAAGAAACCGCGGGGGGACGCGCTTCTTCCACGGCCACGGGGGGGGTGGCTATCATGCTGGGGGGTGGTGGGGGGAGGACTCATCGGGGATCGATGATGGAAAACATCAGGGGGATGATGCGAGCCGCGCTCGGACATTATTCGATGATTTTAAGCGCGCTAGGCAAAAGTGGGAGCAATCATCGTGCCGGAGGTGGGGGCAGGTTTGGAAACAGCAAGGCCAGGTCCTGCCGACACGGGTTCGAGGCCGGGGGTGGACTTGCCCGGCTTCGCGCCAGAGGCTTCATTCCAGACAAATCCGGCGATGCGCCCACCCGCCGAGCGAACCAACTCCGCCGCATGGCGCAGCTCGCTGCGGTCGCTGCCTTGGTCACGCACGACCAAGCAGGTGCGATCCGCGTAGCGGGTGATCGCGAGCATATCGCTGGAGGAAAGCACCGGTGAGGAATCGATGACCACGCGGTCGAACCAACGATAAGCATCTTCCAGCAAGGCTGGGAAACGGGTGCCGCCGAGGAGTTCCGCCGCATCGGCGCGGGTCGGTCCGGAAGAAAGCAGATAAAGATTGGGCAAAGCGGTCGCGAAACAGGCCTGCGCCGGAGCAATTTTCCCGGTCAGGTAGCCGCCCAGGCCGGAATCTTCGTTTCCACCCGTTAGATGACCATGGCTCAGTCCCGCACCGCGAAGGTCCGCATCCAGCAATAGGGTCCGGTGACCTTGCAGCGCGAGCGAGGTGGCGTAATTCAACGCGCAAAAGGATTTCCCATCCCCTGCCCGCGCGCTGGCAAACAACACAGTGCGCGCGGAATGGCTGCCGACCGGTGGAGCCAGCACCTCACGCAAGCGCCGAAATGCCTCGGCACCCGCTGATTCGGGATCGGAAAGCAGAACCATCGCATCGCCAGCCCGCGCGATGCACGGCACCGTCGCGAGCAAGGGTGCGCCCGTGGCACGAGCCGCTGTTCCCGGATCGCGCACCTTGCGATCCCCCAGCTCCAGCAAACCAACAAGCATCAGCCCGCCGAGAAATCCGGCGAAACATCCCACCGCAGCGAACACGATCTTGCGCGGGCTGTGCGGCTTTTCCGGCGTGACCGGTTCATCGCGCCATTGCAGCACCGACGAAGGCACCGACGCGACCATCCCGGTTTCCCGCAGCCGCAAGGCGACCGAATCATGCAGGGTGCGATCCGCTTCCGCATCCCGCGTCATCGCGCGGAAACGCTCGCGAATGCCTTCCACATCCACCGCAGCGAGACGCGCCTGCGTCACCTCTTGGGTGAGCTTGGCCTCCTTCGCCTTGGCCACGGAGAAACGTTGCTCAAGCGCTTGTCCGGCTGATCGCACCGTTTCCGCGAGGCTCATCTTCATGATGCGGATCTCGTTCGCGATCTCTTGGTAAACCGGATGCTTGGAGAGATAGCGCTGCTGGATCGCCGCGAAATCCGCTTCTTTCTGCTGGATGGCCTTCACCTGGGCCAACACCTCGGTGCCACGTTCAGAACCTTCCAAACCGCCAAGCGCTTCTGGATTGGCCGCGTCAAATTTTGCATAAGCCTCAAACTCCGTTTCTAACCGCAAGCGCGTCGCCGTCGCCTCGGTGAGTTCGGCACTCAGCGTTTCTAACGAACTGCGCACTGGACTACCGCTATCCGACCCTTCGAGACCGGGCACCGGGTGCGCCATTCTGAAATCCTGCAACTCCTTCGCAGATGCCTCCATCCGCGCCCGCAGCCGCTCTTCCTCATTCTTCAACCCTTGGCTCGCCTGCCGCGTGATCGCCTGCTGCGACTCGCCCGTCCATTTTTCATACTCGTCGACCAATGACGTCACCAGTCGCTTGGCTCGCTCCGGGTCGTGGTCATCCACCCGCAAATCGATAAAACGCGTGCCACGGCGCAGCTCCACTCGCACCTGAGAGGCCAGCGTCCGCACCAACGATTCCTCGCCCGATCCGGCAGGCGCGAAAAGCGGATCCTGATCCAGCCCATTGGCGCGTATCACCCGCATCAGCAAGGTGGTCGAACTGAGTCCTTGTTCGACCGATCGCATTTGTTCCAAATCCTTCGTTTCCTCCGGAGCCACGGCGCGGATGTCCAAAATCAGCGGAGCCTCGGTGCTCACATAGACCGAGCCAGTGGCGCGGTAGCTTTTCGGCAGCTTTCCCGCTAACAGGAAAAGCGCCACCGCACCTAACATCGCAGCCACCACCACGATCCAACCACGCCGCAGGAGCAGGCTCCACAGGCGTCCAGGGTTGACCTTGGGCAGGAAATACGTCGGATCTGCCCCGGCAGGGACAGCGAGAGGCGACGTGGGAGAGGTGAGCGAATGATCGCGGTGTGGGAGATGGGACATCGGAGCGGGGGGTCTCGGGTGTGGAGTCAGCAGGAAGTTTTAGAAGAGACTTTCAGGAATGTTCACGACATCGCCGTCGCGCAGCGGAATATCTTTGCCCGTGCCACGGGTGATTTCAGATAGATTGATCAAGCTCACGCGGCCACCGCGCTTCAGCGAAATTTTGCGGCTGTTGGCGATGCGGGTGACACCGCCCGCCATACCAATGGCTTCCACCAACGTCAGTTCGCGGTGCACGGGAAGTTCGAAAACCCCCGGACGCTGCGCTTGGCCCAGCACGGTGACCGTGCGCCGTATCCGCGCCTCGATCGACACGCTGACCTCGGGCTTCACAAGGTAACCGTCCGCCAGCTTGCGCGTGATCGCTGCCGCCGCTTGGTCCGTGGTGAGCCCCTCAATGCGGACCGCGCCGATCAGCGGCAGGGTGATCGTGCCATTGCCGGAAAGCTGGCCACGTGTCGTCAGCTCATCTTCGCGGAAAACCCGAATTTCAACGTTGTCCATGCGGCCAATCACCCCGGACGACCTTTCCCCCTGAGCAAACGAAACGCCTGCCAAGATCATTTGGATCATCATCAGAAACAACACATAAAGGGAGCGGAATGATCTCATGGGATTGATGTCTTTAGAATTGATAGACCACCTCGACACCGATCAGATCCTGACGGTAACCGAAATCCACAGCGGTCGATTTATTGCGTGAATGTTGATAGAACAAGGAGACATCCAGAGCCTCCGAAAGTTGATATTCGAGTGCCGGACGGATGAACCAAATCACATCCTCGCGATCGGCTGGAGCGCTGCCAGAAACTCGATCATAGCGCGTCTTGCCAGCACCCACATCCAACCGCGCCGTCCATGCACCACCCAGTCGTTGGGAAATCCCCACAGCTCCGGCGAGCACGTTGTAGTCCTGCCCGGCGTAGTAAGAGGATGCTTCCTGCCGCTGGTAGCCCGCGAGGTAGAGCTTCGTCCCCTCACGCGCATCCCATTCGATGCGACCTTCCATCACCGGGTTCGTCCGGTTGCCGTCGTCGGCTTTGCGCAGTTCCCCACCCGCCCTCAGCAAAACACGAATTTTTTGCCGCGGTTGCCACGCGATCTCTGCGGTGACCTGTTGCAAAAATTGATCGCCGCCATCCTCGACGCGCAGTTGCCCAGCCTGATAGGCCACGCCCACCTCGGTCTTCGGCGAGTAGGCGTAGCGAATGGCCGCGCGACCGTAGGTTTCACTCGAATCATAAAGCGCCCGGCTGTCATAAGCCGTCGCTTTGTTGCCAGCAGAAACCTCTAAAGTCACCTTTTCACGCGGTTCCCAAGCAGCACGCACCTCATTCTCCAGCTCCACCCGCTCCGTCGGCCGAGCGGTTTCAGCGGTGGCATCACCGAGCTGGCGCGCCGCTCCAGCATAAGTCACCGCATATCCCTGCCCTCGCCAACCTGCCGTTAGATCAGCTCTCTGATCCACCCGATTGTTGGAGTCATGCTTTAGATAGAAAACAGCCACCGGTTCATAGGCGAAGCGAACAAAGCCGCCCGGCCCTTCCTTGGCATCGCCCTGCGTGTAACCAACTTGTGGCCCAACACGTATCACCTCATCCGCCTCGGCATCGGTGTTGCTCAAGAAGATATTGCTATCATGCGTCGCAGATGCGGCCGCTTTGATTTCCCAACCACCCCGACGCTCTGGATCCGCCAAAGGATCGGTGTCCACATTCAGCGCGTCATTGACCCGATCATCCACCACCGGAGTGTAGGTTTGGGCGCGGAGGAAATCGGTGAAGAGGGTCATGGACCACATCATCATCCCGACAACCAGCCAGAGGGGACATGACTTGTTGGTGGACACAGCGGGGGGAGAAGCTATGCGCCAAGCTCACTCCCGCGACCGCGAACTGACAAGAATTTTCACTCATTCTACTTATACGAGATCGCGTAATACAAACGCCCCCTTGATATGTTAACTCCTGAAGGACATCTCTCCCCGCAGCCCTCGGAAGCATCCGCGATTTGCCCCTTCAAAAAGGCTTCGCGCTCTCTCGATGGCCTGCGGACTGCTCTTTCAAATTCAGCCGTCTCCCTCCCCCCATGGATCACTCCCCCTCTCTCGGCATTACACGACAAGCTCCACCGCGCGACCGTTGGCTCGACAAGTTTGAGCGCCAGGCCGTGCTCAATCCGTCGCGCATCGCCGTGATCAGCGGTGACAACTCGATGAGCTATGGCGAACTGAGCGTTCGCTCTAACAAACTCGCAAACTTGCTGCGCGCGCGTGGTGTGGGGCGCGGGAATTTCGTTGGCCTCGGGCTTGATCGCTCGCCCGAGTTACCCATCGCACTGCTCGGCATCATGAAATCGGGAGCGGCCTACGTGCCGTTGGATCCAGGCTATCCCGCCGCACGCATCGAGCAAATGGTTAACTCGGCTGGACTCCGCCTTGTCGTCACCCGCAGCGAACTCTCTAGCGTATTTTCCGATGTGGAAACGCTCTGCATGGAGGACGGGGACTTGGATGCCATCCCTGCAACCGTGCCGCTTGACGGACCCAAGAGCGACGACCTCATCTACGCCATCTTCACCTCCGGCTCCACCGGCCAACCGAAAGCAGCCACCGTTCGTCACGACGGTTTTGAAAACCTGCTGCGCTGGTATTCCATCGAGCTCGATCTGGGACCGGCGGACCGCACGCTCATCATCAGCTCGCCGAGTTTTGATCTCACCCAGAAAAACTTTTTCGCGCCACTCGTCACCGGCGGCACGCTCATCTTGGACGATAGCGCTCCCTACGATGTTGCTCGTATCTCGTCGTTGATCCGCAAGCTCGGCGTCACCCTGATCAACTGCACGCCAAGCGCGTTTTATCCGTTGGTGGACGCCGCCGCAGCGGACGACTATGTGGCGCTCGCGTCGTTGCGTTTTGCCGTGCTGGGCGGCGAGCCGATTTCGGTAAACCGCCTGCGCCGCTGGCTGGAACACCCCACCTGCCATGCCGAGGTCGTCAATTCCTACGGCCCCACCGAGTGCACCGACATCTGCGCCTTCCATCGCCTTCATCGGGGAAATTTGGATGTGCATCCTTTCGTTCCGCTGGGCCGAGAAATCCCCGGGGCCGTCGTCCGCATCGTCGACGAGGCGCTCAATCCGCTGCCTGACGGCGAAACCGGTGAACTTCACATCTCCGGCACGGGCGTGGGGGGCGGCTATCTCAATGACAGCGCCCGCACGGCGGCCGTCTTCGCCGGTGGCGGCTACCGCAGTGGCGACCTTGCGCGGCGCCTGCCATCCGGCTTGATCGAGTTCCGTGGCCGTGCCGACCATCAAGTGAAGGTCAACGGCTTTCGCATCGAACTCGGCGAGATCGAAAGCACCTTGGAAAGCCATCCGAATGTTAGAGAATGCATCGTCACTGCCGCTGGAGATCGGCTGATCGCATTTATCACCGGAGAAACGGATGCCGCAACGCTGCGCTCTTTCCTCGCCGCGCGACTGCCATCCTACATGGTGCCCGGCGAATTCGAGTTTCGGAACACCTTTCCACTCACCCCCAATGGCAAGGTGGACCGGCTCGCGCTGGCCGCCACCGTGCGCAGCGGATCGAGCTCGATCCAAAAAGGCAGTTCGCTGGAGTCCCGCGTTCTCGCACTCTGGTCAGAGGTGCTCGACCGACCGCTGGAGGATCCCATCGCGAACTTTTTCGACCTCGGAGGAAATTCCATTCATCTCGCCGTCATCCACGTGCGCCTCATGGAAATGACGTCGCGCCAGTTTCCCATCACCACCCTTTTCGGCCTGCCGTCAGCACGCGCCATCGCGGGATTCCTTTCCCCCGCCCCGTCTGTCAGTCTTGCCCCAGCGGCGCAAGCCCGTGCTCGCCAAGCCCACGCTGGCTTTTCCAGATTTCGTCGCCCCATCTCCCCATGATCGAAGACTCCCCTACCCCCGAAGCCGTCGCCATCATCGGCATGGCCGGCCGTTTTCCCGATGCGGCAAACCCGGACGAGTTCTGGAGCAATCTCATCGCGGGCAAGGACAGCATCACCCGCTTCCCCGGTCGCGAAACCACCGACGGCCGCACCTACGTCGGCGCACGCAGCCTGTTCGACCAACCGGACCAATTCGACGCCTCGTTCTTCGGCATCTATCCGAAAGAAGCGGAGCTGATGGACCCGCAACACCGCGTGTTCCTCGAATGCGCATGGGAAGCGCTCGAAGACGCTGGCCAAGACCCCGCACGTTACCCCGGCATGATTGGCGTTTACGCCGGCCTCAGCCTGAACACCTACCTGCTTCACAACCTCGGCAAGGGCCGCGCCCTCGCCGAAAACTATCAGGTTTCCGAGTATCAAACCATGCTCGGCAACGACAAGGATTTCCTGCCCGTCCGCGTTTCCTACAAGCTGAACCTGCGCGGCCCGAGCATGACCATCCAGTCCGCCTGCTCCACCTCGCTCGTCGCGATCTGCCAAGCGGCCACCGCGCTGCTCACCTATCAGTGCGACATGGCACTCTCCGGTGGCGTTTCCATCACCTTTCCCCAACGCCGCGATTACCTCTATCAGGATGAGGGCATGGTCTCGCCGGACGGCACTTGCCGCGCCTTCGATGCAGACGCCGCAGGCACCGTCTTCGGCCATGGCTGCGGCGTGATCCTCATGAAACGCCTCAGCGAGGCGGTCGCCGATCGCGATCCCATCCTCGCCGTGATCAAGGGATGGGCCGTCAACAACGACGGCTCGGACAAGATCGGATTCGCTGCACCAGGCGTGGATTCCCAAGCCGAGGTCATCACGTTGGCCCAAGCGTCCGCCGGTGTTAGACCTGCGGAAATTTCCTACATCGAAGCGCACGGCACCGGCACCCCGCTGGGCGATCCCATCGAAGTCGCCGCGCTGACCAAGGCATTCCGCGACGGCGGTGCGGAGGAAAACGCGTTCTGCGCACTCGGCACCGGCAAGACCCACATCGGCCACCTCGATTGCGCCGCTGGCGTCACCGGCGTGATCAAAACCATCCAACAGCTCCGCCACGGCAAGATCCCCGCGCTGCTTCATTTTAAGTCGCCCAACCCGCGCATCGACTTCGCCAACAGCCCGTTTTCCCCAGTCGCCGAGCCGCTCGATTGGCCGCGCAGCGACATCCCGCGCCTCGCCGGGGTAAGCGCATTCGGCGTCGGCGGCACCAATGCTCACGTCATCGTTGAAGAAGCGCCATTGCCGCTGCCGACCGCGCCGACCCGCGCACCGCAGTTGCTCATCCTGTCCGCCCGCAGCCAATCCGCGCTGGAATCGATGGCTCGCCGTCTCGCGGATCACCTGGAAACCGAGCGCCCCGACCTGGCCGATGTCGCCCACACGCTGGCAAAAGGCCGGCGAGAATTTCCCGTCCGCACCGCCATCGTCGCGAACAGCCTGGACGACGCCATCGCTCGCCTGCGTGAGCCCGTTAGAAGCATCACCGCACCGACCGCAGCACCGCGCGTCGCCTTCCTTTTCCCCGGTCAAGGATCGCAATACGTCGACATGGCAAAGCCGCTTTACGACACGGAACCCATGTTCCGTGACGCCGTGGACGCCTGCGCCACCTTCCTCCAACCGCTGCTCAAGCACGACATCCGCAGCACGCTTTTCCCAGCGGACGACGAGCGCGACCACGCCGAGCGCGACATCCACCGCACGCTGTTCACCCAACCCTGCATTTTCGCCATTGAGTATGCCTTCGCTCGCCTCTGGATCTCGCGCGGCGTGCAACCAGGACTTCTGATCGGCCACAGCATCGGCGAATACGTCGCCGCCGTCATCGCCGGGACCTTCACGCTGGAAAACGCGCTCACCCTGCTGGCCAACCGCGCGCGCCTGATGCAGGAACTTCCCGGCGGCGGCATGCTCGCCATCCGCGCGGCTGCCGACAGCCTCACCTTGCCGCAGGGCATCGACCTCGCCGCCATCAACAGCCCGCACCTTTGCACGGTTTCCGGATCTCACGAGGCCATCCACGGCTATCAGAAATCGTTAGAAGCCCGGCAAATCGGCTGCCGCGTGCTGAAAACATCCCACGCCTTCCACTCCGCGGCCATGGAGTCCATCACCGGCATCTTCGCTGAGGACGCCGCCATGATCCCGTGCAATCCGCCTAGCATCCCATGGATTTCCACCTGCACCGGACGCGAAATGGATGCAGAAACTCTGGCCGATCCCGCTTACTGGGCACGCCAACTCCGCCAGCCGGTGGACTTCCACGGCGCGCTCACCACCGCGTTGGCCGACAAAAACCTCGTCATGCTGGAAGTCGGCCCCGGCCGCGCCCTTGCGCCCTTCGCCTTGCAGCACCCGGAACGCGGTACCACACCGGTCATCTCCACGCTTCCTAACAACGATTCTGCGCTTGCCGACGTTGCCTGCGCGCTCGGTGAGCTATGGAAATCCGGCGTGCCCATCGTCTGGGACAACACCTATCAGGACCGAGCCCGCCTGCGCCTTCCGACCTATCCGTTCGAGCGCCAGAGCTACTGGATCGACAACTCCGGCGAACCGGAAAGCGTCACACCAACCGCCATTTCACCCGAACCCGTTGAATCGGTCATCCCTTCCGCACCTGCGGCAGAGGCCACGCCGGAGGACCGCCGCGCGGGCATCCTCGCCACGCTGCGCGCGCTGGTGCTCGATCTATCCGGCGTGACCGTCACCGATGACTCCGCCAGTTTCACCGAACTTGGCTTCGACTCGCTCTTCCTCACCCAAGCCAGCCAAGCGGTGCTCACGCGCTTCGGCGTTCGCGTCACCTTTCGCCAGATGCTCGGCGAGCTTTCCTCCGTCGCCGCGTTGGCCGAACGCCTCGACGCGGAAATGCCAGCCAGCCAGCCGGTTTCCGCATCCACCGCGGAAACTCCCGCCACCACCGCATCATCGCAGCCCATCGTCCGCTGGCCCGCGAACCACACCCGCAGCAGCCACACGAATGTTCGATTCGGTCCCTACAAGCCCATCGACAAGGGCGACAACGACGGCCTAACAAAAACCCAACAGCTCGCATTGGGTGAACTCATCGCCCGCTACACCGCGCGCACCGCCCTTTCCAAAGCCTCCACCGCCGAGCACCGCCCGCACTACGCGGATCCTCGCGCCGTTTCCGGCTTCAAGTCGCTGTGGAAAGAAATGGTCTATCCCATCGTCTCGCGCGGCACCAAAGGCGCAACGCTGTGGGACATTGATGGCAACGAATACGTCGATATCACGATGGGCTTCGGCACCTACTTCTTCGGCCATTCGCCGGACTGGCTGATCGAAGCGTTGCAGGAACAACTCGCCACCGGCATCGAGATCGGACCGCAATCGCCCATCGCCGGAAAACTCGCGAAAGCCATCTGCGAACTGACGGGGATGGAGCGCGCCACCTTCTGCAACACCGGATCCGAAGCCGTCATGGCCGCCATGCGCCTCGCCCGCACGATCACCGGCCGCAGCCGCATCGCCTATTTCACCGGCGACTATCATGGCATGTTCGAGGAAGTCCTCGTTCGCGGCGCGTGGGTGGACGGCGTTTACAAAGCCCAACCCATCGCCCCCGGCATCCCGCAATCGCTGGTTGAAAACATGCTCGTTCTCGACTACGCGGATCCAGCTTCGTTAGAAATCCTGCGTGCCCATGCCCATGAGTTGGCCGCCGTGATGATAGAACCGGTGCAAAGCCGCGCGCCCGGCCTGCAGCCGCGCGAGTTCATGCACGAGGTCCGCGCCATCACCGAGAAATCCGGCACCGCTCTCATCTTCGACGAGGTGGTCACCGGATTCCGCTGCGCTCCCGGCGGCGCACAAGCATACTTCGGCGTGGAAGCCGACATGGCGACCTATGGCAAGGTCATCGGCGGCGGCATGCCCATCGGCGTGCTCGCCGGAAAGGGCAAGTATATGGACGCGCTCGACGGTGGGGCATGGAACTACGGCGACGATAGTTTTCCCGAAGTCGGCGTGACGTTTTTCGCAGGCACCTTCGTCCGCCACCCACTCGCCTTGGCCGCCGCATGGCGCGTCGTGCAGCATCTCGTCGGTGAAGGACCGCGCTTGCAGATCGAGATGGAGGAACGCGTTTCCCGCCTCTGCCGCACGCTCAACACGCATTTCGAAAACGTCGGCGTGCCAATCCGCATCCCGCATTTCAGCGCCTATGCTGTCATCGAACACGCGCCGGAGCTGAAATACGCCAGTCTGCTGTGGTATTTCCTGCGGGAAAACGGCGTGCATGTCTGGGAAGGCCGGCCGCTTTATTTCACCACCGCCCACACCGATGCGGACCTCGACAAGGTTGTCCATGGCTTCATCAAATCGGTTAGCGCCATGCAAGCCGCAGGATTTCTGCCCGCCCCGCCTAGCGAAACCATCGCCGCACCCGCCGGATTCCCGCGCTACGACAGCGCACCGACCACCGAAGCCCAGCGCGAAATTTTCCACGCCGTGCAAATGGGCGACGACGCGAACTGCTCGTTCAACGAGTCCAACATCATCCGCCTAACGGGTAACCTCGACACAGCCGCACTGCGCCACGCCCTCACGGACCTCGTCGTCCGCCATCCCGCGCTGCGCAGCACGTTTTCCGAAGATGGCAACACTCAGTATTTCCACGCGACCCCGCGCTCGGTGGAAATCATGGAGCACGACTTCTCCGGCATCGTCGCCGAATCGCCTTACGCCCGCCTGCCCATCGCCCTGATCAAGGAAGGAGAGAGTTCGATTCCTTTCGATCTAACGAATGGCCCGTTGTTCCGGCTTCACATCATCCACTTGCCGCAGGATCGCCACGAACTGCTCTTCACCGCGCACCACGCCTTGCACGGC
>JAZKEG010000011.1:28596-62321 GCA_040387215.1 Verrucomicrobiota bacterium | reverse complement strand
GACGGCTGGTCCTTCGGCATGCTACTTGCCGAGTTCGCTGCCGCCTACAATGCCCGCAAGGCCGGCCGCCTGCCCAAGCTGCCGCCCGCCATGTCCTTTGCTGACTACGCGCGGCTCGAAGTCACGGAAAAAGACAACGACGCCACCCGAACCGCCGAGTCGTTTTGGGTGCAAAAATTTGCCAATGGAGCGCCCGTCCTCGAGCTGCCCACCGACAGGCCGCGCCCGCAGCTCAAATCCTACCCCGGTGCCATGCAAGCCATCACGGTGGACGCGGACCGCTACACCCGACTCAAGGCAGCCTCGCCCAAGCTCGGCGGCACGCTCTTCGCCACGCTGCTTTCCACCTTCGCCACGCTGCTCCACCGCATCACCGGCCAGGACGACCTCGTCATCGGCGTGCCTGCCGCCGGACAAACCCGCGTCGGCCGCGACGAGCTGATAGGCCATTGCCTCAACTTCCTGCCGCTGCGCTTGGAAACAACCGGCAGCGTGCCTTTCCGCGATTTCGCCGCTGGCGTGAAGGAGCAAGTCCTCGAAGCCTACGACCACCAGAACCACACCTTCGGCTCGCTGCTGCGCAAACTCACGCTGCCGCGCGACACCAGCCGCCTGCCGCTGGTTTCCGTGATGTTCAACATCGACCGCTCCGGCATCGACCGCATCCACCTGGATGGCCTGACGATGGACGTGGAAACCAATCCCAAGCAGTTCGTCAACTTCGACCTCTTCTTCAACCTCGTCCAAACCGACGAACGACTCGTCGTGGAGTGCGAATACAACACGGATCTCCACGACGCGTCGACCATACGCCGCTGGCTCGCTTCCTTCGAGGCACTCATCGAAAGCACGCTGCGAGACGGTGCCGCGACGCTCGATGCGCTCCCCATGTTAGACCGTGACGAGCACGCGCTCACCGTGGAAACTTGGAACGCCACCGCTGCGGCCTATCCGTCCACCACGCCGCTGCACGAACTCGTTTCCGCCACCGTCACACAGCATCCGCAACGCCACGCCGTCCGCTGCGGCGTGGAACTCCTCACTTATGCTGCTTTGGAAGAACGCGCCACCGCACTCGCCGCGCGACTCCAAGCCATCGGCGTGAAGCGCGGCGATCTCGTTGGCATTCACCTCGAACGCTCCACCGCCATTCCCGTCGGCCTTTTGGCCATCCTGAAATGCGGCGCGGCCTACGTCCCGATGGACCCCGCCTTCCCCGCCGAACGCCTCGGTTTCATGGTCGAGGACGCGCACATGACGGTCATCGTCTCGCAATTGTCCATCCACCGCGAGCTGCCCTTGTCCAGCGCGCGTGTCCTGCTCATCGACGACGTTCAAGCGGACGAAGCAACCTTTGTTCCTGTTGTTAGCAATGCCGAAGACATCGCCTATGTCATCTTCACCTCCGGCTCAACAGGTCGGCCGAAAGGCGTGCGCATTCCGCACCGCGCCGTGTTGAATTTCCTCGAATCCATGCGCAACGAGCCAGGTCTCGTCGCGGACGACATCCTGCTTTCCGTCACCACCCTTTCCTTCGACATCTCCGGTCTAGAAATTTTCCTGCCGCTCACGACCGGCGCGGAAACGGTCATCGCCACCCGCGAAACCACCCTGGACGGAAACCTCCTCGCCGAAGCCATAGCCCGCCACGGCGTCACTGTCCTCCAAGCGACGCCCTCCACTTGGCGACTGCTGCTAGAAGCCGGCTGGGCGGGCAACGATCGCCTGCGCATCCTCGTCGGCGGCGAGGCCGTGCCACGCGATCTCGTCAATCGACTCGCCCCGTTGTGCGCGGAAATTTGGAATGTCTATGGCCCAACCGAAACGACCATCTGGTCCACCGTCGCCCGCCTGCACGCCTCCGAGGAACCCGTCCTCATCGGCCATCCCATCCGCAACACTCAGGTCTACGTCGTCAATCCAGCGCTCCAGCCGCAGCCCATTGGCATCGCCGGAGAACTGCTCATCGGCGGCGACGGCTTGGCCGCCGGTTATCTCGATCTACCAGAACTCACGGCGGACCGCTTCATCGCGTCGCCATTCCATCCCAGCGCGAAACTCTATCGCACCGGCGACCTCGCGCGCTGGACAGCCGATGGCCAGCTCGAATGCCTTGGCCGCATCGACCATCAAGTGAAGGTCCGCGGTTTCCGCATCGAACTCGGCGAGATCGAAACGCTGCTCGAAAGCCATCCATCCGTCGCCCAAGCCGTCGCCGCCGTGCGTGACGACAAGCTCGTCGCCTACCTGCGCAGCGCGGCCAGCGGTGATGCCACCGACATTTGGCGCGACCAGTGGAACATGCTCTATCAGTCGGCCATCGGACAGTCCGGCGGCAGCAGTCTCGACAAGCTGGATTCGGTCATCGCCGGATGGGCTGGAGCCACCGACATCGACGCGCAAGTGGCCGAGTGGATTGACACCACCGTCGAGCGGCTCGGCAATTACGACGCCCGCCGTATTTTTGAAATCGGCTGCGGCACCGGCCAGATCCTTGCCCGCCTCGCCGCCAACGCGGAATGCTACTGGGCCGCCGACATTTCGAAGGTCGCCATCGATGCGTTGCAAAAGAACCATCCATTGCCCCAGGTCCGGCTGTTCCACCGCCCAGCAGATGATTTCAGCGAGCTGCCCGAGGGCGGCTTCGACACCGTCATCATCAACTCGGTGGCTCAGTACTTCCCAGACGCCGCCTACCTTGCACGAGTGTTAGAAGGAGCTGGACGTCTGCTCGCGCCGGGCGGTCGCATCTTCCTCGGCGATGTTCAGGGAAATGCCCTGCTGCCCATCCACCATGCGGCGTCGCTCGCCCCGCGCGTCCCGGAAGGCACCACGGCGGGCCAGCTTCGCGACAGCGTGGCCAGCCGAGTTTCCCGCGAAACTGAGCTGTCGGTGGATCCCGCGTGGTTTGAGCATCTCATCGCTCGCATCGCCGATCTCGGCCCCGTCGAGATCCTGCTGCGGCGTGGAAAAACGCTCAACGAGACGACCAGCTACCACTACGACGCCATCCTCCACAAGCAGCCGCTCATGCCGTTGCACCCGCTGCCATCGGCCACGCCATGGGGAAATCTCAATTTGGAACAGCTCGAAGCCATCCTCCACAGCAAGACTGAGGACCTCCACCTCACCGGCATTCCGGACGCACGCATCGCGCCGGATCTTGGCTTCCATCGCGCGCTCGTCGCCGCTCCAGCCGACGCACCCTTGCCGCATTTCCCCAGCCGCCCCGCCAATTCCGCGACGGCCGAGGAATTGTTCCTGCTCGCCGCGCAAGCCGGTTTCACCGCCCACGTCCGCTGGCAAGGCGACGGCACGTCGGGTCTGCTAGAAGTCGCCTTCATCTATGGCCAGCCTGACGTCATCCCGTCTTGGCCCCGCGCCGGTGCCGCCCTGCCACCCGCGATGTTGGTGAACACGCCGCACATTTCCACCCCAGCGGATGGCGCATTGGCCCCGGAATTGCGCAAGCACCTCGCAGCGCGCTTGCCGGATTACATGATCCCATCCGCCTTCGTGATCCTGGAAAATTTCCCGCTCACGCCCAATGGCAAGGTGGATCGCAAGGCCCTGCCCGCACCGTCCGCCAGCAGCATTTCCACTGAAGCGCGCAACCTCATCTCCGCCGCCAACGACACCGAATCCAAGCTGCTCGACATCTGGAAACAAGTGCTCGGCCGCGATGACATTGGCACCCGCGACGACATCTTCGACCTCGGCGGGGACTCCATCCTTATCTTCCAAATCACCACCCGCGCCACCCGCGCCGGGTTGTCCGTCACTCCGGCGCAGGTCTTCCGCCTGCGCACTGTTTCCGCCATCGCCGCAGACTCGTCCAGCGCCCCCGCGCAGCCGGTCCAGACGGCCATTCCATCCGTCAATCGCGATGCTTACCGCCGCCAACTTTGATCCCATGAGCGAGTCCCATGCCCCCCCCGGCTCATCCGCTCCGCAGCCTGCGGAAAGCGCAGGATCCAGCGTCTTGGCATTCCCAGCTTCCCCGGCTCAGGAAGCGTTCTTTTACCTCGAAAAACTCAACCCGGCGCACCCCGCATTCAATGTGCCGGTCCGTTTCGAACTCACCGGAGTGCTCGACCGCCGCCTGCTCAAAGCCGCCTTCGACGCCCTCGCCGAGCGCCATGAAGGACTGCGAACCCGCTTCGTCGAGGAGGATGGAAAGCTGCTCCAGCTCATCGAGCCGGTCACCACCTTTCCGCTTCCGGTGACCGACATTTCCCACCTCTCCGGCCGTGAGTTGGAGGACGAACTCAACCGCCTCGGCAGCATCGAAGCGCGCGCGCCCTTCGACATGGGCCAGGATCCGTTGTTCCGCGCCAGCCTCATCGTCGCCGCGCCGGACCGCCACATTCTCCAAATCACGATTCACCACTCGGTCGCCGACGGCTGGTCCATCGGCATCATGACCGATGAACTCGCCGAGCTCTACAACGCGGCGCTGGAAAATCGCCCGCATCGGCTCGAACCGCTGGCGATCCAGTATGTGGATTTCACGATCTGGCAGCGCGAGTTTCTGGCCAGCCCCGCGCTCACGCCTCACCTCGACTACTGGAAGGAAAAGCTGCGCGGCTACACCGAACTCGAACTGCCCGCCGACCGGCCGCGCCCAGCCGTAAAATCCTGGGATGGCGACATCGTCTCGCTCGTGCTGCGCCCATCGACCAGCGAAAAGGTCGCCCGCGTTTCGCGGCAAAAGGGAGCGACGATGTACCACGTCTTCCTCGCCGCCTTCAAAGCCCTCGCCCAACGCTACACGGGCTTGGACGACATCGCCGTCGGCTCGCCCGTCGCCGGTCGTTCGCGCGCCGAGTTGGAACCCATCATCGGCACCTTCATCAACAGCGTCATCCTCCGCACCGACTTGGCGGGAGATCCGACCTTCGGCGATCTCGTCGGCCGCGTCCGCGAAACGGTCACCGACGCGCTGGCTCACCAGGAACTGCCCTTCGAGCAACTCGTCCAAGCGCTGCAACCACGCCGCGACGCCGGCCGCAACCCACTTTTCCAAATCAACGTCACCCACCAACGGGATTTCGTGAAACCGGTGAACTTCGGCGGCGCACGGCTTGCCGCCATCCCATCGCGTTCTCCCGGTGCCATTTTCGACCTGCATTTCTTCATGGTCGAACGCGCCGACGGCTGGCGCATTTCCTGCGATTTCGCGCGCGACCTGTTCGATCGCGCCACCGCCGAGCGCCTGCTGCGGCATTTCGAAACCTTCATCGACGCCGCCGCTGGCCAGCCTGAGCTGCCGCTTTCCCAACTGCCGCTGCTCACGCCTGGGGAATCCGACCAGTTCGCCGCTTGGTCCGCCCATCCTCGCCCCTACCCTTCCGACCGCTCGCTCGGTGAGCTTTTCCTCGAACAAGCGGCGCGCACGCCCGACCGCGTCGCCCTCACCCACGGCGATCGCCCCATTTCCTATCAACTTCTCGCCGCTGCCGCGCTCGGCCTGCGCGGACGGCTCGACCGCGCGGGCGTGAAACCCGGCGACCGCGTCGCGCTCTGCGCGCCATCCATCCCGGAAATGATCGCCGCTCAAATCGGCATTCTCCTCGCCGGTGCCGCCTGCGTGCCACTCGATCCCGGCTATCCGGCGGATCGCCTGCGCTTCATGCTTGAGGACTGCGGTGCCACGGCCATCCTGACGACCGCCGCGCTCGCGGAAAAGCTGCCAGACGCCACGCGCACGCTGCTCCTGACGCCGCTCGCTGAGTCCTTGGTCATGCCCGTGCTGGCGAAAATCAGCTTTCCCGCAGAATCGGTTTCCCACGTTTTCTACACCAGCGGCTCCACCGGCACGCCCAAGGGCGTCCAAGTCACCCATCGCGGAATTTCTCGCCTCACGCTCGGCGGCGATTTCATGGATTTCACGGCGGACGATTCATTTCTCCAAGCCGCCCCGGTCTCCTTCGACGCCGCCACTCTGGAAATCTGGATGCCGCTTCTCAACGGCGGCCGCATCGTCCTCACCGGCGAAGGCGGCCCATCGCTGCCGGCCATCGCCCGCGCCATCCGCGAGCAAGGTGTCACCTGCTTGTGGCTCACCGCCGGGCTTTTCCAAACCATGGTGGACGAGCACCTCGCGGACTTGCGCGGCCTTCGTTTCCTGCTCGCCGGCGGCGATGTGCTCTCACCCACCCACGTCAGCAAGGCCTTCGATGCACTGCCCGACACCGTCCTCATCAACGGCTACGGCCCGACCGAAAACACCACCTTCACCTGCTGCCACCGCATCCAACGCGAAGATCTGGACCGCCCGTCCATCCCCATCGGACGGCCTATCGGAAACACCACGGTCCACGTGCTCGACGCCCAACTCCGCCCTGTTCCCGTCGGCATTTCGGGCGATCTCCACACCGGCGGCGACGGCCTTGCCCTCGGCTACCTCGGCAACGACGCCCTGACTGCGGAGAAATTTCACGCCCATCCTGAGTTCGGCCGCCTCTACCGCACCGGCGACCGCGCGCGCTGGCTGGCGGACGGCACGCTCGAATTCCTCGGTCGCACCGATGGCCAAGCGAAGGTCCGCGGCTTCCGCATCGAGACCGGGGAAATCGAAAGCCACCTTTCCTCTCACCCCGACGTCCGCCAAGCAAAGGTCGCCGTGCGCGGCGATTCCGCCGAATCCCGCCGCATCCTCGCTTGGATCGTCGCTGTTCCGGGTACCGCGCCCACGCCCGCCGCGCTGGCCGACCACCTCGCCGCCTTTCTCCCGCGCTACATGCGCCCGGACGGCATCGGCATCGTCGAATCCTTGCCGCTTTCCGCCAATGGCAAGGTGGACGTTTCCGCGCTGCAGGATCCGTCGCATGCTGCCGATAGCCCATCCGAAATCTGCAACGCCCCCGAAGGTCTCACCGAGATTCGCCTCGCCGCAATCTGGAGTGAGTTGCTCGGCCTTGCCGAAATTGGCCGCGACGACAACTTTTTCGCCCTCGGCGGCCACTCGCTCATGGCGATGCGCCTGTTCTCCCGCATCAACCGGGAGTTCAATCAAACGCTGCCGCTGGCCACCCTCATCAGCCACCCGACGTTGCGTCAACTCGCACCGCTCGTCGCCCCGGAACCCGAGCCCGAGTTGCCTAGCAAAGGCCATTTCGTCACCCTCGCCAAAGGCGGCGCGGCCACGCCGTTGTTCTGCATCCACGGCGGCGATGGCGGCGTCCTTTTCTACCGCGACCTCGCGGCGCGGATGCCGACCGACCTTCCGCTCCACGCCATCGAGTCGCTCGAACTCGGCAGCAGCGGGGAAATCCTCCCCGCCAGCATCGAGGAAACCGCCACCGCCTACCTGCGCATCCTCCTCGCCCGCCAATCGCACGGCCCGTTCCGTCTCGCTGGCTATTCCTACGGCGGCGTCGTCGCCCACGAAATGGCCCGCCAACTCGTCGCAAAAGGCCATCGCGTCGAGTTTCTCGGACTCTTCGACACCCACAACGTCGCTGCCGACGGCCGCAAGTTCACTCTCATAGAGCGCCTCGGCGTGTTCTGGAAACAGAACTCAAACGTCCCCTTCCTCTCCCGCCTCAACCGCGTGCGAAATCGCTTTTTTGAAGGCATCGCGACCCGTCGCCGCATCCAAGAAGAAGTCACCCAAGCGCGCAGCTCCGGCCCCGCCGAACCCTACAGCGACCTCCGCCGCGTCCAAGTCCGCGAGGAAAATTGGCGCGCCATGCTGGCCTACGTCCCCGGCCCTTTGAAAGCCCGCGTCACCCTTTTCAAGTCCACGACGGAAAGCGACAAGGTCCTCCGCCGCGCCGATTACGGCTGGGGCGATCTCGCCGAGGACGGCCTCGATCTCGTCAACGTTCCAGGTGAGCATCTCACGCTGTTCGCCCCAGAACACGTCGACCACCTCGCCACCGCACTCACGGCGGCCCTTGCAACCACCCGCTCCTGATCCGTCCTGCCGCGCTCCCTGACATTTTCTATAACTCCCGGCATGCCCGTCCCGGACTCCATTTCCCGCGACGCGGCCGTTCCCTTGCACCGTCTTCTGCACCAACGTGCCGCCCTCAGACCGGACGAACTCGCCTACCGTTTCCTCAGCGACGGCGAAACCACCGAAGAAACGCTGACGCTCGGCCAGCTCTCGGAACGCTCGAACGCCATCGCTGCCGCCCTCGTCCGCCACGGCGCGACGGGCCAACCGGTGCTCCTCATCCAACCGCCCGGCCTAGCATTCATCGAAGGCCTTTTCGCCTGTTGGCAGGCCGGGGCCATTGCCGTTCCTGCCTATCCGCCCCGCGGCGGACGCCACAAGCAACGCCTCGCTGCCATCCTCGCCGACAGCGGCGCACGCTTGGCCATTGCGCCCACCCATCAGCCAGAAATCCCCGGCGTCACCCTGCTCGACGGCGATTTTCTCGCCCAGCAAGGCGGCACCCTACCAGAAATTTTCCCAGATCCCGCGCTGCCCAGCCTGCTGCAATACACCTCCGGCTCCACAGCAGATCCCAAGGGCGTGATGATTTCCCATCGCAACATCCACGCCCATTTCACCGCTCTGCGCAACGACTCCTACCCAGCCTTCCGCTCCGCCGTCAGTTGGTTGCCGCCCTATCACGACCTCGGCCTCATCCTGAAAATCCTCTATCCGTTCGAGTCTGGCATCCCGCTGACCTTCTTCTCGCCCGAGCATTTCATCCAGCGCCCGGCTCGTTGGTTAGAAGCGATCAGCCGCTTCCGTGGTGATTTCAGCGGAGCGCCTAACTTCGCCTACGAGATGTGCCTACGGGCCATTCCTGACGAGGAAATCTCTCAGCTCGACCTGTCCTGTTGGAAAGTCGCCGCCTGCGGGGCCGAACGCGTCCGCCCGGAAACCCTACAGCGTTTCGCCGAACGCTTCGCCCCGGCGGGTTTCCAGTTAGTCTCCTTCCACTCCGGCTACGGCCTCGCCGAATCCACCCTCACCGTCACCGGCCACATCGACACCCGCCCACCCCGCGTCCTCGATCACCCGCAACACGGCAAGCTCGTTTCCTCCGGCCCACCGCTTCCAGGTATCGCTCTCCGCATCGCCCATCCTGACGACCACGGCATCGGGGAAATCCTTCTTTCCGGCGAAATGATCGCGTCCGGCTACTGGCAACGTCCAACCGAATCCCGCAAAACCTTCGTTGATGGCGAACTCCACACCGGAGATCTCGGCTTCGTCCACGACGGCGAGCTCTACATCACCGGTCGCATCAAGGACCTCATCATCATCGACGGCACCAACCATTCGCCCGACGACCTCGAATCCATCGCCTTCGCAACCGCTCCAGAAATCACCGCCGCCGCCGCATTTTCCATGGACCACGGCCAGCGCGAATCCGTCGTCCTCGCCGTGGAAACCGACCGCCTCTCGCCCGACCGCCAGGCCGCCATTTGCCGCGAAATCCGCCAAGCCATCGGCGAGCGGCTGGAACTCTCACTCGCCCGCGTCGTCATCGTTCGCAACGGGCTGCTGCCGCGCACCACCAGCGGAAAAATCCGCCGCGCAGCCACCCGCGAGGCGCTGACCCACGACAAGCTCCGCCTCGCCTTCGACGACGCCAGCGACCTTTTCCAAAACGCCCCCAGCGCCGCGCTCGACATGCTCATGCAAACCCTGCGCGAGGTCACCGGCCGCGACGGCATACTTCCGGACGACGACATCACCGGCAGCGGCATGACCTCGGTGGACGCCATCCGCCTCGCCGCCGCGCTGAAATCCAGCACCGGCCACGCCCTTTCCCTCGGCGAAATTTTCGCCGCCCGTTCGTTCCATCAGCTCGCAACTCAGCTGAAAATCACCCCGAAACCGGCGCTTCCAGCAACCACCGGAGAAACGCTCCTCACCCACGCGCAGGAACGGATGTGGTTGCTCCATCAGCTCGATCCCACCAGCGCGGCTTACCACATTTTCGGCACGCTCGAACTCACCGGTCCGCTCGATTGCGACGCCCTTCAGCGCGCCTTGGTCGCCGTCGCCTCCCGCCACGACATCCTCAACAGCCGCCACAGCTCCGACAACGGCCGCCCCACCGTCCGCATCGTCGCCGGCGTCCCCATCCCGGTGGAAATTGCGATGGCCTCCGACGACACCCGTTCCCAGCTCGCGACCTTTGCCTCGCGGCCCTTCCGCCTTGCCGACGAAGCTCCGCTACGCGCGCTCATCCTTTCCTGTGGCTCGCACCGCCACTTGCTCGCGCTTTGCGTCCACCACATCGCCGCCGATGGCTGGTCGCTGCGCCAGCTCGCCGATGAAATTGCCCGCAGCTACGCCGGGGAATCGCTGCCATCGTCCGCCCCTTCCTACCTCGCCTACGCCACCGGCCACCGCCAATGGATCGATTCCGGCGCGGTCGACGCGCAGATTGCCTGGTGGAAATCCCGGCTCGACGGCCATCCCGGAACGCTTGCCCTCGCCACGGATTTCCCCCGCCCCGCCCAAGCGTCGTCCGCTGGCGACATCCGCGAACAAACTCTGCCGATCGACCTCCGCGACGCTGTTTCTGCCATCGCGCGCAACCACCGTGCGACGCCTTTCATGGTCCACCTCGCTGCCTTTCTCCTGCTGCTGCGGCGGCATGGCGCGGGCCACGATGCCGTGGTCGCCATCCCCGTCGCCAACCGCAACCACGCCGGTGCGGATTCCCTCGTCGGCACCCTCGTCAACACGCTGCCATTCCGCCTTCCCCTCGATCCCACACTCACGTTTTCCGGCCTCATCGATGCCGTCCGCACCGCCACTCTGGAAATGCAGGACCATCAGGACGCGCCCTTCGAAAAAATCATCGCCGCCGTGAATCCAGATCGCTCCAGCGACCACTCGCCGCTCGCCCAGGTGATGTTCGACTATCAGGAAATCCCGCTTTCCTCATCCTGGACCACCGATCTCCAAGCCACCCCTTTCCACGCCCATCGCGGCGCGGTACAATTCGATCTCAGCCTGCTCATCACCGTTCTCGGCGACCGCCAGCAGCTTGGCATCGAATTCCGCAACGACCTTTTCCTGCCCGCAACCGTCGAGCGCCTGCTGGCGCGCCACTTGGAAACTTTGCGCCAGATTTGCGCCAACCCGGCCCTCCCGCTCGCTGAAATTTCCAGCCTTAGCCGCAACGATATCGCCGTTCTGGAAACCCACGCCCAAGGCCCATTCCGCCCGAATTTCCCACTCACCACCACCCCCACACTCATCGCCGCCCGCGCTGCCGCCGCACCGCATCGCTGCGCCGTGACCGCAGGGTCCGCCACCCTCGATTACCGCACGCTGGCCGCACGTTCCGACATCCTCGCCGCCCGCCTCTACGCCGCCGGTGTGCGTCCCGGCGATCGCCTCGCCGTGCTGATGGAACGCGACGCCACCTTGCCCGTCGCCCTGCTTGCGATCTGGAAAACCGGTGCCGCCTACGTCCCGCTCGATCGCGCAAACCCACCCGAGCGTCTCAAACTCATCCTCGACGACCAAGCGCCCATCCGCGTTCTCGCTTCGCCCGGCCTGACCGTTTGCCTGCCGTCCGGCACCGCCATTCTCCTCGAAGATCACCTCCCCGCCGCCGCGCCGGACTTCATCCCGCACCGCCATTCGCCCCAGGAAACCGCCTACATCATCTACACCTCCGGCTCGACCGGAAAGCCCAAGGGCGTCGTCATTTCCCACGGTGCGCTCGCCAATTTCCTGCTCTCCATGGCGGAAACTCCGGGCATCAACGCCGACGACCGCCTGCTCGCCGTCACCACCCTCTCGTTCGACATTTTCGCACTGGAAATCTTCCTGCCGCTCATCGCCGGAGCCCGCGTGGACATCGTTTCCACCGAAACCGCCCGCGACGGCCATGCCCTACTCGCCCACCTGACGGCCACCGCGCCCACCTTGATGCAAGCCACCCCAGCCACCTGGCGCTTGCTCATCGAATCGGGATGGCACGGATCGCCCAACCTCGTCCTGCTCTGCGGCGGCGAAGCGCTCGATCTGCCGCTCGCCACCACCCTGCGCCCGCTCGGTAAAAAACTCTGGAACCTCTACGGCCCCACCGAAACCACCGTCTGGTCGTCGCTCTGGGAAGTCCCGGAAAAACCCACGCACATCCGCATCGGACAGCCCATCGCCAACACCGGACTCCACGTGCTCGCGCCGGATGGCCAGCCACTCCCGCCCGGCGTCCCCGGCGATCTCTGGATTTCCGGCTCCGGCCTCGCCGACTCCTACTGGCAGCGGCCCGACCTCACCGCCGCCGCCTTCGTTTCCGCTCGTTACCGCACCGGCGACGTCGCCCGCCTCCATGCGGACGGCAGTTTTGAATGCCTCGGTCGCTCGGACGGACAGGTGAAAATCCGTGGCTTCCGCGTGGAGCTCGGCGAAATCGAAGCCGCCCTCGCCCTGCACCCCGCCGTCGCCCACGCCAAAGTTGCCCTGCGCGGCTGCGACGCCGCCTCCCGCAAACTCGTCGCCTGGATTATCCCGCGCCTACCCGAAAACCCGCCCAGCGCCTACGATCTCCGCGATTTCCTGATCCCGCTTCTCCCGCCCTACATGCTGCCTGCGGAAATCGGCGTCATCGACCGTTTTCCCCTCGGTTCCAGCGGCAAGGTCGATGTCTCACGCCTCGAAACACCCGCGTCCACGCCGCAGCCAACCCGCTCGCTCACGCCCACCGAGCTACGCCTCACCGCCATTTGGAACGACCTCCTCGGCCGCCATTCCTGCCAGCTTTCCGACGATTGGTTCCACGTCGGCGGCCAATCATTGCTCGCCCTGCGCCTATTTTCCCGCATCCGCACCGAGTTTGGCCGCTCGCTGCCGCTGTCCACCATTCTTGACCGCTCGACCCTTGCCGCATTGGCGGAAACAATTGACGCCACGCCGCCCGATCCTGCGCCATGAAACCCGGGGAAGTCATCGTCCATCTCATCCGCCCTCGCGCCATTTCGGACCATGTCGCACGGACCGGAGTCACGGCCGATGAACTCGAACGCGCCCGGCGCTTCCGCTTTCCCGCCGATGCCGCACGCTGGCTCGCCTTCCGCTCGCAGCTCCGATCCCTCTTGGCCGAGGAAACCGGCACAGCTCCGCTCGCGCTGCCCATCCTGCTTTCCTCCCACGGCAAACCGCTCCTCGCACCACCCTTCGACGCCCTGCATTTCAACCTCTCGCACGGCGACGACCTCGGCCTGCTCGCCATTTCCCGCGACGGACCGGTCGGCATCGACCTCGAACCCTTCGCCCGCGCGTCCGGCCTGCTCGGCTGCGAAGCCAGTTTCTGCCACCCGCTCGAAATCGCCGCCCTTCCCGCCTCGCCCGAGCAACGCGCTCGCCAGCTCCTAAAAATCTGGACCGCCAAGGAAGCCGTTCTCAAATCCCTCGGCACTGGCCTCATCCATCCTCCTGAGACTCTGCGAATTGCCTTCGACGCGACCGGATGGACCGCAATCCCGGACACTTCCCTTCCGGCATTGGAAACCCAACGCCTCCGCCCACTCGATGAGTTGACTGAGCTGGGATTCTGCGCGGCCATCTCAACTTCCGCTGCGGTCACCTCGCTCAGGATTTTTTAACCAATCTTGAACCGACCTCTCCCTTTCCGGTCAGAACTCGACGGAAACGCCCAATCAGGAGCGCCATACTCGCTGTGAATCGCACGATTTATCGTCGTTTCAACATTCATATCTCGTTGATATTTAAATCAATTTGACAATCCACACTATCGCTTGAATGGTTCCCGCGTCCCACACCCCATATTGAAGTGAAACGCCGTGATGTCGAAATCATGCAGCGAGACGGCCTGTTTTTGGTCCTACTTGCACGAGAACCCTTGCCACTTTCGCTGAGCGTCATTGCGCGCGAAGGAGACTACAAAATGTCCCACCTCGTCGAGCGCATCGGGGTGTCAGACCGCCACCTGAGACGGGTCTTCGAGGACGGCATCGGGATTTCTCCCAAGGATTGGCTGCGTCAGGAAAGGATGGTCGCCGCGCGCTCGCTGCTCCGTGAAGGATCGCCCATCAAGGAAGTCGCCATCAACCTCGGCTTCACCAACACCAAGATGTTCTCGCGCGATTTTCAGCTCGTCCACGGCGTCAAACCGACGGATTTCCAGCGTCTTGAGCACGCCCGCATCCAGTCGGCGGCGAACTCAACCAACTGAATCCCGGGCGTCACACGGTGGCCCGCCGATCAGAACTGCCAGTCGAAATCGAGCATGATGCCGTGGAAACGTGACTTGAACGTCCCGTCCGCCAGTCCGCCCGGCGAGTTGTCCACATCGCGATCCGAAAACGCATACTGGTAGGCGAAATTCCACGAAAACGACTCGCATTTCCTGCCGAATCCCGCGTTGAGCCAGTGCCGATTCGCATCTGAGACGCCGGGACTGAAATTGTGGTCCGGAATGCTGTTTTCGATGAAATTGTAACCCGCGCTGATGCTCCAGCCATCTTCGAGGAATCGCGTTGCGCCCACCGAATAGATGAAGTTCGAGTTCCAGTTGAATGGCGTCGTGTTGCTGCCGGTCGTTGGGCTTTTCAGGTCGAAGGAGTTGAACTGATCCCAATTCATCCACTCGACGTTGGCCTCGAAGGTCCATTCCTTGCAGGGCGAATAGGCATAGCCGCCAGCCAAACTGGCCGGAGTCATGAAATCCAACGACGCATCTTCTTCTGGGACTGCCCCCGTGATCTCGAAATCGCCCTTAAGCTTGAAATCTGTCTTGCTGCGGTAAACCAATCCAAACGCATGCTGCTCGGTCGGTGCCCAGCGCGTTGAAATCGTCCACGAAAGCGCCTCGTCATCGCCCACGAATCGGCTCGGCAAATCCACTCCCGGTGCAACCGTCGTGAATCGGCCAAACGTCAGATCCGCCCGGCTCACACCGAAACCTCCGCCCACCGACCACGTGTCGGTGACCTCGTAACCCATTACGAACCAGCCGGTCAGGTATTGCAGCTCAGTTTCGGTCGAGAGCAGCCGGAATTGCGAGTTTTGCCCCCAATCGGTGGCAAGCCCGAACGGCGTGTTCAGCCCGACACCGCCCACCAGCTTGTCGTTGATCGGGATGGCCGCGTAAATTTGCGGCAGCGCCGCCCAGTTGTTGTCCGCCTTCTCGTGCGTTCCGCTGTCGAGATCCGCCTCCAGCCCAAGTTTCACGCCGTAAACTCCGACATGAAGCTCCGGCGATTCAAGCTGGGTCAACCCGGCCGCGTTGTAATAGACCGCCGCCGCGCTATTCGCCGTCGCCAGCCACGCGTTGCCGCGAGATGTCGCTTCGGGTGACTGCACCGGCACGTTGAATCCGTTGCCCCACAACGGGGATGTCAGGGTCAAGGAAATGACCAAAAGTGGGGTCGATCTGAATTTCATGGGTTTGCAGGGAAATCAAAAATGGTGTGCTCAATGCTGAAGAAGATCGCCGAGTTTTCGCAATCGACGAAGGTCGCCTCGTCCGCCGATAGGATGCGGTTCGCTTCCTGCGCCTCCTCGGTTTGCAGCGAACCCATCAACGCCTCGACGCTGTCCCACCACACCTCGGTGATGCCGTCATACATGTCGTTGATACCCCGTGGTTCCTGCGCGGCGGCATTGAGCTGCGGGTTCTGAATCGTGTGGCTCTGGACGTAACGCCGCATGCCGAGAAGTGCCGCATGCTGCTTCACCAAGGGACCGTGCTGGTTCAGCCAATAGTCGTAAAATTCCTCTTCCGAAAGGGACGGCAGACGCCGGACGCAATAGACGCACTTGAGCATGCCCGAGCCGTAAATAAACCTAGGTTGACTGTCAGTAAAATTTACAAGCCTTTCGCTTGGGCAAAAAAAAGGGCGGACATTGCTGCCCACCCCTTTCTTCAAAATCCGGAAAACATCACTCCAAATCCGTGAGATAGCGCTCGGCTTCCAGCGCCGCCGCACAGCCTTGGCCCGCGGCGGTGATCGCCTGACGGTAATAATGGTCGGCCACGTCACCTGCAGCGAACAAGCCAGGCGTTTTCGTCGCCGTGCGACCAGGGTTTTGCAGGATGTAGCCGTTCTCGTCCTTGTCCACCAAGTCGCCGAGGAATCCGCTGTTCGGCACGTGGCCGATGGCGACGAACACGCAACCCACTTCGAGTTCCTTTTTTTCGCCGGTTTGCAGGTTTTCCAGCATCACCGCACGCATCTCGCCCTTCTCGTCGGTCAGGTATTCCGACACGGTCGAGTGCCAGATCGGCTCGATTTTCGGATTCGCCAACGCCCGGTCCGCCATGATTTTGGACGCGCGCAGCTCGCCGCGGCGGTGAATCAGGTAAACCTTGCTGGCGAAACGTGTGAGGAAGCCCGCCTCCTCCGCCGCGCTGTCGCCGCCGCCGATGACGCACACCGGCACATCGCGATAGAACGCTCCGTCGCAGGTCGCGCAGGATGTCAGACCGTGGCCGATGAGCTGCTTTTCCCCCTCAATGCCAAGGTGGCGTGGCGCGGCACCGGTCGCGATGATCAACGCGCGAGTTTCAAAACTCTCCTCGCCCGCTTTGAGCAAGAACGTCCCATCCTCACGGCGTTCTACCGACTCCACGCTGGCCCACGCGATGCGCGTGCCAAATTTTTCCGCCTGCGCCTGCATCTTCATCATCAGGTCAGGTCCCATGATGCCGTCGGGATGGCCGGGGAAATTTTCCACCTCGGTGGTGGTCGTCAGTTGGCCGCCCGGCTGGGTGCCGGAAAGCATGAGGGGCGAGAGGTTCGCGCGGGCCGTATAAATCGCAGCGGTGTATCCCGCGCAGCCGGTGCCGATGATGATGACGTTTTCCATAGGTTCAGTAGATGCTCGTGGCGGCGGGAGTATTCCGGCCTATCCCGCAGCGAGTCAACCCGCGCCTGCATCCGTGAATGGGAACGCTCACCCCTTCCATTCGGGAAACTTCCCGAACTTGACCGCCTTGCCCGTTTCCGCAGCTTCCATGATGCCGCGTATCACTTGGATATCCCGCGCGCCCATTTCGCCCGGCACGAGGCTAGGCTTGTTGGCCAAAATCGCTTCGCATTGCCCGTCGATCTGCAACGCTTGCTGGTTCACACCGGGGAAATTCATCTCGCCGTCCGGCGTGCGCCCTTTCGGCCCGCCGCCGTAATGGTAGCCAGGAGCGACCTCCACCTTGCCCTTTTCCACCATCGCCCGCACGTGATTGCCATTGCGGCCGTAGCTCGCCATGCCATCCGCCTTGCGCCCGTCGGCGAATTCCAGCACCCATTCATAGGTTTCCGGCACTTCCTTGAAAATCTCCGGCCTGTCGGTCGAGTGCTTCGCCGTCACGCTCACCGGCGTCATGCCCGCCGTGTAAATCGCCGCCTGCACGCAATAAACGCCCAGATCGTAGAGCGCGCCCGCCACGCCGAGTTCTTTGCCGATGCGCCAGGCATTCAGCCCGTTGAAACTTCTCATCTGGCTGCCGTTCGCGGTGGAAATCGACGACCAGTCGCCGAACTCTTTGGTGCGCATGATTTCCATCAGCCGGATGTGATTCGGATCCCAATGCAAGCGGTAGCCGATCTGCAAGGTCTTCCCGGCCTTGCGCACTGCGGCGATCATCCGTTCGCAATCCTCGACCGTCGGGGCCATCGGCTTTTCCGAAATCACATGCTTGCCCGCCGCTGCGGCGCGAATCGTGAACTCAGGATGCAGCGCCGTCGGCGTGACCACATACACCACATCGATGTCCTTGTTGTCCGCGATGGAGTCGAAATTTTCGTAGTTGTACACGTTGCCGTCCGGGATCTTGTACTTCTCCTGCCACGCCGGGATCTTTTCCGGCGATCCGGTGACAATCCCCGCCAAGCGCGCATGCTTCGTCTGCATCAGCGCCGGGCCAAGCTGCTTGGTGGAATAATCGCCTAAACCAACCAGCGCCACGCCGAGCGGCTTGGCCGTGGCGGTCTGGCCGTAGGATTGGAGAAAGGGCGCCAGCGAAGCCGCCGTGCCGAGTTGGATGAACTTGCGACGAGAAAAGGGAATCATGACTTCTCACCCAAGCCGCAATTCCCACCCGGCGCAATCCGGGAATCTTCCGCCTTTACCACCCTTGCAATCCGCGTCCACCCCGCCAACTTCGGCGCATGTCCATCGCGCCCAAGCCCACAAGCGCCCTCCTCATCGTCGGTCACGGTTCCACCGAAAACCCCGACTCCTCCACCCCTTATTTCGATCACGCCGCCGAAATCCGCGAGCGCGGCCTTTTCGCCGAAGTCCATTGCTGTTTTTGGAAAGAGGAACCCTCGCTCCGCGAAGCCGCCTACCTCATCGACTCCGACGAAATTTACGTCGTCCCCGATTTCATCAGCGAAGGCTATTTCACCCAAGACGTCATCCCGCGTGAACTCGAACTCACCGGCCCGACCACCGAGGTCCGAGGAAAAACCTATCACTATTGCCTGCCCGTCGGCGTCCATCGCTCGATGACCGAGCTCATCCTCAAGCGCGCTCGCGAAGTCGCTCCAGGCGTCGATCCCGCCCTCACCACGCTCATCATCACCGGCCACGGCACTGGTCTGAACCAGAATTCCACCAAGGCCATCCGCGACCAAGCCGACCTCATCGCCCAGTCCGGCGCGGGCTACGCCGCTGTGCTTGATGCCTTCATGGAAGAGCCGCCACTCATCGCGGAATGGCATGAAATGGCCGCCACGCCCAACGTCATCGTCGTCCCCTTTTTCATTTCAGACGGTCTCCATTCCTACCAAGACATCCCGGTGCTGCTCGGTATCGAAAACGAGGTCGGTGCTGCCGCCAGCCAACGCGAAATTTTCCGCCACAACCCCCACTCGCTGCGCGGAAAAACGCTCTACTACAGCTCCGCCATCGGCACCGAACGCATGTTGGCGGATGTGATTTTGGATCAAGTTTCAGACTTCGATGCCACCCACAAATTGCAGACAACCGCCTAACTGCCATTGGCTTCCAATCATTTAAAAACGATGTCCATCGCCACCAAACTCACCCAACTGCTGGAATCTGGGATTCACCGCATCGGCGAAATTGAAATCCAAACCACCGCTTCCGACGGCAGCTTCACGCTTTCCCATCACCTGGATGCTGCCGCCGCCAAGGAGACGAATTTCGGCGGTTTGGAAGTGCATCACGGGCCAGCCGATGCACGCGACATCGGCACCTATGCTCCCGACGGCAGCTATCGCTTCACCAAAGGCCAGACCAATTTAAAACGAGGTTGGGTCATGCGGCTAAAAACCCCGGCAGAACTCCGTGCCGCGCTCGACCAGTTTTACCCTGCCGCCGTCGGCCTCCACCTCGCCGCGCTGGATGGCTCGTTAGAAACCGAAAACCTGCGCGACAAGCTCAACCGCCAAACCGGCATGTACCGCTTCGCCCGCACCATCAGCGATCGCGGCGCGCAGCAGCTTGTGCGCGAGGTCTGCGGACCGGCTCACCAATGCGCCAAAAAAATCCTCTGGCAACTCGATGCGGAAACCGCGCTGGACGACAGCGAGGCCAGTCGATTCAACGGCATTCCCGGCGACATCCCAGAAAGCCAAGCCATCCCGCTGCTGTGCCGCGAAGCGTGCAACCACTTCGTCGCGGAGTGCCGCAAGGCCGCCAAGAAAGAGCACGACCTCAAGGCCTGAGACCAGTCGGACGGCCGCGCATCCGCGAGGGCAGATTTTTTTCGTGTCATCCCCCGCTGCCCTGCTTCACTGCCCCCGTTCGCGCGATGCCGGAAGAATTACCTGAAGATACCCTTTTGCTGGTAGACCCCGATCTGGATTTCCTGGATTGGGCGACCAAGCACCTATCCGCCAAAAATTTGCGGGTGCTACGCTGTGACAACGCTGCCAACGCGTTGAAAGTCATCGAAAAAACGCAAGTGAGCGTGGTCGTCGCGGCGATGGAGCTGGAGCCATTCGATGGCATGGAACTGCTGGCCCGCATCGTCCAGCAAAGCCCACAGACCTTGGTGGTGCTGACTGCCGGCTTTCCAACCACCGGCCAAATCATCGAGGCCACGCAACGCGGCGCTCACGACGTGCTGCGCAAGGAGTCGCTGGCATTCGAGTTGCGCCCCGTGGTCGAATCCGCGCTGCAAACGCAAGAAGACCGCCGCAGCGCAGGATCGCAGGAGTCCGAACAGCCGAAGCATGACAGCCGGGTGAAAATGATCGGCATTTCCCGCGCCTTGCAGGAAGTTTTCAAGCTGGTTGGCCGTGTCGCCCGCTCGGATGCGCCTGTTCTCATCGCCGGCGAAAGCGGCACCGGCAAGGAACTCGTCGCGAAGGCGGTGCACGAATACAGCCCGCGTCGCCAGAAGGAGATGATCACCATCAACTGCGGCGCGATTCCGGAAAATCTGCTCGAAAGCGAGTTGTTCGGTCACGAAAAAGGCTCGTTCACCGGAGCCATCGCCCGCCGCGCCGGACGCTTCGAACAGGCGGATGGAGGCTCACTTTTCCTCGATGAAATCGGCGACATGCCGCTTTCCATCCAAGTGAAACTGCTGCGCGTGTTGCAGGACGGATCGTTCTCCCGCGTGGGTGCCAATGAAACGTTGACTACCGACGTGCGCATCATCGCGGCTACGCACAAGAACCTCGCGGACGAAGTCGCCGCAGGGCGTTTTCGCGAGGACCTTTATTACCGACTCAACGTGGTGGAGATCAAAATCCCAGCGCTGCGCGAGCGGCTCGAGGACATCCCGCTGCTGGCCGAGTATTTCCTCCAACGCATCACCCGCAAGAATGGCATGGCGCGCATCCGCATCTCGGCGGAAGCCATCGCCACGCTGCAATCCCACCATTGGCCGGGCAATGTGCGTGAGTTGGAAAACACCATCGCCCGCGCCTGTGCGCTCGCCTCGTCGCAGATCCTGCTGCCCGCCGACATCCCGCTCGCATCGGCACCGGTCAAGTCGTTGGCGGCCTTCGGCGCGGCCATGGACCAAGTGATCAACGCGGCTCCATCCGGCGAGGATTTGCTCAAATGGCTCAACGCCGCCGTCGTCGGCCGCGTGCTGGACCGGGCGGATGGCGATCTCAAAATCGCCGCCAACACGCTGAACCTTTCTGTTTCCGACCTCCGCAAGCTGCTCGCAACCTCTGAGTGACGCCATGTTCCACGCCGTCGGAAACCCGCTGATCGCTGCCGAGCTCACTCGCCTCCGCAGCCGGGATTGCCCAATGGTGGAATTTCGCCAATGCGTCCGCAGAATTGCCTCACTGATGGTTCCTGCCGTGACCGCGAGCTTGGAAACGCGTGCAGTTGCGTGCACCACGCCGCTGGAAATCACTGCGGGCAGCGAGCTCGCACGCGGCATCGTGCTGATGCCCATCCTGCGCGCTGGATTGGGATTTTTGGACGGCTTCCTCGATCTCATCCCGCAGGCGGCCGTCGCCCACATCGGGCTGGCACGCAATGAAGAAACCCTGCTTCCCGAACCCTATTTCCTCAAGCATCCGGTCGATCTCACCGAGCAGGAAATCATCATCCTTGACCCGATGTTGGCGACCGGCGGATCCGCCATCGAAGCGGTGCACAGCCTGACCCGCGCCGGTGCTCAGCACATTCGCTTCGCCTGCCTGGTCGCCGCTCCCGAAGGCGTCGCCGCGCTCGAAAATGCCTGTCCGGATCTGCCAATTTTCGCCGCCAGCCTGGACCGCTGCCTCGATGCACGCGGCTACATCCTGCCCGGACTGGGAGACGCCGGGGATCGCTTGTTCGGCACCTGCGGCTGAGTCCGCAAAATCGCCGATACGGGCTGGCCTTGCACAAGATCCCCTTTTACCGTCCGCGCCACCGATGAATCCGTGGCCGCTCATTCCCATCCTCCTGCTTGCCGGAAGTCCGGCACTGTTGGGTCAGGACGCGGCGGCCTTGATGAAATCCGGAGAAAGCGCGCTGGCCGACGGTTTGTGGGAAGTCGCCTCACCCCGTTTCCGCCAAGTTTTCGCGCGGCCCAACCTCGCGCCCGAACTCAAGGCCAAGGCTGGCGTCCGTCTCGCCGAGGCCTTGATCCGCGAAGGCAATCCCACGGAGGCACTGGAAATCCTCGAACAGTCGACCGTGACGGCCGACCCTGAAGCTCCGTTCTGGAAAGCCCAAGCGCGGGCCGCGCAGCATCATTTCGGCGAGGCCATCGAGTTGTTCTCTACCATTTTAGCCAACCCCGCGTCGCCACACCGCAACGAGGCGGGATTCACCCGGGCAAGCCTGCAACTTTCGCTCGGACTGCCCGAGGACGCGTTGGCCACGCTGGCCCTTCTGCTTGCGGAAAGCACGCCGGAGATGCGGACCAAGATCCTTCTCTATCAGGCAGAAATTTTGCTGGATCTGGGTCGGCTTGAAGACGCCCGCCGCGCCATGCCAGACATCGCCCAAGTCGCGCCCGCAGACGCCCCGCTCGCGGCCTTCCTAGAGGCGGGACTGCAACTCCGCGAAGGTCGTCCTGACGTGGCCGAAACCGGCTTCCGCGTGCTGCTCACCCAAACCCCGGCAGCGTCATCCGAAGGACTTTCCAGAAGACAGCTCCACCTCGCCGCCATCGGCCTCGCCGATGCCATCGCCGCGCAAGGTGACCCCGAAGTCGCGTCGCGCTCCTTGCTCGACTTCATCCAAGACCATCCAGACTCGCCGCTGCTGGATGCCATGTTTTCCCGCCTCCTGCGCTGGCTCCCCGCCCAACCGACCGCCACCGACGCGGTGCTCGAACGGGTCGCCGAGTGGATTCCTCCCGCCGTTTTACGACCCATTTCCGGCATCCCGGGGGCCGCAGGCGGTGACGCCGTTTCCGCCTGGCCAGCCTATCCAGAACCCCGTGACAACGCGGAACTCATCGCACTGGCGCTCTATCTGCGCGCCGTCGGCCTGCACCGCATCCCCACGCCAGAAGCCGCCGAGCAATCCCGCCGCCTCATCAACCGACTGCGCATCGAGTTCCCCGACAGCAAGCTCGCGAGCCGTGCAGCCTATCAGCTCGCCCGCTGGAACTTGGAAAACGGCCACTCCGAGTTGGCCTTCGCCGCCTTGGAAACGTTGCGCGAGGTCGCGCAATCGCCCGCGCTCAAAGGCCAAGCCGCTTTCGTCGAAGCCCGCGCCGCCTATCAAAATGGCGATCTGGAAAAGGCGATTCTCCGGTTCGAAGACGCCGCCAGCTTCCTCACCGGACCGGATGCACGCGCCGCCAAACTCCAGGAATCGATCACTCGCATCCGCGCCGGACAAGCGCCCTCATCAAGCCTCATCGCCGCTGAGGGCAAGCCCGCCGATCCCGAACTCGCCGCTGATTTGGAACTCGAACAGGCGCTGTCCACCGCTCCGCCAGCCGCTGCGCGCACCGCGCTCGATCAGTTCCTCACCCGCCACCCAAGCCATCCTCGCGCCGCCGAAGCCCGCCTCGCCGCCGCCGAGGCCGCTCTGGCCACCCCGCAACCGGACCTCGGCTTTGCCACCGCACAGCTCGACGCATTGGCCTCCCAGCCCGCCGATGCCGCGCAGATTTCCCCCGCCCGTGTCGCCTTGGCGCGTCTCCGCATCCTGGACCTTTCCCAAGACACCGCCGCCACCATCGCCGCGGCCCAAGCGGTCATCGACACCTATCCGGGCCAAGAGGAGGCCGAGGAAGCCGCGTTCACCCTCGGCAGCGCTTTGTTTCGCGCTGGCAACTACAACCCCGCGCGGCTTGCCTTGGAAAAGCTCGCCGCCAGCACAACCGAGAATCCCGATCGCGCCCAAGCCGCATGGCTGCTTGCTGCCCGCGCCGCGGCCCTCGGCGGCACCGAGGCCTCCAAAAAGGAAGCCATCATCCTTTTCGACAAAGCCATCGAAACCGGCGGCCCCGTCACCGCCATCGCGTCGTTGGAAAAGGCCCGTCACCTGATCGATCTCACCCAATCGGTCGAGGCTGCGGATTTCCTCAAGAAATGGATCTCCAGACTGCCGCCCACAGACACCCTACGCCTGCCGGCCGGACTCTTGTTAGGCGAAGCGCTTTTCTCACAAGGCACCGCTAACCCAACCTCTCTCGCCGACGCGCTCGCCGTTTACGACAAGCTGCTAGAAAGGGACGACACTCCACCGGCCCTTTCCCATCGCCTCCAGTATCTCCGTGGCAAGACGCTCGAACAGATGCCCGATGCCAAGGATGCGACGAAAACCCGTGAGAAAGAAGCCTTCCAAGCCTACCACTCCGTGCTGGATACCACGACCACTCCCGCCGAATGGGAATACTTTGAGCGCTGCGGGTTTCGCGCGTTAGAACTGCTCGAAAAAGCCGAACGCTGGCAGGCCGCCATCGCCGTCGCCCGCAAGATTGCCTCCTTCGGTGGCCCCCGCGCCGCCGAAGCTGCGGAACGCGCCAACGAAATCCACCTGCGCCAGCAAGTCTGGGAAGACTAACACTCATCTTTCTAACACCGAACCGAAATGCTCGAACTCCTCGTCACTGGAAAATCCGGCCGCATGGGCCAAGCCATCATCGAAGCCGCCCGCCAAGCGGACGTCCCCGTCACCGCCACCCACGATGCGGGCGAGGACCTTTGCTGCGCCATCCGCAAGGCGAACTGCGTGATCGATTTCACCATCCACTCGTTCACCCCCGCAGTGCTCAAGGAAGCGGTGAAACACAACACCAGCTTGGTCATCGGCACTACCGGCCACACCGACGAAGAACGCGCCCTCATCCACGAGGCCGCCCAAAAGATCCGCATCGTTTACGCCGCGAATTACTCCGTCGGCGTCAACACGTTGTTCTGGCTCACCCGCCAAGCCGCCCGCGTCCTAACTCAAGATCGCTTCGACATCGAGGTCACCGAGATGCATCACAAGCACAAGATCGATGCCCCATCCGGCACCGCTCGGCGATTGCTAGAAATCCTCAATGAGGAAACCAACACCTCCTATCAGGATGACGTCGCTCACGGCCGCCTCGGCAACATTGGCCCACGCAAGCCACGCGAAATCGGCATGCACACGCTGCGCGGCGGCGATGTCGTCGGCGATCACACCGTGCTCTTCGCCGCAGATGGCGAGCGCATCGAACTGACCCACAAGGCCTCCTCACGCATGACTTTCGCCGCCGGTGCCGTCCGCGCCGCACAATGGCTTCAAGACCAACCCGTCGGCATCTACGACATGCAGGACGTCCTCGGCCTCAAGTAAGCCTCACCTGAAAATCGCCATGCGCTCTTTCCTCGCCCTGCCTATCCTGCTCGCCCTAACGGCCTGCGATCCATCGTCGTCCCAGCCTGTCAACGATGCTGCGGAAAACGCTGCTGAAGCCGCCCCCGCCGCAGAGGCGCCACCGGCCGCGCCCGTGGTCGAGATTCCCGCGCCCATCGAAATCAAGAACTCCGTCGTCCGCATCAATTCCACCATGCAGTCGTGGAATCCCGGCCAACCGTGGGAAAAATTTCCGCCGCGCCAACGCCGTGCCCTTGCCGCCATCGTCGCGCCCGGCCAAGTGCTCACCAATGCGGAGATGGTCGCAGACGCCACTTACCTTGAGTTCGAATCCCCGGACGGCACCCGTTTCGCCCAGGCCAAGGTCATCGCCGTGGACTACGAGGCAAACCTCGCGCTGTTAGCTGCGGCCGAGGATGCGGAAGGCGAGGCCTTTTTCAAAAACACCGTGCCGCTGGAAATCGCCACTTCGCCCCGCATCGGCGAGGACTTGGAGATCCTTCAAATCGAAGACAACGGACTTGCCCTGCTCACGCTCGGCAATCTCCGCAGCATCGACATCGCACCTAACTTTCTGCCAGGCCACAGTTTCCTCACCTACCTCGTCAAAGCCTCCATGCAGAGCGCCGCGAGCAGTTTCTCCCTGCCCGTGCTCAAAAGCGGCAAGCTCGCTGGCATCCTCATCAGCTACGATTCCAAGGATCAAATCTGCGACGTCGCCTCCACCGACATTGTCTCGCGCTTCCTCAAGGACAGCGCCTCAGGAAACTACAAGGGCTTTCCCAGCCTCGGCATCGCCATCGCCCGCACCGAAGACCCATCCTTCCGCCAATGGCTCAAGCTGGCGGACGACCAAGGTGGCATCTACGTTCAGTCTGTTCGGATTGGGGGTTCCGCCGAAGCTGCCGGGGTGAAAAAGGGCGATGTCATCCTCGCCGTGGATGGACACGCCATCGACCGCCGCGGTTACTATCAGCATCCCACTTACGGCAGCGTTTTCTGGGGCCACCTCGTCCGCGGAGAAAAGGCCACCGGCGACAGCATCACTCTTTCCCTGCTGCGCGATGGCAAGCCGTTAGAATTTGCCGCGACTCTCACCCGCGAGGAGGAAAACTCGAAACTCGTCCCCGGTCACACGTTTGGCACCGCGCCCAATTTCCTCGTCAAGGGCGGCTTGGTTTTCCAAGAACTCACTCTGCCTCTGCTCGAAGCCTACGGCAAAGAATGGGAAAGCCGCGCGCCGCTCGATTTCCTCGACGCACTCGAGAACCCGGAAAAATACGAAGAGCGCATGGACCGCGTTGTCTTCCTCAGCGGCTCCATCCCCACGCCGGCCACCGTCGGCTATGAAAGCCTGCGCAATCTCATCGTCCGCAAGGTCAACGGCAAAGACATCCGCGACATGAAGACGCTCATCGAAGCCTTCAACGGCAACCTCGAAGAACTCCATTCCATCGAATTCGAAAAGGAGGACTTCAAGGTCTATCTGGATGACGCGCTCGCCACGCAGGTGGACGCTCAGCTGCTCCAACGCGGCATCAACCGGCTCTCACGCGCCGAGTGAACTGCGCCATCATGGCCGGGACAAGACGTCCCTAACGGGACAGGATTGCGCGCTCCATCACCGCGAAGCGATCATCAAAAAACCACAATTCGTTGTTTTTCAATGAATTGAATAACGATTCTTCATTTCGCATGGGATCTGCGATGGGGGTGTTGTCTTAACCACAACACACCAATGAACTTCATCCAACGATACCAACCTGCCCTTTCATGGGTCAACGAGCTCGACCGCTTCCTCGACCGCAACAGCCTCAATGCCGGCCTAACATCCACCGCTCGCGAGGCTCTGCATGAGTCCGAAGACGGCTGGATCTTGCGTCTCGATCTGCCCGGATTCGCCAAAGCAGACGTCACCCTGACGGTCACAGACCGCACGCTCGCCCTCAAGGCGGAAACCCCGCCTGACCGCCCGTTCGGCGGCTCCACCGAGCGCCAATGGAAACTCGGCGAAGACATCGACGAGACCGCCATCGCCGCCACGCTTGAGAACGGAGTGCTCGAACTCAAGCTGCCAAAACGGCCCAAGCCCGAAGTCCGCGACATTAACATTCAAATCAACTAACAACCCGTCAATCCCACATGAACCCTCACACTTGCTCCGCTGAAACCGCATCCGCTCGCAACCCGCATGAACTGCCGCAACGGCCACGTTTCACCACGGCCGAAGACGAAAACGGCGTAACGCTCCACGTTGCCCTGCCTGCGGTGACCAAAGAAAACCTCAAACTCACGCTGCTAGAGTCGAACTTGCGCATCGAGGCACGCCGCGACAACACGGTCCCTGAAACCTGGAAGACCTTGCGTGAAGGAAGCGCTCCCGCTCGCTACCTGCTCGATGTCCACCTCACGTCCCGCTTTGATGGCACCCGCGCCACGGCATCGCTGGAAGCCGGAGTCCTCACACTACGAGTGCCCATCCGCGAAGAAGCGAAACCTCGCCAGATCGAAGTGAACTGAATGGACGGGCTAGCACCTCCAGCCAACCCCGGCCTGCGTGAAAACCACGCGCAGGCCGGATTTATTTAGCACCATCTGCTAGAACAAGCCACGATCACGCGTCCCGTTGCTCCAGCCGCTGGCGAATGCGCTTCAACAGCGCTTCCAGTCGCGGCATGGCCACCCCCGCAGCGTTTGCCCGCCGCAAGGGCTCTTCCCAGATGGGATTCACCTCCACCTCGCGGCCTTCCACAAAATCGATCATGCTCGATGTCCGGTATGGGCCCATCGGACGCGTCCGCTCGATGTTAGAATCGATCAACTTGGCATCGAGATCCAAGCCCAGCGCGCGGGCAGCGGCGACCACCTCCGTCATCAGCATTCGGATTTCATCCTCCATCGCAGGATTGGCCAACAGCACATCCGTGGTCACGCCGCCTTCCGCCACAGACAGGCCGTTGAACGGAATATTCCAGATGAGTTTCTCCCATTGAGACTTTTCCAAGTTGTCCACGGCAACCGCTTGGATGCCCGCCGCTTTGAATCGCCGCTCCAGCTTCTGAAGCGCCTCGCCATCGCTCGCACGCCACTCGCCCAGCGTCATGCGCCCGCCCGCAGAATGGCTAACCAGCCCAGGCGATAGCCGATTGATGCACACAAAACACAGCCCGCCCAGCACACGTTCCGGCCCGACAATTTCTGCCAGCAGCTCGCAGTTTCCCAAACCGTTTTGCAGCGTCAGGACCCGCGTCCCATCGTGCAACAGTGGCGGCAAAATCGTCGCGAGCTGGTGGTTTGCCGTCGCTTTCCACGCCACGATGACCAGATCCACCGGGCCGATTTCCTCGCTGGTCCGGTAGCCTTGCACGATTGGGACCGTGAAATCTCCATGAACGCTTTCGACCGTGAGGCCATTGCGCGAAATCGCATCGTAGTCCGAGCGCAGGAGAAAACTCACGTCTTCACCCGCAGCCGCCAATCGCCCGCCGTAATACAACCCAATGGCTCCGGACCCCAGCACCGCGATCTTTTTGCAATCTCCGTTCACACGCCCATCCGATCAACAATGATGCAGCTCCTCAAACTCAATTGATGATGCTTCTTGAGAAAGCTTGCCCGAAGCACGACCTGCCCTCTTTTTTGAGACCTGCTGGCGTCACTCCAAGCACGGCAACGAAAGAATGCATGGCTAGATTCTTGGAAATGCAAAACTCCTCACCGAAGCCTTTGGGAGCCACGGTTGGCCGCCTCCGCCACTGACTTGTTCTTCCTGTGGAATTGATCAACGCAGCAGATAGGTCGCCAACAACTTCTGGATCGCAATAATATCCGTGCCCTTCTTAAACTCTTTCTTCAAGGGCAGTGGATTGCTAGAAATCCAAATCTTAAGTTCGGAATCCATATCAAAATGACCAGCCGTCTCTACTGAGAATTGGCTGATCGACTTGTAGGGGATCGAATGATACTCCACCTTCTTCCCGGTCATTCCTTGCTTATCAGCAAGAATCAACCGGCATTGGGTAAAGATGACCAAATCTCTAACGATCTTGAATGCTGCGGTGATTTGTTCACCTTCGATCAAAATTGGCCGGAATTCAGTTTCGAGTTCTGTTGAATTGATCTGAGAAGCAGTTCCGAATAGCGCGTTTATGAGACCCATATTGGTAGTTCTTAGAAATTTTCTGCCGATCGTTTAGGCCACTCGCCGCAAGAGGGAAGCTTGAATTCAAACAGGAGCGCTAGCCGCGCTCGCGTCGATAGTGCATGGCCACAGCGCCGTTGCGAAGTGGCTTTGCCGAGACCAGTTCTAGCTGTCGCGTGCCGGGTAGGCCGCCTTGGTAAAGCGTCGGGCCATGGCCGACGATTCTCGGGTGGACGAGGAATTTATAATCATCAATCAAATCCAACCTATCAAGTTCGTTCGCGAGCTTGCCGCTACCGAGGAGCACTCCAGCCGGGGTCGCGTCCTTCAGCTTCTGCACTTCCGCGCGCAAGTCGCCGACGATGCGATGGCTGTTAGTCCACGGAAAGTTTTTACGCGTTGAAGACACGACATACTTTGGCTTGGCCTCCAGCTTGATCGCCCATTCGCGTATCGCCGGCGGCGTCTCCACGTCGCCGGAGGCGACCGCTGGCCAGTAACTCTCCATCATCTCGTAGGTGACTCTACCCCACAAGATCACCCCACTCTCGTCCAAGAGACGAGTGAAGAAGGCGTGCGTCTCGTCGTCGGCGATCCCCTCTTGGTGGTCGACACAGCCGTCCAAGGTAACGTTGATACTGAAGGTTAGAAGTCCCATGCGGTTAATCCATGAAGACAATTCATTTCATCGGCAAACGTCAAAGGTAAAACACGGATCGAATTTGAAGCAATCTAACGTGTTTATAGCCATTTAGGGTGAGTGTGTAGCGTATTTGAGTTTTGATAAGGTCCCGGAATCATTCGAAAAATCGAGAGCATTAGAAACTACCAAAGCAGTCTTGCCTCGTGCGAGGCGCGCGAGATTGTGGCCTTGATCGCCGATAAGATATCGATGACAGATAGAGGTGCATTTTTCTTAGAGAACGTTAGAGTGAATGCACCGGCGGTGGCGAGCTTGAACTCAAAGAAGGACGTTGTCGCAGGTTGCAACTCACGGCTTGTTCGCCTTGTCTTGTTCGATGATCTCGGCACCAGATCTGTGCTTCGACGTAGCAGCCCGCCCAACCATTCCGGTCGAGATGTGAGCGGATCGAATCAGCAATGCCCGAATCAATAAACTGAGAAGAAAGCTCAGAGAAAGTAAACAGCTGACCCCTGAATCCCTCATTCTCTGGACTATCCCTCAGCTGGTAGAAAAGATGTGGCACTTCGGCACCATAAAGCGAGGTTAGATGAGAATGGTCTGGATACATGAACGTGACTTCGTGATCCTCGAAATCAGAGAGATTCAGCACGATGCGATCACCCTGCCGAAACATGGTCAGCGTCTTGTCGAATTCTCCTAGCACCGCGAAATAGGGTCTGCCGACTGGAGGGAACCCAAACTTGTCGTGATACGCTCGAATCAGCAGATCGTCTGCCACAAGCCGCCATTCTATGAAATCGGGACCAAGAGCAAAACGATTGAACGCAGTCTCAGAGTCCATCTCATCAGCGACAAGGCGTCTGAGTTCATCATCGGGAAGATCGCAAATATTGAGGAATGGGCCACGGTCACTCTCAAAGTAATGGGTGATGAAAGTGGGGATCTCCATTTTTGGAAGAACGTAGAGCGCATCCACGATGGGGATGAAAGCCCGAATTCAAACAGGAGCGTTACCCGCCATTGGATGGAGCGGCTTGGTCTCTCTCTTGTTTTTGTTGTAGCGCACGATGACGGCACGCCCTGAATACCCGGAGCGCTCGATCTCCTCGCGGATCATCTGCTCTACCTTATCCGGGCTTCCTCCACCAGTTCCGGCACCAATCAACGGAAAGCCGATTGACTCAAATCCGTGCTCCTCTGCCTTCGATATGGCTGACCTCACAGATCCACGAATCGAGGTCTCTGATGACCTCCAAAGATGGCCAATCCCCGCAACATGAATGATGGACTTAAACGGGAGTCGACCCGCACTGGTAACCGCCGCACCACCGAGAGGCAGCACTCCAAACTTCCTGAGTTCTTTGAACGGGCCAAGGCCACCATGCTTCTTGATCGCTCCCGAGATGCCTTGTGGGAGTAGAAGCCACCAAGGAATCAGATTTCGATTCCAGGCGTTGACGATCACCTCTACGTCTTGATCTAGCAAGTCACCTTGGACGAGGAATATTGGCATTTTCTGAGAGAACGTCTAGCTCATCCACGGCGAAATGGAAGCGCGATTTCAATCAGAAGCGTTATCGCCGTTGGATGCAGCGCCTTGTTCGCTTAGTGAGCGCAAACAAGATTGCTCCTGCTATCAGAGTTGAATTTGACGGCTCGGGCACAGTATTGTATGTGATAGTCAAGCTCGGGGTAGGACCTGGTGGAACGTGATCCAGACTTGGAAGTTGTTGGCCGGTGCCCATAACTCCCATTCCAACGATAATACCATGATATGAAGCTCCGGCATTTACGAAACTTCGTGTGGACAGCGTAACGTCGGCTTCAAAATCGGTGTCTGTCGTCAATAGAGCAGCACTCGAAAAGTCTGAAAGTGTAACTGTTCCATTGCCAGCGTATCCATAGATGGTTCGGAAAAAGTTTCCGGCTGGATTCTCGCTTGAATTACTGTATCCACCGAAGGAACCGCTAAAGAACTGACTGGAGATCACATGTGCTCCTGCAGGTATCATTGAAAGATTAAATTCGAACGCTGAACGAACGTCGCCCGGCTCGATCCCAAGGTATGGAACGTTTGCCAAGGACGAGTTTAGTATAAAGTATGGATATTTAGTTGCCAGAACATCAAAGGTTCCATCGATGTTTGAATCAACAGCGTAATTATTGTCGGTGGGATAGATCGTAAGAGTTACGATCGCGCTACGAGCTGCGGCGACTGCCGCGAGTGATACGAGGACTAACGCGACAATTGTTCTGCGCTGTCGAGAAATATGAAATGAAGTGTATTGTTTCATGTGATGCTTGGGTGTGCTTTCTTGGCGAACGTAGAGTGGTGGCACAGGCGAGATCAAGCTCCGATTCAACTAGCGACGTTATCGCCGGTTGCCACGCACGGGTTGTTATCTCAGTATCTCAAGTGGGCCGAGAAGCGCAATGGGCGTCGCTCAAATATGTAGTCACCGATGTCTTCTGGTAGCCAAAGGACCTTTTGTACATACCCCTTCGCAATCATCTCGTCCTCGAACCTAGACAAGACGTGGGGCCCCGGAATTCGCTCTTGGCGCCCATCTGGGTGGACGACGGTCATAAACGTGTGCTCTGATCCATAGAACCACGTTGGCATTGGTGCGCTCCCAAACTTCAGGCATCCGACATGCTCCCATTCGTAGGGACTTCTCCGAGCACAGACCGCAAATCCAGCGGTATTAATGTAGGCACAGGTGCTTGGCTCATCGACGAGGGAAGCGACTTGATCCAAGTCTAGCGGAGCACTAAAAACCCTGTCGACTACCAAGAACATCACACCGAACGAAAGGTCTTTGTGGACGGCGTAACAGTAGCCATAGGTGTCCGGACCGGCGCGCACCTGCAGGACTTTGCCTTCTCGATAGACGAATCTCTTCATTTAAAGATAACAGTGTGTTGGTTCAGCTGTGTAGGATAGAAATTGTGCTAGCTCCGGCAAGCGGGAAGAAATTTGATTTTTGAGGACTGGTTTTCAAGAGGTTGGGGATTTGGCTTGGATGGGTTGATTTCTCGGATGGGAAAGAAGCTCGCAGAACGGTCCTAACTGATATCGAGCTGCGGGGAGGAGGCGAGGTTTGAGTTTTTCAGGGGAGTTTTAGAGGGGTGACCGCGAATCGAACGAATCGGGCGAATCTGAAGATGGATGCGTGTTGGCGGGGATCTTGACCGCAAGGAACGCAAAGATCGCAAAGGTTCAGAACTGAAAAATGTTGGGCTTTGCGATCACTGCGTTCTTTGCGGTGAATCGCACATTTCCTCGGGCTAACTCCCCGGACCGAGAGAGGGTCCGCGAAATCCGGCTTACACGAAATTTCTTACACTCCGGGATCCAACTGGAAATCGCATCCGGCGTCTCATCCTGTTGAGGGGATGTTCATTCGTCTTTGAAGGCTTCCGCGCGGCGCTCGTCGATGCAGCGGGTGAGCCACAGGACCAGTTTCTCCGCCTCTTCCGATTCATTGCGCATCGAGCTGAGGGCTGCCCAATCCAGGTGCGGGCGTGTCATCGGCGCGGCGATGCGATTGATGTCCAGCTTGGCCATGATGGCCTCGGTTTCGCGAGGATGGGCGTTGAGAATATTGGCTGGGCGCGGCAGCTCGTCGAGCGACTCCGGCGTGAGGCCGAACGAGGTGACGCCGATGCCGAAGGCCGCGCTCAGGCGGCGCAGGCTGTCTGCTAGGGCCTCGTCCTCGATGGGCGCGGCATAGACAAGTTCCCCGCCCTGCGCCCACATGGAAACGGCCAGCGTTTGGAAGAAATCTTCGCGGAAGGTCTGC
>JAZKEG010000011.1:0-28586 GCA_040387215.1 Verrucomicrobiota bacterium | reverse complement strand
ATGCAGCTTGAAGGGCGCAATGCCTAACCGTTGTTTGAAGGAAAGCATGGTCTCGTCGAGCGACATTTCCTCGTCGGGCGAGCCGCCGGTTTCCCAGTCCACGAGCACCAGCTCCGGGTATTTCCACAGGTTGCTGATCGGCGATTCTTTGCCAAAAGCTTTGCGAAACGCGAATGGGAAACGGCCGTTGATCTCGTAGTAGCGCGTGACCACAGCGCGGAACTTGCGGATACGCAGCATGGTCTCGTCCACCATGTCTTGGTCCGCCGTCGTCAGGTCGTCCAACCGTCCCTGCGTGAGCGCTAGCAGCTCCTGCGCGCCTGATAGTGCGGGCAACGGTGCACTGCGGCGGTAGTAGCCTTGGCCTTTTTCCACCTTGGCGATGGGCGACGCGGGGTCGCACGACATGATGGAGAAATGATAGCGCAGCGAGGCGTCTGAGTAATTTCCCGTGAGTTGCAGGCGTGTCAGGCGGATCAGCTCGGTGCCCTTGATCGCGTCGCCGGGGTTGCCCGGAAGCAGGGTCGGAAGGATGTCGGTCAGCTGGTTACGTAGGCTCATGATCAGGGGACTGTGTCAGCACGTGCGTTCAGGGCATCCAATTCACCCCGCCAGCGATCAGCAAGCCCCAAAAGGCGTGATCTAAAAAATCCCCGCTGCCAGAGCGAAGATTTTTGAAGGAATGCCGCCCCAGACTTGTCGAAGCCGCCCATTGCCCCATCTTGAAGCCATGAATTTCAAATCATTCCTGCCCCTGCTCGCCACCGCGGCGCTCGTGGTGACGGCCCACGCCCAACAGCCGGACGCCGCTCGCATCCTCGAAGGGGCCCGTATGTCCGCCACGCTGACCAAGCTCGACGACGGCCTCAGCGGCAACCTCCACAAGGGAAAATCCAATGTGCCCATCACGCTTTTCCTCAAGGGCAAGGACATCCAATTCCAGTTTTCCGAAAACAAGGGGCCATGGCGCATCTTCCACATGCGCATCGGCGACGAAAATTTTGATCTGTTTGAAATCGTCAATGGCAACACCGTCCGCTTTCCCGCTGACAAGATCGTCCAGCCCATCGCCGGCACGGATCTCACCTACGAGGATCTCGCGCTGCGCTTCTTCTACTGGCCCAACCCCGTGCTCGAAGGTGAGGAAGACGTCGGCGGCCAACCTTGTTACAAAATCCGCGTCAACAAACCGAAGGGTTCTGCCGGCCGTTATGAAACGATCTACGTCTGGGTGCATCGGAAATTCGGCGCCTTCATGCGCATCCGTGGTCACGACAAAAATGGCGGCTTGGTGAAGGAATTCCAAGTGGAGGACATCATGAAAGTGGCGGACGACGTCTGGACGCTGCGCAAGATGCAAGTCGCCACCTGCGATCCCTCTAACGGCCGCCGCTTGTCCATCACCGACATGACCTTCGATGCGCCGAAAAAAGTCGGCCCTCGCGGTGTCCGCTGATCCACCGCGATGAGCTCCTGGATCGATTCCCACAACCATCTCCAGGACTCGCGCCTCGGCGAAACGGAAGCGATCGTCGCCGCGATGAAGCGGGTCGGCATCACCCGCTGCGTGGTCAATGCCACGCGGGAAGCGGATTGGCAGGCGGTGGAGGAATTGGCGCAGGCCCATCCTGGATTCGTCTCCCCTGCTTTCGGCATCCATCCATGGCACGCCGCCACGGCGACCGACGGCTGGCAGGAGCGGCTTAGCATGTTGTTAGAAAAGCATCCTCACGCGTCGATCGGTGAGTGCGGCTTGGATCGCTGGGTGAGCGAGCCTTCCTTGGAAATGCAGAAGACGGTCTTCCTCGATCAACTCCAGCTCGCGCAAACGTTAGACAGGCCTGTCACCATCCATTCGCTCAAGGCGTGGGACGCGTTGTTTGAGTGCTTGGATGAAGTGACGCCGCGCCGATTTCTCCTGCACTCCTTCGGCGGCTCCATCGAGATCGCGCGGCGGCTCGTTTCGTTAGGGGCGTTCTTCTCGTTCTCGGGCTATTTCCTGCAACCGCGTAAGGCCGCCGTGGTCGAGGTTTTCAAACAACTCCCGCCAGACCGCATTCTGTTGGAAACCGACGCTCCAGACATGCTTCCACCGGAGGACATCATCACGCATGCACTGGATAGCGCGGGCAACCATCCGGCCAATTTGCCCGCCATCGGGCAGGCCTTGGCCAGCGCGTTGCAAATGTCCGCCGCAGAATTGGCCACGCTTACGGCGGCAAATGCCCGCAAGTGTTTTGGCCTTTGAGCGAAAGTTGACCTTTGCGCGACAGCGGTAGTCTCATGCGCTGCGGGACTTTTGTGCGGAACTTCGAATGATTCGTGGGGATTCCACCCATTCGGATCGCCTTGCTTGAAATCGGGATGCGAATGCCCATTTTGCAAGCGTGATGAAGTTCCCCACTGCCTTGCTTTTGCTTTCCATGCTCCCTGCCCCATTCGCCACGGCGGACGTCCGGGAGAAGATGAAGCAGGCGCAAGAATTCGGCAACCAAGCCCACGCGCTCGTCCTGCGCAACGACCTCCGCACCTGGTGGTCGCCCGGCGACTCTGCGCTCGTCTATCGGGTCAACACCGGTAAGGACCGCCACGAATTCATCCGCGTGGATCTCGCGACAGGCAAGAAATCGCCCGCCTTCGACACCGCCGCTCTAGCAGCTTCCCTCGCGAAGGCCGCGAGCCAGCAGCCTTTGAATGCGGAAAAGCTGCCGCTCGAACAGGTCGAGATCGCGGATGACTCCCGCTCGGTGCGCTTTCGCGCCTTCGGCAAATCGTGGCGTTTTAACCCGACGGATGGCCAAGTCGTCACTGACGACATGCCCCCGAAAGAAGCCGATCTGATGTCGCCCGAAGCGGCGAGGCGCGGCACCCGCCGCAATGGCGGCCCCACGGCGTTGACCATCGAGAATGGCACGGACGGCGAGCTTGAAATGTTTTGGGTGGCTGGCGGCGGCGAGCGAAAGTCTTACGGCAAAGTCGCGCCCGGCGCATCGGCCGTGCAAAACACCTATTCCGGCCACGTCTGGCTGATGACACGTGCCGATGGCGAAGCGCTCGCCGGGGTGGAAAGCCAAGACACGCCGACTTTCGCCCGCATCACCGGCCGCATCCCTGCTCCAGCGCGTGAACGAAACGATCTATCCCCCGATAAGAAATGGCGTTCCTACATCCGCGATCACAACGTCTTCATCGAGCCTGCCGAGGGCGGCGAAGCCATTTCTATCAGCTCTAACGGATTTGCGGCTGACCGATTCTCCGGGCCTATCAAATGGTCGCCCGATTCGAAGAAGCTCGTCGCCTTCCGCGTGAAGTCGGTGAAAACGCGACAGATCCACATCGTCCAGTCGTCGCCGCCCGACCAACTCCAGCCCAAACTCACCACCCTCGATTATGCGAAGCCTGGCGATGCCATCGAGCAACCGATGCCTCACCTGTTTGAGATCGCAAGCAGACGCGAAATCGCGATCGACAACGCGCTATTCAACAACCCATGGGAGATCAACGAAGTTTCGTGGGCGGCGGATTCTGCGGAATTCACCTTCGTTTACAACCAGCGCGGCCACCAAGTGATGCGCATCATCGGCGTGCACGCAGACTCGGGATCGGCGAGGAAAGTTTTCGAAGACAGCAGCAAGACCTTCATCGACTACTCGCAGAAATCATACATCCACCATTTGCCAGAAAAACGCGAGATCCTTTGGGCTTCGGAACGGGACGGCTATAACCATCTCTATCTGATTCACACGGATTCCGGTGAGATCAAACAACAAATCACCCAAGGAAAATGGAACGTCCGCGAGGTGGTGGCGGTGGATGAAAAGAAGCGCCAGCTCTTGCTCAAAGTCATGGGCATGACGGGGCAAGATCCCTATCACCTGCATTTTGCTAGAGTGAATTTCGACGGCAGCGGTTTCACCCGACTCACGGAGAGCGATGGCAATCACGGCATCAAATTCTCGCCGGATCGAAAATTTCTCATCGCCACGTGGTCCCGCGTCGATCAGCCAACTGTCACGGAACTGCGCCGCGCGGACGATGGCTCACTCGTCGCAGAACTCGAACGCCAAGACGACGCCGCCTTGCAAAAAACCGGCTGGAGCCGACCGGAGCGCTTCGTCGCAAAAGGCCGCGACGGACAGACCGATATCCATGGCGTGATCGTGCGGCCGACGCATTTCGACCCAACCAAGAAGTATCCCGTGGTGGAAGACATCTATGCGGGGCCCCATGATTTCTTCGTCCCGAAAAACTACTTCGCGTGGTCTGGGATGAACGCGATGGCCGAGCTCGGGTTCGTTGTCGTCAAGATCGATGGCATGGGCACGAACTGGCGCAGCAAGGCATTCCACGACACCGCATGGAAAAATCTAATGGATGGAGGCTTCCCGGATCGAGTGGCTTGGATCAAGGAAGCAGCCGCAAGCCGGCCCTGGATGGACCTCACCCGCGTCGGCATCTACGGCGGCAGCGCAGGCGGCCAAAACACGCTCGCCGGGCTTCTCACGCATGGCGATTTCTACAAAGCGGGCGTCGCGGATTGCGGTTGCCACGACAACCGCATGGACAAGATCTGGTGGAATGAAGCGTGGATGGGCTGGCCCGTCGATGAAAGCTACGAGCGGAATTCTAACGTCACTCACGCGGCCAAACTGCAAGGCAAGCTCATGCTCATCGTCGGAGAAATGGACAGCAACGTCGATCCCGCATCCACCGCGCAAGTCGTCAACGCGCTGCAACAGGCGGGCAAGGATTTCGACTTCGTGCCCATCATGAATGCGGGCCACGGCGCAGCGGAAACGCCCTACGGCAAATACCGCCGGGCGGAGTTTCTAGTGCGGCAATTGGGCGCGGATTGAGAGGCTCGCGGCAGGCATGCCAGGCCGCGACTTTCCCCGCTACTGGGGATAACATCATCCCGTAGGCTTGCCAACGCGGCGAACTTTCGGCATTTACGCAGCCATTCCGCAATCATCCGGCACGCCGGATCTCCCCCGATGACCATGAGAAATCCCCTCCTCTCACTCGCTGCGCTTGTCCTCGCAACCAGCCCGCTGACCGCCGCACCGGATACTGTCGATGCCAATTTCGCCGCCACCGCCGGCCAAGTTTTCCTCCCCAACCACTACGGCGGTGTCGCCTCGGTGCTCGTCCAGCCGGATGGCAAAATCCTCTTTGGCTCGAACGAAATGCCCGGCATGGTGGGCGGAAACCCCCTGCAATTGCCGCTGATCCGCGTCAATCCTGACGGCTCGGTGGACAACACGTTCTTCGCGGACAACGAAGCGACCGGCTCGGACGGCGGCATTTACTACGACGGCCAGGGTTGGTCAGAAGTCCACGCGCTCGGCCTTCTATCAGACGGCAAAATCGTCGCCGCCGGGGTGATGCAAGGCGTGCGCACCGGCACCGTCGCGGCTCCGGGAGTTTTCCTGCAATCGAACTCCATCGTCCGCTTCAACGGCGACGGCAGCATCGACACGACGTTCCAAACTGCTGGCACCATGCCTTGGCCGACCGGCGGATTCAATTTCATCGAAGACGTCACCATTCAGCCGGACGACAAGATCATCGCCGTCGGTGGTTTCGGCGGCTTCCGCAATTCCACCGCCGTGCCGATGATCGTGCGCCATGGCATCGCCCGCTTGAATCTCAATGGCTCCGTCGACACCGGTTTCCAAATCAACCCAACGGAGTTTGGCGTGCCCAGCGGCGCGGCGAATGTTAGGGGATTTTTCTCCCAGGCGTCGGTCGACGCCGCAGGTCGCATCCTCGTGGTCGGATCGTTCGAGTGGGGGCCCGCCTATCCGGCGAGCGGAACCATCCAAGTGCTCGCCCGTCTCAACCCGGATGGCAGCCACGACCCGACCTTCGCGCCAGTCGTTCCCGCGAATTTGGATTCGTTTGAAAATGTCGTTGTCGAGGCATCCGGCAACATCGTCGTTCTCGGTTCGTTCGGCAGCAATGCTGCCAACTCATGGATGGCGCGCTTTTTTCCCGATGGAAGCGCGGATCCCAGCTTCACGCTCGATCCAACCCTCGCTCCCGTCGCCGCGCGTCCGCTCCAAGTGGACGCCGAGGGACGCTATCTCCTCACCACCCGCACGGCGGCGAATCAGGCGCAGAACCGCCTCGTCCGCATCCTTTCTAATGGATCGCTCGATCCATCCTTCACCGCGCAGGCCAACTACGCGAACAGCCCCGGCGGACCAAGCGCCGGTTTCTTCGGCACTTTCACCACCGCGCCATCGGGAAAAATTTACTCCGGCTCTTACTTTGACAGCGTGAACGGCGTGGGCACCATCAAGCTCGCGGCCTTCGAGGGCGATTCTGTCGCGGGCTCGACCGGCAAGCTCCAGTTCAGCGCCGCCGCCTATTCTGCCAGCGAGCAAAACGGCGTCCTGCGCATCGCGGTGACGCGCTCGGGCGGCGTTTCCGGCGCGGCCTCCGCCACGCTGGCGCTCACCCACGGCACCACGTCCGCCGCTGATCTGTCGCTATCATCCACCTCCGTTTCCTTTGCAAACGGTGCGGGCGGCACGCGTTTCATCGATCTCCCGCTGTCGGCGGACGGACTTCAGGAAACGAATGAGACCGCTTCGCTCGCGTTGACCGCCATCACCGGCGCTGCCGCAGGCACTCGTCTGAGTGCAGATCTAACCGTCATCGACGCGAACTCTCCTCCGGCCATCACCCGCGATCCGCAGACGCTTTTCGTCGCGCCGGGCAATCGCTTTTCCCTCAGCGTCGGCATTTCCTCCGGGGCCACGCCGGTGACCTATCAGTGGTCACGCAATGGCTCTATCATCTCCGGAGCGACCGCGCCGAGCTACACCGTGACCTCAGCGGATGCCGCCAGCCACGGCGGCAACTACAGCGTCGCGGTCACCAATCCGATCGGCACGACAACCTCCGCCGCAGCGGTCGTCACGGTGAAAAACCCCGCCATTCTGCGTTTTTCCACCGCCACCGCCAGCGTGGTGGAAAACAACGGCTCACACAGCCTCACGCTCCAGCGCGCGGGATCCGACGTCGGCGCAGTTTCCGTGGAGGTTCAGCTTGTTAATGGCACTGCAACCGCGCCTGCCGATTTCGCGCTGCTCACCACCACCGTGTCGTGGGCGAATGGCGACACGGCGGACAAAACGGTGAACCTTTCCCTCGTCAACGACTCCGCGATTGAGCCTGCGGAAAGCTTCCAAGCCGTGCTCACGAATCCATCGCTCGATGTTTCGATCGGCACTCCGTCCACGGTGAATCTGACGCTGCTCGACGACGATTCCGGCCCGGCGATCACCACACCGCTCGTCTCGCAGCGCGTGGTGACCGGATGGAATGCTTCATTTTCGGTGGGCGTGCAGTCGCAGACTGCGGTGACCTATCAGTGGTTCAAGGACGGCGTGCTGCTGCCCGCCGCCACCACCGCCACGCTTTCCTTCTCGCCCGTCACGCTGGCGGACTACGGCTACTACTCGGTCGAGGCCACCAACACCGCAGGCACCGTCACTTCCGGTCCCGTCGAACTCGGCGCACGGCCCGATCCGCTTGCACGCATCACGCTCGACCTATCCGTTTCCTCCAACCAATTTTCCGGCGTCACGGCCCGGCCTAACGGCGGCTATTTATTCTTCGGTGCCTTCTCCACGCTGCCCACCTCGACCGGCACGGTGACCGCCCTGCGGGTCGCCCGCACCGGAGCGGATGGCAAGGTGGACACGAGCTTCCTGCCTCCCGTCGGCAGCACCGTGACCCACGGCGTCGAGCTGCCCGACGGCTCGGTCATCATCGGTGGAAGTTTCTCCAACATCGGCGTCGTCTCCACGCCCAGCGGCTTCGCCCGCTTGCTGCCTGACGCCTCGGTCGATGCCGCTTTCCTCGCCAACCTGCCCGCCAGCATCAGCATCATCCGCGATCTGGAAATCGGCCCGGATGGAAAAATCTATCTGACCCACGGAAACGGCGTGGACAGGCTGGAAACCGATGGCACAGCCGATCCCGCGTTCCGCGCCAACGTGCTGTCCGGCTTCTCGGCAGGCGGCACCTACAACAATCTCGAATTCATTCCCGGCGGCGGATTCTATCTGGCAGGAAATTTCAATCTCCTCAACGGCAACCCCGGCCAGACGCTGCGCCGCCTCGTCCGTCTCAACCCGAACGGCACCAACGATCCCACTTGGAAATACACCACCGCCGGGGCTCTCACCTATTTCGCCGTGCAATCGGACGGCAAAGCGCTGGTTCCCACGTCGTCGGTGACTCGACTCAATCTCGATGGCTCGAACGACGCCACCTTCACCCCCGTCACCGGGGTGAACAATCAGGTCTTCGAAGTCGCCGCAGATGACTCCATCTACATCGCCAATGGCAGCAGCACGAACACCAAGCTCCGCCGATTCCGGCCAAACGGAACCCTCGATACCGCCTTCAACAATGGCGTCGATCCCTCGTTCAACAACACCCTCAGCTCCATCGATTCCCTAACCAACGGAGCCATCGCCATTCACGGTTCGTTCTCCACTTTCAATGGGGCTGCGGTTTCCCGCCCATTCCTGATCACCGGCGAGCTCAAATCCATCGCCATCACCAGCCAGCCACTCGCGCAGGTCGTCAATCCGGGCGATGACATCATCCTAACAGTGGTCGCATCCTCGGTGACGCCGCTTTCCTATCAGTGGAAAAGGAATGGCATTGATCTTCTTGGCGAAAACCGACCGTCGCTACGCCTGGAGGACGTGGACAACGCAGACACAGCGTCCTATTCCGTGACCGTCACCTCCGCCACCGCACAGGCCATTTCCACCCCCGCCCTCCTCACGGTCCGCGACCAACCGCAGGTGCTCACCACCCCCGCCGACCGCACACATTTGGAAGGCCAAGCACTGACGCTGACCGTCGATTGGGTGGGCCTTCTGCCCGCGACCTTCGAGTGGTTCCGCAACGGCCAGCCCGTTTCCGGCCAAGCGACGAACGTGCTTTCCATCGCCTCGCCCACCGCTGCGGATTCTGGAATTTACACGGTAAAAATCACCAACGCCCTCGGCGACGTCACTTCCGTGCCCATCGTCGTGAATGTGGTGGCCGCTCCCGGATTGTTAGCCAATGGCTTCATTTCTCCGACCGGCGGCACGCCCTACGTCTCGCAGATCCTGCCGGAAAATGGTGGTGCCTATGTGGTCGCGAACAGCCCGTATTCCAGCATCATTCATCCATCCGGCACCTACAATGCGGTGATCGAGCGAGTTTCTGCCAATGGCAACATCGCCGAGCCGTTCGCGACGAACGTGAACACGAATCTGCAGAAAGCAGCGCGCGACGAAACCAGCGGCGCGCTCGTGATGGTAGGCACCAGCATGTTCCTCAACGGCACCAGCCGCCGCATCGCACGCATCGCGGCGGATGGCACCGAGGACACGACCTATTCTGCCAACGCCCAAGCGGCGATGGTTGCTCAAAACTTCACGCCATCGGTCGTGTCCATCGATGGAAACGGGAAAGTTTACGTCGCAGGAAGCGCCAAGTTTGTGCGGCTTCATACCGATGGCACGCATGACAGCAGCTTCTCCGCTGGCACGACGCCGAACAGCCCGCGCCAAATCGTGCCGCTGCCGGATGGCAAGGTGCTGCTGCTTTCGAGCAACTCGTTGGTGAAGTATCTAGCAAACGGCGCACCGGATCCGTCGTTCGCGCTGGCCACACTCCCCGGTTCGCCGACCTTGGATGAAATCGGCATCACCGGTTCCGGTGAAATCCTGCTGCCCTGTTCCGCCGCTCTCAATCAACTCATCTATCGAATCTCCGCCAGCGGTGCGCTGCTCGGCAGCATCGATTTCTCCAGCACGACCTACGGCAACATCTCGCGCTTCCGCCTCCTCGCTAACAACTCGATGTTGATCGGCCACGGGGGCGGCAAACGGCTGACCCGCCTGCTCGCCGATGGCACCGTCGATCCGCTTTTCGACATCGGGACCGGCTTCAATGGAAGTGTGGACGCCATCGCTCAAGCCGCCGACGGCAGCTACTGGATAGGCGGTGCGTTCACCCAATTCAAAGGCGTCAACGCCCGCGGTGTGGTGCGCTTGAACGGCGATCCCGTGGACATTCTCATCCGTTCCCATCCGCTCGCGCAAACCGTGGACACCGGGGCCACCGCGCAGTTCACGGTGACCGCCACCGCCACGGCGGGGATTGCCTATCAGTGGCGGAAAAACGGCGTTCCGCTCACCAATGGCGGTGACATATCCGGGGCCACCACCGCAACGCTCTTCATCGCCAACGCGGCGGATGAGGACGCAGGCAACTACAGCGTCAGCGTTACCAACACCAGCACCGGACGGCCTCTGGTTTCGAACAACGCCGCCCTAACTGTTCTCCGTGAACCCGAAATCCTCTCCCTCACCGGAACTCAAAACCTCGATGTCGGCCAGCCACTCACCCTTGCTGTCTCGGCCCGCGGAGCCGGCACGCTCGGCTACCAATGGCTGCGCAATGGCCAAGCCATCATCGGTGCAAATGCAACGACCTATCAGGTTGCTGCGGCGATCGAGGCCAACACCGGCATTTACACCGTGGAAGTCACCAACCTTCACGGCACCACGCCATCGGCGGAGGTGATCGTCAATGTCGTCCTGCCCGCTGGCGGGATCAAGTTCGCCACGCCCAACGTCGGTTTTGCCAACACCGTCAACGCCATCCTACCGCTGCCCGACGGCCGCACACTCGTCGGCGGTGCGTTCATCAGCGTGATCGCGAACGCGACCTCCTATCCGGTCGATGAACTCGCCTTGCTGGATGCGGCGGGCAACCTCGTCACCAGCTTCGATCTCAACCCGGGCGGCGCGATCAACGCACTCGCGCTCATGCCAGACGGTGGCGTGCTCGTCGCCGGATCTTTCACTCAGATCGGTGGCCAAGCCCGCTCATACGTCGCACGCCTCACTCCATCTCTCGCGCTGGATACCAGCTGGTCCGTGGGCACCGGTCCTAACAACGTGATCAACTCCGTCGAGATCTCCGGCTCCGGCTACTACCTGGGAGGATTCTTCACCAGTTTCAATGGCGACACCACCAAGGCCTATGTTTGCCGCATTCATGCAGACGGCAGCTTGGACGCAGACTTCACCCCGCCCGCTTTGGGATCCATCTATCGAATCCGTCGCGATGGCGACGGCGTGATGGTCGGCGGCAACTTCAGCCTGAACAACACTCCCGCCGGGATCACCCAGACTGGCATCGCGCGACTGTTAGGAAACGGTGCTCACGACACTGCGTTCCGCTCCACCATGGTTTCCGGCACCACCGTCTATGACCACGTTGCGCTGCCTAACGGCAAATGGCTCGCGGGCGGCAGCAGCGGCAGGCTCACCCGTTTCAACGCGGATGGCACCACCGACAGCAGCTGGCTGACGACCGCCACGGTCGAAGTGCGCGCCCTCGCCCTCCAGCGCGACGGCCGCATTCTGGTCGGTGGCAATTTCACCACCATCGCCGGGCAATCGATCAACCGCCTCGCTCGCCTGAATTCTAACGGAACATTCGACGGCAGCTTCGCCCAAGGTGCCGGCGCAGACGGACTCGTCCAAACCATCGCCCTCGACGCGCTGGGAGCTATCCACATCGGCGGCTCGTTCAACAACTATCGCAGCGAGGCGCGTGGCCGCTACGCCCGGCTCAATGGCACCCCCCTGAGCATCGGCATCGCGAACCAGCCCGCCGCTCTCACGGTCAATCCAGGCCTGAGTGCCACCTTCAGCGTCACTGTGCGTGCGACTGATACCGTCTCCTATCAATGGCGAAAAAACGGCGCACCGCTTGCCAATGGCGGCGATGTCTCCGGCGCGGACTCGCCCACACTCACCCTCGCCAACACGGAGGAATCCGACGAGGCAGACTACGATGTCGTCGTCACCCACAATGGCGACGCCACCGTTCTGGTTTCCGAATCCGCATCACTCGTCGTCCTCGGCGCACCGGAGCTTCTCACTTCGCCCGCCGCCGTCACCACCGAGGTCGGCCTCGGCGCGACCTTCCGCGTTTCCGCCCGTGGCGTCGGCCCGCTCACCTTTCAGTGGTTCCGTGGCAGCACGCTTTTTGCGGACGGCACCGGAGTTTCCGGAGCCACCACCGCCACGCTCGTTCTCAGCAACCTCACTCTGACGGACAGCGGCTCCATCAAAGTCCGCGTCACGAACACGCTGGGCTTCGCCGAAACCATTCCCGTCTCCCTGCTCGTCGAGCGTCTGCCGCAAGGCCGCGACCGATCGGTGGTCTTGCCGGTGAGCGTGAACACCACGATCAATGACATCTTGCACTTCGATGATGGCAGCTATCTGCTAGGCGGTTCATTCACCTCGGTCTCGCATGTCAGCGGCAGCTCCAGCCGCCGCTATCTGGCGAAATTCCATGCCAGCGGCGTGGTGGACAACAGCGTGCTCCAGGTCAACGGCAACGGAGCCGTTGAGGTCATCGCCCGTGCTGCTAACGGAAAAATCTACATTGGCGGTGGCTTCACCTCGCTCAACACCGGAGCTGGCGGCAACGTCACCCGCAATCGCATCGCCCGCCTCAACAGCGACTTCACGCTCGACACCACCTTCAATCCCGTCGGCACCGGTCCTGCCAGTTCGGTGAAATCCATCCTGCCGCTCGCGAACGGCAATGTGCTCATCGCCGGGGATTTCGCCAACGTGAACTCCGTGGCTGGCACCGCCTACATCGCCCTGCTCCAAGAAACGGGTGCCGTGGACACCAGCTTCGTCTCGCAGGCCGGCATCTTCGTCCGCGACATCACACCCGCCGGTGACGGCACGTTCTGGGTCGCCCATCCTAACAATTACGCCGGCCAGCAGAGCGTGGTGCGCATCGACGCCACCGGTGCAAAGGTCAGCGGATTCACCTACCCCGGCAGCCTGACATCGGACCGCGTTATTCCCCAGCCGGATGGTTCGGTGCTGTCGTTGAGCGGAAACTATCCGTTCATCCAGAAAATCCAGTCTACCGGAGCTTTAGTCCCCAGTTGGCCCAACACCGGCGGCCTCTATCCGAACGACGACATGACCGCTGCCGCCACCTACGCCGACGGCCGCAGCATCGTCGGCGGAGCTTTCGTGACCTATGCTGGCGTCACCCGCAACCGCCTCGCTGCCATCGCCGCAGACGGTTCGCTCGTCAGCAGTTTCGATCCCGGCTCCGGCCTCAACGGAACGCCGACCCGCATCCGCCTCGACGCCGCAGGCCGCGCATGGGTGGTCGGCAACTTCACCACCTACCGTGGCGAGACCGTGCCTCGCATGGTGGTGCTCAACGGCTTCGATGCCAATCCCCCCCATCCCTACGATGCCTTCGTTTCCAGTCTGCCAGAAGCCGAACGCGGCGAAACCCAGGATCCCGATTTCGATGGCCTACCCAACTTGATCGAGTTTGTCTTCGGCTCCGCGCCCACCAGCTTCAACGCAGCACCGGCCACAACCCAAAGTTCCGCCACAGGTGCCAGTCTCTCGCCAGCGCTTGATGCCGCGAAACTCTATCGAGTCGTAGCCATCGAAACTCCGAAAAACACGCAAGGCGTCGATCTCACCCTCGCCGCTTCGGTCAATCTCACCTTCACCGACGCAGCAACCGCGACCGAGTTTGGCCCCCGCACCGACAACGGCAGCACCGAGACGCGCCGTTACTACCTCACCCCAGCCATCGCCGACGCGCCGGCGCTTTTCTGGCGCGTCGAAGCCACCCGTTGATTTCCGTCTTATCCATCCCATTCGGGTGGATGAGAGCAGGCTGAAAGGTTCACTTCGCCTTTCTCAGATGGAGAACGTAATCGCTCAGTGCTCTGACATTCGCATCTGTTAGCACTTCATGCCCCGGCATCTCCGTGCCGGGCAAACCGAACTTGATCACCCTGGCCACGCGCAGTTCGAGGTCATCTCCCTCAGGCGTCCAGGCAAACGGTCCCGCCACCAAATTCGCGGGCTTCCTCACCAGATCCAGTGAGACCGGGCCATTTCCCAGCCCGTTCGGCCCATGACAGGCGGCACAGTTCGCGGCATAGAGCGCCTTACCGTCTTGCCCGTTAGACGAACCTTCCGGCTGCCATTTCGAAGCGGTTTCCACCACCTTCGCCATGCCGCCGATTCCGGATTGCGAAAGATAGCGCACGAGATCGTCACCTTTTCCGCTTTCGAAAAGATGGGCATACGACGGCATCGCGCTGCCTGGCGCGAATGCTTGGGGGTCGTCGAAATGCAGCTTCAGCCATTTCTCCGAACGCCGTGCGCCGACATTCGACAGGTCCGGCCCTTGACGGCGATTGCCGATGAGAACCGGTTTGCCCCTGAGCACCTCTTCGACATTTCGCACCGGTCCCCAGTTCTCCTCATCGAGCGAACCGGGGCGGACATATTGCGAATGGCAATGGATGCAACCTTCCGCCAGATAGACCTGACGGCCCCTTTCGACGGCATTTCCAGCAGTGAAGGTTTCGGTTTTCGGAAATGCCATCGCCACTGCGAAAACCACCGCAATGGCGACGGCGGAGCGCCAGCGTTTGAAGTCTGATAGAACCATCACCGCAATGACGACGGCCCCTGATCCAGACACAAACTCCGCTGGAACCCGCTGCAAGGTCTGCGCCATGCCAATCCCGTTCGCCGAGCCGAACCAGCCAGCGACTGCAAACAAGCACGCCGCCCGCCACGCCACCTGACGCGTGTCATTCACACCAGAAAACCAGCCCGGCCACGCGACGAGCGCCGCCGAATACAGCGACACTCCCGCCGGATAGAGCCAGCCCGCGAAATGCCGCGTCGATTCCACATTCACCGCCAGTGCTGCCGCCGCGAGGATGGCCCAGGCAAATGCCGGCAGCACCCTCGCGCCGCCACGCGCCAGCCAAAAGCCCGCCGCGATCGCGACGGATAGATGAACCGTCGCATTCCTCCATAACCATTCGTTTCCCCAGGTGCCAGACTTCAAATCCTCCGCATGCTGGATGATGAAAAACGCCGCCGAGTCCAGCCACACCAGCGCGGTGAACAACGCCAACGTTCCCCACATCGGGAAAATCTCCCTCACCTCTCCCGCCCGCCGTTGAGTCGCCGACGGTACGGCTAACAAACCGATGATCGCAAATCCGGTTCCGACCCACGCCTGCCCCGACGGCGACTGCATGAAGACCGCTGGCACATTGCAGCAGGCGTAGCCCAGCCCGGTCCCAAGCCCAATCCAGGCAACACCACACCACGCGGGAGCCAGCGCCGCGAGACTCACCGTTGCCACGCCCAACGCACCGCCGGTCGCCACCGCGATGCCGACGGCACCCGGCATCGCCATCGCAAACGGCGCGAGCCATGAAGCCAGCGCCGCGACTCCCAAAGCGACCCTTACCATTGCGGGACTTGCACCCCGCCATGCGGCGAAAAAGCCACTCGCGATTCCGGCCACCGCCATGCAACCCAGCGCGACTTTTTCCTCCACCAGGTTCGCACCGCCCGCACGAAGCAGTTCGACGAACGAGAACTGCGCGAAGATCAGGAAATACCCGTACACCGCCGCGACCACTAGCGCCGCTCGGATCGCAGTGGTGTTCATTCGGCGGCCTCCTTCCACCAGCCAAGCCGGAGAATCACGATTTGCGACAGTCCCACGACGCCATCGCAGACACCAACGAGTCCCCAGTTCACCGCCAGCGTGCCGTCAAGGATACGGATCGTTAGAAAGACCGCCACCAGGATTCGGATCATCGCCGTGAACGCCCACACCGTCTCACCGCGCGAACGATTGCCAAGCGCCATCCCATAACTCAGGCCCACGCCCGCGATGAAAACCCCCATCCAGCTCAGGAAAACCAATGCATCCGAGGAAGGAGGCTCGATGCCCAACAGTTTCAATACCAGCGCCGGGACGAAGATCAGCAGCAGACCGGTCACGGCATCCATTGATCCCACGGCGACACTCCAGAATTTGAGGAATTTGAGACGGTTCATGGGGTTTTCCATGGGTAAAGCCAGACGACGGAAACCGCCAGCATCGCCGCGCCACACGCGCCGCGAACCGCCAGTCCCACCTCGCGCCAGGCGGGGTTAAGCAACATCCACGAAGGCTCCGAGCCTTCCCGCCAGCCCATTGTTGCCAAGGTTACGAGCATCACCACCACCGCGCCATGCCAGATGGAAACGGAGATGGCTCCTCCCATTCGTCTTCCGGTTAGAAGGACCGCGAGCAAGGCGCAGAACGAGGTGGTGAATCCCGCCATCGCCAGATGAGAGTGCGCGACCAGTCCCTGGGTGAACTTGATCCGGTCGAGGATCCACGGGAAATACATCAGATAGCCGGTTAGAACGAGCGTCGCCCACCAGCCGAACATCGCCGTCCGCCAGACCCGCGAAGATTGCGGCCATGCAAAGCCAGCCCAATCCCGCGCCAGCAGCCATGCCCATGGCGGCATGAGCAGCAGCGAGAAATTCTGCCACCAATCGAAATGCGTCCCGCCGATCGCTTCCGCCACACCGAAGAAGACCCAGCAGAAAATGAAATACCCCCACGTCCCCCGCCCCGCTTTCCCGCTGCCGGTATCCGCCGCCACGCGCGGCAGCAACAGCATCAGCCCGACCACGATCAGCGACGATCCTAACAAACTCGATCCCGTCGGCCCGCCCGTCAGGCGGTCCACCGGCGGATAGGTCTTGGGCGATGCCGTCAGGATGATTGCACCCGGCACCAATGCCAGTCCCACCAGTCCGCCAAGCGAAACCCTTCGTTTCAACCGACTCCACCCCGCTGCACGTTCCTTCCACGAAACCGCTAGTGTTAGCCACAGGACCACCAACGCGATGACGAACGCCCACAACGCACCGTCCTTCCAATCGAGGAAGATCTTCCCGCCGGTGACGCCATTCAACCAGTGCAGCACTCCCATCGCCAGCGCCGCCGTCCACGCCCACACCGCCGCCGGAGCCCATGCGGCGGCCTTGCTCCGGCCGACCTCATACATCAAAAAAAGCCACGCCACCAGCGGCAGCGCGGTCCAGCCGTAAAGCTGCACGTTCAAATGCACCGGCACCCACCGCCCGTAAGTCCACTGCCCGAGTTGCCACTCCGGCTTCAGCAACAGCAGAGATAGATACAATCCAACCACATTCCCTAACACCAACCAGCCCAGCGCGTGCTTCACCGCGGTGGAAACACCTTCGCCTTCCGGACCGGACGTGCTCGCGGACATCAGTTGGAAATGCTGTCGATCCTGCCATCGCGCATCTTCACCGTGCGGTCGCAGCGACTGGCGAGTTCTGGATCATGAGTGGCGAAAACCAGAGTCCGCCCGCGGGCGCGGACGAGATCTATCAGGAGTTCGAACACTTTTTCCCGGTTCTTCTCATCGAGCGCGCCGGTCGGCTCGTCGCAAAGCAGCAGCTCGGGATCGTTCATCAGCGCGCGGACCAAGGCCCCGCGCTGGCGTTCACCGCCGGAAAGTTCGCGGACGCGTTGGTTGAGGCGGTGATCCACCCCGGTCGCAAGTGCAAGCTCGTGCAGACGGGCCATGCTGTTAGCGCGGTTTCCGCCGATGGCGATGACCGGCACCATGCAGTTTTCCGCCAGCGTCAGATCGGGCATCAGGTGATGAAACTGGAACACGTAGCCAATGTGATGTCGTAGCAAATCGACGCGTGTGGATTCCTTCACCACATCATAACCGGACACCCGGACATTGCCGCGATCCACCTCTTCCAATCCGGAAATCACGTTCAACAACGTCGATTTCCCGCAGCCGGAAGTACCGCACAGCGCGACGATCTCGCCCTTCGGCACCTTCAGCCCGACGCCCTTGAGCACCTCGATGCGCCCGCGATCAAAGCTCTTCCAGACATCCTCCACCAATACTTGAGTGTTCATTGTATCTCCTTTTGTTATTCAAACCTGAGTGCCTGCGCGGGTTTCAGGCGCGCGGCGTACCATGCCGGATACATCGCCCCGGCGAGGGCAGTTAGAGCGGCCAGCGCCATCGCTCCGGCCACTTCCCTCCAACCGATGTTCGGCTCGATGTAGCCCTGCAAATCAGGAATCGCCTGCAACACGCGCAACCCCGCCGCGCTCAGCCCCCAACCGGCGACCGTGCCGATGGCGGACACCAGCAGCGATTCGCCGAAAATCATCAGCGCCACCTGCAACCGTGAAAATCCGCAGACGCGGGCGATGGCGATCTCCTTGATGCGCCCGAAGACCGAGAGGATCATCGTGTTCGTCACGCTGAGTCCGCCTAGCAGGAACGCACAGCCGCCGACGACCCAGGCCGTGGTTTTCATGATCTTGAACTGCGAGTAGTTGCGGCTGAATTCCTCGTTCTCCAGCGCGGTGAGCTTGGCGTGTTTTTTCGCCATCCACTCCTTCACTTCGGATGATTCGTGGCCCGCCGCCAACGCGACAGTCACGACCGAGCAGACGCCTTCCTTGTGAAACGCCTTCTGGCAGGCGGCCAGCGGCATGAAGACGCCGCCGTTTTCAAAGCCGTTCTCCAACCGCACCACGCCGGCGACCTGATAGACGCCCTGGCCGAGTTCGATCGTGCCGCCGACCTTGCCATTCAGGAAATCCGCCGCGCGTTCGCCGAGGACCACGCCCTCACCATCATCGTGAAATGCATCGGCGCGTCCTTGCAGCCACTCGCCCTTGCGCAGCCGGCCGTCCGTCGCGCGGATGCCGAAGCAGGTGACCACCGGCCGGTTAGGCGCGGCGATGATTGAGAACAACACCGCTTGCGCGTCCTTCACGAAGGGCTGTGCCTTGAGTTCATCAACGACCTCCACCGGCACGTTGCTGAAAAAAAGATCGGACACGTTTTTCTCGAACACCACCATCTCCGCATCGCTGCGCAGGATGCGCTCGAACATTTTCACCGCCCCGCCCAACAAACCCACCACGCTCAGCATCGTTGCGACGCCCAGCGCGATGCCGGTCGCACCGATGGCCGTGCGCACGCGATGACGCCGCAGGTTGGTGAAAATCATTCTCCAAAGACTCATTCCCGTTTGCTGTAAAAATCAGATCGCCGCCGAGAGCAGTGAGGAATCGGTGGCCGACACCGGCATCGGCACTTTCAGCATTTCCAACATCATCCACCGCTCCGGTGGTCCCGGCAGCGCCGCCTGCACACGGTCGCCGGTATCGCTCAGTCGTCGGAACCGCCGCAGGGCACCGGAAAGTCCCTCGGCGATCACGAAATTCGGCCGCCCAAGCGTTCCATCCCTCCCGCCGGTTTTCCCGAAATCCTCATTCTGAGAGATGACGTCCTTGAGATCGTCCGCCGCCTGATAGGCCAGACCGCGCAGCAGCGCCAGCCGGTCGAGCACCTGAATCTCGCGCTGGGTTCCGCGGCCGACGATGGCAGGCAACACCACAGTCAACCGCAGTAGATCACCAGTTTTTCTAGCAGCGACTTCGGAGACTTCGGCGGCGCTTTGTTCGCCGCGCCAGCCGCTCAGATCATATGCCTGGCCGCCGATCACGCCGCCGATGCCCAGCCTGCCGTCCACCCAATCGCCCGCCTCGGCGCGCCGCTCGGGGTTCGCCTGGCGGAGGCCCTGCCAGATCATCGAGTAACCGCGGTTGATCATCGCCAGCGCCGCGAGCATGGCGATGGCCTCGCCGTGGACCACGTGCACGCAGGCCGCGCCGCGCCGGAGGCGGGCGTCATCCATCGCCGGAAGATCGTCGAAGACCAGCGACGCCGTGTGCAGATACTCGATGCCGCAGGCCATCGCCCTCGCGGCCTGCTCGGGCACACCCATCTCAATGCCTATCAGGTAGGCCAGCACGGCACGCACCAGCGAGCCCGGGCGGGCGAGAATATCGCGCAGCGCAGCCGCCATCCGTGGCTCGACGCGGTCCATGCGGCCCATGCCATTTCTGAAACTGCCTTCCATGAGGGAACGCGCGCAGCCGGCACGCCGGCGCCACCATAATTGCGGTGTCATGATTTGATCTGTTGGAAACTCACTTCACCTTTCCGACGACGTGGAAGCGGACGACCAACTTCGGGTCCACCGTCATCACCGCCATCGAACGGATGATCGGCAGTTTGAAATTCTGATAGTCCAGCGAAACCTTGCCATCAATGGTCACCCAATCGCCTTCACGCTTCACCGTGTAGGGAAAGAAAACGCTCTTCGCCACGCCGTTGATGGTGAGCGAGCCCTCGGCTTTTCCCCCGGTGGCAGACTCCTCCCAGGATTTCACGAAGGCGAAGGTGCCCTTCGGCTTGCCGCCACCAAGCCATTTGATCATTTCCTTATCTCGTTTTTCGTCACCGGTTTTGAGGTCGCTGAACTCCCAAGTCATTTTTAGAGAAAGTGGCGTTTGTTCGGAGTCATGACCTGCCGCTGAGATGGCATATCTTTTCAAATCACCGCTGAATCCATGGCCGGTCGCTTTGGCATCCACTTGGATGCGGCTTTTTTCTTTATCCACATCCAGCGTTGCGCCGTGGCTCCATGATGACAGCGTAAACAATCCCAAGTTCAATAGCAGGTGGTATCTCGCGATCATGGGCTCCATTGTCATCGGACCATGGCGTGACGCAACGTTGCTCATGATAAGAAATTTCTTATCACCGCCAACTCGACACTTCCCAAGTCAGCTCCAAGGATGTCAGCGTGCTGCCAATGCGAATCCTTGTAGCTGAAGATGACGCCGGTCTGCGCAAGCACTTGGCGGCGGCGCTACGTACAGCCGGGCACCAAGTGGATGCTGCGGCCGATGGCACCAGCGCCTTCGACTTCCTGAGCGGCCAGATTTACGACGCTGCCGTGATAGACATCACCATGCCAGGGATTGACGGAGTTACGGTCATCCGAAAATCCCGCGAGCTCGGTTGCCGCGCCACGCTGCTGCTATCCACCGCACGCGGCGAGCTTGCGGACAAGGTGGCCGGCCTGGATGCCGGCGCCGACGACTATCTGGTCAAGCCGTATTCCACCGAAGAACTGTTAGCCCGCTTGCGTGCCGCTGAGCGCCGAACGATGCCGAGCCAACCTAACATATTACAAGTTGCAGATCTAGTCATCGATTTACTCACGCGAACGGCGCGCCGAGGAGAAACTCAGATCACTCTTACCAACCGTGAATTCGCGTTGCTAGAAACCCTTGCGACAGCCTCTCCGAGGCCCGTTTCAAAAGCCACTCTTGTCGAGCGGGTGTGGGACCATTACTTCGACCCCGGCTCCAATGTGGTGAATGTCTATGTCAATTATCTCCGCAAGAAAATCGACCTACCCGGCCTCAAACCCTTAATTCACACGCGACGCGGTGTGGGCTTCGCACTCAGCGAACAGGAAGAGAATAACCTATGAGTTTTCGCTTTCGCATCGCAGCTTGGGTGGTTCTTTCCTGCACACTCATCATCGGCGTCATGATGACCACGGCTTACTTTCAACTTGAAGAGGAGTTAAGCCAAGGTCGGAGAGACCCCACCCATCCTCATATCCCCGGCTGGGAACTCCATAACAGTTTTGCCGAGGCGGAGATTGAAGATATTCTTGGCGAGATGTTGAGCACATGGGCTTGGACTTCGATTCCTCTCATCGGTCTTTCGCTGGGTGCTGGGCTGATGCTCGCTCGCCGGTCGTTGCGGCCGATTCACGACATCAACCGACAATTGGGGGAGATGCCGGCAAATTCGCTGCATGGTGGCATCATCATCCCGGAGGCCGATCCTGTGATCGCTCATCTTGCCAACCATCTCAACGGCTTGCTGGATCGCGCCGGAACAGCCTATCAGGAGATGGCAGAATATTCCGCGCGGGTGGCTCATGAGTTGAGAACACCGCTGATGTTGCTGCGCATGCGGGTGGAAAATGCGCCAGCGGGCATCCCGCCGCTGTTTCAGGAAGAGCTGCAAGACGAACTCGGCCGACTCTCCCGCTTTGTCGAACGCTCGCTGCTCGCCGCAAAAGCGGAACAAGGTGTGCTAAAACCGGCAATTGCGCCACTTTCCCTATCCGTTCTCCTGCTCGACGTGGCGGATGACTATCAGCTTTTGGCCAAAGAAAGGGGGATCACCATGACCCTACAACTCGAAGATTCTATCAACATTCACGCCGATTCGGATCTGCTCCGCCAAGCGTTTCACGGGCTTCTGGAAAACGCTGTTCGCTATGGCAAATCGCAAATCCAAGTTTTGTGCTTCACGGACGCAGGCAGCCGAGTGGTGAGCATTCGCAATGATTTCGATGCTGCAAGCTTGCCGCCCCCAGGCCTCGGGCTCGGCCTTCGCCTCGTTGACGGCATTTGCAAGGCATCCCGATTCCCACTTGATCTCAACAATACGGAAAACCATTTCACCGCCACCATTCGCTTCACCACTCCCACCTCCGATCCCACAGCCCCATGAAATCCAGCTTCATTCCATTCGTCACCACCATTCTAGCAGCCACCTTTCTTACGCTCGGCGTCGCCCTATCCGCGCCTTACGAAAAAGGACAGCAAGTGCTGCCATTCACCACCAAGGACCAGCACGAACAAGCATTCACGTTCAAGCCTGCGGAAACTCGCTATCTACTCGTCAGCCATGATATGGAAACCGGCAAGAAGGCAAACGCCGCACTCACCGCGCTGGGCAAGGACTACCTTACTTCCAAAAAAGCGATCTATATGGCGAACATCTTCGGCATGCCGGGCATCGGTCGCATGTTTGCACTGCCCAAGATGAAAAAATACAATCACCGCATCATCCTAGCAGATGACGCCGCACTCATTGCGCGTTTCCCCACGCAGGAAGGAAAAGTCACCGTGCTCGTCCTATCAGGCGGCAAGGTCCAATCCGTGGCCTACTGGACGCCGGGTAAGGAAGGGGTCGAAACCTATCTGAAATGATTCACTTGGCGATTATCTTCTATCTGCCACGCAATTCAGTAGATCAATGCTGCGTCGCTTAGCTAGACGCATTGTCACCTGATGGGCATTGGCGATTCGGAGATCGCCATTCCATAAGTCAGGACCGTCCATTGATTCCCCACTTCAGAAACTTCAAAGGCTTCGGATGGTATCCCACGTTCGCGCAGCGCTCTTGCCAAGAGTAGCGGAGGTTCACGCATCGGCTCGTCGGTGAGTTTGAAAGTTCCCCAATGCATCGCCACCGCACGGCGGCAGCGGGACTCCACAAAGGCGCGCACCGCTTCTTCAGGATTCATGTGCATCGCCCGCATGATGCGGCGGGGAAGATAGGCACCGATAGGGATCATTCCGAAGTCGATGGGGCCGTGTTTGTCGCCGATTTCTAAAAATGCCGGGCAGTAGCCGCTGTCACCGGCATGCCAGAGTTTGCACCCGGCACCTTCGATGAGAAATCCGCACCAATGCGCCGCATCCCGGTCAAACGGCGATCTTGCCGTGAAGTGTTGCGCCGGGGTGGCCGTGACCCGCACACCAGCGGCCACTTCGACGCTCTCGTGCCAAGCCAACTCATCGGCCTTTAAAAACCCTTTTCGACCCAACCACGCGGCATGGCCTTGAGCGCTGATGATGCGCGTTTCCCGGCCCAGACGCCGCAATGTCGGCAAGTCGAGATGATCGTAGTGGCCGTGCGTCAGAAGGATTAAATCGATGGGAGGCAGGTCGGCCACGTCACAGGGCGGCGCGACTTTCCGCCGCAATGACGGCAGGGGTAGCGGAGCGCAGAACTGCGAAAACACCGGATCGATCAGGATGGAAAGACCTGCTCCCTGGAGCAGAAAGGAGGCATGTCCGAGCCAAGTTATCCGCCATCCCGTCGGCGGCGGCAGCGCGAGGCGGTCCTTCTCCACCGCTCGCCATCCGGCAGCTTCATCCGGCGCATCGGGAAATTCCGCTTGCTCTTGAGCGCCCCAACGCGCTTTCCAACGCAAGATATCCACCAAGCGATGCACATCGTGGGGCCATGGATTGCTGAAAGACGTTGGATTCATGGAGAGAGCTGCCAATGAAGACTCGAATCCCCGCGATGGGAAGAACCATGGCTTCATTCTCAATCGGCTCGCGCTGGTGATGCGTCTCAGATTGCCACTTCCTTTTCCTTGCCCGCTCCAGACCCGCCACGCACTCTGCGCGCGTGGCGGAGGAACAGGACGAAAATCCGATGATGGAACTGCACCGGGCGTTGGAGGCGTCCGATTGCACGGCCATCCTTGCCGCCGCTGAGGACATCCACTACGCCGACCTCGCCCACCTCTACGAGAACCTCGACGACGAGAAACGCGACCTTTTCCTCAAGACCATCGGACCCGAGCTGGCCACCGACCTCATCGCGGAACTGCCCTACCCGCTCATCGAAGGCGCACTCAACCATTTCAAGCCCGCCCAGCTGCGATTTCTGTTAGGAAATCTTTCCGACGACGACCGCGTGGACGTCTTCCAAGTCGTCAGCGAGGAAGCGCAGGTGCGTTTCTTCAGCCTGCTCGGCCCGCGCGACAAGGAGCTCACGCGCAACCTGCTCAAGTACGACGAAGACACCGCTGGCGGACGCATGACCACCCAGGTCGGCCGCATCACCGCCGACATGACCGTGAAGCAGGCGATCACCGTGCTGCGCCGCGACCGCGAGGACACCGAGACGCTGGCGCGCATCTTCGTCGTGGATGCGCAAGGCCGCCTCGTCGGCAAGGTCCGCCTGCGCGACCTCGCATTCAGCACCTGGGACACGCCCATCCATGACATCATGGAACCTGCGGATGAAACGGTTCTCGCCTCCGCTGACCAAGAAGAAGCCGCCCGCACACTTTCCAAATACGACCTTATCGTGCTGCCGGTGGTGGACGAGTTTCACCATCTGCTAGGCGTGCTGACGTACGACGATGCGCTCGAAATTCTCCAAGAGGAATCCACCGAGGACATCGAAAAACTCTCCGGTATCAGCGGTGAGCAATCCGAGGTTTCCTATCTGAACACCAGCGTCGTCCAGCAGTACCGCCGCCGCGTTTCTTGGCTCGTTGGGCTGGCTTTTCTCTCGGTTGTTTCAGGCTACGTGATGTATCGATTCAGCTCCGTGCTGGAGCAGGCCTTCGTCTTGGCGCTGTTCCTGCCCATGGTCGTCGCGGCCGGGGGAAACTCTGGCGGACAAGCGGCCACCATGGTCATCCGGGCGATGGCGCTAGGTGAAATCAGCACGGGCAATGCCCTGCGCATCGCGTGGAAAGAAGCGCGCACTGGCATCATGCTCGGCCTCACACTCGGCTTCACCATGGCCGTGTTCATCACCCTCTTCCTGCCCTCTCTGCAAAAGAGCACCGGTGCGGATTTCGATTTCCTCCACCTCGCCTTCGCCGTCTCATCCGCGCTGGTGGTGCAGGTGCTCTCCGCCACCACGCTCGGCGCGCTGCTTCCCATCGGTGCTCGCGCCATCCGTCTCGACCCCGCCGTGGTGTCGGCGCCCTCCTTGGCCTCCACCGTGGACATCACCGGCATGATGATCTACTTCACCATCGTCGGAGCCATTCTCAACCTGCACTGATAGATTTCCACCCATGCCCATCCGCATCCTCATCGCCCCGGACAAGTTTAAAGGATCCCTCACCGCACCCGCCGCTGCCGAGGCCATCGCGGCGGGTATCCTCAAACTTGATCCCACCGCGCTGCTCGATCTCTGCCCCATCGCCGATGGTGGCGAGGGGTTCATGGAAACGCTCGCTGCGGCGATGAATGGCACCTGGATATCCTGCCCCGCAGTCGATCCGTTAGGACGCGCCATTTCCAGCCGCTACGTTCTAGCGGAAACTCCCGATGGCCCGACCGCCATCCTCGAAATGGCCGAAGCCTCCGGCCTCTGGCGGCTCACACCCGACGAGCGCGACCCGCTGCGCACCACCACTCGCGGCACCGGGATGCAAATCGCCCACGCAGTTTCCGAGCACGCCGTCACCCGCATCATCCTTGGCCTCGGCGGCAGCGCCACCAATGACGGCGGCGCTGGCATGGCCGCCGCATTGGGCATCGATTTCCTCGACGCTGAGAACGTGGTGATCGATCCCATCCCGGCCAACCTAACCAAGCTTCATTACATCGACAGCGCTCGCAGAATTTCCCTGCCGCCTATCATCGCCGCCTGCGATGTCGACAACCCTCTGCTCGGCGAACGCGGCGCGACCACGGTTTTTTCCACTCAAAAAGGCTCCACCGCAGACACGCGCGTCACCTTGGAAACCGCCCTCACTCACCTCGTCGAAATCGCCGATGCCGAGCCATCCGCGCTCACCCCCGGGGCCGGTGCCGCCGGCGGCCTTGGCTTTGGCCTGCTCCATTTCGCCGACGCACGGCTGGCTTCTGGCTTCGACCTGCTCGCCGACCTTCTGGACCTGGAAACCCGCATCAAGGACGCCGACCACGTCGTCACCGGGGAAGGATCCATCGACCACCAGAGCCTTTCCGGCAAAGGCCCCGTCGCCCTCGCGCGATTGGCGAACAGCCTCGGCGTCCCGGTGACCGGCTTCTGCGGCATCGCCGATCAAGCTGCCCGCGAAAGCGGCGTTTTCACCTCGCTCCACGCCTTGGCCGACAGCGGACTGCCCTTGGAAACCCTCATTTCCCAAGCGGGTCCACTCCTCACCGAAACCGTCGCCCACTCTAACATCCTCTGACTCATGAAGACCCCATTCATCACCGAAGCCGAAGCCATCAAGGAAGATTTCAAAGGCCGCACCAACTACTGGATGTGCCACCCGGACATCACCAACGCCAGGGATCTGCAAATTTGCCGCGCCGTCCTGCCCGCCGGGGAAGGCCACAACTTCCACCACCACCCCGAGCTGGAAGAAGCCATCTACGTCCTCGAAGGCGAGGTCGAACAATGGGTCGGCGAGGAAAAGCAACTGCTCAAAGTCGGCGAGGTCGCCCACATGAATGCTGGCGTCATCCACGCCACCTTCAACGTTTCCGACAAAGACGCCGTCATCCTCGCCATCCTCTCCCCCGGCTCGCAGACCGGCCCCTTCATGGTCGACGTCAGCACCGAAGAGCCCTGGGCCTCGATACGCGGGTGATCTTCCTGGCACTCGCGCCATTCCGCTCCAGCAAACTGACGGCAAGGCACTCTCACGATGCCGAGAGTTTTGCTTGAATCCTGCCGCTGGCACGGGCATATCCCTGCCGCACACTGCACCGGAGGGGTGGTAGAGTGGTCGATTGCGCCAGTCTTGAAAACTGGAGAGCCGAAAGGTTCCGTGGGTTCGAATCCCACCCCCTCCGCCAGTGCTAGGGTTAGAGTGGCCGCATTTGCCGTCCCCGCCAACTCCCCAACGAGGAAAACTGCCCGCCCCCGAGCTTGAGCTGGCCATGCAGTGCAGCCCGGATGGCGAGTCCTACCACTGCCCTGTTAGCAGATCCCGCCGCCCTCTTCTCAACGTGGCTGCGGCGTCTCGCAGCAGAGAACCATGAAACTCACGCAGAAGCACGAAGGCCCAAGCATCAAACGCATTCTCCCTTTGCGTCCTCTGCGTTCCTTTGTGGCAAAACCTCTTCCCTCCAAGATTCCTAAAGTGGCTGACTCAGTGGCTGTGACTTCCAGTCGCGGCTCTCATTCATTCATCCACCCGCGGATCAATCATCCGCCAGCGATTCAGTCTGTTGGAGCAACAGCGCAATCGCCACCTCCTGCCCTTCTGGCGGATACTTGTATTTCTGTAACAAGCGCCGGATGTGATTTCGCATCTTCGCCCGCACGCTATCCCGGAACTGACAACCCAGAGCCTGCGCTAGCAGGCTTAGGCAAAAAGGCGAGGCCCTCACCGGCTGGCCCTAAGGCAATCCACCGTCGTGCCGTTCCGGAGCTTGTCCGTTAGCTCGCTCGCCAACTTCTTCAACGTCGCATCGCCCATGCTCAGCAGCAATTCCGGCCTATCAGCCAGCGCGTTGTAAAACGCCTCTTCGTCCAGATTCAGGCCCAGCTTCTCGTGGCGCTTCATCGCCTCCTGCATGCTTGTCCCGCCATAGCCCTAAGGCGGTGGCGGATCCTTCGCCATCTGGATCATCTCCTCGATCACCTGCAAGCTTTCGATCAAGGAGCAACGACACACTTGTCGTTTCTTCAGCCCGGTCTCAAAGGTCAAGCTGGGCCAGCATCTCTCGCAGAACCGCAGGGGCGGCAGGTTTGACGAGATGATGGTTGAAGCCTGCCTCCTGGGTTTTCCTGCGGTCGTCCTCCTGCCCCCAGCCGGTCAGGGCGATGAGGATGATGGATTCGCAACCGGGAATTTCGCGCAGCCGGCGGGCTGTTTCATTGCCATCCATTTCCGGCATGCCGATGTCAATGAACGCCACATGAGGGCAGTGATCGCGGGCGATTTTCAAGCCAGTTGCGCCATTGTAGGCGGTTCGGGTTTCAAAGCCTTCTAGATCGAAAAACATCGAAAGGATGTCGGCCGTGGACGCTCCGTCATCGACGACAAGAATCCTGCCGCGGTTGGGTGAGGAGTTTTTGTTAGCCGCAGAGGACGGGAGCACCATCTCCGCCTGCCGGAAAATCCGCGGCAGGTGGATGCGGAACTCGCTGCCCATGCCACGGCCCTCGCTGCGGACCTCCACGGTGCCGCCGTGCATCTCCGTGATGAGCCGCACGAGTGTCAGGCCGATGCCGAGGC
>JAZKEG010000010.1:0-113417 GCA_040387215.1 Verrucomicrobiota bacterium | reverse complement strand
TCACCGCATTGTTGACCAACCAATTGCCCGTGCCGGTGTAGACGGTGGTGCGGGGATTGACGGCGTTGCCGCTGGTGAAAACCACGTCGCTGGCGATGGTCGCGGTGTTTGAAGAGTTGTTGGTGAAGGTGCTGGTCGAGGCGGTTCGCAGGGTTGCGTTGCTCGTTCCGATGCCATCTCCGAGCGAGAAAGCTCCCGCACTGCTAGCGATGGTGATGTTGCCCAATCCGACGGCACTGGCGGTTGTCGCGTCGAGTGTGAGGGATCCGGTTTGAGTGCCCAAAACGCTGAGGTTCAGGCCGCCGCCAGCAGCGGAGGTCGGTCCCCAAGTGCCACCCCATGTGAGAGACAAGTTGCCGGCCTGAGTGCCGTCGAATGTCGCGATGTCACCGTTGGTCGCGCCAGGTGTCACGCTGCCAACCCAATTTCCCCCTGTGGTCAGCTCGGTGTTGGTGGCTCCGTTCCACGTCGCAGAAACGGCGTGTGCTGATGGAGCGATGAAGACGGCCGCAGTGAAGACGAGCGATGGGAGGTGGAGGAGTGAGTGGGGGTGGCGTTTGGGTTTCATGGATTTTTGATGGGAGGGGTGGGGTGAAATGGGGAGTGGGGTTTTCCAGATTACGCAAAGCGCCAAAAAAAGCGGACATGCGGCCGGAAACGAAGCGGCAGAAAGAATGCGGGCCGTTTCCCGGGAGAAACGGCCCGCTGGGGGACAGCGTCAGTTGGGGGTCACCACGAGGCGGACAAACACCTTGCCGGCTCCTGTGGGCAGGGTGTAGGTGAGCGTGCTGTTGGTGTTGGTCGTCAGGCTGCCGACCAGAACAGGGGTCCATGTGGTCAGGTTGGGGGAGGTTTGCACGACGAACTGCGAACCGTAGGCGCTGGCGGGAATGTTGCCGCCGTTCGGCCAGGTGACCACGCCGCCCACCACTCCCGGGCTGGCGGTGAAGCCTGCGGCGGAATTCATGAAGTATTCGATGCCGTTGGAAACGCCATCGAGGTCGAAGTCGCCGCCGACTTGACCATTGCCCGCATTGGTGGAGGCCCACGAGGCGTAGCCCGAGGTGGCGGTCGCGGTGAGGATGGCTTGTTGGCCTGCGCCGCCGGTGACGATGTTCACGCTGTAGCCCGTCGGCACGCTGGCGAAGGGACCGGCGATGCTGGTGCCCTCGGCGATGATGTAGGAAGGCTGGGTGAAACCGCCGCCCAACAGGGAAACCGTTAGCGTCGCGCCGGTGACGTCCACCGCACCGGTCGAAACCAGTTTGTCGCCGATGGCTCCATCGATCTCGATGGCGAGGGTGCCGGTGAGGGTGGCCGCGCCGGTGGTCAGCGTGCCCGCGCTGGTGCCCGGAGCGACGATGCCTGCGGCGGTGACGGTGCCTGCCACGGGGCCGATGCCTTTCAAGGTTGCTCCGGGGGCGACGGTCACGGCGCTGCCAGCGGCGAGGCTGCCGGTTACATTGAGCGTGCCGGCGCTGACGGTGGTGGCACCGGTGTAGGTGTTGGCGTTGGACAAGGTCCAGCTGCCGTCACCCTCCTTGGTCACCGTGATTTTGCCGTTCACATCCAAGCTGTTGTCGGAGATCACGCCGCTCACGATGCCATTGGATGCGCCTTGCAAATACAGGTTGCGAGCCGTCGCGGTGTTGGCTGTGATGCTGCCGGAAAGCGTGAGCGTGCCGAGGTCCGACTGGATTCTCGCTTGGTTGCCACCGGTGCCGAGGGTGAAAATGCCGCCCAGCGTGTTGTCTCCGCCTTCGTTGACAATGGCCGGCGTGGTGACCGTGCGCGGCGTAAACGTCACGTTGTTGTTGAGCGTGATGCCACCGGACAACTTGAGCTGGGCATCACTGGCATTGCCGATGGTGTCAAAGATGAGCGTGCCGGTGCCGAGTGCGCCATTGGCTGTTGCACGAAGCACGCCTGCGGCCAAGCCGCCGGTGCCGAGGGTGGTCGTTCCGGTGTAGGTGTTGGTGTTGGAAAGCGTCCAGACGCTTGCGCCAGATTTCAGCACGGAAACATTGTTCGGCGTGACGATGGCTGGGCCGTCGGAAATCACGCCGGTGACCAGGTTTTCCAAGCTGGTGCCGCCGAGCCCGAGGACTTGCGAGATGTTGTTGTTCTGCTTGCCCACGTCGCCCAGCGTGACATTCGCGGTGGTCGGGTTGAGCGTGGTCGTTTGCACGGTGCCTGCACCGAAACCGAGTTGGTTGAAGGTGATGCGTCCCGTGCCCGAGGTGACATTCGCGCCGCTGGTGACGTTGATGGTGCCACCGCCCATGCCATTGGCCAAACTCTGCGTGGTGAGCGTGTGGTTGATGCCTGCTCCTGGCGTGGCGCGATTGGAAACGATGTTGGCGATGACGCCCGAGCCGAAGGTGACGGGCCACACGGTGGTCGCGCTGTCGGTGGCGAGATCCAGGGTGGTGCCGGTGAGGAAGCGGATCAACGAGGTGTTGCCGAGCGCCGCCGTGTTGGCGACGACGAGGCTGCCGCCTTCGATGGTGGTGGCACCGGTGTAGCTGTTAGCGTTGGTGAGCGTCATGCTGCCGACGCCCTGTTTGTTGAAACCGAGTGGGCCGGTGCCGCCGTTGGCTAGGGTGCCGCCGAAGCTGGCGGGAACGGCCGTGTTGACAAACAACCAGCGCTCCGCCGCCGCGCCATTGACGATACTGCCGGTGCCGGCCAGACCGGTGACGGTGAAATCGCCAGAAAATCCAGCGGCGACCTCGGTGCGGTTGATCTGGAAGATGCCAGTCGTCACATTGAGCGTGCCCACGATCTGGCTGCCTGCGACGCCGTTTCCGACAGAATTGACGACCAGCTTGCCGCTGCCTTGTTTCACCAGATTGAGGGCGGTGGATTTGATTTCACCGACGCTGAGCACCCCGGCACTCACGGTGACCGTGCGATCGGTGCCGCTGCCGCCGAGGTTCACCACGCCCGTGCCCATGTCGAGGTCGCTGGTTCCCGTGAACGTGAAATCATCGTTCCAGTTTTGCGAACCGACGATGAGGCCAGTGACGCCGCCCGTGCTGTCGAAGGTTTTGGGCGTGCCTGGGGAAACGGTGAGGGCGCCGGCACCGAGGGCGCTGTCCGCATTGAGGACCAGCGTGCCACCGGTGAAGGTGGTGCCGCCATCGAAGTAGTTGAAGATGGGGCCGCCAATCGTCAGCGAACCGGTGCCGGACTTGGTCAGCGCGCCGGTGGCGATGCCAAAGCCGAGGGCGCTGCCGAGGGTGTAGTTCTTGCTGCTGTTGTTGAAGGTCACCGAGGCGGGGGAAACGAAGTCGCTCGAAATGTCGACGGTCGTGGTGCCAGTGGCGGTGTCATCGAAGACGCAGAGATCGCCGGTGAGGAAATCGGTCGTGGTCCCAGCGGTTTGCAGCTTCCAGTTTTTCGGCGATGGGATGGTGTCGGTGGTCCAATTGCCGTTGGCGGCACCGGTCCATGCCGGGGTGTCACCGCTGACTTGGATGGCGACGTTGGTTCCGCTGACCACCACGCCCGTGGCGGTTTGGCGCGGGGAAAGTCCGGTGACGGTGCCGAGTTGGAAGTCGCTGGCGGCACCGGCGAAGCTGCCGCTGCTGATGACGTTGTTGGCCCCAAGGTTCCACAGCGTGCCGGTGGCGTTGAGGGTGACTTTGCCGTTGGCGGGCGTGGTGGTCAGCGCACCGGTCACGTTGAGTGCGGTGCTATTGGTGCGGCTGAGGTTGAGCGTGGATTTGCCGTTGAATGTCAGGCTGCCCACGGTCAAGGCGGTGGTGCCGCCGTTGCCATTGGCGAGGATGGCGGCCGTGTTGTTCGCCACAGTGACTGCGCCGAGGCTGCCGGTGCCGTCGAGCGTGCCGCGATTGAGTGCGATGGCAGGCGTCGAGGCGACGGAACTGGTGTGCAGATATTTTGCGGTGGCTCCGTTGATGACGATGCCGCTGGACGTGTTGATGGCACCCGTTCCACTCACCAGCAGTGTTCCCGCGGCGACGGTGGTTTGGCCGGTGTAGGAACTCACTCCGGCGAGCGTGGCCGTTTGATTGCCCGAAACCGTCAGCGCACTGGCACCGCCGACATTGTTCAAAATGGCATTGCGCAGGGTGATGCCTGCGGTCATCGGCGCGAGGACAAGACGCAGGCTTGCTCCGACGGTGACGTTGACGCCGTATTGGTTGGCCCCACCGGTGCCGCCGATGAAGAACTCGCCACTGCCGGCGTTCATGAAACCGTTGAGCGTCAGGACGTTTCCAACCGGGTTGATGTTGCTGGGCTGGGTTGCCCCGGTGCCGGTGTAGCGGATGGTGTTGACGTCACGCACCAGTCCGGTCACCGCCATGGTGCCGCTGGAATCGTAGTTGATGGTGCCCGTTCCACCGGAAGGAATGCCACCCCATGCGCCTGTGCCGGCCACGGCCGTGGCCCCGGTGTAGGGGACAATGCTGCCGCCGGTCACGGTGGCGTAGGTGTCGCCATCCACGGCGTTGTTGGCCGAAGTGCCAGCGCTGTGGATCGTGGCCCAAGGTCCGAGGATGCCATTCGTGTTGACCAAGGTGCTGGTGGAAACGGTGCCGGTGCCGATGGTGGTGTCGATCTTGACCGTGGATCCCACTTCACGGGTGAAGCTCGCGGGATTGACCGCGAGGATGGAACCGGTGCCAGCGGTCCAAACTTGGCCGCCGGATGCGAGCGTGAGTGCGCTGGAAATCGTGTTGGTGCCGCTGGTCACGGCAGCGGCGTCAATGCCCGACGCGCCAATGGTGAGTGTGCTGCCGGAGATCGCGTAGTTCGAAGCGGCTGCGTTGGAGAAGGTCAGTCCGGAAACCGTTGCGGGAGCGCTCAGGGTGGGGGAGGTGACGCGCGCTCCGGTGAAGGTGGCGGTGTCCGCGGCGGTCGGGGCAACGGCTCCCACCCAGCTCGCGTTCGCATTGAAATCGGTTCCCGTGTTGGCCCAAGTGATGGCGGCGGCGTGAAGCGACGGCGCGAGGGCGGGCAGGGCGAAGACGATCAAGGCAAGTCCATTGCGGCGGCTGAAGGAGGATTTGGGTTTCATGAATTTGGGATGGGATTGGCGGTTAGGGGAGAAAGGCGCTCCGAACCCGCGCGGAGAACAAGCGGGCTGACCGGGCTACGCGATCGCCCAAAATAACCGGACATGGGCCGGTGATTTTTGGGACGCGATGGCGAAGGGCCTGCCCATCCCGGCAAGCCGCAGGGTTCCTCTACCTGCCCGATTCGCGCCCAATCAGGGCCTCCGCTTCCCGAAACAGGATGCGGGCGATGACCCAGTCCCACCAGTAGCCCTGGAATTTTCCAAAGGGCTCATAGGCGGCGGGTAGCTCCGGCGAAAATGCTTGGTGGATCTTTTTGCGCGCTCTTTCCAAGTCCGCCTTGGCCACCTCCACTTGACCGAGCCGAAACCAGATCATGGCGTGGATGGGGTCCAGTGTCGCGGTGATGAAATCTCGGTCGGAGTTGAACGCGAGCGCTCGCTCCAGCCACACCTTCGCTTGTTGGAAATCGCCGCGCCGATATTCTAGCAGAGCAAGCGCAAAGGCGCGCCAGATGGCAGACTCGCTGTCCCAACCCGGTTTGAGTTTTGTCGGGGAAAACTCGGTCGCGGCCAACCGCGTTTTGATGGGCTCCAGCTTGCGCAAAAAGCGCGGGTGCGTCGGCGTCAGCAAGGTGGTGTGCAGCACCCGTTCAAGTTCGAGATTGGAAGGCGAGTTGCCGAATCGACTCAACGCCCATTTGCGGAATTGCGCGTAGTCGTCGTGCTTGCCGCTTTCGACCAAAGCAGGAGCGGTGGCCAGCGCGTCGGTCGAATTGGTGAGGCCGTCGGCGCGGCTTTTATCATCCGCTTTTAGCAGCAGCAAGAAGCACTCAGCACCTTGCTGCCAGCGGCCGCGCAGGACATTCCAGTTCGCCAACGACCGCAGCACCGACGAGGATTGGGGAGAAAACTGGATCGATGAAAGCGGCGTTTTGCGCAGTTGTTCGTCGGCCTCCTCGGTCTTGCCTTCGCTGAGCAGAATGGAAACTTGCGCAAAATCCTCCCATTCACGCGCTTCGGTGAAACGCTGCCTTTCGCTGGTGTGCGCCGCCTCTGCCACCTCGCGCAGCCGGAATTGCTCCTGCTTCGCCTTGCGCTCCCGGAAATAAAACGCAGACGCCACGCCCGTGCCCAATATCAACGAGGCGGCGATGGCACCGGTGGCTCCCACCGCCAAGCGATTGCGCCTCACAAATTTCCGAAACAGATAGATTCGGCTGCTTGCCCGGGCGATCACCGGCTCGTGCGCGACATAGCGTTGCAAGTCCATCAACAGCCCGTTGACGGTGTCGTAACGTTGCGCCCTGTCCTTTTCGATGGCCTTCATCACCACGGAATCGAGATCGCCCCGAACGGTGGTGCGCAGCCTTTCCGCGTCGCAGCGGCGGAGAGCGGCGGTTTCTCGCAACTCGTCGGATGCCATTGCGCTGAGGGTGGCCGATGGGCTGGCCGGTTCGCGTTGGACGATGATGGTTCTCATCCCGCTGAGACCCGCCGCACTGAGTTCTTTGGCATCAAACGGCGTCCTGCCTGTTAGCAGTTCGTAGAGCAAAATGCCCAAGCTATAAACGTCGCTGCGGGTGTCGATGTCCTGCTGTTTGAAATCCGCCTGTTCCGGACTCATGTAGGCGGGCGTGCCGACAAATTGGTCGTAATGGGTGACCGCCGTGCCCGATCCCATGTCATCCGAGATCGCTTTCGCAACGCCGAAGTCGATGACCTTGGGCGAGGGTTTGCCGTTCTCGTCGGAGATGAGGATGTTCGATGGCTTGATGTCGCGGTGAATCACGCCTTTTTGATGGGCGTGCTGAATGCCTTTGCAGACTTCGAGAAACAGGTCGATGCGCTGGCGCAGATCGAGGCGGTTTTCATCGCAGAAATCAGTGATGCGCAAGCCGCGCACCCATTCCATCACGAAGTAAGGGCGACCGGTTTCCGTCGCCCCGGCATCGAGCACGCGAGCGATGTTAGGGTGATCCATCATCGCCAACGCCTGCCGCTCCAGTCCGAACCGTGCGATGACTCGCTCGGTGTCCATGCCCAGACGGATGACTTTGAGCGCCACTTGGCGCTGCACCGGTTCCAATTGTTCAGCGAGGTAAACGACGCCGCATCCGCCTTCACCAATGCGCTTTTTCAGCTGGTATCGATCGATGCGTTTTCCCGGCCCCTCATCCTCCAGTTGAAAAAACGGCTCGGAATGGACCGCAACATCGGCCAGATCGAGCAACGTTTCACCGGCTTCGACAGCCACCACCGTGCGCGCGCCTTCCGCTTTGCGGAAAAAGGACTCCGCCTTGGCTCGCACCTCCAGCAGGCGGCTGAGTCGCTCCGATTCTAACGGGTCGCCATCGCGGATCAAATCCAGCAATGCCTGACGCGATTCCGGAGTGTCGATCTCCGTCGCCATCTCAAACAAAGCCTCCTGGATTTCCTGCGGATGGTTCATGGCACGCATCAGGTCGGATTACGCAATCCAGCGAAGATTCCGGACATCAGCGGGAAGTGGTTCCGGGTTCTTGGTTGCTGATTTCCGCCATGATCTGAAACAAGCGCGTCTTCGCATAGGTCCACTTGCGTCGTATCGTCCTTTCATTCAGGCCGAGTGTTTCCGCGATCTCGTCGTTGGTCAGGCCAGCGAAAAACTTGAGCATCACGATGCGGGCGTCTTCCGGGTTCTCGTTTTCCAGCCGCTGCAAGCTCTCGTCGATGAGCAAGAGTCGATCGTCGGCCGTCATTCCCTCCGCATCCAACGGCGTGGAAAACGGCTCAGTGCTGGCACCACCATGCTTGATGCTCGCCTTTTGGCGGGCCCTATCCATCAGGATGCGGCGCATGGTCAGAGCGGCCGCATTGAAAAAGTGCTCGCGGCTCTCCCAGTCGCGGTTGAATTTTCCGCCGAGGCGTATCCATGCCTCATGGACCAGTGCGGTCGGTTGCAGGGTCATGCCCGCATTGCCTTTCATGATGCGGCCTGCAGCCAATCGCCGGAGTTCGTCATAGACCAGAGGCAGCAGTTCGTCAGAACGCATGCGCTCTGAGTCTCCGGGCTGGGCTTCCTGCGGACCTGTCATTTCTGAGAAGAGACACGAAAGGGGGGGATGACGCAACATGGGTTTCGTGGCAGCCGTTCGACGTCCGCATGGACGCCACCAGCGCATTTGGGCAAACGCGCTGAAAAAGGGTAAGACACTCACTTTGATAAATTCTAACGAAAGATTGCGACGTGGATCAGCGCACGCGGGTTTCCGCAGGACCGTCGTAGGACGGGTGCAAGCCGCCGAGGTCGATGACGATTTTGTCAACCACGACGCCGGCATCGATGGCAATGAGGCGGAGCGTGTGCGCGCCGGGGGTGAGTGGCTGGGGAAGGGGCGATGCGATTTCCGCGGCGTTGGCGAGGACGCGGTCCTTCCAAGCGTTGCTCTTTGGATCGAAACCGGTGGTCACGGCCAAGCGAAGCGGTGGGCCGTCGTCGATGGAAATGGCGAGGCGCAGGCCCTGGCCGCTCACGAGCGGATGGGTGGGAAGCAGGCGAATGTGGATCTTCGCCTCACCGCCGTTAGAAACGTGAAAGCGATAGTCCACCGTGGGGGCGGCATGGGCGGAAATCACGGCGGTGGAGGGCAACACGGTGACCGCAGAACCGCTGCGACCGAGGCCAGGAACGGACCGCCAGCCAGCACCAGACGGAAGATCCTTTTTCGCCGCATAGTTTCCGGCGTGGATGGAAACCACCTTATCGCGCTCGACGAAATCGCCCGGGCGAGCGTGGTTGGGTCGGGGAAGTTCTCCCGCGTCGGATGGCGCAGGTGGGCAGACGGTGGCGGAGTTCGGCTTTGGGAAAGCGATTTTTTGATCAGGCTGGAAGCGTTGCCAGTCTTTCGCACTGACTCCGTTAGAGGTCACGATGTTGCGCCATTTTCCGCCGGCGACGTCGTGATTGTAGCGCGCAGTGGCTGCCGTGATGCGCTGGTGACCTGCGGCGGAAGCATCATGGTTGGCTTTGGCGGAGCGACCGCGCACCTCGTCGGCGCGGGCGAGTTCGGCGCGGAAGTAGCGCTCGTTGGCTGCCGCCGTGATGGCGACTGGATAGCCGACGAGTTGGAAATACGGATCTTGGGCGTTGGCTGGGAGTTGCTTGGATAAGGCGTCGCTATCGCGCAGCAGTTCGGCGCAGGCCTTCAAGCGTTGTTCGATTTCGGCTTCGTTGAACTCCGTGGGTTTGTAGCGATCCAGCGTCGGATGCCATTGGAGATGCTCGGTCTTGCGGGCAAAGTTGATCGCATGAAGGCGATAAAGAATGTTAGATAAAGCTTCAGCATGCGGTTTGCCAAAATCGCGGGCAGCGGTTTCTCGGAGGAATTGGTTCGGTGAGTCGGGCGTTGTGCGATCGGCGCGCCAAGCGAGATCGAGGAAGAACTCGGTGGAGCGCTCGGTGTTCTTGAGATCTCCGACATTGACGATCCACAGCTGGCGCGCGCCTTGATCGTAGGCACGCATCATCTCGGACCAAATGAGGGCGGGCGGCAGGGTATCGATCCACAGCCACGACAACGGCGCGCCGAGGTAGGAGGCGTGGTAGTAAACGCCGCTGCCACCGGAGCGCTTGCGCTCAGCATCCGTGGCGAAGCGACGGACATAGCCGAAGTTGTCGTCCGGCCAGACTAAAGTCACATCCTCTGGCACCTTGAGCCCGGCCTGATAGTCCGCGAGCACTTCTTTGTAAGGGCAAAACATCTGGGCAACCCGGGTGGGGTCGCCCTTGCCAAGATAGCGGGCTAACATGTTGCGCTGCTCAGTGAAAATATCCGTTAGGGCGGCGATGCGATCGGCTTGGTTCTTTGGCCCGACGATGGCGCTGTCGTGGATGCCACGCATGCCGATGGTGAAAATGCTTTCGCCGGAAGTTCGTTGCTTCACGCGTTCCTCCCAATAGGAAAGCACCTCGTCGCGGTGGGTGAGATAGTTGAAATGCTTACCGTCGCGTTTCCATTCGCCAACGTTGTTACGCAGCATCGGCTCAGCATGGGAGGATCCGAGCACGATGGCATAGTCATCGGCGATCTTGGCATTGCCTGGCACCGCATGGAAGGGCGTGGTGCCGGGGTGCATCGCGGGCCAAATGGAATTGGCACGCAGGCGAAGCAAAAGCTCGAAGAGGCGGCTGTAGGTTTTGGGGCCGATGTTGCCCACTTCTGGTTCGAAAGTTTTCGCGGCCCAAGGTTGCAGTCCCCAGCCCTCGTCGTTGAGGAAGATCCCTCGGTATTTCACCGCGGGTTTTTCGATGCCAGTCTTTCCAGTTGTTAGGAAAAGCTGTTGCCGTGGGATCACGGGGACATCCGCCCACCAGGACCACGGCGAAACCCCGATGCGGCGTGAAAGTTCGTAGATGCCGAAGGCCAAACCACGGCTGTCAGATCCGGCGATGGTGAGGGTGGTCGGCGTCGCTGATAGGCGAAATGCCTCCCATGCGTGGGCGGTTTCTTCGCGGGAGAGTTGCAACAGGACGTGAGGACCGGGGTTTCCAGCGGGCAGCGTGGCGATGACTTCGGGCCTGTTGCCGGTGATCTCGGCAATGTCGTCCGCGAGGTCGCTGGCGGCGATTTTAACCACCTCCGGCGCGTCAGTCGGCAACAGGATGGGGGCTGCGACCTTCCCCGCGACGAGTGGAAATGCGGATGCGCTTGCCGGCGAATGGATGAGATCCACGGCAGCGCTTGCCTGATGGAAAAAACCTATCAGCACGAGAACGCTGGCAAGGATGCCCCTTCTTGATCCTTCCATGGATGGAGTGAGTTGCATCGCAAGCGGTGGGTGACGTTAGCTTCCTGCGGGTGGGGCCGTGGCTTGCAACGGACTCATTGGGACCGCAAATTTCTCCGGAGAGTCGGGATTTTCTGGATTGAAATGTCCGGCGTCCGGGGCGAGATGCTTCGCCAGTTTTGGGACATTTTCCCGTATTCCTTCAACCACACAGCGTGCGAGCTCGTAGCCGCCAAAGTTGTTATGATGCGTGTTATCTTTCAGCGCTTGAGGCATTCCCGGAACCGTTCCAGCCGGATAGAAAACGAATGCCTTGGTGGATGCATCGGGTCCGAGCGCGGCATAGAGTTTGATGCTCATCGCGTGCAGGTCGATGACGGAAACCTTTTGTTCCTTTCCCACTTGGCGCACGGCTTTGGCATAATCGGCTAGAGTGGCTTCTGGCTTGCCGTCTCGATCAAAGCGTCGCCGTTCCATCGGCGTGACTAGGACGGGGATTCCGCCTTGGTCGTCGACCGCTCTGACGAATTTTTCGAGTGCCTGCTTGTAGGTGGTGAAGGGACCAGCGCCCTCGCGGCGGTCTTTTTGATCATTGTGGCCGAACTGGATGAAAAGGTAGTCGCCGCGTTTCATCATGCTCAAAATTTTCGCCAATCGCTTTTGCGATTCGAACGAGCGCAGCGCCAAGCCGGACTCGGCATGGTTCGAAACGGCGACCTGCGAACCCATGAAACGCGGCAGCATCTGTCCCCAACCGGCGTAAGGTTCGTAAACTTGATCCGTCACGGTGGAGTCTCCTGCTAGAAAAATCGTGATCGCGTCCTTCACCGGCTTGATTTCCATGGATACCACGCCCGGGTTCTTGCCGTTGAACTCAAAGCTGAGCCTATCGTCCCAACCCGGCGAGAGCGGCGGGCCGGTTTCACGTGCGTTGAGCTTGGTTATGCCGCCGCCGCCGCGGATGGCAGGCTTCCGCACATTGACTGTGAAAGTCCGCGTTTCTTGGTTGCCGGGCGTGGTTGTTAGGTTTTCGATCACCAATCGGCGAGACTCGGTTTTGACAGTGGTGCAAGTGGCGTGCTGAGCATGGCCGAAGCGCAGCGTCACCTGATAGTTGCCCTCGTCGACATCCACTGCGAAATTGACAGGCTGTCCTGAAGCGAGCGCTTGGCCAGGAAGGTAGCCGAAGTTTTGTCCTGTTCCGTAGAGGGTGTCGGGTGAGATTTTGGTGAATCCAGGAAGCGCCTTCTCGGCGGTGAAATCAAACTTGTGCTCCGCGGCGTGGACCAAGGAACCGTGGAGCGCGCAGGATAAGGCGAGGTTGCGGATAAATTTCATCGAAGTGATGGACAAGGCAGAAATGAACAAGGCGGGATTAACGAAGGGCTTCGTGGAATTCGATTTCGACAATCCCTAACCGACTCGGCCCGACGTCGGGCCCGTCCGAAGCGTTGGCGGCATTCACGACTTCGGAGATGCCGCTAAAGCCATCCTTGATGTCGCTTTTTCCGACCAGTTGGATGCGGACGACGCGTCCCTCGACGGGTCGCAATGGCAGCGTGATGTAGCCGAGGCTGTTGGACGTGATGCCTCGATAGATTTCTTGGCCGTCGATGGAGATGGAGAGCGGATAGGTGCGGGTGCGCCAGCCGGGGAGCTTGGCGGTGATCTCGCTGAGCGTGGCCGGACGGGCGAGGGTGAACTCGATCCATGCGGATCCTTTTTCCCCGCCGTTGGTCCAGGTGGTCATCTCATTGTCGTCGATGGCGAGTTGCGCCTCGTTCTCGTTGCTACCAGACGTGATGGCGGAAACAGGCACGGACAGGCGTGATGGCTTGAACGACGGTCCTTCGGGCGTTGGGCCCCGATCCAATGAGGGTTGCAGGTCATCGCTGGGAAGGTGCGGCTGGAGGCCTCGCGAAACTTGGGTAACAGGCGCGGTGGTGGTGAGTTTCACCGCAGCGGATTGGAGTCCGGGAGAATGGGCTGTTAGTTGAATCTCGCCAGCTTGGGTCGTCGAACGAATCATGACTCGATTGACGCCGCACTCGACCGGCAGTTCACGCGAGAGGATGTGGTTGTCCGGTCCTTGGGCTAGGCCGCCGCGCCAATCCGCCGGACCTTCGAGATCGAACTTTACGGGATTGAGCGCGGTGGGGACACGGCGGCCCTTGGCATCGATCACCTCGACATCGACCAAGGCGAGATCCGCTCCGTCGGCCCTGAATCCATGGCTGGCTGGAGAGACATGGGGCGTGAGGCGTAGCGCGTGGGCGGCACCGCTGGTTTCATGGCGTGTGCGGCAAATTTCGCGGCCATCTGCGCCGTAGCCGATCGCTTCTATCAGGCCCGCTTGCCACGCGACATCGGCGAACGTGAATAGGAAGCGATGGCGTGGTTTCGCGATGCGCCCGAGGCTGCGACCGTTGAGAATGAGTTCGACCTCGGTCGCGCTGGAAACCACATGGACAGGCTTTTTGACACCCGGCTGATAGTTCCAGTGGCCGAGGATATGGGCACGTGGATTTTCAACATCGACCCAGCCGTCCCACATCACATGGTGGGCGAAATAGCCATCCTTGGGCAAGCGCATGGCATCGACCTCGCCGCTACGGCGATAGTTTTCTGCACCGCGATAGTGGGTGTTCGTGTCTGAGAACACGATGTTCACGCCGCCGCTGCTAACACGTGTTCCAGTTCCTGGGCGGCATTCCCAATAATCATACCAACGAGCGATGTTCTCGATGGCGTGGCTGTCTTGGTTGCGGTTGTAATCGGGGGCAGGCTGGCCCTTGTGCGGCGGTCCATCGCCGTCTTGGTGGTAAGGAGGCGAAAACTCATCCCAATACTTTCGCAATCCTTCATCGCGCGAGTATTCCATGGCCCAAAACGGCAGGCGGGCGCTCTTGTTGATATAGAGCATCTCGCCACCATACTCGGCGCTTTGGCTGCCAAGCATATCACGAGATCCGATGGCACGGCCGCCATGGGGATCGTAGCGATCGCGAATGGCCACGAGTTCCGCCATGTGTTCTTCGGAAATATCATCATTGCCGCCTTCATAAAACAGAATGGATGGGTTGTTGCGATTGTAGATGATGGCGGCGCGCATCACTTCGACGCGTTGCTCCCAACGACGACCTGTCACGTCGCTTTCGGCATCGCCGGCGGGCATCGCTTGGATGAGTCCGACACGGTCAAACGATTCGATATCTTGTTTCCATGGGGTGGTGTGCATCCAACGGACGAGATTGGCTCCGCTTCGAACCATCATTCTGTTGGAAAAATCGCTGACCCACGGTGGCACACAAGGGCCGACGGCGGGCCATTCGTTGGTGGTGCGTTGCGCATAACCTTTCATCTGAAGGACGCGACCGTTGAGTTCGATCATGCCCTTCTTGAAGGCCGTTTTTCGAAAGCCAGTGCGGGTGCGCACGCTGTCGATAGCCTTGCCATCGACGATGAGTCGGGTGGTGACGTCGTAGAGATAGCCGTAGCCCCAGCTCCACCATTTGAGGCCAGAAACGGCATGGGCGGCGTGGATGGTGGCGGTCGCGCCGGGGGCGAGTGTCATCGGCTTTTCGGCGCGGAAGGTGGCCCGTTCCGTCCCGTCGAGCTCGGACAGGATGACTTCGTAGGAGAAGGATGTTGTTTGGTCGGAATGGTTTGCCACCTCGGACTCGGCGTGGAGGGTGGCTTGGCCTTCCTTCAGTTTAAAATCGGTCGGATAGATATAGACGCCGGAGTTGCCGAGTTTTTGGTGGAGCGGCAGCGTTTGATGCAATGGTTCGGTGAGGTGGAGTCTAACATTCTTGGGGATGCCGCCGTAGTTGGCGTTGAAGTTTTTGTCATTCCATTGGTAGCGCTGACGAGTTTCTTGCTCGCGGTAATCCCAAGCGTTGTCCGTGCGGACGCTGATGACATTCGCCGCGGGCGCTGGCCGGACGTGTGGGGTGAGATCGAAGCCCACCGCGGTGATGCCGTCTTCGTGAAAGCCGAGCGAACTGCCGTTGATGAAGAACTCGGCGCCTTGGCGTATGCCTTCGAACTCGATGTAGACTTTTTTCCCGGCAGAGTCTGGCGGCAGGACAAATGTCTTGCGATACCACGCAATGCCGGTGGGGAGTTTCTCGATGGATAGGCGAAATGCGTCGTCTTCGTTCCACGCACGGGGCAGCGAGATGGCTTGCCACGAGGAGTCATCGAAAGCAGGGGTTTCCGCGCCCTTGGAATCTCCGCGGAGCAAGCGCCAGTCTGGGTTGAAATTGTAGGTGCTGCGCTCAGCAAGCAGCGAAGCGGTGGCCAAGAGAAGAACGGCAAGGGCTTGAATCGTCATGAAAAATGGGCGTTTAGGGCGTGCCACTCTGCTAGAAACGCGATGGCTACGGGGATCCGAGGCGAGTGGATACGTTCCATCGTGTCAGGATACTGACGTCCTATCCATAACCAGAAAAGGTTATCGAGAGGGATGAAATATCCCAATTTCCTCCGACAAGGACGCGTTCAGAGGATGGGCGCAACGACGCGGCCCATGGTGGCCTTTTCCGAAAAATGCCTGCGGCTAGATCAAAAACGGGTTTCCTCGGCGCTCTTCACCGAGCGTGGTCGCCGGGCCATGGCCGGGGAGGAGGATAGTGTCGTCGGGCAGCGTTGCGAGCACGGCGGACAGGCGGTGCAAGGCGTGTTGATAGAGTGCCGGCGTGGCACATCCGCCCATCGATCCCGCGAAAAGTGCGTCGCCGGTGACTAGAATTGGGCGCGCAAGTCCGCGGATGTGATAGCCCACGGAAGGCGTAAAATGGCCTGATAGATCGTAGGCGGCAATCGTTAGGTGATCGTGATGGAAGACGTCCCCGGCAAGGACAGGAGCTGCGCCAGGGATGGATGGTCCCAGAACGGGCGCTCCCACGCGGAAGAAGTCGCCAATGCCACCGATGTGGTCGCTGTGGCCGTGAGTGATGAAAACTTGATCAGGGAGGCTGCCTGCGAGTGCGGACAGGCAAGACCCCGCGACGTGGCCGGAGTCAAAGAGGATGAAGGATTTGCCGGAATCGATGCGCCAGGCGTTCACGCGTTCCTCGTCAAACGGTAGATCGAGGCGGCGAATCTGCGAGATTTCTAATGGTTTCGGCGCGTGGCGATTGTGGTTGGCGAGGGCGTCCGGATTCAGGCCGAGGACGGGAGCAAGGCGACGGGCGGTTTCTGGTGAGAAATTTCCTCTTGTGAATGCCAACACCTCAGGTTCTGGCAGACCCGCACGGATCGAGGCCTCGCTGGGGGCGAGACCGCAACCTTTGAGCGCCTTGCGGACGACCCAGGTGAAATCGTCCTCAAGAACGTCCATCAGCGAGCGCGGTAATAGCCGTCCGAGTTGTGGATGAAATAGACGTCTTTGGGATTGAGGCGTGGCAGCCAGACGAAGGGCTTGCCGGAGCTGTCGAGTTCCTCGATCTGGGCGGTCTTGTTGCCAGCTTCGGCGATGGTGTCGGGATCCTTGGTGAAGGAGGTTTCATCAATGCCGGTGACGATGTGGTTCACCCACTTGAGCTCCTTCGCTTGTTCGCCGAATTCGCTCCAGTCGCCACTCGATGAGCGGGAATACATTTGCTTGATAAACTCGTCCGGGGTGATGCCCATCTTGGTGGCGACCGGGGTGCCGAGGCGTTTCCACCAACGTTCACTTTCTTGATGGAACTCGCGTTGTTGAGTCAGGTTGAGTTGGCCGAAAACGGTCGAGCTGATCTGATGGTGCAGCAGGACCGCATTCGGATAAGCATAGGATTCTTGGGCCAAGGTGGTGATCGCGGCGGCCATCGACGCGGCGAAGGATTTCACCACCACGTGAACCGGAGCATCGCTCGATTCCATCGATTTGAGGATGCGGTAACCGGCCATGACCGAGCCGCCCGGGCTGGCATCGATCACGATGAAAATGGGCAGTTCTCTATCCTTGTTGTTCCAGTATTGGATGCGGTTGGTGACAAAATCCGCCGTGGCCGTGGTGATGAGGCCGTTTAGTGGGATGCGGCGGTCGGAAACGACCAAGATGCCGTCGTCGCGCAGCGGGTTTTTGAGGTAAACCGGTTTGCTGTCGGCAAATTTGGAACGCTTGTCGGCGGCTTCGATGCGTTCGATGTCGCCTTGCATGCGGGTGATTTCGAGGGCTACCTCCGATTGGTTGGCCTTCAGGTCGTTGGTGAGTTTTTCGGCTTTGAGTTTGGAAAGTTCACCTTCTTCGTTGAGGCGGGCTTTTTCGGCTTGGAGATCCTGAAGTTCCACTTGGAGAGCCGCCTGTTTGCGCGCGGATTCAAGGGCGAGTTTTTCGGTGATGAGTTCACGTTCCAATTTCAGGCGGGTGACTTCCGCGCGTATCGAGTTGGTTTCGCGGACGAGGCGCTCCGCTTCCAGCTTGTTTTCGGCGACGAGCGCTTCCTGCTCTTTGGCGCGGGCTGCGAGGGCGGGATCCTCGGGAGTCTTGTCGACAACCACGACGGGGCTCGGAACGGCAGCGGGAACGGCGTCTTTGGCGGGCAGCCAAGTGACAAGCGCGAGTCCGGCAAGGGCGGTGCGGGTAGGGAGGTTTTTCATGAGATCCCGTGTAGAACGGGGCGAATGAGCGCGTTTGTTTCGCAAATTTTGAAACCCGAAAGACTGGGCGCGCGCCGTTCTAGCGCTTGCGCGACTTGGCGCGGACTCCGAGCAGGATGATGACGGCGGCGAAGGCGAGGAAGCCGCAGGCGGCGATGCCGATGACTTTGAACAGGCGGTTGGCTCCAGAATCCACCTGCGCGTCGGTGATCGTCGTGGCGGCCATCTCGCCGGGCGTGCGGGTGAGGACGATGCGGTCGCCCGAAATTTCCACGCGGGTGAGCTTGGCCATGGCCTTGCCAATTTCATGGTCCACCAAGTAGCGCTCGGTGACGCGGTAGGGCGACATTTGGTCGATGAATCCCTGCGCCACGGTCTTGCCGGGCACCTCGATGGCGTCGATGGCGAGGGCGACTTCCTTGCTGGTAAGCACGGGGCGGGCGATGAGGGTGCCATTGAGGAAACGCGAATCGGACGCGATCCAGCCGGGTTCGCCCGCTTTGGCCAAGCGAGGGCGGCCATTGAGCGGGAAGGAAATGGCGATGCGTAGGGCGCCCTTGGAAATGTCTGCGATGCGGAAGGTGCCGCGCAGTTCCTTGAACGCATCATGCGTGGCAATCGCGAGATTCACATCGTCCGCCGACAGCGAAAGGCTGGCGACTTCTTCACCGGCGAGGTCTTGGCGAAATTTTTCGACACGTTCGGCGAGATCGTTGAGCTGCGGCTCGCGCCCATCCAACGGGGTGACTTCCACCAGCGCGGGTTGCTCACCGGTGAAGCGCGCGATCTCGTTGAATTGGCGAAACAGGGTGAGCACGGAAAAGCCGATCAGAAACACCATCACCGCGACGGCGGCGATGAAGATGGCGCAGCCGGCGAAGGGGCTGCGCGCGCTGTCGTCTTTGGCAAAAGTGTTGGCTGACATGCGGGGAGGGTGGGCAGTGAGTCACGGTTCCCGCGGCGCGGGCGGTCCTTCATCGGGATTTCGATAGGACGGTGGGATTTCAGGCAGTTCGTCCGAGTCGGGCAGGCCGCTCTCGGGATGTGCGTCGTGCCAGCCGTCGTCGTGAGATTCGGCGGGCGCGTCCACGTCGTGCCAAGGATCGGCGGATTCACCGTGGAACTCCGCCTCGGCGCGCCGTTTTTCTTCCAGGGCGAGCATGCGTTCGGCGCGTTCGCGGGCTTCTTCTTCCTCGCGGATTTTGGCTTTCTTGCGGTCCAGGTAGGCGAGCCAGATGCAGATTTCGTAAAGGATGAGCATGGGCGCGGCCATCAAACACATGGTCGCCAGGTCCGGGGTGGGCGTGAGGATGGCGGCGACGATGAAGATCGCGACAACGGCGTAGGCGCGCGTTTTTGACATCGTGTCGTAGGTGAGCAGGCCGAGCTTGACGAAGACCATGACAACGACTGGCAACTCGAACGATGCGCCGAAGAGCAGCGTGAACTGGGTGGCGAAGGAGATGTATTCGCCGATGCGCCAATCGTTCGAAATTCCCATATCGCCGCTCCATTGATAGAAAAACAGCAGCGTTTTGGGCAGGACCAGGTAGTAGGCGAACGCGGTGCCACAAAGGAAGAGGCCGAAGCCGATGGTCATGGCGGGCCACAGCACGCGCTTCTCATTGGCATGCAGGCCGGGCAACACGAACTGCAGCACGTAAAGCAGCAGCAGCGGGAAGGAAACGACGATGCCGGCCACGAAGGAAAGTTTCATGGATAGCATGAAGCCCTCGGTCGGCTTCAGCGCGGACATCCGCATCAGGTCACCTTCGGCACTGGTGTCGGTGTCCGGGCTGGTGACCAGCAGTGCCTTCATCTGTTTCTTGAACTCATCGTTTTCCGGCAGTGAGTCGATGAAGGGAATGCGTTTTTCCTCGGGCAACTCCTCGGCGGCGCGCAGCAAGCTGATGGATTTGGCGTGAAATGCCAACGAGTCGTCGCCGAGCGACTGATAGAACGCGTTGCGATTTTCTGGGGTGAGGGTGGCGGCGGCATGCTCCACCGTGCGTGCCTTGCGCCAGACTGCCACGCTCAGCGGCTTCGGTGCGTCTGCTGGCAGAGTCGCTTGGATTTGGGAAACGAGCACCTGCTCCACGGGAATCCGGAAGAAATCCATGATCTTCTTGTTGAAGACGAAGCACACGAGCATCGCCACCAGCAAGGTGATGACCAGTCGAGTGACCATGGTCCGCAGGTCTTCCAGGTGTTCGAGAAAGGGTTTCTCGTGATCCGGATGGGAATTTTCCCGGAGTTCGATGGCTTTTTTCAGCAGGTACATGCGGCGGGGCGGGATTCAAGCCGTGGCATCCCCCCACCGCAAGGGCAGATGTCCGGCAGAGGGAATTCTGACGTTGCGGCGCTGGCCGCGATGTTCCACGGTCCCGGCGGGCCGGGTGCCTGTCCATTTTTCACATGTTTTCCCGCGAATCACTGATCTTCGAATTCCCCATCCTGGACCAGACCATCCATGGACGGCCGCTGGTTTACCTCGACAACGCGGCCACCACGCAGAAGCCGATGGCGGTGCTGCTGGCGTCCCGCCACTACTACGAGGCGATCAATGCGAACATCCACCGCGGCGCGCATCACCTCGCGCGGCTCGCCACCGAGACTTTCGAAAACGCGCGCAAGACGGTGGCGGAGCACCTCAACGCCGCGACTCCGGACGAGGTGATTTTCACCAGCGGCACCACCGATGGCATCAACCTAGTGGCCAACATCCTCGGCCTTTCTGGGAAAATTGGGAAGGGTGACGAAATCCTGATTTCCACGCTGGAGCACCACTCGAACATCGTGCCGTGGCAAATGCTGTGCGAACGGACCGGCGCGGTGCTCAAAGTAATCCCATGTCACGACGATGGGACGCTGGATCAAGACGCCTTCCGCAGCTTGCTCACGGAAAAGACGAAAGTGCTCGCGCTGACGTGGATTTCGAACGCGTTCGGCACGGTCAATCCGGTGGCGCAAATGGCCCTGGCGGCGAAGGCAGCGGGCGCGCTGGTGCTCGTCGATGCCGCGCAAGCGACACCGCATCGATCCATCGACGTGCAAGGGATGGGCATCGATTTCCTCGCCCTTTCTGGCCACAAAGTTTACGCGCCGACGGGCATCGGCGTGCTGTGGGGACGCGCGGAGCTGTTGGACTCTTTGCCGCCGTGGCGCGGCGGTGGCGAGATGATCAAGGAAGTGACTTTCGAAAAAACCACCTACAACGAGCTGCCCTTCAAGTATGAAGCCGGCACGCCTAACATCGAGGGGGCCATCGCGCTGGCGGCCGCGCTGGATTTCGTCAACGGCATCGGTCTGAAGTCCATCCGCGAGCATGAGCAGAAGCTCATCAAGACGGCGGTCGAGGCGCTTTCCGTGATCAAGGGCATCCGTTTTTACGGGCCCGACGACAGAACCTGCGCGTTGTCCTTCAACATCGAAGGGGTGCATCACTATGACCTCGGCACCTTGCTCGACCAGATGGGCGTGGCAGTGAGAACCGGCCATCATTGCTGCCAACCGCTGATGGCACGCTTCGGCATGACCGGCACGACTCGCGCGTCCTTCGCGCTCTACAACTCGTCGCGCGACGTCGAAGCCCTCGCCGCTGCGACGGAAAAGGCAGTGGCAATGCTGCGGTGATCACCCCGCGACATGATCCGTTCGTTGATCGACCTTATGAAAATCATCCTCGGCATTTCGGGATCCATCGCGGCGTACAAGGCGGCGGATTTGGCATCGCAACTGGTCAAGGCGGGGCATGACGTCCGTGCGGTGATGACGCGGGGTGGCACCGAGTTCATCACGCCGCTGACCTTGCAAACGCTGACGCGGCATCCGGTGCTGGTGACCTTGGAGGATGAAAAGCAGTCGTGGAAACCGGGGCATATCGAGCTGGCGGACAGCGCGGATCTGATGCTGGTCGCCCCGGCCAGCGCCAATGCGATCGCCCAGTTCGCGAATGGTTTGGCTGCGGATCCGCTGGGATCCATCTATCTGGCGTTGCCGCGGACGACGCCGGTGCTCATCGCGCCAGCGATGAATGGCAAGATGTGGTTGCATCCGGCGACGCAGCGGAATGTGGCCCAGCTAACAGCCGATGGTTGCCATTTCGTCGGACCTGCGGAAGGCGGGCTGGCCTGTGGCTATGAAGGGATAGGGCGCTTGTCGGCGGTGGATGAGATTTTGGAGGCGGTGGCGAAAATTTGAGAGGCTGAGAATCAGCGGATGGGCTGCTTGTGGATGACCTCGTCCCAAGAGGAGATGCCGATGGTTTTTAAATAAAGTTCGGCGACGGCGTCTTCCCGCGCGGTGCTGAGGGCCTGATAGAGATACCAGATCGGCTTTTTACCGAGCGGATCGCCGGGTTCATCGGGGAATTTGCGCAGGCCGATGCGCAAGCCGCCCTCGCCGCGGTTGTCGATCCAGTTGTGATATTGCCAGGATTCGATGGACGACAGGTGGGCCATTTTTTTCCACGCGAGCGCCATGCCAGCGACTTGGTCTTCCAAGGATTTCTCCGAGTAATCCATCGAGTTGAAACCGTTTTCCGAGAGATGCACCGGGCGGACCTTTCCATGGTGGAGGAACTCGGGCCGCTTCATGGTGGCGTCGAGGACTTCGAGGTTCTTGGGAGTGATCTTTTTGCTGTCGAAGGAGAAGGTGGCGTCGTTGTCCTCCCAGGTGCGCGGATTGAAGAGGTTTTGCGGATAGGGATGATAGGCCAGCGCCCATGGGAAATCGCCTTCCACGCGGCAAAATTGGATGAGGAGATCAAGCATACGCTTCGATCCATACCACCTCGGCTCACCCTGCCACGCCCAATGGTGGGTGAGGGAGATGAAGGCTCGGGCGTGCGGGTCATACTGGCGGGCGATGAGGTCGGTGAGCCGCATCGACCGTAGATATAGGTCCATGTAAACGGAGGCGGGTTTGTCGCCGGCGTTGGTCCACACCCACCCTGCGTCCACCTCGTTGTGGATGATCCAATGGTGGACGCGGCCGTATTTCCCGTCCGGGCGGGACCAGCGTTCGGCCATGAAATTGAGGATGGCACCGTAGAGCGAGATGCCTTCCTCCGAGGTGACATTGGGCATGGCGAAAATGCCATCCTTCACCGCGTCCGGATGGCCGAGAGTCGTTGTGATTGGATCGTCCGCCTTCGCGGGATTTGCAAGCAGCAGAATCATCGAGACCATGGCGTCGTGCTTTTGTGCGTCGATCAAGGTGGCATCCATGCTGGCGAAGCGATCCTCGTGAATGTGCCAGGTGCGGCCTTGCCACTGGACCGGGATGGTGCCCGGGTCAGGAGTTAGAGAAATGAATTGGGCGGGCACTAGGTTGATGGTGACGGCGGAAATGCCGAGATCCTCGAGTTCGTTAGGCAGCAGCCCGCCATGCCAACCGCCGAGGCCCTTCTTGGATTTCGGATGCGCGGCGGGCAGCTTGGGTGAGCGGCAATGGACCGATTCCGCGTAGCGGGCATGGGACAGCGGCTCGATTGATTCTCCGTTTTTCCGGACAATCTGCCATCGGGAGGTCAGTCTATCGTAGTCGTGGCCGTTGCGCTGGCGGGTGCGCGGAACGTCGAGTTTGAAGCTGCCGTCTTCGCCGGGAGCGATTTCAGTGAGGGATTGCCAACTCCGAGTATCATTGAGGACGACATCCATCGGGATGTCCGCGATGAGAAGCGGGCCGCTTTCCTTGCCGACATTTCCCTCGATTCTTACCTGGTGCTCGCTAACGGAAACGCGGGTGAAGGTGGTGGGGAAGTCTTTCGCGAGGTAGTCTTCGAGGGCGGTCTTGTCCGATGAGGCGGCGGGCTTGGTAGTGATTGCCGCGAATTCGCCCGGCCGCTCGGGGCGGATGGAAACGTTGCGGATTTGCAGGACGCCGTCGGCGGCGAGGGGGAGATCGAGACGGAGTTGTTTCCAATCACCGGGCAGGGCATTGCCTGCGGGCTCAAGCCGTGCGGTGAAACTCGTCCATGCCTCGCTGTGGCCCATGGCCGGTAGTCTGCGGGAGGTGGCCGCGACAAATGGCGGTCCGGGAAGGACGGCGAACTCGGGCACGCCGCCGACACAAAAGTATTCCAGTTCGATGACCTTGTCATCGGTGGTCGGTGGTGTCTCGGGGACTCCGAGGACTGACATGGGACCATGGATGGTGATCGTTCCGTCCTTTTGCTCAAACGCGGGTGACGGACCGTCGAAACGGGAGAGTTTCAGCGGCGCGGCTGCGGCCAAGGTGAGCAGGAAGAGGGAGATGGAGAGGGTGCGGAGCATGAGGTGGTGTTGTAGCGTCGCTCTGTGGGCGTCGGGCGAGTGAGGTGAAAATGAAGATGGGCGCGGCGTCAGATGATCGCCGCTACAGGGGCGCGGTGAAATGATAGGTGCCGGAGCCGAGGGTGAGTTGGTTCTTTTCTACATGATGGATGCCGGGGCGGGCGGTGGCGGGAGCGCCGGAATCGGTGATTTGGCCGCTGACAGGCAGTGTTAGGTCGGCGGTGGTGTTAGGTGGCACCGTGATCTCGGCGGTGAACCGGTCACCGACGATTTTCCACGAACAGGCGAGTTTGCCGTGGCGGGTTTCCATGGAGGCGGCGGCGTGGGTGATGGTGCCGGTCGGGCGCGGGGCAATCTTTACTTTGTCGAAACCGGGAGCCGCACGATCGATGCCTGCGAGGTCTGAAAACATCCATTCACAGACGGCACCGAAGGCGTAGTGGGAGAACGAGTTCATGCTCGGTTCGTGGACACCTTCGCCCTTGATGTAGGAATCCCAGCGTTCCCAGATGGTGGTCGCACCGTTGTCCACCTCGTAGCCCCAACTCGGGTATTCGTGTTGTTGCATCAGGATGCCTGCGAGGTCGTGGTGGCCGCTGGCGGAAAGGGCGGGCAGCAGCGGGCGGGTGCCGAGGAATCCGGTGGTCATCTTGTTGCCATTTTCCTTCACCAAATATGCGAGGTGGGCGGAGGCGGCTTCCCGTTGGCCGGCGGGGATGAGGTCGAAGAACAAGGCGATGGCGTAGGCGGATTGGTTGTGGATGGCGAGCTTCGAGCCCTCTCCGAGATAGGCTTTCTGGAACGCGGCTTTCACTTGGTCGGCACGGTCCTGATATTTTTTCGCATCACTATCCCTGCCGATGGCGGCGGCCATTTCTGACATCAACCGGGCGTCGTAGGCGTGATAGGCAAGGTCGATGAACGGGATGGGCGTCTTGACGGTGCCGACCGAGAGCCAGTCGCCGAAGCCGCAATCGTCGATAGCTCCCTTGAGTTCGGGATCGCGGGTGGCGCGCCAATCCATGAAATCGTTCATTTTCCGCCAATGCTCGGAGATCACGCGGGTGTCGCCATAGACCTGCCAGATGGTCCACGGACAGATGACACCGGCGTCCATCCATCCGGCGGCGTGGTGTTCGTTAGGCCGGGCGAGGGGACGCGGGGCGTAGGCCGGATAGGCACCGTAGTCCCATGCGTCGTCATTCAAGTCGCGCAGCCATTTGATGTAGAACGAGGCGATGTCTGCATTGAAAGTGGCGGCGCGAACATAGATCTGGGCATCGCCCGTCCAGCCCATGCGTTCGTCGCGTTGCGGGCAGTCCGTGGGCATTTCGAAGAAGTTGGCGCGCTGGGTCCAGACCATGTTTTGATAGAGCTGGTTGAGCATCGGGTCCGAGCTTTCGAAACTGCCATGGATCGGTGTGTCCGAGTGGATGACGATGCCGGTGACTGCGTTCTTGTCCGGGATGCCGGGGAAGCCGGATAGCTCGACATATTGGAACCCATGATAGGTGAACTCCGGTGTCCATGATTCGCCAGCGGGATCGCCTTTCAAGATGTAGGTGTCCACGGCGCGGGCGCAGCGCAGGTTCTCGGTGGAAAGTCGGCCGTCATTGTGGAGCACCTCGGCGTAGCGGATGGTCACCTTGTCGCCGGGCTTGCCTTTCACGTTCAGACGGATGACGCCGGATATATTTTGTCCGAGGTCGAAGATGAAGACGCCGGGTGTCTGTTCCTTGATGGATTTCGGAGAAATTTCCTGGATGGGGCGGATCGGAACGCCGGGGTGGGGTTGGACCTTGGCATCGCTGCCGGTCTTGGAAACGGCGGGCTGCCATGCCGACTCGTCGTAGCCGGGCTGGGTCCATCCGGTGAGTTCCTTGCGGGCGTCGTAGGATTCTCCCATCAGGATGTCGGATTCCGTGAGCGGGCCCAGAGAGGTTTTCCAACTCGGATCGGTGATGAGGGTCTGGCGGGTGCCATCCGCGAGCTCCAGCTCCAATTGAATTCTAGCCGCCGGCGAGATGCCATAATAATAACGACCGTTGATGCCGGGAATGAGTCCTTCCTGGCCGGTTAGCAGGCCGTAGGCGACGTAGCCGGAATACCAACCATCGGCGAGGGTTGCGCCGATGGCGTTCTTTCCCTCGTGAATGAGTTTCGTGACGTCATAAGTCTGGGAATGGATGCGGTTTTTGTAGGATGTCCAACCGGGGGCGAGGCGTTCGTCCGAGACGCGGGTGCCATTGATTTCCATGGCATACACGCCGAGGGCGGTGGCGTGGACAGTGGCGCGGACGATCTTTGGGGCGTCGAATTCCTTCCGGAAATACTTCGCCGGGGTGAGCGTTAAATGTCCGCGATTCGGATCGCCGACGAAGTTCTGGATGTTTTCGGTGGTGGTGAAGGCATGATCGTCGCGGGAGCTGATCCACAAAGCGGTCCAATCCTCGGGTGCCAACAGGCCGACCCCGAAGGTCCGGGTTTCGCTCCAAGCGGACGGATTGGCCTCACTTCCCCAGACGCGGACGCGCCAGACAGCCCGGTCGCGCGAGACTAACAGACTTCCCTGATAGAGGATCTGGTCGGTGGCGGAGGATTCGATTTTCCCGGATGACCAAAGGAAGTTGCCGTCAAATCCGTCCGCTTCGCGGGCGACCTGGATCTCGTAGGCTGTCTGGTGGAGGTCGCGGGCGGTGGCGTCCGGTGAGGTGATTTTCCAGGAAAACCTCGGTGAGGTGGTGCCAAGAGCGAGCGGGGCGTCGTGGTATTCGCAGCGGAGGTCACGGGTGATCAAATCTGCTGCCAGCAGAGGATGCATGAGAGCGACGAGTGCGAGAAAGGGTTTCATGGATGGGTCAAGAGGCTTGCGGCGGGTGTCTGCCAGGTTTTTGGCAGGCAACGTGACACGCAACGCACCGGTGAACGCGCTCCTTACATTTCCGAACTCCCGAGTTTGCGGAAAATCGCCAGCAAGCGGCCCTTGTGGAGAGCCGTTGCAGTCCCTATGACGCTTGCATGAGCGAGAAAGATGCGGCGATCGGCGTGGTGGGCGGCAGCGGACTTTACGAAATGGAGGGACTCGAGGAGATCAGCAGTCGGCGGATCAGAACCCCTTTCGGCGATCCATCGGACGCCTTGGTGATGGGAAAGATCGCCGGGCGGCGGGTATGTTTCCTGCCGCGACACGGGGTGGGGCACCGCTTGCTGCCGCATGAGATCAATCACCGGGCGAACATCTGGGCGCTACGGTCGCTTGGCGTGCGCTGGCTGGTTTCAGTAACGGCGGTGGGCAGCCTGCGGGAGGAAATGGCACCTCGCAATATCGTGGTCCCGGATCAATTGATCGACCGCACGGGAACGGCGGCGAAGCACACGTTTTTCGGCAATGGCATTGCGGCGCACGTCGGATTCGCAGATCCGTATTGCGGCGACCTGCGTGGTCACCTGGTTGCGGCGGCAGGGGCACTTGGGGCTATGGTCCACGACGGTGGGACCTATTTGTGCATGAATGGACCGGCGTTCTCGACCCGGGCGGAAGCGAATTTGCACCGCCAGATCGGCGCGGATCTCATTGGCATGACCAATGGGCCGGAAATGCGTCTGGCGCGTGAGGCGGAAATTTCCGCAGCGGCGCTGGCGCTGGTCACCGACTACGATTGCTGGAAGGAAGACGAGGAGGCGGTGGCGGTGGAAACGGTGATCGAAAACCTCCACGCCAACAGCGCGCTGGCGCAACGCATCCTGCGCGAGGTGGTCGGGCGCATTCCGGAAACGCCGGACAGCGCGCCCCACCGGGCGCTGGATGGTGCGATTTTCACCGCGCGCGAGGCGTGGCCCGAGCAAACGGCGAAGGATCTTGCGCCCATCCTCGGCCGATTTTTGGCCCCCGATTGATCGCCTCAATGGGCGGCGCTCGCGGCGGAGTTGGGCGGATTTTCCCGGTGCAACACTTTGCACAGGCCACAAAACGCGAGGAACACGACGCAGGCGGTTGCGGCGACACCGTTTCCCCCCCAATGGGGCGGGAACATCACGATGAACCCCTTGTCCTTGATCAACGCCGAGTAGCTGGAAACGCAAAACGGCATCAGGAAGAGTCGAAAAAGGGTCCACTTGTCCGGCCGATAATGGGCCGACGCGGTGCTGAGAATCAAGGCGGTGCCAATGATGGCGCTGATGCCGAGCGAAGTGAGCCAGAGCGCGGGGGATGGGTCGAAATAGAGGCTCAGGATGGCAAGATACCACATGAGGTAGCACCAAAGCACGAGGCGTGTCCACGGAAGCTGGGCGAAGTAGCGAATCATGTTGAGCAACCCGCCAGCCTGCATGGAGCATGCCATCAAACGCGGCAAAAATCACAAATCCCGCGCATTGCTTGAGGTTGACCCTACTGCGCGTGCGGCCTACTCAAGGGGCTGAAATTTCCCACCATGGAACCCACGACCACAGCATACGGAACTTGGAGCGGCGGACGCTTCATGCACTTTGGAGAAACCCTTTCGGAAGAGCGCTTCATCGGCTGCATTGAGACTGCTTACGAAGCTGGCATTCGCACCTTCGTCACTTCCGATGTTTATGGAAACGGCAAGGCGGATGAGCTGCTAGGCGTGGCGCTCAAAGGCGTGGACCGTAGCACCTACAGCTTGGTGGGCATGATTGGCCACGATTTCTATGAAGGTCAGCGCCAGGGCAGCAAAGGCTATCCCCGTTTCACCGATCCGGAACTGCGCGGGCCGGAAGGCTATGCGGATTTCATCCACATGGCCTGTGCCAAGGAGCTCGAACGCTGCGGAACCGACAAGTTCGATCTCCTCATGCTCCACAACCCGGACAACACCGGATTCACCAGCGAAGCGCTGTGGGAAGCGCTGGAAGGCGCTAAAAACCAAGGCCTCACCGATCGCCTCGGCATCGCTCCCGGACCAGCTAACGGATTTTCGCTCGACCTCGTCGGCTGCCTTGAGAAATTCGGTTCGCTCATCGATTGGTCGATGCTGATCCTCAACCCGCTGGAGCCTTGGCCCGTCGGACTCACCCTGCCGATTTGTGAGAAACACGGTGTGAAGGTGATGACCCGCGTCGTCGATTACGGCGGCGTTTTCCATGACGATCTCGATGGCCCCGATCACGTTTTCAAACCCGGCGACCACCGCACCTATCGTCCGGAAGGCTGGGTGAAACGCGGGATGGAAAAAGTCGAGTCCATGCGCCCGCTCGCCGAGAAATATGGCCTGAGCCTGATCCAGTTCGCCTCCATCTGGAACCTCAGCCATCCCTCCGTGGAAAGCGTGGTGCCGACCTTCATTCAGGAAGCAGGCGAAGGCGCGCGCTTGATCGAAGACAAGATCCGCGAGTTCGCGAAACTGCCGGACGTCCGCTTCACCGCCGAGGAAGTTGAATCCATCCGCCAGATCGGCGACAACACCGGCTGCATGACGCTCAAGGGCGCGAGCAAACGACACGAAACCAGCGAACGCCCCGACGAATGGCCGATGCGGGAAGAGCTGCTGGAGCTGGCGGGCCGCAATGGGCTGGGTTCGGAGTGGTGATTTTTCCAGTTTGCTATCGCCCTGCGGGGAATAAAGCCCATAATCACCGCATTATTTGCGGCGATTATGCGTTTTATTCACGAGTTAGCCGAATGGCCAAAGTTTGACTGGAAGGTCCCTACGGTGCTGATCGGTCAGGTGCGTCATCAGCAAGGTCGGCTGCTTGGACGCATGGAGAGTTTGGGATTCACGCTCTGCAGGGAATCCAGTCTCATTAATCTCACGGAGGATGTGGTCAAATCCAGCGCGATTGAGGGAGAGTTTCTCAATCCTGAGCAAGTGCGTTCCTCGATCGCCCGTCGGCTTGGAATTCCAATCGACGGCGAGGTCCAAGTGAGCCGTGACGTCGAGGGAATCGTGGAACTCATGTTGGATGCCACGCAAAATTACGATCAGCCGCTGACTGCGGATCGGCTCTTCGCATGGCACGCCGCCTTGTTTCCGAGCGGCCGAAGTGGCATGAGGAAAATCACGGTCGGGGCCTGGCGCACCGCAGCGTCCGGAGCGATGCAGGTCGTTTCAGGTCCTTTGGGAAATGAAAAAGTCCATTTTGAAGCGCCGCATGCGGAGCGCTTGGACTCTGAAATGACGACCTTTCTGGAATGGTTTGAGACAAAGCATGGGATGGACCCCGTCATGAAGGCGGCCATTGCGCATTTCTGGTTTGTGACGATCCATCCATTTGAAGATGGAAACGGCCGCATCGGCCGAGCCATCACCGATTTACTGCTGGCTCGAGCGGATGGAATGTCGAATCGCTTCTACAGCATGTCCTCTCAGATCGAGGCCGAACGCAAAGAATATTATCTTCAGCTGGAACGCTCACAACGAGGAACTCTGGATATCACCAGTTGGTTAGAATGGTTTATCCAATGCATGCTGCGCGCGCTGGAAGGAACCGAGCAAAAACTTTCCTCCGTCCTTCGCAAAAGCAAGATCTGGGAGGTCGCTAACAGAGTTTCGATCAATGAAAGGCAGCGCAATGTGATCAACCGATTGCTTGATGGGTTCGAAGGGAACCTGAACACCTCAAAATACGCAAAGCTGGCGAAATGCTCAGTGGATACGGCTCTGCGAGACATCAGCAGTTTGGTCGATGGAGGAATCCTGATTCAGAACTCGGGGGGAGGTCGGAGCACCAGTTACTCGCTTGCGGAAATTTGATGAAACCCTTTGCTCGACGGTCTCATCCTTGGCATCGCGGAAAAGTTCTGATTGGGTTGCTGCGTCAACCCACCCCAAAAACTATGAGCGCACAGATCCTCGACGCCCTTGACGGTGTCATCACCGTTGAAATCACTGGAACCATCAGCCCTGCCGAGATGGCGGCGAACCAAGCGGAGGTTCTCGCTCAACTCAAGGCATGGGGCGGTGGCTCGATGCTGTGCATGGTCGAAGAGTTCGAAGGCTTCAGTGAGGGCGATTGGTCCGGCCTTTCCTTCCAAATCGAGGCCGATCCGTTGATCCGCAAAATGGCGATCATCGGCGAGCAGCAATGGGAGCAAATGGCCCTTGCCTTCACCGCGAAAGGTCACCGGCCGTTTCCCATCGAGTTTTTTCCAACAGGCCACATGCGCGAAGCTCACGCATGGCTCAAAGCCTGACGAGAATGCCGTCGCGAGCCGACGGATAGAATCTGTTAACGATTAGAGCACGGTCCCGACAGACGGCGGCGGCAGGCTGTCTGGATCTTCATGCCAAGGAAGTCCTGCATCGGCGCTGCGCTGGAGATCGGCGATGATTTGTGCGCCGAGCAGGAGGATGAGCGCGACGACTTCCATGGTCAGCAGGACGATGATAATGGTGGCCATGGAGCCATAGATGACGTTCACGGGGGAGATGCGGGTGTAGTAGGAGACGAGGAGGTGGCGGACGAGTTCCCACAGCGCGGTGGCGGCGAGTCCGCCGATGAGTGCGCGTTTCCACGGGATGCGGGCGATGGGCAGGATTTTGTAGAAAAGCGTGAAGAGCAGCACCAAGCCGAGCACGCCGACGGCATAGACAATCTGGGCGTCGTGGCGGTGAAGGATGCTGTCGAGACCGGTGAAAAACGGGTTTTTCAAGCTGCGCGCATCGATGGCGGCATTGATGGTGGTGATGACGATGAGGCCGGCGGCGACGATGATGATGAAGAAGTAGGGCATCAGCGCGGATACCCAAAACTTGCGTTTTAACGGGGCGAGCGGGCGATGGAAAATGATGGCGATGGCGTCCTCAAGCACGCGGAAGGCGAAGGAGCTGAAGAGCAGCAGCGAGCCAAGGCCAACCCAGCCGATGACTTGGCGGGTTTGTAAAAATCCGACGAGCACCTCGTTGAGGATGGGCGCGAAGCCGGGGGCGATCAGCGAGACTTCGATGGAGATGGACTCGATGAGCTGGTTTGGCTCGATGAAGTGGGAGAAGATGACGAGCAAAACGGCCGACAACGGAATGAGCGAGAGCATCATGTTGTTGGCAACAGCGGCGGTGAGCAGCAGGCCGTGGTTGCGGAGGAAGAAGTCGCGCAGCACCCGGCTGGTGAATCGCACGAGTTTCGGCAGGCGTTTTTCCATCGCCGCGAGGGTGGACGCGGGGCGCGGACCGGGCAATGGGAAATGCCTTAGAGTTGCAGCGAGCTATTGATCAAAACGAGGAAGTCCATGCGTTCTGGGGCCAGCGTGGCGGAGGAAATTTCGCGGGCAAGGGCGGCCACCATTTCAGCATCGATGAGGCCGGATTTTGTCCCAACGAGCCATTGCGCCCAAAGGCAGACGAGCGCGGCGAAACGGGCATCGTCCGAGGGTTCGGCATCCTTGCGATGGACGAGTGAAACGGCAGGCGCGGAGGCACCGTCGGCAGACCATTCGAGCGATCCGAGGTCGGCAGAGGCCGCCGTTGCGGGCTCAATTTCCACAGCCAGGTTGACGAAGGATCCGGCGGGCAGGCGTTCAGGCCAAGCGGCGGTGGCGCTGGCTCCGGCGGCGGGCTGGAACCCGAGCAAGCGATAGCGCAGGACCGTGGCGGGATTGGGGTGATAGGTAAGCTTCACGCTGCTATCGGTGCGGGCGTTGGCGCGCAGCGAGATGATGAGCAACTTGGCCGAGGGTTTCCACGGGCAGGCGATGAGTTCGGTGCCCAAGGTGGCGACGTGGCGGGTCATCCCGGCTTGGCGGTTGTCGGGATGCCACGCATTGGCCTCGCCGCGGGCGATGGCAGCGGTGCCAGCGAGGCGGAGTGGGAAGTTGTTGAGGATTTCCTCAAGCCGCACCGACTCGGCGCTCGGCATGGCACCAGCGGTGGTGATGGAATTGGAAATGGCTTCCAGATTTCCGCGAGCGGCGATCACGGGCAGGGCGAGCGACGGCGAATCGGTCGGAGAAAGGGGGGCGCTGCGAATGTCGGGGCGGGGCGGGATGGCGACCGCTGGAGTTGCAGTTTTGGCAACCTCGTTGGCCGTGGAGGATTCGACGGGGCGGGCGACGACGACCTCGGGCTTCACCTTGCCGGACATGTGGATGAAGGTGAAGGTGCCGATGGCAAGCACGGCGGCTGCGGCGGCGGGAATGAACCAACGTTGGAAAGTGGCGAGGGAGGATGGCGTGGCGCGTTGATTGATGGCGCGGCGGATGTTTTCGCGTTGGGCGGGCAGCAAGGTTTCGGCTCCGGGCGCGAGGTCGGTTTTCAGAAGATCGCAAACGCTGCGGATCTCGCTGGCCTCGTGGCGCAGCCCCGGATCGGCCGCCAGCGTGCTTTCGATGGCACCGGATTCACCGGCTTCGAGTTCGCCAAGCAGGTGGGCGGTGAGGCGGGAATCGTCGGAGTCGGGTGTCATGGTGGTGGCGGGAATTCAGGGGCGGAGGTCTGCGGGGAGTATTTCCCGCAGGCGCTTGATGCCGGAGTGAATGAGGAATCCGATGTTGGTGGTGGTGAGTCCGGTGATTTCGTGGATTTCGCGATAGCTCAGGTCGTGGCCAAATTTCAGCAGAATGACCTCGCGCTGGTTTTCGCTGAGGCGACCGAGGAAAGGTTGGAGACGGCTGGAAATGTCGCCTTGGGCCGCCATTTCGTCGGGCTGGAGGCCTGCGCCAGCGACCTTTTTCCAACGGATATCTTCAAGCGGCTGGGTGCGCTTGTCCTTGCGCAAGACGTCGAGGGCACGGTTGCGGCAAACGGTGAAAAGCCACGCTTTGAGGTGGGCTTCGACCGCGCGGAGATCCTGCTGGCAGAGGCGGAAAAACGTGTCCTGCACCACGTCGCGCGCAAGATCGAGGTCGTGGAGGATGGTGTTGGCATAGCCGATGAGCGAGGATTGATGGTCGGCAAGTGCCTTCATGATGAATGTCTCACGTTCCTTGGGGCGCATGTCCGGTTCGGCGGGGCGCGTTGCCGGACTCTCAGGGGAAACGGCCGGGGTGGCGGAAGGATTAGAGGGATTTCCGGAATTTTCCGTCATGTCAGCGGATGAAATAACTGAGGTGCTCGAGCTCGAGCGCGAGGTCGACGTTGTTGACGGTGACGTCTGGCGTCACTTCGAGCACGATGGGCGAGAAATTGAGCACGCCTTGGATGCCGGCGGCGACGAGGCGGTTGACGACGGCTTGGGCGAACTCGACCGGCACGCAAAGGATGGCGAGCTTGACCGAGTTCTCGGTGATGAAGGGTTCGAGGTTGTCGACGGAATGGACGGGCACTTTGACGCCGCGAGCGCGGGTGGCTTCGGGATTGGCATCGAAGGCGGCGATGACCTCGAAGCCTTCCTTTTCAAAGCCGTGGTAGCGCAGCAAGGCGGAGCCTAGATTTCCCGCACCGACGAGGATGACGGGTTGGAGGTGCTCGCGGCCAAGCGCTTCGCGAATGGTGGTGGAAAGCACTTCCACCGGGTAGCCAAGACCGCGGGTGCCAAATTGGCCGAAATAGGCGAGGTCCTTGCGCAGTTGCGCCGGTTTGACGCCGGCGGCGCGGGCGAGGGTGGTGGAACTCACGGTTTCTACGCCGTTGTCATGCAGTTTTTGAAGACAACGATGGTAGATGGAGAGCCGATAGATCGCCTTTTTCGGGATGTCGATCTTGCCGGATTTTTCGATGGGTTCCACGAGGACGGGGAGAAGGACTTAAAGGGTTTCCGGCTTTTGCAGCAAGGCGGCCACTCGGTTGAGCAGCACGCCGGCACCGCCGCCATCGACGACGCGGTGGTCGAAGGTGAGCAATAGGTCCGCCTCGGTGGCGGGCAGAAAGGCTTCAACTTGATCGCTCCAGACGGGCTTTTTCACCCCGGCACCGATGCCGAGGATAAGCGTTTCGTTGGGCAAGGGGATGGGCGTTCCAGTGGTCAGGCCGAAGGTGCCGAAATTCGTTACGGTGGCGATGCCGCCGCTGCAATCTTGCTCGGAAAGGCGGCGACGGCGGCCTCGATCGACGAGGTCATCGTATTCGGCGACGAGGTCGCTGAGCGATTTTTGGTCCACCTTGCGAACGACGGGAACGAGCACGCCATCCTCGACCTGAACCGCCACCCCGATGTCGAAGGAGCGCGGATGAACGACCTTGTCGCCGATGAGGTAGCCCGCGGTGGTCGGGTTTTCCGCCAGTGCGAGGGCGAAGGCGCGCAGCAAATAGAGCGTGAGGCCGGGCTTGGGAGATTGGCTGCGGCGGTGGTCGAGCGTGCGGTCGAGCAAGGCGGGCAGTCCGACGGTGGCGAGCGGACGTGTCCAACTGCGGCGCATGGCATCGGCCACGGAAAGGCGCATGGGCGAGGCTTTCGAACTCGGCCATGCGTCGAGATAATCAAGGAAGCGCTCCAGATCTTCGACGGTCACGCGCCCACCGGCACCGGTGCCAACGATGGCGGAAATGTCCGCCTCGCGGATGCCGAGATCGTCCATGCGGGCGCGCATACGTGGTGAAATGTAGTGGGCACCGAGCACGCCGGTGGGCACCGGCAGGCCTTTCACGCTGGGAACGACGGCGGGCGCTTCCTCGTAGGCGTCGTCATCGAGCGCGAAATGCAGGTTGGCTTCCGCTTGGGGAGAATCGTTCGCATGGCTGCTGGCCGCGCGTTTCGTCTCCATCGCTTCGAGCGATTCGACGCCGGTGCGGGCAATTTCCTCTTCGGTGACGTCGAGCAAGCCGAGCAGCGTGCCGACCGAGTAGGAAACGCCTTCTTGGGCACGGATTTCTGAAACCACACCGTCGCAAAGGGTGGTCACACCCATGACTGCCTTGTTCGTTTCCACCTCGATAATCTCTTGGTCGGTGCGGACCAAGTCACCGACCGCCACGCCGAGACGGACGATGGTGGCCTCGGCGATGGACTCGCCGAGCTGCGGCATGAGGATGGGGACGGTGGGCATTTGGGAAAGGATTTGAGATTTGAAATTTCAGATCTGAAATTCTCAGAAGGAAAGGAGTTTGCGCAGGGCCTCGCAGATGGATTCCGGGGTCGGGCGGTGGGCGGCCCAGAGTTTTGGATGGTAAGGAACCGGTGTGTCGCGGGCGTTGAGCCGCTGCGGCGGGGCATCGAGCAGGTGAAACCCTTCCTCGGTGACGCGGGAAACGACTTCCGCCGTGACACCGCCCCAAGGGAAGGCTTCGCCCACCGCCAGCAAACGCCCGGTGCGAGCGACCGAGGCAAGAATGGTGTCGAGGTCCAGCGGTTTCACCGAGCGCAGATCGACCACTTCGATTTCCCACCCGTCCTGCGCGAGCCGATCCGCCGCGCGCACCGCCTCGTGCACCATCGCGCTGTAGGCGACCACGGTGGCGTGCTTGCCCGGGCGCGTAATGCGCGCTTGGCCGATGGGCAGGTGGTCGCCGTTGATCGACTTCGCCTTGAGCCAGCGGTAGAGAAACTTGTGCTCGCAGTAGATGACCGGGTCATCGAGCGCCACGCCGTCGAGCAGCATGTGATAGGCGTCGGAAACGGTGGCGGGTGTCAGCACGATCAAGCCTGGGTATTGAGCGTAAATGCCTTCCATGCTTTGGCTGTGGAAAGGGCCAGAGCCTGGAGTGCCGCCGGAGGGCAGTCGAACTGTCAGCGGAATGGGCATTCCGGTGCGGTAGAAATGCGTCGCCGCTTGGTTGACGATCTGGTTGAAGGCGATCGAGGAAAAGTCCGCGAACTGCATTTCCACGATGGGCCGCATGCCCTCGATGGCCGCGCCGACCGCCATGCCAATCATCGCGTCTTCCGAGATGGGAGCGTCGAAAACGCGGTTGGGAAATTGCTCAGCAAGGCCTTTGGTCGCCTTGAACGCACCGCCGAAGGTGGCGATGTCTTGGCCGTAGAGGAAAACCCGGGGATCCTCGCGCAGGAGCTTTTCCTGGGCCTCGCGGATGGCGTCGATGTAGGTCACACTCACTGGGCTGATGGCTGGGAAAGGGGAAACTGGGTGGAAAGCGCGGTCCAATTTTCCTCATAGGGATCGGGTGCGTTTTCTTGCTGCGCTTGAGCGACCGCGCGCTGGACTTCATTGGCGATGCTGTCCTGCCACGCTTGGATTTCCTCCACCGAGGCAAGGCGATTGTCCACCAGTTGGCGCATCGCCACCTCAATGCAGTCGCGCCCGTAATGCCCGCCGCGCACCTCGTTCGGCACGTAGGAACCGTCGTCGTGTTCGCCGTGTCCGGAAAGGCGCAGCAAATGAGCAACGACCATTTGCGGGCCACCGCCATCGCGAGCACGTCTCACGGCCTCGCCAATGACCGACGCACAGGCTAGCAGATCGGTGCCATCGACGGAAAACCCGCCGATGCCGTAGCCGCGGGCCTTTTCCACCAAATCCACGCAGGCGAACTGGCGGTTGTTGGGCGTGGAATAGGCAAACTGGTTGTTGGCGACCACGACCACCATCGGCAGCCGCTCGATGGCCGCGAGATTGAGGCCTTCATGGAAAGCTCCGGTTGAAGTCGCGCCGTCGCCGATGCAAGTCGCTCCGACACGGCCAGGCAGCGTCCCTTGCAGCCGTTTTGCAAAAAGCATGCCGGCGATGAGGGGAACTTGCGCGCCGAGGTGGGAAATCATCGCGGGCATGCCCATTTCAGGACGGCCGCGGTGAATGTTGCCGTCGCGCCCGCGCATCGGCCCTTCGACCGATCCGAGGTAAGTGCGCGTGCAGTCGATGAGTGGCTCGCCAAAGGCGGTGCGTCCCGCTTGGTCGCGGATCAGCGGGGCGAAGAAATCGGTGCCTTGAATCAGGCTGGTGCCGAGCGTGGCGCTGACCGCTTCCTGACCGCGGCCGAGGTAGACGCCGCCGACGATTTTACCCGCTTTGTAGAGGCTCGATAGCTTGTTTTCAAGGATGCGCCCTCGCAGCATCGACTGAAACACCGACCTAAGAAAATCGCGATTGAGCGTCACGGAGTCGGTGAAGGGTTGCAGGTCCAGCGGAAGCACGTGCGGAGCGTAGGGCAGGCCGCGCGACCGTTGCAACCGCTTTCCCGGCAGATGAGAATCGCACTGCTTGAGGCATCCTTGCGGCACTCACTCGGGATGCCGATGAAGCCCTGTTGGAAGCCACGGAAAGACGCGGGCATGCGGCTCATGAGCCAGCGCAGAGCTCTCAATTTCCTTGAGCAGACTGGGTTGAAATGGCACTCCGATGCGCGATGCGCATCCTCGTTACCGGCGGTTCTGGCTTCATCGGTTCCCACCTCGTACGCACGCTGGTCCGGCGCGGCGTCGAGGTGCTCAACATCGACAAGCTGACCTACGCCGGAAATCCCGCCTCGCTGGCGGATGTCGAGGGCGAGGCGGGTTACCATTTTCTGCAAGCTGACATCACGGACTCAGCGGCGATGCGAGCGACCTTCTCCGATTTTCGGCCAGACTCGGTGATGCATCTCGCGGCGGAATCCCATGTCGATCGCTCCATCGATGCGCCCGCCAGCTTCATGGAAACCAACATCATGGGCACCTTTGCGCTGCTTCAAGCGGCCCGCGAGACGTGGGGCGGAGAGATGGAAACCAAGCGCTTCCTCCATGTTTCGACCGATGAAGTCTATGGCGCGTTGGGAGCGGACGGACATTTCTCCGAAGAATCTCGCTATGACCCGCGCTCACCGTATTCCGCGAGCAAGGCAGCCTCCGATCACCTCGTCCGTGCGTGGCACCACACCTACGGCTTGCCCGTCATCGTGACGAATTGCTCGAACAACTACGGTCCCTTTCAGTTTCCTGAAAAACTCATTCCGCTCGTCATCTTGAAAGCGCTGCGGGGAGAGCCCATCCCGGTCTATGGCACGGGCGAAAACGTTCGGGACTGGATCCACGTCCGCGACCATGTGGATGCACTCCTAACAATTTTGGAGGGCGGCCGAGTCGGGGAAACCTACAACATCGGCGGAAACCACGAACTGCGAAACATCGATCTCGTGCGACTGCTTTGCCGCATCCTCGATGGCCATGCGGCGGTGGGCGATATCGTTCCTAACCACGACGGGGAGTCGTTCGCCGATCTCATCACTTTTGTGGCGGATAGGCCGGGGCATGACTTCCGTTATGCCATCGACTCTTCAAAGTTGTGCAGCGAGCTGGGTTGGAACCCGTCTCGCACACCGGATGCCGGCTTCAGCGAAACCGTTCGTTGGTATCTCGAAAATCCCGATTGGTGGCAGGACATCCTGCAAAACAAGCACCAGCTGGGGAGGTTGGGAGGCGGAACCGGTGGTAGGTGAAGTCAATCTGATACAAAATGTATCGATCCTAACCTCAACCTCCTCTACCGGCTCCGCGGTTCTAACTTTTAGTGATGCCTCAGCGCGGGGTCAAGAAACCCGAATGCTGAGAACTGCCTTGGCGGATGACTTTGCATCCTTGGTGGCAGTGATATTCACCTTGAAGGTGCCTTTCTTCGTGGGCTTGCCGGAAATGACTCCAGTTGCCGCGTCGATTTTGAGGCCAGCAGGAAGTCCTGTCGCGGAATACCTCTTGGCACCAAAGTTGGTGGTGACCTGATAGCGAGGCATGGCCTTGTCCTTCTTGATGTGCAAGCCGGTCAATTTGCTGGTGATCCAGTTGGTGAACACCAACGGGTTGGTCCGCAGTTTCAGAACTTCATCGCCGTCAGTAAGTTTGTCGCCATCGGTATCTGCCTTGTTGGGGTTGGTTTTATAGACAACCACTTCCTGATAGTTGTTGAGTCCATCTCCATCGAAATCGCGAGTGTCAGCAAACGGAGTTTTGGTGTCGATGCGGATCTCGTCGAGGAAGTGATCGGTCGGGTTGATGCCATCTCTGTAGCCGCCGCCACCAATGCGCGCGCCGACGAGGCCACTGATGTCATACTGAGTCGAATAGGAAGTTCCACCCACGGGAGCCGTGCCGTTTTCCGCTTTCGTTAAGTCAGGATTGACCCAGAATGTCACCTTTTCCGCACCGGGCCGCATTTCAAGTTTGAGAAGCAGCATGGCGGGTTTGGATGAATCCACCTTGCTGACGAGCACACCTACGGTTTCATCCAATCCAGCAATGCGATTGACCGTCCAGTTCGGCGAGTAACTCGCTTGGCCGATCAGGATTGCTTCCTCATATTCGGTGTAAAGGCTGAGTCCGAAATACTGCCTTCCTTCGTTGAGATTTTGCGCGACGAAGCTGATGTAATAGGTATTTCCGTCGATCAAAGGTTCGCTGAATTCCCGGTAAAGAAAGCTGTTGATTCCGCTGCCGTTGGTTGCGTCGGAAAACATCTTATTTCCTTGGACAGGGAGGGCTGGATAATTCAACGATCCCGCACTCGCGGTGATCTTGGCATTTCCGATCAAATCGCTCCACGGTCCATTCCAGCCACTTCCCAAGTTCTTCAGCGCCAGATTGGAGGTGGCGGTGTAGGCGAAGGGTTCGTAGATAGGAAACGCGGCTTCGGCATTTTGCGTCGATGCCGAGAATGAGAGAACGGCGGTGGATAGAGTGGTCAACATGCATCCCAAGCCTGTGGGGAACTTGCGAGTCACGGCGTCATGCGGCGTAACTTTTTGTTGGGCGGTTCGGCATTTGGCGGCAGTTGTAAATTTCATCGATATGGATGGTTTGGGATTCGTTAGAGGAGATTGAGGAGCGAAAAATGGCTTTTGTGAAAAAGTAAGTAATCAAATCACAGGCATGAGGAAGCCGTAACGGCCAAGTGACACCAGCGGGAGCTTGGCAAGTGGACATTCAGGACTAACGGAGGGGCTGGACTGATGTCATGCTGAAGGCGACGCCTCCATGTGGGGGATTTGGCAGTTGGGAGAAGTTCGTCTTTCCGGAAGGACTTGAAAACGTAGAGCGGGTTGCTTGGTGCGTGTCAAAGGTAAAGTTGGATGCAGCCGCTAGAAATGAGTCCGTGATGGAATATACAGATAGGTTTCTATTCCTCCTGAGTCGTAATAAAGGAAGTTTGCAAAGTTTGGATAGGTTGTGTGACCGGTCCAAGCGCGTAAAAATCAGGCCAGCGGGATAGGTGCCGCACCGAAGGCGGAGTAATCATCTGGGGTGCAGGTGAGGACGATCACTTGGAGGCCGCGGACGGCGGCGAGGTCGAGCATGCGTTGGAGGCGGAGGACGCGGTCGGGATCGGTGTAAGCGAAGGCGTCGTCGAAGAGGATGGGCAGGCAACCCTCGTGGTCGCTGGCGAGGATCTCGGCCATGGCGAGGCGGGCAGCTGCGGCGACTTGTTCGCGGGCACCGCCGCTGAGCGTGGCGAACGAGAACGCTGAATCGCCGGGGCGGACGAGTTCGATGCCCGCGATGCCGTTATCCGCCAATTCTAGGGACACTGCGGCACCTGCTCCGAAAAGGCAGCCGAGGTAGCCGGAAATGCGGTCGGCGAGCGGTTGGACAAGCGAGCGGGCCATCGCCTCACCCATGGTGGAAAAATGCTGATATAGCGTGGCGATGGCAGCCGCGTGGCGTTGCTCCGCAGCAAAATCCTCGCGGGCTGCGTCGCGCCGGCCGGTGGCGTGGCGGAGATCCGCACGGGGATCGCTGCTGCCGTCGAGCATGAGTTGGGATTGCATCACCGCGCGCTGGGTGAGCGCATCTCGGAGTCGAGTTTCCTGCTGCGCGATGGCGCGGTCGAGGCGATCGAGATCGGCCGTTAGCATTCCAGGATCGAGCTGGGCAAGAGCCGTGCGCGTGGCGGTTAGGTCGAGATCGGCGGCTTGGGTTGCTGCCGTGGCATGGGCGAGTTTGGCGTGGCGCGTCGTGGCGTCGCCGTGGGTTTCCTCAAGCACGGCAATGCGGGTTTGCAGGTCACGCAGGGCTTGGTGATCGACCGCGACTTTCGCAAGGTGTTCTTGTTGAGCCTTGGTGGTAGTTAGAAGTGCGGTAGCGGCGGACTCGGATTGGCTGCGAGCGGAGGATTCGGCGACCTCAGAGCGTGTTAGATCATCCTGGCAGATGGAGAGATGCGCGGTGTATCGATCCTCGGCGATGGCGGGTGCTTCATCAACGAGTGCCAAGCGGCGGCCATACTCGGAGCGGGCCGCATCTAGGGCCGTGGCGGCGGCGGTGAGAGCGGTGGAAAGGGAGTCGCCGCCGAGGGCTTTCCAGCGTTCCTGATGACGGGCAACTTGTTGATCGAGAGCCTGCCGTTGTTCGAGGGTGGCGGAGGCGTGGTCGAGGTGGTGCAGTCCGAGGCGGGATAGTAAATCCGTTAGGTCGCTATTGGTCTTGGTCGCAGCAGCGCGGGCCGCAGCGAGGGTGGAGCCGCCGCCGGGACGGATGCGCAGTCGAGTCCCGCTGCCGATGGTGAGTTCTCCGGCGTCGGTGAGGACGGGATGATCGCCGGGAAGCAATGGTTTTCCATCCAGCGTGACGGGTTGGTTGGAATCGATCAATTCGATGCCGGTGGCCATGGCGTCGAGTGCGGCGGCGGCGTTGCCGGCGTCGCGGTCGAGTTTGCGCAGCGTGGCGAGGTCCGCAGCAGTGAGGATGGGCAGCTGGGAAAGGCGGGCAGCCACGGCGGAGAGCTGGCCACGGAGTTCCTCGGCCTCGGCGGCGCGAGTGGCGAGTTGGGCGTGGGCTGCGGATTTCTCAAACACGCTGACAGCTGCTAGCGCGAGGTCGTGGTGAAGTCGGGCTTGGCGGACTTTGGCGATGCAGGATTGGTGAGCGGCCTCGCTGGCTTCGGAGTTGTGGCGGGCGGCATTCTCGGCGGCGGCGAGCGAGGCTTGTTTTTCCTCGGTGGGAGCCAGCGCAGCGCTGGTGGTGGCGGCTTGTTGTTGGAGGGAGAGGATGCGTTGGTGATCTTGAAAAAGCTGCTCGCGCGTGGTGGCGATGCTTTCTAACGATTCGCACTGCGTTTGCTCCAGGCGCCGCAGATCGGTGACTTGGATGAGCTTTTCGGCGGTGACGGCGCGAGGGGCATGAAGCGCCGGGAGAGCGGCGCTGGCGGCTGCAATTTCGGCGCTGGCGCGGGTGTGGGCGTCGGCCGCTTGGTCGAGTTTTTGCGCGAGCTCGGTGGCGCGTTGCAGCGATTCCTCCGCGGCGGCGAGACGCATGCGGGTGACTTCGGGCGGCGATCCTGCTTTGGGTTTTCCGGTTGCGGTGAAAAGCGTGTCGTAGGTGGCTGCGATTTTCTCACGCACTGCTTGGTCCGTGGTGGACTGCATCACAGCGGCGATGCCGTCCTGCTGGAGGCGTTGGACCAAAGTGTCCTTGTGGCTGGAGGCGTGGATGGCCGGGTCCTCGCCCGAACTGCCCTGCCAAACCCAAAGGTGGGACCAGGTGGCGCTGAGCTGGGCGGCATTGGCGCGTCCGCTGATTTCGATGCCGAGAAGTTCGGCGAGCATGGAGTCCGCTTCATCGTCCTTGAGCGTGCTGCCGCCATCGCGAGTGAGACGGGTGCTGCCGCGCGATGCTCCTGCGAAGCGCTTTTCCAAGGTCCAATTCGTGCCGCGAGCGGCGAAGCGCAAGGTCACCTCGGGGTCGCCGGGGTGGGTGGAAACCAAGCTTTTCTGAAGCGCTCCACCGGTCTTGGCGCGCAGGAAAAGCGTGCGATGGATGGCCTCGGCGAGCGTGCTCTTGCCGGATTCGTTAGGCCCACCTATCAGGTTTCGCGACGCATCGAAGCTAACTTCCAAGTTCCGATGAACGCGGTAGTTGCGCAGGTGAATGGAGAGCAGCCGCATGAAGTTAGATTGTGGCCGTCACGGCAGCGTGAAGCTCGCGCAGGGCGAGCCGGGCAATCGCTGCGTCCTCGGAATCGCCGTCCATGGCGGCGACCAAGTTACGGGCGACGGTGGCGATGAGTGGATCTTCCGCACGAAGGGTGAGCGCGGCGATTTCCTCGACAGTCGGCGCGATGGTCACGCGGTTGGCAAGCTTGAGGCGGAGCAGACGGGCGTCCCAGGATTCGAGAATTTGATCGAGGCGGGCGGAGGCGGCGATGCCGAGCGAGCCACCTAACGAAAGGAGGAGCAGACTTTCGTCGGCCTGCGGGATGCGCTCGTCGAGCAGTTTCACCAACGACTCGAGATCCGCATCGTCGGAAAAGCGAAACTCGAGTTGCTGCCAGCGCAGGCGAGAGCTGCGATGCTTTTCGACGACAGGAGCTGCGCCGCGAGCGACCGTGATCGCCAGCACATGGCCGGGGTCGTTGGATTCGCCTTTGGGAAAGCGGTCGATTTCATGGGTGCCGCTGTACCACGCTTTCGCAGAAACTTCGTGGGTGCCGTGCCAATCGCCGAGCGCGAGGTAGTCGATTTCGCCGATGGGCAGGCGGGAGAGATCGAGCCAGTTTGAGATCGATGCGCCGTCCTCATCTTGGGTGGAGCCGAACCCCTGAATCGTGCCGTGGGCCAGGACGATGCGCGGGAGGTCGGCAGGGATTTCGTGAGAAAGCTCGCGTATCCACGCGGTGGGATCGCCGGGCTCGTGACGGCGCAGCAGCGGCGCAGGAAGGATGACCGCGTTTTCGAGGACGACCGGCTTGGGGCTCAGAATTACGCGCAGGTTGGGCGCGAGTTGCTGCTGCTCACGTTGGAAAAACTCCTGTTCCCAGATGGTTCCGGGGCCGCAGTGGTCGTGATTGCCGGGGATGACGAGGACAGGCACGCCGAGCGAGCCGATGGCCGCACAGGCGGCGGAAACGGTGGCGCGGTCGGTCTGAGAGGAGTCGAAAAGATCGCCAGCGACGAGGACGAAGGCGGCGTCGGTGCGGCGGACTAGGTCGGCGAGGGCGCGCACCGAGTCGAGCCGTTGCTGGCGGATGCGGTGGCGTTTCGCTTCGTCGCGCACCGAGGCGAATGGCTTGCCGAGCTGCCAGTCTGCGGTGTGGAGGAAGGTAACGGCCATGGAGATCTAACGAATCGCGCGGATTCTGGGCGGGACGGGAAAGCGGGGCAATGCCGAAAAGGCGGGATGCATGGCGGCGCGACATGGCGAGAGTTTGTCATTCTCAACGACGCATTGCTGGGGCAGGGTCGCGCCACGGGAGAATTTCCCCATCATCAAGCCATGCCTCCTCCAAACAAGGGATACAAGATCATCAACCACCGCGACGTGCAGTACCGCTGGATCATGCAAAATCGACGGGGAATCAACGAGATCGTCATCCAGGCGGGCGCACCGGTCGACGGGCAGTTGCTCGTCGGCGTGCTGCCGCGCGTGGTGAGTCACGACATGGTCACACTGGCGATCGATTTCGGGAACGCGAATGGCTGGACACCTAACGAATCGGGCAAGCCATTCCGGTGCAAATTCGAGCGCAAGGGATTCCTGCTGGATGAGGAGAATGGCGTGGAGTAGGGACAGGCATGATAGGACTGAAGACCATTGTGTTGCTGACCATTTCGAACGTCTTCATGACCTTCGCGTGGTATGCGCATCTGCGGGAGTTGCGGGAAAAACCGTGGATCATCGCCGCGCTGATCTCGTGGGGCGTGGCGTTTTTTGAATACATGCTGCAAGTGCCAGCCAATCGCATGGGTTCGCAGGTGTTCAATCTCGGGCAGCTGAAGATTCTACAAGAAGTGATCACCCTAACGGTTTTTGTGCCGTTCGCGGTGTTTTTCATGAAGGAAAAACTCACCTGGAACTACCTCGGCGCGGCGGTCTGCTTGGCGGGCGCGGCATTTTTCATTTTCAGGAAATAGGGCGCAAATGGTCATCGCGTTTCACAAACCGTTCGGCGTGTTGTGTCAATTCACGCCTGACCAACCGGGGCAGCGAACGCTGGCAGATTTCGGATTTCCCGCAGGCGTCTATCCGGTCGGTCGGTTGGACATGGACTCGGAAGGGCTGCTCCTGTTAAGCGACGAGGCAGGATTCAACAACCGACTGCTAGATCCGAAGACGGCGCACCCGCGCATCTATCAGGCGCAGGTCGAAGGTATCCCGACGGAAGCTGCGGTGGCGAAACTGCGCAAGGGTGGGGTCGAGATCAAAGGCCACCGCACGCTGCCGTGTCGGGTGAAACTTCTCAGCGCCGAGCCAGAGGTGGCCCCGCGTGATCCGCCAGTTAGGTTCCGCGCCGCCATTCCGACATCGTGGCTGGAGCTGGAACTCGTCGAGGGGAAAAACCGTCAAGTGCGGCGGATGACGGCGGCCGTTGGGTTTCCGACTTTGCGGCTGATCCGAGTGGCGATAGGCCAGCTGAAACTCGGGACGCTCGGACAAGGGGCGTGGGAAGTCCTCGATGCTGCGGGCATTGCCAAAGTCTGGCAGAAGTAGCGGAAACTTTTCCCTGCCCTCTGCCCCGATCACTTTGGGGGGCGACCGGGGCAGTTCACACACATATGCTACTGGGGGGACTCCACTTGTCCGGGTCTCAGAAACCACGAACGGGAGTTAGGAAAGTGCTGGGGGGAGAAAAGCAGGTTTTCTCGGGCGGGCCAAGCTACGCGATCACGTGAGCGGGCCGTTCATGGAGATGCTTCATCCACCGCTGACTGGTGACGATCGAGCAGACTCTGGAGGTCGGCGGCGCTATCCTTCGAGGTCGCCTCGCTGAGGCGTTCCAAGGCGTCTTTGTTGAGGAAAAAACGGCTGCGATTGGCGGTCGCGAACAGGTCGGTCTCCACCAGCACACGTGGCCCCGAGGCGGTCATGACGACCGGATAGAGAGGAAAGGCGGGCGTGCCATCGGAGCGATGCGAGTCCACCGCCACGGCGGTGAACGATTTCCCGGCATACACGGCGGCGATGGTGGCGGGCTTGAGAATGTCACGCGCGCCGGTGATTTCGTAGCCGAGGTTGCGCAAGGCCGTCGATCCGCTGCGCACGCTGTCGAGGCGGCAAACTTGGCCGAGGGCGGCGATCAGATCCCCGCGCGTGCTGGCGGAAAGCAGGTCGCTCACGCATTGGCGGGCGGCATCTTCGGTGGGAGCGGGCAACGCGGCGTTTTTCGCGATGACCGGGCAAGCGGCGAGGACTTGTTCTTGCCAGGCCTTCGCGAGGCGTTCGCGTTCGGCATTCAGCCAAGCGGCGTGCGGAGCGCGAGTTTCCTCGGTAGCATGCGGTTGCCACATCCAGCCCTCGGCGCTGCGGGTGAAATAAACGGGCCACAGGTCATGCTTGTCCGCGTCCCTTGGCGTGAAAGTCTGGCAAATCGCGACGGCCGTGTCCTGTTCCGCGTTGAACGCCAACGGCAAGGCAAGCGAAGCGGCTTCTCGGCTGAGAATTTTCCACCACTCGCGGGCCGCACGTTCGCAGGCTTTCGCGGCGCTGGCCGGAGCCGCAGACAGGTCTGCCGTGGCGAGAAATGCGCTGAAATCCCCGCGATTCACTGCACCAAACCACGCTTCGCGCACCGCTTCTGCCGTTGCTTCGGGCGTCGCGGCATGGGCGGCACGCCACGCTGCGGGGAACGCCTCGATGAGTGCCGCATCCGGATTGGCACCAGGTTCATCCTCATCCTGGAGGGGCGAAGGGCTCAGCAGCGCGGTCGGGAGGTCGATGCGCCAGAGTTTATCGGCCGAGCGCGCGAGGTTGAAATGAATGACCTGGATGCGCGGCGGCTTGCGCTCGATGCCTGATCCGCTGCCGTTGGGATCGAGAAAAGCCACGCTAAACAGGCCGGAGTCACCATCGTCCTCGACGAGCACCACCGCGCGAGCCACTTGCGGCGCGACGAGTGGACGCCACGCCGGAGTTGCGTCGCGGCGGTTCTTGAGAGCGGCTTCGACACTGCGCAGGCGGAGCGACCAATCGGCGGGCAGCTTTTCTCCGAGTCCACCGACAAGGCCGAGCGCGGTCGGCACATCGCCCGCAGCGCAGGCGACGAGGAAATGGTCCGCGATCTGGCGCGCGTCGAAGCTGCGCAAGTGCGAGGCGGAGAGCTTTTCGCGGATGCGGTCGCGCATCTTTTCGGCCGTCTGAGATTTGAGCTTTTCCAAATCCACGACCTGCTGGCGCAGCATCCAGTTTTCCAAATCCTCGGCGCGCTTGCGCAAGGCCAAGGCATAGTCGGTGCCGACGTTTTCGAATGACGCGGGGACGGGGGCCGGCTGCCATTCAGCATTGCGCCGCACCAGCGCCACCGGGAAAACGTCCTGGTTGCCCGGGTCGAAGCCGCCCGCCTTCCTCACCAACACGGCGGCGAGATCGTCGTCCAGCCGCACGGTTCCGACTTCCAGCGGTTCCGAGCCAAGGTCATCCGCGAGGCGATCAAGCCGTTTGGCGATCTGGCGGCGTTTGTGCGGCGTGGTTCGTGTGGAAAGGGCGGTGTCACTGCCGAGATCGACGTTTTTCTGCCTCACCTTTTCCAGAAAATCGACGGCTACCTTGCCCGGATCGGATGGAGCGGCATGGGCGGCCAACGCGGTCAGGAGGAGGATGGCAGCAACTTTCACTGGCACGGACGATAGGGGATTCTGCTGGCGGCGAAAGTGCGGATTTTGCACGCACGCGGCGGCGCTCATTCGTCCACCGGCAGGAATTCCGGCAGATTGCCAACGGCTCCGGCAAGTCGCGGATTCGCCTCCCACACTGCGCGCTCGCCGCCGATGCGGGAAAGCGTGCGGCGCAGCCCACCGGGCGACGACTTCCCGGGCTGAATCTCGCGCAGGCGGTCGCCAGATTTTTCCTGGTCGATGAGCCAAGATTGGGCGAGGCGGCTGTCCACAGCGTCCTTTTTCGCCCCCCAGATTCGCGTTTCGCAGAGGCGCAGGTCGCCGAGCCAAGCGCCTTTCACGTTGGACCGAGCGATCCACCAGCCGTTGGTGACGGCGTTGAGGATTTTGGTCTCGCGCAGGTCGGCCACCTTTTCAAGTGCTTGGGGGTTCTTCGCGTAAAGCGTCCACCGCACCGGCGTGTCACGCGCCTCGAACACCGACCGATAGCCGACGCGGAATTGGTGGCCATCCTCGACCACCGCCCGCCACAGCAGAATATTAAAAGGCGTGGGCGAGTGGATGCAGCGCGAAAAACGAACGCCGCGCCGCGCCAAATCGGCCTCGAAGCCGCTGGCGGCAAGATTCTTTAAGCCCACGGCCAGCAGCAAGTAGCCGCCGCTCAGCGCCAGTCCCCAGCGCAGGATCTTGCTTCGCTGGGGCAGCGGTGCTGGCTTTTTCGCCCGGGATTTCTTCACCGGAGCGTCGGCAAGGAACGCGATCCATCCCACCGCCACGACCAACGGCCCGCTGAACAAGAAATCCACGGGCGGCAGCACGCCGAAGGCGACGCGGTGCAGCGAAAACGGCCAACCCAACGCCACTCCTCGGGCACCCAGGCAATCCGCCAGCAGGTGGACCGTCCACACCACCAGCAGGAAGCGCCACGCTTCGACCCGGCTGATTTTCTCCGGTCGCCACAGCCGCGCCAGTCCGCGTGCAAGCCACCACGACAGCAAGGGCATCAGAATCAACGAGTGCCCGAGTCCATCTAGCAGCACCAACTCGTGCGCCCGTGAGAGGAAGGGAAAGAGCAGAATTTCCAGCTCTGGCAACAATCCGCACAGCGCTCCCCACGCCCATGCGCGCCTGCCCAGCCGCTTGCCGAGCATCCATTCTCCCATCGCCGCACCCAATGCCGCTTGCGTGATCCCATCCACGCCGCCGACCATGCCGGAAATCTTCGTTTCGGAAACCCGAAATAACTCCGTAAAGCACGATTTCCCAAGCGACGGCAAACTTGCTTCAGAAAATTGAAATTTCCTGCAAGTGCCAAAATGATCTGGGCTATCGCGGGATTTCTGCTATGTGGGAGAGAACCCATTTAACCCATGAAATATGACATTTTAGAGCTGGCTGAGTCACATCACAGCAACTTGGACGATGTGACCGGAGCACCTCGGGTGCGTGTGGTCTTGCTGGATCATGACAATCTAGCCATGGCCCACGGTTCCGCGGTGTTGCCGCTTTCGCTCGGCGTTGGCTTGTTCTGGCCGGACAATGCCTTGCCCGCCTTCGCTCGTCTGACCTCGGCCAAATGCTTCGCGCTCCCAGGCGGTGAGTTGTTGCACCTCAAATCCATCAGTCTCCGCGAAGGCCTCCCGCCGCGCTATGAATTCTGCATCGTTTCCGCCATGGCAGGGCACGCGTCTGCCGTCTAATACGCTCTCTCAGCCGCCTCTCCAGAAACTTCTCTCTGAAAAAAGCTGAGCGTCCAAAAAGTGCCGCTGGCCGGACTCGAACCGGCACGCCCCGAAGAGCAACAGATTTTAAGTCTGGGGTGTCTACCATTCCACCACAGCGGCTTGTCCTAGCAACCGATGACGGGCACGAACGCGGCAGGATTCGCAGCTCGTCGCAGGCTTGTCGATGCCGATTTTGGGGTATTCCACGCGGCCATTTCTCGCATTCCTCCGCAGAACCGTCGAAGAGCGGAGAGGCGTCGTCCTTCCCTTGAACGTCGAAGGCAAGATGGTGATCTGAGGTGGACGCTTGACCCAAAAGAAAGTCGGCATTCGCGAAACCGATGTGTTCCACGAATGCCGACCGGGTGATTTCAGGGAGTCTCTCGATTACTTGCCTTTGTTATGAGGCACGATGACCGTTAGATTCTTGAGAGCGGACTTGTTACCCGCTTCGTCGGTGGCGCGGATGGTGATCGTGTAGATACGACCGTTCTTGTCTTTTCCGCTACGCTCGGCACGCAGCAAGACATTGTGATCATCAACAATTTTCCAATCTTTGTCGGTGTTGCCGTCGCCCTTGCCATTGACGGGCTGGCTGCTTTTCACCGAGATGATTTCCCAAGTGGTATCGCCACAAGCGTCCTTCACCTTGGCGGTCACGCGCACGGGAACCATCTTGTGATTTGGTGGAAACAGTTTGGTGACGGAAGTCGTGGCTGAAACAATCACCGGAGCGATGGTGTCTTCCACGGTGATGAAGGCATCAAGGATGGTTTCATTGCCTGCGCTATCGGTCGCCGTGAGGGTGAGGATATTCGCGCCATCAGGAAGTGCGGCGGAGTAGCTCACCACGACATCGGACGGCACTCCGCTGGATGGAATGGAATCGGTTTCAACGGCAACGCCGTTCACGGACCAAACGGCTTGAATCGCGTCGCCGTCATAATCGGAAACGGTGGCGGAGAAGGTGGTTTTGGTGCCGCATTCCACGGTATCATCGACCAGTCCAGTCACTTCAGGAGCCGAATTCACACGCACCAACTGGCCGCGGATTTCACCACTTGGCTGGGCCGCCGTGTGGACATTCACGTAGTTCAATCCCGCTAACAGGTTTTGAGTTTGAGGAGCGGTGAGAACGATGGATCCGTAGGCAATGCCACCCTGAGTGGGGGTTGCGGCAGGGAAGTGATACGAGGCGAGGTCGATGGCAACCGGGCCATTCACTCCGGCAGCGGCAGGTCCGTGAATGTGGATGCCCGTGGCCGCGCCGGAAAGATTGCTGAATCCAGCGGCGAGACCATAACCCAGCGCGAAGGTGAGGGTGGAGGTGTCCGTGTCAAACGAGACGCCACCGGAAATGGCATCGCCCGATCCGGTGCTGGTGACCACGGCAGGGACTTCATTGGCTGGACTCAATCCCACCGCATCGTCGCTGCCGGTTGGGGAGAGATCGAAGTCCAAGATGGTGGCTCCGGCGAAGGTCAGCGTGGATGCAAAGACCAGCATCGAGGATTTGATCATTTTCTGAGTGGAGCTGCGATGAGCTGAGGTTCTTTTGGATTTCATAGGTCGATTGGGTTGATGAGTTGGGCCCCATGGAGGGGCGTCCTCCTTTAGCAGCTGCAGTGACGATTCCGGTTTCGGACGGCGTTTCTCTCATGCCAGACGGTTTCAGAAACTCGTCATCGGTCTGGCATTCCCTTGCCGTTGCAAGGTTCCAGCTGAAATCACGTCCTCGGAGCTCCTTTCATCGATCCGAGCGAACCACTCACCGACTCTTTGTCATCGCGGGGCGATTCGTTGCACATCGCCACCAGGCATGCTTGCGATCGTGCATTCCTCCGCAGCTGGCGAATGGAATGAAGGTCGGGGGTTTGCTTCGATCATCGGATGCCCCGACATCAAACCGAAGGCGGCTAATCTGGGCGGGAGATGTCTTCAGGCTGAGGGAATTCCATTGGCGTGAAGAGCGTGGGAAACCACATTGCGGCCCGCCACGTGAGAAAGATCATCCACATCGACATGGATTGCTTCTATGCCGCGATCGAGGAAAGGGAGAACCCGGCCTTGCGCGGCTTGCCGGTGGGCGTGGGTGGTAGTGATCGACGCGGCGTGCTGACGACGGCGAACTATGAGGCGCGCAAGTATGGTTGCCGCTCGGCGATGCCGGTTTTTAAGGCGTTGGAAGCGTGCCCCCATCTCGTGTTGGTGCCGGTGCGCTTTGATCTTTATCGCTCGGTGAGTGCGAGCATTCGGGCGATTTTTGGCCGTTTCACTCCGCTGATCGAGCCGTTGTCGCTGGATGAGGCGTATCTGGATGTGAGCCATTTGCAGAGCGATGGCGCGGCGATTGCGCGCGAGATACGGGCGCAGATTTTTGAGGAAACCGGGCTCACGGCGTCGGCAGGGATTTCATCGAACAAGCTGATTGCGAAGATTGCCTCGGATTGGCACAAGCCGAATGGCCAGAAGCAGGTGGGGCCGGATGAGATCGCGGCGTTCATGGCGGCCTTGCCGGTGGGACGCATCTGGGGCGTGGGCAAGAAGATGCGGGAAAAGCTGAGTGCGCTGGGGATTGAAACGTGCGCGGACTTACAGGCGCTGGATCAGATCGAACTGGCGCGGCGCTTTGGCAAGTGGGGCATTGAGCTGTGGCAACTCTGCCGCGGCATTGACGACAGGCCGGTGACGCCGCACCGGACGCGCAAGTCGGTGAGCAGCGAAACGACGTTTTCCGAAAACCTAACGAAGCTTCAGGCGCTGCAAGCTCCGATGCATGGGATGCTCGATGGGCTGCGCGATGAGGTGGAAAAGCAGCACGCCGATCGAACGATTCGCTCGTTGGTGGTGAAACTGAAGTTCGCGGATTTCGAACGAACGACGGCCGAGCGGGCGGGACACGTTATCGATGTGGCCGTTTACGAAGAGCTTCTCGCAGACGCATGGAAACGGGGAAACAACCGAGCCGTCAGATTGTTAGGCGTGGGTGTTCGCTTCGAGGATGAGGGCAAGGAAACACAATTGGAGATGTTCGGTTAGGAGTAATCCAAGAGAAGTGTTACCTTCTTCCAAAACGCGGCTCACTCGCCGTCGGGCAAGTAGGCGGCTTCGCGATCGAGTTGGAAAGACCAGCGCAACGGGGGCTCGACGGGCTTGCCGGTGTTGTCCTTCCAGGTGATTAGCACTTGGCAGGTCGCTTGGCGGAGGCGGCGGTTCACTTGCCAGGAAAACTTTCCGTTTTCCGGGGTGAAGGTGGCGGGCACCTCGCCGAAGCCGGCGACCTTCATGACAAGGCTGGCAGGATCGAGCGCCTGCACGCTGGATAGGTCGGCGGTGATGAGCGGCAAGCGTGAGTTGACGATGGCTCCGGCCTCGGGCGAGACGGGATAGGGAGTTTTCGGAGTCATTTCTGGCGCTTCGCCGGGCAGGGCACTGGCGATGCCGGGCACGCCGCCTTGGCTCTCGGCGAAGGTGGTGGCGAGGTCGAAGATCTTGTCGTAATTCCCGAGCACGATGTAGCGCGGCAAGGTTTGGTCTGGCAGTGAGCGTTTGATTTTCCCGGGCAGCACGGTGAAGCCATGGTGGTAGCCGAACTCGTCACTGAGCGTGAGCATTTCCTCGGTGTAGAAGCCGCCGGGATAGGCGTAGGTGGTCACTTTGACGGGGAACTTTGCTTCCAAGAATCGCTTGGATTCGCCCATTTCTTTGCGCAGGTAGCCGTCATAGGCTTTGGGGCCTTTTTTGCGAAACGTCTTCACGGTGATGGGGTAAGGATGGCTCACCGAATGGCTGCCGACGGTCGCGCCGTTGCGGATCATTTCCTGGATCATCTGGCTGGTCAGCGCCTTGCCTCCGCCATCGACGTAGTTTTTGTAAAGGAAGATGGTGAAGGGGTAGCCGAAGTCCTTGAGGATGGGATAGGCGTCGGTGTAAACGGATTTCCAGCCATCGTCGAAGGTGAGCATGACGGACTTTTTCGGGATCTCCTTGCCGTCGTTTTTCCACGCGGTGAATTCATCGAGCGAGATCACTTTGAGGCCGAGCTGGCGGATGGTTTCCATCTGCTTGCGGAACTTGGAGGTGTGGATGCGCATGGCCGTTTCCGGCTGATTCTCGGCCAACTCGTGGTAGCCGAGGATGGAGACGCGCACGCCATCATCTGGTATCTCAGGGACAGCCGGTGGCGTGACGACTTCAGGCGCTCCCTCCACGACGGGCGGCACGGCAGGGGCTGGCGTTTCCTGGGCAAAAGCGGGAACGCAGGCGAGAAGGGCGGCAAGGAGAACGGATTTCGTCATCGGCGGCGGGACGTTATGGAGGCGGCGCGGCCATGGGAAGTGCCAAGACGGAGGGGCGGGATTTCCCAGAGCTTGGTCTCGCGGAAGGCGGCGGGCAGTGATGCATTCGCGTGATTCGGTGTTGAGTCGGGCAGGGGATTCCGCGAGAACCCGTGCGGATGAGAATTTTGGTCGTAGGCAAAGGCGGGCGCGAGCATGCGCTGGTGAGGGCATTGGCGGAATCTCCGGGCAAGCCCGAGGTGTTTTGTTTCCCCGGCAGCGATGCCATTTTCGAACTGGCCAAGCCGGTCGAAGCAGATGGGCTGGAGTCGCTGGTGGCATGGATGGCGGGAAATGCCGTCGATCTTTGCGTGGCTGGCGAAGAAAGCTATTTGGTGAAAGGCGAGGGCCTCGCGAATCTTTGTGAAAAGGCGGGCATCCCGTGCTGGGGGCCGCCGAAAGAGTCCGCGCAACTGGAAGCGAGCAAGGAGTTCGCGAAAGAGTTCTTGGTTAGAAATGGCATCCCCACCGCGCGCGCCACTGCGACCAACTCGCTCGACGAGGCGGTGGCGGCGATCGCTGGAGAATACCCGACGGTGCTGAAGTTCGACGGGCTAGCAGCGGGCAAAGGCGTCGCGGTTTGTGCGGACGAGGCGGCGGCCTTGGAGTTTCTCGATGAGGTGTTCGTGCAACGGCGCTTCGGCGCAGGACGGGTGCTGGTGGAGCAATGTTTGGTCGGCCCCGAGGTTTCCATTTTCGCCGCCATCATCGACGACCACTATCTGATTTTCACCCCGGCCCGCGATTACAAGCGCGCCTCGGACGGCGATCTCGGTCCGAACACCGGTGGCATGGGCGCAGTGGCCAGCCGCCAGTTGGTTTCCGCGGAACTGCTCGCGCAGATCGAAAAAGAAATCGTTAGGCCGACCGTCGCAGGGCTGCGCCAGGAAGGCTTGCCGTATCGCGGGTTTCTCTACTTCGGCCTGATGCTTACCGCCAGCGGGCCGCAGGTGATTGAATACAACTGCCGTTTCGGCGATCCGGAATGCCAAGCGGTGATGCCGCTGGTGAACGGCGATCTCGCGGCATTCTGCCTCGCCGGAGCCAAGGGTGAGTTGCGCGAGGATCTCATCGGATTCAGCGATGGCTGGAGCGTTTGTGTGATCCTCGCCTCCGCCGGCTATCCGGAAAGTTCACGCAACGGCGACCGGATCTCGGGCTTGGAACAGGTCGGCAATGCCCGCGTCTATCATTCCGGCACGCGTCGGACGGACGATGGTGCGTGGGAAACCAACGGCGGCCGCGTGCTCGCCGTGGTGGCCGGTGGCGAATCCCGCGAGGAAGCGGTCACGGCCGCCCATGCCGCGGCCGATCCGATTTCCTTCGATGGCCTGCTGCGCCGCCGCGACATCGGGATTTTGAATTTTTAAATCATGGAAAAGACCCTCAACGCCGAAGATATCGCCGCCGGAGTCGAACGCCTTGCCACGGCGATTCGCGAAAAGCACCTCGGCAAGCCCATCGCGCTGATCGGCATCCGCAGCCGTGGAGACGAGGTGGCGGAGCGCGTGCTCACGATTCTATCCGAAGAAGACGATTGGGAGCTGTCGTTCGGTGTGCTCGACATCTCGCTCTATCGGGACGATTTCGAGCACCTCCACGAAAACCCACTGCTGCAGGAAAGCGACATCGCGTTTCCGGTCGAGGGCGCGCACATCATCTTGGTGGACGACGTGCTGTTCACCGGGCGCACGATCCGCGCCGCGTTAGACGCCCTCTCTGACTACGGCCGCCCGGCCAAGGTTGAACTCGCCGTGCTCATTGATCGCGGCCACCGCGAGATGCCGGTGCAGCCGGACTATGTCGGCATCGCCCTCGACACCCAACGGCTCGACCATGTATTGGTCTCGCTTGAAGGGACAGACGGCAAGGACGAGGTCCGCATCGTCGAGAAAGAAGCACCATGAACCCGCTGCCGCAGCGCAAGAAATCCGCCGAGGAAATCGCGAAACTCCGCGAGTCCTTCGGCGTTCCCGCAGCGGAAGCTGCGGCGCTGCCTGCGGTGGATTCATTGCCTGCGGAAAAACCCGCGCCCATGCCGGTGGCGGAAACCAAACTTTCTGCGCCCGTGGCGCCTGCGCCGCCACGTCCGACCGTCGAGGCCATGCCAGTCCTTGCGGAAATGAAGGAAGTGCGCTCGCTCAAACGCTCGGAGCGCGTTCCTGTTCTCCATCCAGAAGGCACAGAAACGGTGGAGAAATTGCCCGCTCCAGCTGCGCCCGTTTTGGTTTCGCCCCAAGCCTCGGAGGCCAAGGTCGTGCGATCGTTGCGCAAATCTGAGCAAGGGCCTGTCTCCGCGCCGCGCCATTCGCCGCGTTTGGATTCGAGCCTGCCCGCTCACCGCCACAGCGATGAAGAGATCAACCGCATCCGCCGCATGGAGGCAATCGGCGCGATGTCTTCCCAAGAAAAGCCGCCGAATCCGATCGCACATCCGTTGTTGATCGTCCCTGGCTACTTGCTGACGGCCACCGCGGTGGCGGGCGTTTATTTTTTCGAATTTCCGCTCGCCACCACCGCGGCCTGCGCGGCGACGGCTCTGTTGGTCGCCATCCTGATTTTTATCCGCAAGCCGCTCTCACGCCACCACGCCGCCTTCATCACCGTGGCGGTACTGCTCATCGTCGTGTTCGGCGCGCTTCACTACTTTCCCCAAATCCAGCATGGCACGTAAGGACCTACTCGAAATCGCGGCGCTCGACCGGGAGGAGATCGACCTCCTCTTGGAGCAATCCATTCCTTTTAAAGAACTCTTCACCCGCTCGGTGAAAAAAGTTCCCGCACTCAAGGGCAAGTCCGTCCTGATGTTGTTTTACGAACCCAGCACACGCACCCACTCGTCGTTCGAGGTCGCCGCGAAACGCCTTTCCGCAGACGTCACCAACTTCGATGTCGCGCAATCGTCCATCACCAAGGGCGAGTCCGTTAGAGAGACTGTGGAAACCCTGCAAGCGATGCGCACGGACTACATCATCGTCCGCCACATGGCGTCCGGCCTGCCGGGGATGATCGCGAAGCTGACGAAGGCTTCTGTCATCAATGCGGGCGATGGAGCGCATGCGCATCCGACTCAAGGATTGTTAGATGCTTTCACGATCAAAGAAAAGTTCCCCGATCCCGCCGGGAAAAAGGTGCTCATCATCGGCGACATCCTGCATTCGCGAGTCGCGCGTTCCACCACCATGATCTTGAAAAAGCTCGGCATGCAGGTCGCCCACCTCGGTCCGGGTTCGCTGGTTCCCCGCACTTGCGAGCAGGTGCGGCGCTTCACCGATTACAAGGAAGCCATGGCGTGGCAACCGGACATTGTGTATCTGCTGCGCGTCCAGATGGAGCGGCAGGACGTCCAGTTTTTCCCCAGCCTGCGCGAGTATCACAAACTCTACGGCGTGACGGACACGCGGCTCGATGAGATCCGCAAGCGCGGCCTCTACCTCATGCACCCCGGCCCGGTGAACCGTGGCGTCGAGCTGTGTGACGCGGTGATGGACTACGAGCGCAGCCTCATCAACGACCAGGTCGAGAACGGCATCGCCGTGAGGATGGCCGTGCTTTACTGGCTTAAGCCGGGTGGCGCTGCCGTCTGAAGATCGAAATCCGGGAGAAAGCGGCCTTTCTGAAGCGGCGGAAACTTTTTTCTCCTACGACTGTCCGCTTTTCCGTGGTCAGCGCGCATGTGGCGGTGAATGGCGACATGGATTGCGTTGCCATTCCGCAGATTCCCCCTGCGCAGGGACGGGCGAAGCAGGCGTCGGGTTCGCAGGCTTCGCCCGTTCTCATTTTTTGGGATCGTGCCGACCGGCAGGGACGGTTTATCGAAATGCCATGCGAGATGACATTGAACGGGTGCTGATCGACGAGGCGGTGATCGAAAAACGCCTTGATGCGATGGCGATGGAAATTGAGCGTGATTTCCCGGCCGGCACGCTGGTGGTGATCATCTTGCTCAAAGGCGCGCTGGTGTTTGCAGCGGACTTGCTGCGGCGCATCCCGCGTCCCTTGGAGATCGAATGCCTGAACGTCGCCAGCTACCACGGTGGCTTGGAAAGCTCGGGCCACGTGGATTTTCTCGATCGCCATTTCCCGGAAGTGAGAGGCCGCCACGTGCTCCTGCTCGATGACATCCTCGACACCGGCCGCACGCTCCATGCCGTGGAACAACGGTTGCTCGAAGAAGGCGCGACCGCCGTCCACACCGCTGTGTTGTTGGCCAAGGACAAGGTGCGCGCCGAAGCGGTGCAGGCGGACTACATCGGCTTCGGCATCGGCGACGAATTCGTCGTCGGCTACGGCCTTGATTACCAAGGACGCTACCGAAACTTGCCCTACGTCGGCGTTCTCAAAGCATCCGCGGTTTGAGCGTGGGGGATTTTTTGCCCCTTGGCTCATTTCGCGAGTGAGATCGTTGAAATCGCAGCCGTTCTTCCTTTTATCCATCGCCCCTCACGCTCTAACGTGTCTCCCCATGCAACGTCGTTCTTTTCTATCCCTCACCGCCCTTTCCGCGATTCCGGTGTCTGCTGCCGCAGCGGCGGAAGAAGAGAGTCCTCCATTGGAAGTGTGGTGGGGCACCGTCAATTCCGAGGCGTTGAAGTTCCGCGCCGTTTCCGTGGAGGAGAAGCTGGTCTTGCAGGTGGAGCTCATCAAACCCGCCGATGACGAAATCACCGAGGCCAAGGATGCGCAGGGAGAATTCCGCTGCTACCGCTACAAGGGCAAGGATCTCGCCTATCCCTTCCATCCGGGCAGCAACCTGCTCACTCGCTTCGACCTCACGTGGGACGGCAAGGCGATCCCCATCCCGGAACGCTTCTGGTCCGATCTCACAGGACTGGACATCCAGACTTCCACTCTCGATCCCGCAACCCTGAAACCGGATCTCCAGTGGGATGCCAAAGCGTTTCTCGAAAAGCTCCGCCAACCGCGTGTGATGCTTTCCGCTGAAGGTGGCACCGCCCTCATCGAGTGGGTTCGTCCCGAGGAATGCGATTCCCGTTCCACCCTCCGCTGGATCATCAGCAAGTCAGGCACCGTCCTCCGCCACCGACATGAACCGCCGCATGAGTGTTGAGAGTAAACCCATGAATCGGGTCGGCGAGGGCTTTCGATTCTTCCGTTAGGTCGCTGGGGCGAGTTTTTGGAGCAGAAGGGCAGAAATGAAGGCGAGGGGAGGGACGAGGAAACAGGCGATGATGAAGCCGTCGATTTCGCCGCCACGAGCGAGCGCGAGGCCGAGTGGCAGGAGCAGCATCCAGTCGACGAGTGGAATGCCGGCGAGCAGGCGGGAAACGAGTCGTGGCACCGGCTTGTTCCAAAAACGCAGGGTGAGGCTGGTCCACGCGAGGTAGGGCAAGGCGGCGGCGACATGCAGCATACGGCCTAACGGGATGTCGCGATTTCCCCATGCGACGAGCAGCACCGTTCCTAACAAAAAGGCGCGCCCGGCGGGAGCGACCCATGCGGGCGGTTGCGCCATCGCTTCGTAGCGTGCACTCAGCGAGAGGCCCATGATGTAGGTGAGCAAGCCGCAGGAAACGGGCCAGATGGCATCGATGTAAGGAAAGAACGCGAGGCAACCCATGACGGGAAGCAGCGCGCGGCACAGGCCCATCGGGATGACGGCCCACGGCGTGCGCTTGTGAAAGAACGTGTAGATGACGATGGAAATGGCAATGCCGACGGCGGTCATGCCCGAGCGCGGACTGGTGAGGCTGGCGCTTGCGATTCCTGCGAGGCAGGTGGTCAGCGCAACGGCTAGATAGAGTGGCGCGGGGAACAGCCCACGTGGCAGCGCGCGTTCGGGGCGATGTTGCGCGTCCCAGCCACGGTCCATCCAGTCGTTAAGAAAATTTCCACCGACATATAACAGAACTCCGGCCAGCGGCAGGGTGATGAAGGTGAGCGCGTGGGGCGCAGTCGGATTCGCGGACAGGGCCAGTGACATTCCCACGGCCATGCCCACCCAGACGTTGCTGATGACGCTGGGGATGTTGGCCACGCGCGAGGTGGCGAGGAGGGCGTGGATCTTTCCGGTCCGGTTCATCTGCGGCGGCAGGATGCGATGCGAACGTCGCGCCGCCAGCACATTTTCCCGAGCGGTGAAATCTGTTGGACGGAAGACGGCGCGGCGTTTAAACCTGCGGTTCATGAAAACCCTCTGGATCATCCTCATCGCCATTGTCGGACTGGTTGTCGTTCTCGGCTTGTCCGTGGTTGGCAGTTACAACGGTCTCGTCGGGAAACAACAGGCCGTGGACGCGTCATGGGCCAACGTGCTCAACCAGTACCAGCGCCGGGCGGATCTCGTGCCGAACTTGGTGAAAACCGTGCAAGGATCGGCGGATTTCGAAAAATCCACGCTGGAAGCGGTCGTCAATGCGCGGGCCTCGGTGGGCAAGGTCACGGTGGATCCGAACAAGGCTCCGGATGACCCAGCGGCGTTGCAGAAATTCCAAGAAGCGCAGGGGCAATTTTCCAGCGCGCTGAGCCGCTTGTTGGTGGTGGCGGAGAATTATCCGGATCTCAAAGCGAGCGCGGGGTTCCGCGACTTGCAGGCGCAGCTTGAAGGGACGGAAAACCGGATCTCGGTGGAGCGCGCGCGTTTCAACGACACCGCAAAACTTTACAACACGGCGGTGCGCAGCTTCCCAGCGGTCTTGTTTGCCGGAATTTTTGGCTTTTCTCCGAAACCGTATTTCCAAGCCGATGCAGGTGCGGAAAAAGCGCCTGAAGTGAACTTTGACTTCGGTGGCAAACCTGCCCCGACCAACTGAGGATGACGCATCATCCGGCATGGCGGGCGGCACGGTGGGTTTTGCTGCTGCTGTTGGCTTGGGCTCCGCAGGCGTGGGCGGAAACGGCTTTGCCCGTCAGCCCGTCACCGCATTACATCCGAGACGACGCGGGTTGGCTGGGGGCGGAAGCGTTCCAAGTGATCGACGCAAAATTGCAGGCCTTCGAGCGTGAGACGTCGTCCCAATTCGTGGTGGCGATTTTCCCACGCATCCCCCCGGGCGAGGAGTTGTTTGATTTCAGCCAGCGGCTCTATCAGGCGTGGGCACCGGGTCAGTTGGGCAAGGACAACGGAGCCATCCTGTTGATTTTCGCGGATGACAGAAAGCTGCGCATTCACACCGGCTACGGCATGGAAGGTGTCTTGCCGGACGCGCGCTGCAACCAGATCATCCAAAGCATCGTCACGCCGCAGTTGCGCAAGGGAAACCGCGAGGCGGCCGTCGATGAAGGCGTGAACGCGATGATCGCCGCGGCCAAGGGCGAGTATGTCGGGACCGGGCAGACGAACTTGGACGGAGAGCGTGGCGAGGATGCGAGCGGTTGGCCGTTTCTCATCCTCTTGGGCATCATCGGACTCTTCATCATCCACGGCATCTGGACCGGCGCATTCACGCTGGCCGACGTGATCTTCAGCATCATGGGCGCAAGCCGTGGCAGCGGTGGCGGCGGCAGTTATCGCGGTGGCGGATCATCCGGATGGGGTGGGGGAGGCGGCGGCTTTAGCGGTGGCGGCGGTGGGTTTTCCGGAGGCGGTGGCAGCAGTGGCGGGGGAGGCGCGAGCGGCAGTTGGTAAATCCCGATTCAAACGATGAACTCTCTCCTAACACCCGAAGAAGAAGCCTCGTTGGTCGAGGCGATACGCGAGCAGGAAATGCGCACCAGCGCGGAGATCCGCATTTGCGTCACCTATCGCTTCATCGTGCGGCCGGAGCGCTTTGCTTGGAAGCTGTTTGATGAAATCGGCATGCGCGACACCGCGCTGCGCAATGGCGCGCTCATCGTGATGATGCCGCGCATGCGCAAGGTGGCGATGATCGGTGACTGCGGCGTCAACGCAGTGGTCCCCGACGAGTTTTGGCGCAAATCCGTGCAAGCGATGATCGACGAGATGCACGAAAACGGGCCGCTGCGTGCCTTGCGCGAGGGCTTGCGCCGCCTTGGTGACACACTTTCGGTCCATTGGCCGCGCCAGAAGGATGACGTGGATGAGTTGCCTAACAAAATTATTCGTTAGGCAAGGCGAGTATTCTTTTCGCCATCACTCGGTCAGTGATTTTACCGCCTGTTCCTTGCCTTTCCAGCGATCGAGGATGGCCTTTTGGTCCACTTGGATCGAATCGCCAGGACGCAGCACGATGTTCTTGTGCGCGAGATTGGTGAAATCCAAGCAGACCTGCTTGCCGTCGCGGATCAGGAACAGATTGCGACCGCCGAAATCGTTGCGACCGCCCGCGCTGTCGATGGCCTGGATGACCGTCATGTCCTTGCGAAAGGGAAATTCGCCGCCACGCCGAACCTGTCCGCCCACCGTGATGATGGAAGTTCCGCCGACATTGCCGCCTTGCAGGACCTCGATTTCGATGGCCGGCTGCGAATAGATGCCGGAGTCTTTGTAGGCGGATTCCACGGCCCGGGCAAACTGCTCAGGGCTCAGGCCACGCGCGGCAACCAGATCCTCCAGCAGCGGCAGGCGAACCTTGCCGCTTTCGCCGATCCGATAGGTTCCTGTAATCTTCTGCTGCTCCATGGCGTCCACGCCGCGTATCGTCAGGGTGAGCTGATCGCCGGGTTCCAAGCCCGCGACGGCCATGGAGGGAAAGGCAAATAGAGCTAGCAGGGAAGCGATGGGTGGTTTCATGGAAAATGGATTTCAGATTTCAAAGTTACTTTGTGAGGAAAAGTAACTTTGGCAAGATCCCATTGCGATGACTGGCGAAGATGGCGGGGTTGGCTTGGGGGAAAAACCCAGCACCGGGATTGACGCGGGCGGCTGGCCCCGCTGAGATGCCCGCCCGCCAGACAGCGGGCTTTGCCATGGACTACACCGCGAAAATCGCAACCAACGTCGCTTCCATCCCGCGTTCCGGGATCCGCGACTTCTTCGAACTCGTACAAGGCCGCGATGATGTGATCTCGCTGGGCGTGGGCGAGCCTGACTTCGTCACTCCATGGCACATCCGCGAAGCCGCCATCTATTCGCTGGAAAAGGGCCAAACGACCTACACGTCGAACCTCGGCTTGCTATCCTTGCGCAAAGCCATCGCCCGCTACGTCGACGATTTTTTCCACGTCGAGTATGAAGCGTCCAAGGAAGTGCTTGTCACGGTCGGCGTTTCCGAGGCCATCGACATCGCGCTGCGCGCCCTGCTCAACCCAGGCGACGAGGTGATCTATCACGAACCGTGCTACGTTTCCTACAGCCCGAGCATCATCATGGCGCACGGCGTCGCGGTGCCGGTGCTGACCACCAAGGAGAACGAATTCTCGCTGAAGCCGGAAGCGGTCGCCGCAGCCATCACGCCGAAGACACGCGTGATTTTCCTCAATTTCCCCACCAATCCGACCGGTGCTTGCGCCTCGCGCGAGGATCTGGAAGGCATCGCCAAGCTCGCGATCGAGCACGATCTCATCGTCATGACGGATGAGATTTACAGCGAGCTGCGCTACGACGAAACCGACCCGCACGTGTCGATCGCGTCGTTTCCGGGGATGAAGGAAAGGACCATCCTGCTGCATGGATTTTCCAAGGCATTCGCGATGACCGGCTTCCGCCTCGGCTATGCCTGCGCGCCCCAGCCCATCATCGAAGCGATGATGAAGATCCATCAATACTCGATGCTCTGCGCGCCCATCATGAGCCAGAACGCGGCGTTAGAAGCGCTTGAAAATGGCCATGCGGCGATGGTGGAAATGCGCAACAGCTATCACCAACGCCGTGACTTCCTTGTCAAACGACTCAACGAAATCGGCCTCGATTGCCACACGCCGGGCGGTGCGTTCTATGTCTTCCCGGACATCCGCAGCACGGGCCTATCGAGCAAGGATTTCGCGATGCGCCTGCTGGAAGAGGAAAGCGTCGCCTGCGTACCAGGCGGGGCTTTCGGTCCCTCCGGTGAGGGCTTCCTGCGCTGCTGCTACGCCACCGCGTTCGAGGACATTCGCATCGCCACCGATCGCATTGAGCGCTTCGTCGGCCGTCTGTGAGGTTCTATCAGATCATGCGCGACAGGGACGGCCATGAGCAGCACGCGGACCACCGATCCTGAAACGCTGACGCGTGCCCACGTGGTGCCGTTCGCAGTGTTCATGGGTTTCATGATCCTGCTCCAGTTCCTTGGCGGCTTCATCGAGTGGAAGCACCCAGATGCGCCGTGGTGGCGGCAAGATCCCGCGCAGATCCTCTATCCGATCCAAACGCTCGTCACGCTTGGGCTGTTGTTTCACTATCGAAAAATCTATTGCTTCGATTGGTCGTGGAAATGGTCATGGATAGCCATTCTGTTTGGCGCGATTGGCATCGGCTTTTGGCTGCTGCCGACGGTCCTTTATGACGCGTGGGGCCTTACGGGAAAAACCGATGGCTGGTTGAAACGGCTCGGCGTGACGGAACGCAATGAAGGTTTCGATCCCGGCCTTTTCACTCATCCGGCAGCCTACTGGACATCGCTTATCCTGCGCTTTTTCCGCGCCGCCATCATCGTTGCCCTGGTTGAGGAGATTTTTTGGCGCGGCTTTCTCATGCGCTTTGTCTGCGATTGGGAAGGAAACTATTGGAAGCAACCTTTCGGCCGTCCGCATTGGCTTTCATTTATCATCGTCACCGCAGCCTTTGTGGTCGCCCATGCTCCGGTCGACTACGCCGGGGCCGCAATCTACGGCAGTCTCACTTATCTTCTCTGCATCTGGAGCAAAAGCCTCGGTGCCTGTGTGGTGATGCATGCCACCGCCAATTTTCTGATGGGAATCTACATCATGAAAACCGGCCATTACGGGCTGTGGTGACACGCGGGTTTACGCACCCGCTGAGAATAGAGCCTGATGGCCTCCGTCATCTCGTCGCCGTGTGTTCTACGGTCCCTTCCTGCGACCGCAGAAGATTGAACCGCAAAGTAAGGCTCGGCTTCGTTAGGCACGAGATCCGACGCGCCGAGCTGCTCGACGCTCGAACTGGATAAGCCGAAAACGGTGAGACCTTTTTTTGCACCCATGGCGAATTGCACGCTTTGCCGTGAATTCGTGGTTTTTCCAAAAGAGGTAGCAACGACTGGAAAGAGAGCACTGGGAGCCAAGATGCAGCCTCGGGATTCAGAATTAGCGTTTCGCGAGGATAATGACGCCACCACTGAAGTATTCGCCTTCGGCTTCGCCGGAATACGTGATGACAATCTTGCGGGATGTCCTGCCGGAGTTGGTACTTCTGTCTTTTCTTTGGCTCGGGATCAAAGGTCAATATGGATGGTGGGAATGATGACAACATCTACCACCTCGCGGGTGGGCTCATACACTCTAACCACTCGATCTCCATACCAATAGAGACGGGTGTCCGCGACAACGGTGATACCAGGAAACCAATCGTAGGGCACCGGCTCAAAGGCGGGATACCAGTCATCATGGATCACATAACCTGGGACAACGCGATCCCTCCATGCCGGAGGCAGGCGACGCCCTCTTTCCCATTTGCGGACAAGCCCTGGTGGCAGTCCGTGGTCCCGTCCCTTGTATTGGGAGAAATAGGTGACGACGTGGTCGCGGTCGCGGTCTTCAAAGCGCCCCTTGAACTGGCGCCGTTGTTTGTCACCCGCATCCTTGCGGTCCGAAGGATTGCCCGCTTGGTGTTTTTGGTCTTTGCCTCGATCCTGATTGCCTTGGGCGTTCTGCCTATCTTTCTTGTTGTTCTTGTCTGTTTGCTTGTCCGGCTTTTTGCCTTTCTGGCCAGCTTTGGAGTTGTTCTTTCCGTCATGCTTTTCCGCCTTTTGTGAGGATGGATGGTCCTTGTCTCCATCCTTGTCCGGTTTGGCATTCGCTGCGGAAATCGCCAGCGCGGCGGATGCGCCGATGGCGCTCAATGACTTGATGAATGAATTGGTTTTCATGGTAATGACGACTGCTTTCGCACGACCAGTGCCATGGGGCTGGTGCAACGGGAAACACAGCGGAATCCCTATTGGAATATAGGAATCAATAAGATGCTTCATGCCCGAGGGGACGAAACGGCTGCGGAAAAATCGGGCAAAACCTATGCATGAGGTGCGGATTGCACCTTGGTCCCTGACAGCGCCTGTGTTCCGGCACGGAACACGCGACTGGACTCATGCCTACTTATACAGTCACGCCCATCGCTCCTCATGACTTGCGGTGGGGTTGGCTGGATTCTAGTGTCCGGACATGGCCATTGAGACTTTTGACGGGATAGCACCGACGATTCATGAAAGTGCGTTCATTGCCTCCAGCGCGGATGTGATCGGGCGGGTGACGTTGCATGAGGAGTCGAGCGTTTGGTATCACGCCACTTTGCGCGGCGACATCAACGAGATCGTCATCGGCCCGCGTTCAAACGTGCAGGACAATGTGGTCATCCACCTCGCGGACGACTACGGCTGCTATGTGGGTGAACTTGTGACCGTTGGCCATTCCGCGATCTTGCATGCCTGCACCGTCAAGGATGAGGTGTTGATTGGCATGGGTGCCATCGTCTTGGACGGCGCGGTCATCGGCGAACGATCCATCGTCGGCGCGGGCGCGCTGGTCACGGGCGGCACGGTCATTCCGCCCGGTTCGTTGGTGTTGGGATCGCCCGCCAAGGTGGTGCGCACGCTATCGCTCGACGAACAGTTGAAGGTGCGAACGTGGGCGGACAAGTATGTCCTCGGTTCGCGCAAATACCGAGCTCGCCCTTCCTAGGAGAGCTGCTGAAACTCAAAATTTGCCAATCTCCGCAGCCTCCCTTGACGGGCGTTAGTAGTTAGAGATTGCCGGCAGCATGCAGGCCATCGACAGATTTCGCCTCTTTTCCAACGAGTTCTGCCTCATTGTTAGGTTGAGCGATACGGCTGGGACGGAGATGAGAGCGCTCGTTGAGGAAGGTGAGCAAGTGATTGCGGACTTCCGTGTAGCGGGGATCGGCCAAAATGGCGGCGCGGTTGCGCGGGCGCTCGAAGGGGATGGTGAAAATGTCTCCAACCTCGGCTTCGGGGCCGTCAGTCATCATCACCACACGGTCAGAAAGGAAAATCGCTTCGTCCACGTCGTGGGTGACCATGAGGGTGGTGAGTTTGTTGCGCCGCCAGAGTTCGAGCAGCACTTCTTGAAGCTCCATCTTGGTGAGTGAGTCGAGCATGCCGAAGGGTTCGTCCAGCAAGAGCATCTTCGGCTGGAGGGCGAAGGCGCGGGCGATGCCAACGCGCTGGCGCATGCCTTGGGAGAGTTCTCCGGGATACTTGTGCATGGCATCGCCGAGGCCGACGACACTGAGATAGTATTCCGCGAGCTCACGGCGCTCGGCTTTGGACGCGGTGAAGTAGACTTGATTGACGCCTAACATGACGTTGTCAAACGCGCTCATCCACGGCAGCAAACAGGGCGATTGGAAGACGACGCCACGGTCTGGGCCGGCTTCGTTGGTCTCGCGGCCAGCAAGGATCATTGCGCCATCGGTGATGTCGGTGAGGCCGGCGACCATCGAGAGCACGGTGGATTTCCCACAACCAGAGTGGCCAATGAGGGTGATGAATTCTCCAGCAGCAAAATTGAGAGTGAACTCCTTGACGATGACGGCGGGTCCATTCGCCGAAGGGTAGGCTTTGGAAAGTTTGAAAAGTTCGAGGACAGGGGCTTGGGCGGTCATGAGACTTCGATTTTGAGTTCTTCGCGGGCGAGCTGGGAGCGGCGGCGCGGGGCTGGGCGGTCGAACAAGGAGGAGGTGCGGGGTTTGCCGAGGTCCTCGGGAAGGATGTCCGGAGTGGCGAGTTTTTTGGTGATGGTGGCGGCGGTGTCTTTTTTTGCGTCGAGCAGGGCCTGCACGAGTTGGATTTTCAAAGACTTGAATTCGGTCGTGGGCAGGACCTCGGTGCGCAGGCGCGGACGGGTGATAGAGACAGGAATTTCTGCGCCGAGTGTGGCCCCCTCCCGGCCCGGAAGCAGCGGGATGACGCGGTCGGCGACTAACAGCGCTTCGTCGGGATCGTTGGTGATCCAGATGACGGTGGTGCGGTTTTTCTGCCAAATATCGGCGATCTCGTCCTGGAGCGTGGCGCGGGTGAGAGCATCGAGTGCGGAAAGCGGCTCATCTAACAAGAGGATGCGTGGGTTGGCGGCGAGCGTGCGGGCGACGGAGACGCGCTGGCGCATGCCGCCGGAAAGCTCTTTGGGATACTTGCCGGAAGCGGGGGTGAGTTTCACCATGTCCACATACTTGGCGGTGTATTCTTTGCGCTCTTGCTCGGACATGGCGGGAAACAACTGGTCCACGGCAAGTCGAACGTTTTCCGAAACCGTGAGCCACGGCAGCAGCGAGTAGTTTTGGAAAACGATGCCGCGTTCGGGACCGGGACCCGCAATGACGGAGCCGTCCATTTTCGCCGTGCCGATGTCTGGCTTGAGCAGGCCGGCGATGAGGTTGATGAGCGTGCTTTTACCGCTGCCAGAATAACCGATGATGGAAACGAAGTCGCCTTCTTCCACGGTAAGATTCACGTCGCGCAGGACCGTGGTCCGCTCATGCGGACGGCCGAAGCTTTTGGAAACGCCGGAGAGTTCTAAGATGGGAGGCATGGGGAAAATGTGTTGGGATTTCCATTAAGCCGTGCGGAACCGTCCCTCAATGAGGCTCATGGCTCGGTCGAGGATGAATCCGATCACACCGATCGTGAGAATGGAGAGGATGATGTGGGCGTAGCTGTTCGCGTTGTATTGCTGCCACAGGAAACCGCCGACACCGGGTTTGCCGATGAGCATTTCCACGGCAACGATCACCAGCCAAGCGATGCCTAACGAAAGTCGGAAGCCCGTGAACATATAAGGCAGGGCGGAGGGGATGAGGATCTTGAAGAGCGTCTTGGTGCGCGAGAGTTTGAGCACTTTCGCGACGTTGAGATAATCCTGTGGCACGGCGCGCACACCGACGGCGGTGTTGAGCACGGTGGGCCACATGGCGCAGATGGCGATGGTGAAAAGCGCAGCAGCATCGGACGTACCGAAGACAGAGCGACCGCTGTCGTCCATGATTTTCAATCCGCTAAAAAGCACCATGCCGAGCGGCAGCCACGCGAGCGGCGACACAGGACGAAGAATTTGGATAATGGGGTCGAAGGCGCGCGTGAAGTTTTTCGAAAGGCCGAGGAAGAAGCCGATGGGCGTGCCTAGCAGAAGCGCGATGGCATAGCCTTGGGCGACGAGTTTCAGCGAGAGCCAGGCAAAACGGAGGATGCCTTGGTCAAGTTCGCCGCGCTTGGCGAAGGGTTCGACGATGTAAGGCTTACTGGCTGTCCAGGTTTCCGTCGGCGAAGGGAGATTTTTGGACAGGCCGAAGCGCTCGGTCTTGGTCACGGTGTCACCCCAGTCGTCCACACTGGTGGTGGTCTTGGAGGAACCCGCGATGATCGCCCAGCCGCCGAGGCAGATGAGCAGGGCGATGAGCGGCAGCAGAATCGCGTCGAGCTTGAGTTGATAGAAGAGTTTCATGAGAACGGTTGTTCAGTGGAGGGGCGGACCGGTGTGGCGGTCCGCCCCGTGATTCGCGCGGAATGAATTTCGCGCTCCTGTTGTGTTAGCCTTTGAGTGTTTTGACGGCGAAGGACGCAGCGTAGGCTTCCATGTCGCCTGCGGGATCGAACACGGAGCCGTCGAAGAGGGTCTCCTTGTCGTTGTTGGCACCGCCGTGGGTGTAGCCGATTTCCTTCATCGCCTCTTCGTAGATGTCGGCACGCATGACCTGTTTGGCAACGCCCTCGTAGTCGGGCGCACCATCGGTGAAGCCCCAGCGACGGAGCTGGGTAATCCACCACTTGCCATACTTCAACTGTGGGTAGTTGCAGTTGCGATCGCTGAAAATCATGTAGTTGGGATCGCGGAACTTGCGACCGTCACCCATGTCATACTTGCCTTGGAGGCGTGGCAGGAGCGCTTCCGGCGGACAGTTGATATAAGTGGGCGCACTGACAATTTTTGCCTGTTCCACCCGATTGTCCATGACATCGAGCCAGATGCTAGCTTCGTGCAGGGCTTTAAGAACCGCCTTGACGGTCTTGGGATTTTTCGCGGCGAACTCTTCGGTGAAGGCGCAGACCTTTTCCGGATGATCCTTCCAGATGTCCTGCGTGTTGATGGCGGTGAAGCCGATTTCGTCTTTGATGGTTTTCGCGTTCCATGGCTCTCCCACACAGAAGCCATCCATTTTTCCGGCCTGCATGTTTGCCACCATCTGTGGCGGCGGGATGGTGATGAGAGAAATGTCGGCACCTGCTCCAGAGACGTCGCCCGGATTGATGCCACCGGCAGCAAGCCAGTAGCGGATCCACATGGCGTGGGTGCCCGGTGGGAAAGTCATCGCGAACTGCATCGGCGAACCGGCTGCTTTGGCTGCATCGACGAGCGGCTTGAGCGCCTTCGGATCCGCGGCGACCTTGCCTTTAAGCGAATTACTCAGACTGATGGATTGGCCGTTGCGATTCAGCAACCAAGGCGCAATCATCGGCTTTTTCGGTGCGCCACCGAGGCCCATGGTAGAGGCGATGGGCATGCCGATGAGCATGTGGGTGGCCTGGATGTCACCATTGGCCAGCGAGTCGCGGATGGCGGCCCAACTCGCACCTTTGGTCACGGTGGAGTTGATCCCGTATTTTTTGAAGAGCCCTTTTTCGTGGGCGATAACAATCGGCGAGCAGTCCGTTAGGGCGATGATGCCGAAGTTGACGTTCGGTGATTCAGGCGCGTCCGATGCGGTTTGTGCGCCGACCCAGCCTGCGGGCAGCCCGGTGGCGAGCAGTCCGAGAGCGGTGGTGCGGGTGGAAACGGAGAGGAATTTCCGACGTGATAGTGATGATGTTGGTTCCATGTGTGGTGGATGGTTCATGGTTTATCATAGCTCCATGGGTGCCAAATTGGATGATATAGAAATCATGCGGCGTATGCTGCTTCATCCTCGTAATGAGACTGAGTCATGCTCGGTGATGACGTGCTGTGCCGCATGAAAAAGGTCTTCACGATAGATTCTGGAAAGGGATCCCGCGGTGACTTCAGGCAGGATGCCGATGGAACGCAGCCCGGCCAAAACCCAGGATGCTTTCTCCACCGTGGGGCAATTCACCGATTCCCCGTGGAAGATATGGAAATCGGGCGAGGTGTTTGAACTGATGCCATTGTTGAAGCGAGGCGACAGACTGTTCATCAACACTTCTATGGGGGCACCCGTGTACTCCTTCATGGCAAGAATGGAGATCATCTCATTGCGGAATTTGGGGTCTTGGCATTTGCGGCATGCATCAAGAAGCGCCGCCGTGAGGGCGACCGCCTCTTCCTTGCGCTCGCGCAGAAACTTGCCGGATAGCAGCAAGACCTTTTCAGGATGGCCGTGTGAGAGATCTGCCGAAACCGCAGGGCACCAGCCATAGCCAGCGAGAATGGCTTCGGAATTCCACGGTTCGCCCACACAATAGCCATCAATGTGGCCTGCCTTGAGCTGGCGTGGCATTAGTGGCGGCGGAAGAAAGATGATCTCGACGTCAGTCGGCGAGTTCAGGCCATTGCGACGCAACCATTGATGCAGCAGGATATGGTGCGAGGAGAAGCGGTGCGTGACCGCCATCGTGAATGGCCTGTCCTTTTTCCAAGATCGGCTGATGAGGCCCAGCAGTCCTTCCCCGGTGCCGATGAGCGCAGGGGGAAGATCGGTGGAAAGGGTGATCGCGTTGCCGTGCAGGTTAAGGATCAACGAAACAGCAACCTCGCAGCGCAATTCGCTGAAGCCCATCCCCAGCGCGAAGGCGATGCCCGAAATGGATTCCGCTGCGTCCAGATCACCATAGAAAACTTTGTCGCGCACGCTGGCCCAACCGAGTTCGCGCGAGAGAACAATGTTGAGTCCATGCTTCTCGAAAATGCCGAGTTCCTGCGCCACCGCGATGGGGGCGCAATCGCACAGCGGAACAAAGCCGAGGCGTATCCGTGATTGTGAGTTGCCGGAATGGCCTTGTGAAATCATGAAGATCCCTTAAAGCGCGTGGAATGCCAAAGGTGCATTTTTGGCACAAGCTCTGCTCATGCCTCATCAGCTTTCAATGAGAGCGATTCATTATGGATTGGGTTCCGGATTTGCGACAACTTAGGGCATTTGTAGCCGTGGTGGAGGAGGGGAGTTTCACGCTCGCCGCCCGGAGAATTTTTGTCACGCAGTCGGCGGTGAGCCATTCGCTAAGAACCTTGGAGGAGCAACTTTCATGTCGCTTGCTCGACCGGACAGGGAAGCGAGTTGGCGTCACCGCGGAGGGCGAACTTCTCCTGCGACGATGCAAACGTGTGATTTTCGAGTTGGAACAGGCGGGACGCGATCTTGATGGATTGCGCCGCTGGGGTCAGACGCGCATCCGCATCGGAGCGCCACACAGTCTTTGCCATTTCCTGATTCCGTCCGTGCTACGCGAATTTCGCGATTGCTTCCCACGCTGCGAACCCATCATCGAAGCGGGCGACACCACCGTCCTGCTAGATCGCTTGGCGGGAGCCGATCTCGATCTGGTCGTCGGGCTGAAACCGCGCGGACGTCCGGACGAAGGCTATCGTCCGATGTTCAAGGACCGACTGGCTTTCGTGGTTTCGCCTTTCCACCCCTGGGCGATGGATAGCTCTCAAGTCTTGGAAACCATCAACGATCATCAATTTATCATCTATGCGAAAGCGACTGAAACGCACCGCTTGATTGAGGAATGGATTGAACAAAAGGGGGGGCGAGGCAAGAAGCCGCTGGTGCTCGGAGATATGCAGGCCATCAAAGAAATGGCAAAGCTCGGCATTGGTGTTGGCATTGTGGCCCCTTGGGTCGCGGCCCGTGAAATTGCCGACGGCAGCCTAAAAGTCGTCAGCATTGACGAACCAGGAATCGAACGTGAGTGGGGAGTGTTTCATGCGCCGAAACGCGAACCAAGTCTGGTGGAAGAGGCTTTCATCGGGTTGTGCGAGATGGCATTCGCCGCGATGGCGGCCACCACGCTCACGGAATAAAAAACGGGCCGCCCTGATATTCAGGACGGCCCGTCTTTATCAAACAACCGTTAGCCAACAAGAATCAGAACGTGTATCCCATCTCGATCGAGATACGAGTGGTGTCAGGAAGTGGGGCACCCGCGCTGCCGCCGACATAGGGATCTTCATCCGCGTCGAAGTAAGCCAACTTGGCGAGGGCGGTGAAGTTATCGTTAAACTTCTTCACCAGCACGGAGTTCACCTCCCAGCCATAGCCGGCGGAGACCTCGTTATCACCATACGCGTGGAGCGCATTGACCCACTTCATGCCCCAGAAAATCGGCAGCGTGTGAGTGACATAGCAATCGGTCAACCCGTTTTGAGATCCATTCATACGACCCCCGACGAACGCATCCGCAAAACCATTGAAGGCGTGCAGCGTGGCGAGGGGTGATTTGAATCCAGCTCCGAGGCTTTCAACACCGACCGTCAACGACTGAGGGCCAAAGGCCTTGGTCACGGTTCCATGACCATACCAAGCATTGCCGTCCGAGGTCAGGCTCGCATGGTCTTGAAAGGCCACTTCGCCGTAGAGGGTCAATCCGAATTGATCGGTCTTGGCAATACCGCCGAAGGTGTTGTTGTCCCAAGCCGAGTTTTCTTGGAAGTTCATGATGTAGGAATAGCCCGTCAGACTGAATCCTTTGAAGCCAGTGTAGTTGGCATTGAAGAGATTCACATCACCATTCACATAGCCGACGTTTGGCAAGGTTGCTTCGGATCCAGCGATGCGGTTCACTTGGCCGATGTAGGCATACTTGAGGGTGAGGTCATCGATGGATTTGTTTTCCAACGAAATGGCATCATAAGTTTGTTCGTTCTGACGCCAGCCCACGTTGCCAATGAATGCGGCATTGTCGTAGATGATGCGTTGGCGGCCTGCACGGAACATAGTGTCGAAGCCATTGTATTGCAGATAGCCTTGGTTGAGCTCGTTGGATTCCGGATCGCCGATGACCGAATCCGTCGGATTGAATGGATCTGCACCAACAACGCCAGCGTTGTAATCATCGACGACGGCTTGGGTGAACTCACCTTCGACGAGCACACTCAATCCATTCCATTGTTGCGTCTGGAGGCCGAGGCGCTCGCGAGTGGTGAATGCGTTAGATTTATCAAATCCGTCGATATCGGCGAATTCATATCTCGCGCGAATGTCGATGACAGGCTTAATCCAAGGTTCCGGCTTGGCTGGAATGGTGGTCTCGAGGTCGGGACTGCCAGCGTGGAGTAGGCCAGCGGTGGACAAGAGCAGGGCGACGTGTTTTTTCATGGTGGATGGATGGTATAACGCGGCAATCAGCAGCTGCGTCGCGGTGACATGTAGCGCGGCGCTTGCCAGAATTGGCCGACCTTCACACGACAAGGTGAAGCGTGCTCCATTTCATCATGAGGGTCAGTCATGACGCTCCGCGAGCGTCAGTTGCCGCCGGATCCGATGAAGTCCACCAAGTCCTTGCGGCACTTCGTAAGATCGGGCGGGTTGAGGTAGAACATGTGTCCGCCGTCATAGTAGGTGGTGGAGATATTGCCGCGGACGTTTTCAGGAAGATCTAGCAGATGGCGCACGGAATGTGCAACTCCGGCAGGAGGAGTTGCGAGGTCGGTCCATCCGCCCATGACAAGCACTTTGAGTTGTGGATTGTCGCGCATGGCCGACGCAAGGCGCTTGCTCAGGTTGACGACGCCGTTGCTGACGTCCCAGCTCCAGGGTTGGACATTGCCGGTGAGGATTTCGTAAGGCTGGTCCTCCTTGTAGCCCAGTTCACGTCCGAGGTAATCGAGCATGGCGGTGGAAAAGGCACCGAACGCCAAGGAGTAAGAAGGATCGTATTCCGGGAAGGCTGCAGACTTGTCCGTCGCATCCCACGCCACACGACCGTCAAAACGACCCAGCACTTTCCCTTCCTTACGCAGAAGCTCCGCCCGAAAATAAGAGGGCGGCAAACGCAGATCGTGGGCCAGCCACAGCGTTGCCTCAATTCCGGTCAGCGCAGCCAATCGAGCCACGATTTTTTCCCGTTCAGCCATGTCCAGATCCACCCCTTTGAGCAAGGCAGCGGCATAGTCTCCAAACGCGAACTCGGTGCTTTCCCGCACCAGAGCGTCGCGATCCCCTGTGATTTTTCCATGGAAGTGTGCCACCCCGGTGAACGATGGGAGGAAGACGAGGTAGGCAAGATCATTCCCTTGTGACGGCTGCAGGGTGGAAAAATCCAACAACGACGACAACAGGACCACACCATTGAGACTCATGCCGTAGCGCGACTGGAGGTGGCTGGAGAGCCCTGCGACCCGGATGCCTCCATACGACTCACCCAAGATGAATTTGGGCGACCCCCAGCGGTCATGTTCGCTGATCCAGCGCCGAATGAAATCTCCCACCGACTCAATATCGCCGTCCACTCCGTGGAAGTCCTTCGCTTTCACGTCCTTGTCCGCTCGACTGTATCCTGTCGAAACTGGATCCACGAACACCAGATCGCAGACGTCAAGGATGCTCGCCGGATTATCGATCACCTTGCTCGGCGGCAGCGGTGCCTGCGTGCCATCGCCGGGAAGTTGCAGAATTTTCGGCCCGAGCACACCGATGTGCAGCCACACCGCAGATGAACCAGGGCCTCCATTGAAAGCGAACATCACCGGGCGGCGGCTGCGATCCTTCACGTCTGTCCGTTCGTAGCTCACATGAAAGATGGAGGCGCGGTCCTTGCCATCATCCTGCTTCAAAACCAATTTCCCGGTCGTGACCTTGTAGGGGATGGTCTTGCCTGCAATCGTCACGGTGGCCTCACGGCTCACCGGTTCGATCACTTTTACAGGCGATTCATCGCTCTTGTCTTGGGCTTTTGCAGGCGGAGAAGCCTCTTCCGGAGCAGCGGTGGCAAATGACAACAATCCCAGCAGGACAGGCAGTAGGTAGGGGTGGATGCGACGCATGGCCCGGAAACTAGGAGCTGAATTCCGATTTGTCGATTGCAGCCGATTTCAGGACGAGTTCCGTTGAATCAGCCCACGGGTTTGAGGGCTGAGGAGCAATTCCCAGCAAGCTGCCGACTGCGCCAATAGGGGCGAGTGGAACGAGTGTTTAAAATTTTAGACAAGCTGTAAAACTTGTGACAATTGTTGAATCTCCTCAAAAATCCCATGGTCGGGGAATGAGATTGGCTATTCGAGACCATTGTCGGTTTATCCTTAAAATTGCTCGTAAACTGTTCATGAATAGATGAATGCATCGCATGTTTGGCGTTTATTTTTCACCGCCATGACGACCTTTTTGGACAAATCGAGAATAGCCCTCAAAGAGACTCATCACGCGTGATTCCCGCCGCGCCACGGCGCTTAGACGACACTGCGAGATTTGAAATGACCGCAGTCGCGTCCTAGAATTCCAAGTTTGAAGAGTAGGGATTGATGGGCGGCGAAATCGATTTTTGCCACACGGCACCTGCATGAGGACGCCATGGTTTGCTAAATCCGACTTGGCGGGTATCTCTGGCCGAACCCTCGAAATGGCGCGTCATGGCGGCGTTCTGTTCAAGATGGCCATATAGAACCCCTCGAATACAACTTGTTACAATAAATGTAATGCGGAATCACTAATTCAACATTCCTTGAGCCGGGATTGCCCCACTGCCGATGATCGGTTCAGCGTCCTAGAACCTTGGCTGCGGTCGCGGCGTCCACGTTGAAAGTGCCTTTGCCAAAGGCTTGTGCGCTTGCCCCCTCGTCCACTTGGTATTGGAAAATTTTGAGTGGACTGGCTCCCTTCACTTCGGACCGGAGGTAGACGCGAATCGTGAGTGCTTCTTTGCCGGTGCCGCCTTCGAGTTTTTTCGTGGTGAACTGAACTTCGTTTGCTCCCTCCAAGGCCCCGCCGATGACGACCTCAGCCTCTTTGGCGTTGGCGAAGCGATGCTCGCTGAGCTTGTTAATTTGAACTCGCACCTCGCGCCCTGGGCAAAAGACGTAAACCTTGGCGACGTATTTTGCGGCCCGTGCAGGCATCGGAGTTGGCGGCACCTTGCCTGACGGTTGGGTCTCGGGGGTTTCGTGGAGGTACTTGAGATTTCCTGCGGCGAGTTCCTTTTCCACGGCGGGCAGCGCCATCAGGTTGACGAAGTCCGCCTTGTCGTAGAGCCAACCCGTGCCGCCGCGCACGAATGACAGCACGAGCAGGTTGTTGCTCGGTGAGCCGCCGATGCCGAAATCCACCTTGCCGAAATACGATGCCTTGGCGGTTGGCCCGTTTTGTTTGGCCTCCAGAAATTTGAGTCCGCTGAGTGCTGGCGGTGGTGCCGGCAGCATGAAAACGCCGGCTGGATAAGGCACTTTCTCTGAGAGCAACCGGTTCTTCATCTCCATCTTGCGATGCTCAGCCGTCGCCCGTTGCCACAGCGTGACATCGCGCTTCAAGATGGACTCACGCCAGCTGTTGTAGGTGGTTTCGAGCACGGGCCGCAGCGCATCCTGAGCACCTGCTAGAGCCGCCGAGATGAGCAAAAGCGGAAGAATTAGTCGATTCATCGGCGAAACGATTGGACAAGTGAGGCGTTCCCACAACAAACAAATCGCAAGCCGGTTCGTTCGATGGCGGCAGGGATTCAGCTATGAGCAGTATTTTGCAGAGAGTGGCGCCTATCGGCGAGGCGCGCGACCGGGAGATTCTGAAGGATGCGGCAACCTACGTTTACGCCCAACGGCCCGAGGGTGATGTGCTGGCTCATCTGTTTTTTCCCGCAGAAGCGGCCTCGGCACCGCGGCCCGTCATCATTTTCTTCCACGGCGGATTTTGGGAAACTCCGACGCCCACGCAGTTTGTGCCGCACTGCCTGCATTTCGCGGCACGCGGTGCGATCGCCGTCGCGGCGGAAACTCGTTCCGGCGCACGTCACGGCAGCGGTCCGCTCGAAGCCATCGAAGACGCGCGGGAGTTGATCCGCTGGATTCGTGGCAATGCCGATACGTTCAATTTGGATCCCGCCAAGATCACGGTCAGCGGCGCAGCGGGCGGTGCGTTTCTCGCATTGCTGACAGCCCTTCCCAAGGCCAAGGATCTGCCACCGGTGGATGGCTTGGATTGTCATCCGCAAGCGCTCGTCCTGTTCAGCGCGCTGGTCAATACCGCCACCAAGGGCGCGGCCGCCGACCGATTTTCGGACTTCAAAGAGGCGAAGCGCCTCAGCCCTAGCAGCCAGGTGCGACGCAAGCTCGCGCCCATGCTCTTCTTCCACGGCAAGGCGGACCGCATCACCCCCTTCGACGAGGTGGAAAAATTCCGCCGTCGCCTGCGTTGGCGCGGAAACTCCTGCGAACTCGTCGATTTCGTCAAAGCGGAACACAGTTTTTTCAATTTCAACGTCAGCCATAAGAACTTCGAGCTGACGCTTGGCGCGATGGACCGCTTCCTGGTCGGGCTGGAGCTGCTCCCGCCTCTCAAGGACTCGGATCCTGACTGAACGGCGGTCAGATTGGAGGTTTCTGTCTCAGCTTGAGACACTTGATGGCGCGGGCACGATTCATGCTTGGCAGCCTCGGCGGGCTGTCGTTTATTCCGCCGCCCGCACCGGCTCCGCGCCGATCGCATGCTTTCCAGATTTCCCGATGAATCCGTTTTACCACTCCAGCACTCCGCTCGTTTCCGGCTCACTCCATGACCTCACCCAAGAACACGACAACTGCGGCATGGGTGCCATCGCCCATCTTCAAGGCGAGCGTAGCCACCGCATTCTCGACTACGCGCTGACTTCGGTCTGTTGCATGACGCACCGCGGTGCGGTGGACGCCGACATGAAGACGGGTGACGGCTCGGGCGTGCTGACCCAGATCCCCTTCCCTTTGTTCCAAAAGGCCGCCGCCGCTCTCGGCACGACTGTGGAAAACGCCGGAGATCTAGCGGTTGCCGTGTTCTTCTTCCCGCTGGAAGACAGCGCGAAGACAGAGGAAATCCGCAAGCTCGCCGCCGAGGTGACTCAAAAGCGTGGCATCCCCAGCATCGGCTGGCGTGAAGTGCCGGTGGACACCACCGCCCTCGGGAAAATCGCTTTGGTGAGCCGTCCGCTCATCGAACATCTTTTGTTAGGCCGCCCACCTGAAATGGACGAGGATACGTTCGAGCGTCAGCTTTACCTGTGCCGCCGCGAGATCGAGCACCGCACCAAAGAAGTGCGCGGCTTCTACATGCCCTCGTTTTCCTGCCGCCTGATTTCCTACAAGGCGCTGGCCATGCCTGCCGCGTTGCGCGCGTTCTATCTGGATTTCGTCGATCCCGACTATCAGGTCGCCATCGCACTCTATCACCAACGCTTCTCGACCAACACCTTCCCCGCTTGGCCGCTTGGTCAACCGTTCCGCATGATGTGCCACAACGGCGAGATCAACACCGTCGAAGGCAACCGCAACTGGATGACCTCGCGTGAAGAATTCTTCGCCTCGCCTGTCTGGGGCGATGACATCGAGCTGGTGAAAAACCTCATCCGCCACGGCGAGTCGGACTCCGCATCGCTCGACCACGCGCTCGAACTGCTCGTCCTTTCCGGTCGTCCGCTCGAACATGCGATGTGCATGCTAGTTCCGCCCGCCTTCCGCAACGACGAGGATATCTCGTCCGAGCTGCGCGCATTCTATCAGTATCTGCGTTCGTTCTCGGAACCTTGGGATGGACCGGCGGGTCTCGTTTTCACCGACGGCAAAAAACTTTGCGCATCGCTCGACCGCAACGGCCTGCGCCCATCGCGCTACAAGATCACCCGCGACGGCGTGCTCTACATCGGCTCGGAAGCCGGTGCGGTGGTGCTGGACGATGCTGACATTGTCCGCAAAGGCCGCCTCGGTCCTGGCCAGATGATTTCCGCCAACACGGTCACCGGCGAGTTCAAGTATGATCGCGAGATCAAGGAGGAACTCGCACGCAAGAAGCCTTATCGCCGCTGGATCGACGAGCAGCAGGTAGAGTTGCGCAAGTTCGTCTCGCCGGATGCGCATGTGCCGGAAATCGACTTCACCCCACTCGACCTTTCGCGCAACCAAGTCGCCCACGGGATCTCGTTGGAAGAACTCGACATGGTCTTCCCGCCGATGATCAAGGGCGCGCAGGAAGCCGTCTTTTCGATGGGCGACGATATTCCCCTCGCCGTCCTCTCCACCTATCCGCGCCTGCTTTTCACCTACTTCAAGCAGCTCTTCGCGCAGGTGACCAACCCACCCATCGACCCCATCCGCGAGTGGGCGGTCATGTCGCTGGGTGCCGGACTGGGACCCGAGAAAAATCTGCTAGATGAAACTCCAGAGCACTGCAACACCGTCAGTCTAGACAGCGGCCTGCTCTTCGAACACCAGCTAGAAAAGATCCGTCACCTCGACGAGCAAGGATTCCCGTCTGTCGATATCGACTGCACCTGGCCCGCCGCCAGTGGAGCTGCCGGCATGAAGGCTCGCCTCGACGAGCTTTGCGCCGAGGTGGAAAACGCGGTGCTTGAAAACCGCAATGTCCTCATCCTAACCGATCGCGCCGCTTCTGCGGAGCGCATCCCCTTGCCCATTCTGCTTGCCATCGGCACGGTGCACCACCACCTGAACCGCATCCGCAAGCGCATGCGTGCGTCACTTGTCATCGAATCTGGCGAGGTCCGCGACGTTCATCAGGTTGCCTGTTGCTTTGGTTTTGGTGCCACTGCCATCTGCCCTTATCTCGGCTACGCGTCGGTTCGCCAACTCGTCGCTGCTGACGAAGGCAAAGGCAAACTCGGTGAAATGACCGCCCAAAAGGCGATGGCCAACTACCGCAAAGCGTTGGAAAAAGGCATCCTCAAGATCATGTCGAAAATGGGGATCTCAGTCCTCAACTCCTATCAGGGAGCTCAAACTTTCGAAGCCATCGGCGTCGGCAAAGAGGTCGTGGATTTCGCGTTCGCCGGAGTCTCGTCGAAGATCGGTGGGGTCGGCTTCGCGGAAATCGCGGAAGAATCCATCATCCGCCACCGTGCGGCCTTCGAAACCGAAGTGCCAGATGGCGGAACGCTCGACCTCGGCGACCCTGGCTACAATCGCTACCGCAAGTCCGGGGAGCGCCATGTTTACACCACGGAGGTGATCAAAAATTTCCACACCTACGTGAAGTCCGGCAAGCCCGAGGACTACGAAGAATATGTTCGCGTGGCGTTGGAAACCAAGCCGGTCGCCATCAAGGATCTCATCGATTTCGTCCCCTCCTCCACCGGTCCGATTCCTATCGAAGAAGTGGAGCCGATGGAATCGATCCGCAAGCGTTTCACAACGGCGGCGATGTCGCTCGGTGCGCTCTCGCCCGAGGCCCACGAAACGCTGGCCATCGCCATGAACCGCATCGGTGCGAAGAGCGATTCCGGTGAAGGTGGTGAAGATCCTGCGCGCTACAAGCCCTACCCGAACGGAGATTTTGCTCGCTCTTACATCAAGCAGATCGCCTCCGGGCGCTTCGGTGTTTCCGCCTACTATCTGGTCAATGCTGACGAGTTAGAAATCAAGATGGCACAAGGCGCAAAGCCAGGCGAAGGCGGCCAGCTGCCTGGCCACAAGGTCAATTCACTCATCGCTCGCCTGCGCAACACGCAGCCCGGTGTGCAACTGATTTCGCCGCCACCGCACCACGACATCTATTCCATCGAAGATTTGGCGCAGCTCATCCACGACCTCAAGGAAGTGAACCCACGGGCACGCATCACCGTGAAGCTCGTCGCGGAATCTGGTGTTGGCACCGTCGCCGCCGGTTGTGCGAAAGCTTCTGCGGACAACATCCTCATCTCCGGCCACGACGGCGGCACCGGAGCTTCTCCGCTCTCGTCCACCAAACACGCAGGTTCGCCGTGGGAACTCGGTCTAGCAGAAGCTCAACAAACGCTGCTCATCAACAATCTGCGCGACCGCGTCATCCTCCGCACCGACGGCGGCATTCGCAACGGTCGCGATGTCATCATCGCCGCCGTGCTCGGAGCCGAGCAGTACAACTTTGGCACCACCGCGATGATCGCCATGGGCTGCGTCTACGTCCGCAAGTGTCACCTCAACACCTGCCCCGTCGGTATTGCCACCACCGATCCAAAGTTCCGCGCCAAGTTCAAGGGCACTCCGGAAATGGTGATCAACTACTTCACCGCCGTGGCGGAAGAGGCCCGCGGCATCATGGCTCGTCTCGGGGTGAGAACACTCGAAGAGCTGATAGGCCGTCCTGAGTTTCTCCAACAAAGACACGTGCCGGATCACCCGAAGGCAAACACGCTCGATCTATCAGCACTGCTCAAGGATGTCGTTCCCACCCTTGCCGCGAATGCAGGCACCACCATCGAGAGCATCTCGCGCGTTCGTGTGCGTGAGCGCAACGACGGCCTGACCAAGCCGGAACTCGACCTCCGCATCCTCGCCGATCTAACCCAGGAAATTTCTGGAAAAGCTGCCCCAGAAGCTCCCGAATATGGTGCGGACGCAGTTTCTCAAGAAGTCCTTGATGCCATCCGTTTGTTGCCTGACCGCCCGCCTGTCGTGCTCGACTACGAGGTCATCAACACCAACCGCAACATCGGCACTCGGCTCTCCGGCCGCATCGCGGAAATTCATGGGGATCGCAAGCTCGCTGCTGGAAACGTCCGCATTCGCTGCCGTGGCAGCGCTGGCCAATCGTTCGGCTGCTTCCTCGTCGCCGGCGTTAGACTGGAACTCACCGGTGAGGCCAACGACTACGTGGGCAAGGGCATGGCCGCGGGCGAAATCGTCATCCGCGTTGCCCCGGAAGCCACGTTCGAAGCGGCGGCCAACACGATTTGCGGCAACACCTGCCTTTACGGCGCGACGGGTGGATCGCTGTTCGCCAATGGCCGCGTCGGCGAACGATTCGCCGTTAGAAACTCGGGTGCCATTGCGGTGGTCGAGGGCGTGGGCGATCACGGCTGCGAATACATGACCAACGGCACCGTCGTCATCCTTGGCAAGACTGGCAAAAACTTCGGCGCAGGCATGTCCGGCGGCTCCGCCTATGTCTATGATGTGGACGGCAAGTTCTATTCACGCGTCAACTCGGAGATGGTTGCAGCCTTTCCCATCCGCCGCCCGCAGGACATTGCCGAGGCAAAGGATCTCATCGAACGCCACCTCGCCGAAACCGGCAGCAAGCAGGCCGAGAAACTCTTGGCCAACTGGGAGGAAACCACCCTCAAGCTAGTCCGTGTCATCGCCAAGGAGCGCGCCGAATTGGAAGCGGCCGAGGAAAAGCACGAGGCGGCATCCACACCCATCGCTCACTGAACTTTACCACCACCGGGAGCGCGGAATTCATTCCGCGCGTCCGGTGATGGGGGTAGATGACCTAACGTAAATCTTGCGACAAATAATCTGACGGATTGTCCTATCTATTTGCCCAACAGACTCACTTCGCTTGAGCGGCGGACTCCAACAGATCTTCCGCAGGAAGGATCACATTAGAAGGAACGGGCATTTGTTCGTTGTCACTTTTCGGGCCGAAGCGGTTGATGCCGAAGCCGACGAACTTCCCGTCGCGGTTGAAAACAGGCATGCCGAGCACCTGCGCCATCGTTTTGCCGAAGGTGCGAGGTTTTGAAACCAGCGAAATGATCTCACCGGTCATGACCACCGGCTCGCGGTTCAGATCCTTGCTCAAACGACCGAGGATAATGACGTCATCGAGCAGCACTAACGGGGCGGTTTCCGCGATGTTCACCGGAACCAATCCGGCCTCGTCGGGCTTCTGCGGACGGATGAACGCAAGGTCCAAATCGGTGTCCTTGAACGCCACCTTGGCTTCCACTTCCGTGCCATCCGGCTTGAGGATTTTCACCTCCTTGGTGGTTCCCTTGGCCGTGAGTTTCATCGGTCCTTGCGGGCTGTTGAAGGTGCGGCCGTCGATGGTGGATGCGACGTCGAGAGTCGAAAGCGGCACCACAATCAGCCCATCCTTGCCGATGACCGTGCCGAGCATTTCCAACTTCCTTTCCTCTTTTTTCGCCGGGTTGTCACCGGCTGTCACTTCGATCTCGACCACGGCCGTTAGGAAAAGCACCGAGTCTTTGTTGGTGTTGAAAATAGTCTGCGCTTTTTCTTTGAGCGGACCGTCGGCGGCGTGGAGCAGAGGCGACGCGAGCAGCGCGGCAATGAGCATCAATTGAGATTTCATGGGGTAGTCAGGGTGTGGAGAGTTGTTACCAAGTGAGGTCCAGCTCGAAGTAGCGGGTGGCGATGCCACGGCGCACGAAGAGAACCACCGGACTACGCTTGGTTTTCTCCAGCTCCGCAAGGACAGGTTTGAACGCGTCCACGGAATCGACGGTCTTGCCGTCGACGGAGATGAGAATGTCGCCGGCAGCGAGTCCGCCCAGCGCCGCCCAACCGGCAGGCGTCACTGCCGTGACTCGCACGCCTTTGAAATCCGGTGGCAACTTGTCGCCTACCCGATCGTCCTGACCGAGGTCGCGGACATTGAATTCCATCGCCTCGCTCTCGAACGAAGCCAGTTCCGCCGCACCTTCAGGGCTAGCAACCAGCGGCAGTTTGATTTCCTTATCCTCGGCACCGCGCCTAACGGAAATCACCACTTCCGTGCCGATTTTGTATTGCCGAATCATCGAGGGAAAAACGTCGGACTCTTCGGGCCGCGAGGTTGGGATCACCTGCCCATCGAGTTTTAGCAGCAGGTCGCCCACCATCAATCCGCCCATCTCCGCATTGCTGCCGGGATGCACACGGGTGACTCGCACGCCCTTGGCTCCCTTCACGCCCAGCGCTTCGGCGAGATCCGTAGAAATCACTTGGGTGTCGATGCCTAGCCACGCTTTTTTCACCAGACCAGGACGGTCAGGATCCGGCTCGGGGCCGATCGCGACGACCGTTAGGTAGTTGCGTCCGTCGTGTTCATAGGAAACGAGCACCGGCACCGGCTCGGTCTTACCTTCGGTGATTTCTGCGCTCACGCGAATCAGCTCGGAGAGGTTGGGAGTTGGCTTGTCTGAAACTGATAGGATGAGATCGCCGGGTGAAATGGCGGGTTTCGCTGCGGCCGCACCGCCGGGACGCAAGCTCTGGACGAGCACCGCGCGATTGTTGTCACGCAGCATTTCTTTGGCGTTAAGTTCCGTTAGATCGCGCGCGGTGATGCCCCAGGAGAGCAGTTCCTTTTCGCGCGGCTCGGCTGGCTCGCGCTTGCTGCCGGTGAGCTTCCATGAAATTGGCTGGCCGTCGCGCAGCCCATCGAGCGCGATCTCGCTGCCCACGGGCGACTCTAGCAGCATGCGATTGAAAACCGGAATGTCCTCCGCTGCCCTTGATGCGGGAATTTCAGCGCCATTGCAGCGCGTGACGAGATCCCCTGCCCGTATCCCTGCCTTGGCCGCCGGAGAATCTGCGATGACGCCGCCTACAAGCACTCCTGCCGCCGCATCGGAACTTTTCAGCAACGGCTGTGCGATCAGCCCGACCCAGCTTCGTTCGACGTGGCCGCGAGCGATGAGTTCGTCCGCCACTTTGCGTGCTAAGTTCGCTGGAATGGCTCCACCCAAACTGCCAATGCCCACTTCGTTCACGCCGACGATCTCACCCTGCAAGTTCACCAGTGGGCCGCCGGAATTCCCCGGGAAAATCACCGCGTCGTGGCCTATCCAACGGACCAGTTCGCCGACGGCCTCGCCGTCCAAGCGCATCGATCCGCCGGGCGCGATCATTTCCGTGTTGGCGACGATGCCTTGCGTTACCGATTGGGAAAGTCCTGCCGGGCTGCCCATCGCAAGCACCGTGTCGCCCACTTCCAGCGCATCGCTGTCGCCGAACTTTGCCACCGCCAACGCCGCATCAGGATCGCGCAGGTCTTTGCGCTCGATTTTCAGCACCGCGAGATCCGCCAACGGATCCGTGCCGACGAGCGTGGCGCGGATTTCTTGGCGATCCGCCAGCCGCACCGTAATGCGCGTCGCGCGACCGGCGACATGGTGGTTGGTGAGAATGTAGCCGTCGGGGGAAATGATGGTGCCCGAGCCACTCGCGCGTTGCTTGCGCATGCGCCCATCCCCGCCCTCCTCCGCCACCACGTGAATGCGCACCAGCGCCGGGTAAACCGCCTGCACGGCGGCCTCAACTTGCGGATCCGCCTTGGCCATCGCCTGCTCGGAAAAAAATGAAACCGCCATCATCATGGCGGTGGCGAGACAGGTGCGGAGCGTCATGAGCGGAGCAAATCCCGGCGGGATCGTTTGCACAATAGCGAATCGGCCCAGCCAGCTTGTCTGACAGATTTCTGCGCGGAAATCCAACGGTTGCATCCTCTGCGACGGCTCGGTAGCGTCGCGCCGTGATTCGTCCTGTCGATGTGTTGTTGGGATTTCTGGAAGCGGAGCAAGCCCGCGGGGTGACTCACGTGCATCTCGACGAGGGCGCTCGCGAAGGCTTGCGCGAGGTGTTTGCCCTCGCGAAATCGGGAGGAGTTCCACCCACAGAAGCAACTCCAGTCAGCGCCACCCCGAGCGCCGTCACCCCACCAATGGCAGAAATTTCGCTGACCCCGGAAGCCGAAACGCCCGTTGTCGCGCCTGTCTCCACGCTGACGATCAGTGGCACAAGCAAAGCGGATCAACTCGCCTCACTGCGTCAGCAGGCCGAGAAATGGGCACCAGCCACCACGCTCGGCACGCTGCGCGACGTGATGGTCTTCGCCACCGGCAATCCCGACGCGCGCGTCATGCTCGTCGGCGAAGCACCGGGCTATCAGGAGGAACGCGAGCGCGAGCCATTCGTCGGTCCCGCTGGGCAAAAACTCAACGACATCCTCAAGGCGATGGGACTCAATCGCGAGGATGTTTATATTTCTAACATCGTCAAATTTCGCCCCGCCACGGCGCGCCAGACGACCAACAACCGCAAGCCGACGCCTGAGGAAATGGCCGCATGCCTGCCCTTCGTCCGCGCCGAGATTGGCATCGTGAAACCCGAGTGCGTCATCGCCCTCGGCGGCACGGCGGCGGAAGGCTTGTTAGGATTGGAAGGCACTGTGACTTCCATGCGTGGCCCCTGGCACGACTTTGAGGGCACGCCAGTGCGCGTCACCTATCACCCCAGCTACCTGCTTCAGAGCGGTGGCTCCAGCCCAGTGAAGCGCCAAGTCTGGGAAGACATGCTCGCGGTGATGGGAAAACTCGGATTGCCCATCTCGGACAAGCAGCGCGGATATTTCCTACCGAAGTAAACTAGCGGAAACTCTACTCGGGCTGCCAGACCATCAACTGCTCGAACCGCTCCAATGTCTTGCCATCGTAACTGGCATAGAAGCCTTGCCGCATCTGGATCGTCTGAGATTCTCCGCTGACGAACTTTTTGCGCAACTCCTCGAGATCATCGGCCTCCACGATGAGTCCGCTCATCCGCCCCGTCCTATCCGCCGGCACAGTGATCAGGAACACCTTTCGCTCCTTCTCGCCATAGGGATCGTAGGAAACGATATTCTCCTCCAGTTGCTTGTCGAAATCTTCTCGATCCTCATGGGCAACCTCTTCTCTCAAGTCTGCAATCTGCGACTTCACTGTCTGAACCTCGCCTTTCGATGGCTGTTCCACCACGTAAAGATAGATTCCATTTCCATTCTCGAAGCGTTCCTCCAGTTTTCGCGCACGAGCTGCCTCCGCCTGGCCGAATAACTGCTGGGCCGCATTGAGAATCGCTTGTTTTGATCTGCCAGGTGATGACATCGGCCCTACTCTTTTTTGCAGATTCCGGATTCGTATAGTCTCTTTTTCCTCGGAAATCACTTCCTTCTCAAGGTGGTTCTTTGCTTTCTGGATCGTAGCATGGGTGGCGAGTTTCTCGTTCGGTTCCCGCTCGTTCCATACGAAAACGATAACAACAGCAGCAATCACCAGACAGACTGTCGCGGGCTTCCAGATATGCTTCTTTTCTAACATGACTGGAAGGAGTGTGGGCGATTTAATCCCAATCGTTCATCATTTCGCCAGTTTCTTCTCGCCCAAGATCTTGATCGGTTCCGGTTGCTTTTTCCGCCGCAGACCGAACTGCCTGACTGCATGGCGTTGGAGATGAGCCGTCGCCTCCTCCACGTCATCCGTGAAAAAGATCAACTCAGGATCGTCAGGACTGATGGTTCCAGCCTCGGCCATGCGATAGACGAAATCCATCAGCGGTTGCCAGTAGTCTTTTCCCATCAGCACGATAGGAAAAGACTTCAGCTTGCCGGTCTGGATCAGCGTCATTGTTTCGAACATTTCGTCCATCGTTCCCGCGCCCCCAGGCAGCACGACGAAGGCATACGAATATTTCACCAGCACCACCTTGCGGGTGAAAAAGTAGCGCATCGTCACCGATCCCTGCACGTATGGATTGAGGTGTTGTTCGAAGGGCAGCTCGATGTTCACGCCGATGGACCGTCCGCCCGCCTCGAAGGCGCCTTGGTTGCCAGCCTGCATGATGCCCGGTCCGCCGCCGGTCACCACGGTAAAACCTAACCGGGCACACGCTTCGCCCATGTCGCGCGCCATTTCGTAATAACGCGTCCCCGGCTGCGTCCTAGCGGAGCCAAAAATGGTCACGCAGGGTCCGGCGAAATGCAGGGCACGGAATCCTCGCAACAAATCCAGTCCGACATTGAAAATGGTCGTCAGATTGTGCACGCGCGATCCCGCTCCTGATAGAAGCGATCGATCCGGGGATTCGAGTTCAAAAATTTCCTGCTCAGCGATCTCCTTCTCGCTGCATTCCTCGGGCGATATCTGCGGCTGTTTCGGGCATTCGGGCTTGATCACCGGATATCCCTAGCACCGGAATCCTCAGAACGACAAAAAGAAAACGCGCCCGACCGGAAGAACCGGACGGGCGCGCGCAGGATACGTTATCCGTTCACTCCGGCATGATCACTTTGTCGATGACGTGGATCACTCCGTTGCTGGCAACGATGTCGGTTTTCACGACGTTGGCGTCATCCACCATGACCTTACCGTCGGCCACTTTGATGGTGACCTTGCTGCCTTCCACCGTGGCGACTTCGCCCGCTTTCACGTCTGCCGCCATCACCTTGGCACCCACCACATGATAGGTGAGAATCTTGGTGAGCTTGGCCTTATTCTCGGGCTTAAGAAGTGATTCCACGGTTCCTTCAGGCAAAGCCGCGAAGGCTGCATTGGTCGGTGCAAAAACGGTGAAAGGTCCCTCACCGGAAAGGGTTTCAACCAGGCCAGCAGCCTTCACGGCTGCGACCAAGGTGCTGAAGTCGTCGGCACCCGCCGCGATTTCGACAATGTTCTTTTTCTCCGTTTGGGCAGCCTTTTCTTCCGCGCCAAACACGGCGGGAGTCATGGCTGAAAGGGCGATCGCGGAGGCGAATAGCAATGAAGTTTTCATAGGTTTGATGATGTGTTGGTTGATTGTTAGTTGCTTGAGGGATTTCGTTTCCCGCCGCCAACCAAGACCGCGTCGAGAAGAATTCACGCGAAAGTTTCAGGATCGCGACTTTTCCTTGCGCGGATCAACAACACGTCGACGGTGCGCGTTCTGCGGACTTTTTATCTCTGCGGAGACGGATCTCAATGAATACGAAATGATACCCAAATCGCAGAGACTTTTGGATACTTATCCACAATCTAGCAGATCCATCGATGCTATTCATTGAACGAAAAAAGCGCGCCCGGCATGCCGAACGCGCTTTTCGAGCGATCAAATTAGAACGTATCAGCCCGCGAAATTCGCAGCGACGACATCCCAGTTCACCACGTTCCAGAACGCGGTGATGTAGTCAGGACGGCGGTTCTGATAGTTGAGATAATAGGCGTGCTCCCAGACATCGAGGCCGAGGATGGGCTTGCCGTCGCAACCGGCGATGGCAGCGCCCATGCATGGGCAATCTTGGTTGGCGGTCGAGCAGACGGCGAGCGAGCCATCGTCCTTTTTCACGAGCCAGGCCCAGCCGGAGCCGAAGCGCGTTGCGCCAGCTTTCGCAAAAGCTTCCTTGAACGCGTCGAAGGAGCCGAATGCCTTGTCGATGGCAGCCGCGAGGTCGCCGGAAGGAGCCTTGGCACCGCCCGGGGCGATGACTTTCCAGAAGAAGCCGTGGTTGGCGTGACCGCCACCGTTGTTGCGCACTGCACCGCGGATGTCGTCAGGCACGGATGCGAGGTCGCCAATGAGTTCGCAGAGCGATTTCGCTTCGAGCTCTGGCTTGCCCGCAAGCGCGTTGTTGAGGTTGGTGATGTAGGCTTGGTGATGCTTCGAGTGATGGATTTCCATCGTTTTTGCGTCGATGTGGGGTTCGAGCGCGTCGTAGGCGTAGCCGAGGTCGGGAAGTGTGTGGGCCATGGTGGTGATTGGAGGAGTTTGGTTTTGCGTAACGAGAGTCCGCCCGATACGACGAGCGGAACCAGCGAGGCCCTTAACCAACCAAGGATGCCGCCACCCGCAAGCACAATTCCATGACGCCTTTGTTCGACACCGTCCGCCCTTATCTGCCCGAAATCCTTTCCGCGTTGGGCGGTCTGTTCTTCGGCTGGCTTTTTACTCGCCTCACCGCCCTCGGAAAAATCGCCACGGCTGCCGAGCGATTGAAAGCGGAAGAGCGGCGCGTGTCGGAGACCGAGGCGCGTCTCGCCCAGACGGCTGCGGAGGCTCAACGCAACGAGCAGGACGCGCAGACGTTTCGCAACCAACTCACCGAGATCCGCTCGCGCCTTGATGTGGAACTCAAGGCAGCGGCCGAAAAACAGGCCTTGCTCGAACGCTCCGAGAGCAAGCTTTCCGACACGTTCAAAGCACTCTCCGCCGATGCCTTGCGCGCCTCGTCCGAACAATTCCTTCAGCTCGCCAAATCGTCGCTTTCTGCCCACAGCGAAGAAGCTAAAGGCGACATCGCCAAGCGCCACGCCGCCATCGAAACGCTGGTCCGCCCGGTCGCCGAGTCGCTGGGCAAGTTCGAACTGCGCATCGGCGAGATCGAAAAGGACCGCGAAGGAGCCTATGCTGAACTGCGCGAGCAAGTCCGCGCTCTCGGCCAAGGGCAGCTCGGCCTCCAGCGCGAAACCGCCTCGCTGGTCAAGGCACTGCGCCAGCCCGCCGGTCGCGGCCAATGGGGCGAGATGCAGCTCCGCCGTGTGGTTGAGTTGGCCGGCATGCAGGAGCATTGCGATTTCGAGATCCAGCACAGCGCCACCACCGACGAGGGTAAAAAACTGCGCCCTGACCTCATTGTTAGGCTGCCTGGAGGTAAGACCATCGTGGTCGATTCTAAAACGCCGATGGATGGCTATCTTGACGCGCTCGAAGCGACCGATGATTCGATTCGTGAGGAAGCGCTGCACCGTCATGCTCGACAGGTGCGCACCCACATCCAGCAGCTTTCGTCGAAGAATTACACCGCACAGTTCGCAGAATCGCCCGAGTTCACGGTGCTCTTCCTGCCCAGCGAATCGTTCTTCTCCGCCGCCTTGCAGAGCGATCCGGGATTGATCGAACGCGGCGTGGATCACGGCGTCATCCTCGCCACGCCGACCACGCTCATCGCCTTATTGCGGGCCGTTTCCTACGGCTGGAGGCAGGAATCGATCGCGGAAAATGCGCGTGAGATTTCGCTGTTAGGCCGCACCTTGCATGAGCGCCTTGGCAAGCTCGCCGAACATTTCTCAAAACTGGGCCGTTCCTTGGGCAATGCGGTGGACTCTTACAACAGTGCGGTGGGATCCTTTGAAACCCGCGTGCTGACGACCGCCCGTCGCTTCGAGGATCTCAAAGCAGTTGCAGAAACGGCCAGCATTGCGCCCTTGGAACCGGTCGACAACACGCCGCGCTCGCTCCATTCCACCGGTGCTCCGCCGGCCGCCCTCGCCGCTTTGGCCAAGGCGAGCAAGGTCGCCGCCAGCCACGAAAAGCCCGTCTTTGTCACGCTGGACTCCCCCACTGCCGCCGCGTTTTTAGAACCGGAGTCGGATGAAAACTGGAACTTTGTCCCCAACCCACCCGCCAGTGCGCGCAGTGCCGCAGCAGACCTCAGGTCGGCGTTGGAGTGATCTGTCGCAGCCGAGCCCCTGACTTTTGTTAGGGTTGTAGAAAAATTCGATAGAATGCTTTGGACTCGGGCGGACTTGTATCGGTGTAGCTCGCCGGTCCGGGCGTCTCCGGCGCGAGAGTTTCCAACAGATCCCACGGCCCATCCAAGGACGGGCTGCGGCGCACCTCAAAGACCAGCCCCGCCGCCGATGGCCATGCGAGGACAAATCCGCTGGGATCCAAATGCCCCGTCGCACGAAAGGCTGACGATCCATCCTTGGGATTGAGGCCGAGCCGAAACTCGATCTCGTTGAGGGTTTCGTCGCCATCGGGATCTGCCAACGCCGCCGCTTCGGCAGCTGTGGTGCTGCCAAAGTGGTCGATTTGCCATTGCTCGAAGGGCGTGGGGATGGTGGTCACGACAAGGTTGATCTGTCCCGCCGTGGAGGTGCTCACGGTGGCTTCGTAGCCGTCGGGCAAGGACCCGAGGATCAGGCCATCCTCATCGGTTAGGGCGCCGGTGTAGGTGAGGAGCGTGTAGGTGCCAGCCGTAAAGCCAGCGCTAGCCGTGACTTGGAGCGTGCCCGCAAGAGTCAGATCTCCAGTGACATTCACGCGATCGGAAACGTTCCCGAGTTCGTAGTCGAGCATGCTCGTGGGCGAGAGCGTCAGTCCGCTAGAAAGGGTGAGCGTGCCAACCGCAGTGCCGGGGGCCAGCGTGCCGTGACAGGTGACCGCCCCGGCGATGCTGCCGCTGCCGCCGAGCGTGCCGCTGCTGGCGACGGTGGTGGTCGTGTTGGCGAGCGATTCGGTGACGATTAGCTTGCCCGCATTGACTGCGGTTGGGCCAGTGTAGGTGTTTGCGCCGCCGAGGGTGAAGCTGCCTGCGCCGGTTTTGACCACGCCTCCCGTGCCCGAGAGGATGCCCGTGAAACTGGTGGAGGCAGCATTTCCCCCCGTGGTGAGCGTGCCTGAGGGAAGGGTGAGACTGCCGCTACCGCCGAGCGCGCCGAGCTGTGGGTTTGCCGTCGTGAACAGCAGGCCGGGGACGCTGGTGTTGTGGTGCTGAATCGTCGCAGCAGATAGAGCGGTGTCATTTTCAAGTTGGAGCCGCCCACCCTGATAGCCCGTGGTCGCGCCGCGTATGGTGATGATGCCGTTGTAGGAATTCCCAGCAGAGTCGATGCGCACCACGGCGCGTCCGGTGTCACCGGCATTGGCAGCGACATCGTCGATGGTCAGCGGCCCACTGCCTGATAGAGCGCTGTTGAGCCAGAGGTTTTTGCCAGACCAAGCGGTGATAAAAATGGCACCGCCTGGTGCGATGGTCACGCCGCCGGTGAGCTTTTGCACCCCGTCTTGGGAAACCAAAGTGCCGTTGTTGAGGGTAATCTCATTGGCCGAGATGAAGGTGTAAACGGTGCCGCCGCCGCGACCGCCGAAGCGAATTTGGCCGCCGGAATTCACCAAGATAGGGCCGCTGCCGAGCGAGGTGGTGGCGGCACCACCGCCCGTCGCACCGCCGCTTTGGCGTTGGCCATCGACAGTGGCACTGTCGTTGCCCAAGGACAGGATGCCGCCGTTGATGACCGTTGCTCCGCTGTGACTGCTCGGGCTGTAAAGGGTGACGCGCCCCAACCCGGACTTGGTGATGGCCACGGGTCCGGTGAAAAGACCTGCCGTGGCGCTCAAGCCGTAATTTTTGCTGCTATTTTCAAAAACGATCAAAGCGGGCGTGTGGGGTGCCGCGCTACTAACCGTTGTGATCGTGCCACTATCATCAAAGCGGACGGCATCGCCCTGACTGTAGGTGGCCGTCGTGCCGATGAGCGTCCAGTTGGTGGACGTGGTGTCCCATGAGCCATTGCTGCTGCCCGTCCAAACGAGGTTGTCCGGTTCTGATCCAGGATCGACGGCCAGTGTCATGATGATGGATCCCGCCGTGGCGGTGCTGAAACTGGCAACCAAGTTCGATGCGGCGGCTGGCTGCCAACTGAAGCTCGGATTGCCGCTCAAGGTTCCAGTGTAGGTGAGCAGCGTGTAAGTGCCCGCAACCGGCGTGATGCCAAGGATGGGTTTCACCACAGTCGTTGTCCCGAAACTCAGATTGCCCGTGATCGTTAGAGGAATGGCTTCTGGCGTGCTGTGCTCCAGGATGCCGCCATTTTGAAACGTTAAATTTCCCGTGATGCTGCCGCTACCACCGAGCGCTGCGTTGGATTGCACGGTGACATTGCTGCCATTGGTGCTGCCGGTGACGCGCAAAGTGCCAGCGGCAATGGTGGTCGCTCCGTTGTGGCTGGAAGCACCTGCTAGAGTCCAAATGCCGCTGCCGCTTTTGGTAACGGCAGTGCTTCCCGTGGCGTTGACGATGGCTCCTGCGAAAGTGGCGTCGGTGTTTCTGCCGCCAACGCGCCATGTCACCGTGCGACCCGCAGTGGGACCGCCACCGATGCCCGTCGTGGCGTCCCCGGTCAGTTCGCCGATATCGAGCGTGGGACTGCTGCTGCCAACATTGTAGTAAACAAAACTCTCTGCGCCGAGGTGCAGCGCGGCCGTTCCGAAGCCGAAGCTGTTGGTGACCCGCATTTCCGAACCATCAGAATCGGTCGCGAGATTGATTTGGCCGGTGAAAGCTGACCAATTTCCCTTCATGTCACTGCGGACATAGGGCGAGTAATAGTCGAAGGTGCCGCTTCCGGTGAGCGATCCGGTCAATGAGCAACGGCCATCGGCATCGAGTCGCCCCGTCATGTTGGCGGGCACGATCATGTTCCAGGCTGCCGTTTCGCTGGCTTGGACATTGGCCATGGTGAGGCGACCGTTGTTGAAGGTGATGCTGCCAGTCCCGGTGCCGGAAACATTGGCGGTAGTGCCGGCCAGATAGATGGTGCCGCCGTTGATGCTGGTGCCGCCACTGTAAGTGTTGCTTTTGGCTAAAATCAGCGTGCCGTTGCCCGTTTTGGTGAGTCGGCCGTTGCCGGTGACCGTTCCGCTGATTTGCATGGAGGATCCGCCGCTGGCGATATCGAGTGTGCCGCCCGCTGCGCCCAACGTCATGCTGCGGTTGGTGTTGGTCTGTGTGCCGGTGAGGCGCAGCGTGCCTCCGTTGATGACGAGATTGCTAGCACCGACGCTCGCCGCCCCGATGGAGCTGGGAATGCCTCCGTCAGCAAGCGTGGAAACGGCAAGAACGCCTCCGGTGATGAGCGTCGGTCCGGTGTAGTTGTTGGATGTTAGGATCGTCAACATTCCGCTGCCGCTCTTGGTTAGGCCGCCGCTGCCGTGGATGGATCCGTTGCCTGTGAAGACGTAATCGGAGCTTGAGTTCACCGTCACCGAGGCAACCGGCAGAGCACCCGTTAGGGTGACGATGGGACTGGCTGCTCCAGTGCCGTCGAAGGTCACGGCATCGCCGGCGACAAAGAGGTCCGCGTTGCCGCCATTGGACCAGCTGAGTTGCTGCGCCAAATCCCAGATCGTTCCTGTGCCACGCCACGAAATCGCCGTGGCCGCGCGCGTTACGGGCACGTTCAGCGTGACGGCACCCGCGCCGACGGCCAGCGTGTAGGGAGTTCCAGGCGGAACCGTGACCGCGAAGTTACTAACATTGCCGATGAAACTTCCGCTGTAAGTGGCAAGCGTGTAGCTGCCTGCCGGGATCGTGCCGCTGAGTGACTTGATCACGACGCCGACTTTCCCTGAAGTTGCTAGATTTCCGGTGATGGCGATGCGATCGCTGCTGGCCGGGTCCGCAGAATTGTTGGAAAGATCGAGCACCCATGCCGAGCCGTCGTCACATGTCAGTCCTGCGCCGAAATGCAAAGTCCCGGCGTCGCCCATGCCGTTGCCCGGGGTGATGGCTCCCCGGTATTTCAAACTCACCGGTTGGCTGAACTGTCCGTGCCCGGCGACGCGGCCACCCTTGAGTCCGGCTGAAAGCGCGCCGCCCCAAGTTCCACCCCAAACGCTGACGGGGCTGTTCTGCAAGCTCCCTTCCACAACCAATGCGCCATCCCACACGGTCGTTGCCCCGTTGAATGGATGGTCGCCGGTGAGTGTTAGCGCACCAGCACCGGCTTTCACCAACGGCATTGCTCCGGCAAGAGATCCTGTCGTGCCGTCGAGGAAATGGTTTTGCGGCGAATAGCAAGTCAGCGCCCCGGGTTGAAGCACACCCTCCAAAACAACAGACGTGTTAGAGTTTGCGCTGATATCAAAAAGCACCGATTTGCCCGCTACAAACGGAGCGGTGATGCCATCTTCATTCCAACTGTTCGTGATCCCATTGTCCCAAGTGCTGCTGCCCGAGCCACCGCGCCAGACGAGATCCACATCGGCCATCGGCGCGGGCGGCGGCGGTGTCATGTCAGTGCCGAGGTAGTAATCCACATAGTTTGCTTGCACGTAACCTTTGGTCGTCGCTTGGCAGCGATACTGCGGGTTGTGCATCAACGTGGGGATGCGGAAAGCCATGCCGCCACCGAATTTTGCGCTGTCGGTGCTGCGGGCCGAGTAAATGCGCAGCTCGGAATTGTCGGTCGCCACGCAGAGCATTTCCTCGCGCCAATCGCCAAGAATGTCGCCCCAGAACTGCGGGCGACCACCGTAGGCGATGTAGTTGTTGTAGGGCGAATTGGGAGCCGCCGTATCGCTGTAAAGACTGATCACGCGCGTGCTGCTGCCATTCGCCGTGTTGAGCTTGTCGATGCCCGGACTGGTCGCCGAGCTGCCGATGGTGGAAACGAACTCGCGCACCAAGTCGCCGTCCCACCAGATCGCTTCCGGCGGAAACGGGTGGTTGTCGTAAAGTTGGTTGCCATTGCAGTCAAAAATCCCGGGCTGTGTGGAAAACATTTCGCAGCCTTTCACGGCAGGATCGAAGTCCCCCGCCACGCCCCGGCCGACATCGACCACGCCGCCCGCATACCATTTCTTAATCATGCTGCCGGTGCCCGCATCGTAGAGGGCGGTCGCCAATCCACTGCCATTGTTCTGTTGGATAATGAAGTTCTCCAAGCCCGGTCTATCTGGATTGATGTCGGTTAGATGAAAGCGATCGCCATGAACAATTTCCGGAATGTTGAAGAGCTGCGTGCCGTTGTCGTCGAGCACGTAGCCGATATCGACAAACTCATCCTTGCCGTCGTTATCAACGTCGGCGATGCGGATTTGGTGTCCCTCCGGTGCGTGGGTGCTGCCGGAATCCACCCATGACCAGCGCTGGGTGAGGTTGCCGCCCCGCCAATCCCATGCGGTGATCACGCCATGAAAATCATTGTTCGAATCGCGGTTTTTCGCTGCCCACAGCAGCGATGGGCGTTTCCCGTCGAGATAGGCGATGCCCATGTGACCGTTCATCGGGCCGTCCGTGAGACGCGGATTGGGTGCCGTTGCGCGCGCCATCTCGGCACCCGTCATGCCGTCGAGCACAGAGATAAACTGCACGTTGTTGGTCGCCCCGCCGCTGGCCACCACGCCATTTCCAAAGACGACCCCGTTTGCCGTGCGTAACAGAACCTCAGCCTTGCCGTCGCCGTCCATGTCATAAACCGTAACGTTGTCGCCATGGCCGATGCTGATCGAGGAAGAACCGGGTTCGATGTTGTATTTATAAAAACTGTTAGCCCCGAGGTCGATGCGCCAAAGTAAGCTGCCATTTCGGGTGTAGGCTTCGAGGAACTGGCGCGCTCCCTCGCCGGATTGGCGGTCGACGACAAAGTCGAACTCGCCGTCGCCATCCAGGTCGCCCACCCAACAGAATTTTACGTCCAGTGCCCCGTCCGGCGTCGCTTGCAAAGGCACCGGCACATAGCGCCGCGTCGGTGGATCGGCAGGCAGGCTGAATGGCACGCCCAGTGGATTGGCCCAGAGATCGGGAGTTTCCACGCCACCGATGACAGGCCGCACGGTGTAAGCATAGCTGGTGGTGGTAAGATTTCCCGGTGTGTCAAGATAGTCGGTGGTTGCGGAGATGGGCAAGGTGTTCACTTGGATCGCGGTCCCACCGTTGGCCGCGCGATACAAATTGAATGCGACTCCAGCGGGATCATTTCCTAACAACCTCCAACTTACATGGATCTGCGTGCTGCTCGACCTCAACGCGACGACGCCCCGGCCGAGGCGTTCCATCTGGCGTTGGCCAAAGGATTGGCCACAGCTCAAGAGGCAAACAATGAGCGTCAGGACCGGCTTGAGGGACGGGCGTATCATGGGTTTTCGATTCGGGACGGAAACCACTCCCCCATCCCTGAAGCGGGATTTTTCCGAGCCATGCGCGATTGAGCTATTACCTGATGGGGTTACCGCTTACGCGAAATCCATTTCCAAACGCCTAAAACCAGCACGGTGGCGATGGCGGAACTCACCAGCCAGCCGAGAGAACGCCGACGGCTTGGCTCTAACACAGGAACCGTTTCCCCTGCGACCGAGGCGGGAGCGGATGTTTTCCCCGTGAGATCGAAGGAAATCGACGGCCTTTCGCGGCGCATTTCCTGTTTGAGAATGGGCTCGATGTCCCGCGCGAATGGCGACGCTGTCAGATCGAAAACGGCGATGGTGGTGGCGTCGAGCTGATCCGCAATGGCCGCTGGACTGGCCTTCACGAGGACCGGCCACTTCACCGGTCGCTGAAAATTCAGCACGAAAGCGAAATGGTCATCCGGCTCAAACATCGCTTCCACCTTCAGCGGAATCATGAGTTCGCCATCCTGCGAGACAGCGAACAGCGAAGGCGCAGCATTTTCGAGCAATGGAACGACAACCGCCCTTCCCGCCTCATCGGCCATCAAAGGAGCCTTGTCGCCGAGCAGCGTCCACGCGAATGGCAGCGAAGTCCGAAACACCAAGCGCATGCGATCCGGGAAAACGCGCAACTCGGCTTGATTCTCATGTCCCAGATGCGCGTGGACGATTCCAGTCGCGGGGAGAAGAACAAGAAGGATCAATCGCAAGAGTTGCACGATGTCCAAACGTGTCAGGACAGGCAGAGATTGGGACATACTCCGAAGGGGTAAGCAACCCGATGGAATTCCGTGGGGTTTCATGCCGTTGCAACAAAGACATGGGGAGAACGAAAATCAGCTGGAGAACGGGGATGGTCATCGCGGCCGTCCTCGCGGCAAGTGGTGCGCGGGCGGAGCCTAAAATGGAGAAATTGGACCGCGGGTTGATCGCCGTGAAAAAAGACGATGGGACGGCATTCATCGGATGGAGACTGCTCGTAGACGATGCTCCAGAGGTGGCTTTCAACCTCTATCGAGGTCATGGAACCCGCGTGGAAAAGGTCAACGATAGTCCGTTAGATCAAGCAACGAGTCTGACCGACAAGCTCGCCGGGAAGGAATATTTTATCCGCACGGTGGTGGACGGCAAGGAAAGCGAGGCCTCGAAGCGAGTCACACTGCTAGATCAGCCGTATTTGGAAATTCCCCTTCGTTCCATCGAGGGCTATCGAGCAGGCGATTGCTCGGTCGGCGATTTGGATGGCGACGGCACCAATGAGCTGGTCGTACATCAGGTTTCGCGCGGGCGCGACAATTCGTTCGCCGGCATCACCGGCACGCCGATTCTCGACGCCTACAAGTTGGATGGGAGTTTCCTGTGGCGCATCGACTTGGGCAAAAACATCCGCGAGGGCGAGCATTACACGCAATTCATGGTCTATGATCTCGATGGCGACGGTCGCGCCGAGGTCGCCTGCAAAACGGCGGATGGCACGGTGGATGGGAAGGGCAAGATCATCGGCGATGCGTCGAAAGACTGGCGCAACAAGGACGAGGGATCGTCACGTCACGGCCGCATTTTGGAAGGGCCCGAATTCCTAACAATCTTCGATGGCATGACGGGAGCCGCGCTGAAGAGCGTGGAGTTCATTCCAGGACGAGATCCGATCGATGGCTGGGGTGGCAAAGGTGGCAACGGCGAAAATGACAGTTATGGCAACCGCTGCGATCGCTTCCTCGCATGCATTGCCTATCTCGATGGCGTGAATCCCAGTTTGGTGATGAGTCGCGGTGTCTATGGACGCACCGTTCTAGCAGCTTGGGATTGGCGCGGCGGTGAGTTGAAATCCCGCTGGGTGTTTGATTCCGGCATCAGCCGTCCGCCCTTCCGTGACGTTTCACCCTTTTCCGGGATGGGCGGCCACAACTTGGCGGTGGCCGATGTGGATGAGGACGGCAAGGACGAGATCGTCTATCAGGCGATGACGGTGGACGATGACGGCAAGGGCCTCTACTCGACAGGCCGCCGCCATGGAGACTCCGTGCAAGTCGGCGATTTCGATCCCGAGCGGCCAGGCATGGAACTCTATCTAGTCACCGAGAATGAGGAGGAAACGGTGCGCTGGCAAACGCCGGGGGCTGGCATGCACGATGCGCGGACCGGCAAACTTCTGTGGAGTCACAGCCCGGGCGTCGACATCAGCAAAGGCGTCGTGGCGGACATCGATCCACGCCATACCGGTGCTGAGGTCTGGGGTGGCCCGGGCGGGTTGAGAACGGCCAAAGGCGTGGAAATCGGCCCGAAGCCACGCCTCGCGGATTGGGTGATCTGGTGGGACGGCGACCTGTTGCGCGAGATCTACGGCAGCCATGCCATTTTCAAGTGGGATTGGGAAAAAGGCCGGGAAAAGCAAATTTTCTCCGCCCGGCCACCCACCGGCCGACGTGGCATGGGCGGTCCTCCCAACCTCGCCGCTGACCTGCTCGGCGATTGGCGCGAGGAAATCCTCCTGCCCAGCCCCGACGGCAAATCATTGCGACTCCACACCACGACCATCCCAACGCCTCACCGCATGCCCTGTCTCATGCAAGATCGCAAGTACCGCCTATCCGTGGCTTGGCAGAACGTCTCCTACAACAAACCCGCTCAAACCCAGCGCTTCATCGGCGAGGTTTTGGCAACGCCTGCGGCAGCGCCTAACCGGGAGAACAAGGTCAGCGGGTTGTCCAAGTGATGCCTATCCAAGGCGGCTCTTACGGCCAATCCAACGCTTCCAGTTTTCCCTGCCGAACAACCTTGCCACAAGGCTCTCCCCTCCCCTAGAAACGCGCGACCCGATGTCGGACGGCACCCGCCTCCACCGGCCAAGGGCCTGTAGCTCAGCGGTTAGAGCAGGGGACTCATAATCCCTTGGTCCAGGGTTCAAATCCCTGCGGGCCCACTTGATGACAGACTCATGATCAGTCATTGGACGCTTTTGCAGATACTTGGAAAGGCGATGTGCGGCGTAGTTGATTTCGAAATTACCACGACTTCCGCGCGAAAACCCATCCTGACTCGGAACTAAAGCGTGACAGCCCCGCTGCCGTCCACTTTCGTCGGGGCAAGACCATGGGCATCGATCCACTCAAAGACGGCATTCGTTCCAACGTCCGCATCGACTTTTACGGCAACGTTCACAAACGCTTGCGAGGGACGGATGCTGACAAGCGCTACGCCCGCGAGGTGGAGGTGCTCAAGGTACTCGAGGAACGCGGCTGCCCCTACGTCCCCCGTCTGCTGGAGGAACACCCGGAGGAACTTTACTTCGTCTCCACCAATTGCGGCAAACCCGCGCCTCAGATCAGCAAGGGCAAGTCCGACAGCCTGTTTGCCAAACTGGAGCGCGACTACGGCGTCCGCCACCTCGATGCGGAGCCCCGCAACATCACCTACTCGGACAAACTCGGCTGCTTCTGCATCATCGATTTTGAACTCGCTGACATCCTTCCCGCCCCGGAAAAGCCCGGTGGCCAGGAAATGTGATTTTCTCTTTCAAAACCCCCAATAAACCCACCCGTGCCCGAGAACGCCACCTTCCGATGGGCGTCGCTGACCCACAGCGGATCAAGGAAACCCCGCAACGACGATTCGCTCGTCGCCTTCGCATCCGGCCCATCCGGGGCCGAAATTCTCGCCGCCCATGGCAGCCGCGCGCTCACCCGGCACGACCTCGTGTTTGCCGTTTCCGACGGCATGGGCGGTGGCAATGCCGGCGACATCGCCTCGTCCATCATCCTTTCCCAAATGGCCGAGATCATCCCGGAAACCTTCAAGGCCGCCGCCGCCGGATTCTTCCCCGACTCGCTCGCCCATTTGGGCCATGCCATTCGCTTCATCCACGAGCAAATCAATGCCGCCGCGGAAGGCTGCCAGGACAAGTCCGGCATGGCAGCCACCCTTGCCCTTGCTTGGTTCACCCCGGAAAACCTCTACCTCGCCAACGTCGGCGATTCCCGCATCTACCTGTCCCGTGGCGGGTGCCTCCAGCAACTCACTCGTGACCACACCTCCGCATGGGGCCAGTGGAAACGCGGCGAAATCAACGAGGCTCAATACCGTGCCCACCCACGCCGCGCCGCGCTGTTCGAAGTCGTCGGCGGCGGCCACCCGCGCGTCAGCCCACACTTCGCCGCCGTTTCCTACCAACATGGCGATCGCTTCCTCCTCTGCTCCGACGGTCTCATCGACGGATTGTGGGAAAGGAACCTCTCCAACGCCCTCGCCAGCTGCCCCGACGACCCCGCCGAAACCGTCCTAACTCTCTCAAAACGCGCTATCGACAACTCTGGAATCGACGATACAAGCCTCATCGTCATCACGGTCGACGCCCCATCCGAAGACGGCGGCCATGACTGATAAAAATACAAATGGCTTGGCACGCATGATGCTTTTTCATGACCGTCAGCCATCTCCGGCGGGTGGAAGTGTCCCTTCCTTTCCGGAGCGCACAGAGACGAAAAACAACCGTTAAATCGAACAACAACCATCAACATGGCCAAATACAAATTGGAATACATCTGGCTCGACGGCTACACCCCCGTCCCAGGCCTCCGCGGCAAGACGCAGATCAAGGAATTCGCCAGTTTTCCAAAGCTTGAAGAACTCCCACTGTGGGGTTTCGACGGCAGCTCCACCCAACAAGCCGAAGGCAGAAGCTCCGATTGCGTGCTCAAGCCCGTCGCGATCTACCCAGACAGCACCCGCAAGAACGGTGCCATCGTCATGTGCGAGGTCATGATGCCCGACGGCACCACCCCTCACCCAACCAACGCCCGCGCCACCATCCTTGACGACGAAGGCGCCTGGTTCGGCTTCGAGCAGGAATACTTCCTCTACCAAGACGGCCGTCCTCTCGGCTTCCCTGCCGATGGCTTCCCCAAAATCGGCCAAGGCCCCTACTACTGCGGCGTCGGCTACAAGTTCATGGGCGATATCGCCCGCACCATCGTCGAGGAGCACCTCGACCTTTGCTTGGACGCAGGCATCAACCACGAAGGCATCAACGCCGAGGTGGCCAAGGGCCAGTGGGAATTCCAGATCTTCGGCAAGGGCTCCAAAAAGGCCGCCGACGAAATGTGGGTCGCCCGCTACCTCCTCAACCGCGTCTGTGAAAAATACGGCATCGACGTGGAATACCACTGCAAGCCCCTCGGCGACTCCGACTGGAACGGCTCCGGCATGCACGCCAACTTCTCCACCGAGTACCTCCGCTCCAAGGGCGGCAAGGCCTACTTCGAAGCCCTCATGGCCGCCTTCGCCGACCACGTCGAAGAGCACATCGCCGTTTACGGCCCAGATAACCACATGCGCCTCACCGGTCTCCACGAGACCCAGGCCATCGACAAGTTCTCCTACGGTGTCGCAGATCGCGGCGCTTCGATCCGTATCCCTCACGGCTTCGTCAAGGACGACAAGTATCAAGGCTACCTCGAAGACCGCCGTCCAAACTCCCAAGGCGACCCCTATCAGATCGCCTCGCGTATCCTCAAGACCATCTCGCTCGTCCCGACTCCCTGAGTCACTTGCCTGAGATCGTCCTAACGATTCAATTCCAAAAGCCGCCTTTCCTTACGGAGAGGCGGTTTTTTTGCACCGTGTCACGCCTTCATCGGAACACTAGAGCCGCCGCCATCAATGATGGAATTGAACAGAAAGACGCCAAGAAAACGAAGGAAAGCGAGCGGATGAAACGCCTCCCTCGGCGATGAGGCTAAAATTGAGATGGATTCACTCCCCCCAAACTTCGTTTCCATTGCGAACTTCTGTAAAAATCTATCTGCCTAGAGGAACAAAGGGTTCCAGTTTTGAATGCAGTTTCCGCGCTAGCAGGTTTTGAGAAATGAGAAGCCTGATCCTCTGGACGAAATCAAAGTCATCTAGACGGTTCTGCACTACGGGCCAGATGCCCGAGTCTGATTGGAAACGCCCTGGACAATGCGGTGGACGCGTTAGCGTCTCTAAAAATCCCGCAAGCCTAACTGCATGGACGGAGGCACGGGTCAAAGCCGTATGCAAGGTGGTGTGAGGCCCGGGAGCTAATCACTCCCGGGGACCCGATTCGCCATTTTTCATTTGGTGGTGACCTGTGCAGTCAGAAGCTTCATCACTGTCGGCAGCGCTTCAATCTCGAACTTGGTCGAATCGGTGGAAACGATGTAGGCAATTCTGCCTACCGCAAGCCCATCGCAGAGAACCCAGTGTGGATCCGTCTTCGTGTCCAATCCAGGAGGTGTATCGCGAATCCTCTCGATTCTCTTCTTCGCACCCTCCGGCGTGGCAAAGGTCTCCTCGGTAATTCGGAACCTGTAGTAGGCGTTCTTCCAGTCTTTAAGCTCCTTCGTGCTCTTGATTGATTGAAGTCGGATACTGGCCTTTCCAAAGTGCTTGGTCTCCCACTCGGTTTGTTCCCTCGTCTCACTCTTTTGGGTGCGATATCCCCATGACTGAATGATGCTGTCCGAAAAGATCGGGGTCACGTCAGGCTGTTTGTCCTGGGCGGAAACAACCATCGCGAGGGCAGCGTAATATGCGAATGCGAGAGTCTTCATTTTCTGGCAACGTAAAGCGCACGTGCCACTACCAGCGGCGGCGGTCATCGCTTACGGGTTTGAGGTTGTAGTTACGGGAAATCATCTCAAGATAACGGCTGGTAGTGGTTACGTGACGCGTCTTGTTGTGCTTCTTTGTCACTCGGAGTACAGGGTGAGCCGATTGCCAAAAGGATCTTGTAAATCAACCTCGCGCAATCCCCAAGGCTTCTCTGTGGGAACGTCCGGTTTGCAATGCTTATAATCCGAAGCTCGCAGGCGTTCGAGATATGAGTCAATGTCTGGCGTGCCAATGCGGATTCCTGCTCCAGGTGAGCCGTCCCCGTGGTGCTCCGAAATGTGCAGTATGCAGTCGCCTCTTGATACTTGCATGTATAGCGGCATGCCTTCTGATAATCTATGTTCCCAATCAACCTTGAATCCTAGGAAGCTGATGTAAAATTCTTTGGCTTTGATCTCGTCAAATGAACGGAGAATGGGAATGGCTGGATTCATATTATTTTTGCACAACAGTGTGTTGGTTCAGCTGAGGAGGATAGAAATTTCGTTAGCTCCGGCAAGCGGGAAGAAATTGGGTTTTTGAGCGCTGGTTTTCAAGCGATTGGGGGTTTGGCTTGGATGGGTTGATTTCTCGGATGGGAAAGAAGCTCACAGAATGGTCCTAACGGATATCGAGCTGCGCTTGGCAAGCCACGGCGTGAATTTTTGAGGGAGTTTTCGAGGGGGTAACCGCGAATCCAACGAATCGGGCGAATCTGAAGATGGGATGCGGGTTGGTGCGGGGATCTTAGCCGCAAAGGAAGGCGAGGAACTCAGAGATTCAGATCTGAAAAATGTTCAGCTTTGAAATCGGTGCGTTCTTTTGCGAACAAAGCTCTCTTTCCTCCGCGATCGCCCTGTCTGGCATGAGATGAACGACCGCCAGCTCTTCAAAAAGGTTGGCGGCCCGAATTCAGCCTCCCGAGTTGAGGCTCTTTCTCCTCCGTGATCCGAAACTTACTCTCGTTCGTAAGTCACTTCCTCCCGGGAGTTTGTCGCATTCTCCCGGGAGTCTGTCGCATTCTCCCGAGAGTCTGTCGCATTCTTCCGGGAGGGAAACCTTTCCTAACGAGAGAAAGTGATTTTTCGTCGTTAAAATGTCGCAGACTCCCGGGAGAAAGTGGCATCGGGTGCAGAGTTTTTTTCCGAGTCACGTTAGGAAGCTCCTTTCTCGGATTAAGAAGAACAAAACTCCCGGGAGTTTTCTGCATTCTCCCGGGAGCAAATGACTTGCATGCGGGAGAAATAAAAAAGTCTCGTTAGGAAGCCACAAACTCCCGGGAGTTTGTGGCATTCTCCCGGGAGTTTGTGGTATCTTCCCGGGAGGGCATGGCGTTCTCCCGGGAGAAAATGGCTTCCGATGATTCTTCTGCGGCGAAAACTCGCAGCGATGCGTGATTCTAACGTGAGTTTGGAACGTTCTGATTGTAAGAAGAGAAGAAGTGCCGAGTGATCTGTGAGCAGCAGAGAGATGAGAATGGGCTTTGTTGATTCTTGGCGGCTTGGGCGGCTTCTTTTGGAACACCGAACATCGAATGCCCGACGTTGAACGTCGAAGGGAATAGGGCCTCGTGGCGAGAGGCGGCAGCTGCGATTGGGAGGAAAAGTGTTGCGGTGGCGACTCAGCGGCTGAGCGCAGTGGCTCTCCACAAGAGGGCGGCTTGGCCGTGATCATCGTCGAGGATTCTGGGCCGTTTGAGATAGTACTCGCGGCTGTTTTTCTTGTCTGTCCCGAGGCAAACTTGGCAAACGTCGCCATTGCCGTGAACTTGTCCGGCTAGGGCGATCCATGCCTTGCGGGCCACCGGTCCGTAAATCTCGGCATCCAACCAACCTTGTTTCACTCCGGTCACCAGCTCGAAGGTGAACATGCCCGTGCAGGAGCTCTCCGGCCAAGACTGCGCATCGTCCACGAGTTGGAGCCCCATGCCGCTTTCGCTTTGGGTCTCTTTGAGCGTGGCCATCATCTTGCGGTAGCCTGCGAGGATGCGGTCCCGGTCTGGATTGTCCTCTGGCAGGGAGATCAAAAGTTCGGTCATTCCTGCGGCCATCCAGCCGATTCCCCTGCCCCAGAAAAACGGGACATCGGGCGCATGATGGAAGAGCCCGTTAGGCTGCTGGAGTTTATCCAGATAGGCGACCATCTCTTCGGCTGCGCGATCGATGTATTTCCGCTCCCCAGAGGCGCGGAACATTTGCCCCTGCCCCATGGTGATCATGTACATATCATCGATCCAGAACCGCGTCTGCCAGCTCAGACCCTGATCCATGTATTGCTTTGCCTCTGCGTCGAAGCGCCAGCTCAATCCCGCTTGCGGTTTTCCGGGTTCGGCCGCGGCCTTCTGAATGATTGCCTCAGTGGGCTGCCATTGAATATCGGCATAGTTCTTCGCAATTTCTAACCCCCGCTGGCTGCCGGATTGCAGGAAAACTTCTCCCGCCAGGGCTCCGAGAACATTGCGGTCCACATGATCAGGAGCCGGCATGGTGTAGGTTTCCTCGTTCAAGAGCGGGCCTGCGCGTTCGATGAGGACTTGGGTCAATTCCGGCTGCTTGCTGGCCTTGGCGAAGGTGAGTGCACCATACCAGGTCACCACTTCCGGATAGCGGATCTCATGCTTTTTGCCGGATGCAGCTTTGTCATTGAGTTTGGAGATGAACCGCTCAGTGGCCCGAGTGCCGACTAGTTTGGGCGAAGTCCCCTCCGGCCAGTTGCTAAAAAAGTCTTCCCCTGCCGCGACGGGCAGAGGAAGCAAAAGCAGAGAAAGCGCGATGGCGGAAATGGCGGACGAAGATGGGATTTTCAGAGACATGCATGGTGAAATGCAGGTCGGGCCGAAAAACTTAGCATCTGCCGTCCGCAATCTGGATTTTCCCAGCCATCTTCACTCCAGCTCCAGATCGCCCTCCACGCGATTGCCGGTGACCACGGGAGCTGGGCGATTTTCCTTACTCTGGAGATTTCCCTTCACCGTGTTGTCCGTGATGGTGCCGCTGCCTTGGTTTTTGAAAAACTGCAAGTCGCCGTCGATGGAGTTGTTACGAATCAGATAGGGGCCGCGGCGGTTTTCGACGAATTGCAGGTTTCCATCGACGGTGGAGTTGCGCGAGCGGAGGCGTCCGCTGCTTTTCTCCGCCTGCACATCGCCTTCTACCGTTGCGCCAGAAACGAGCAACGCGTCCACGCCAGCAGGTGCGGAACCCTCGGTGAGTTGCACGTTGCCACTGACGCGGGTGCCGCCCACCACTCGGATGGAGCGCGTGCCCTCGCCTTGGACATCGCCTTCCACTCGGGTGCCTTGGCGCAGATCGACGAGAAATGCGTCGAACGCCTGCACGTTGCCATCCACGCGGATGCGCTTGCCGATCAACTTGGCACCGGAAAGAACACGGATGTTCCCTTTGATGAGGGTGCCTTCCATCACGCAACGGGTGTTGCGGGCGATGACCACATCGTCGTCGATCACTCGCGCGCCCACGGAACCTTTCAAAGTGACGTCCGCCAACGCCGGAACAGCGGAAAGGGCAAATAAGGAGGCCGCAGAAACGCTGCTGCGGACGATGGGTAGGGAGATGAAGTTTTTCATGATTGTGTGGAATGGAAACCCTGCAGCGTAACGCCCACCCTTCCCGCCGCAAACGGAAGTGTGTGACACTGTCCCTGCTTCAAACCGGGCGAAACGCACGGCGGTCTTGTGGTTTGGTTGTTCTGAAGGAGGCCATCAGGATCGCTCCGTGAAGCGCATGACTCCGGCCACCGGCTTCACTCACGCCTTCGGCCTATCTGCTCGAACTTCTCCCTTCCCCCCTCGCGGTCCTCCCTTTTTACTCCCGTCCATGTCCGCGAAAATCGCTCTCAAGCCGAACGTCCAACTCGGCGTCGTTACCACCCATTTCAAGTTCGTCGGCGGCATCGTGCCTGACGAAAACGGCCGCTTCCCACGGGATGCCGACGGCTCGTTGCGCGTCCTGTCCGAGATGAAAAAACTCTGCGACGCCTCGCCCGTCACGATGAGCATCGTCCAGATCCCGTTCTTCTCGACCGCCGACTCCGCCGAGGTGGCGGAAATGGTCGACGGCCTCAAGGCGCTCGGCTTGGAAGTCCACTACATCATCATGGTCGGCGGTGCGAATCCGATGGAACCCGCCGACGAGGATGCGGTCGTCTCGCAACTCGTCGTCAGCCTCAAGTCCGCCATTCAACACGGCATCCGCCACGTTTCCTCCACCTCCATCGAGGAGTGGATGAAGGGCGACGCGCCGCGCGAGGGAGCTGCTTTCGATGCCGCCATCGCCCAGAACGTCAAGGTTCACATGCGAGTCTATCAGGAAGCCGGCGTCGAGGGATCCTGCGTCGAGCATTGGCACATCGAGTTCCTGCGCCCCGGCGAATTCAAGACCTTCACCAACGTGGACCGCGGCTGGTCCTTCGTGAAAGCCGCCAACCAAGCGCTCGGGAAAAAGTTCTTCAAGCTGCTCGTCGATGCCGCGCATTGCGGCGACTCCGGCCTGACCATCGCAGAGAACCAGGACCTCATCGCCCGCATCGGCGCAGCTGGGGAACTCGGGATTTTCCATGCTTCCGCCAAGACCACGCGCGGTTGCCTTTCCACTGACGACGGCTGGATCAGCGCGTTGCTCGAAGCCTACGCGCGCACCGGCGAGTTGCGCCACGTCTTCGTCGAGGTCTTCGACCACACCGACGACGCGCTGGAGCTGCTGCGCCAAATGGACCCAGGCCATGGCATCGACACGCGCGATGGCCGCTCCTACTTGGAAGTGACCGTGGACGGACTCATCGACACCACACGCCGCCTCAACAACCTCGCCGCCCGCGGCATTCTCAAATCCTAACCGAGAATGATGCAAACTCACCACGGCGAGCCATCCTTCCACCTCGGCACGCCCGAGGTGGATCTATCCGTCACCGCTCGTGGCGGCCACATGGCTCCCGTGGTGTTTCACCTCTCCGGTCGGGACGTCTCGCCCTACTCGCTCTCGCCGTGGCAACCGAGCGAGTATCCCGACGTGCCGCCGCTGCTCTCCGTGCTGCGCGGTGATTTCCTCTGCCTGCCTTTCGGCGGACAAGACGAGGGACCGCCCCACGGAGAAGCCGCCAATCACGGTTGGCAGGAAATCGAATCGAACGACCGCTCGCTGCGCCTCCGCATCGCGTGTTCTGACACGGGCGCGACCGTCGAGAAATCCCTCGCCATCCGTCCCGGTCAACAGGCCGTCTATCTGGAGAATCGCATTTCCGGCCTAGCTGGCGATTTCAACTACGGCACCCATCCAATTCTGGATTTTTCTGGGATTTCGGCCGGGCGCGTCACCACCAGCGCCATTCGCTGGGCGTCCGTCTATCCGGGAAATTTTTCCGACCCTTCGGCAGGAGAATCGCAGGCGCTCGCGCCGGGCGGTCGCTTCACCGATTTGCGTGCCGTTCCACTGGCTGATGGCGGCATCACCGACCTCTCCGTCTATCCGGCACGCGCAGGTAATGACGATCTCGTCATGTTCACCCACCTTGCCGCCACCGCTGAGCAACCCTTTGCTTGGACGGCTGCGGTGCTCGACGGCTACGTTTGGTTCAGCCTGAAAGATCCCGCGGATTTTCCCAGCACGCTGCTTTGGCTGTCCAATGGTGGTCGATCCGCTGCGCCTTGGAACAGCCGTCACACCGCACGCCTTGGCATTGAGGATGTCTGTTCGCATTTTTCCGATGGGGTCAATACTTCACGCCTCGATCTGCTCGCCCATGAAAGCATCCCGACCACCCGGCGATTTCAGCCAAACGAGCCGGTTTCACTGCGCAACATCCACGCCGTTGCCGCTTGGCCTGCTGAAAATGGAGCCATTGTGACCATCACCCCGATGGGGGATTGCCGAGTCCGTTTGACCGGCGAGCACGGCGACGCCTGCGATGTCTCACTCGATTGGAAATTCATTTTGGAATAGGGGCTTGCGTGAAATAACCAAATAATCCCAACGTAACCCAGCTTTCCAAAATTCCATGAGCCATCCCCTGACCACCGACGACCTCAAAACCCAATCGTCCAACCTCAAATCCCTGCTCGACGGCCACCTTGAGGACACGGGCGGTTTGCTGCGGCTTTCACCCACTTGGGTCCCCCGCTCCTTCCTCCAGCCCGGCCTGCGCATCAAGCTGCATCCGGACGACACCTACGCTTACGGTCTAAACCGCGGCGGCATCGACGAACGCTGGTTCGGATCAACTACGGAAACCGCGAACGAAGGCCGCGCGGCGGACGAGGGGCTTTCCTATGTGATCGTCGGTAAGGAGCGTTTTACGCTGCGCGATGCCATCGCCGAGAGCGGTGCGGCGATCATCGGAAAAACGATGTGGGACAAGTACGGCAAGTGGCCGGTTTACTCGAAGTTCTTCGACAACATGGGACCCATCCCGCACCACATGCACCAGAGCGCCGAGCAAGCCGCGCTGGTCGGCCAGGAAGGCAAGCCGGAGAGTTATTACTTCCCACCGCAGCACAACAACGTCGGCAACAATTTCCCCTACACGTTCATGGGCTTCGAGCCTGGAACGACGCGCGACCAAGTCTATCAGTGCATCAAAAACTGGAACAAGGGCGAGAACGGCATCCTCGATCTATCCAAAGCCTATCGACTCAAAGTCGGTACCGGCTGGCTCATCGATCCTTGCATCCTCCATGCGCCCGGTTCGCTCTGCACCTATGAGCCTCAATGGGGATCGGATGTTTTTGGAATGTATCAAAATCTCGTCGAAGGCCGCGAGGTGCCGTGGTCGTTGCTGGTGAAAGACATGCCCAAGGACAAGCACCAGGATATCGATTTCATCATCGATCAGCTCGACTGGGAGAAAAACGTCGATCCAAATTTCAAGGACAACCACTATCTGGAACCGGTCACCGCCAGCAAGGGCGAAGGCTATCACGACAAGTGGATCGTCTATGGCAAGGTTGACGGATTCCAGTATTTCACCGCCAAGGAAATCACCGTCGAGCCAGGACAAAGTGTCACCCTCAAGGACAACGGCGCTTATTCACTCATCGTTGTCCAAGGCGAGGGCTTCGCCAACAAGCTGCGCCTGAACTGCCCGAAACTCCTCCGTTTCAACGAGCTCTCTAACGATGAGTTCTTCTGCACCGAACCTGCGGCGAAAGAAGGCGTCACCTTCAAGAATACTTCGCTCACCGAGCCGCTTGTGGCGTTGCGTTACTTTGGTCCTGAGGTGAATCCGGATGCTCCGGCAATGGGTGCGTATAAGAACCAATAGGTCGTATAGCACCCATAAGACCTATTTTTAACTCTCTACCAAAACTCTCAACCTCTTATGAAACTCCACAATGCCATGTGGCCCGGTCTGGTCGGAAAAGAACCCGGCACCGACCACCCGCCTATCTCGCTGGATCACATGCTCGAACTCACCGCTGCCACCGAGGTGAACGGCCGCAAGTTTGACGGCGTGGACCTGTTCCTGTTCCACCCGCACACCGACCCGGACATTTCCGACGACGATCTTAAAGTGATGGCGGACAAGATCGCCAGCCACGGGCTCAATGTCGGCTCGCTCGTTGCACCCATCTGGCCGGGCACCGTCGGCGCTTCGGCGATGGGATCAGCGGAAGATCAGGGCAAGTTTTTGTTAGCCGTCGAAAAAGCCTGCCGCATCGGCAAGCTGCTCAACGAGCACGGCGTCCGCACTTCCGGCGTCATTCGCATCGACTCCGCAACGGGTCCGGCGGAATGGGTCGCAGATCCTTCGAGCAACACCAAGAAGATCGCAGACACGTTTCAGAAGGCCGGAAAAATCGCCGCCAGCTACGGCGAACGCCTCGCCGCCGAGGGTGAAATCTGTTGGGCGGGCATGCACTCGTGGAAGGCGATGCTCGACACGCTGGAAGCCACCAACATGCCCGGAATCGTCGGTTTCCAAGCCGACCTCGCTCACACCTATCTCTATCTGCTCGGCTACAACGCGCCGGAAGCCGCACTGCTTCAGGAAGGCTACAGCGAGGATGAGTTCTGGAACGCCTACAAGATCATGACCGACGGCTTGCGCCCGTGGACGCTCGATTTCCACGTCGCCCAGAACGACGGTTCCGTCCATGGCACCGGTTCCCACGACAAGACCGGCCGCCACTGCCTCGCCGACGATCCTAACGGCAAGATCGACATCGCCCGCGCCTCGACCTACTGGCTCAAGGACGCCGCCGACCGTGGTATCGAGCACATCTGTTGGGACGGCTGCATGTTCTCGAACGAAGTCCTCGAAAAAGCGGAAACGTGGGAACACATCCTCCAAGCAATGATCGAAGTCGACGAAGCGCTTTGATCCGTTAGGTCGGGGATTTCAGCCCGGCTTTCATTGATTCATTCACCTTCATTTCTATCACTCATGAAAAAACCTATTCGCATCGGCCTCATCGGCTACGGCTTCATGGGCCGCACCCATTCGAACGCCTACTCGCAACTCGCCCATTTCTTCGA